>NZ_CP039143.1:1483036-2966072 GCF_013343215.1 Acinetobacter sp. 10FS3-1
TACGTCAGGGTAAACGGGAAAGGATATTTTATAATACTGGTCATGGTCATTTGGGCTGGACCCTGTCAGCTGCAACAGCGGCTATGATTAGTCAACAGATTCTCCGGCAGTATCCTGCCTAAAAAGGCTTAACCCGCTTCAGTGCCTTTAAAATAAGAAAGTGTTAGTGGGTAGAAAATTAATTGTCTAATTTACTGAAATATAATTAAATATTGTATAGAAATAATCGGTTTTAGTTATTTAGTCATACAGACGGTATATTCCATTAAAGCGTTCACAGCCTTTTTGTGGACTACTGACTTTCAAGATGGCTTTGTCATAGCGAAACTGATATTTGCAATCATGTTCATTGTCAAAAATCTGGGTTTTCGTGTCTGGTGTGCTATAGGCCAAAAAAGGAACAGTCTGTGTTTCAGGGCGGTTATTTGGACTACGATAGGCGATTCCTTCAATCTTGATGCGGTCTTTGCTCAGTTGGTGGATTTTGAGATGTACGGGCTGTTTGGCCATGTATCCATTTTCAAATTTCAGATAATGCTGGGTAAGGCTCTGGTTAAGAGAAATATAAATATTTAAGTCATCCAGACGCAGCTCAAACTGCTGCTTGAAACAGTCCAAGGTTTTGCATTGCTGTATGCGTTTTGCCCATAACTGATGCGTATCTTTAAGTAAATACAGCGGCGCATCGGTAATTAAAAAAGCGGTCAGATATTGATTGGCCAGTTTTTCCCGAGGCTCATCCAGATCTGACGAACACATTTTTTTTATCGCGGCATTATTATTACTTTGCTTCACGCAATCCGGTAATTCTGCATGGCCGCTGGTCGTCGCCAGCATTGCTGTGCCGAAACATAGACCGATTATTTTCATCATATTTAGATCAGTTTTCAGTAGCATGATCGCTTATACTTTCACTGTGTTACGCTTGGTCTAACTATAGCGAAATAGAAACGTAGTATACAAGATTTCAATTGGTTATTTCTAAAGGATAAAAGCAGTGGTTGCACAAATTCGTATTGGTCAGGGTCTGGATATACACGCATTTGAGGAAGGGGATTTTGTGACCTTGGCGGGTATCCAGATTCCGCATACGCATGGCTTAAAGGCCCATTCTGATGGTGATGTGATTCTGCATGCATTGAGTGATGCCTTACTCGGGGCATTGGCACTGGGGGATATTGGTCAGCATTTTCCAGATACCGATCCGCAACTCAAAGGAGCGGACAGCAAGGTGTTATTAAAACATGTCTATCAGTTGATTCTGGACCGGGGTTATATACTGAATAATGCAGACATCACGGTTGCCTGTGAACGTCCAAAACTGGCCAAACATAATCTGGAAATGCGTCAGAGCATTGCCGATGTGTTGAATGTGGAGGTGACTCAAATCAGTATTAAAGCCACCACTACTGAAAAATTAGGCTTTACCGGACGTCAGGAAGGTATCCTGGCCACGGCGACTGTCCTGGTTAGTCATCATAAATAACATCAAACAAAGTGATGTGGATGAATCAAGGACAATTCCAGTTCATGGGTTGCTTTACGGCCTTGAAGTTGTAGGGCAACTGCGTGCATGAGTCCGGTCCAGGTTTCATTGGGTTCCCAGATTTCATGCAAATATTCCTGGGCAGCTGGCATATCTATATTCATTGAGTATTGACGGTATAGATACATCAGGCAGCTGACATGATAATTCTTTGAGCAATGTACCCAGACCATGTGCTGTTTTACCAGATGATCAATCAGATCAAGTACTAACAGACATTGATCGTCAGAAGGTCTTTCCCAGGAAATGGGCAGCTGGATATAGTTCAAACCCAGATCAAGGCAAATTTTATCTTCATGTAATAAATGTTGGACGCTGTCGGTCAAAGCCACATTAATAACAGTGGATACGCCGTATTCTTTCATCAGTTTTAGCTGTTCGGCAGTCGGTTGGCCCGAGCTGAACAGATGCTCATGGATGAACTGAAAGTTTTCAATTTGGCTGAGCGCAGTTTCAATGTCATTCATTAGATAAAATTTTCCTTGTGCAGAAAAAAACGCCATCTTAGCGATGGCGTTTGTTAGATCGTTTAACGGTTCGGTAAAACGTCTTTTAATGCCTCATGCATGTCGAGTAATACTTTTTCTGTAGTATCCCAGTCGATACAGCCATCAGTTACTGATTTACCATATTCCAAATCGGCCAGATTGGCTGGAATATCCTGACGACCCCCTTTCAGGTGACTCTCTACCATAATACCAACAATTGACTTGTTTCCATCAAGAATTTGTTCGGTAATGTTTTTTAAGACCAGAGGTTGTAAGAACGGATCTTTATTCGAGTTGGCATGGCTGGCATCAATCATGATCTTGCTACTGACTTTGGCTTTGGCCAAAGCAGCTTCAGCATCAGCAACCGAGCCGGCGTCATAGTTCGGTTTGCCATTACCACCACGGAGTACCACATGTGCATATGGGTTACCTGAGGTGCGAATTACAGCAACCTGTCCCTGATCATTCAAACCGAGGAAGCTATGGCCATGTTTAACTGATTGCATGGCATTGGTTGCAACTGTTAAACCGCCATCAGTACCATTTTTAAAGCCTACTGGTGAAGACAGGCCGGAAGACATTTCACGGTGAGTTTGGCTCTCGGTGGTACGCGCACCAATCGCTGACCATGAAATTAGATCCTGATAATATTGCGGAGAGTTTGGATCCAGGGCTTCGGTTGCACATGGCAGGCCCATTTCATTGAGTTCCGTTAACAGTTTACGACCGATACGCAGACCTTTTTCAATATTGAAAGAGTCATTCATATCCGGGTCATTGATCAGACCTTTCCAGCCCACAGTCGTACGTGGCTTTTCAAAATAAACACGCATCACGATATACAGCGTATCTTTGACTTTCTCGCTCAATACTTTCAGGCGTTCAGCATATTCGTGTGCAGCAGCCGGATCATGGATAGAACATGGACCAATGACCACAAATAGACGTTTATCCTGACCATCTAGAATATTGCGAATCGTTTCACGACCATGCAGTACGGTTTGATAAGCAGTTTCAGTCAATGGTAATTCTGTTTTTAACTGAGCAGGCGTTACCAGAGGAATCATGCTTTGGATATTCACGTCATCAATATCTGATGCTGAAATAGGTTTTGACTGTAGTGTATTCATTGCCGTCACTGGTTTGATCATACAAAAGGTTGTTTAATAGCCTGAATATAACATGAATGATGCGTCACTTTGTTATAAAAAAGATGAATATTTCTTTGAAAAAAAATTGATGAATCGGATAGTTAGTTTAAACAGGCTGTATTTTGTCGGGTTGAAGTATCACTGCGGATTCAACAGGTTGCACAGGTTTAGATTTCACCGGATTAAGCATGAAATTGATACCAAGAGCAAACAGGGTGATTCCCAGAATCTTGCGGATCAGTTTTTCCGGCATACGTGAGCTGAGTAAAGTACCGATCACAATCGCCGGAATAGAACCGACAAGCAACCATCCCAACAGATAAAAGTCTACATTACCTGAACTCATATGGCCAAGGCCTGCGACTAAAGTCAGTAATACCGCATGTACCACGTCAGAACCAATAATGCGGATCATGGGTAAATTGGGAAACATCAAGACCAGTGCCATAATTCCAAATGCACCAGCACCTACCGAGGAAAGGGTGACAAACACGCCCAGTATAATCCCCATAATCATGATCAAGACACGTTTATCATTGGCTTGCAGTTTGACATGCTCCAGTTCTTGGGTCATATCTGGAAATGCCTGTTTACGGTATGTATTAAATAGCGCTTCAATCTGGCTACGAAATACAATCGAGGTGCCGGTCAGGGTGAGCATGAAACCCAAAACCATTGTCAGTACTAATTTGTAGTGAGCCGATTGGCTTAGGTAATTATCCAGTACCCAATGCGTGGCAAAAGAAGCCGGAATACTGCCTACAGCCAGCCAGATAACGATTGGCCACACAATATTCATTTTTTGGGCATGAACAAAAGAACCGCAAAATTTGGAAATGGCAGCATAGAGCAGGTCCGTCCCAATGGCGATATGCGGCTCAATCCGGAACAGGCCAATCAGGATTGGAGTCATCAGCGAGCCACCACCTACACCAGTAATGCCTACACAAAAACCCACCAGAACGCCTGCCAGAATAAATTCAATTGGACCAAACATGCATGTATGCCAAAATAAAAAACGAGCTTATCTTATGGTTTTTAAGCTTAAATTGTTGTCTTTATTGATGATTTACTTATTCTAAAAAAAGATAAAGATTTTATTGACTAAAGGTTCATTCTTAATATTCAAGTGATTAGTTCAATCTTACCAACGCAGTTTTAACAAATCTGAAGTGTAAAATTATAAAAGCCGAAACAGTGAGATTTTCTTGAATATTTAAACTCAGAAGAAATACAAGCTCTGTTTTCCATACAGAGAGCTGGAAAATTATTGGCACTGTGGGTTTCGCAAAGCACAGTTAATACAAGAATATTTATCTACGTGCTGTTTTAGAATTAGGCGGTTTTCTTCAATACTTTTTAATACCTGAGCATTTTATCTTTGATCTTTTAGATAAGGAGTTCACTGCTTAAGATTACTTTTACCGCATCATTTTCTTTTATTTCGGCGGCGGGGTTCGCTGTATATTGCTTACTCAGGATTAAATTGTGGATTATGTTAGAATCCTGTAGGGCTGACATTCAACACATCTGAGGGAATACACTTGCAAAAACGGAAACTTAAAATCGGAATCGTGGTGGGAGAGGTATCGGGAGATACGCTTGGTGCAAAGCTCATCCGTAGTTTTCGAGAGCAGGGTATTGATGTGGAATTTGAAGGGATTGGCGGGCCGCAAATGTTGGCCGAAGGCTTTAAGAGCTATTATCCAATTGATATTCTGTCAGTCATGGGAATAGTTGAAGTTCTCAAAGATATTAAAAAGCTGTTTGCCGTCCGTGATGGTCTGGTGGACATTTGGAGTAAAGATCCGGTCGATATTTTTATTGGTATTGATGCGCCTGATTTTAACCTGCGTCTTTCTAAAAGCCTGAAGCAGAAGCAGTTACCGATTAAAACCGTGCAATATGTCAGCCCCTCGGTGTGGGCATGGCGTCAGGGACGTGTGCATGGAATTAAAGCCAGTATTGATCTGGTCTTGTGTTTATTTCCTTTTGAAAAAGTGTTCTTTAAAAAGTGGGATATTCCAGCGGCCTTTGTCGGCCATCCACTGGCAGGTCAGTTGCCGCTAAAAAATGATCTGACCGAAGCTCAGACAGAACTGGGGCTGGATCCGGCATTGAAATACATCGCCTTGCTGCCAGGAAGCCGTCGGGGAGAGATTGAGCGTTTAGGGCCATTGGTCCTGGATGCAGCCAACCTTTTACACCAGAAACATCCCGATTATATTTTCCTGGTTCCTGCCATTAATGAGGCGCGCAAACAGCAAATTGAAAGTTTGTTGGTGCAATATCCGGCCAGTTTAACAGCGCGGGTACGACTCATAGAAAATAGCGGTCGCGAGTCAAAGATTGGCCGTCAAGTGATGAATGCCTCGAATATTATTGCCTTGGCTTCCGGGACCGCGACGCTGGAGGCGATGCTATTGCATCGACCAATGGTGACCTTCTATAAACTGCATTGGCTGACTTATCGAATTGCCAAACTGTTGGTGAAAATTCCTTATTTCTCATTGCCAAATATTATTGCGGGCAAAAAAGTCATTCAGGAACTCATCCAGTCTGAAGCAACCCCAGAAAAGCTGGCGACCGAAATTGAAAAGCTGATGAGTATTGAAGTGGCTCAGATTCAGGTTATGCAGCACATCACTATGCACAAGCAGTTGCTATCCAGTAATAGTGAAGATCCTGTTAAGGCAATACTAGACTTAGTCCAATAATCGAACTTTAGTGCCCTGGCAATTGGAGCGATAGCGGGTTGGCGTTTGTTCAAACTGTTTTTTAAAGCTTTGACTAAACGCCGTCTCAGATGAATAGCCCACCAGATAGGCAATTCGCTGGATGCTAAATCCGCTATTTCTTAAATATTGGGCAGCTAGGCGCAGACGGTGCTGTTGCAGATAGGCCAGAGGCGGTTCACCCACGACCTGAGTAAATAGTTGGGCAAATTTGGATCTGGACATGTGACATTGTCCGGCCAGACTTTCAACGGTCCAAGGTAGTTCCGGTTTGCCATGAATAACTGCCAGTGCATTCGACAGTTCAGGATGTGAAAGGGCATTCAGCCAGCTTGAAGCATCTTCCAGATTCAGAATATGATCACGGACACATTCAATCAGTAAGATACTGACCAGATGGTCCAAAATTTTATCACGTCCCGGACGCTGCTGCTGGGTTTCTTGGGCCAGAAACTGTAGGCCGATTTGTAGCCATTCCGGGGCCGTATCACCCAGAATATGCTGAATATGCAGATGCTTGGGTAAGGCACTGAGCAAAGGTTTAGCCATCTGAATATCCATACTTGAGCGAATGGCCAATATAAAACTGTGTTCTGCCGATTGATCCGGATTGAGATCTACACATTGCTGCGAATGGGTCGGAAAAAACGGATTAATCGGAAAGTATTCAGAGAAGTCGGTGGTATCCGGGCAAGACAGGCGGTGTGCAGTGCCCGCGGGTAATAACACCAGATCGCCTTGTTGCAGCTCAAGCAGACTGCCGTCCATGAATTTTAATTGTGCTTGGCCATGTAACAGTACATAAGCCAGCATGGATGGTTCATGCTGATAGGCAAAGCCACCCGGATGAAAGACCTTAATATAAAGGTATTCTGATTTCTCCAAATGAATATCATCAAAAATTTTACTTAAAGCATCCATGCCTAACTCGATGTGACTATTTTAGTCAGTTTATTTCAAATGATCTGGTTTTTGTGATTGAGGGCCAAAATTTGGCCCATGGAGCCAAAGACGCTGACATAGTTTTTCTGGACTTTAAATACTGTTCGCCGATGCTGAAATATTGAACTATATGTGCAGAGTAACATAAAAAAGGAGGGTCGCAATGAATGCCCCTGCACAAATTCAAACCGTTCAGTTCAAGCAGGATGCACCCGCACTCAAAGGGCGGCAACTGGATAAGAAACGTTTTGGCTGGCTACTCAGCCCCGGCTTGCCTGTAATTGGTATGGGAATTCTGGCTGGTTATCATTTTGGCCCCAAGGCAACTAAAAAATTTTTTGCCTTGGGTGGACCTTTACTACTGCATGTAATTATTCCGAGCTTGGATGCCCTGATTGGTGATGATGCCAATAATCCCGATGATATGCAGATTCAGGTACTGGTTAAAGATCCTTATTATGACCGTATTGTGAAACTGTTTATTCCCTTACAAATAGCAGCTAATGCCTTTGCAGGCTATGTGGTGACTCGTCCGGAAGTGTCTTTGCTGGACCAGATCCTGCTTGGTATGTCGATGGGTGCGATTAACGGCATCGGGGTGAACACAGCCCATGAGCTGAGTCATCGTCCTCATAAAAAAGACCATTACTGGTCACATGCCAGTCTGATGCCGTTGGTCTACAACCATTTTCGTATTGAACATCCATATGGGCATCATAAGCGGGTAGCGACCCCGGAAGATCCGGCTTCTTCAAAAATGGGCGAATCTTTTTATCGTTTCTGGCCACGCACCGTAATAGGGGGGCTGAAATCCGCAGTTCAGATTGAAAAAAGACGCTTGGAGCGTAAAGGTTTAAAGTTCTTCAGTACGGAAAACGAGCTGTTTCATGGCTGGGCCATGAGTGCCTCTTATCATGCCCTGATGTTCAAGGCGTATGGCAAGAAACTTATTCCTTATACTGTGACGCAGGCATTTTATGGCATCAGCCTGTTCGAAATTGTGAATTATCTTGAACATTATGGTCTGAAGCGCGGACTAAAAGCCGATGGCAGTTATGAAAGAACATTGCCAGAACATAGCTGGAACAATAACAATATTGTGACCAACCTGTTTTTATATCAGTTACAGCGCCATTCGGATCATCATGCTTTTTCAAGCCGGCCATTCCAGGCACTACGCCATTTTGATGAAGCACCGGAATTGCCAGGTGGTTATGCCACGATGCTGATCCCAGCTTTAATTCCACCTTTATGGTATAAAATGATGGATCAGCGCGTGTATCAGCATTATCAAGGGGATTTGACCAAGGCTAATATTCTGCCTTCCAAACGGGCTAAAATCTTTAAAAAATTTGGTGTGTTAGACAGGACAATGGCCTAATTGAATTGGCTTTATTCTGTATGAGAAGTTTAGAGATACACGTTCTGATTTTGATTTGGCATTTTTTCATTCTGCATTAAATTTCAGCAATTATTTTGATTATTTGGGTTTGGTTCATATGCGCAGCATAGCTTCACAAGGCGGATATCTTGTGAAGCTATGCTGTTTAGCTTAAAACCCGTCAAATACTGCTCTTATTTGAGATCACAGAATACAGCGAGTTTCATGCAGTCTAACCTCCAACCAGTGCGGAAGAGGTTTTAGTGGATCGTATATCCATGAACTTAAACTTTAAAAGTAAAGCCATTTTATATGCGCTCAACAGCTAATTAAACATACAAAAGATCTTAGAACCAGTCAGCCTGCATCTTCAGGCAGGTGTCATCAAAGTTCATCAGTAACTTGGCCTGATGTTCAATTTCAGGTAATTCCCATCGAATAAAATATTGAGCCGCCTGCATTTTTCCGGCCAAAAAATCCTGATCTTCCTGCTGAGGGGAAGAGGCGAATTTGTGTTGAGCTTGATGAGCCATCTCTAGCCAGAGCCAGGCAATGATGGTTTTGCCCATCATGTCCAGATATAAGCCTGAATTCGCCAAGGACTCACTGACCTGACCCTGCATTAAGGCCTGACCCAGTTTCTGTGTAGTTGCCTGTACCGTATTTAGATGCTGTTTAAATTGTTCTGCCAAGTCGATCAATGTTGGATACTGAATATCAGACAGGGTTTTCTGCATTCGCTGCATCAGCAAACTCAGGCCCTTACCATTGTGCTGCCAGAGCTTGCGTCCAAGCAAATCCAGCGACTGAATCCCATACGTGCCTTCATGAATCGGATTCAGGCGATTATCCCGATAACATTGTTCCACCGGATATTCGCGGGTATAGCCAGCGCCCCCCAAAACCTGGATTGCCAGATCATTGGCTTTAACCCCATAAGCAGACGGGAATGATTTGACCACAGGTGTAATTAAATCTAGCAAGATAGCACTGTCTTCATTTTGTGCAGCCTGATGCTCATCAATCAATCGGGCTGCAAAAAGGCAAAGGGCCAGAGAGCCTTCTACATAAGACTTCTGTGCCAGCAGCATACGTTTTACATCCGTGTGCTCAATAATATTGACGGGTTTGATATCAGTGCCTTTTTCATGTACCGGACGGCCTTGTGGACGGTTCTTGGCATAATCCAGCGATTCCAGATAGCCGCGATAACCAATCATGGCAGCGCCAAGGCCTACGCCGACACGTGCTTCATTCATCATCTTGAACATGTATTTTAAGCCCTGTCCTGGCTCACCAATTAAATAGCCTAAGCAATTATCATTTTCACCAAAATTCAAGATAGTGGACGTGGTTCCACGATAACCCATCTTGTGCAGAAGACCCGCCAGTTGTACATCATTGGATTTACCGAGTAAACCATCACTATTGGTTTGGAATTTCGGCACAATAAACAGGGAAATGCCTTTCACTCCTTGCGGAGCATCCTGAATACGGGCCAAAACAAGATGTACTATATTTTCAGTAATATCCTGATCGCCGCCAGAAATAAACATTTTTTGACCTTTAATGCGATAGCTGCCATCTGCTTGAGGAGTAGCTCTCGTGGTCAGATCTCCTAGAGAAGAACCGACATTCGGTTCAGTCATTGCCATGGTGCCTGCAAAGCGGCCACTCAACATAGGTGGTAAAAACAGCTGTTTTTGTTCTGCCGAGGCAAAGGCCTGAATCAGATTGGCTGCGGCAGCAGTCAGAAAAGAATAGGCCACAGTTGAAGGGTTCGCTGACATGAAATAGGCATTACACGCCATATTCACCAGAACCGGTAATTGCATACCGCCATCTACATAATCATGTTGCGCACAGAGCAGTCCGGCATTGGCAAACTGTTGCCAGGCTACTTTGACTTCAGCAATGGTTTCTACCTTTGTACCGTCAAAGCTGGGCTCATGCTGATCGGCCTTGGCATTGTGCGGCGCAAAATAATCAGTTGCGATGCCTTTGGCTGTATCCAGGATACTATCAAAGGTGTTTTTATCATGATCCTGATAGCGCTCCAGTTCGGTTAGCGCGTCCAGTTTAAATACATCATAAAGCAGGAAATTAAGATCTTTATCATTGATTAGTTGAGTCATGGTTCGGTCCTGAAAAAACATCCTTGAGATAGCTTTTCAGACTAGCAGTTGCTTTTATTTAAGAGGATTGTCAATAATGACATGAAGTGGGTGAAAAGTGACAAAAAGCAAAGATGCAACAGATAGTAATTTTAGGTTTTGATGGCGCTTTGGCTTCAGCAATTACTGGAGTGGCCGATTTATTCGCTATGGCCGGTGTGAGCTGGAACCGGATTCAGCAGCAGCATGTGCAACGTCGGTTTACAGTTAAGGTTGCCAGTCCAGATGGGCAAGCTGTCCGCTGCATTAATGGTCTGGAATTGCAGGCCCATTGTGCCTATCACGAAATTAAGAATGCGGATATTCTGGTTGTGCCCACAATTGCTGCTCCGATTCTGGAAGTACTGGAGCAGAATCGGAGTCTGATCGAGTTTCTTAAAACCGCTCATACGCAGGCAATTCTCATTGCTGGAAATTGTACCGGGAATTTCTTTCTTGCAGAGGCTGGAATTTTAGACGATCGTGTCGCCACCACACATTGGGGCTTTCAGGATATGTTTCGCTTACGCTATCCGCAGGTCAAACTGAATGCTGATTTGATGATTAGCCGCGATCAACATATTTATTGTGCGGGTGGAGGTTTGGCCTGGTTTGATCTGGGATTGCATTTGATCGAGCGTTTCCATGGCTTTGAAGTTGCCATGCAATCCGCCAAGTCTTTTGTCATTGATTATCGGCGTGATAGCCAATTGTCTTATTCTTTATTGAAAATTGGCAAGCCGCATCAAGACGAACTGGTACAAAAGGTACAGGAGTGGCTGCAGCAGAACTTTGATCGGAATTTTGTTCTGGATGAGCTGGCGGGCCAGTTTAATGTCACTACTAGAACCCTGATCCGGCGCTTTAAGCAGGCATTAGATGTACCGCCAAACCAATATTTGCAAGCCATCCGTATTGAAGCAGCACGCAAACGGCTGGAAGAAACTGATCAGGCCGTCGATCTTATTATGCAGTATGTGGGCTATCAAGATCCCAGCTCATTCCGGCGTTTGTTTCATAGAAAAACAGGACTAACTCCTTTAGAATATCGGCGCCGGTTTAGCCAGCGCTTTTAAAACGTTATTCACTTGAAGTTTGGATTTTGGCAGCAGTTCTGCCATGCAACAGATAATACCAGATTAACCCGCTGATACTGACTAAGGCCAAGACGAGATATAACTGACGATAGCCGATCTGATCCAGCAGCATTCCCAGAAAATAAGGTCCAAAACCTAGACCGGCATCCAAAGCAATAAAGAAGGTCGAAGTTGCCAGACCCATACGCTGCAAAGTGGTACTTTTTACAGCAATCGTCTGACAGACCGACAGGATATTGCCGAAACCAAAACCAAGCAGCGCAGCGCTTGTTAGTAACATGACTGAGTTTTGGGTCTGACTGAGCAAAAAAATACCCAATGCCATAAGGATAATCGCAGGATAAATAATGATATTTTCACCTTTACGATCCATTAGTGGACCAGTAAAAGGGCGCGATAGCAAAATGGCAATGGCATACATCAGAAAGAAGAAAGAGGCTGTTTCGACCAGATCAATGTCTTGGGCATAGAAATGGATAAAAGACAAAACGCCTGAATAACACGTCGTTAACAACAGGACAATGACTGCAATTGGTAGGGCTTTCGGCTCAATATATTGCGCCAGTTTACTGGAAGCCTGTGAAGTCGCTTGAATTGATGTCCTTGATTTAATAGGGGGCGGCTGGATAAATACGCTACAGATAAGGCTGCTCAGTGCGATGACACTGCTCACCAAAAAAATCATCTGATAATCAAAATGTGACATCAACCAGATGCCCATAAAGGGACCAATTGCGGTGCCGACCGTATTGCTCATACTGAAGTAGCCAATTCCTTCACCGCGCCGTGTTACCGGAATAGTCTGGGCAATCACCGTACCCAGCACAGTTGATGCCACCCCCATCATAAAGCCATGGATCAGGCGAATCCCCAACAGAAGTTCCAGCTGAACCGGAATCATATAAAGTCCGGAAAAGATCAAAAAAACCTGTTAAACCTGATAGAAGGGTAAGTTTGAGACCCAGACGGTTCAGTAATTTTCCAATAATAATACGGCCCAATAAGGTCCCGACAATAAACAGGCCGGAAACCAGACCGGCTTGCGCTGTACTGGCGCCCAATTCGGCCACAGAGTAGCCGACAATCACAATCACCAACAAATAGAAAACCAGTACCAGTTGAAAATTCACCAAACTGATCAGGATGAAATTGGAAGTCCAAAGAGGAGCTTTATCTTGGCTCATTGGCATCTCCTTGAGACGAAGTAGGCTGCAATTGCTGCATCAATTCCAATAAAACATGTCGGCTGGCAGCGATTTCTTTATCTGGAATTTGAGCCAGAAGCTGATCTTCAAAAGCATCGATCTGTGTGGAACAGACTGCAAAAGTCTCAAGACCTTTGGGGGTTAAAGTAAAAAGCTTCTGACGTCGGTCTGGGGTTTCAAGCTGAGAAATAAGGTCTAATTCGACCAGATACTGAATCCGTTTGGTAATACAGGGCTTAGATACATTCAGATAGCTGGAAATGTCGGCCAGCGTACATTGCTGCTGTGACTGAATCACATAGAGCACCTGCCACAAAGAATAATTAAGTTGTGATGACAGCAATATGATATTGATTTCATCACTCATGAGCCGTGCACAGCGTAAAAGCAGAGCACGAAACCGGAGCATAGTAGGCTGCATATAGTTAACATGGCTAACTAATTTTTGTTCAATGTACGCTTATTTTTTTATAGATACAAGATTGGGGAAATAAAAAGCTGCCGAGCGTTTTTACTGAGCTGAACAGATTTAGCTAAATGTTAAGCTGTGTAAAGAATGATCGACAAATTGCTACATATTTAAGCAGGGCTTAGGTCTAAGCTAAATAGAATTAAAAGCTTAGTGTCTTAAAAATTAAGGGATATCGACTTAAGGTTTGTTGAGATTTCATAAATGGATTGCGCTGTAAGCTCACCTTGAGCAGATGAGGTATGAAACAAAGGGAAGAGCAAAACTATTGCCCGGTTTCATAACAAAATCTGAGCTGGTTTGAGCTACTGCCTTTCAGGACGAGTATATTTTTTTGCTTCTATCTCGTTATGAGTCATTCATTGAGAGTGACTAAATTGCCTGTCTTATATCAGCTAAAAATTTTGCGAAATATATTCTTTACGTCGCAGACATATATGAACTGTCAACCAACCCTAATAACTTATTCATAGGTGAAACTTATGAGCTTGGGTCTAACTGCATTAGAATTAGCGCGGATACAGTTTGCCTTTACTGTGTCCTTTCACATCATTTTTCCTGCCATTTCTATTGGGTTAGCCAGTTTCTTAGCCATATTGGAATGGCGCTGGCTAAGAACCCGAAACCCGATTTATCAGGACCTGTTTAAATTCTGGGTCAAAATCTTTGCGGTTGCCTTTGGCATGGGCGTCGTTTCCGGCGTGGTCATGAGCTATCAGTTCGGTACCAACTGGAGTGAATTTTCCCGGATCGCGGGCAGTGTAACCGGTCCTTTACTGGCTTATGAAGTGCTTACAGCCTTCTTTTTGGAAGCTGGTTTCTTGGGCATCATGTTGTTTGGCTGGGGGCGAGTGGGGCCGCGTGCTCACTTTTTCTCGACCCTGATGGTGGCCGTCGGTACCTGTATCTCGATGTTCTGGATTTTATCTTCAAACAGCTGGATGCAGACTCCACAAGGCTTTGCGATTGAAAATGGCATTATTGTGCCACAGGACTGGCTCGCTATCGTATTTAATCCATCCTTTCCTTATCGGCTGGCCCATATGGCCATTGCTGCCTTTTTAGTCTCGGCCTTGCTGGTCGCGGGTACGGCAGCTTGGCATCTGATCAAAGGGCGGCGTGATGCTCTGGTAAAAACGTCATTTTCCATGGCAATGTGGCTGATTCTGGTGCTTTCGCCTTTACAGGTGTTCATTGGAGATCTACACGGTCTGAATACCCTCAAACATCAGCCAGCCAAACTGGCTGCCATGGAAGGGCATTGGGAAACCAATCATGATGGTGGAATGCCACTTTACCTGTTCGGTATACCGGACATGCAAGCCGAAAAAACCAAATATGCGATCGGGATTCCAAATGTGGGCAGTCTGATTTTGACGCATTCGATGGATGGAAAAGTAACCGGCCTGAAAGATTTTGCGCCTGAAGACCGGCCGAATTCACTGATTGTATTCTGGAGCTTCCGGATTATGGTGGGGCTGGGCATATTGATGCTTTTACTGGCTGTATGGGGTGCCTGGGCGCGTCAACGAGGACGCTTTTATGAGTCTCGTAGCCTGCATCGATTTGCGCTGATTATGGGACCGTCCGGCTTTATCGCCTTGCTTGCAGGATGGTTTACCACTGAAGTCGGCCGTCAGCCATGGGTGGTCTATGGCGTGATGCGTACCCGTGATGCGCTATCTCCGGTGTCGGCAGAACAGGTCGGTTTGACCTTGATTATCTTTGTGCTGGTGTACTGTGTAGTTTTTGGGATTGGGATTTATTACATACTCCGTCTCATGCATAAAGGCCCGGAATTTATTCATTCCGCACCGGAAGATAAAACAGATAGTGCCGTCATTCAGGCTTCCCGTCGACCTCTCAGCAGTATTCGTGAACGCATTGAAGATGTGGCTGAAGACCCAAATCAGGGGGATAAAAAATGATTGATTTATCACTAGTTTGGATTGTCATCATTGCTATTGGCGTATTTATTTATGTCATTATGGATGGCTTTGATTTGGGTATTGGTATCTTATTTCCTTTCTTTTCACATCAGGATGAGCGCGATGTGATGATGAATACCGTGGCACCTGTATGGGATGGAAATGAGACCTGGATGGTACTCGGTGGAGCAGGGCTGTTTGCAGCCTTTCCACTGGCCTATGCAACGGTATTATCTGCTTTATATATGCCGATTATTCTCATGGTTATTGCCCTGATTTTTCGTGGGGTCGCGTTTGAATTCCGCTTTAAGGCCCAACATAGCAAACACTGGTGGGATAAAGCCTTTATTTGGGGCTCTACCTTGACCAGCTTCCTGCAAGGCGTAATCCTGGGAGCCTATATTCAGGGAATAGAAACACGTAATGGCGTATATGTAGGTGGTGGATTAGATTGGTTGACGCCATTTAGTTTATTCACAGGCGTGGGTGTGGTTGTCATGTATGCTGCACTAGGGTGTGGATGGCTAATCTTTAAAACTGGTGACAGCCTGCAGGATCGTATGTACCAGCTAATGCCAAAGCTGATTATTGCCTTGCTGATCATTCTGGGCGCAGTCAGTATTTATACGCCGTTGACCCATCCGGCAATTGCCGAGCGCTGGTTCAGTCAACCGCAGTTAACCTATTTTATGCCAGTACCGGTTCTAGTCTTGCTCTTTACCTGGTTGGCTTTACGCGCCTGTAAAAAACGCAGTGAATTAGGGCCATTTTCCTATATGCTAATTCTGGTATTTCTGGCTTATAGTGGATTTTTAATCAGTTTATGGCCTTATATTATTCCGCCATCTGTGACCATCTGGCAGGCTGCAGCTCCTGAAAATAGCCAGTTATTTACTCTGATTGGTGCCTTACTGTTAATTCCAATCATTATTATTTATACCGGTATGTCGTATTGGGTGTTCCGTCACAAAGTCCGTGTGGGTGATGATGGGTATCATTGAGGAGCAATCATGAAAGGCAAACAGTTATTATGGTTTGTCGGCTTGTGGCTGGCAGGATTTCTCACTCTGGCACTAATTGCAGGCGCTTTTCGCTTTCTGGTGCATTTGGCTTATTAAATTTCACTAGCAAAGTGATCATGATGTATAGATCACTTTGCTAGGTTGAGAATAGATAAATCAGGATTTTTGCTGCTTTCGGTACACACTTGGGCGAATTGGGCGGCTACTTTTCCATAATCCTTTTTTCTGTTTTTTGGCCTTGTTTTGTAGCTGAAGCATATAAGTCAAATGATGCTTATCATGGATATATTCTTCGTAGACCCAAGCTGCACCACGTTTGATAATTTCTTCATTAATATTCTTGCGGTAACGGTAAACTATCCCAACACAGCGGCCATAGCGATCAATATCGGTAATTTTGACCCGTACGATCTTATTTTGCACCATACTTTTAACCAGACGTTGGGATTCTTTTCCATAGGCCTGCTTGGATTCGGGAGCATCAACATGGGCAAAGCGCAATTTGGTTTCAGAGCGTCTGACATTGAAGCGGTAGCAGGTTAGGGTATCGCCATCACTAACGCTTCGGACTCTGCACCAATATTTTTTATTTTTTTTAAACGGGCGAAAGAGATCCTTTAAATAAACCACAAATTTATAAAGCAGATAATAAGAAAAGCATAATAAAACCAGGCCCAGCATAATTTGCCAGGTGAGAGAAAGATGTAGCAAGAGCAAGATCCAAATCAGCAGAAATTAGTGCAAGAACAGCACTAAAAGTTTAGACATTTTAGATTAAAGCCTGCATGAGAGTAGCTTAAAAGCTAAGCAGTCAGTATTTAGATTTGTACTTAGAAATAGCCTAAGTCTAAATATAGAGCCAAAAATTGTTTTATAAATAATAAGATTTCCTAAATAGCCTAAGCCTCTTAATATTTAATAAATAAAATAGCCTAAGCAAAAATTTTAGAAATTTCATTTCTCAAAAATTGATGTCTTTTATTCTCTTCCAGATCTTTATGCCAATACATCCCCATATTTATATGCGGTAGTTTAACAGGCACATTAAAAATATGGAGTGTATGTTCAATCTGTAAATGACTCACAATATTCTGTGGCAGAGTCAGCATGGCAGTAGGATACTGCTGCAAAATTTGCAGAGCAGTTGAATAATGCTGACAGCGCAGGAAAATCTGCCGCGATAGTTGCTTGCGACTTAAATATAAATCCTCAATCAACACACCAGTACGACGTGAAGAAACGCCAATATGAGGTGAGGCCAGATAAATATGTTCAGACATCTCGGTTTGCTGCGTACACACCACAAACTGGTCTTGAATCAAACGTTCAAACTTGATTTTTTCACCTAACACCTGTTCCAAGTCAATCACAAAATCAACTTGCTGGGCAGCCAGATCAGCAATGATATTTTTTCGGTCGAGCTTGATGCTACTGAACTGGATTTCTGGATTAAATTGCTGAAAATGTGCAACCAGTTTAGGAAAAACCATCGGTTCAATTTCATCATGTACCGCAATTTTTAAACTTTGCACTGCTTTAGGTTCAAACACCTGATGCGGTATTGAAATATTCTGTATCGTGATGAGTGCACGCTTAATTTCAGGATAAATCTGTTCAGACAAGGGCGTAGGTTGCATTTTGGCACCAGTACGGACAAACAGGTCATCCTGTAGTTGCCGTCTTAAACGCTGCAAGGCATGACTGGCTGCTGATTGGGTAATTGAGAGAATATGAGCTGCCTTTGAAATACTCTTTTGCTCAAATACCGCAATAAAAAGCGGATATAAATTAATGTCTATACCATGAAAAGCACGTAAATCCATGGTGGCTTTGTGATGAATATAATTCATAATGTTGTATTGAATAAAATCATTTTATTCATAATAGTTTTTGGGTTAAGGTCTTGTAAAGCAAAATAATCATATTCAGAGGAAGCAGCATGTTTGAATTATCAGCACGTGCACAAGACTATATTGAGCGTACCAAACAATTTATTAAAAATGAAATCGAGCCGATTGAAACTGATTTCTGGCAAAAGCTGCATGAACTCAATCAGGGCGGTGACTGGACCACCTGGCAATGGCCTGCTGAACTAGAAACCTTAAAAACCAAAGCCAAAACTGCCGGCCTATGGAATATGTTTTTGCCTTGCCCGGAGCTGGGCCAGGGTCTATCCGTTCAAGAATATGCGCATATTGCTGAGCTTTCCGGACGTAGTCTGATTGCGCCAACGGTATTTAACTGTAATGCACCAGATAGCGGCAATATGGAAGTCTTATGGCGTTATGGTTCAGAAGCCCAAAAACAGCAATGGCTAATGCCTTTGTTAGACGGAAAAATCCGTTCCGTATTCTGTATGACTGAACCTGCAGTAGCTTCGAGTGATGCGACCAATATGCAGGCTACAGCGGTGGTGGAGGGTGAGGAAATTGTATTGAATGGCCGCAAATGGTGGTCTTCAGGGCTGGGCGATCCTAATGCTAAAGTTATTATCTTTATGGCGCATACCCCAGATGCAAGCAAAGACCGTCATCATCAGCATTCAATGGTCTTGGTTCCGATAAATACGGCGGGTGTTAAAATTGAACGAATGCTGCCAGTATTCGGTGATTATGATGCACCGCATGGTCATGGCGAAATCAGTTTTGACAATGTACGTGTCCCGGTTTCAAACTTTATTGGCGGTGCAGGTCAAGGCTTTGAAATTGCGCAAGGTCGCTTGGGCCCGGGACGTATTCATCATTGCATGCGTTGTATTGGAGCCGCAGAAAAATCTCTGGAGCTGATGATTGATCGTGGTATGACGCGTACTGCGTTTGGCAAGGAAATCTTAAAACTGGGCGGTAATCTGGAGCGCGTTGCAGAAGCACGTGTGGCCATAGATCAGACACGACTTTTGACCTTGTATGCTGCCTATAAAATGGATACTTTAGGAAACATGGCTGCACTGACTGAAATCTCGGCAATTAAAGTGGTTGCACCAAGCGTGCTGGAAAAAGTGGTGGATATGGCAATCCAGATCCACGGCGGTGCCGGAGTGTCTCGTGATACGCCATTGACAGGATTTTTTGCCCAGGCACGTTCTTTACGTTTGGCCGATGGCCCAGATGAGGTGCATAAAGGCATGATTGCCAAACTGGAACTGGCAAAACGTGGATATAGTACGCGTCGTCAAAAAGATTAAATTAGAGAAATAGTTGTTGAGACTTCTTACAACTTGCCTAAAAAAGTTGCTGTGAATAGAAAATCAATTAGGTATAAATAAGTAAGTTAAGAAGTCTTTTAAAATTGAAGATTTAGGGAAATAAAAATGTCAGTTATTGATGTGGCTGGAAATGTCCGTACAGGTGAAGAGCTAGACGTAATTGCGGTAGAGCATTGGCTGAAAACACAAGGTGTCGATTTACAAGGCCAGGTGGAAGTCACTCAATATTCTGGTGGCGCTTCAAACTGGACATATCGTCTGAAATATAGCAATGCCGATTTAATTCTGCGCCGTCCGCCTAAAGGCACCAAAGCCAAGTCTGCACATGATATGGCACGTGAATATCATGTACAAAAAGCATTGGCCGAGTATTATCCGGTTGTACCTGAAATGCTGGCACTTTGTCAGGATGAATCCATCATTGGTTGTGATTTCTATGTTATGAATCGCATTGAAGGGATTATTCCACGTGCCAATTTACCTAAAGAGCTGAACTTTGATGAATCTCAGGTTCGGGAATTATGTATCAATGTAATCGACAAATTGATCGAGCTACATCAAGTGCCTTATGAAGGTACGGAACTGGAAAAATTAGGTAAGGGGGCAGGCTATTGCCGTCGTCAGGTCGAAGGTTGGGATGGTCGCTATGAAAAGGCCAAAACCATCAATGTGCCTTCGTTTAAATATGTACGAAACTGGCTTAAAGACAATATTCCGGCGGATTCAAAAACCTGTGTGATTCATAATGACTGGCGTTTTGACAATGTCATTTTAGATCCGAACAATGCGACTCAGGTAATTGGCGTACTGGATTGGGAAATGGCAACGCTGGGTGATCCGTTAATGGATTTAGGTTCAGCTTTGGCTTATTGGGTAGAAGATACAGACAACACACTTTTTAAGGCGACCCGCCGTCAGCCGACCAATCTAAAAGGCATGCTGAGCCGTAAAGAAGTCGTGGAATATTATCTGGAAAAAACAGGTTTACAGGCTGATAACTGGACATTTTATGAAGTGTTCGGCATTTTCCGTCTAGCTGTCATCGCCCAGCAGATTTATTACCGTTATTACCATAAACAAACCACTAATCCTGTATTTAAGGACTTCTGGGTGATCATTCATGCGTTGCATATTCGTGCTTTAAAACTGATTGGTTTACAGAAAATTGAAGCCAATGAATTGGCGCAAAAATATATCGCCAAATTTAAGGATTTGATGCCGTCATGACCACCATTTATATGATTCGCCACGGTCAAGCTTCTTTTGGGGCAAAAAGTTATGATCAGCTTTCCCCAAATGGTGAATTACAAGCGAAATTATTGGGACAATATTTTGACCAGATTTTAAAAGAAGCGCCTTATGTAATAGCTGGCTCCATGCAACGCCATCAGCAAACGGCGCAGCTATGTCTGGATCAGTGCTTTCCGGAAAGTAAAATCATAACGGATTCTGTCTGGAACGAGTTTAACCATCAGCAGGTTTTTGCCCAATACGAGCCGCGTTTCAATGAACCGGAACTACTTAA
Source organism: Acinetobacter sp. 10FS3-1 (assembly GCF_013343215.1). NCBI lineage: Bacteria > Pseudomonadati > Pseudomonadota > Gammaproteobacteria > Moraxellales > Moraxellaceae > Acinetobacter > Acinetobacter sp. 10FS3-1. Next base: position 1,503,887 of record NZ_CP039143.1, read on the forward strand.
AGAGGATGTCGAAAAACATGCCAATCCGCGGGCATATTTGAGTAAAATCTTTGAAGGTGCGATTGAACGCTGGACCGGTGGTGACTATCACCATGAATATGAAGAAGCATGGCCGGACTTTAAGCAGCGAGTAGAAAGTGGATTACAGAATTTATGTGATCAACTGGCTGCCTCTCAACCGCGTTATGCAGTGGTGTTTACGTCAGGTGGGGTCATTTCTGTTGCAGCAGGGAAAATTCTCGGTCTGAGTCCGACTAAAACCTTTGCCCTAAATTGGGCGATTGCCAATACCAGCATGACTACGCTGCGTTTGGTGGGCAATGAGCCTCAGCTTTTAAGCTTAAATGAGCATCACTATATCAAGGCAAAGCGTCCAGATTTGCTGACTTGGATTTAATCCATTAAAAATAAGGTAAAGGGTATACACATGACAAAAACAATTTTAATTACGGGTGCAAGTTCAGGGATTGGTGCCGGGATGGCACGTGAATTCGCACAAAAAGGCTATAATCTGGCAATCTGTGCGCGCCGTCTGGAGCGTCTGGAGGCATTAAAGCAGGAGCTTGAAAGCCAGTATGGCATCAAAGTGATTGCAAAAACTCTGGATGTCACCAATTACGATCAGGTTTTTGAAGTCTTCCGTGCTTTTAAAGAAGAATTTGGCACCCTTGACCGGATTATTGTCAATGCTGGGGTTGGTGAAGGCCGCCGGATTGGTAAAGGTAATTTTGCAATCAACAGGGCCACTGTTGAAACCAACTTCATATCCGCTTTGGCACAATGTGAAGCGGCGGTGGAGATTTTCCGTGCCCAAAATTCAGGTCATCTGGTGATGATTTCTTCCATGAGTGCAATGCGCGGTATGCCAAAACATTTGACGGCGTATGGAGCAAGCAAGGCTGGTGTTGCTCATCTGGCAGAAGGCATCCGTGCAGAGTTGATCGATACACCGATTAAAGTGACCACCATTTTCCCGGGTTATATTCGCACCGAGCTAAATGAAGGTGCAAAAAAACTGCCTTTTGAAGTCGATGAAAAAACCGGTTCACATTTACTGGTCAAAGCTATTGAAAAAGCGCCAGTTAAGGCTTATGTACCTCAATGGCCTTGGTTGCCATTAGGTTTGGCGATGAAACTATTACCATTAAAACTGGTCAATAAACTGGGTTGATTGCAAAGCAATATTTAAAAAGAGGCGAGAAGAGCCTCTTTTTTTATTTGAGATATTTTTGAGTTCTGGCCAAGCGTTCGACAGGATAAAAGCAGCATTGATTCCACAATCATATTTTTTATGAGTAGATGATTCAGTCCACCAGAAGCAATAAAATATATTAATATTCCAATAAAATCTGTGCCAAGAAAATAAATCATATGCTATTAAAAACCATTACTGTTATGTTAATTCCGGCACTGGTGCTTCAGGGCTGGCGTGTCAAAAAAAATACGCTCAAACTTTCCGAACCTTTAGGAGAACGTGAAGGAATTAGCGGAAAAGGGAAAAAGCTGTCCTTATTAATTCTGGGTGACTCTGCGGCAGCAGGTGTGGGGGTGGAGCATCAGGACGATGCCTTATTGGGGGCGATTTTAAAGCAATTAAAAAATGATTTTGAAATTGAATGGAAACTCCAGGCCAAAACTGGTGATACGACTTCTAAAGTCTTGCATGCCTTAGATCAGCTTGAAAAGCGTCATTATGATGTTGTTGTGACTTCAGTAGGAGTAAATGACGTCACTCAATTGATGTCGGCCAAAACCTGGATTGAAAAACAACACCAACTCTATGGAAAAATTCAGCAAAACTTTAGCCCCAAGCTGGTGATTGCAGCAGGTGTACCACCGATGCACTTATTTCCAGCCTTGCCTCATCCTTTGGCCTGGTTATTTGGACAATATGCTCAAAAGATGAATCAGCAACTGGCCAAGTTTGTAGGGGAGCAAAATAATATGCAATGGATTGAATATGATCTTGAAAAATATCAGCAATTAAATTTACAGATGGCGCAGGATGGCTTTCATCCGAGCAAGGAAGTTTATACACTTTGGGGACAAGAAGTAACTCACAGGATTCGCCAGGCATTTTAAACTAACCGAAATGCCTGAATTTGGAATAGTTTATGTCGGATATTGAAACCCATCCATTCCTACCATTTTTACCGCCGAATGCCGAATTATTGATGTTAGGCAGTTTTCCACCACCTCCTACACGCTGGAAAATGGACTTTTATTATCCAAATTTTAATAATGATATGTGGCGAATTTTCGGATTAATCTTTTTTGACAATAAAGACTATTTTCTGGATTTACCGAATAAAAAATTTCAGGAGGCTTTAATCCGGGAGTTTTTAACCGAAACAGGGATTGCGATTTTTGACAGTGGCTATCAGATTAGACGTCTGAAAGGCAATGCTTCAGATAAGTTTCTGGAAATTATCGTACCGGCTAATTTACAGGAATTGTTGAAGAAAATACCTAAATGTAATCATATTATGACCACTGGTGATAAAGCGACTGACACCTTGATGCTCTCCATGCCGGAAGGAACCTTGAAACCCAGTATTGGCCAACCCACCCAGGCTCACTTTTTAGGTCGTGATTTTTATTTATACCGAATGCCATCTTCGTCCCGTGCTTATCCTTTGTCTGTAGAGAAAAAAGCTGAAAGCTACCGGATGATGTTTGAACATGTTGGCTTAATTTAAATTTACGATTTTAAAATAATTGGTCATTCGTGTTCTTTCATAGTCGCAGAAGCTTAGGGAGAAGCTCTTATCACAAGCTCCTCATCCTCTCTTTTGGGGCATGTTCCTCCTACCACCATCGGGAAAAAACTTTAAATACTCATGAACAACGCACTAAGCATCATATTCCACATAATCCCACAAATTAAGTCGTGCTTTTATTTCCTTGCGTATATGCGGCAGCATCGGTAACAGGCTGCCATCAAGCCATAGGCTTAAGGCTTGTGCAGAAAGTAATTGCTGCTGTTCATCAATCAGCTGGGCGCCTTTTACCACGACTAGAGTTTCTTCTGAAGCTTCGGTTTCTATCCCCTTAAAGAGTACCTGCAACTCATAACCGGTATCCTGAATCAGCCATTCCAGCTCTAGCTGAATATTTTCACTAGATTTTAGGACGACTTGACCTTCTATTAGGTCCGAATTAGATAAACAGTCATGTTCGACTCGAATTTTGCTCAGGAACCATTCCTGTTGCGATAGATCCTGAAGAGTTTTTACGGGTGTAAGAATATCACTGAGCTTAAACTGACGGCTTAAATCAAAAAATTGCATGGGAGAAAATGGCAAAAATTCGCAAAATACTAAAAACCAAGATTTTAAAGCACCGCCTCGCTACTGTACAATATTTTGGTGCAGTTTCTTTCTTTTGCTTGATTTATATTCAGCTGTTTAAAGTCAGTTTTATTTTTCAATGCATCTTTTCATCAATTGTGCTGATAATGTCATTACATCATCCATTCAATAGGAAGATAAGACACTGCTTTCATCGCAAAACGCTGGAATTTAGTAGATTCCGGATCGTATGAATATTCTGTACTTGAACCATCTTTATGATGGTCGAGCCAAATGACTTCACCTTGTGAATTGAGTTTGAGCTCATAGGCGATTTGCGGTAAATATGTATTTAAAGCCGTAGAAATCTGATTTTGTAAAAGATCAGATTCGACCACCAATCCCACTTCGGTGTTTAAATTGGCTGAGCGTGGATCAAAATTAAAAGAACCAATAAATACCATGCCGTCAATATCAAAAAATTTGGCATGCAAACTGGATGCATTTTTACCCTTAGCGGGAATTACATTACCGGTCACTATCTCGTACCAGGTTCTTTTGGTGCGCTCTATATAGGGTTTAAACTCATACAGTTTTACGCCATTTTTCAGTAAATCTTGGCGATATTGCTGATAGAAAGCATGAACCAAAGGCACATCATTGGCTAAAAATGAATTGGTCAATACCCGAACATTGACCCCATTTTGAACTAAAGTCGCCAAATAGTCTGCGCCTTTACGGGTAGGCACAAAATAAGCCGAAACCAGTTCCAGGTGCTGTTTGGGTTCTCCCATAATATTGATCATCTGCCTGTAAATCAGCTGGTCTGGGGAAGCTTGACCACGAATTTTATCGGGGGCATCGGCCACAAAATATGCTTTTGCCCAGTTCATTTTACGGGCTTTTAAATGCTCATTGATCTGTTGTGCGGCAAGTTCAATGCGGCTCTTTAATTGGTCTTTTTGTAAGGCCGTCAATTCATAATACTTGCGTAATCTAACCAGTTGTTCAGGGTGGCCTTCACCTAATAGTTGCGGAACCGGATAGCTTAAATCGTCATGCCAAAACTGGTGGAAAACTGTATTGGCATGCTTGACCGCAGTACCATAAAACAAAATATCCATATCGGTAAATTGGAAGTTGTCACTGGCTTCGAAATACTCACGGCTGATGTTGCGACCACCAGTAACGGCAATAGCGCCATCTGCAATGATCAGTTTATTGTGCATACGATGATTGATATTTTTGAATCGAAATGCGTAGTCAATCACCCGTAGTTTTCTAAATTTATAGGGATTAAAAATTTTAATTTCAAAGTTGGGATGCTGGGCTAATTGTTTGAGGCTGGAGTCCAGCTGAGTTCCATTTTGGTCATCAATCAATAAACGGACCTTGACACCACGATCTGCTGCCTTGAGCAGTTCAGCCAGCATGAGCTGTCCAATCGAATCATCTTCCCAAATATAATATTGTAAATCGAGATTGTACTGTGCTTTGTTAATCAGATGCAGTCGCGATGCGATGCTAATAAAGGCATCATCCAAAGCCAAATAGGCACTTAAACCCTGGGCGAGTTGTTCATCCACCTTTGCACCATTTAACCAATGCTCAGCATGCGCCTGAATAGGCAATTGCTTTTGTGATTCATTCATAGGCAAACTGCATCCTGTCAAAGTAATGACTACAGATGAAAGTAAAGCAGCTTGAGTGCGTGGTTTAATCTGCATATTTATTATGAAGTCATTAAGTTATCAATATATTAACATCATGTTAATGGTTGAATCCGATAATAAAAAGAGGTTACTGTAGCTCAACTGTTAAAGAACTAAATGAAGGATGAGTTATCTATGAAATCACGTGCAGCGGTTGCATTTGGTCCAGGTCAACCTTTGGAAATTGTTGAAATTGATGTTGCTCCACCGCAAAAAGGTGAAGTATTGGTTAAAATCACGCATACGGGAGTATGCCATACTGATGCATTTACTTTGTCCGGCGATGATCCTGAAGGGGTTTTTCCTGCTGTTTTAGGTCATGAAGGTGCAGGGGTTGTGGTGGAAGTCGGTGAAGGCGTAACCAGTGTGAAACCGGGGGATCATGTTATTCCGCTTTATACCGCAGAATGTGGTGAATGTTTATTCTGTCAGTCAGGGAAAACTAATTTGTGTGTGGCTGTCCGTGCAACTCAGGGCAAAGGCCTGATGCCAGATGGTACAACCCGTTTTTCTTATCAGGGCCAGCCGATTTATCACTATATGGGCTGCTCGACTTTTAGTGAATATACCGTCGTTGCTGAAGTCTCTTTAGCAAAAATCAACCCTGAAGCCAATCATGAACAGGTTTGTTTGCTGGGCTGTGGTGTAACGACAGGCTTGGGAGCAGTAAAAAATACCGCCAAAGTTCAAGAGGGAGATACCGTTGCGGTATTTGGTTTAGGCGGAATTGGTTTGGCCGTAGTTCAAGGTGCCAAGAAAGCCAAAGCCAGCCGTATTATTGCCATTGATACCAATCCTGAAAAATTCAAATTGGCTGAACAATTTGGTGCAACAGAATTCTTAAATCCAAAAGATTATGATCGTCCAATTCAAGAGGTGATTGTTGAAAAAACTGGCTGGGGAGTCGACCATTCTTTTGAATGTATTGGCAATACCAATGTGATGCGTTCGGCATTAGAGTGTGCGCATCGCGGCTGGGGACAATCGATTATTATTGGTGTGGCTGGGGCAGGTCAGGAAATTTCGACCCGTCCATTCCAGCTAGTTACAGGTCGTAGCTGGAAAGGAACCGCTTTTGGTGGGGTGAAAGGCCGTTCACAATTACCAGGCATGGTGGAAGAAGCCATGCAGGGGGATATTCAGCTTGAGCCTTTTGTAACTCATACCATGCCACTTGAGCAGATCAATGAAGCATTTGACTTGATGCATGAAGGCAAGTCAATTCGCAGTGTCATTCATTTTGACTAAGTCATTTGACTCAAAAAAGACCGGCTTTGACCGGTCTTTTTTTATATTTTTGCTTCCGGATACATTTGCCTATTAAAGCCGCACATAGATTAACTGAAAAAACACAAGCCTTCTAAGGTGATTACATGACATATGTTTATATTAGGAACTGTTGACACTTCTTCTATGCTTGCGACAACGCATGTTTTTTTAGCTGGTATAAGACATGAGACAGTAAATTTAGCCCTTTTAAATGAATGACTCATCACGAGATAGCAGCAACAAATATGCTGGTTCTAAAAGGCTGCAGCTAAAACTCTTTCAGTTTGCGCTGCACCACAATCCATTTATGAAATGTCAATAGTTTCTGATAAGAACGTATTTATACGTGATTAAAACCATTTTAAAAAATAAGGATAAGCACTATGTCGAATGATAATTTTGATCGTGATGAAATAAAGAACTCTCCAAAGGAAGTCCGGGATGATTTAAATGCCGATCCAATTACCGGTGAACCCGGTGCTCATCCGGTGGGGACAGGTGTCGGTGCTGCCGGTGGTGCAGCAGCAGGTGCAGCTGTTGGCGCTGCAGGTGGACCTGTCGGAGCAGTCGTCGGCGGCGTAGTGGGGGCAGTCGTCGGAGGTCTTGCTGGTAAAGAAGTCGGTGAAGCGATAAATCCGACTGAAGAAGCCGCTTACTGGCGTGAAAATTCAGTACATACCCCTTATTATTCAGAAGCACGTAGCACTTATAGTGATCTGGATTATGACCGTGACTATGACATAGCTTATCGTGTGGGTTATGAAAATCGCGGGGCTTATGATGCCAATACCCGTTTTGAAGATGCCGAGTCTGATCTGAAGCTCAAATGGGAACAAATGAAAGGTGAATCACGTCTGACCTGGGAACAGGCAAAATATGCAGTACGTGATGCATGGAACCGCGTGACACGCTAATTCTGCTTGTTTAGCAACGAAATGCTGCAAAATTGACAAGACCTGCTTGGATTCAGTGCTTGTCAATTTTGCACTGAGTTGACCAATAATCGGATTAATAAGTAAAAATCATCTAACTCATAAAGATTTTTTTGTATTTTAGGCTTGTCAAACCGGTTCAGAGCGCGTATTTTAAGTTAAGAACCACATTTTATGAACAGACATAAACATGTTAAAGCAACCTATCATTTCAAACGTTTATTTTTATTTTTGGCAGTTTAGATAATTGCCTGAATGCGTTTGGGCGATGAAAAGGTTGCCCACCAGTTGATACCTGATCGGCAACCCTGATCAGGTTTTTTTATGCATGTAATTTAACAATTTTTTCGGAGACAGCCATGACCAACTTTAACTATTCATACTTTAGCAACTTTTATTGGTCTTATTTTAGCCAGTTAGTAACTCTTTCGATTTCTTCGATCAGACCCATAACGCTCAAATAAAAGTTGGGACTGAGTAGCAGTCCCAGGATGAAAAGTCATGAATACCGCAAATACATTAGTAAAAAATCAAACTGAAACAATTCTAAGCTTACCCCAGCAGCTTAAGCAGCACTTGCCACTGTCTCCTCAATTGACTGCTCAGGTGGCTGAACATCGCCAAGTTATTCAAAATATTCTAACAGGTAAGGATCAGCGCTTGCTGGTGATTACCGGACCCTGTTCCATTCATGACGAAGCTTCTGCACTGGATTATGCAAAAAAATTAAAACAGCTCCAGACTCAAGTTGCCGATCAGATTTTTCTGGTCATGCGGGCCTATATTGAAAAACCACGTACCACCGTTGGCTGGAAGGGCTTTCTCTACGATCCAAATCTGGATGGCTCTTCTGATATGCAGCTTGGCTTGGAAAGATCACGTGCACTTTACTTAAATATCCTTGAGCTGGGTTTGCCGATTGCCTCAGAGGTCTTGAGTCCTATGGCAACGGTATATTTCGATGATCTTTTGGCTTGGGGTGCGATTGGGGCTCGCACCAGTGAATCCCAGATTCATCGTGAAATTTCCAGCTATATGCCTTATAGCATTGGTTTCAAAAATGGTACCGATGGTTCTATTCAGATTGCACTGGATGCCATCCAGTCCGCGTCTAAGCCACATCAGTTCTTAGGCATGAGCCAGTCGGGGCTGCCTTGCATGATTCACTCAGCGGGTAATCCTCAGGCTCATCTTATTCTGCGTGGTTCAAATAATGGACCAAATTACCAGTTGGCCGACATTGAAAAGATCAAGGTCCAGCATGCAGCAGAGTTGCCCGCTTTGGTAATTGATTGCAGTCATGGAAACAGCTCGAAAAATCCATTACTACAGCCGCAAGTGCTGCATACGATTGTGACAGAACGTCTGAAAACCAATGTGCGCGGAGTGATGCTGGAAAGCCATTTAATAGATGGTAACCAGAAAATTTCTACGGAGATGCAATATGGCCAGTCGGTGACTGATGGCTGTCTGGGCTGGGAGAAAACCGAGCAGCTTTTACTGGAAGTGGCTCATACTCTGGCATCGACTTGTTTAAAACGTAGCGCTTAAATTCAGAGAAAAGGACTTTCCCGAGGAAAGTCCTTTTTCGTTTAGCGCTTGATCGGCTTTATAAAAACAAGATAAATATGACATCTATCACCCCTTTAAAATAATATTTTTATTGTCAGTAAATTGTTTTGCCTTCTGGCACAAAGCATTGCACAATTCGTAAAAAATCATTGATTCAAATTTTTTATTGATTTATTACCGCAGATTTTCCGCCAAGTATTAAGTATCAAGGCCTGATAAAGCCGTTTAATCAGTAGGATTTAACTGGTAAAAAAACCAAGCTAGCAGACAGTTATTCTCAAGAAGAGCAAAAATCATTGTAAGTGCTGATCTAAGTAAAACTTCTCCTATAAGGTGTCCTGCCATTTATGTACACCCTTAAAATCCCGGCCTAAACTTCTAAAAAAAACAGGCAGATTGATCTGCCTGTTTGTATTTTTAATATGGAGCCTGTTAGGTTGATTTACGCTGAATGACCAGCTTAAAGTACACAATGCTGCTTAGAGTCAACAAGCTACACAGGATAAAGGCGAACTGGTAACTGTAGGCTGCAATAATGGCGCCAATCAACAGGGAACCAATGGCAATGCCCAGATCATAAAAGGTATAAAAAGTAGAAGTTGCATAGCCAATACGGTGTTTAGGTGCACGTTGAATGGCCAGCGTTTGCATACAGGGCTGTACGCTCCCAAAACCTACCCCCACCATCACCGCAGCCAGCATAAACCCCCATAAAGTTTGAATCTGGCTCAGTAGAAACAAGCCCAGACTAAAGGCCACCAGTGCAGGATAAATCACATATTGCGGCCCCTTACGATCATAAATTTTTCCGGTAATGGGGCGTAAACTCATCATGGAAATTGCAAAAACCACGAAGAATAAGCCGGCATAGGCCATTAAGTTTTTGCTTTCAGCAAAGGGGGCGATAAAGGACATGATACTGGCATAAGAAAATGAAATTAGCATCGCCAGTACGGCAATTGGCAGAACTTTCTTTTCCACCAAATCTGTCAGAGCAATAGACTTTTGATTGGAATGACCAGCGAATTTTTCAGGTTCTTTGACCGGAATCAGAAAACAGAAACCGAAACCGATAAAGACCAGAGCGATCAGCAGGGTACTCACCTCAACATAAGACCAGTATTCAATTAGGCTAAGCCCCAGCAATGGACCAAGCACAATGCCCAGATTGACCGACATGACGAAATAGCCCATACCTTCGCCTTTACGCTGTTCTGGAATAAACTGATTGACTACAGGGACACAAACCGTGGTCAATATACTGAACCAGATCCCATGTAAAAATCGGATGATGAACAGGAGAGTCAGCTGATCTGCCAGCAGATAAGCCAAAGAAAACAGGCTAAAGAATACTTCTGAAACAATCAGAGTTTTACGCACCCCAAATTTTTCAATAATCAGGCCACTAAAAGGGCGAACTGCAATTGCTGAAACCATAAACAAAGTCATGGCCAGACCTGCTTGGGTCAAGTTGCCACCAAGTTCATTTAAGATATAAATAGGCAAAATTGTCGTTTGCGCAAAATAGAAAATAAATAAAAACAGGTTGTTGGCCAGACAAAGTACAAAGGACTTGGTCCATAACGGCGATGGAGCAGTATTCATGATTTTCCTAAAATGATGTGCTGCGAGATGCGGGGCTTAATATGAAAAAATTATTGTGATAAATAAGCACGACATATCTAGGAGCGAAGCAAGATGTATAGGAACTTTAAGAAAAATACGTGAAAATTACAATAATATTTTAATACGATCCATTAAATTGAATACTCACAGGACTTTTATACCATTGAACTGATATAAAAAAATCAGCCCTTAAGCTGATTTTTTTATGGACCACTATTTTATAAAAAGTGGAATTATAAGCCTGCTTCATATTCTGTATTGGCGAGCAGCTTGCTCACATCATCCATATTGTCCGGTTTGATTTTATAGATCCAGCCTTTGCCATAAGGGTCGTCATTAATAAAATCTGGATCATCTTCAAGATCAGCATTAACTTCAACTACCACGCCCGATACAGGAGCATGAATATCAGAGGCGGTTTTAACCGATTCAACTACGCCGGCCTGCTGACCTGCGGTAAGCTGTGCATTCAGTTCAGGTGCTTCGACATAGACCAAATCACCTAGTGCATCCTGTGCATGGTCGGAAATACCGGTCACAACAAGATCACCTTCAATGCGTACCCATTCATGTGTACTTGCGTACTTTAGTTCTGAAGGATGATTCATTGATAACTCCTTAAATATCTTAAGATCATTTTCAACATGTTTTATACATTCTTTTTGGTCAAAACAAAAGGCTATGATCCTTTATAAATAAGGATCTTTACGCCAGCTGCTTGGGCTACGACCACTCCAGCGTTTAAATGCCCGGCTAAAATTGGCCACATCGCTATAACCGAGCTCATCGGCAATCTGTTCTAAAGTAAAGTCGGTCCGCGACAGCAGTGAGGTCGCATGCCGGTAGCGTACTTCATCGACCAGGGTTGAAAAAGAAGTGCCTTCAGCCGCCAACTGGCGTTTTAAGGTGCGGTCGGACATATGCAGACGATCTGCCACACTTTCAATACTCAGATAGTGCTGCTCCGAATGTGTCAGAATATCCCGAACCCGCATCGCAATCCGGTGCCGTTCGCCCAGTGCAGACAGTTCTGCTTCACACTGGTTAATGGCGATCTGGCTGGCAATTGGATCGGCGTGGACCAGCTTGTTCATTAAGTAGCTTTTATCAAAGCTTAAAATTAAATGTGGCTGTTCAAAACGGAACTGGTGATTTGGAAATTTCGCCATGAAACGTTCAAAGCCGTCGGGCTTTTTAAAGTCAAAATCAATTTCACCGGAGACATGATCAATGCCCGTAATGGCTTTGGCCATGCTGATCATGCCGATAATCAGCGCAATGGAAATTTCGGTACGCAGGGGTTCCAACTGAATATCTGTTTGTAACTGTACTGTGGCCTTGCTGCCAAAGGTTGAAAAAAATAGTTGCAGAAAGGGCATACGCAACTGGATAAAACGGTTCGCAAGTACCAGTGCATCCGTAATATCGTGAGCTGTCATGATGGCATAGCCGATAAAGCCATGAATCGAAATCCGCATTTGCGTACCCAGATGATAACCCAGTGTTGGTTCACCAGTCAGTTTAAGGGCATGCTTAACCAGCTCATTGGCCACAGGAGTCGGGATCCGAAAATCAGGATCGGCCAATTGTTCAGCGGTTAGGCCAAATGGTGTAAATAATGATTCACTGTTATATCCCCAGCGAGAAATCACATCGAGGAGTAAAAGACCGTATACACCAGGAATACCCTGGTCTTGGCGTGAGGCTATTATTTTCATGCGCGATCCGTTGCACTCATACAAGTTTTTCTACTTATGCCCTGATATTGGCATGAAACAGTCATTTTTTCATTCATATTGTTGGACAAAGGCTGGCTAAATTGTCCTGCTTAAATTAGAGAATGAGCCTGATTATAGCCAAAAAATGATCTAAAAGTTATATAATTCATGTATCTAAGAGAAAAATTTATTCTTTCAGAATAATCAAAACCGTTTTATTAAAAGGCAATCATGTCAACAGACCGCTTAATGAATGAAAAAAAGAGACATCACAATCAGTCTTAACCAAAGCCGCAGGCCTGATCCGAAAGATGTACATTTGGATCAGGCCTGCGGCTTTGGAAGCAGTATTTCTTTTAAATCAAAGCTATTTGAAAAAATTATAGATCGGTCGATGGCGCTTTGTGAGCCTGCTGTTCGATCAGGAAACCGCCTGTTTGTCGCTGCCAGAGATGAGCATAAATACCGTTTAACGCGACCAGCTCCTCATGCGTGCCTTGCTCTGCAATGCGGCCCTGATCCATGACAATCAGGCGATCCATCTGGGCAATGGTCGAGAGGCGATGTGCAATCGCAATCACTGTTTTATCCTGCATCAGGTCATCCAGACTGCTCTGAATTGCCGCTTCTACTTCAGAATCGAGCGCACTTGTCGCTTCATCCAGAATCAGAATAGGGGCATCTTTCAAAAAGACCCGGGCAATTGCAATACGTTGACGCTGGCCACCAGAAAGTTTCACGCCGCGTTCACCCACATAAGCCTCATAACCTTTACGTCCACGTAAGTCGCTCAAGTTCGGAATAAATTCTTCTGCCTTGGCTTTGCGCACAGCATCATACATTTCTTCATCGGTCGCATCCGGACGGCCATACTTGATATTTTCTGCGACTGTACGATGCAATAAAGAGGTGTCTTGGGTTACCAGGGCAATATTTTTACGCAAGCTGTCCTCAGTGACATGATCAATATCCTGACCATCAATCAGGATTCGGCCCTGATCCAGCTGGTAGAAATGTAATAATAATTGAATCAGGGTGGATTTTCCTGCACCTGAACGACCAACGATGCCGATTTTTTCACCCGGACGAATCGTTAGATCAAACTGGTCAATGACCGGTTTTTCATTATAGGCAAAGGTGATATTTTCAAACCTGATTTCTCCTTGCTTGAGCTGTAACTCTTTCGCATCCGGACGGTCTTCAATAGAAATTTTACGTCCCAGCGTACGCATTCCGTCCTGAATGGTGCCGACATTTTCAAACAGAGCAGAGGTTTGCCACATCATAAATTCGGCAATACTGTTCAATTTCAGCACCATGGCGGTGGTAGCTGCAATAATGCCGAGTTCAGCCTGTCCCTGCATCCAGAGCCAGACCGCCGTCCCCAAGACACCTCCATACAGAATCACGCTCAGAAATAAAATGCTGATTTCATATTGGGCGCCCAGACGCATTTGTTTATAAACAGTCTGCATAAACTCCTGCATGGAGGACTTGGCGTACTGACTTTCGCGTCCGGCATGAGCAAAGAGCTTGACCGTTTGGATATTGGTATAAGCATCGGTGACCCGTCCGGTCATCACTGCACGGGCATCAGCCTGTTGCGAGGAAATTTTACTCAGTTTTGGAATAAAGTAACAGGCAGCACAAATAAACAGCAGCAGCCATAATAACAGGGGCAGAACCAGTAAAGGAGAAATGGCGCCTAGTACGATATTGATCGTAATGAAGTAAATCAGGACATAGGCCAGCATATCGCCCAGAATCACCCAGAATTCACGAATCGCTAGAGAGGTTTGCATCACTTTGGCAGATAAGCGTCCGGCAAAATCATTATGGAAAAAATCCAGACTTTGCTTAAGTAACAGATTATGAAAGCGCCAGCGCAAGCGCATCGGAAAGTTACTGTATAGAATCTGATGCTTGATAAGCGACTGGGCACTGGCAAATAAAATATTGGCCAGCAGAATAAAGCTTAACCAGATAAGATTACGGGCATGTTCTTCTAAAAAAGTCTCTGGCTGGCTGCGGCTGAGCCAGTTGACCAGTTCGCCAATCTGGGAATAGAGCACGGCTTCAAAGCTGGCAGCACCTGCGGTACATAGCACCAGAATCAGTAAATAACGGCGCACTCCATAGGCCGCCTGCCAGACAAAAGGAAAAAACTGGGTAGGCAAGGGCTGATTCAGATGTTTGGTGGGATAAGGGTCCACCAGCCGTTCAAGCCATCGAAACATTGTCGTACTCTTTGCTCATGCATGCTGCTTTTCAGGAAGTATAAAGGATTCTATTTTTTAAAGTCTGCAATTGGGTGAAATTGCCACACAATGATTAACGAAATCAAACTTTAGATTGCAGGTTGAACGCTTAGATGAGTTGTATGTCTATTGCTGTATTTAAAAGAAATACTTGATGGCATTGGGTAAAGCAGCAGACAATACGCATATAAAAAGCCTGAAATGACGCATCATTTCAGGCTTGCATTTAGGCTTGCGCTATTCAGCGAAACGTTTAGTGAATAATCGGCGAAGGTGGTGGAGTAAAAGCTTCTTTTAGATCATGACCTGAAGGAGCCTGATACACTTTCAGTTCAAACTCGGGAATAATCGCCAAGATATGATCCATGATATCGGATTGGATATTCTCATATTCAGTCCAGGCAGTGGTATTGGTAAAGGCATAAATTTCAAGCGGTAAGCCTTCACTGGTCGGTTGTAACTGACGCACCATTAAAGAAAAATCTTTGGCAATCCCGGGATGCTGCTGTAAATAAAACTCCAGATAGGCACGGAACGTTCCTAGATTGGTCAGACGGCGCTGGTTATATTGGGAATGATGCTGTAACTGTTGGTTGAATTTTTCTATTTCTTCACTTTTACTATTCAAATACTGATCCAGCAGGATAAAATTTTTCAGCTTGGTCTGTTCTTCGGCACTCATGAAATGCACACTGCTTTGGTCAATGTGGATTGAACGCTTGATCCGGCGTGCACCCGCTTCCTGCATACCGCGCCAGTTTTTAAAGGTATCCGTGACCAGTTTGTTGGTGGGAATGGTCGTTATGGTCTTGTCAAAGTTTTGCACTGTCACGGTATGTAATGACATATCAATGACATCACCATCGGCATTCAGTGAAGGCATTTCAATCCAGTCACCAATACGTACCATGTCATACGAGGAAATCTGGACTGAAGCCACCAGCGATAAAATCGTGTTCTGGAAAACCAGCATCAGCACCGCGGCCATCGCACCAAAACCGGCGAGCAGGGTGAATACATCCTTTCTCAGGAAAGTGCCCAGAATCATCAAGCCGCAAACGATAAAAATAATCAGCTTTACCAATTGTAAATAACCTTTAATCGGTTTATTACGTGATTTTGGATTACGCTGGTAAATCAGGTTGAAAATATTGAGCAGCTCGCCGAGTGCCAGTGCAATGGTCAGGAAAATAAAGGCTTGTGCGCCCATTTCGATAAGGGCTTGAGCCTTATCTGATAAATGCGGTACGGTACTGATACCATTCATGATCACGATGGCCGGCACAATATTGGCAATCCGGCGAATCACGCTATGCTGAGCAAAAATCGTGTTATTGGCAAAAGGCATTTTGGAAATGAGTTTACGAATTCCACGAACAACCACTTTTTTAGCAAATAAATTGGTAATAAGGGCAAATAGAATCAGGATGCTTAATGAAGACAGCATTTCCAGCCAGGGATACTGATCTGTCCAATCCTGAATGTTCTGAATAAAATTAAACTGTTCCAACTGATCTTTCTCTTAGATTAAAAAATTTGATAGAGTTTATAGCTTTGAAGCTGACTTTTTAATCCTGGATAACTTTTTAAAACATATCCCTCTAGGTCTTATACTTTTTTAGCTTCATCGTTTCATTGAATATAAAAAACCGGCAGGTTTGCCGGTTTATATTTCCAGATGTTTTCTGGCGAGGTGGCAGAGCAAACTACCACATCAGGTCATCTGGAATGACATAGGCTGCATACGGATCTTCTTCATCAGTAATTTTTTCATTTTTCTCTGAATTGTTAACCAGAATAAAACCTTCCATTTTGGCATTGATACGCTCTGCCAATGCTTTAGGCAGGAAAGCATACTGGGTATTGTCACGTGCAATCACCAGACTGCCAGCCACCAAGGCATTATAAATCTGTTGATTGATATAGACTTTTTTGATTTTATCATTGTCAATGAACTGGTAGCTGATTTCGCCATCGGTATCGCGGATTTTATGCTGATTGATCATCTGTATGATGGCAGCTTGCAGTTCTTTTTCCTGTAACTGGGCTTTTTTTGCTCGCTCAATGGCCTGATCTTTGGCCAGCTTTTCCTGTTGGTCCTGTGCAATCTTCGCCTTGATTTCAGCTTCACTGCTGTCACCCGTACGTTTTTCATGTACTGCCTGTTTAGACAGTTTTTTTGCTTTTTTATTATCGACCAGGCCAGCTTTTAACAATTGTGCCTGTAATGCATTTTTAACCATGAGAATTTCCAGAAATTAGTCGTGTTGATGCCGATAACGCAAATAGATGATCCAGTAACTCAGGCTTAACAGAAAGCTGAGCGCCGTAGGAATCAGGAATGCATTCAATTTTAAATAAGGATAGGTCCAACTGGCAAGGATACCACCAATCAGAAAACCAAGAAAAATCAGCCCATGCAGAATGACGCGGCGAGATTCCACTTCCAGCCTTCGCAGGCGATAGCCCAAAGCCAGACCTAAGTCCGTGAGAACACCGGATAAATGAGTGGTCCTGATAATCGTACCTTTATAATGGCTGACCATGGCATTTTGCAGACCCATCGCGACACAGGCCCAAAGCAAGGCATACCGTGGAAAATAGGGCAGTAATAACCAGCACAGAAAAATAAAAAAAGCCACCAGACTGAGAGGGTAGCCATACAGGCGCCCCAGGCGAAAGTGGCTGTTTCCAAGAATCAGGCCACTATACATAGAACCCATTACATAACACAGGATGATCAATACCAGATATAGCATCATTTCTGGCTGCCATTCTAGTAAAGCCATAGTCAGCATGCTGACATTACCGGTCATATGGGAAACAGACTGATTCAATACGGTCAGCAGTCCCAGCACGTTAATCATACCTGCATTCAGGGCAAGTAAAAACGCACCCAACTGTACCCACACTGGCAAACGCTGTAACGGCATAACAACATCATTAACAAAAAAATTATTGATTAATCAATATAAAATCAATTTAAAGCGCGGTCTACTGCTACCGTAAATAAAACATCGGTAGAGGAGTTTAAGGCAGTTTCAGTCGAGTCTTGCAAGACACTAATCACCATACCAATCGCAACCACCTGTATGGCAATATCCGAAGAAATTCCAAACAGGCCACATGCTACTGGAATGAGCAACAGGGAGCCACCGGCTACACCTGAGGCCCCACATGCAGATACCGCCGCAACAACAGACAGAATCAGCATGGTGCTAAAGTCTACGCTGATGCCCAGCGTATGAACTGCGGCTAAAGTAAGTACTGTAATGGTGACTGAAGCACCGCCCATATTGATGGTCGCACCTAGGGGAATTGCTACACTTGAGGTTGACTCACTCACTCCTAAACGCTTGGCCAGATCCAGATTAACAGGGATATTCGCTGCGGAACTGCGGGTAAAAAAGGCGGTAATGCCACTTTCCCGTAAGCAGGTAAAGACCAGAGGATAAGGATTACGGCGTGTGACCAGCGCCACCATTAAGGGGTTAATCACCAGAGCAACAAAAAGCATGGTGCCCAGAAGAACCGTGAGCAATTGGGCGTAGTTGGACAAGGTTTCAAGACCTGCTTCAGCAAAGGTCACTGCCACCAGACCAAAAATACCGACAGGCGCGAAACTAATCACCAGACGAATCACATGATTCACGGCAGAAGCAGTGTCATTCAGCAAGGTTTTGCTGCTGTCCGAAGCATGGCGAAATGCCATTCCCAAAGCCACTGCCCAAGCCAGAATGCCAATAAAGTTGGCTTCCGAAATTGCCACTATCGGGTTTGCCACAAAGCTCAGCACTAAATTCTGCAAAATTTCACCCAGGCTCCCCGGTGGTTGCAAGTCAGCCTGGGCTGCAATGTCCAGAAATAACGTGCTTGGAAACAGCATGCTCGCCACAACGGCACTGAGTGCAGCCAAGAACATGCCGGCACCATACATCAGCATGATGGGACGAATCGCGACATTGGTCTGACCAACTTTAAAATTCGCGATTGAAGCTAAGACCAGAACGAATACCAGAATCGGCGCAACAGATTTTAGTGCTTTAATAAACAGATCACCCAACAGACGGAGTGACGGCGCAGCTTCGGGAAAAACCACAGCTACGGCTACACCTAAAATAATGGCGATAATGATTCGAGAGACTAAACTTATACGCGAAAGGGCAGAAAACATAAGGTTGCCTTGTGAAAATTACGAGGGCGAAATTTAAAAAAAATTGGCACTATTTTATACTTAAATTTCAAAGGGATTGAAAATATTTTCAGATAAAAAATAAACCCTTGATATGAAATGGAAATTATAGTTAAAACCTTTTTTAAAATAATCGATTCTGTCCGTAAAATATCTATTTTGGGGCTTATTTTACCTAGAATTCCAGATTTTCATTTATCAAATAAATAGCAATTAAATATTAATCACCTAAAATTATGATTGAATGCAAGATAAAATAACTCATGGTTGAAAGTCCATTTTAACCATGAGTTTGAGCAGGATTGGACTTAAAGATTATCCTCCTGAGGCGCTTCAAAAATTTCTGGGGCCAAGTCCTGAATAGCTTGAAAATGGGTCAAATAGATCTGACCACTTAAATAGGTCAACAGTTTGGAGGTATGTAAACGATCCATCACCGGGCCTTTGACTTCAGCAAAATGCAGGCGAATATTGAGCTTGGCCAATTCAGCATTCAGCTCTTCAAGCATTTCTAGTGCACTCAGATCAATCGCACTGATACTGGAGCAGTTCAGAATAACATGCTGCAACTGATCATTATGGCTCAGCTGATTAATCAGATACCCTTTAAAACTATTGGCATTTAAAAAGGTCAGGTTTTCATCAATCCTTAAGGATAAGACACGTTCAGAAGTCCGGGTTTGATGGCGCTGAATATTACGAAAATGCTGCGTACCTTCTACCAGTCCCAGCACGGCAATATGCGGCCGGCTGATTCTCCATAACATCAGGGCAAAAGTCGACACAATACCAATCAGCAGGCCTGCACTAATATCAATCAGCACCACGCTGAAGAAGGTAATCCACATCGCAATCCCGTCGGCTTTGGAATAACGCCACGCATCTACAAAAGGCTGAAAATCAACCAGCTTCCAGATGGAAACGATAATCGTAGCGGCCAGAATGGTCAGCGGCAAATCTTCGAAAAAACTGGTAAAGAACAGGCTGACAATAATCAGGGACAATGAAGACAGCACACCTGCCATAGGACTTTTGGCACCCGCATCGGCATTCACCACAGTACGTGACAAACTGCCAGTTACAGGAAATGCCGAACTGATTCCGGCACTGATATTGGCCACCCCAAGTGCAATCAGTTCCTGATTACTGTTTAAATTACTGCGTTGCTGTAAGGCTGTGGCTTGAGCAATGGAAAGTGATTCGACAAAGCTGATCATGGCAATCATGGCGGCACCCGGTAACAGGCTGATCACCAGATCCCCGTTCCAGTGTGGAAAAGACAACGGTGGAAAGCCAGATGGAATTTCTCCCACCGTCTGAATACCTTGAAGTTTAAGATCCAGAAAAACCACAGCAGTAATCCCGAGACAGACCAAGATCAGCGGTACGGCGCGCACCAGAAAGTCAGTTGACCCGATCAGGCTCTGAATGCGTTGCGATTTTAAAATCTTGGGAAGATAAATCAGTATCAGCAGGGCACAAATGCCGAAAATCAGGCTGGGCAGATGCAGACGCGGCAGATATTCCCATAAGCTTAGCGCCAGTTCCGGAATATTATTGGCTTTTAAGGGTAAATCCACCAGAAACTTGAACTGGCCCAAGGCTATCAGTAAAGCGGAAGCTATAATAAAACTGTGAATGACCGGATGACTGATCAGCTGAATTAAGAAGCCAAACCTGAGCAGACCCAAAAGTAGGGAAATGATACCGACCAGCAGAGCCAGCAATGTGGCTGCTTCAATATACGCCGCTGAACCGACCTCAAACAGGGGATTCAAGGTGGCAAAAGTCATCATTGAAATGATGGCGACGGGACCAATAGACAAAGTAGAACTGCCACCGAGCAAGGCATAAATGATCATCGGCAGAATACTGGCATATAAACCCATCATGGGTGGTAATCCTGCCAGCATTGCATAAGCCATCCCTTGCGGAACCAGCATAGCCACCACAATAAATGCAGCCAGTGCATCAGACTTAAATTTGATTGAATTATATTGGCTTAACCAAGCCCAAGCAGGGATTTTATGCAGCAGTTTGGACTTGGAATTGGGCATATCAAGGTCTAAATCACAAATATAGATATATTATGCACAAATTCTGCTAAGAAGTCTTAAAAATAAAATGCAGCTGATAAATTTTACGCAGCATGAGTAAAAAAGCCTAGATGAAACCTGATCGTCTAAAACTGTTTGATTAAACCTCCATTTAAAATGGTTTCATCTATAACTTAATGTATTTTAGGAATTTAAATTAGAGTCCATTCTTTAACCCAAGAGTTCCTGGGGGCAATAAAGCCGGTATAAGGTATTCAGCATTTCCACCAAGTGAGGATCTTTAATAGAATAATAAATCTGTTTACCATCGCGGCGTGTACTGACCATATCGTTCCTGCGTAGCATCATGAGCTGCTGGGAAAGGGTGGGTTGTCTAATCTCGGTCATTTCTTCAATTTGAGAGACGTTCATTTCTGATTGAGAAAGATGACATAAGATAAGCAGACGGTCCGTATTAGCCAGAGACTTTAAAATAGCGACGACCTGTTGTGCTGAATCCCGCATGATGTCAATTTCGAGATCGGTTTTCATTCAGAATGTCCATTTATAAAATTACAGCGCCCCTGATTATATGAACTCATACAGGGGATTACATTGCTCAAAAAGATTAAGTTTTATTATTTTTAATGCATCCAGTTATTAAAAAAAGTTATGTATTTGATGTTAATATATAAGCAGACTTTAATGCATAGTAAAAATGTTATTTCAGCAAAGTCTCGCCATTTTGTGTAGAAGTCATCGGGCATCTACAAACAGAAAAAATGCTTGTATGATGGTGCCAACACTTGAACTTATAACATTAGGGATATACTCATGAGTACAGATCCAGCTTTTCCAACTCCTTCAAATCTCGGTATCGCCGTATATAGTAATAATGCAGACGCGATTGGAAATACACCACTAGTTCGTATTAACCGTGTAATTTCGACTGCGGCAACGGTACTTGCAAAAGTTGAAAGCCGTAATCCTGCTTTTTCAGTGAAATGCCGTATTGGTGCCGCGCTGATTGCCGATGCAGAAAAGTCGGGCAAGTTAAAGCCGGGCATGCATATTGTTGAGCCAACCAGTGGTAATACTGGTATTGCGCTGGCGTTTGTGGCTGCCGCCAAGGGCTATGATATTACTTTAACCATGCCTGCCAGCATGAGTATTGAGCGCCGTAAAGTGGTCAAAGCTTTGGGGGCGAATCTGGTACTGACAGATCCGGCCAAAGGAATGAAAGGTGCAGTCGACGAAGCCACACGTCTTCTCAATGAGAATCCGGATCTGTATTTCCTGCCACAACAGTTTGAAAACCCGGCCAACCCGAAAATTCATGAAGAAACCACCGGACCGGAAATCTGGGAAGCTACTGGTGGTAAGGTGGATATTCTGGTTGCAGGTGTCGGTACGGGGGGCACGATTACGGGTATTTCGCGTTATTTTAAACAGGTTAAAAACCAGCCTTTATATACCGTGGCAGTGGAGCCTGCTGAATCGCCAATTATCGGTCAGGCAAAGCGTGGCGAAACCCTGACACCAGGGCCACACAAAATTCAGGGAATTGGGGCGAACTTTATTCCAGCTAATCTGGATCTGGACCTGGTCGATGAAGTCATTGCCATCAACAGTACTGATGCCGTTGAATGGGCACGTAAGACAGCAACCCAGGAAGGAATTCTGGTGGGTATTTCCTGTGGCGCGGCAATGGCGGCGGCGGCACAACTGGCTGCACGACCTGAAAACGCGGGTAAAAATATTGTGGTCATTTTACCAGACGGTGGTGAGCGTTATCTATCTTCCATTCTGTTTGAAGACATCTCTGCTGAATAAGCTGATTTCGCCATCGTACTTGCAATAGACCACACAAAATGTAAAAGACCCGGAGCAGCTTCCGGGTCTTTTATTTTAAAAATCAGGTTTTAATTTTTATAGTCACCAGATAGAGAAATACTTGACCTTCCCATAGTGGGAATGTTTAAGCTATAGACTCATAAAAGTAAATATATTCCATGAGCCAGTGGAGAGCATGATGAGCAAAGTCGATAGCCCCCAACTGTATGAACAACAATTGCAGATTTCAGGAATGACCTGTGCTTCATGCGTAGCGCGGGTAGAGAAGGCTTTAAAAAAGGTGGAAGGCGTGACGGATGCACAGGTCAACCTGGCTACAGAAAAGGCCTGGGTAAAAAGCCAGCAGCCCGTTGCAGCCGCTACCTTGCTACAGGCCATTGAAAAAACCGGCTTTGCTGTGGCGACCCAGCAATTGAATCTGGGCATTGAAGGCATGACCTGTGCCTCGTGTGTGGCACGGGTAGAAAAGGCCTTGAAAAAGGTGGAAGGTGTGACGGATGCGCGAGTTAATCTGGCGACTGAACAGGCACAGGTCATTGCTCTTTCCTCACTGCAGACCTCCACTCTGGTTCAGGCGATTGAAAAGGCAGGATTTCATGTCCGTGCGGAACACATTGAGTTAAATATTGAAGGGATGACCTGTGCCTCGTGTGTGGCACGGGTAGAAAAGGCTTTGCTTAAAGTCGAAGGTGTTCAAGGAGCACAGGTCAATCTGGCGACTGAAACCGCGTGTGTACAGGCATCACGCAGCCTGCTCCCCCAACTGATTGCTGCGGTCGAAAAGGCGGGTTTTCAGGCCAGGGAGCTGAGTCATGCAACCATGGATACTCATGCCGCGTTTCAGGAGAAAAAAGCCGAGGAAACCGCAGAACTCAAGCGTGACCTGTGGATGGCGCTGGCTTTGGCGATTCCGGTATTTATTTTGGAAATGGGTTCGCATCTAATTCCTGCATTTCATCATTTTATTTTGCAGACTCTGGGGACCCAGAATAGCTGGTATTTACAGTTTGTATTGACCACCCTGATTCTGGTCTTTCCGGGAAGACGTTTTTATCAGCATGGAATTCCTGCCTTATTGCGTCTGGCACCGGACATGAATTCGCTGGTGGCAGTAGGTACACTTGCTGCCTATAGCTTTTCCTGTATTGCAACCTTCCTGCCTGAGCTTTTACCACAGGCAACCGTACATGTGTATTTTGAAGCAGCTGCCGTTATTGTGGCGTTAATTCTACTGGGACGGTATCTGGAAGCTCGGGCGAAAGGCAAAACCTCGCAGGCTATTCAGTATCTCATTGGTCTGCAGCCTAAAACGGCGCGTATCCAGCAAAATGGAGTCTGGATTGATCTGGATATTGCAGAAGTCCAGCAAGGTATGCTGATTGAAATCCGCCCGGGTGAAAAAGTGGCCGTCGATGGGGAAGTTGTCTCTGGTCAAAGCTATATTGATGAAGCCATGATCAGTGGTGAACCGCTACCGGTCATTAAACAGTCAGGTGATCAGGTCATTGGCGGTACCGTCAACCAGAATGGAACCTTGCAGATCAAGGCCACTGCGGTTGGACAGGATTCGGTACTGGCCCAGATCATTCAGATGGTGGAACAGGCACAGGGCGCCAAACTGCCTATTCAGGCGCTGGTAGACAAGGTCACTTTATGGTTTGTACCTGCGGTGATGGGGCTGGCAGCACTGACCTTTATTATCTGGTTCCTGTTCGGACCGGAGCCGAATCTAACCTATGCACTGGTCAATGCGGTTGCTGTATTGATTATTGCCTGCCCATGTGCCATGGGCCTGGCGACCCCGACTTCCATTATGGTAGGTACAGGCCGGGCCGCCGAGTTAGGGGTTTTATTCCGTAAAGGGGAAGCTTTGCAGCTTTTGCAACGTACGCAAGTGGTTGCTGTCGATAAGACCGGTACGCTGACAGAGGGTAAACCGGCTTTAACCGATTTTGAGGTTACGGAGGGTTTTGAACCTCAACGAGTTTTACAAATTGTGGCCTCAGTAGAAGCCAAGTCTGAACACCCGATAGCCCACGCAATTGTAGAGGCGGCACAGCAACAGAAGCTTGAGTTACTGGACGTGAGTGAGTTCGACTCGATTACAGGGGCAGGCGTCAAGGCGCAGGTGGCAGGACATCAGGTACATATAGGTGCCGAACGGTTGATGCTGGAACTGGGACTGGATCTTGCCCTGTTTAAACACATGGCTCAGCAATTGGGTGATCAGGGCAGAACGCCGTTATATGTCGCACTTGACCAGCAACTGGCTGCAATTATTGCGGTGGCCGATCCAATCAAGCCGACGACCTATAGCGCAATTCAGGCTCTGCATGATCAGGGGCTAAAAGTGGCCATGATCACTGGAGATAATGCCTATACTGCACAAGCCATTGCCAGAGAGTTAAAGATTGATCAGGTGATTGCAGAAGTGCTGCCGCATGAAAAAGTTGAAGCTGTACAACAATTACAGCAGCAACATGGCGTTGTGACTTTTGTGGGAGATGGGATTAATGATGCACCGGCTTTGGCTCAGGCTGATGTAGGTATGGCGATTGGCACTGGAACAGATGTCGCAATTGAAGCTGCAGATGTGGTGTTGATGTCAGGAAATTTACAGCATGTGGCGACTGGTATTGGCTTAAGTCAGGCCACAATGCGTAATATCCGCCAGAACCTGTTTTGGGCCTTTATTTATAATATCGCCTTGATTCCGATTGCAGCTGGTGTACTGTATCCATTTTTTGGCATTCTGCTTTCTCCGATGTTTGCCGCCGGTGCGATGGCTTTGTCTTCGGTATTCGTAGTGTCGAATGCGTTAAGATTAAAGACCTATCAGGCCGTCCAGTTTAAGGAACAGTCATGAATATTGGCCAGGCCGCCAGACGCTCGGGGATCTCGGCAAAAATGATCCGCTATTATGAGGAGATCGGATTATTGCCCGAACCGAAGCGCAGCACCTCAGGTTATCGCCTCTATACCGAGCAAGATATTAAAACTCTCAGCTTTATACAGCATGCGCGCGAACTGGGGTTTTCATCGACCCAGATGAAAGAACTGCTGGATTTAAGGCTGAACAGTGCCAGACATAGTGCGGATGTCAAACAGCTGGCGGAACAGCATATACAGCGTTTACAACAGAAAATTGCCGATATGCAGAAAATGATTCATATTTTGCAGCAGTCGGTAGATCAGTGTGCTGGCAATGAAGAATCGGATTGCCAGATTTTAAAACAGATCGAGCAGGGTAGCTTGCCCGAATGTTCCGGTTCAGACTGTCAAAAATAGTCCGGTATTTAAAGCATACACTCAATGAATTTACTTAAT
The DNA here is from genome assembly GCF_013343215.1 of Acinetobacter sp. 10FS3-1. Lineage (NCBI taxonomy): Bacteria > Pseudomonadati > Pseudomonadota > Gammaproteobacteria > Moraxellales > Moraxellaceae > Acinetobacter > Acinetobacter sp. 10FS3-1. The sequence goes on from NZ_CP039143.1 coordinate 1,529,673, forward strand.
GCAATGGAGAAAGAAATGAAATTCCGTATTAACAATATGACCTGTGGTGGCTGTGCGCGCAGTGTGACAGCGACCATTAAAGATCTGGATGACCATGCAACAGTGGCGATTGATGTGGAAAGTAAACTGGTCGAAGTGCAAAGCAGCCGTAGCGAAGCTGAAATTGTCGCGGCCCTGACTGAAGATGGTTTTCCACCGGTCCCAGCAACTTAAAATAAGATCAAATGCCTAACTCAAGTTAGGCATTTTTGATTCCATGGAAGAAATTTTATCTGGCGTCATCAGCGCCTGATTAATATACAGCTTGATCAGCCGCTCACGTGAGCCGATTGATTTTTGATAGTGGGTCGAATTGAGCAGCAGTGAAGCTCCATAGGTGACTGTCCAGATATAAGATAGATAATCCCGTATTGACATGGCACTGTCTAAAGACAATAGATAATCATGCGTCATGTCTTTGATCCGGATAATTCGTTCTTCTCGAATCTGATACAGCTCCTGAAAAAGCTCTTTCAGGTTTTTTTCATTATTAGTCAGACGTTCCTCAATCACATGCAATAAAATGGTGCGATTAGAATTCAGCATGTGATACAGCATATATTGGGATACATAGTGCTTGATATCGTTATTATGATTTTTCGAAATTTCCAGAATTCTTTTTTCGTTGCGAATAATCAATTCCAGATAAAGCTGATTCTTGCTTTTAAAATGTTTATAAATTGTTCCCTTCGCGATATCCAGCTCACTAGCCAATTCACTCAAGGTAATATCCTGATGATTGTCCAGTAACAGGCATTCAGCCATGTTTAATATCTTCTCTTTACGAAGAAGAAAGTTCTGCTGTCTTACAGTCGTCATCTTCTTGGTCCATACGTCTCGAAAAAGAACAGACCCAGATTATGCAATATTTTTGCCAGTGAATATAAAACTAAGGTCGTTATTTTGCTTCAAAGCTGTATGTTTATTCATCAGTTAGCGTATTTGACTTATATAGAGCGCATCCTTCCTCAAGGATTGTCAAGAAAAATGAACCCTAAAGGTCAGTTTGCTTAAATAAAATTCCCTTTTTACCCTAATTATTCTATTTTCTGCCAAGTAAAGTCATACAGTCATGTAGCTATCACAATATTCAGCTACAGATTTGGGTATCACCATTTAAGGAAGTTGAACATGCCAATTTATAGTGCGCCTCTCAAAGACATGGAATTTATTTTAAAGGATGTGTTTCAGGCTGAAAAATTCTGGCAAGACAATGAAAAGCTGGCTCATCTTGACCTGGCCACAGCCCATGCGATTCTGGAAGAAATGGCCAAGTTTTCAAAAAACGTCATTCTGGATCTGAACCGTCCGGCCGATGAAAGCGGTGGCGCTCAATTTCATCAGGGTGAAGTGACCACCCCGGCAGGTTTTAAAGAGGCATTTCGCCAGTTTGCCGAAGGTGGCTGGGTTGGTCTGGGCGCACCCGAAGAATGGGGCGGCCAGAACATGCCTAAAATGCTCACCGTGCTGGCAGACGAGATGATCTGGAGTACCAATCCTTCCTTTATGCTTTATCCGCTATTGACGGTAGGTGCCGGCATGGCGATCAATGACCGGGCTTCTCAGGCGCAAAAAGAAACCTATCTGCCAAAATTTTATACAGGTGAATGGTCTGGCACCATGTGTCTGACTGAGCCACACTCAGGAACCGATTTAGGCATTATTAAAACCAAAGCCGAACCGAATGCTGATGGCAGCTACAATATTACCGGCACCAAAATCTTTATTACCAGTGGTGAGCATGACCTGTGCGACAACATCATTCACCTGGTTCTGGCCAAAACGCCAGATGCGCCAGCCGGTTCGCGCGGAATTTCTCTGTTTATTGTGCCGAAGTTTCTGGTCAATGCTGACGGTTCTCTGGGTGAGCGAAATGCCGTATCGGCCGGTTCTATCGAACATAAAATGGGGATTAAAGGCTCTGCAACCTGTGTAATGAACTTTGACGGCGCCAAAGGCTATCTGGTGGGCAATGAAAATGAAGGTCTGGCCGGCATGTTCGTAATGATGAATTATGAACGTCTGTCGATGGGCATTCAGGGAATTGGTGCTGCGGAGTTTGCCTATCAGAATGCCGCCCAATATACGACCGACCGTTTACAGGGACGTGCCTCAACAGGTGCAAAATCACCTGAAAAACCGGCAGACTCAATTCTGGTTCATGGTGATGTACGCCGTATGTTATTGAATGTCCGTGCTAATAATGAGGCTTCACGGGCATTTGCGGTATATGTGGGACAACAGCTCGACATTACCAAATATTCTAATGACCCGGAAGCAATACGTAAAGCCACAGACCGTGTCGCGCTACTTACCCCAATTGCCAAAGCCTATCTGACCGATAAAGCACTGGATTCTGCACTGGAAGCGCAAATGTGCTTCGGTGGTCATGGTTATATCCGTGAATGGGGAATGGAGCAATGTATTCGCGACCTGCGTATTGCACAGATTTATGAGGGCACCAACGGGGTCCAGGCAATTGACCTGATTGGCCGTAAGACTACCAAATGCAAAGGAGCGTATTTAGCTGAATATCTAAGTGAAATTCGTGAGTTTGCCCAAGGCTTGGATGACAGTCTAACGATTAAAGCAGTGACTCTGGATGTGTGTCAAAAACTGGAAGATATTACCGCCTATATCATTACCCAGTCTCAGACTGATTCTAATTTCTCCAATGCCGTTGCAGTAGACTATCTGCATGCCGTGGGACTGCTCAGCTTTGTGTATATGTATGCACGTATCAGTCAGGCAGCCAGCTTAAAAGCGGAAAGTTTTTATCAGCATAAACTGGTTCTGGCCGACTATTATATTGCCAAAGTTCTGCCGGATCTGGATGCACGTTTGCAACGCATTCAGGCAGGTGCCGATCTGGTCATGCAGTTGCCGGAAGATTATTTTACTGCTCAGGCCTAATGATTAAAAAAGATCAAAAAACTGGTCACCAGAGAGACATTGCAGTCTATATGCACTGCAATGTCTGATTACTGAAAAAGAATAGAAGGATGAATATCATGATCGTAATCGTAGAAGCTGTACGTACCGCCATGGGCGGTTTCCAAGGTTCACTCTCTAGCTACACAGCACCAGATTTGGGGGCGGCTGCAATTAAAGAAGTGGTGGCACGTTCGGGTTTACAGCCCAATGAAATTGATGAAGTGATCATGGGCTGTGTACTGCCAGCAGGGCTTAAACAGGGACCGGCACGTCAGGCGATGCGTCAGGCAGGCTTACCTGATGCTACGGGTGCAACCACCATCAATAAAATCTGCGGCTCAGGCATGAAAGCCGTGATACAGGCCGCAGATGCAATCAAAGCGGGTTCGGCTGAAATTGTGGTAGCAGGTGGCATGGAGTCTATGTCAAATGCGCCCTATTTGATGGATAAGGCGCGTGCCGGTTTTCGCATGGGGCATGGCAAAGTCACTGATCATATGTTTCAAGAAGGGCTGGAAGATGCTGAGACAGGCCTGTCAATGGGAATTCTAGCGCAGGACATGGCAGACAAAAAAGGCTATACCCGTGAACAGCAGGATCAATATGCGATTGCTTCACTAAACAAGGCGGTTGCAGCGATTGAGGGCGGGTTCTTTAAAGATGAAATTGTACCGGTGGTGGTCAGCAGTCGCAAAGGCCAGGTCACAGTTGATCAGGATGAACAGCCTTTAAATGCCAAGGTAGACAAGATTCCAAGCTTGCGCCCGGCCTTCAAGAAAGACGGCACCATTACTGCGGCAAATGCCAGTTCAATTTCAGATGGTGCCTCTGCATTGTTAGTAACTTCAAGCGAGATTGCAGCAGAGCGGGGCTTAACACCGCTTGCCAATATTGTGGCTTATGCCAGCCATTCACAACATCCAAGTGAATTTACCATTGCACCGGTTGGCGCCATTGAAAAAGTATTAAAGCAAACCGGTTGGAATGCCAAAGAAGTCGATCTGTGGGAAATTAATGAAGCATTTGCCATGGTGACGATGGCTGCAATAGATGCCTTTGATCTGGATACAGCCAAAGTCAACATCAATGGCGGTGCCTGCGCTTTAGGTCATCCACTCGGTTCTTCAGGCTCGCGTATTATTGTGACCTTGATTCATGCCTTAAAACGTACCGGCGGCAAGAAGGGCATTGCCGCACTCTGTATCGGCGGCGGTGAAGCAACTGCGATTGCAGTAGAACTGGTTTAAGTCCGTCCAGAACTCAATGCTCGAATGAGCAAAATTAACTATTGATTCAGAGAGTTATGCTTTTGGTTCGCCAGAAGCAAACATTTGTTTATTTTATATTTTTTGAGATTTTTTATGAACGGTTTAGAGCGCATTCGTTTGCTCCCATTACAAGATAAAGTGGTATCTGTAGAACAAGCACTACAACTCATTCAAGAGGGCGATGTAATTGGTTTAAGCGGTTTTGGTGGAGCAGGTGAGGCGAAAACTGTGCCTTTGGCATTGGCTGAGTATGCACAGAAGCATCCAATCCATATTACCTTGGCGACAGGTGCAAGTCTGGGGAACCAGATTGATGGCAAACTTAATGAAGCGCACGTTATAACCCGCCGTTATCCTTATCAGGCCGATCCTTCTTTACGTAAAGCGATTAATGCGGGCGAAGTCATGTATGTCGATCAGCATCTCTCTGAGCTGGCCGACAATATCCGTCATAAAAACCTGCCCGCAATTAATGTAGCTATCATTGCAGCCACCGCCATCACCGAAGATGGTCAGATTATTCCAACAGGCTCTTGCGGAAATTCTGCAAATTTCATCGAAATGGCAGACCGGGTCATCATTGAAATTGACATGACGATTAACCCTGTGCTTGAAGGGGTTCACGATATTTATTTGCCACAAGCTCGTCCAAACCGCGGGCCAATTCCGCTGATACAAGCCAGTGACAAGATTGGAACGATCGGGATTCATGTGGCGCCTGAAAAAATTGCTGCGATTGTGATGAACGAGATTCCAGATACTTCCTTTGGTATGGACCAACCAGATGAAGAAACGCTGGCAATTGCAAGTCACCTGATTGATTTTTTTGAGCAGGAGGTCGCAGCAGGGCGTTTACCGGAAAATCTGGGGCCACTGCAATCAGGTGTGGGCTCAGTGGCTAATGCGGTATTTGCCGGCTTTGAACACTCCAGTTTTAATAACTTGGAAATGTATTCTGAAGTTTTGCAGGACTGCACTTTCCAGCTTATCGACTCCGGCAAGATGACCTTTGCTTCTGGCTGTTCCATGACCCTGAGCGATGGCTGGGCCGCACGGGTGATGAAGAATTTTGATCAGTATAAAGATAAAATTGTTTTGCGCCCGCAGGAAATTTCCAATAATCCCGAACTGATTCGCCGCCTCGGTATTATTGCGATTAATACGGTACTGGAGTTTGATATTTACGGAAATGTGAACTCCACTCATGTCGCGGGGACCAAGATGATGAATGGTATTGGTGGCTCGGGAGATTTTACCCGCCATGCGCATCTTGCCATCTTTGTGACCAAATCCTATGCCAAAGGTGGGGCAATTTCTTCGGTAGTTCCTCTGGTGAGCCACATTGACCATACCGACCATGACGTAGATATTTTGGTGACTGAGCAAGGTTTGGCAGATCTGCGCGGCCTGGCGCCGCGTGAACGTGCCCGCAAGATTATTGATATCTGTGCTCATCCGGATTATCGCGAAAGTTTGAATGATTATTTTGAGCGTGCTTGTGCACGTGGTGGCCATACACCGCACTTATTAAATGAAGCATTGTCCTGGCATGCTCAATTTGAAGAAACCGGTTCAATGAAAATCGCTTAAAATTCTGAATTGCATTGATTGTAAAATAAAGCCCGTCTAAGACGGGCTTTATTCAGTTTTTGTCGTTTCAACATTCTTTGAACTATTTAAAAACTTTTTCCAGTACATGGCGGTGAATGAAACGCAGTTTATCTTTGACGCTTTCTGAGAGCTTGAAAGGATAGGCATCTTCTAGCCCCATACTGCGGTTCAACGCATTCAGATTGAAAGTCAGCGTAATCCAGTTTTCTAAAATATGTTCAAAATCCTGTCCGCCAATCGGGCATTCCTTAAAATTCATACTGGCCAGGTCTCGATTATTTCCTTGCACACGCAGGCCCGCATAATAGGCAGTTTCGAGAGTTTCCATCATGTGCAGATAATGCGCCCAGGTTTCGGCCCAGTCTTCCCACGGGTGAGCCGACGCATAGCTGCTGATATAGTTCTCCTGCCAGTTGATGGGTGCGCCTTTGTTATAGTGACGTTCCAGAGATTGACTATAATCTTGCTGTTCATTACCAAAATACAGGCGAAACTCATCCAGCAGTTCAGGATGTAAATGCTGCATGACATTAAAATAGTAATGACCGCTTTCATGGCGAAAGTGCCCCAATAAAGTCCGGTAATTTTCACCCATATTTACCCGTGTTGTTTCTCGATAAACCACATCTGCCTCAATGGCATTCAGGGTAATGACGCCATTGGAGTGTCCTGTCAGCACTGGTTTATCTTCTTCGGGCAGAATAAAGTCAAAGCGTATTCCAAAGGGATCATTCTCTGAATATTTCGGACGCGGCATCATATTCATGCCCAGGGCCAGATATAGAAAACGGCGCTTGGCTTCTTCCAGACGGAACCAGTAAATCAGGTTTTCTGTATTCTCCAGATTGGGAATTACATGGGTCAGCTGGCAGGATTCACAGAAATCTTCTTCATCACTGCTGGGAATCATCCAGTTACAAACCTGATAGTGGGTATAGTTATGACAGGGCTTGTAACTGGTATGCCGATATTGCTTGGCCACCGGAATCCATTCCGTCGGGCTTTGTTTCTTGAATGTACACAGCTCTTTTTCAGAAGCGACATAACCGATGGGAAGCAGGCAATGATCACATACTGATTTATAAAAAAAGATCTGTCGGTGGCAAATTGCACATTCAAAATATTTCATTTCTGCTCCCTTGCAGTTTTATCTTCTTTACTTACCTCTTTATAAAATAGAGAGGTGATTCCAGAAACCAAACTGCATCACGGCATATGTGTTTTAATAAGAATAATAAAAACTTCAGCAAAAACCTGATACTTATAATTTGTAAAGACAAGCATAAAAGTCATATCTGCTATGTTTTTCAGATTTTTTAATTTAAAAATCAAAAGGATAGATAGGTGATGAAATTAATTTTACGGTTTTAAATTTAGGCAGCCTCTAAGTTATTACCCAATTCGATTGAAAGTGAATGCTTTATTTCGATGCACAAAGATTATTCTGCCGGGTTTGAGCCTCAACTTCTTAGAGTTCAATAAAGCAGCTATTAAAGAGTAAGGTTTTATTGATCGCCCATTTATCCATACTTTATTTTTCTTCGGCAACTCAGACTTCAACTTAGATGCTTATGTGTCGCTGCTATTTGCGTATTGATAAATTTAAATTATTTTTTAAACCATAAAATTAAACTTTCAGCTATTAGATCTCATCCCATTTTTAATTAGTCATACGATGGGCTAAGGCATAGAATTAATTTACTTTTGTGGTCGTGGCATAGGGCAATGAGCTGGATTTTCTTTACTTTAATGGCGGCATTTATGCAAGCCTGGCGTAATGCCTTCCAAAAACAGCTAAGTACAACGGTAGATGTTTGGGGAGTTACCCTTGCACGCTTTATCTTTGGATTGCCATTTGCCGCGCTTTATCTCAGTAGTTTGTATGATCTGAAACCGGCTGAAAATATCGTGCATTTTAGCCCAAAATTCTGGATCTATATTGTGATTGCCGGCTCAAGTCAGATTTTAGCGACTGCGCTGATGGTGCAGCTCTTTAAGCAGAAAAATTACGCCATTGGCGTAGGACTCGCTAAAAGTGAAGCCATACTGGCTGCCATGATTGGGGTTGCCTTTTTATCCGACCAGTTGTCTGTTTTGGCCTGGACAGGCGTGGCGCTGGGTGCTTATGCCGTTTTTCTCTTGAGTAAAGGTCGGGAGGTGACTGGATTTTCTCCCAAAACTCTGGTTATTGGAATCGGAAGTGGTTTAAGTTTTGCAATTACCTCACTTCTGGTACGCGAAGCCAGTCTGGAGCTGAATACCTTGCCGACTTTACATCGGGCGGCCTGGGTCTTGATGATGGTCATCAGCTTTCAGTGCCTGAGCATGCTGATATATCTGAGCATTTTTAGTCGCCAGACTTTAGTAGAAATGTGGCAGCGTCTGGGGTTGGTCTTTAAAGTTAGTATCTGCAGTTTTATGGCATCACTTGGTTGGTTTACCGCCATGAGCATGATGAGCGTACCGGTAGTCAAAACCTTGGGACAAATCGAGATTTTGTTTAGTATGCTGATTTCTGCTTATTTCTTTAAAGAAAAACTGGCCCGTACTGAACACTGGGGCTTGGTTCTGGTGGTGATGGGGGCGGTTTTGGTGATCTGGGCCTAGAGTCTGTATATAAAAAAGCCACTGTTGAGCAGTGGCTTTTCCTTGATTCAATAATGCGTTTAAGCAGCAAGAAATGCCTGAACTGCCTGATTAAAGGCTTCAGCTTGCTCTACACTGGAAATATGTGAGGCATTGATTTCACAGAGCTGGCTATTGACGATACTGTGTTGCATGGCCTGAGCGTCTGCCACTGTGGTAACCGGATCTTGCTGACCTGCCACAATCAGTACCGGTACCAAAACTGATTTGATTTGCTCACGTAAATCCGCTTTAGCCAAAGCTTCACAGCAGCTTGCATAACCTTCCGGGCTGCCAGCTCCAAGGTCGTTTGAAAGTTCTGCCACAATTGCTGCGTTGCTTTGGATAAAGGGTTCAGTAAACCAGCGTGATGCGGCAGTGGATGCGATCGGTGCCAGACCTTGTGCACGAACCAAGGCCGCACGTTCCAGCCAGGCTTGCTCCTGACCGATCTTCGCGGCTGTATTGGCCACAATCACGTGATTAAAACGTTCAGGGTGATTAATTGCCAACCATTGCCCGGTTAGCCCACCCATAGAAATACCGCAAAAAGCGGCTTTCTGGATATTCAGATGATCCAGTAAATGGATGACGTCTTGACCTAACTGATCAAGTTGATAGGGGCCTTGTGGTGCTGTTGAGCCTCCATGACCGCGAGTGTCATAACACACCACAAAATAATCTTTTTGAAAAAATTCAATTTGTGGCTGCCACATACTGAATTTAGTACCCAACGAATTGGAAAAAACCAGCGCAGGCTTGGTGGCATCGCCAAAAGTCTGATAATTGATCTGTGCATCATTTGATGTAAATGTTGGCATGAAATATTCCTTTGTAGGTCCTAAACCCTCTTGTTTTATCAAAGGGAGCTGAGGAAGAATTCTTTATTTAAACACGCTCAATAATTAAAGCGATACCTTGACCCACCCCAATACACATGGCGCAGAGGGCATATTGTCCACCGCTCTGTTCCAGCTGATTTAAGGCCGTAGTAACCAGACGCGCACCGGATGCACCGAGTGGATGACCCAAGGCAATCGCACCACCATTCGGGTTAACTTTCTCCGAGCCATCTGCAAGGCCCAGGTCACGGGTGCAGGCCAGAGCCTGAGCTGCAAAAGCTTCGTTTAACTCAATCACATCCATCTGCTCTAGAGTCAGACCGGTTTGAGTGAGCAGCTTTTTGATCGCAGGTGCAGGACCAAACCCCATGATGCGCGGTTCAACCCCTACGACAGTTGAGCCAATAATTTTGGCCCGTGCTTTTAAGCCGTGTTGTGCCATTGCTTCATCCGAGGCAATTAACAGTGCAGCCGCACCATCATTAATCCCTGAGGCATTACCGGCGGTGATGGTTCCGTCTGCTTTGACCACAGGTTTCAGTTTGGCCAACGCCTCTGCCGTGGTTGAAGCACGTGGGTGTTCATCCTGATTCACGACAACCGGATCGCCTTTACGCTGTGGAATGACCACCGGAATAATTTCATGAGTAAAGAAGCCTTTGGCTTGTGCTGCCGCTGTGCGCTGCTGACTGGTCAGGGCAAAACGGTCCTGATCTTCACGGTTAATGTTGAACTGTTGCGCGACGTTTTCCGCCGTTTGCGGCATGGTTTCAACACCATATAATGCTTTGAGTTTTGGATTGATAAAACGCCAGCCCATGGTGGTATCTTCAATGTTCTGGCTACGGCCATAGGCGGTTTCAGATTTGCCCATTACAAAGGGCGCGCGCGACATAGATTCTACCCCACCAGCAACTATCAGGTTGGCTTCACCGGCTTTAATTGCACGTGCTGCCAGGGCGACTGCATCCAGCGACGAGCCACACAGACGGTTGACAGTGGTGGCAGGGACTTGATAAGGCAAACCGGCCAGCAAGGCTGACATACGGCCCACGTTACGGTTATCTTCACCCGCCTGGTTGGCGCAGCCATAGATGACATCATCTAGCTGTTCCCAGTTGACGGATGGATTACGTTCCATGAGGGCTTTGATCGGTAATGCGCCCAAGTCATCTGCACGAACAGGCGCGAGACCACCAGCATAACGGCCAAATGGGGTACGAATGGCATCGATAATATATGCGTTTTTCATATCTAATCTCTTCTTTATAAAGTTCCCTCTACTTTATTGGAGAGGGTTAGGGAGAGGTTTGTTAAATTTTCCCTCATCCTAGCCTTCTCCCAGAGGGAGAAGGAACCTCAGGTATCTTTTAGAATGGGGTTTGAATTTGCTAAAGTTCTTAACCCCGAGTCGCATCAATCAGCGTTGCACCCGTCATCGACTGTAATTCTGCAAATGACAAACCTTCTACTTTTTCGACCACTTTCATGCCATCCGCAGTTATATCAATGATGCAGAGGTCAGTATAAATGCGGTCTACACATTTCAGACCGGTTGCCGGATAGCTCAGCTCAGCCACAATCTTAGCTTCCCCATTTTTGGTGACATGATCAGTAGTGATAAAGACTTTTTTGGCGCCCACAGCCAAATCCATTGCACCGCCAACGGCTGGAATCGCATCTGGTGCGCCGGTATGCCAGTTGGCCAAATCTCCATTTTCAGCCACTTGGAAAGCTCCAAGTACTGCAATATCCAGATGACCGCCCCGCATCATGGCGAATGAATCACCGTGATGGAAAAAGCTGCCTCCGGTGAGCATGGTGACGTATTCTTTACCGGCATTAATCAGCTCCGGATCACGGTCTTTTTCCGCAGGAGGCGGGCCGAACGCCAGCAGGCCATTTTCCGAATGCAGAAAGACGTCTTTATCGTCAGGCAGGTAGCTGGCAATTTTAGTCGGCAGGCCAATGCCCAGATTGACATAGGCGCCATCTGGAATGTCTTGTGCCACACGCTCGGCAATCTGGTCACGGGTCAGTTTGATATAGCTCATGAATCCTCTCTCCTTAGCTGCAATTACTGTGCAGGTTGAACCTGAACCACGTGTTGAACAAAAATCCCCGGGGTAATAATGTGCTCCGGGTCCAGGGCACCGAGTTCAACCACTTCAGAAACCTGGGCGATGGTGACATCGGCTGCCATCGCCATGATCGGGCCAAAGTTACGGGCAGATTTACGGTATACCAGATTGCCCCAGCGATCGCCTTGAGACGCTTTGATCAGGGCAAAATCTGCCTTGATCGGATTTTCCAGTACATAGTCTTTGCCTTCATAGTTGAGGGTCGGTTTGCCTTCAGCCAGCAAAGTACCGAAACCGGTGGGGGTATAAATAGGTCCTAAGCCCATGCCAGCCGCCTGAATACGGCAAGCCAGATTGCCCTGCGGTACCAGTTCCAGTTCAATCTTTCCGGCACGGTACAGCTCATCAAAGACCCAGGAGTCGGATTGACGCGGGAAAGAACAGATAATTTTACGAACAGCACCAGATTTGAGCAGCTTAGCCAAACCATAATCACCATTTCCGGCATTGTTATTGACAATAATCAGGTCCTTGATGCCCAATTCGATCAGACCATCAATCAGTTCAGCAGGCTGACCTGCTGTACCAAAGCCACCGATCATGACGGTTGAGCCATCCTTAATTTGTGCAAGTGCTTCGGTTAAAGCAGATGATTTATCAATCATAATATTTCCTAATTCAACAAATGGTCATTAACGCTGGGTTTGAGTGCCCGTCACAGCAACAGTCTGGCCAGTGCGTTTGGTTAAAATCACATGTGCCACAATACCGATACAAATGCCCCAGAAGACGGAACTGAGCCCTAAAAAACTCATGCCTGATGCGGTGGCCATAAAGGTAATTAATGCCGAATCACGTTGTGATTCATTGTGCATTGCTGTGGAAATATTAGTGGCAATCGCGCCAAGTAGAGCCAGTCCTGCAAGAGCCGCAACCAGTTCTTTGGGCAAGATGCTGAACAGCATGACAATACTGCCTGCAAACAAACCGCCTAAAATGTAAAAAATGCCGTTGGCAATACCGGCGATATAACGCTTTTCCTTGAGTTCGTGGGCATCTTTACCGGTACACAGCGCGGCGGTAATCGCAGCGAGTACAATCGTAATCCCGCCCACAATCGCCACGCCTACAGAAACAATACTGGCCAGACTCAGGATCGGTTTGGCCGGCATGTCATATCCACTGAGCTTTAAAATGGCCATCCCCGGTAAAAACTGTCCTGTCAGACTGACAATGGTCAAAGGCAGGGCTAGGTTTAAAGTGGATGACCAGGTCCATTGCGGCATGATCAGCTCCGGAATAGCCAATGAAAAACTCATGGCAACCGGATTGATCTTCCCAAAGATAAAACTGAGGCTAATGCCTGCAATCAGAACCCAAATAATGGCATAGCGGGGAGAAAAGCGTTTGGCCAGTAAAAAGCACAGCAGCATGCCAAAGACCACATAAGGCATGCTGTCGGTTGCTTTAAATAATCCGATCCCGAATTGAAAGAGAATACCGGCCATCATGCCGGCAGCCAGTCCTTGAGGAATGGCTTTTAAAAGCCGGTCAAATGATCCGGTGACCCCAATGATAAAAATAATGATGGCTGAGCTAATATAAGCCGCCACCATTTCATTGAGAGTAATCCCTGGAAACAGGGCAACCAGTAAAGCTGTACCCGGAGCGGACCAGGCGGTAATCACCGGGACTTTAAATTTGATGGATAAAATAATACCGGTGATGGCTGCCCCAATTGAACTGCCCCAGATCCATGAGGCCATCATGCTGGATGAAACGTCAGCCTGTTGGGCGGCCTGAAAGAAGATAATCATGGGGCCGGCATAGGAAATCAGCACTGCTAAAAATCCTGCAACAGTGGCTGAAATAGACCAGTCATTTTTTAATGTTTTAACTAGGGTTCCCATTGCGATTTGCCTCCTTGCATTCAATGATCCCGTAAACGTTCAGATAATCTGGTTAACCCAGATCGCCACCGCCTACAGGCACAACCGTTCCAGTAATATATGAAGCATCATCAGAGGCCAGAAATAAAATGGCATTGACCTGCTCCAGAATCGTTCCGTAACGCCCCATAAAAGTGCGGTCAATCGTCTGGTCGACTACTTCCTGCATCCAGAATTTTTCCTGCTCTGATAACGCCTTACTGTTACGAGGGATTTTGCGTGGTGGTGCTTCAGTTCCACCGGTTGCAACGGCATTCACACGAATACCATCTTTGGAATGGCAAAATGCCAGTGATCGGGTTAGTGCATTGACTCCACCTTTGGAGGCCGAGTAAGGAATACGATTGATACCGCAGGTTGCAATGGAAGAGACATTCACAATCACGCCCTCCTTATGTTTCAGCATCTCAGGTAATACTGCATGGCAGCACCATAGCGTCGGAAATAATGAGCGGCTGACTTCTTTTTCAATTTCTTCAGGTGAGAACTCAACGAAGGGCTTCATCCAGATGGCACCCCCCACATTGTTAATGAGCACATCTACACGGCCATAGACTTCGATGGCTTTGGCCACAACGGCCTGAGCGCCGGCATAGGTTTCCAGGTCGGCTTTGACAACAATGGCATCACCCTGAAAAGCTTCGATTTCAGCCAGTGTTTCTTCGACATAATCGGAAAAATCAGCCAAGACTACTTGTGCACCTTCGCGGGCTGCTTGCAAAGCCACCCCATGACCAATACCCTGGGCGGCGCCTGTGACAATCACAACTCTGTTTAAAAATCTTTGACGTGCTGACATGGAAAACTTCCTTTTATTAATTCGCAGAAAATTTTTCAAACAGGAAATTCGCAGGCTTTATGCCTTCTGTGTCTAGCCAGCTTCTGACCGCTTCAACCATAGGCACCGGCCCACATAAATAAATATCGACATCGCCGTCATTTAACCATTCATTTTCGATATGACCCGTGACATAGCCTTTACGCTTATGTGCCGATTCCGGACTTGCAACCACTGTGCGATATTCAAACCAAGGGCATTTTTCTTGCAGTTCATTTAACTTTTCAAGGGCCACCAGGTCAAAATCATTGGTCACCCCAAAGACCAGACGGACAGGTTGTTCTGAGCCTTTTTCTTCTAATACTTGCAGCATCGACAGGAATGGAGCGATCCCGGTACCACCAGCCAACATCAATACTGGACGGGTCACAGGGCGTAAGTAAAAACTACCGAATGGACCGGCAAAGGTGATTTTATCGCCCGCGGTGGCATTCTTACTCAAGAATTCACTCATTTTGCCATTGGGTACGTTGCGCACCACAAAGCCGGTTAAACGGTTACCCGGTTTAGAGCTGAATGAATAAGAACGGGTTTCTGTTGTACCCGGAATCGTTACATTGACATATTGACCTGCCAGAAAATGAATGTCCGGTTGACCTTCATCGAGCTGAACATCAAAGGTAATGGTAGATTCCGACAGGTTGTCTACACGTGCCAGGGTGCCCTGAAAAGCATGGATGGTAGTTTTGCAGACTTCTGAAGATGCCTGAATCTGGAACACAGCATCTGAAGTCGGCTTGCATTGGCAGGCCAGAATATAACCCTGTTCAGCTTCTTCCGGCGTTAATGCATCTTCAATATAAGTTTCTTCCGGCATGTCATACGCACCTGATTCACAAAAGGCACGGCATGTTCCGCATGCTCCGTCACGGCAGTCCAAAGGAATATTAATCTTTTGACGGTAAGCTGCATCCGACAAGGTTTCACCTTGGGCAACGCTAATAAAGCGTGTCACGCCATCTTCAAATTGAAGTGCAATATTGTGGTTTGACATGGCTGAATATCCTATATAAATCTTTGAAACTAAACCTTTCAGCCAATTTTCCATCTGGCTGAAAGGTGATACCTGGCTGTGCAGGCAGTCTTACAGGTGATAAATGTCGACGACCTGGTTGATGTAGTCGTTTTTCAGTACCACGTATTTGCTTAAAATTTTTGGTTGTTCACCCGAAAAATCGATCACATAACGTGACATGCCGAAGTAGCTATAATTGGTCTTGTAGCGGAAGCTCAAGGTATTCCAGTTAAAACGTACAGTAACCTTGTCACCGTCGCGTTCCACAACTTCAATATTGTTGATGTTATGGCTGGTCCGGGTGTCCGGTATGGTGGCCGATGAACGTTCCGTCTTGATACGGAAGACCCGGTCTTCCAGACCTTGACGGTCCGGATAGTAGATCAAGGAAATTTCAGACTGTGGATCTACAGTCAAGCTGTCATCGTCATCCCATGCCGGCATCCAGAAAGATGCAGTAGGTGCATAACAGTTCAGCCAGTCATCCCATTGCTTGTCATCTAAAAAGCGGGCTTCCTGATAAAGAAACTGGGCAATATTTTCTAAACTGATGTCGCTCATACGGTTTCTCCTTCAGTCTGCGCTGCCAGTTCTTTTTCAGCTGCAATGCCTTTTTTCATCAACTCTAACCAGTACTGGTGCTGGGCCAGATACAGACCTTCATCTTCAGTCTTGATTCCGGACAGTTTTGGTTTTAAGCCAATTTCATTGGCTGCATCATCTGGGCCTTGAATCCAGTGTTTGGAACCACGGCACATGTCGTTCCATTCCAGCGCGATACCGGCATAACCCGCCTGACAGGCGCGGAATTCTTCCAGGTCATCTGGAGTCGCCATGCCGGATGCGTTAAAAAAGTCTTCATATTGACGGATACGGCGAGTACGGGCTTCCGGCGCTTCGCCGATAGGGCCGATACAGTAAATGGTGACTTCGGTCTTATTGACAGAGATCGGGCGCAATACACGAATTTGTGAGCCAAACTGGTCCATGAAATAAACGTTCGGATAAATACACAGGTTACGTGAACGCTCGATCATCCATTTCGCCATCGCTTCACCGTATTTCTCGGTATATTCATCCTGCTTGGCAAAGTTTGGACGGTCTTCTGGGTTGGCCCATTGTGTCCACAGCAGCATATGGCCATGTTCAAAGCCATAACAACCGCCACCTTGTTTGCCCCATGCACCGGCGCTCATGGCACGAATGTTATCACCGGCTTCTTTTTCTTTACGCTGCTGGGTAGTGGCCGCATAGTTCCAGTGCACTGCAGATACATGATAACCATCCGCACCATTTTCAGCAGTCAGCTTCCAGTTACCATCATAGGTATAGGTCGAAGAGCCGCGTAAAACTTCTAAGCCTTGATCTGACTGGTCTACAATCATGTCAATAATTTTGGTGGTTTCACCCAAGAATTCTTCCAGACTTGGCACATCCGGGTTTAAGCTGCCAAACAGAAAGCCTTTGTAACTTTCAAAACGGGCTACTTTTTTCAGGTCATGTGAGCCGTCCTGGTTGAAGCAGTCTGAATAGCCGGCATCTGTCGGATCTTTTACTTTTAAAAGTTTGCCAGAGTTGTTAAATGTCCAGCCGTGGAAAGGGCAGCTGTAAGTCGCCTTGTTGCCTTTTTTATGACGACACAGCTGTGCACCACGGTGTGAACAGGCATTAATCATGGCATTCAGCTCACCCTGGCGGTTACGCGCAATAATAATCGGCTGACGACCAATATAGGTGGTGTAATAGTCATTGTTGTTCGGAATCTGGCTTTCATGTGCCAGATAGACCCAGTTGCCTTCAAAGATGTATTTCATCTCCAGGTCAAACATGGCTTGGTCTGTAAAGACCGAACGGTGGAGTTTAAATTCACCGGATTCAAAATCATCGACCAGTAATTCATCAATACGGTCTAAATGGCTGGTGTTAATTACAGGAATACGAGGCATGTCCAGTCTCCGACTTTCCAAACAGGGTAAGTCATCGGGATGTCGTTCTTAGACTCTCATCCCGATTCCATAGGGAATTATGCGCTTGCGCGGCGACGTTCAACGTCAGTGCTAGGCGCAGCAGCTTGATCTTTCACAAGTTCAATATTGAATTGAATGTGTTTGAAAGGGCCGTTTAAACCACGACGTGCGATTTCAGCTTCATCGGTAACATCAACTGCTGTAGCGACCAGGCCATCACGTGTTGCAAAGGCAAAGTCATCCCACAGGTATTGATCACCTTCGATGTTGAACTGCGTGGTTAACTTGCGATAGCCCGGTGCAGATACAAAATAATGTACGTGTGAAGGGCGGTTACCGTGACGGCCTAATTTGTTCAGTACAAACTGGGTCGTACCTTCTGGGGGACAGCCATAACCGACCGGCATGGTGGTAAGTGCCACATATTTACCGTCCTGATCCGTGAAAATAGAACGGCGCAGGTTAAAGTCAGATTGTGACTTATCAAAGAAAGAGTAATTGCCTAAGCTGTTGGCATGCCAGATTTCAACCTTGGCACCTTCAATCAGGTTGCCTTGCGTGTCGGTGACCGTACCTTCAATGATCAGCGTTGGAATTTTGCCTTCCTCGGAGCCATCATCCATGCGGGCAAAACCAACTGATTCTGGCGCACCTGCCACATATAAAGGACCTTCGATGGTACGTGGCGTCCCCCCTGTAATGCCTGCTTTTGCATCTGCAGCATCAGCACGAAGATCTAAATAATGTTCCAGCCCCAATCCTGCAGCCAGTAAGCCTAATTCATTGGCCTGTCCTGCATCGGTAAAATATTCAAGACCTTTCCAGAGTTCTGACTGGGAAATGTCCAGATCTTCAATTGCCTGGAAAAGGTCCCCCAATAAACGCACAACAATTTGCTGTACACGCTCATCTACTGGACCTGTCGCTGTATCGACATTCATTTTCTTTACTAGCGCATCAATTTCTTGGCGGTTCATACTAGTGCTCCTTAAGTATGTTTTTTATATTTGGGTGGCCCATGTTTTTAGCTTGCGTTCGGCTGGCTAAATCTTGCTGGCCACAATCCTTGTGGGGTCGCTCTCTATTGTGTGGATTAGAGGCAAAATCCGGTAACTCCCGTGTTAAAAGGTCTGCTCAGCGGTCATCATCACGAACCGAAGACGGATGACGGTTCAAGGGCATCACTTCAATCTTCATATAGGGATAAAGGGGCAAACCTTGTAACAGGTTGTGCAGCTCTTCATTGTTCTCTACATCAAAAATACTGATATTTGAATATTGGCCACTAATACGCCAGATATGACGCCATTTCCCTTGACGCTGTAAGTCCTGAGAATAGGCTTTTTCTACCGCTTTAATTTCATTGGCCTGTTCCACTGGCATATCTTGTGGAATATTCACGTCCATCCGTACATGGAAAAGCATGGGTTTCTCCTTGAATTATTGACGACGTAAGTTGTCAATCTTGTTGTCATCCAGCTCAATTCCCAGACCTGGGCCTTTGGGAAGCTGAAGTTCAAAGTTTTGATAATTGAGTGGGGTTTTTAAAATGTCTTCGGTCAGTAAGAGCGGGCCAAACAGCTCAGTTGCATAGGCCAGATTCTTAAAGGTAGAGAACACATGTGCAGAGGCAATGGTTCCCACCGGACCTTCCAGCATGGTACCGCCGTACAGATCAATACCTGCAAGCTGTGCAATGGTGCCGACCTCACAACCTTCAATCAGACCACCTGACTGGGCGATCTTGACGGCAAAAACTGAAGCGCCATTCTGCGTGGCAATCTGATAGGCAGATTGCGGCCCCATCAGCGACTCGTCTGCCATGATGGCGATGTCAAAACGGCGGGTCAGGCGTTGCATTGCCCCCAGATTAGCAATTGCACAAGGCTGTTCGATAAGGTCTACGCCACCATCCTGAAGCAGCTGAATACCTTTAATGGCCTCCAGTTCGGACCAGGCGCGGTTCACATCCACACGGACCGAGATGTCTTTGCCTAAGGCGCGTTTAATGGCCAGCACATGCTCAACATCTTCTTCAACCGGGCGTGAACCAATTTTTAGCTTGAAAATATTGTGGCGTTTTGCCGCAATCATTTTTTTTGCTTCTGTAATATCTTTTTCGGTATCGCCAGAAGCCAATACCCACAGTACCGGCACACTGTCGCGTAAACGGCCCCCTAAAACTTCTGAAAGCGGTAAGCCTAAACGCTGCGCCTGAATATCCAGCAGGGCAGTTTGAATGGCACATTTCGCAAAACGGTTGCCATTAATATTCTTTTTAATTGCTTGTAAGGTCTGAGCAACATTTAAACCGGATAGCGCTTTTAAAAGCGGGGTGAAATAAGTATCAATATTCACTTTGACACTTTCCGGACTTTCATCCCCATAACCCAATCCACCAATGGTCGTTGCTTCGCCCCAACCCACATAACCGTCTTCTGTGGTAATTTTGACAAGTACCAAAGTCTGGGTTTGCATGGTGGCCACCGCCATCTTATGTGGGCGGATGGTGGGAATTTGCAACAGCAAGGTTTCAACTGATTTATACATAATTACGGTTCACATTCTTGCTTTCATGCATTAACTTAATATACCTTAAAGGAATAGTTTCGATCAGTCGAAGATCGATTTGGCATTTTCTTATACTTTAAAGGTATTGTTTTGGGATGGAACTTAGACATTTACGCTACTTTGTTGCGGTAGTAGAAGAGCAAAGCTTTACCAAAGCGGCAGAGAAACTATTTATTGCTCAGCCACCTTTAAGCCGGCAAATCCAGAACTTAGAGCAAGAGCTTGATATTCAGCTATTTGAGCGCGGTAGCCGTCCACTCAAGACCACGGAAGCCGGCCAGTTTTTCTATCAGCATGCCGTTAAACTTTTGTCTAATGCAGAAGAAATCAAGTCCATGACGCGACGCATTGGAATTGCAGACCGCAGCATTACTATTGGTTTTGTCGGTTCTTTATTATTCGGTTTGCTATCACGAATTCTGTTTTTATTTAAACAGCAGCATCCTTATCTCAAGATTGAGATGATGGAAATGAATACCTATGAACAGATTCAGGCGCTGAAAGAAGGGCGTATTGATGTAGGATTCGGACGGTTGAGAATTTCCGATCCTGCGGTTAAACGAATGTTACTGCGTGAAGAACGTCTGGTGATGGCAGCACATACCAGTCACCCCTTGGCACAGCAAGAAGGGGTGTATTTATCTGAACTGGTAGAACAGCCTCTGTTTTTATATCCCAATAGCGGTAAAGCCAACTTTGCCAGCCAGACTCTGGGGATCTTCTCTGAATATGGATTAGAGCCTAAAAACATACGGACTGTACGTGAACTACAGCTTGCCCTGGGTTTTGTGGCAGCAGGGGAAGGAATATGCATTACACCAGAAAGTGCCAAGAATATTAAACTGGCTCATCTGAACTTTATACCCATACTCGACCATTTGGCCGTCAGTCCAGTATTTATGGCAATCCGCAATATGGATGAAAGTGAATATATCCGTCATCTATTCGATTCGGTTTATCAGGTCTATGACCTTGAGGCTATCTCCTATGACCGTTCAGTATTTTGAAAATATGCAGCCTGAGTTGTTTATGATAAAGGATTGCAAATGAAACCTGTCTGCTCACAGAGACTTATGTTTTTCTTTTTTAAATATATTCTTTAATAAAATAAACCACTTGGATAACAGTAGACTTTATAGGTATGGAAGCATGCCTATTCAGTTTTGGACATTTTTTCCTATCTTCTGCATTGTGAGCCTCATTCATTGAACTTCACAGTTAGGAGGTGGAGATGTCTACGAATAAAGTGAATATAAATACACTCATCGATGAAGCGAAGTTTACGCCTTTTCACTGGGGAGTACTGATCTGGTGTTTGCTGATCATTATTTTTGATGGTTATGACTTGGTCATTTATGGGGTCGCATTACCACTTTTAATGCAGGAATGGGCATTGACCGCAGTGCAGGCAGGAATGCTGGCCAGTACCGCACTGTTCGGGATGATGTTTGGTGCCATGACTTTTGGAACCCTGTCAGATAAGCTCGGCCGTAAAAAGACCATTATGATCTGTGTGGCAATTTTTAGTGGTTTTACCTTTATGGGCGCTTTTGCCACCACACCGGTTGAATTTGGTATTTTACGTTTTATTGCAGGTCTCGGGATTGGTGGAGTCATGCCCAACGTAGTGGCATTGATGACAGAATACGCACCAAAACGTATCCGTAGCACGCTGGTTGCTTTAATGTTTAGTGGCTATGCCATTGGTGGTATGACATCAGCTCTGTTAGGTGCCTGGCTGGTTCCTCAGTTTGGCTGGAAAATCATGTTCTATCTTGCGGGTATTCCACTGCTGATTTTGCCAGTGTTATGGCGGTATCTACCAGAATCCTTGATGTATCTGACCAACAAAAAGCAAACTGCTGAGGCACACAGTATTATTCAGAAAATCTCTCCAACCCAAGTGATTGGCCAAGATACTGAATTTGTATTGAGTGAAGTACAAAAAGGCGATGAAGCCCCATTAAAAGCACTGTTCCAGCACGGTCGCAGTTTCAGTACCTTTATGTTCTGGCTGGCTTTTTTCATGTGTTTATTGATGGTTTATGCCCTAGGCAGCTGGTTGCCGAAACTCATGATTCAGGCAGGTTATTCGCTAGGCGCGAGTATGATCTTCCTGTTTGCCCTGAATATTGGGGGAATGATCGGTGCAATTGGCGGTGGCTATCTGGCTGACCGTTTCCATATCAAGACAGTACTGACCATTATGTTCCTCGGTGGTGCAACAGCCCTGATCCTGCTAGGTTATAACAGTCCACAATTTGTTTTATATACCTTGATTGCCGTGGCAGGTGCCGCCACCATCGGTGCACAAATCCTGCTTTATACTTTCGTCGCACAGTACTATCCGTCTACTGTACGCTCTACAGGAATGGGCTGGGCATCGGGTATAGGCCGCATCGGTGCTATCGTTGGACCGGTTTTAACAGGTGCTTTATTGACCATGAACCTGCCTCACCAAATGAACTTCTTTGCAATTGCGATTCCTGGCCTAATCGCTGCGATGGCAATTTTCCTGGTCAATTTAAAATACTCCGTCGATGGTAAAAGCCTTGCAGCATCTGGGCTAGAAGCGGATTCAACATCGAAAAAAGCCAACCCATCATTTTGAAATAGTTGAAAAGTGTAATTTCCTCAATGATATAGATCGCCATCGCAAGCCTTGGCGGTCTATTGCTAGAATCCGATCGGACAATAAAAAAAGTGAGTTTAGGATGAACACAGCTGCATTATTTAACCAACCAACAATTACATTGAAACGTACAGTATTGATGAGCATGATCGCTGTGAGTCTAGGGGGCATCAGTCTATCGACCCAAGCGCAAACCACAGCGCAGGCAAACCAACAGGAAATTGAGCAGCTACGCCAAGAAGTGCAAGCTTTACGTAGCATGATTGAACAGCAGAAAGCCCAAACTCAGCAGATTGCAACGGCAGTGCAAACACCTGTTGCACCCCTCCCGCCAGTACCCGCCAAAGCTGCAACAAGCCCGGTGATGAGAATTGCCAGCGGCGCCGAATTTAATCTTTATGGAAATATTCGTGCCGATGCTTCTTATCAGGTAGAAGGTGGTGCTAAGGATATGCCTTATAACCAGATTAATGCGGTACCACTTGAAGGTAATGGTGAAAATAGCGATCGTCTCAGATCGACTTTAGCTGCTACACGTTTAGGAATGGACTTTAAAGCACCTGTAGGTGCCGGGGACAATGCCCTTAGCGGTAAACTTGAAGTCGACTTCCTGGGTGGAGCGAACTTGGATAACCTGCGTATTCGGCATGCCTATATTAGCTATGCGAACTGGTTGATCGGGCAAACCTGGTCAAACTTTGCACTCCCTGATTATATGCCGGAAACTGTAGATGCTTTGGCTTATGCAGGGGGAGCGGTAAAACGTACACCGCAGGTTCGCCATACTACGACGTTTAGCCCGGCTACCAATCTGGTTGTTGCAGTAGAAGATCCAAAAGACAGCTCTATTCAGCAACGTTTACCTGCTTTAACTGCACGTTTAAACCATAAACTGGCAGATAATTTTGCAGTAAGCGCACGTGCCATGGGCCATGAAAAGCGTATTAACGAGCAGGAAGAAACCGCATGGGGCGTGGGGCTGGGCGCAAAATATGATGTTATGCCAGGAACGACTGTAAAAGCGGATTATTACCATGTAAAAGGCGACAGCAGTTTTGTCTCTTATGCTAACCCGGGTGTCGTTGCAGCAGGTGGAAACCTTTATCAAAGCGAATTTGACTCAATTACTGTCGGCCTGACTCAGCAGTTTAATGACAAATTACGTGGCACTTTAGGTTATGGTTATATGACCTTCGATCAAGATGCTAATTATGTGCAGAGTGTTACAGATAAAACCAAAATCAATAAAGACCTCTGGCAGGCGTGGGCCAATGTCTTCTATAGTCCGACGAAGACTCTAAGTTTTGGTCTGGAATATGTCTATGGTGAACGTGAAGCTGTAGCTTCAGCGTCAAATGGCAGCACCAAAGGTGAAGATAACCGAATTAATGCGGTTGCCGTTTACAACTTCTAAGCTACTTTTAAACTGAAGTTATTCAACTGATAAAAACGCGGATGGATTCATCCGCGTTTTATTTTTTCCAAATGATCTGTACTGCAGTGCTTTTTTGGCTCTTGATAAAACTTTTTTATCTATTTCTTGATTTTTCAAATGATGCCGAAACTGCCTTAAAATTTTCATCATGAGAATATGAAATACATTTGATGCGTGCATTTGGAGGATAAGGGAGGCTCTATTAACGGGCTTATTCACTAGAAATATCGAGTTGTATCAGCATAGAATTAAATTGCCAGGTTTCGTTAAGGCTTAAGTGCTTCAATAAGCCTATACCATTCTGATTGTTATTACTGCTTTTTTAACCGGTTAAGCCCAAATTTGCATGAATCTAGACTGATATAACAGCTCTCTATGTGCAAAGCCAAACTCAAAGTACAAACTGTGTAGAAAGCTAGAAGACTCAGGAGATTAGATTTGTTTATTAGCTCTTTGAATGACTTTGATTGATTTGCTGTACGTCCCAGTCACTTCTATTAATTTGTCACAATTTGACAATCACACCTGAGCCATTCCCTGTTAAATTCAGTGGGCATGATGACCGGAACTGACTGATTTTTTTTCAGTCAGTCCTATACTGTCAGGCTAAGAAAACAAATAAAACATGGACTAATAAAAATGAAACGGGAGTGTGAAATGCTGGGAAATATGATGTTTCAGCCTTTATTGATCAGTAGCATGATTGAACATGCCGGGCGTTATCATGCCGACACTGAAGTGATTTCCAAAAATACCGATACCAGTATAACGATTACCAACTGGGGAGAAATTCGACAAAATTCAAAACGTTTTGCCAATGTTTTAATGCAGTTTGGCTTAGAACTGAGTGATCGTGTTGCAACAATTGCCTGGAACAACCACCGTCACCTAGAGTCTTGGTATGCCATTTCAGGAAGTGGTCTGGTCTGCCACACGATTAATCCGCGTTTGTTTCCAGAACAGCTGGTTTTTATTATTAATGATGCTGCGGACCGCGTTCTGCTCTTTGATAAAACCTTTGCTCCTTTGATCAAGGCCATTAAGCCGTTATTAAAAACCGTGGAGCAATATATCTGTCTGGATGCCGAAGATCCGGCAATAACTGAAGCATTGCCAGAAGTCCAGTTTTATGACTCCCTTATTGCCCAGCAAAGTGCAGAATTCAGCTGGCCTGAGCTGGATGAAAATATTGCCAGTTCACTCTGTTATACCTCGGGAACCACGGGAAATCCGAAAGGCGTATTGTATAGCCATCGCTCTACCACCTTGCATAGTTATGCCATCAGCCTGCCTGATTCTTTAAATGTCTCTGCACGTGACATCATGCTACCGGTTGTGCCGATGTTCCATGTGAATGCTTGGGGAACGCCATATGCTGCTGCGATGGTGGGATGTACCTTAGTCTTGCCAGGACCTGGCCTAGATGGAGCGAGCCTGGTCAATATGATTGATACTTACAAAGTCTCCGTTGCACTCGGTGTGCCTACCATCTGGCAGGGGCTGATTGCCGCTGCCCAGCAATCTGGTTCAAAGCTGGAAAGCCTGAAACGCAATGTGGTGGGCGGTTCAGCCTGTCCACCCGCCATGTTGAAAGTCTTTAAAGAACAATTTGATTGTGAAACCATTCATGCTTGGGGAATGACCGAGACCAGTCCGCTCGGTAGCGCGAATCAGATTAAAACCAAACATCTTAATCTGTCAGAGGAAGAATGTCTGAAAGTGCGTTTATCGCAAGGTCGTCCACCTTTTGGTGTAGATCTGCGCTTGACGGATGAAGAGAAAGGCACCCACGAAATTGCCCGGGATGGCAAAACCGTTGGGAATCTGCAAATTAAAGGTCACTGGATTATTGATCATTATTTTGGCAAGGATGAATCTGCACTGACCACAGATGGCTGGTTCGATACCGGTGATATTGCCACTTTAAATGAAGATGGCTTTATGACCCTTTGTGACCGTGCGAAGGATTTAATCAAGTCGGGCGGGGAGTGGATTTCTTCAGTCGAACTGGAAAATATTGCCATGGGTCATCCGGAAGTTGCGATGGCTGCTGTGATTGCAGCACAACATCCGAAATGGGATGAGCGCCCGGTTTTGATTGTGGTGAAAAAACCTGAAAGCCGAATCAGTGAAACGGAACTTCTCGATTATTATGATGACAAGATTGCCAAATGGCAGATTCCGGATAAGGTTATTTTTGCAGATAGTATTCCACTGAGTGGAACTGGAAAAATGCTGAAAAAGGATTTACGTGAATCTTATGGTTCTATCCTGACGGAACAAGAACAAGTGCCAAGTTAAGAAAAAAAGGCGCTGATCTTTCACGTTGAGGAAATATAAAAAACCAAAACCGGTCTGGATTCAGGCCGGTTTTTTTTATTGGTTTTTAAAACAAGCTTTATACAAGCAAGGTATTTATTGGACTTCAAACGAGCTAAATCAGCTTTTCTATGCAATATTGTCCTACAAAAAACCTCATCATGGATTCTCAGCCCATAATTTGTCCTGCATTGATATGGTTTGAAACTCAAAACTTTTTATCCTGAACCACATAATAAATAGACGATTGTATATTAATAAACACCTACGGATTAAGGGAATAAAAATGACAAATATAACCACCTACCGGCCGCATTGGGTACGTGAAGACTTTATTGACTTCATAGGTGAAAAAATACATCCGACCTGGGCACTAAAAAGAGTCAAAGCTGAGGTCATTAAGATCCAGGCAGTCAGTCCGGATTTTTTCAAGATTCAATTACGTCCAAACCGCAACTTTAAAGGACGACTGTTTCAAGCTGGCCAGCATATTGCGGTGACAGTAGCACTGGATGGGATTCACCATCAGCGTCATTATTCTATTGTGACAATTTTAACCAATGGTGATATTCTGATTGCAGTTCGACAGCAAGGCAAAGTATCACGTGCGCTGAGTCTGATGCAGCTGGGTGCGGTTATTGAGCTTTCTCAAGCTCAGGGTAATTTCACTTTGGGTGATTCTGACAGACCTTTGTTGTTTTTGGCCTCTGGCAGTGGCATTACCGCAATTTATTCACTTTTGCAAAAAGCCGTAGTGCAGTCACTCGAACCAATCGACCTGATTTATTTTACCCGTGACAATGCTTTTCATGCCGAGCTCAAAACGCTGGCTTTGATGCATCCCAACTTCGAATATCATCATTTTAATACCCTCGAACATGCACAGCATTTGAATCAGACTTTGCTACGAAAGCGAGTGCCTGATTTTGAAAAACGTGAAATCTATGCTTGCGGTTCAGACAGCATGATGAAAGCAGCACTTAGAATAGTAGCTAAATTTGACCTCCAGCCGCATTTTCATACTGAATACTTCCAGCTGATCACGGATAAAAAAGTAAAGGCACAGCCAGTACAATTTTTAAGGTCTCAACAAGCGTTTCAAGCTGATTCTAATTTGCTGGAAAGTGCAGAGCAGGCCGGGCTCAAGCCTGCACATGGGTGTCGTAGGGGCATTTGTAATACCTGCTCCTGTACCAAAGTGAGTGGTTCGGTACGCAATATATTAACCGGTGAACTTGATCACGCTCACAACACCCAGATTAAACTTTGTATTTCACAGGCGGTTAGTCCTGTGGTGATTAACTTATAACCACAATTAAACAAATAAATAAAAAGGTCCGTTCATGAATCTATCGGTTAATTTTAACAAACACAGCAAATCCCAATTTCTCAGTCTTGAACAGGTTGAAGAGTTTGGGGGCAAGGTGGATGCAATCCGCCGTCAGGTCATGGATGACTTGGGTGAAAAAGACGCAGAGTATATTTATAAAATCCGGAATTTTATCCGTTATAGCGAAATTACTTCGCGTGGCATGTTGATGTTGGCTGGATGGTTGCCGCCCGTGTGGCTATTAGGCACGGGTTTATTGGGTATTTCTAAAATTGTGGAGAATATGGAGCTGGGCCATAATGTCATGCATGGTCAGTTCGACTGGATGAACGATCCGAGCTTGATTGGTGCCAATTATGACTGGGATACCATTGCGACCGGAGATGACTGGAAGTATACCCATAATTATATGCATCATACGTATACCAATATCGTCGGGATGGATCATGATGTAGGTTATGGTCTGATTCGTGTCAGTGAATCCCAGAAATGGGAACCGCGCTTCCTGTTTAATATTCCAGTGGCAATGCAACTGATGGTCTTTTTTGAATGGTATGTGGGCGTGCAGCGTCTACATCTGGAAGAGGTGATTGTCTATAAAACCAAAACTTGGACACAGGTATGGGAAGAAGCTGCGCCCCTACGCCAGAAAATGCGCCGTCAAATCGTGAAAGATTATGTATTTTTTCCGCTGATTGCGGGGCCGAATGCGCTTCCTGTTTTTACCGGAAATGCTGTCGCCAATATCATTCGTAACTTATGGGCCTCAGCGGTCATTTTTAATGGTCACTTTACCGAAGATGCAGAAACCTTTGAATTTGAAATCGATAGTGTCGAGAAGGAAACCCGGGCTGAATGGTATTTACGCCAGATCCGGGGATCTAGTAATTTTAGCGGTGCTGCCTGGTTGCATATATTAAGTGGTAATTTGAGCCATCAAATTGAGCATCACTTATTCCCCGATATGCCTGCCAATCGCTATGCCGAAGTTGCTCCGAAAATTAAAGCGCTCTGTGCAGAATATGGGATTCATTATAATGAAGCCAGCTTCATCAAACAGTTTTCAACGGTTTGGATCGGTCTGGCAAAATGCTCGCTGCCTCAGGAATGGAATAAGCAGATGGTAGAAAAAATCCAGATTCTGCAATCAGGCTGGAATGATTTAAAGAATAAACTGATCAAATAATTTAGATACTTTTACTGTTTATCCCTCTGGATACTCCTCAATAGATTTGGATGGTTTATTGAGGATTTTTTTCATTAGAATTGGAGATTAAGACTAGGGCTATCTATTATAGTTTATCAATCATAGTTATCACGCCAAACTTAAAGTTCTCGTATGGGCAGAGAAGCTCTATCAAGTTCTGTGTCAAGATTCAGCACCTCATTCTAATACCATCAATCGTGTAATTAATACTTTAGGTTGAAAGCTGACAGTTCAAAATACTTAAAATTAGTAAAAATGGCAGCTACACGCTCCGATTTTTTGAATTCGCATAACAGCCACGATGTGCAATAGGCTAGCTAGTAGCCAAGAGTTAATCTTTACTTTTTAGTGGGTAGGTCAGCTTAGATCACAACTAAATACTTTTAACTCACTAAACGTAGTAGTGCTGCAAAATCTTCTACATAATAATCAGCTTTGGCTTTAATCAAGTCGATTTCATGAGCAGAATATTGATCATAAATTGCGATGACATCAATACCGGCTTGATTGGCAGCTTCAACACCTACCAAAGAATCTTCAATAATTACACAGTCCTGAGCAGAAAGTTTAAAATGCTTGAGTGCATTCAAATAGACTTCTGGATGCGGCTTAATATTCTCGACATTTTCTCGCGTCCAGATCATAGAAAAATCATGTTCAAAACTAAGTTTGCGATTAATATTCTGATTATTTTCCTGATAGCGCTGAATATTGGATAAGCTGGTAGTTGTGGTTAACGCGATATGTAGCCCTTGCTGTTTCAGGGTGGAAATCAAGGTTTCTGCATGCGGTTTCAGCTCAATCACGTGATCAAGAAAATGCTGTGAAATATGATAACGGCGTGATTTTACCTCTTCTTTGCTAAGATTAAAGCCATAAAGTTCTTTTAAATAGTCACAATATTCCAGATAAGGATCAAGCGAATGTTTAAAAGCTTTCAGTTGTTGATCGCGTTGCTGCTGAATTTGGCTTAAACCGACCTGCACATGAGAAAGTTCCTGAATCAGGGCAGCATCTACCTGATTCCAGATGCCGACAGAATCAATCAGAGTGCCATCCAAATCAAAGCAGACCAGCTTTTTGCCCCGGAACATTTGACGTTTCCCCCAATTTTTTACAGCTTATTGTGTGCGGCAGAGTATATAACAGGAGTCCTGATTTTTTTGATCGCTTCAAAAAAAATCCAGCTTGGCTATTTTGAAAAAATATTAAAAAAACATCAGAAGGAAAAGTATTTTTTACTTGCCTTCGTATTGGAATGGAGGGTATGGCGGGTGTAAAAGTGTTATATTTCGATAATGGCAGTGGATAAAACAATATGGATAATTCGCATGCCAAATGATGCAAAAGTAAAAGGGAATATGTTGTTGTGTTTGAACTTGACTGTAAATTACTCAGTATTTTTTATTATGTATATAAATTCAAAAATGTCTCACAGGCAGCCGAACATCTGGAAATGAGCCAGCCAGCGGTCAGCAATTTACTCAATAAAGTTCGCCAGCATTATAGTGACCCTCTGTTTCTGCGTATTGGCAATGAAATGCTACCGACCGAGTTGTCTAAGCAGCTGTTTCCTTTGGTTAGTGAAGCACTGAGTAAAGTGGAGGCCATCAATAATTTTACCATTGATTTTGATCAGGCCACTTCGCAGCAACAGTTTACGCTGGCCATGACCGATGTATCACATCTGGTACTCTTGCCAAAAATTTCCCAATATCTCAAACAGCATGCTTCTCATATTCGGCTGAATGTACGCCCCATTACTTCAGAAACCAGTTATCAGATGGCCAATGGCGAAATTGATCTGGCTTTGGGCTTTTTGCCTAATTTTGAAAATGGTTTTTATCAGCAGAAGCTGTTTGAACAATACTATGTGGTGATTGCAGCCAAAGACCATCCACGGCTAACGGGTGACACCCTGACCACGGAAGAGTATTTACATGAAACTCATATTGATATTGATGCAGGCATGGGGCATTACCATATTGAAAATGAGTTACTCCGTCTGGAGTTAAAACGCGATATTTTGATGCGTTTGCCGAGCTACTTAGGCGTGGGTCTGGTGGTACAAGAGACTGATGCCATTGCAACCGTGCCGTATTATTTAAGTGAAGTACTCTTGTCTCGCGGTAATTTGAAAATTTTTAATGCGCCCATTGCTTTTCCGACCTATTCAGTAAAACAGTATTGGCATGCTTCTTGTCATCATAAGATTAGCCATCAGTGGTTGCGTCATACTTTCTATGAAATTTTAAGTAAATAGTTTTTTTAATTTCAATAACTGGATAAAGACCAGACAACGGACGGGGGTGATTACGCACAGTGTATAGGAGCAGGTGAATCATCAGATCATTCATTTCCCGGATGATTTGCCCTGCGAACAGGTGAATAAGGAATCAAGCTCCTTTAAATCGGGCAGAAATTCAGACAAATATTATCAATTTTATAAAATAATTCTATAATAGCGTCCATTCGGGTCAGGGTTCATCTAAACCATAGATGCAGATGTCTCATGCTGACCATTTTCTATTTTTCATTCAAGTTCTCCTCTGTGATCCGGCTTGTATATTCAGATTTAGCATCTTATTTGTCCATGACGGCACATAAGAATATTAGGTATCCACATGGAAATTAAGGTCAATTATCTCAATAATCTTCGCCAGGAAGCCAAGTTTGATGACTTCACGGTAATCGCTGATCAGCCGATCCGTTATAAAGGTGATGGCTCAGCGCCGGGTCCATTCGATTATTTTCTGGCCTCATCGGCACTTTGCGCTGCTTATTTTGTGAAAGTGTACTGCGCGGCGCGGAATATTCCGACCGACAATATCCGCCTGTCACAAAACAATATTGTCGATCCGGAAAACCGCTATAAACAGATTTTTAAAATTCAGATTGAACTGCCGACCGATATTTCTGATAAAGATCGCCAAGGTATTTTACGTTCAATTGACCGCTGTACGGTAAAAAAAGTCATTCAAACCGGCCCTGAATTTATCATTGAAGAAGTGGAAAGCATTGATGCCGATGCTCAAGCCTTATTGATGCCAAGTCTGGCTTCTGACCATACGACGTTCATTGCGGGTAAAGACCTGCCGCTGGAAGAAACTATTGCCAATATGTCTGCCATTCTGGCCGGTCTCGGCATGAAGATTGAAATTGCATCTTGGCGCAATATTGTGCCGAATGTCTGGTCATTGCATATTCGTGATGCGCAGTCGCCAATGTGCTTTACCAATGGTAAGGGATCGACCAAGGAAAGCGCACTGGCGTCAGCATTGGGTGAGTTCATTGAACGTCTCAACTGTAACTTTTTCTACAATGACCAGTTCTGGGGTGAGGAAATTGCCAATGCCGAATTTGTGCATTATCCTGACGAGAAGTGGTTCCAGCCAGGTCCGAATGGCGAACTACCTGTAGAAATTTTAGATGAACATACCCGTGAAATTTATGATCCTGAAGATGAGCTTTTAGGCATCCATCTTTATGATACCAACTCCGGGAATATGGCACGTGGTATCTGTTCATTGCCATTTGTGCGACAGTCTGATGGTGAAACCGTATATTTTCCATCCAATCTGATTGAAAACCTGTATTTAAGTAATGGTATGAGTGCTGGCAATACCTTGGCTGAAGCTCAAGTTCAGTGCCTGTCTGAAATCTTTGAACGTGCGGTTAAACGTGAAATTCTGCAAGGGGAATTGGCCCTGCCGGATGTGCCGGAACATGTATTGGCAAAATATCCAAAAATTGTGGCAGGTATTCAAGCTTTAGAGGAACAAGGTTTCCCGGTACTGGTAAAAGATGCGTCTTTAGGCGGTCAGTTCCCGGTAATGAGTGTGACCTTGATGAATCCGCGCACGGGTGGGGTATTTGCTTCATTTGGGGCTCATCCAAACTTTGAAGTAGCTTTAGAACGTAGCCTGACTGAGCTGTTGCAAGGCCGTAGTTTTGAAGGCTTAAATGATCTGCCACAACCCACTTTCAGCAGCAATGCCGTGACTGAGCCAAATAACTTTGTCGAGCATTTTATTGACTCCAGCGGTGTAGTGTCTTGGCATTTCTTTAGTGCAAAGTCAGATTATGATTTTGTCGAATGGGACTTTACCAATAATGGCCAAAACTCGAATGCGGATGAAGCCCAGGCATTATTCAGCATTCTGGAAGATATGGGTCATGAAGTCTATATGGCCATCTACCAGCATCTTGGTGCAACGGCTTGTCGCATTCTGGTGCCGGGTTATTCGGAAGTGTATCTGGTTGAAGATCTGGTTTGGGATAATACCAACAAGGCCTTGCAGTACCGTGAAGACATTCTCAACCTGCATCGTCTGGATAATGAACAACTGGAGGCGCTAGTAGAGCGTCTGGAAGAGTGTGAACTGGATGACTATACCGAAATCCGCACCTTAATCGGGATTGAGTTTGATGAAAATACCGAATGGGGCCAGTTAACGATTCTGGAATTGAAATTGCTGATTTATCTGGCGCTACAGCAGTTTGAAGAAGCCAAAGATCTGGTGGAGCAGTTCCTGCAATACAATACCAATACGGTTGAACGCGGCCTGTTCTACCAGTGCATGAATGTGGTGCTTGAAGTTATTCTCGATGATGAACTAGAACTGGAAGACTACGCCTATAACTTCCGCCGTATGTTTGGTGATGCCCATATGGATGCAGTTATGAGTTCAGTCGAGGGTACAGTACGTTTCCATGGCCTAAGCGAAACCAATATGCAGCTTAAAGGACTGGATCGTCATTTACGTCTGATCGAAAGTTACAAAAAACTGCATGCAGCCCGTGCCAAGTTTGTAGCGAGTTAAATCATGAATCTTGAAAATGGTTTAGGGGGGGCGCTAAGCCATTTTTTGAGCGTCATCCATAGCGGTTGAAAGCATGTTTTGTGATTTATTAATCCCAGCTCCCTGGGGAACTGGGATTACCTAAAAAATTAAAGTGAAGTGTTAACAATAACGGCTTCAAGGTTGGGTATATGAATAAAAGGAACATGCCTTTTATTCACCAGAATTACCTTACATATTCGGATAATTCGGACCACCGCCACCTTCCGGTGTTACCCAGGTGATATTCTGGGATGGATCTTTAATGTCACAGGTCTTGCAGTGTACACAGTTGGCTGCATTAATCTGGAAGCGTTTTGAACCATCATCATTTTCCATAATTTCATACACACCCGCCGGGCAGTAGCGTTGAGCTGGCTCATCCCATTTCGGCAGGTTCACTTCTACCGGAATTGAAGCATCGGTCAGCTTTAAATGCGCAGGCTGGTTTTCTTCATGCACGGTATTCGATACAAACACTGAAGACAGACGGTCAAACGTCAGCTTGCCATCCGGTTTTGGATAGTTCGGCTTGAAGTTCACTGCATCAACAGTTTTCAACGTCTTAAAGTCTGGCACCAGGTCATGTAAAGTGAAGGGTACTTTAAACACGTTCTGGTCGATAAAGTTAAAGGCGCCCCCCATCCATTGACCGAACTTGTGCATTGCCGGGCCAAAGTTACGCGCATTGTAGAGTTCTTCTTTCAGCCAGCTGTTGTTGAACTTCTCGATATAGGCAGTCAGCTCTTTGATGAAGAAATCTTCACCTTCGCTCACACGGGCAACTGCAAGATCACCACCTTTTTCTACACCGGCCTGGATTGCTTCAAATACCGCTTCACCGCAAAGCATGCCAGATTTCATTGCCGTATGTGAGCCTTTGATCTTGGCAAAGTTCAGGAAACCTGCATCATCACCGATTAAAGAGCCACCCGGGAAAGTGAATTTAGGCAGCGAGTTAAAACCACCCTTGGTCACAGCTCGTGCACCATAAGAAATCCGCTTGCCACCTTCCAGATACTGTTTGATTAAAGGATGGGTTTTCCAGCGCTGCATTTCCATAAATGGATACATGTGCGGATTGGTATAGGACAGATCCACGATCATGCCCAAAGTTACCTGATTGTTTTCAGCATGGTATAACCACCAGCCGCCTGAAGAACCGGTTTCATTTAAAGGCCAGCCGGCCCCGTGCATCACCAGACCTGGCTTATGTTTGGCCGGATCAATTTCCCAGAGTTCTTTAATCCCGATCCCGTAGTGCTGTGGATCAGCATCTTTATCCAGATTGAATTTTTGAATCAGGCGTTTACCTAAATGGCCACGGCAGCCTTCAGCAAAGATGGTGTATTTGGCATGCAGCTCATAGCCCGGGGTGAAGTTATGCGTCGGTTCGCCATCTTTGCCAATGCCCATATCACCGGTTTGAATACCTTTCACCGTACCATCTTCATGGTAGAGAATTTCAGCAGCTGCAAAGCCCGGGAAAATGGAGACTTCCAGCTCTTCGGCTTTCTGGCCTAACCAGCGCACCACGTTGCCGAGGGAAATGACATAGTTGCCATCATTATGCATGGTTTTTGGCACCATCCAGTGCGGAGCCTGTTTGGAGGTGGTTTCAGACAGCAGGAAGAACGTCTTGTCTTCAGTGACGGGCACATGAAGAGGCGCTCCCTGTTCTTTCCAGTCAGGGAAGAGTTCATTGATGGCACGAGGTTCGATAATTGCACCGGACAGGATGTGGGCACCGACTTCGGAGCCTTTCTCTACGACACAAACGGACAGATCGTTCAAGTTGTTTTCAATTGCAAGTTGACGGATTTTAATTGCCGCAGAAAGACCCGCAGGGCCTGCACCTACGATGACTACGTCAAACTCCATCGACTCTCGAGTAATATCTTCCATAATCTAAAACCTAAGGTTGTTATACGATAATGATGCTTGCACACTGTTCAGACTATAATTTAGTAAAGCTTTATTTTATAAAGCAAAGAAGTGAATCAAGCCGCTTCCACAGAACAGATTCCATGATTAAAAAATAGCGGTTAGATCTGTAACAAAATAGAGAATGAGGGGGTATCATTCTCTATTTCAGACCCAATAACTCAAATATTATTCAAGCTTAACGCAATATTATTGACCATATGAATGAGGCGAGGGCCAATTTCATTTTCCAGCTTTTCCTGATCCAGAATGTAGCTTGGAGCACCACAGTTAAAGGTTAAAATGCCATGTTTAGGGTGAATCAGAGGAACCGCGACAGAATTCACATCTTTGGTCCAGTCACCGATAGAAAGACAATATAAAATCATCTGTTTGAATCTAAATATCAGGATTAAAAAATAAGATTAAGCGCAGTTTTGTGCCTCTCTATAATACTGTAGTAGAGAAAAATACTCCTGTTTTTCACGATCCTTGTGAGCATTCTATTATTCCATTCGTTCAGCATTGGATAAGCACTACTTTGAATGAAATAAAAATACAACTAATCAGCAAATTAAGAATATCCTTTTTAACACAGGAAAATATTTTTTTATGATCATTTAGTTGGTTTTAATTTAGGGCATATTCAAATTTTGGCGGTTATCTCAAACGCCCCCATTTAAATGATACGGACGCCGAAGGCTGGTTTGATACTGGCGATATTGCCTATCAGGACCAGCAGGGCTATATCCGGATTTGTGGCCGTAAGAAGGATGTGATTATCCGTGGCGGAGAAAATATTCCGGTCGCAGAAATTGAATCATTGCTCTATAAACATCCGAATATTGCAATAGTAGCTTTAGTGGCTTATGCAGATGAACGAATGGGTGAGCGTGCCTGTGCAATCATCAAGCTGAAAGATCCAACACAGCCGTTAAGTTTTAATGAGCTGGTAGATTTCCTGAAAACCCATAATCTGGCCATGCAATATGTTCCGGAACGTTTGGAGATATGGGATGAAATTCCAATGACGCCATCGGGGAAAATCCAGAAATTTAAACTCAGAGAACTCTTGGCCCAATCTATAGCATCAGCAGCAATTGCAATGAATTAAAAAATGGAATAATTAAATGAGAAAAACCCTGAACAATACAATATTATTCAGGGTTTATTTTCATCTTAGATAAAAACGGCAATGGGGGGAACAAAAATCCCAAGCTTAATTTTTGGACGAGTTACAATTTTATTAGGCTAACTCCAACCTCTATAGTCGCAGCAGAAGATACCTGATTTTATCTGCTAGTACTTTGCATCTGCCTTGAAATACTGTCCAGCTTTTTTGTGAACGATGTCCATTTATGAAGGGGCTTTTAAATAAGCTTAGTTTTGATCTGAACTTTTCTTTTTCTTGCCTCCGCCATCTTGTTTATTGACTGTTGACCAGGCAATCCGTTCAGCCTCCTCTTCAGATCGGCCGCGTTCTTTTTCACTGTCTTCAATATGCTTGGCCTGTCGCTTTTGTTTATCTGTATAAGCAGATTTATCACCTCTAGGCATCTCACTATCCTCATCAGATTTGCAGTGAAAAATACTATAACAAGCGCTTAGGTGGGAAAGGGTAAGTATCTGTCAGAATTTGTTTAAATTATTTTGGAATCTGCCAAACTTGATAAAAAATCAAAAGCCGCCTCATATTTTTAATGTATTTCAAAGCACATATAATACACGCCATTTAGGGCTATTATTCAACTTAATAAATTGATTGTATTAAATATTTTTATAATCCTTATAGATTAGTAGAAATATTTTTTGAAAACTAGAAATTCTCAAAAATGAAGATAAGCATCCACAAGGATGCGTTATCTTCAGATCTGATTAACCATTAATAATGCTGCCACCATTCACATGAATGACCTGACCTGAGATATAACTGGCTTCTTCACTGGCCAGAAATAAATAGGCAGGTGCGACTTCACTCGGCTGTCCCATGCGGCCCATGGGGGTCTGTTTACCAAATTCTTCCAGCTGTTCTGCATCAAAACTGCTCGGGATCAAGGGTGTCCAGATCGGGCCGGGCGCTACACCATTGACCCGGATTCCCGTTTTGTTTTTCAATAAATTGGTAGATAAGCTTCGCGTAAAGGAGGTAATGGCCCCTTTAGTGCTGGCATAGTCGATCAGCAGGTCATGACCGTGATAGCTGGTAATACTGGTGGTGTTAATAATGCTGTCACCTTCATGCATATGCGGCAGTACCGCCTGAGTCAAATGGAACATTGACAGAATATTGACATTAAACGTTTTTAATAGTTGCTCAGAGGAAATATCCGTAATACTCTCCTGTGGATATTGAACGCCGGCATTATTCACCAAAATATTAATAGTTTTAAATTCCTGAAGGGCTTGCTCGACCATTTTCCGGATGGTTTCAGGTTGCTGCAAATCGCATTGAATCAGGAGGCAGCGTCTGCCTTCATTTTCAACCATTTTTTTAGTCTCTTGTGCATCCTGATCTTCATCCAGATAGCAGATGACAATATCAGCACCTTCACGGGCAAATAAAACAGAAACGGAGCGTCCAATGCCACTATCGCCGCCTGTGATCAGTGCCACCTTATCTTTTAATTTATCACTGCCTTTATAATTTGATTTGATGACTTCCGGGAGAGGATTCATTCTGCTTTGGATACCCGGTTGATGTTCTTGCGTTTCAGTTGAAGCTGGGGTTTCAGGATAATGATTCATCTCTTCTCCAATTCCAATGAGGTCGTCCTATAAGAAAAAATATATTAGGAGAATTTGAAAAAAATGAGTCAACACCTCACATTTCATAACATAATGTATTCGTGATTTATCAATTTTTCATTCAGATTGACATTATGAATGATTTTTGCTGGAACAGGCTGGATGAAGATTCTTTTAATTACAGGTTGGGGACTAGGCATTTCAGTTCTCCAGCCATTTGCGGACTTGCTAAGACAACAGCAATATCAGGTTGAAATCTGGGACATCTTTGATCCCAATGACCTTTCAGTTCGTGCTGCCAGAGTAGAACAGGCCCAATCTTTTGATGTTTTAATCGGCTGGTCATTGGGCGGGCAACTTGCTTTATTGCTTGTGCATGCAATTTATCAAAAAACACAGCTTGTTAAACCTGTCATCTGCTGTATGTCGAACCCCTGTTTTGTGGCAAATGATCTTTGGCCTCAAGCCATGCCCTATATGCAATATCAACAGTTTCAAAAGTCTGTTTTAAAAAATCCTCTACAGGCAATGCAGCGCTTCTGTGCATTAGTGACTCTTGGTTCATCAGCACCTCGAGAAAGGGCAAAATATCTTCAACAACAGATTCTAAATATTGATTTAATCTATCAAGCCCGCCATCTCTATCTTCTTGAACAATTAAATTTGGTCAATATCTTCAAGTCTTATCCAGGCAAGATGCTTTTTGTATTTTCCAGAAACGATATGCTGGTTCCCTACCAACTTAGCCAGGAAAGCGAGCTATTAGCAGCATGTAACCTGAACTTGGTAAGTATTGATGCTGCACATGATGCCATCCTGTTCGATACAAAATTGTTAATCGAACCAGTTTTAATATTTTTAACCGATACAGTAGCAGCTAAAGCCAAATAGCAGATAATGACATTTTCATTTCAATTTTAAAACGTTAAGATCAAAGTCATCTTTATTATTAGGGTTGAATTCTGTGCAGGACGCTTTCGATCAACAGCATATTTGGCATCCTTATACCTCCATGACTAATCCACTTCCCTGTTATAAAGTCAAGGCGGCACAGGGGGCAGTGATTGAACTGGAGGATGGATCTCAACTGATTGATGGAATGTCTTCTTGGTGGTGTACGATTCATGGCTACAATCATCCGGAATTAAATCAGGCTGTCAAAACCCAACTGGAATCGATGTCGCACATCATGTTTGGCGGCTTGACCCATCAGCCAGCAATCGACCTGGCCAAACTGCTCCTTGAAATTACCGCTCCTGAGCTGGATAAAATTTTCTTTGCCGATTCTGGCTCAGTGGCCGTTGAAGTGGCTTTGAAAATGGCCGTGCAATACTGGCATGCAAGACAGCAGCCTCAGAAAACCAATTTTGTTACGACCCGTTCCGGTTATCATGGCGATACCTGGAATGCCATGTCGGTATGTGATCCGGTGACGGGCATGCATCAGATTTTTGGTTCCAGTCTAGCCCAACGTTTTTTTGTGCCTGCGCCGCAAAGTACTTTTGAAGGAGAATGGCATGTGGCAGATATTCAACAGCTAGAACAGGTCCTAAAAGAAAAGCATCAGCAGATTGCGGCCCTGATCATTGAGCCGATTGTACAAGGCGCAGGTGGAATGCGTTTCTATCATCCTGAATATTTAACACAGGCCAAACGACTCTGTGAACAATATGATGTCCTGCTGATTCTGGATGAAATCGCAACCGGTTTTGGCCGTACTGGAAAACTCTTTGCCTATGAACATGCTCAAGTGAGCCCCGATATTATGTGTATCGGCAAAGCACTGACGGGGGGGTATATGACGCTCTCTGCGACCCTGACCACAAAGCATATTGCAGACACGATCTCCGATGGTGAAGCAGGTGTGTTTATGCATGGCCCGACATTTATGGCCAATCCTTTGGCTTGCGCCGTTGCTTTAAAAAGTACCCAGCTATTACTTGCCCAGGACTGGCAAAGTCGTATTCAGGCCATTGAAGTCCTGCTCAAAAAACATTTACAGGTTTTGAACACTTTGCCGCAAGTCAAAGCAGTTCGCGTTCTGGGCGCCATCGGTGTGGTCGAGTTGCACCAGCCTGTAGATCAGGCTCACTTTCAGGCTGAATGTGTACGCCGTGGGGTGTGGATTCGTCCTTTTGGTCGCCTGGTCTATGTCATGCCTCCTTATGTAATTTCTGATGCTCAACTTGAGACCCTGTTAAAGCAGATGGTTGAGATGGTTCAAGAGATGGAGTTAGCCCATGCACCATCTTGACTATTTTCAGCAGCAACTGGATGAGCTGAAACAGCAGGGTCAATACCGTCAGTTTAAGGCCAATATTTCAAGCCAGCCTCGGCTACAAATGAATGGAATCGAGATGCTGAACCTGGCTTCTAATGATTATCTGGGACTGGCTTCAGATCTTCGCTTACGTGAAGAGTTTTTTGACCTGATACCTCTGTCGGAACGCCAGATGAGTGCCAGTTCATCACGTTTGCTCACCGGTAATTTTGCAGCATTTGAACAGCTTGAAGACACGATGGCGCAAGCATTTGGCCGCTCGGTATTGCTGTTCAATAGCGGTTATCATATGAATATCGGAATTTTGCCGGCGCTCGCCAATGCAAAAACCATGATCATTGCCGATAAGCTGGTGCATGCTAGCATCATTGATGGCATACGCCTTTCCAAGGCGCAGTATGTCCGTTACCGGCACAATGATCTCTGCCATTTACAGCAGTTGTTAGAAAGGTACCAACTCGATGCAGCAATTGACCGCATTATTGTGGTCACTGAATCTATTTTTAGTATGGATGGCGATGAAACGGATTTAAAAGCATTAGTGGCCTTAAAGCAGCAGTGTGACAAGGTCATGCTGTATGTAGATGAAGCACATGCGATCGGCGTACGTGGTGAGCGGGGGCTTGGCTGCGCCGAGCAGTATCAGGTGCTGGATCAGATTGATTTGCTGGTGGGTACTTTTGGCAAAGCACTGGCTTCTGTCGGCGGTTATCTGGTCTGTCATCCGGTAATTCGCAACTATTTAATCAATACAATGCGTCCGCTAATTTTTAGTACCGCGCAACCTCCACTCTGTATGGCATGGACGCGTTTTATTTTCCAGAAAATGCAGCAACTGCGGGCAGAGCGGCAATATCTGGCCGAACTGGCTGCACAGTTTCAGCAGGGCATTCAGGCACTAGGCTTTGCCTGTCCTTCGAGTTCACAGATTATTCCGGTGATGATTGGTGAATCCGGTCAAACTGTTCAGGCCGCCCAGATGATGCAAAAAAACGGCTTTTATATCTTGCCGGTGCGCCCGCCAACTGTCCCGGTCAACACTTCAAGACTAAGAATCTGCCTGCACCGGCAGGTAGAACAAGAAGATTTGAATCACTGTCTGACCTTATTGGGAAGCTTGTCTCGATGAAAAGTGAACAGATTGCCCGACGTTTTGCCCAGGCACATTTAAGTTATAAACAGCACGCCGTGGTCCAGAATGCAGTGGCTGCCGAGCTGATACAGCTGTTACAACAGCATGTGAGCCAGCCGGATTTTCAGCGCGTCCTGGAAATTGGTTGCGGTTCAGGCCTGTTTAGCCAACGCTTTATGCAGTCCTATGGTTTTGAACATCTTTTTTTGAATGACCTGTATGCCGAAGTACAGCAGCATTTTCAGGAGGATGATCGTCTTTTATGGGGCTTGGGTAATATTGAAACGTTGCCGTTGCCGCAGTCGCTGGATCTGGTGGTATCTTCCTCGTCACTGCAATGGATTAAGGA
Organism: Acinetobacter sp. 10FS3-1; assembly: GCF_013343215.1. Taxonomy (NCBI): domain Bacteria; kingdom Pseudomonadati; phylum Pseudomonadota; class Gammaproteobacteria; order Moraxellales; family Moraxellaceae; genus Acinetobacter; species Acinetobacter sp. 10FS3-1. Next base: position 1,571,607 of record NZ_CP039143.1, read on the forward strand.
TTTAGCAGCACTGTTGAAGAAAGTTCATCAGGCTTTAAAGGCCTCAGGCCATGTATGTTTTTCCAGTTATGCCCAAGACAATTTAAAAGAAATTAAAGCTTTAACCGGGCAAGGGCTGGATTATTTAAGTTTGGATCAAGTCGTGAGAATGCTTGAATCACAGGGTTTTGAAGTGATTGCACAGCATGAAGAGCGAATGACTTTAGACTTTGAACATCCCAAGCAGGTGTTACAGCATATCAAGGCCACCGGAGTACAAGCGACAGCACAGGGTTTTCGCTGGACCAAGTCTTCACTGCAGGCCTTTTATCAAAATTATCAACAATTTCAACATCCCGATACGCAGCATTATGGCTTAACTTATCATCCTATTTATGTGATTGCCCGGAAGGTGATATGAACGCGCAGATTTATTTTGTCAGTGGTATTGATACCGCTATTGGTAAAACCTTCGCCACAGGTTTTCTGGCCAAACACTGGAACGAGCAGGGCATCCGCACCATCACGCAAAAGCTGATTCAGACCGGTAATACTGACGTTTCTGAAGATATTGAACAGCACCGAGAAATTATGGGCTGCGGACTGCTCAGTGAAGATCTGCAAAAGCTGACTATGCCAGAAATTTTCACTTATCCGGCCTCACCCCATCTGGCTGCCAGATTAGACAAGCGTGAAATTGATTTTGGGAAAATTGAGCAGGCTACCCAACAGCTGGCCCAACATTATGAGCGGGTTCTGATTGAAGGTGCGGGTGGTTTGATGGTTCCACTGACCGAAGACTGGTTGACAATTGATTATATAGTGGCACAGCAATACCCGGTTATTCTGGTGACTTCTGGACGTTTGGGCAGTATTAATCACACCTTACTCAGTCTGGAACTGCTCAAGCAGCGCCAAGTCAAGCTGCATGCCTTGGCCTTTAATCATACGGACAATTCACAGGATGAACTGATCGCTAAAGATACGATTCGCTATTTAAAACAGTATTTGCAACGAGATTTTACTGATACTGAATGGCTGGATATTCCGGCTATGGATCTAGAACAGGATTAAAGAGAGATAAAAGAAATAAAACATCGGGGAATTTTCATTAAGGTCGGTTATACGCAATGGATTAACGCAAATCAAAGAGAAAGGTTAGTAAAGCCTCTTACAACAGCGAAGGCCCAATCTTTGATTGGGCCTTCGCTCAAAGCCAATATTTAATGATGAATTAAATACTCACTTTAAAAGGAATTAAAAGAAACCGGCTGGTTTAGTTGAATAGCTCACCAACAGGTTTTTGGTTTGCTGGTAATGCTCAAGCATCATTTTATGGTTTTCACGTCCAATCCCTGATTTTTTATAACCACCGAAGGCAGCATGAGCAGGGTAGATATGATAACAGTTGGTCCATACACGACCCGCCTGAATCGCACGACCCGCACGGTAAGAGGTATGCGCTGAACGTGACCAGACACCGGCACCTAGACCATAAATAGTGTCGTTGGCAATGCGGATTGCATCATCAAAATCTTTAAAGGTGGTGACAGCAAGTACCGGTCCAAAAATCTCTTCCTGGAAGGTTTTCATGTCATTGGTACCTTTGAAAATAGTCGGCTCAATATAAAAACCTTGACCAACCTCATGGCGTTCTGCACCACCGGTTAAGATTTCGGCACCTTCTTCACGACCAGTTGCAATACAGCCCAGAATTTTATCTTGCTGTTCCTGAGAGGCCTGCGCACCAATCATGGTTTCGGTATCTAGCGGGTGACCGGTTTTAATACGTTTTACTCGTTCGATTGCTCGTTCCAGGAATTTGTCCGCAATACTTTCCTGAACCAGGGCACGTGATGGACAGGTACAAATTTCTCCCTGATTCAGGGCAAACATGGTAAAGCCTTCAAGGGCTTTGTCTAAATAGTCATCTTCCTGATCCATAATGTCTTCAAAGAAGAGGTTTGGAGATTTACCGCCCAGCTCCAGCGTAACTGGAATAATATTTTCGGTCGCATATTGCATAATCATCTGGCCAACCCCTGTTGAACCAGTAAATGCAATTTTGGAAATACGCGGGTTGGTTGCAAGCGGGCGACCCACTTCTACACCATAACCGTTGACTATGTTAAGTACACCTTCAGGTAACAGGTCTTGGATCAATTCAACCAGAACCAGAATGCTGGCAGGGGTTTGTTCGGCAGGTTTCAATACAATACAGTTACCCGCCGCCAACGCCGGCGCCAGTTTCCATGTGGCCATTAAAATCGGGAAGTTCCACGGGATAATCTGTCCAACGACCCCTAAAGGCTCATGGAAGTGGTAAGCGATAGTATCTTCATCAATCTCTGAAATACCGCCTTCTTGAGCACGGATACAGCTGGCAAAATAGCGGAAATGGTCAACGGCCAAAGGAATATCGGCAGCCAGTGTTTCGCGAATCGGTTTACCGTTATCCCAGGTTTCAGCCACAGCCAAAAGCTCTAAATTGGCTTCTAACCGGTCAGCAATTTTTAATAAAATGTTAGAGCGAGTTGTTGGAGAAGAGCGGCCCCATTGATCTTTGGCCTTATGTGCCGCATCCAGTGCAAGCTCAATATCTTCAGCGCTTGAACGTGGAATTTTGGTAAATACCTTACCATCTACTGGAGAAATGTTATCAAAGTATTGACCTTTTACAGGTGGTACCCATTGTCCGCCAATGAAGTTCTCATATTGGGCTTTAAACTGAACTTTTGAACCGGGTTGATTAGGATCGACATAACGCATATAGGTGTTCCTTGACTTATTTTAGTGTTGTAAAAATCTGTAATTACAGTTTTGGTATCAGGGACTCTGGTACACTATTCGACTTAGCATACATGGAATAAGGTTGGAGAAAGGTTGGAGACAAGAAGGTTTACAATTTTTTCACTTGATCTTAAAAGATAGTTATATAGTCATTACAGTGGATGTAAATCATGGCTTTTTTTGTGAGAGTATGGAATGGAGATAAAGCAAGATCTGAGCCAGAGACGACAGAAAATCGAACAGTTTAGAGCGAGTAGTAGTTGGTCGGCATTACATGCAGAGCAACTGGGGCAAAGTATTGCCAGCTCCTGGCAGCGCTCATCTTCTGCTGCAATACCAAAAGATCGTTCTGCGGCGCCTTTAATCCATTTGCAAAAAGAAACTTACTCTTCCACTTTGGCAAATGCCTTGCAATATTGTGCGCAGGATTTAAAGCATATTGCTGAACAGTCTTCCATGGTACTGGCAGTTGCAGATATGGGCAGTACCATCATTTGGTCAGCCTCTAGCCCGCAAATGAAAAGTGCCGCCGAAAGTGTACATTTTATCGAAGGTGGGCAATGGCGTGAAGAACTGGTGGGGACAAATGCTTTAGCACTGTCATTAAAAACTCAGCAATCGAGCTGTGTGTTTTCCAATGAACATTATATGTCGTCTATCCACGACTGGGTTTGTTATGCTGCTCCGATTGTTGATCCGCATTCACAACAGCTTTTGGGGGTAATCGACCTTTCGACCACCTGGCAACAGCATAATAGTCTGGGACTGCTGGCTGCGGAACGCTGTGCTTCCATTATTCAGTCTGCTTTACTGGAACATCAAAAGCAGCAACTCTATATTCGTGCTTTTTCTGTGCCGCAAGTACTGTTCAATGGTAAGGTTTTGGTGCTGACTCCACGCCAGATTGAAATCCTGACCATTCTGGCTTTATGTCCACAAGGTCTAAGTCTGGACAGTCTGCACCAGGCTTTATATGGTGAGCGTAAAGTCAGTATGGGCACATTAAAGGCGGAAATGTCACAATTACGTGATGTGCTTGGGGGAATGCTGGGTTCAAGGCCGTACCGTTTATTGGCCCATGTCGAGGCTGACTTTTTGCTGACAGAGCAGGCTTTAGATGCAGGGTATATCGATTCTGCCTTAAAACTGTGTAGCGGGGTGTTTTTGGCTAAAACAGAAAGTCCTTTTTTATGTGCATGGCGCGATTGTCTGGAATCTCGCTTAAGTGATGCCATTTTTAAAGCCAATGAAACCGATGTATTACTGAAACATGTAGCGCGCTTCCCCGAGGCGATTGATGCTGTCGAACGTTTGATTGAGCTGATGCCGAAAACGAATCCCGTATATCAAACCCTATTAAAATATAAAGATAGTTAAGACGGCGATAGGCTGAATTGATCAAGCTTTGCATTTGCATACACGGCCGATCATTAAAGTTTTTTAAATGGCTGGTTTATCTTCTGAATCTTATGGATCAGGTTGCTATAGTGCCTTGAGGGCGCCGTCGGACAGTCTTATATTCATTTATTAAGACTTTCTCCCTTATCCTGCTGACGAACCAGAATTCCCCCCAATTGTAAGAGTAAAAAAAAGCAACTACCGTCTAACCTATTTTCTAAAAAATACGTTAAACAGCAGTTGCTAAAAATGTAAGCCAATAACTAAATGGGAGAGAGGGCTTACATTGAGGATTACATTGCAGCTTTAAAAATTTCTACCACTTGCGCATGGGTTGCTTTACGTGGATTGGTCAGCATACAGGCATCTTTTTGCGCATTTTCAGCCATAATTGCCAGATCAGCTTCCTTCACAGATAATTCAGCTAGACCAGTTGGAATACCAATTGAAGCTGAAAGTTGACGAATCGCATCGATCGCTTCATAAGCGGCTTCATTGACGGTCAAGCCTTCAATATTCACGCCCATTAACTGTGCAATTTTGGCATAACGGTCAGGGCAGGCAATCAGGTTAAATTCACATACATGTGGAAGTAAGATTGCATTACATACGCCATGCGGCAAGTTATAGAAACCGCCAAGCTGATGTGCCATCGCATGTACATAACCTAGCGAAGCGTTGTTAAAAGCCATTCCTGCCAGATATTGTGCATAGCTCATAGCATCACGCGCTTCCAGGTTTTCACCATTGGCAACCGCAGGGCTGAGCCATTGGCTAATCATGCTGATAGCTTTTTCTGCACAGGCGTCGGTAATAGGGTTGGCGTCAGTAGAAACATACGCTTCAACTGCATGAGTCAAGGCATCCATTCCGGTAGCAGCAGTTAAGCTGGCCGGTTTGGCAATCATCAGCTTCGGGTCATCAATCGCAATTAGCGGAGTACAGCGCCAATCGACAATAGCCATTTTCACATGAGTCTCTGTATTGGTAATAATACAGAAACGTGTCATTTCAGAGGCAGTACCGGCTGTAGTATTGATCGCAATCAGCGGTGTCATAGGCACTGTGCTTTTATCAATACCCTCATAATCACGGATATGGCCGCCGCCCGCAGTCACCAGCCCGATACCTTTGGCACAGTCATGTGATGAACCGCCACCTAAAGACACAATAAAATCACAAGCATTCTCGTGATAGGCTTGCACCCCTTTATGTACGTTAATATCAGTAGGGTTCGGTTCTGCACCCGGGAAAATATGACAGTCGACGTTAGCTTCTTTTAAATAAGCAGCAATCGTATCGGCAACACCAAATTTAAACAGACCGGCATCTGTCACAATCAGGGCTTTCTTTGCGCCTAAATTTTGTGCTCTGCTTCCTACTTCTTTGGCACAGCCAGGACCAAAAAGTGAAACACAGGGAATGTAAAAACCATTGGTTTTATCTGCAAGATTTTTAAAAGCCATGGGGCAACTCCTTTTACCATTATTCAATTGTTGACATTTTTCATCGTCGATGAAGTATGCAGTCAAGTCCGGAAGAATCCCACCTACCAAACACCTACCATTTTAATAACATGTTGATTTTTATCTAAAATCTGAATGGGATTTAGCCGTTCCCTTACATCGAGGACCTTACGATTTAACAATAGATGTATAGAGTAGAAGGAGGACAGGACATGTCTCACTCTTATTCGAGCGATTTTGATAAAGGCAACAAGATGAGTATCCTGATATTTTTTAACTTAAAGATGAGCTATATTCATTTTTGGTGATTTTGTGAGTGAGACAAGATCTTTAGGAACACTACTCAGAAACAGAATATAAATATTCTAAAGAGACATGTTTAAGTCCGATACAGCATTCAATTTAGAGCTATAAAAATTCATTTCTCTAAACCGGTTTTTAAACTTTCCTTTAACTTTATTTGACATTAGCTATTGTATTTTATCATTTTTATATATTTATTAAGCTGAAAAATAAACAAATTTATCTAGACCTGTTTATTCATGATACGATTCAAGTATAAATTACCTTATCAAGAAATTCAGATTTATCTTAGAAATTAGGGCACCGGATCATCATTAATAAAGAGTTTGCATGTTCGATTAAAAGCATTCGTTTTGATGAAAATTATCATCCTTCAGACAGTACGCGTCTTACCACTAACTTTGCAAATCTGGCAAGAGGAGAGAGTCGTCAGGAGAACCTGCGTAAAACCCTGGCGATGATCAACAATCGTTTCAATGACTTGGCTCATTGGGATAATCCTCAGGCAGATCGTTATTCAGTTGAAGTTGAAATCATTTCTGCGGATATGGATATTGAAGGCAAGGGGAAGGCGTTCCCAGTCATTGAAATGTTGAAGACGACCATTATTGATCATCACAAGAACCAGCGCATTGATGGCATGGTTGGAAACAGCTTTTCCTCTTATGTACGGGATTATGACTTTAGCGTATTGCTATTAGAACATAGCAAGAAGCAGTCGACACGCAGTACTCCAGATCATTTTGGCGAATTACATGGCAAGCTGTTTAAATATTTGGTCAACTCTGAGGCCTATAAAGCAAAGTTTAATAAAGCACCGGTGATATGTCTCAGTGTCTCAAGTAGCAAGACCTATCAGCGGACTGAAAACCAGCATCCTGTATTAGGTGTGGAATACCAGCAAGATGAATATTCATTAACCGATGAATATTTCAAAAAAATGGGCTTAGAGGTTCGCTACTTTATGCCATCCAACAGCGTGGCGCCTTTGGCTTTTTATTTTAGTGGAGATTTACTGAGTGATTACACGAATCTGGAGTTGATTAGTGCCATTAGTACAATGGAAACCTTCCAGAAAATTTACCGACCTGAAATTTACAATGCCAATTCTGTGGCAGGGAAATGTTATCAGCCAAGTTTGAAATATCAGGATTATTCACTCACGCAGATTGTCTATGACCGCGAGGAGCGTAGCCAGTTAGCGCTGAAGCAGGGCCGATTTACGGAAGAGCAGTTCATCAAGCCTTATCAGAATATCCTTGAACAATGGGCAAAAAGCTACTCGGCTTAAAACCACTCACTACTTGATTCACTAAACGATAAAAGAAGATTGATGATGAAACGTCTATTACCGACCTCAACGGCTGGCAGTTTGCCAAAACCTTCCTGGCTGGCAGAACCGGAAAAACTCTGGTCACCGTGGAAACTACAGGAAGATCAACTGATTGAAGGCAAACAAGATGCCTTACGTTTATCATTACTAGAACAAGTCCATGCAGGTCTTGATATTGTGAGCGATGGTGAACAAACTCGCCAACATTTTGTCACTACCTTTATCGAACACCTCGACGGCGTTGACTTTGAAAAGCGTGAGACAGTCCGAATCCGTAATCGCTATGATGCAAGTGTACCTTCAGTGGTAGGAGCAGTATCTCGTCAAAAACCGGTTTTTGTGGAAGATGCTAAATTTTTACGCTCTCTGACCAGTCGGCCAATTAAATGGGCATTGCCTGGGCCAATGACCATGATTGACACCCTCTATGATGGTCACTACAAAAGCCGTGAAAAACTTGCCTGGGAATTTGCCAAAATTCTTAATCAGGAAGCAAGAGAATTAGAAGCTGCCGGTGTTGATATTATCCAGTTTGATGAACCGGCATTTAACGTGTTTTTTGATGAAGTGAATGATTGGGGCGTTGCTACCCTGGAAAGAGCCCTTGAAGGCCTGAAGTGTGAAACCGCCGTACACATTTGCTATGGCTATGGTATTAAAGCCAATACCGACTGGAAAAAGACTTTAGGCTCAGAATGGCGACAATACGAGGCAGTCTTTCCCAAACTGCAAAAATCCAAGATCGATATCGTGTCTTTAGAATGTCAGAATTCTCATGTTCCGATGGATCTGATTGAGCTGATTCGCGGAAAAAAGGTGATGATTGGTGCAATTGATGTAGCAACCAATAGAATTGAAACTCCAGAAGAAGTTGCTGAGACCTTATGTAAAGCACTTCATTTTGTTGATGCTGACAAGCTTTATCCTTCAACCAACTGTGGTATGGCGCCGTTGTCTCGCCAAGTCGCAATAGGCAAGTTGAATGCTTTAAATGCTGGTGCGGAAATTGTTCGTAAAGAGCTAACAGCTTAGTTCTTATTGATTACATGATGCGTCAAGAAAGATCTAATTCGGTTTGATCAGGTATTTCTGGTCAGACCGATAAGCGCAATCCAGATGAAATAGCATGTTAACCCAAATACATTCAGCTGATCTGCCGACGCCGTGGTATCAAAAAAGCTCTATCTTAAGAAAAACGCCGATTTAATTTTGGAACAAGTGATGATTGACTCAACTGACTTTAGAAATGCCATGTCTCTGTTAACAAGTGCGGTTAATATTGTGACTACAGCAGGAGCATCTGGTTCTCATGGATTTACTGCATCTGCGGTATGTAGTGTCACGGATACACCACCAAGCTTGCTGGTCTGCATGAATAAAGCCTCTAGGTCTCATGCACACTTTATAGAAAATAAAATTTTAACTGTGAATGTGTTGGGCGCACAACATAAGCATATTTCCAAGGTCTTTTCATCCAAAATGAGTTCAGAAGAACGGTTTAAACATGGAACCTGGCTGGAATTAGAAACGGGTGCACCTGTTTTGGAAGATGCTCTGGTTAGTTTTGATTGTGAAATCGATCAGATTCAAGAAGTTGGAACGCATACTATTTTCATGTGTCGTATTGTCGCGATTCAACAAAGTCAAAATGATCAAAGCTTGGTTTATTTCAATCGTGCTTATCATCATGTCGGTGGGGAGGTAGTTGCTTAAATGGTGAGGTTTTTAGAATGTACAAGCGCACTAAACTTTAGTGTAACGTATATATTATGTCACTTGGAATACTCAGCAACGTGAATATAGAGTTGCAGATTCACGTGGCTGAGCTGTGGCAACAAATAATGTTGTGTAGCATATCTCGGATATTCTATTTAATTCATGCTGACCTAAAAGTTTAGTTCACCAGGAAAGTTAAAATTTATATTTAGCTACTCAGGAGATGGAATTTACAAAATTAAGTTTTAGTCTATCAACCTAAAAAAATTAGGGCATAGTATAGGTCTTCACTATATCCAACTATGCTGTAACGATAGCATTTACTACCGATAAACCTAAATTACTCCTACTTGTCTTTATCGAATCTAAATCAGATTTGAAAAATAATTACGCTGGGTGCTGTCCTGCGGTAATAACTCTAATAAGCGCTGTACTGCATCAATTCGATCATATGTTTGCCCAATAATTCGTAATAACTGATCAATATCTTTTATTTGATAGATCAACTGGCTTAAACGGGCATCAAAACAATGTCGCCAAGTACTTAGTAAAGGGCTTTCTGATTTAGATAAAAAGCTACCTTTATATAGCGAGAATGTGCTGGCAATAAGATTTGCATTTAATGATTGTTCAGCACGTAAAAAATCACATTGGACTTCACAGGTAAGCCTATAAATACGAGCCTCGATTGAATGAGGTAATAGGCTACGAAGTTGTGAAAGCTCAGCCTTTAGGGTTTTTAGGCTGACATTACGCTCACCATAAAGGGCAGAGTGTAACTCTTCTAAACCAATACCATAGGGATGCAAAGCTAAAATGCAAAGTATTTCAATTTGACGGTGACTCAAACTCAATGTTTGCCCATTAAATTGAACCCAAGGCGAGCCTAGCGCCTTAATGTATAAAAAATTTTGCTGCTCAAATTTTATGGCTCGTTGTATTAAATCTGCACAGCGTTCAACTGCAAGCAGTCCCAAAGGAGTATGTTTTTTATATTTTGTGGAAAGGTTAATAATCCCATGAAATTGCCCTGATGTCGGATCCCAGATCGGTGCAGCATAACAGACCCAATCACGAACACTGCCCATTTGGTTCTCATGAGAATAGACACAACTTGATATCTGGCTATTTAAAGTCATACCTATCGCATTGATCCCAACAGCCTGTGTAGACCAATGCCCACCCTCAATAAAATGAGCCTGTTCAGCAGAAGAAAGCATTGCCGAACTACTCCATGTCCATAAGAGGGTACCTTGATGATCTGTAAGACCAATAGCCATATCTGAATCATTAGCTATTTTGAGTAAGTCAGCATAATTATGCTGGATAGAGCGGCGAAATAAAGAAGTTCTATCTTCTGGAGGTAAGGCCAAAACAGGGGCGGCATGCACAGTATGCTGATTGATTAAATGGGTTGTTTGCAGCTTTTTTGCAGGTGTTGTATTGCACAGATTCATATCATATTCCCTTATGATCAGACTGTAATATTTTTAAATACTAGAAAAGAGTTTTGAAGTTTATAGTCAATTATGCTATTTCCTCTTGCTTACATTTAAAATGGTTTTATCTTTGCTTTGTTAAATCCTATCTTTTGGTTTTACCAGCTCCTTGCGCTACTTTAAAAGTGTTCTTATGGGCTGAAAATGACTATTTCCATCTCAAATGTTAATAAACGTAAACAGGATAAAAAGTCATTCACGCATGTAAGGAGTAGGTACAGCCTCACCATGATATTGACGATCAGCAAAATAACTCGACCGAACCAATGGTGCACTCCAAATATTCTTAAACTTTAAGTGTTCTCCATGAGTTTGATACCGTTTAAACTCTTGCAATGTAACAAAACGATGAATTGGTGCATGTGATTTGGATGGCTGTAAGTATTGGCCAATTGTGACATAGTCAATTTGATAATCTTTCAAATCATTTAATAACACAATAACCTCAGCTTCAACTTCTCCCAAACCGACCATCAAACCACATTTGGTTGGGATATCAGGGCAGTAGTGTTTAAATTTCTTAAGTAAATCCAGTGAATGCTGATAGTTAGAGCCTGGCCGCATGGCTTTATACAAACGTGGAACAGTTTCAATATTATGATTAAAAACATCGGGTGGATTTTGACTCAGAATCTTCAGGGCAATATCTGCACGACCACGAAAATCAGGCACTAAAATTTCAATTAAAGTCTCTGGACTGGTTTGACGAATTTCTCGAATGCAATCGGCAAAATGCTGTGCGCCACCATCTTTTAAGTCGTCCCGATCAACCGAAGTAATCACGACATACTTTAAGTTTAAATTCTTTACCGTTTCAGCCAAATGCTTTGGCTCATTAATATCTAAAGCATGAGGACGACCATGAGCGACATCACAAAATGGGCAGCGCCGAGTACAGATATCTCCCATAATCATGAAGGTTGCGGTCCCACTGCCAAAACATTGCGGCAAGTTAGGACAAGCCGCTTCTTCGCAAACCGTATGTAGTTTTTGTTGCCTTAATAAATCCTTAATGATTTGGACTTCCTCAGGTTGACTAATTTTAGCCCGAATCCATTCTGGCTTCTTCGGTGTCGTTTTCGTTGGAATAACTTTAATTGGAATACGCGCCATTTTTTCAGCGCCCCGCAGCTTCTTTCCAGTTAATCTGGTGTTATTTAAATCCATTTCAAACACTCCATCGTTTAAAATAATTAATATAAATTCTGATATTAAATAAGCTGTTTTAAAAGCATTAATAATATTAAAACAGGGCAAAAAACTTATCATACAAAACAAAGGTTGGCTAAAGGTTTGTTTTTATATGTAATTGAACAATATTGAAAATTTACAATTTTTTTTAGATTTATAAGCTCATGTTTTTAATATCTATCTTATCTTTTTATGCATTATATTTTTTTAGTCTAATATGAAATTTAATAAAAATATTCTTATATAAATATACGATTTAAAAATCCAATTATTCAATTTTGGATTTTCTTTTAAGCGTAGGGAATAAGGAATAAATATATGCAATTAACGGAAGAGCAATTGCTGGCAGCATACAAAAGAATGCGCGACATTCGTGAATTTGAGGACCGACTTCACGATGAAAATAATACAGGTGATATTCCAGGATTCATCCACTTATATAGCGGTGAGGAAGCGGTGGCAGTAGGAATCTGTGAAAATTTAACAGATAAGGACTTCATTACCTCAACACATCGTGGTCACGGACATTGTATTGCTAAAGGCTGTGACATTCACGCCATGATGCTAGAAATATTCGGTAAAGATGATGGTCTGTGTCGTGGTAAAGGCGGCTCAATGCACATTGCGGACTTAGATAAAGGCATGCTTGGTGCAAACGGTATTGTCGGTGGTGGCCCACCTTTAGCAATTGGTGCAGCTCTAAGTGCCAAAACCCTCAAGAATGGTGGTATTGGTCTATCGTTTACGGGGGATGGCGGATCAAATCAGGGCTTAACTTTTGAAGCAATTAATATGGCTGTGGTGTTAAAGCTTCCTGTCATCTTTGTTTTTGAAAATAACGGCTTTGGTGAAGGTACTGCACACGACTATGCCGTAGGCAGTAAAGACATTGCAGGTCGAGCGGCAGGTTTTGGCTTACCTGCTGAAAAGGTAGATGGAACAGACTTTTTTGCTGTGTATGAGGTTGCACAAAAGGCAATTGAACGTGCCCGCCGTGGTGAAGGTCCGAGTGTAATTGAAACGATAACCAACCGTTTTTATGGACATTTTGAAGGTGATCCAGGGCTTATCCGCTCCAAAGAAGAACTGGATTATGTCAAAGAATATAAAGACCCATTGAAAATATTTCGTGAAAAAGTCAAAGGTAAAATTGACGAAACTAAACTGGACGCGATTGATGCCCAGTCTAAAGCCAATGTAGACGACGCCGTGGCAAAAGCACGCGCAGCTATGTATCCAGAAGTCTCTCAGTTGCTTACTGATGTTTACGTCTCTTACTAAAGGAATAGTAGAAAAATGCCAAATAAAAGTTATCGAAATGCGATTAAAGAGGCAATTGAATTAGAAATGCGCCGAGACCCAAGTGTTATTGTGGTCGGTGAAGATGTTCGTGGTGGGCATGGTGGCAAAAATACCGATGACAATAAACTGGAAGGTTTTGGCGGTGTACTGGGTGTAACCAAAGGTTTATGGACTGAATTTGGTTCTGAAAGAGTCATTGATACTCCGATTACAGAATCGGCGATTATTGGTATGGCGGCAGGTGCTGCTGCAACGGGTTTAAGACCTGTGGCAGATTTAATGTTTATGGATTTTTATGGCGTATGTTATGACATGCTGTATAACCAAGCGGCTAAATTCCGCTACATGTTTGGTGGCAAAGCCAAAGCACCACTCGTCGTACGTGGCATGATCGGTGCAGGTTTTTCCGCTGCAGCACAACATTCTCAGTCGCCATATAACGTGTTTGCCTCAGTGCCGGGTTTAAAGGTGGTGGTACCTTCTAGTGCCTATGATGTGAAAGGGTTATTGATTCAAGCCATTCGAGATGATGACCCAGTGGTCTTTTGTGAACACAAGTTATTGTATGACCTTAAGGGCGAAGTACCAGATGAGGCCTACACTATTCCTTTTGGCGTTGCGAATTACACCCGTGAAGGCACTGATATTACCATTATTGCCTTAAGCCTGATGGTGCATCGCGCCAATGAAGTTGCTGACAAGCTGGCAAAAGAAGGTATTTCGGTTGAAGTGGTTGACCCTCGAACTATTTCTCCGTTAGACGAAGATGGTATTTTAGAGTCAGTGGCTTCCACAGGTCGCGTAGTGATTGTAGATGAATCGGCGGCGCGTTGCGGTTTCGGACATGATGTGGCTGCACTCATTGCACAGAAAGGCTTTCATTATCTTAAAGCACCAATCGAGTTAGTCACTCCACCACACTCACCCGTACCATTTTCACCAGTACTAGAAAAAGAATGGCTACCAAGTGTAGAACGCATCGAACAGGCTGTACGGAAGACGTTGGAGGCTTAGGATGAGCGAAATTAAAACCTTAGAAATCCCAAAATGGGGTTTGTCCATGGAAGAGGGCACGATTGCCCAATGGCTGATTCAGGAAGGTACTCAATTTAGTAAAGGACAGGAAATTTGTGAAATTGAAACCACAAAAATCGTCAATGTTCTGGAAGCACCTTTCGATGGCTTGCTACGAAAAATTATTGCTAAAGATGGTGACACACTTATCGTAGGTGGAGTCATTGCAATTTGTGCAGATGCAGAAGTTTCCGATGCAGAAGTTGAAGAGTTTGCACAGTCTTTAGGCGGAATACCAGCTGTAACAGAAAACAAAGCTGTAGAAACGGTTCCTGAAAAAGTAGCTGTAGCTCAAGTTGAAACCAAAGTACAAGCTGCTCCTAAACAGAACAGTGTTGGTAATGGATCAAAGATTGTCGCTCAGGGTGGATATATAATTCCTGCTGCGTTACAGGGCTATCAGCAAAGCGATGATATTTTTGCAACGCCACATGCCTTGAAATTGGCTGAAAAACATAATGTAAACCTCGCTCAGATTGCTGGTTCTGGACGTGAAGGGCGTATTAGTGTTCAAGATATTCAGGCCGCAGTCCAAGCCGCTGGCGGGGCTTGGCCAGATGTACGTCATCAGGCCAGTACGAAAGCCGCCAAATCTAAAGCAGATGACAGTCAGGTTCTAGCGACCCCTGTTGCCCGCCGTTTAGCCAAACAATGGGGTATTAATTTGCATGACTGTCGTGCATCTGGTTCACGTGGACGAGTTTGTAAAGAAGATGTTGAAGCAGTTTATCAGCGGGAAAATCCTGTACAAGCTCAACATGCTGATCATGCTGATCCAGCAGAGCCAGCGAAAATCACTACCGTTGCTATGAATGGTATGCGCAAAGCAATCGCTTCACGACTACAAGCGGCAAAACGCAATGCACCACATTTTCGCTTAACAATAGACTTAAATGTTGAGTCGGTTCAGGCTTTGCGTCAGCAAATTAACAGTACCGTACCACAAGTAAAGCTGTCTATTAATGATATGCTGATTAAAGCTGCCGCCGCCGCGCTGATCAAAGTTCCACAGGTCAACGTGCAATTTGATGAAGAAAATCAGCAGATCTTACAGTTTGAACAGGCTGATATTTCGATTGCCGTGGCTATCGAAAACGGACTGATCACGCCAATTATTAAAGCAGCAAACCTTAAATCTTTGGCGCAAATTTCCAACGATATGCGTGATCTGGCGACACGTGCCAAGACTGGAAAATTAGCACCTGATGAATTTCAAGGTGGCAGTTTCAGTATTTCCAATTTAGGAATGCTGGGTATTCAACAGTTTGATGCCATTATTAACCCACCTCAAGGTGCAATTCTGGCCCTCGGTGCAGCCGAAAAACGTGCTATCGTCGAAAATGATGAGATTGTTGCTCGTGAAATGGTGACAGCAACATTGTCATGTGATCATCGTATTATTGATGGTGCATTGGGTGCTCAATTCCTATCGGTGTTTAAGCAGTTTGTCGAAAATCCTGCATTAATTTTGGTGTAGGAGGAAAAGGCATGTCAGATACACAGTTTGATCTTGTGGTTATTGGTGCTGGTCCTGGAGGGTATGTCGCTGCGATTCGTGCAGCACAACTGGGATTGAAAACTGCAGTCGTTGAAAAACAACATTTAGGAGGGGTGTGTCTTAACTGGGGATGCATTCCAACCAAGGCATTATTAAGCGGGGCTGCGCTTGCCCAGCAGTTTAAATCCGCAGAGCATTTCGGCTTTACTCTTAACGCTGTTGATTTTGACATTCAAAAATTGGTCCATCATAGCAGACAGGTTTCTGAACAACTGGTACAAGGTATTGGTCAATTATTGAAAAAGAATCAAATTACTGTTTTCAATGCGACAGCCCAGTTTATTGCCAAAGAACAATTACTACTTACAGATGTAAATGGTCAGAAACAGCAGATTTCTGCACCACATATTATTGTAGCAACAGGTGCACGTGCAGCTAATCTGCCTCATATTCCTGTAGATGGTGATCAAATCTGGAGTTATAAAGAAGCTTTAGTTCCAGAACAATTACCAAAGTCTTTACTGGTCATTGGTTCGGGTGCTATAGGCAGTGAGTTCGCAAGCCTATACCAAGACTTAGGCTGCCAAGTCACCTTGGTTGATATTGCAAAACAGATTCTACCTAGCGAAGATATTGAAGTTGCGAAGTATGTACAAAAGCAATTTGAACAGCAGGGGATACAGGTTTTAACCGAAGCGACTGTAAAGAAAATAGAAACAGATCATGCTCAAGTACATTGCCATATTGAAACTGCCACAGGTGTGCAAATCATTAGCGTTGAAAAGGTACTTTCGGCTACTGGAGTAAAACCGAATGCTGAAAATCTTGGCCTAGAAGCTTTGGGGATTGAATTTGAGAATGGCTTTATTAAAGTCGACTCATGGTGTAAAACCAATGTTGTGGGCGTTTATGCAATTGGCGATGTCGCTGGTGCACCGTGTTTGGCACACAAAGCCAGTCATGAAGCCATTCTTTGTGTAGAGAAAATTGCAGGCCTAAGTCATGTACATGCTTTAGATCGTACACAAATTCCAGGCTGTATCTTTACCCATCCTCAAGTGGCCAGTATTGGTTTAACAGAACAGAAAGCGAAAGCTGCAGGCTTGAGTATCAATGTTGGTAAGTTTCCTTTGCAAGCCAATGGTAAGGCATTGGCTTTAGGCGATAGTGCAGGATTTGTTAAAACCATTTTTAGTCAGGAAACGGGTGAGTTATTAGGTGCTCACATGGTCGGACATGAAGTCACCGAACATATTCAAGGTTTTGCCATCGCAAAATACCTAGAAGCTACAGATGAAAGCTTAGCACAGGTCATTTTCCCTCATCCGACTTTGTCTGAGGCGATGCATGAGTCGGTATTATCGGCGATGCAACGTGCAATCCATATTTAAGGAGTCGCAAGATTCTTAGGAGGTGAACCTAGAATTATTAGTTAATTCCTATAAAGCGAACTATAAAAACTCTCCAAGGAGGGTTTTATTTCATAGTTCGCTTTACTTTTTGGCGACTTCATTTTTAGCTTTAATTTCTGCTGAAAATTTCAAAATTAACTTTTATAGATAGTTGCGTAGGCCACAGTCTTAGACACCCAATTTAACATAATATAGATTATACGAAACGCTTTGTTAGAACCCATTTAAAGTGTCTATATTCTCACCAATAAAAATGTCTGGTTTATGATGGTTTAAACATCATGGACTGGATATGAAATATAGATGCTGATCACTATGTCTGACAAAGAAATTCAACGTCTTGCTGTTCTGCAAGACGTTCGAGATCATCGTATTACACAAGTCCGTGCCGCTGAAATCCTTAATCTTTCAACCCGTCAAATTACCCGGTTATTACAGAAGCTCAATCAAGATGGTGTTTCAGGTATGGCGCATGCCAGCCGTGGTCAACCTGGCCATCGTCGCCATGATGATTTATTAAAATCAAAATGTCTTTCCATTATTTCCGAACATCTGCTGGGATTTGGACCTACCTTGGCCCATGAGAAGCTCAGCAGCATATTTGACCTGAATATCCCGGTAGAAACGCTTCGGCGCTGGATGACTGCAAATGACCTCTGGATTCCGCGATCCAAGCGCCTTAAACGTCCATATCAGCCACGTTATAACCGTGATTGCTTCGGTGAGCTGATCCAGATTGATGGCTCATATCATGACTGGTTCGAAGGACGCGCTGCTAAGTGCTGTTTATTGGTGTATATCGATGATGCCACTGGAAAGCTGTTGCATCTGCGCTTCTGTGAGGCAGAAACGACCTTCGACTATATGCTTTCAACCCGAGCCTACATTGAACAATACGGTAAGCCTCTGGCCTTTTATAGCGATAAACATTCGGTCTTCCGAGTGAACCAGAAATCGAGCCAGGACAGCAAGATCACGCAATTTGGCCGGATTCTGAATGAGTTAAACATTGATATTATCTTTGCCAACTCCCCACAGGCTAAAGGTCGCGTAGAACGCGCGAATAGAACCCTTCAAGACCGTTTGATCAAGGAGATGCGTCTGGAAGGCATCAGTTCAATTGCCGAAGCCAATGCCTGGTTACCCTGCTTTATTGAGCATTTCAACCAGAAGTTCGCCAAGTGTGCGCGAAATTCAAAGAACTTACATCGTCCGCTAACAGAGTCTGATGCTGAGCTGGAGGATATATTCACCTGGCAGGAACCGCGTAAGGTCACGAAGAACCTCACCATCACCTATGACAAGTGTATTTATCTGCTTGAACCGACAGAGCTGAATCATAAGCTTGTTGGGCAATACATTTCATTTCTGGAGTACCCGGATGGCACTGTGGCGATCATGCATGAAGGACGGAAGATCAACTATAGTGTCTTCAATAAACTGGCTGGACTACAGCAGAATGAAGTGGTTGAGAATAAAAGATTAGGCTCGGTTCTGGCGCATATCCAGCAACAGCATGAAGAGTTGGAAAAACAAAATAAACGTTCCCGTCTCAAGAAAAGTATGCCGAGTCGTAAAGCTCAGAAAGCTGTTATTGAACAAAGAAATTTAAATCCTGTGCTTGACTCTTGCAGTTAAAAACAGGACATTTTAAATGGTTTATCGCATAGACATTTTAATTGGTGAATAACATAAATTGTAAGCCCAAAATAGAAATGTCCGGTTTCTCCAAAGTAAAAATGTCCGCTTTTAGAATATGCATTTTTGCAATTTCCTTAGCGGACGGTTTGATATGTTGGTGTCTATGTCGGATAAAGAACTTAAACGATTGTCGGTCTTGCAGGAAATCTGTGATCAACGCATAACCCAGTCCCAAGCTGCTCAGTTACTTCATATTTCAGAGCGTCAGATCAGACGCTTACTGCAGAAATACAAAGCTCAAGGCCCAGTTGCATTAGCCCATGCCGGTCGTGGTCAAATCAGCAACTCCAGGCTTCCTGAAGAACTCAGACTCAAGTGCCTCAATATTGTTTCGGATCAACTGCATGGTTTCGGACCCACTTTAGCGCATGAAAAGCTCACTACCATTCATGGATTCGACATTTCGGTGGAAACACTACGTTCTTGGATGATTGCAGCCGATTTATGGATTCCTCGATCCAAGCGTCTGAAACGCCCGTATCAGCCTCGTTATAACCGGGACTGTTATGGTGAACTGATTCAAATTGATGGCTCACACCATGACTGGTTTGAAGGTCGAGCCCCTAAATGCTGTCTGCTGGTGTTTATCAATGATGCCACAGGAAAATTGCAGCATTTACGCTTCTGTGAATCAGAATCAGCCTTTGACTATATGATTTCAACACGTTTGTATATTGAGCAGCATGGTAAGCCGTTGGCATTTTACAGCGATAAACATTCAGTCTTCAGGGTGAATCAAAGCAGTAAGAAAGACACCAAGATTACCCAGTTTGGGCGCGTACTCAGCACCCTGAATATCGATATTATCTTCGCTAATTCACCACAGGCCAAAGGCCGTGTAGAACGGGCCAATAGAACGCTTCAGGACCGTCTGATCAAAGAAATGCGCCTGGAAGGCATCTGTTCGATTGAGCAAGCGAATGCCTGGCTACCCTGCTTCATTGAGCAGTTCAATCAGAAGTTCGCCAAGATGGCTTTTAATCCCAAGGATTTACACCGGACTGTTACTGAAACTGCTGAGGAGTTAGATGATGTTTTTACTTGGCGTGAACCCCGCAGAGTCACGAATAGCCTGACGATTACTTATGATAAATGCGTATATCTCTTGGAAAACACGGAAGAAAACCAAAGATTGATTGGTAAGTATCTTGAGTTCCTAGAATACCCGGATGGTACAGTCGCGATTGAATATCAGGGAAGAAAAATCAATTACAGCATCTTCGATAAATTAAGTCAGCTTAACCAGCGAGAGATTGTTGAGAATAAACGTTTAGGTGCTGTTCTCAATCATATTCAACAACAGCATGAAGAATTGGAACAGCAATACAAACGCAATCGTTCTCAATCTATGCCAAGAAGACGTGCACAGAAAACAGCAATTCAACAACGAAATCTGAATCCTGTGCTTGACTTGGAAATGTCTGTATAGGACATTTCTACTTGGGAATAACATAAATAAATCAAATATTTGTTTATAAATAATTTACTGGTCAGCCAATTTACCTGTGCCGCTTATACTTTATACGTCACCGATTTTTTAAACTTAGTTAGGCCTTCTTTAATTTTAGACGAGTACTGATATTTTCATAAAACTTCAAACTCAATTCTACGGTTTTTCTTACGACCTTCAGGCGTTGCATTATCAGCAACAGGTTTACTCGCTCCCAAACCTTCAGTGCTTAATGAATGTTCAGGAATATTTTTAGCAATAAGATATTTTTTGACAGTCTCAGCGCGTTGCTGGCTGAGGATAATGTTTTTATTGACATCTCCTAAGCTGTCGGTATGCCCAATAATCCGAACTTTCTTAGCTCCCGCTTTATTTAATGCAACTACCATTTCATCTAAAATTTGTGTACTAGCTGCCAAAACTGATTCATATTGATATTCAAAATGGTAATTTTCATTATCATCTGGATACAGACTCATCACCTGCTCCCTCAAAAAGATCTAATAAGAAAAGTAAAAACAATGCAGCTTAAGCTGCTGGGATAAAAATACACTTCATTAGGAATAACAATGACGCTGGAATTTGAATATTTATTGCAAAAAATTTCTACAGAACAACCTTGTGGGATGGACTGCTCATTTTCAAATGAATTTTCAAGTATTAAAAATGCAAGAACACAGGATGATCCCTTACTGGATCAAGGTGACTGGGAGGCTGAACCCAAACAGGCAGACTGGAATTTTGTAGAAACAAAGACTATCTAATTACTGTCTGAAAGAACCAAAGACCTGCGCTTATATACCTGGCTGATTGAATCTTGGAGCCATCTATATGGTTTTGAAGGAATTGCGCGAGGATTAGAACTTTGCCAACGTAGTCTGATGCAATACTGGTTACACTTGCATCCTGAAATTGAAGATGGTGATCTGGACCAACGTTTAGGATTATTAGAAGGGTTTATTGCTCAACTGCCAAGCTTGATCAAAGAGGTTCCGCTTGTTAATCAGGCGCCTTATTACAGCCTGAAAGATTATGAGCACCTTCTACATCAGCAGAATATAAAACGTAAACAACAGATTGAAGAAAGTGAAGAGCTAGAGAAAACTGATCAATATCAGGAACAATTTAAACAACTCCTCTTCAATACACCTAACATGCTACAGCAGCAAAACTATCAGTATTTGCTGGATATTGAGAATCAATGGCAATGTTTCAAGACTGTCTTGGATGGTCTACTTGGCCTAGAGGGGCCAAGTTTTTCTGCCACAGATGCCCAAATCGAATCTATTCTGTCTATTATTCAGCGTATTTATAAACAAGAGTCCTCTTCTGCATCTTTATCTCGAGTTGCAGCACCCTCTTTAGAAAGCAATTTAAATACTCAAACAAATGCCGAGCTTCTTGCAAAGCAGAGTGTCCCATCGTTTCAGTCTTCTGTGCAATTTAATAATCAGAGCCATATTTTCAATCGGGAACAAGCCCTAAAGGCCTTACAGGACATTGCTGATTATTTTCAGATGAATGAGCCGCACAGCCCCGTCAGTTATATGCTTCAAAAAATCATTAAATGGAGTCATATGCCTTTACATGAGTGGCTGAGCCAAGTAATTAAAAATGAAAATCCTTTATAACATCTATATGAATTATTAGGTGTTTCTGACAAAAATGAATCAAATAATGAGTGGTAAAAACTGAATGTTTAAAGCAGAAAAAATACTTTGGGGTGAGGGACTGTTTTTAAGGCCTCAACATTTTCAGTTACAGGATGCTTATCATGAGCAACGCCTGAATCATACCATTCGTGCGATCTCTCCTTTTGCTCATGGGATTCAGTCGATTGAATTTGATGAAACTCAGCTCGGAATGCAAGTTCTGACTTTAAATAAAGTGGAAATGATCTGGCAAGATGGAGAAATCTATCAGGCTCCTGCACAGGATTTATTACCTGAACCGGTACAACTCGATATTCTAAACTTACAGGGAGAAATGCAAATTTACCTGGCTCTACCAATGGTACAACCAAATAAACAGAATGTTAGTTATAGTGACCAAGCCCAGTCTAGCCGCTATCACTCACATCTCAGTGCAACCCACGACCTGTTTACTGATGCAACTACTGCTGAGATTACCCTGTTGCGTCGTCGTGCTGAATTAAAAGTTTTTGAAATCAGTCAAGAACCTCAACATCAGATAGATGGCTATCTTTATCTTCCTGTGGGACGGATTAAAAGACAAAGTTCAGGCAATTTTATTTTTGATCATAAATTCATTCCGCCAATTTTACATATTCAGGCTAATCATAGTCTTTTGCTTAGCTTGCAGCGAACACTCAATATTATTCGAGCAAAGATCAAAACTATCCAGAGCAATAATCGTGAAAACGAACAAAAGCTGATTGAATTCCGCTCTGGTGATATTGTATCTTTTTGGCTGGTCAATGCTTTAAATACAGCACATGCCAGCTTAAATCATATTTTACAATATCCTATCATTCATCCTGAACGTTTATATAGTGAGTTGCTCAGATTAACTGGCTCTTTACTGACTTTTTCTACAGCCTATGAGGTTGATCAGTTACCTAAATATCAGCACTACCACTTATCTAACAGTTTTAGCCAGCTGGATACTATTCTGAGAGATCTTCTAGATACGATTATTTCCAACCGTTATATCGCTATTCCATTGAAAGAGACCCGCCCATCCTACTGGGTAGGAAGTTTGGAAACCGATAAGATTACTCGAGATACCCGCCTTTATCTGGCGATTTCAAGTAGCGTCATGCCTACACAAGATTTGATTGCTTATGTCCCTATCCGTTTTAAAGTCGGAAATACGGTGGATGTTGAACAGCGCGTGATTGCTGCCCTGCCTGCAATTCCGATCCAGCATTTAATTCAAGTACCTACTGCAATTCCAGTACGTTCTGGTGTTAGCTATTTTGAAATTGAAGCAAATAATGAGCTATATCAGCATATGCTTGATTCAGAGTCAGTATGTATTTATATCCCGAACGGATTTCAGGATATCAGTATTGAATTAATTGCGGTCATGAAAGGATAAGGACCATGATGAATACAACTACCAGTCCTGGACCTTCTCTATTTGATGATGGACAGATCGGTTCTGGACAGCTTTTTAACCAATCGACAGCTCTAAAAAATAATACGACAACCAACTTGATCGATTTGTTATATGATGGTTTTTATATCGTCTTTTTACTGAAAAATCATTATATTCCTGCTCATCCAGCCTCTTTCCGTGAAAAGATTCTAGAAATGCTGAATTACTTTGAGCATCAAGCACGAAAATTGCAATTTTCTTCAGAAGATATTCAAGATGCCAAGTATGCCTACTGTGCCTTATTGGATGAAACTATTGTCACCCAACAGGATACGCATTTTTTTGACTTGCAAAATTTCTGGATGCTGGATCCCCTGCAATTAAGTCTATTTGGTTCCCAACTGGCAGGTTACCGTTTCTTTGAACACTTAGAAGAAATCCGTCAGAAAGACAAAGAACGCCTAGCTGCTCTTGAAGTTTATCACTACTGCCTACTATTAGGTTTTCATGGTAAATACCGGCTTGAGTCCATTCATACTTTAAACCAGTTCATCACTCAGGTCGGAGAACAGATTGATTATCTAAAAGGTAAGAAAACTCCATTTTCTCCTTTTGCGGCATTACCCGACAAGATTAGACATATTATTCATCGTGAATTACCTTTTGTATGGGTTTTAGTTTTTCTGCTTTTGTTTACAGTCCTGAGCTTTGCCGGACTAAAATATATACTGTCCAGTGAAGGGACAAAGGTTTTAACTCAATACCAAAATATGATTAGTGTTCCAACCGAACAGGCTTATATCACGATTCATTTACCTTAGCTAGAATCTCAAAAGACAATATAAACAATACTTTAAAATGAAAAATGATAAAAAACATGTATGGCTTAACTAAAAAAACACGCCGTCTCCAAGTAGAAAAAAACCACTTATTCGATAAATATCATAAAGCTAAATTTGATATTAATCTGCCTGAATCAGGTTGCTGAACAATGATTCTCATCATTCTTAGCAGCTTTATTTTACTAAGTTTTATTTTGATTCTGATGCAGTTTTATGAATTGAGACTTCAAATACAAAACTTTTTACTAGCATGTGTACAACAAAGTAAAAAGCAGCTCATTGCCATGAGAAAATTTATCCATCAATTTAAATTGGCAGGCTCTCCGGAATATCTGCAATCCCATTGGCATTTACAACAATGGTGGATTTTAATTGCCGGTTGTGTACTGTTTATGAGTATTTTAATTTTTTCATTGACCCGGCCTGTTACAGCCAGTGTGTCGGAAGCTCGCTATTTAAAGAAGGTTGATCCACAAATATATGCACTTTTAGAAGGTCAGATTTTGACACCACCAGAAGAAGTAGATGAAGGGCTAATCCTACAAGCTTTGCAGGAAGATGATGATACGCATCAACCTGTAATCTCTGCCCAAAGTTTTAATCCAAATATTCAGGATGTACACTTAAGCTATCATCAAAATTTAAACCAGGCTGATCGCAAATGGCACAAAATGAATCCTCGTTTTAAACAACGTTTATTAATGGTATTTAAACTGATGCAGGAACAGCATGGTTATGAACTGGTTCTGCTTGAAGGCTACCGGAGTCCTGAACGGCAGAATTCTTTGGCCACCAACAGCAATATCACGCGTGCCAGAGGTTTTCAAAGTTATCACCAGTTTGGTTTAGCCGCAGATATTGCTTTTAAACGTAATGGGAAATTGATCATTAGTGAGCGTGACCCTTGGGCTATGCAAGGCTATCAACTCTATGGCCAAATTGCGGAGTCAGTCGGACTAACGTGGGGTGGCCGCTGGAAATCTATTCAAGATTATGGACATACTGAATATCGCATGCCAGGTTTAAAGAAAACGGCTGAGATGGCTCATCAACTCACCAATGAGGGTAACTTACAAGTCAATGCTGCATTGCCTTTACCATAAAAAATGAGCAGATTTCTGCTCATTGCTGTTATTTTTCATCAATAAAGCTTTGCATGTGCGTTAATACATCAGCCGTCTTTTCACCATGTAACCAATGCCCTGCATTTTCAATAACTTCAATTTTTGCTTGACCAAACTGCTCGTGAATCGCGTCAAAATGTTCCGGTCTTGAAATATAAGATGAATTCGCACCTCTTAAAAAAAGTACAGGTATTTCATTTTTTTCTATTTTTTCCCAAGCAATAATTTCCTCATAAGAATCAAAAAGCGCCGGAACGTTGAATAACCACTGCCCTTTATTAAATGACTTTAAAAGAAACTGAATCACCATCTCTTCCTGAATATAATCACGCATCATTTGAGCGGCTTCATTACGGGAATTCGGCTGTAGCTGTTGAACTTTAAATAAAGCTTTAAAGATTTCAGCATGGTGATTTTCATGATACTGGATGGGTGTAATATCAAGAACAATCATTTTTTCTACTTGATCTGGAGCGAGATCTGCCAACTTCATGGCAATTTTTCCACCCATTGAATGCCCGACTATAATACACTTCTCAATTTTTAAACCAGATAGCGTTTCTAAAATATCGGTGGCCATAAATGCATAGTTCATCTCTGAGGAGTGATCAGATAAACCATGATTACGGACATCCAGTTGAATGACAGTTCTCTGTTTAGAAAAATGTCGAGCTAGCATGCCTAAATTACTCAAACTCCCAAATAAGCCGTGAATAAATACCATAGGCGTTAAGTCAGCACTTTCATGTGTTTTTATTTGATAATTTAAGAGCATTTGGGAATTCCGTGATTACTTATTTCAGTTGTTTATATTCGTATGATATTGAAAGATAATCAATTGCTAAATTTTTAAATTATTTTTTTTGCTTAGGCTATTTTGTAATACTTTTAAACTTGGCGAAATTTTTTATAGATAATTGAATTGGCAATGACTTGATAAAAATGGCGATAAGTTGAATCTATACTTTGTTTTAATAAGATTGTTTAACACTATTATTTTTTTATTATAAATAATTTTGAATTCGCTTAGGCTATTTAATGGGTACGGTCTAAAGCAAAGAACCCCTCTCTACTTTTTTCTTGTTTAAAATTTTATTCTGAATAATAAATAAAATAATTGAATATTTATTCGATAAAGTTGCTAAGAAAGAGAAGTTTTATTTGTTAGGCTCCCCTACTCTTACAAAAGACAGCTGCGGTCATTCCTGAGTTATGCATACTCTGGACTTGACGATCCAGAAATTTTTTGGCAACCATTACCATAATAGGTGCCATATTTAGCTCATGATTTTCTTCAGATACTTTATGAATCTCCTCATAGGCAATTAAACGCTGACAGAAAGCCCAACGCTGCTTTTGTACGTCTCCTTCCTGATTGGGTTGATCTAAAATAGCTTTGGTTTCATTTACAATTCTGGTTTGTTCCGCAATAAACTGATCATAAGCAGGCTGGGTCAGTTTCTCTGCAAAAGCAGTCTGATTGCACTGAATCAAACTGAGAATTACACATAATAAAGATGAGGTTTTAGTCATTTAAAATCTTCTTTTATTCTTCTTTCCAGACATCTTCGTAATCATCTGCATCAATCATAAAACGGAAGCCCTGCTCCAAAGCTAAATACGGTAAAACCTCGGGAGCTATATCCTGCACTTCACGTACAGTCATGGTTTCAAAGGCATCTTCATTGGAGGCCAATTCACCGCCATAAATATACCAGCTAATATTTTCTGCGGTTTCAGGTTTTTTACGGATGCCAACAATGGGATCCTGTTTTAAGGTATGGACAGCCACCGCGACCACATCATCACCACTGACCTCTACATAGGCAGAACCAACCTCTTCACACAATAATTTCTGTTCTGCAATCAGTTCCTGTAACGGCGATAACTTTTGTGTATTTTTCGACATACTTAATCCATTCACTTAAATTAACGTCTTAGTTTAGCTTAACTTTCAGGATTCGGATGTGTATTTTATCTATTGAAATATGAAATTTTCTGGCTTTAAAAATATTCAAGTGCAGACGAGCGCTTAAAGCTTATAGAAATTAAGCTTTCTTCATCTCTAAATAGTTTTATATAAACCACATGCTCTACACAGCAGATATCAACGGCGATACAGTTGATTGAGTTTTTTTAGATTCAAGCTCTGGGATTACTTTTTAATAAACTCTAAATCCTCTGAATTTACCATATTCTACTTATTGTTACACACAATAATGGCGCAAAATGATTAAGCATACCGAGTTAATAGATTTACATGATTGCATTTGTGTCAGTTAACCATTCAAAAACAGGTCTGTATCTTGTTAATCACACTAAAACATATAGAAAATTATAAGAAAATCTAAACAGCTTCTTAGAGGTTTTGTAATATCGTTGATATATCCTCGGGAAAACTGGAACTCCCACTTTTATTACTAAAGAAAAACTAATGAATTTTGTCTTATTTTAATGAGGAATATTTTCTTATGGCGAAGAAATGAAATCTTCTTCTTTTTTCTGGTTTTCCTTCTGACTTAAAACAAGAAACGAGCTTTCATAATAGAGTAGAAATTATTTTTAGATTGGATGTTTAAAATTTGCTTAGGCTATTTATTAATAGGACAGAATGTGGTTTATCATTTTTTAAAAGTGCATAAAAATCACCCTCACTTATGGAGGATGATTTTTATTAATCAACTAAAAATTCACTTAAAACTTGGCAGTTAGAACCTGAGTAGAGACTTTATTTTTCCAAAGCTCGCGTAAGGTTGGCAAGTAAAACTTCTCGCCCAGCTCTACCAGTTCCGCATCAATCAAAGCATGCACATCATGCATAAACAGATAATCCAGCTCAACGCTACTCAGCTTCAGATGTTTCTTCTCATATTCTCTACGCTTCTGCTGGGCCTCTTTCACTAACTGATCAGCAAATGCTCTATCTTTAAACTGTGTAATGGCGTTCAAACGTAATTCAATAATACCCCACCCGGTTAAAAACATCTGGAAAGTTTCAAAATCTTTACTGGTAGATTCCCAAGACATTTCTTCAAGGTTTTCATTTTCTGGCAGTACAGGTAAAATAAGTTCCATTACACTTGGAAAAATCTTCTTAAAATTCAAAATAAATTTAACAGGATGCTCACCTGGATAATCTTTGAATTGCACCTTTTTTTGAACATCTGTTAAATAAATATCTAGCATAAAACAATCATCAGTAGTTAATCTCATCTACTGCTATTGTACGCAAGTCTGGACGAGATAAAAACTACTGCTGAGCCATCCACGTTAAAACAATAACAAAGAGTATGAAAATAAGCTGCCTCAACAACTTATTATTTTATATTTGGAGAAACCATATTTTCAGGACGAACTACTTCATCAAACTGTTCTTCCGTCACTAAACCTAACTCTACTGCCACCTGTTTTAATGTTTTTCCTTCTTTATAAGCTGTCTTGGCTACCTTGGCTGCATTTTCATAACCAATCACCGGGTTTAATGCGGTCACTAACATCAACGAATCATGCAGGAAATGATCAATTCTCTCATGATTCGGCTCGATGCCTACGGCGCAATGGTCATTAAAACTATTACATGCATCTCCCAGAAGTTGAATAGACTGTAATAAGTTATAGGCAATTACCGGCATAAATACGTTTAATTCAAAATTACCCGAAGCACCGGCAATATTGATGGTCGTATCATTCCCTAAAACCTGAGCAACCACCATGGTCATGGCTTCACTTTGAGTTGGATTAACTTTACCCGGCATAATGCTTGAACCCGGTTCATTTTCCGGAATACGCAATTCACCTAAACCACAACGCGGCCCACTGGCCAACCAACGAATGTCGTTAGCGATTTTATTCAGACTGACTGCAAGCGTTTTTAAAGCACCTGAAGCAAATACTGCTGCATCGCGGCCCGCCAAGGCTTCAAACTTATTCGGTGCCGTGACAAAAGGCAGATCTGTTAATTGAGCTAAAGTCTTTGCCGCTTGAACTGCATAATCTGGATGAGCATTGAGTCCCGTACCTACGGCGGTACCACCCAATGGCAATTCATATAGTCCGAGTAGTGCTTGTTCTAAGCGTAAAATTGCATGATCCAGTTGCGATACATAGCCACTAAACTCCTGGCCCAGTGTTAAAGGCGTCGCATCCTGAAGATGGGTACGGCCAATTTTCACAATATCGGAAAATTCCTGAGATTTCGCATGCAAAGTATCACGTAAACGACTGACTGCCGGAATCAACAGCTCATTAATCTGTAAGCTTGCAGCCACATGAATTGCGGTCGGGAAAGAGTCATTGGTTGATTGCGCACGATTCACATGGTCATTCGGATGCACAGGTTTTTGTGCACCTAAAGGATTACCCAGCTTATGATTGGCAATATTGGCAATGACTTCATTACAGTTCATATTGCTTTGTGTGCCAGAACCGGTTTGCCATACAACCAATGGAAACTGGCTATCCCATTGTCCGCTAATGACTTCATCCGCCGCTCCTACTATATAAGTCGATAGCTCCTGAGGAATCTGCTTTAACTCTGCATTGGTTATGGCGGCAGCTTTCTTGACCAGCCCCATGGCACGAATCATGGCACGAGGTAAATGCTCCTGACCAATCTTAAAGTTTTGCAAGCTACGTTGAGTTTGTGCTCCCCATAGGGCTTCACTTGGGACAGCGACCTCTCCCATCGTGTCATGTTCAATACGTGTTTCCATATTTAATCTCAACTTTATTTTGCATATTGCCAGTAGTTTTCTTATCTAAAATAAAGATATTTAAAGATATTTAAAGATATTTATGGTTATTTTAATCAGCTTAAGCACTCAAGTAAATGATAATTATTATCAAGTACTATCCTCTTAAGGTGTTTTGATAAAATAACCATTCATCCTCCAGCATTTTGCTTAAGCTATGCCGAGGCTGCCAGTGCAATAATTGCTGAGCTTTGGTGGTATCTGCACCAAGTTGATCCAGCTCGGCATGAGGATATGGCAAAGCATCTATTGTAGGAATGGTGGATTGAGTCACCTCTGCAACCTGATCCAGCAAGTTTTTAATTGAGACCAGTTCACCTGCAATATTAAAAGCCTCACAACATAACTCTTGCTGCTGTGACAACCATTGCAAAGATTTAATAACCGCATCACACCCATCCATTACATGCAGAAAACTTCGCTCTACGGTCTGGTCTGCTGTCATGGCCTGACGGCGTAATTCCAGATATTCTCGCTGATGTGCTCCTACCTGCATCGCCAGAGGTACAATATTTTTCGGTAAAGGTGGAATCCATTCACCTAAAATCCCGCCTTCAAAGGCACCAGCAATATTGGAAAGTCGCAAGATCGCAATTCGCCATTCATTATCGGTTTTGGCAGTATCCCGAATAATTTCCTCTACCATCTGTTGAGATTTAATATAAGGATTGGGATAAGTATAATTAAAAGGCTGATCTTCATGCAGATCGGGTGCTGAATGGCCATAAACGGCTAAACTGGACAAATGCACCAGATGCCGTACACCGGTACGCTGCATTGCCCGCATCAGACTCATAATACAGCTGACATTATCATTATAATAATCAAGAGGCTTTAAGACTGATTCTTCCATTGATTTAAAACTTGCAGTATGAATCACAGCCTGTATGGAATGCAGTTCAAATACTTTATTTAAGGTAGGGGTATTACGAATATCAATTTTAACAAAAGGCACATATCGACCAGAAATATATTCAAGACGCTCCAAAGTCTGCAAACTGGCATTGGCCAGATTATCAACCACAATCACCTCTACACCTTGTGCAAGCAGACTTAATGCAATGTGTGAGCCTAAAAAGCCTAAACCACCCGTCACTAAAATCATTTATACTACCTACTTTCTGATGTAGCCAAGATCAATTCGTTGATGTTGATCAAGCCTGTAGTGAATTTCGATGAGCACTTTAATTCTTGTTACCTCCGCACCGACGTCTATTTATGCCTGGCATGCTTTGGGGCTTGCTCAGGCATTACAGCAAAAACACGAAAAATTTCGCGTATTCTTTTATCAGGACGGTGTCTCGGTCGCGAATGCATTGCAATGGGTACCAGATGACCAGCGCAACCTTTCACGCGCCTGGCAAGATCTGAAAATCCGCTTGCCTGTATGTGTCAGTGCCGCCTTGGCACGTGGAATTACAGATCAGGACAATGCTCAACGTCACAATATTCAACAACATAATCTTGCAGATAGTTTTGAATTGGTCGGTTTAGGTGAGCTTGCCGATGCGGTTCAGTCCTCACAACGTCTTATTCAATTCTAGATGCTTCATTTTTCAGGATGTGTTGCTTTTAAAAGGAATCTTGTGTGAAATCTGTACTTGTTATATTAACTCAAGCCAACTTAAACAGCTTGCAGGTGCATGAAAGCCTGTCTGCAACCATGGTACTGGCCACCTTTGGTTCAGAAGTTAAGATACTGCTACAAGGAGCAGCTTTAAGTTTGCTGCATGCCGACCAACAATTTGAACAGCGCAAACATGCCTTTAAACTGGCCTCTAATCTGGTAGATAGTTTTGAATTTTATGATCTAACACCGATTCTGGTAGAGCAGAAAAATCAGGATTCTCCTTTTGTGAAACACAGTGAGCAAGATATTGAGTTTATCGAGCTGAATCCAGAATTTATTCAAAACTTCGATCATGTTTTGTATTGGTAAGGAATAAGGATAAACTCATGTCAGAAAACACCCTTTACCTAATCCAGTCAGATTATGCAGCTACGGCGTCTATACTGGATCAGCTTGCTCAAGTTCATTCTCCAGATGATTCAGTGGTTTTGATGGGCGAATCGCTACTGTATGTAGAACACGACTTCTTACAGCAGTTGCCGCGCGTTTATCTACTTGAAAATGATGCTCAGATATTGGTTTCTCCGTTGCCAGAGCATGCCACCTTATTAAACTATGCACAATTTGCAGATCTATGTCTGGCGTTTAAGCGCTGTATTTCAATGAAATAATCATGAGCCTGATATGAATTTAGAACTGGATCAAGATGGTCACCTAGTCGACTATACCCTCTGGAATGAGCAAGTTGCCCAAGTACTGGCTGACAGCTTAAAACTTCAATTAACACCTTGGCACCTAGAAGTATTACAGGCAGTGCGCCAGTTTTATCAGCAGTTCGGACATTCTCCTGCTACCCGTCCTCTGATTAAATTTCTGATGAAAACAGTCAGTCCGGAAATTAACAATGCGCTGTTACAGGAAAAATTTAATACTGGACTGGTTGCACGCCATTTAAGCCGTCTGGCTGGCGTTCCAAAACCGGCCAACTGCTTATAAAAGACTACCAGCCCTGCTTTTAAATAAAACAATAAAGACCAAGCCTGCTATCGCGCGCTTTTTGTCTTAGCCTTCAAGCTGACGAATACATTATTTGCAGATTTAAGCTAATCCTTGTGTGAAGTAATTCCGTCTTATTTAAATAAGACGGTTGGAATACTGTCCTATTTTATCTTTTGAAAATATATTGGCCAAGAAGCCATAAGAGCATTCAACGTATAAGGGCTCAGATCACTGAGTATGCCTTAAAGATTAAGAGCACTTTTCAGTCAGTCTAGCCCTTTTAGCGATTAGCTCATTTCACAGCTCAGTGAAAAAGCGGTAGGTTTTACAATCTTCTTCTGGTTTATTCATGCTGGGGTCTGGATATAAATTTTAGGCATTAAAAAACCACCGCACAGGGTGGTTATAAAATACATACGTCAGATTAAAATAGGTATTGCTATATGAGCTCTTTGCAAGTGGGAAAAAATCATCATCCCAAAAATTAAAAACGTTAAAGCGATTGTAGTAGAGCTATATATTGGCATTTATTCACTTATCATCTGTATAGAGCTACAAGATACCCAAATGAAATTACAAAGGCAAACAATATATTATTTTTAAACAACTTTTTAGTGAAAAACCTTTCGAAGGAAGCTTGCTTAACCAAATGATTGCTCTACTGCGCAAATCATTATTAATATAACCACGACAACCAATACTGTCTCGATTTTAGCTATCGTAAAGCACTCGGATTCATTGAGAATATATTTTAATAGTGATTTGAGATTACATTCTACTAATCTCTTCTTGGATTTTATCGTAGTTAACCCTGGTTATACGCATTTCTATAATTTTCGATTAATCTATATCTAGGAGAGGGCTTTTTTAATACTGGAAGAACTAACATTTCGTTAAGCAACTCTACAAAAAATTTCACCCGAAAATCATTCTTACGCAAATCTAGATCCCTATAACTCAAGACTTGACTGTCTTACATATCCCGACAGAGTTGCTACATTAGTAATTTAAGCCATTCTCTACACTGAATTTAAGTTTTAGAAACGTAGAGGAAATTCAAATGAAAAAGTATTCGACAGTTCTATTACTCACCCTATCAGGTTTGATCGGAACAGCTGCTATTGCATCAAAACCCCCAATAGAAGCCACCGCTGCCGCTGAAGCACAGCAAGTTGCTTTAGAATATGCCAGAGAGCAAGCAAAGACCTCAACATCATCTGATGAATAGAATGTAGCCCTCAAATGAGGGCTTCTTTTCCTGTAGTCTGGACTAAGAGGGAAAAATCCAAAACCCTGCAGAAAACCACTCTAGAGAGTGGTTTTGTTTTACCTGACTTCAAGTTCTTTATGCTTCCAAGATCGATTACTATCGTATGAAAAGCTCATGTTGTCAGACTCATAAGTTTTTTCTTGACGATTAAGCTTTTCAATCATTTCAATCAGAGTACCACCTCCATGGGCCTGCTCTTTGTAAAGTGCTCTCAAAACAAGTTCGGCAGGCTTTCCGATAGCCACTCGATCACTCTCCCAGTTGCGAACTGTGGATTCATTAACACTTAATATACCTGCTAGATTCTTTTGTGAAAGGTTTAGCTCTATCAAAATCTAAGACAAGACCAAAAAAAAGGCACTAATGCTCGATCTGATTCTTTAGTCATGATAAAGCCTGGCCAGAGATTTCATATTGACCCAATCCTTCATAGATCAATAGGAGGAAAGCTCACCCTAGTCACCATCTTCTGCGTCGTTAAGCCTATTGAGAACTCATCAGGCAGAATGATCTTTTTACTGTGAGCGTACCGAAGTGCTTCAAGAAATGTGACTGGTGGCATAATTAGCGCCAAAAAACTCACCAAAGTAAATTCTATCCCTGTAAATCGAGCACCAAATCATTAAGAAGCAGGCATTTCACTATGTGAGTATCATTATGAGTAACCTTGAAAACCAAGAGCCAAATTTCAATTTTTAAAACTTAATTATTCATCTACAATATCGGCAAATTCTGCCCCTAAAATCCGTGCTAAATCTTGCGGATTTATCCCAATATCAAGCCCCCTTTTCCCACCGCTTACATACATTTTTTCAAGCTGGCTTGCACTAATACAAATTACTGTTTTTAAGCGCTTTTTCTGACCAATAGGACTAATACCACCGACCATATAACCCGTTAAGCGTTCAGCATGTTTAGGATCTGCTATTTGCAGCTTTTTGCAACCTAAAGCTGCTGCTACTTTCTTCAGATTTAACTGATAATGTACAGGTAGAATTGCGACAAAATATTGTTTCTCATCGGTTACCAATAAGGTTTTAAAAACTTCTGCAACAGCAAGCCCTAGCTTTTCGGCTGCTTCCAGACCAAAACTTTTGGCCTGTGGATCATGCTCATATTCATGGATGCTATATGGGATTTTTTGTGATTTAAGCAGTTTACAGGCTGGTGTCATGGTATTTTTTGAAAAAATAAAACTTAATTATAGCGCTACTCCAGGCCTAGCTTGAAGTGCATGAATAATGTCTTAGTATATTTTGCTTTAAATACAAGCAATAAACTAAAGGAGAAAGTCTTTAACCACTATATAGCAATGTATAAGAAGCTGGCATCACCTGATATTTTGCACATTTCTGCCACTTGAAAAACGCCGATATTTTATACTTCCACACTATCAAACTGATCAGTTGAGTCAATTGCCGAACCTGGTTTACTTGATTATCAGTGCCATATATCAGCACTAAATGACTGCCTTTTTAATTTTTTAAAAGTTTTAAGCTCTCTACAAAGATTTCTGTTTCAAAAACCTTTTCTAGATTTTGCGTTTATAAAATTTCAGGAAATATAAGTAAAATATAACTTTCCCTCAGCATGCTCAACACCACCAAGTAAGAATTATTATCAGATAAAACAACTAGTTTTCTTTATTTTCTTAAACTTAACTGGTTGACATAAAGCGTTAAGAATAGGATGCTGTTTAAAATTTTTAACAACGACTCAGTTTATAAAACCTCAGTGGTTTAGAACTGGCCTAGATTTAAAATCAACCCTGAATTTTTAAGCCAAAAAATTTTAAGAACTTGATCAATACAACGCTTGAGTCCATGAATAAGATTGTATGAAGACAAGATTACACAAACAATATTAACTGTTTTTGCCAATCAGGTTTACAATAAAAAAAATGAAGATTGACCTAGATTTGTAAGTTTTTAACATTGTCAAATCCTTGCAAAGTTTTCATTATATGCCCACTGTTCGGCACACACTTTCTACGTCAATTCAAAGAAATTATAAAAAAAATGTGGGAAATCATGCCATAATAGACAAATTTTGCAGTGATCTTGCAAACTTGTCCTGATACTTTTCAATTGGAGCACGTTAGATGAATTCGACCATTCTGGTTATTCACGGACCGAATTTAAATTTGCTAGGAAAGCGCGAACCGGAAGTTTACGGTCATCTAACATTAGACGATATTAACCAGCAACTGGTGGCTCAGGCTCAATCAGCTACTTTACAACTCGACACCTTCCAGAGCAACTGGGAAGGTGCCATTGTTGACCGAATTCACCAAGCTCAACAAGATAATGTCGAATATATCATTATTAATCCGGCTGCCTTGACGCATACGTCTGTTGCCGTGCGTGACGCCCTTCTGGGTGTGGCGATCCCTTTTATTGAGGTGCACCTGTCTAACGTCCACGCGCGTGAGGCATTTCGACACCATTCTTACCTCTCCGATAAAGCAGTCGGAGTGATCTGTGGCTTGGGTGCTAAAGGCTATACAGCTGCACTCGACTATGTCATTGAAAAAATACAATCTTCTAAGCAATCTTAATTAGGAATACTGTCTCATGGATATCCGTAAAATCAAGAAACTCATCGAGTTGATGATTGAATCTGACTTACAGGCGCTCGAAGTTAAAGAAGGTGATCAGTCGATTGCTTTAACTCGTCGCAGTCCAGTGGTTGCAGCAGCTGTTCCTGCAATGCCTGCCCCGGCGGCTGATGTTGTTCCGGTGACCAAATCTCCTCGTGGTGCAGTCGAAACCTCTCCAATGGTTGGCGTGTTCTATGCAGCTCCTAGCCCAGGCGAAGCACCTTTTGTCAAAATCGGTCAAACTGTATCTGCGGGTGAAACGCTGGGTATTATTGAAGCCATGAAAATCATGAACCCGATTGAAGCAACACAAAGCGGTGTGATTGAAGAAATTCTGGTAAAAAATGGTGAAGTGATTCAATTTGGCCAGCCACTTTTCCGTTACCGCGCTTAATCACCTCGGGGATTTATAATGTTGCAAAAAGTTTTAATTGCAAACCGTGGTGAAATTGCCTTGCGCATCACACGGGCTTGTAGAACTTTAGGAATTAAGACCGTCGGTGTCTATTCAGATGCAGACAAGGATCTGATGCATTTACGTTTCTGTGATGAAGCCGTATGTATAGGTCCAGGTGCAAGTAGCGATAGCTACCTGAATATTCCTGCGATTATTACTGCTGCGGAAATTACTGGCGCGGATGCGATCCATCCTGGTTATGGTTTTCTGGCTGAAAATGCTGAATTTGCAGAAATCGTTGAAAGTTCTGGTTTTATTTTTATCGGTCCACGTCCTGAACATATCCGCTTAATGGGTAATAAAGTATCAGCCATTACAGCAATGCGTAAAGCAGGTGTACCAACGGTTCCCGGCTCTGCTCATGCAGTGACTCCACAAAATGCGCTGGCTGAAGCCAAAGAAATCGGCTTCCCGCTGATTGTTAAGGCAGCATCTGGTGGTGGTGGTCGTGGTATGCGTATTGTAGAGCGTGTCGATACCCTACTGGAATCTGTACAGGCTGCGCAGCGTGATGCTGAAATGTGGTTTGGTGATGATACGGTTTATATGGAACGTTTCCTGCAAAAACCGCGTCACGTCGAGATTCAGGTCTTGGGTGATGGGAATGGACATGCAGTTCATCTGTATGATCGTGACTGTTCATTACAACGCCGTCATCAAAAGGTTCTGGAAGAAGCTCCAGCACCTAACCTGCCAGAACAGGCACGTGCTGACATTCTGGAAGCCTGTGTCAATGCCTGCAAGATGATGCAATACCGTGGTGCAGGTACATTCGAATTCTTGTTTGAAGAAGGCGAATTCTTCTTTATTGAAATGAATACCCGCGTTCAGGTTGAGCATCCTGTGACTGAAATGGTGACAGGGATTGATATAATCGAGCAGCAGCTTCGAATCGCGGCTGGTCTTGGCCTCGATATTCAACAAGAAGATGTGCAGGTAAAAGGCCATGCGATTGAATGTCGTATTAATGCCGAAGATCCTTCAACCTTTATGCCTTCTCCAGGCAAGATTGAAACCTTCTATGCCCCAGGAGGCGCCGGTATCCGTTTAGATTCGCATATCTATCCAGGTTATAGTATTCCGCCCTACTATGATTCCATGATTGCCAAGCTGATTGCACATGGTAAAGATCGTGAAACATCATTGGCACGAATGAAAAATGCACTTGAAGAAATGATTCTGACTGGTATCAAGACCAATATTCCTTTGCATAAGGATTTGATTTTGCAAGATAAGAATTTCTCTGAGCAGGCAATGGATATTCATTATCTGGAAAAGCATTTGCTTAAGCAACTTGAAGGTGCAGAAGAAAAAGAAGCTGCTTCTTGATCTGTAAAGACCTATTAAAAAACCGCTGAAATTCAGCGGTTTTTTATTTTCTTATGGCAAAACCCGTCTTAATACGGCGAAACACTGTTCTGCTTTTTCATTGGCACAGAAATTGATGGTATAGGGATTTTTCCATTGTACAAAATATTGTGAAACTTCCCCGGACTGATCCACCTGGTTACCGGAACAGTCCTTTTCATTATTGTCATAACGTACCTGCAAGATTAAAGCCGGAATCTGTTCTGCAGGATTCTGGGCAGGCTGATAATCGTAAAGTCCTGAAGTCCACTCCTCTCCACTTTTAATAATCACGCTATTATTTGATTTAAAATTATAATATTCGATACATTTTTTATTTTTTGGAATTTCCATTCCCCATAACCCCACAATTTCGGGACGGGTATTGACTGTAAAAGTATTCGGAATTTCAGCGGATTTGATCGTCGTATCAGAGGCACTTTTATTCTCTGTTGCCATTAGCCAAGGTGAGGTCATGAGTAAGGCAAGGCTAAGACATATTTTTTTCATATTCACCAATATCATTTGAATAAATTTGTTCTAAGTTATCATATTTTAAGGAGATCGTATCTGAGTAAATCAAATAACAGGACCTAAGATACGAAAAATAAATTATTACCACGTTAACCAAAAATATAGATCTCTTTTCTTGTCTTTTTTGTATCTATTTTGTATGGATGATTTTAGAAAGACACGTGGGTTTTCGATCTATATTCAGTGATAAAACAGTTATTTAATCAAGCAACTACAATTAACAAAAGCTTATAAGGTTGGGCGGCCGTTATGATTTCACACTCAGGCTTGTAGTAGATATTTTCAAGGCAGATTTAATTAATTGAGTGTAAAGGAAGTGTCATTAGAGTATGAGGAAACCCCTGTAATCGTACAGACCGACTAAATTATATAAGCACATAACTCAATAAAGCCCCATGTTCTCCATCAAATGATAGAGTTTTATAGAGGCTGCTCTCTAAGCGTTAGCCTTAGTTCAGACACATTCCAATCATAATCAAGTGGGCTTGCATCCGCAATTGAAATGTTCTACAACCTTGAGACGCAACAAAAATTGAAGGAACACTATGAAATTTGAAGAATATTTACAATATGATGGTCTAGGGCTGGCCGAACTGGTTGCAAAGAAGCAGGTACATTCAAGTGAACTTTTGTCGATTGCACTGGAACGCAGTGCAGCAGTTAATCCCCTCTTAAATGCCATTATCATTCCCATGCATGAACATGCATTACAACGGACTCAGCACAAGCTGACAGGGCCTTTTGCTGGTGTGCCATTTCTGGTTAAGGACCTGTTCCAGGAATATGCAGGCTACCCAACGTCTTATGGCTGTCAGGGTATGAAACGTACTGGCTATATTGCCGATACCAATGCTGAAATTGTCAACCGCTGGGAAAAGGCCGGTATTGTCACCTTTGGCCGCACCAATACTCCCGAATTTGGCATTAAAGGGATTACCGAACCCGATGCCTGGGGAAGCTGTAAAAACCCATGGAATCTAAAACATAATAGCGGTGGCTCATCTGGAGGGTCGGCCTCTGCCGTGGCTGCCGGTATAGTCCCTATTGCTGGTGCTGGTGATGGTGGCGGCTCTATTCGTATTCCTGCTTCATATTGTGGTTTATTTGGTTTAAAACCAAGTCGTGGCCGTACTCCGTGGGGGCCGCAAATGAGTGAGGCCATGCATGGGGCAGCGATTCAGCATGTGCTCACCAAAACTGTACGCGATAGTGCGGCCATGCTGGATGCAACGCATGGCGAAGATCATAGTTCACTTTTCAAAATCCAGACTCCGCAGCAACCTTATCTGGAAGCCATCCAGCATCCACCCAAAAAACTGAGAATCGCTTTTAATACCCGTTCTACTATTGGTACTAGAGTTTCCCAGGATGCGATTCAGGCAATTGAACAAACAGCCCGCTTACTCGAATCGCTGGGTCATGAAGTCGTAGAAGATCAGCCGAATATTGATGGTATGCAATTGGCCAGAGATTTTATTACCACCTGGTTTAGTCAGTTCTCTTATATGCTGGATGAGATTCAAAAAAGTTATCCCTCCAAAACTGGTGATTTTGAACTGGACTCTTTGGCACTCGCAGCCTTTGGAGCCAAAACTACCGCCTTGGAATATATTCATAATTTAAATAACTGGGGACAATATGCGACTCAAATGAATCATTTCTTTGAACGTTATGATCTTTACTTGACACCTGCTACAGCGAGTGTCGCTCCTCAAAATGGCGAAGTAAAAATTCCGGGGTGGCAAAAACCCCTATTAAAGGCGCTCTTAGGCATGAAGAAAGCGCATTTGCTGGCACAAGGCAAACTGGTAGATCAGATTGTAAAAGAAAACTTGAAATGGGTTCCTTTTACCCAGCTGGCGAATATCACCGGACTGCCGGCTATGTCTGTACCTTTGTACTGGAATAAACAGAACTTGCCGCTCGGCTCACAGTTTATTGCACCTTTTGCTCGTGAAGATTTACTTTTGCAACTTGCAGCACAATTAGAGCAGGCACAGCCCTGGTTTGATCAATATGCCAAAATTCGTCTTTAAAGTGATTTAACTGTTTGAAGATGGTAATTCAACTTTGTTAGGTAAGCCCCCTAGCAGCAGAAAACCTAGCAAAGTTGAGGCTGCAGCTGCAAAAAAGATGATATCTCCGCCTAATTGATCCCAATAATGGCCTGCTAGAATGCTTCCTGTCGCCACACCGATTCCCCACATAGTGCTATAAAGTGCCTGCCCACGGCCCTGCTGCCCGGCAGAGAAATTCTGAAAAATGACTCGCATGGCAATCATGTGAAATAGACCAAAACTTAAAGCATGAATCGTTTGTGTCAAGAATTGTGCAACAAAGGAGGATGGAAATAAACCGACCACTAACCACCTTAGTCCGGTCGTTAACAGGCAAAGCATGATTAGATGCCGCCATGACCAGCGACTGAGAAAGAAGGTGGCATAAGCAAACATGATAATTTCTGCAATTACACCCACTGACCAGAGCAATCCGATCTGGCTGGTACTAAATCCGGCCTGACTCAGATAATTGCTATAAAAACTGTAAAATGGCGCATGTGAGAACAGCATAATTAATTCTATGAGAAAGAAACTATAAACCACTGGCCGTTTAAATATTGGCCAGATGGTATCCAGTTTTTTCTGTGCCACCGGCGCTGCCGTCGGTTCTTTAATACTAAATGACCAAAGAAAAGTTATAAATGAAATACATAATAAAAGGACTGGCAGCATACTGATCGGAATTACTTCAAATACAGCCCCCAAGCCAAAGACGCCGACGATGAAGCCAATAGATCCCCATTTACGGACTTTACCGTAGAGCTCTGCTCTCTTTTCACCTAGCCAGAATAAGGTTACGCCTTCAAACTGTGCCAGAATCGCATTCTGGAAAAAGCTGAAAATAAGCATGAGTAAGGCAACGGATTGAAAGTTATTGGGAATAAGAAAAATCATGAACCAGATACAGGCTTCCATCCAAGTAGCAATACGAACCAATAACATGCGCTTGCCTGACTTGTCCGCGAGCCATCCCCAAATTAAAGGGGCAAAGAAACGGGTAACAATTGCAATAGAAGACAAGATACCTATTTCCTGGTAATTAAACCCCTGATCTTCCAGATAAAGGCTCCAGAATGGCATGAATGCCCCCCACAACTGCATAATAGAAAAAATAGAATCCTCCTAGTCTGGTGCTGATTGCAAGCGCTTGCATTAGATTAAATATCCATGTATTTTCAAAAACTTAAACACTTTCATTATTACATCATATTGCATTCAATTTGACTTTATTGCACTTCAATAGTCTACAAAATTTATTTTTTGTAGACTGCTTATTTAATTTACTGATTTATAGGCTGGAATTTTAGCACAATACAGTTATCATGCTTGACGACAAACCTATTAGATCGAATAGGTAATAATAAAAATGAGAATAAGTAGCACGCCGGGAAATAATCGTGATTCCAGTCCCTGCAGTGATTGCGACTGCTCGTTAAGCATCCACCATTTGTGTCTCGTTCGACATTGTGCCCCCTTAAAATCGGCAATAAAAAACTCCCGAAGGAGATCTTACTTAAAAATTAGACGTAAAATTTATAAAGCAAGTTTTCTGCCCTTTCTTCACTGGAAAGAATGTAAATTTAGGCTTGTATTTTTCATCACGGCTAAGCTCCAGCATTGTGGAGCTAACATCCTTAATCTCAAACACTTCAGCCACGCTTTTAGCTTTTATTATTTCATCATCTTCACTGAGCGTATATACATCAAGCTCAGGGCTTAACTTTTGAAGTTCTTTCGATTAAGTCTTTTATTTTCATTTAATATCACGTGATTATTTTTGGCATTTTAGAATAATTTATTACGCAAGCCATCTCAACAGACTACTTCAAATCATCTGGCACATATTTTTTAGTATTATTTTAAGCAAACAGACACTGTACAGATTAGGTATCTACTAAATATAAATTAAATTCATTGACTATTTAAATAGTGAGATGGATCAATATGATCGAGTGTTTACTAAAAAACCTTTGAAATATAAATAAGATATAAACATTTTAATCGTACATATACCTACAAATGCATCCCTAAGCTACCTCATTGTAACTGCTTCTACTGTGCCATTCTTACTAGGTCGAATCTTCGGCAAACAAAATTGAGAAAACTATGTTAGTTAATACAAATACCGCTCAAAAAGCGTCTTTCAATCAATTTTCAAATAACGCTACTGACAACAAGCCTAAATCAGACAACCAGATACAGAAGCCCGCACAAGATAAGCCTGATCAAGATGATACAAACCCTACGAAAGAGCAGCATGATCAAAAAGAAAATGCAGACAAAAAATAAATCATAGCTCAA
Organism: Acinetobacter sp. 10FS3-1; assembly: GCF_013343215.1. Lineage (NCBI taxonomy): Bacteria > Pseudomonadati > Pseudomonadota > Gammaproteobacteria > Moraxellales > Moraxellaceae > Acinetobacter > Acinetobacter sp. 10FS3-1. Next base: position 1,614,633 of record NZ_CP039143.1, read on the forward strand.
TATCTTGATTAGCAAGAAAAGCCTATCTACCTGATGGGCTTTTTGGAATTCAAAATATCTGTTACGCTGTACATTACCTCAAATAATATGGCATTACGCATATAACGCCACACATAAATTATTATCCACTCTTTCAGCTTAATCATAATTCCGTCAATTGCTAGTAACTCATTTTGTATTAATTCAGACCGTTTGAGATTCTGATACTTGGACAGCTCAGCACTGCAAAATTCTAAGCCTTATTTAGCTTATACTTCTTCTGCCATAAGCATCTCATCAATAAGAAAAGAAAAAACCCGCTAATAATGTATATTTAGTGGGATTTTATATGCAGTAATCCGTCCAGTGAATTTAAGAAATAAAAAAACCTGCACTTTGGGGAAAATGCAGGCTATAAACTGAAATTAAGTAAAAGTGTGGAGAATTACTTAATGTTGAGTAATTTACTATGAATTACTTTACTTTTCAACAATTCTTGATGAATTTCAACTTTTTATCATCAACTGTATGCTAAATCTCAGTCACATTATATAAACCGAATAAGCAAAATGGGAATTAGAGCATATTTTCCAGATATTAAAAGCCCCACTAAGAAGTGGGGATCATTACCAATTTTGAGAAATGAATGCTTATTTATTCCCGGTACTAGCTGTGAATAACTTCTAACTCAAAACCGTTATCAATCATTTTATTAATACTGGGTATCAATGCGTCTATCCATTCTCCCTCACTCCAAACCTTTAAGACTCCATTTTCCTCCTTATAATAGGCATGAGTGAAAAATGAGATATGATGAATAACCTGTGTTCCATTTGGTATATTTTTCATACAAACCTCCAGTTTTTTTGTTGTAATTTTAATCTATCAGAATCTTATGTTTTTTAAGTATAGAAGCTTGTATCAATTCACTATTAAATGTGACTTTTCAAACAATGTATTAACCTATGTTATAAGAAGACGATTCCTTTAATTGTCAGTTTATTTTTACTTAAGCCGTTGTGAGTTAAGTTTTAATATATTTTTGGTTTCATGAACATCATCCAATAAAAAACCATCCGAAGATGGTTTTTTTATTCAGCCTTGAGCTATTAGCCGCAAGATGCTTGAACAATAATTTTAGTTTGTGGATCAGTGACTACTGTAACTCGATCTGAACGGTAATCTAAAGTTACTGGCTGACCTGGTGCCACCATTCGTACAGTTTCAGCTTTAGTTTTAGCTTTAATGACTGCTTCAGATAAACCAGTTTGTCCAACCAGCTTCGTTGCCTCATCCGCTATACAGCTAGTCATCGTATTTGGTGGTTGAGAAGGCATCTGTTCAGGATTATTTGCACATGCTGTCAATACAACTGCAGCTAAAATTAAAGATAAATTCTGGATAATTTTCATAAACTTTTGTCTTATCAAGATAAAAACATAATCATACCGAATACGATAGCTTTAACTACAGGCTTAACTACAATCTCTATACATTTTACTCAAACTGAATATTTAAAAAAAGTATTGCTCTCTTAAAGTGAAAATCTGGAAATTTCCATACAGATTTAATATTCACCACCCATAAGAAAAGAAAAAACCCACCAATAATGCATATTTAACGGGGTTTTATATACAAACTATGTTTGGCAAATTAAATATCATTAATACTCTACAGTAATTACAAATGTATTCTCATCTTCTAAATGAGTTTTGAAATTAAAAGCATGTTTGTGAAAGTATTCATTCAATTGCAAAATAGTGCCCTTATCAACAGTATTAAAAGGAACTTTTAAATGAATTGGATTTTCCTTACGCTTAGCAATAACCTCATGGAGTTTAATAAATAATTCTTCGTATTTACTTGTCGTAATATTGGCCATTTTGGTCACCAGTGATTACCAAAAATATAATTATAGCTAAGATACCAAACCCTATTGTAGGGTTAATTTTATACCTCAAGGAATACCCGGTTTTTCCACACAGTTCCGATATTCTTTTTTGTTATCGCTAATCTCAGTCACATCATGCAGGCTGAATAAGCAAAATGTGAACGGGAGCATGACTTTTCGCCTGGCAATAATAAATCTCCAGAAGGAGATTTATTGAGTTAATCCAGCTATTTGAGTTCTGAATCTTCAAAATTTTCAGGGAGATTTAAATTGATTTTAAAATTTGTAGTTTGATTAATATTACCCCAGTCTCCGTAAATCAGTGCTTTAACTTCAATTCCGGTATCTTCATATAGGCGCTTATCCTTTAAAATTTTGAGAAACTTTTCAGCATCTACGTCACTTAGATAACCGACTTGAATACCACCGACAACCACCATAATCGCATAGGTATATTCTGTATTTGTGGTATCCATAATCAAGAGAGCATTAACCACTTTACTCACAGAGTTATCAAGTTGAGGGCCAACTATTTCAATTATAGGGTGCTGAAATTCAATTGCACTGGAAATTTTATGACCAAATTTATTTTTAGTCATTTCTTTAAACTTTCCACCGGACTTATGTTGGCTGGGTTTCACCATTACAAAGAATGTGATTAAAACAATAATCACAAGAAGAACTAGGCCCATGACTCATACTCTTCACATGGGAAAGATAACAACACCCTAACACAAAAGGATCTATATTCTTTAAGTTTTATTGGGTTTTAAACTCTCATAACAATTTATTTAACTCAGAAGACAGCCAGTCAATAAACTGCTCTTTATCATCTATTTCCGGTATATCAAATACCCAATAATATTTAGATCCGAGCCTGCATTTAAATATTACAGTTAAGGTATTGATTTCAATATAGGCATCTTCTCCCCTGAGCTCTGCAAATGATCGTAGAGTTATTGAAAAAAACTTCAGCTTATTGACTATTTCATATTTTGATGGCTCATACTCCTTTAAGGCTTCATCATAAATAAAGGCAAAGATCTCTGGAACCATAGCAATGTCCAGTGGCTTAACTTCAATTAATAATGAAGATAAATCAACCCTTAGCATTACGGTGTACAACAAATGTATTGCCACTTATTTTCATTTTTAAAAGATTATAAATGCACAAAAGCCCACCGTACGGCGAGCTTTTTATTAAATCGAGAAGTTTAAAACCCGACTAGGCTTTAAAACCTGCCAACATAACTTTACTTACTACTTCATCAAAGTCTGGCTTTGAAAGAGTTGGCCTGCTATTTCTTATAGCTTTATAGGAAAAACTTGCTGCAAACCCCACACAAACCACAGTTAACAACTTCATTATTGCTTACCTCATGTATTGGGAAGATTTGATTTAAAATTATCATTTCTATCTGTAGTCTTTCAATTCACTTTAGAGTGATTTGTGTATTACACCTAAAACAATATGTAATAAAAAGGCTCACCCTTTGGCATTCACAATCACCAGCTGCCACAAGCCATTAGAGGCAACGAATACTGCTAAATCTGGCGTTGATCCAGTGGTCAAAGCTCAATTTGAAAAATCAGATGCTCAAATTGGTGAATACTTAAAGTTTCTGGATGACTCTAAAGCCCTCTTCAACAGAGAAATACAAAATCCTCTGCAAAGACTGTTCTGCTGAATACAAAAAACAACTGCGTATCTGCTCTATTGAAAATTCAGCCTGATGATTACCCCAAGCTAAGCCCCGCTTAAAGACATTAAAGTCATAAGGGGAAGACTATAAGGCAAGTTAAATATCCCCTATAGGTAAATTCAGATAAGAATTCCTCCTCCTCATCGCAGTATTTTTTATGTCATCCAAATGTAAATAAATCTTTATATTTCTATCCAACTAATTAACATGTTTATACTTATGATTTAGAACGAAAAGGTTTGTTCAATATGAAATATATAATTGGTGCTTCACTTCTTGCTTTGGCACTGGCCGGCTGCAATTCATCTCCTACCCAACCTACAGAATCAACGCCTCCTGTAGAAAGCACACCAAGTACTCCGGCTGAAACCCAAGTAATTAACTTTGTTGGACCAATGGATCTAACGATTCAGCTTAAGTCATCTGACAATTTTGAAACAGCAGAAATGACTGATAATTCAGGCAAAGTTCATCATTTGAAGCAAACTGTAGCGGCCAGTGGTGTACGTTTAGCGAATGACCAAGGTGTATCTATTCACTTTAAGCGTGGCGAAGGTGTAGTAGAGTTAGTTAAAGGTAAGCCAATTAACATTACTGAATACAAAAAATAGGATTCTTACTTTAAAAACCCATCTTAAGATGGGTTTTATTTTAGCTATGACCCAAGACAAAATACCCCTCAGGCAACCTGCATAAGAAACTTGCCCCTCCATCTATATGATTTTTTATGTAAAGCGTAAGGTTCAAAATAACGTCTGTAATAATCAGTATAAGCCCTATAATTATTAGAAATAATGCTATGTGGTCTGCTCCTTGAGTGTTGTTCATTTTATGTTGTCTGATCTGCTATGAATACTTTTTTTCTTTAGACTTTTAAAGCTGTATTTTTATTCATGATTTCTATATACAATTATATTCAAGTATTTGAAATTACTTCCTAGATATAGTGAATCTTTATGATAAATCATGCTGGTTTTAAAAGCTTTGAGGAAGCAGGTCAAACGGTTTTAAAATACCTGCACACTCGCTTTGGCTTCAATTTATGGATGATCACCCGCACTGAAGGTGATGACTGGATCGTTCTGCAAAGTGAAGATAATGGCTATGGCATTAAACCAGGGCAAGTGTTTCGTTGGGCTGATTCCTTTTGCTCCCAAATGGTACAAGGTAAAGCTCCCCGCATTGCCCCCTACTCACCTGCTATTCCACTATACCGTCAGGCCGCAATAAACAAGCTGGTAGATATACAAGCATATGTAGGCCAGCCGCTTGTAAAAGAAGATGGTTCACTTTTTGGCACACTTTGTGCTATTGATCCACAACCCAAGTCAGAAATGCTTATTGAAGAGGCAGCGATTTTTGAACTATTAGCACAGATGCTGAGTTATATCTTACAAACTGAATTAAGAGAGACACAACAAATACGTAAAGCTGAACATTTTGAAGCTGAGGCCCTTAGTGATTCACTTACTGGTCTGTTTAACCGTCGTGCATGGGACAAACTGCTTGAATTAGAAGAAGAGCGCTGCAAACAATATGGCCATCCTACTGCTATATTAATGATTGATCTTAATGACCTCAAAATTACCAATGATTCTTTAGGACATGCGGCAGGTGATGAACTCATTCAAAGAATGGCTTTAACCTTAAAAGATAATATACGCAGTAATGATATTGTTGCTCGCTTAGGTGGTGATGAGTTTGCAGTACTGAGTATAGAAACCGATTTAGAGAATGCTGAGAAGCTGGTATTAAGAATTCAGCATGCGTTGGTACAAGCTGGTATTAGTGCCGCAATTGGTTTGGCAATGCGAAATCCCCAATCTGGATTATCAGCAGCTGTTTTAGAAGCTGATGAAAAGATGTATCAAGACAAGGTCTTAATCAAATCAAATAGAATGGGTTAAAAAAACCGCCTTACGCGGCCTGAGATTTTAAAAAGCTGCAACCAAAGTGGCACTTGGGCCGGGTGGAGAAAGTATGAAAGCTTTTAATTGTTATCAATGATCGCAACATATCTGATGAAGAGTAGTATTTGTGAATGATGTCCTTATGCAGGTGAAGCTTTTTGCTGATCTCCGATACAGTTGGAACTTATCCAATACTCCATTTTTAGTCATTTCAAATAGGTTTCGAATTGAACTAAGGTAAATAAAGGTCAAAGTATTCTCTATACTGGCAAATGGTTTTAGGTTTAATATGTATTAGTTCAGACTTGATCGTACATTCTTCTTGAAAAAGAGAAAGTTACCCGTTTTGATAAAGGTGTCGAAATCTTAATCAAACAAAGGTAACTTTCTTATGTTGCATACTAACAATCAAATCATTAAACACAAAGTAGGTCTGCTCAATTTAGCTGAAGAGCTTCAGAATGTATCCAGAGCATGCAAAGTGATGGGTGTTTCAAGAGATACATTTTATCGCTATCAAGAGTTAGTGAAGTCTGGTGATATTGACGCACTGATCAATAAATCCCGTCGAGTACCAAATTTAAAAAACCGTGTAGATGATGCTACTGAACAGGCTGTTATTGATTTCGCAATTCAATATCCCGCATATGGTCAGCACCGTACTAGTAATGAATTACGCAAGAAGGGTGTATTCGTTTCAGGGAGTGGGGTTCGCTCTATATGGCTTCGTCATGATTTAGAAAACTTTAAGAAGCGTTTAAAAGCACTTGAGGCTAAAGTGGCACAGGATGGTATTGAATTAAATGATCAGCAGATTGCGGCACTTGAGCGTAAGCATGAGGATGACGTTGCTTGTGGTGAAATCGAAACAGCTCATCCAGGCTATTTAGGCGCGCAAGACACCTTTTATGTCGGGAATCTCAAAGGTGTTGGACGAATCTACCAACAAACATTCATCGACACTTATAGTAAGGTCGTTCATTGCAAGCTCTATACAACAAAAACACCGATTACAGCGGCTGATTTACTCAATGATCGTGTGTTGCCATTCTATCAATCTCAGGACTTACCAATGCTTCGCATCCTCACAGACAGAGGTACTGAGTATTGCGGTAAGGTAGAACAACATGACTATGAGTTGTATCTGGCAGTTAATGATATTGATCACACGAAGACAAAAGCAGCTTCCCCGCAAACAAATGGTATATGTGAGCGTTTCCATAAGACGATTTTGCAGGAGTTCTATCAAATTACGTTTAGGAAGAAGCTTTATAGCTCATTGGAAGAATTACAAGTTGATCTAGACGATTGGCTGAAATTCTATAATACTGAACGGACTCATCAAGGAAAAATGTGCTGTGGTCGTACACCACTTGAAACTTTACTTGATGGAAAACGGATTTGGGCTGAGAAAAATTTGGCTCAAATTTAACCTGACAGGCACAATAAAAAACGGGTAACTGTCAGATCAGGTTTGAGCTAGTACATGCAAATAAACCATCACTAGTCCATTTAAAGAAGTATTATCTTTATATCTGTGACTGAGAATTAAAGAGTAATTTTCATACATCATTGGTATTTCTCTTATTGCTTTCATACTTACTGGGCTGCAATTCATATCCTACAGAAATGATCAGTCCTGTAGAGAGTAGCGTACCCAGCATTTCCATCCTCACTCCCGCACAGATTCATGGCTCGCCCTCAGCAGTCCAATGGATTTAATCCTTAAGTTTAAATCGTCAAGTAATTTTGAAACTGCGCTGCTGACAGATAACTTAGATAGAACTTTCATGTTGAAAAGAGCGCCTGCTGCGAACGGTGTATTGATGCCTGATGACGAAGGTGTTTCTATTCACTTTAAAAATGGAGAAGGCCTTGTAGGGTTTGTGAAAGACCGACCTATCACTCTCCAAGAGTTTAAAGAATAGTTATCAAATTCTTGAACAAACCCACCGCATTGGTAGATTGGTTTTTTAAAGCCTGGAATCAATACATGCGCTCATAAGGGTACAAGCTCTATCAGAGCTTCTTCCACGTCATATTGCTCATCGTGTTGCTTCCCTTGGCTTTGCCTTGAACTTTGAGCAAATCTCTTGATTCATTTAATTGAGCATCAATATGGTAGGTTTTCCCATCCTGCGTATTGATCCACACTCCTTTACTGAATTGCTGATCTTTACCATTAGCAACCAGTCCTCTTAATGTTTCCATTCCAAAAAATGGCTGATTTTTTAGTACGCCCGCGCATTTGGTACACACTTCACTCATTGGAGCACCTGGCAATGGGTAGTTTTTGGTCACAACGGCACTATACTGTTCTGTTTTAGAATCCTTACGGATTACAATATCTGAAATATAATATCCAGTACGGTCATCGATAACCTTCCATGTGCCAATTAATGGATCAAAAGGCATGGCAGCTAAGGGGTTAATCATTCCAAGCAGGAGTGCAACAGCACCAATAAATTTAAACTTCATATAGAGACATTTTACAATTAAGTTAAAAAGCACAGAGATGTGCCAAGTGCGGGGAATTATAACCACTATTTTTTTAATATAGACAGAAATTTCACTAAAATTATATATATATCCAATACATGCAAAAAAAAACGAATAGTTTGAGGAGGCCATGTCTGCCAGAATAAACATCGTTTAAATCGGTTCAATAGAACCACTCTAAAATAATTATGCTAGAAAAACCTAAATTGGTGTACCACTTAGTCACTGGGCACACTTTTATACGGTTACCTTAGTGAATCGAAATCCGTTTAATAATTAAATGTTTGTCCCAAGGAATAAACCATCAGGGTGATAAGCAATACAACGAATATAGATATAGCTATTTCTGTTTTTGTCATTTGATCTACCCTTATTTAAGGTTGTACCTCCTTTATACAGCGCTTAAAGAATATTCTAAATAACAAAATATTACACTTTAATGATTCTTTGCAACAAAATAAAACATACTTTAATTTTAAAATTTAGTTTTCTTTTTTAAGTTTAAGCAAGCTTTATGGACTCTCAAAAACCAAATAAAAAATTGAAAAATATAAAGATATATAGATAACTCATTAACGTAAAACCAGACTTCTTTTAATGACAAACCTGAATACTTGAGATAAGGAACTGTCTATTGGCAAACTCGTAGAGTGGTATTAAAGCTATTAAATCTTTTTATTTAAGTAATTTTTGACTCAATTGTGATACCGGAGAAAAGATTTCTTTCTTTGATCTTTTCATTATCCTGAAACTGACAAAAATTCTACTTAATTCAAGCTACCAAAGACATTGACCTTTAATAATAAATTAGTTTAAATATTACCCGTATTATGTGGTTTTTTATATAAATGGAGAAAGTTTATCCTAAATATTTAAGTTTATTAAATTGACTTAAAGTAAAACCCCATTTAGTTCGCAAATGGGGTTATTGTCTTGTTTTCGACACTTTGAAAGTGAAAGACACTTATATCGTTTCTTTTAAATCAGCACTCTCTTCTTTAACGTCCTCATCATCCATATACTTGATTTCAGTCGCGCCATGTAGACCCAATAAACAGCATATAAATTGGAACATGTATTCCTCCTAAATTTAAAAGCTTGATCATGAGCAGAGCTTTTATGCGTGAAAGATAGTACTCGATATTCAATTATTCTAGAAAAAAGTCTTACTAAACTTGCCACTTGCCTCAGATTAATCCTCAAGCCTAGGGTAATTAGGTACGTACAGGCTCCTCAGCCTGATTTTTTGTTGAGTGATCTTTATCCTTCATCTGACACATTTTGCTCTTACAAGACTTATAGCAGCAACCCACCATTACGCCTATACCAAATGCACAAATACACTTTATCATTGCTCTGTCCTATATTTTCACTAAAACAGCTATATAAATAGCATCTATTCATGTTTCACTCTTGCAGGGATTGTCAGTTTTTATGTTGCCTATGAAAACTTATGTGAAGGCTGCAATTTCAGAAAATGATTCTTTGATAACACGTAATTCAAACAATAAAAAATGTATGATTTTCTACTGAGGAATATTATTAAAATTTTGATCTATAGTTGTTTTATTAAATTTTCTCGATAATCTTAAGATAGTAGCGACTTTTGAAAAAAATATGGATGCGACTATAGATCATTTTTTATTACTAAACTCTTCGTTCAGACGGCTTGTAACTTAAAGATCAGTGTGCATTTGTATATTTCTCTCTATACTTTTCTTAGGACGAATAACAGAATCTGAATAATATGAAACTACCTATATGTTTGAGCGCCTTCTTAGTACTTACTTTAACAGGCTGTCAGAAACAGCAGGCAGATGTATCTTCTGAACCAGACCCCACCACTAAAGCGCAGTTTGAACAATCAGATAATCGTTTAAGTGCCTATCTGGATCAACTGGATTCTTCTATACTGAGCATTAAAGAGCGCACCCGTATCCTTTGTGAAGATTATCCTAAAGAATATAAAACTTATTATATGCCAGCACTGCTTAAACTTGCACCTAAAGAATATACTGAACCGGGCTTGCTGAAGGACTTAGATAATGCCCTGAATTTTTATAAGATTAAAGCCAACATTCAGTGTTAATAAAAAATGAACAAATAAAGTCTAAATAAAAACCGCCTGAAAAGGCGGTCTTTATTTTGAAAAAGGATAACCTAAATCACATTAGTGCTGCAGATTCTGCTGATCTTATTGATCGCACCAATGTTATTGATTTTGATTACGCTGATTCTGTTGTTCTTGCTGATTACGTTGCGGCTGTTGTTGTTGCTGATTAGGATTTTGCTGTTTTTGGTTCTGTTGCTGCTGATTAGGGTTTTGTTGGTTGTTTCTTTGACCTTGCTGGTCTTGCTGTTGCTGTTGCTGGTTTTGTTGATTCTGTTGATCTTGCTGGTTCTGTTGATTAGTCATGGGTATTCTCCTTAGGTTTCGCTTTAATCAAAAGCCGATATATATATTTTCGACTTACCCTCTACTCTACTCAGTTTTTAAACTTCGCCAACCCATAAGCTGTTACATATTAATTCAATGTAAAAAATAGTAATTTAAGTAATTGAAATTTAATTTCTAAAGAAACAAAGATTACTTTTTATAATGCAAAAAATACATAATAAAAAAATATTAAGCTAAGCCTTTTATTCCTTTATAAAAAACAAAAACTTAATAAGGGCTTCTTGTAAAAAAGAAAATAATTTAGGTTTAGATACTGAAACAAAAAGAATATCTATTTTATATAAAATATTTAATTTCAAATACTTAAAAAAACAATGAAATTCATCTATACTATTTTTATAAAACCTGAAAGAAAAAATATGTCTATTTTATGCAATTTATTTAAATCTCATACTTACATTAAAATACACTCTATAAAGTAAAAATTTAAAAAAAATGGATTTTCCAAATAACAGCAATATATATCTATAAAATAGAAATAGCTTTAGATTTTTTTATTTTCAAATATAGACCTCTTGCGAAAGTAAAACTGCCTCAATATAGATTTCATGAAATATCAGAAATTAAATCGTTTTTCAGATTCTGAATTCCAGCGCTTGGTTGGTGTACCTCGAGCAGTTTTTAGTGAAATGGTCGAAGTTTTAAAAGAAGCAGAATCACTTAAAAAGAAATTAGGGCGTCCTCATACTTTAGCTATAGAGGATCAATTATTATTAACACTCAATTACTTACGGAGCTACAACACCCAATTGGAATTGGCGGCAAATTACCATATCGCTGAAAGTAATGTGAATCGAACTATTAAAAAGGTTGAAGATGCATTAATGAAATCAAGACGTTTTACCCTGCCAAAACGCAGCATTACCACAGCAGACGAACAATTTAACTGGGTAATTATTGATGCGACAGAATGTTTAATAGAACGCCCGAAAAAAAAATCACAGTAAGTTCTACAGTGGTAAAAAGAAGAAACATACGTTAAAAGCCCAAGTGATCTATCATCCGAAGAGCAAACAAATCATAGGAGTAGATATATCGTCTGGCAGTCAGCATGATATTAAATTGGCAAGAAAAACAGTTAAGAAATTCAAACATTGTGACTATGTTATGACCGATTTAGGGTACTACGGATTAGAGCAAGATGGCTTTAAATTATTGATGCCAATAAAGAAAAAGAAGAATTTACCCTTATTTGATGCTGAGAAAAATTACAATAAAATGATTGGAAAAATACGAGTTGTAATCGAACATATTAACAGTCAATTGAAAAGATTTAGAATACTAAGTGAACGCTATCGAAATAGACGGAAAAGATTCGGTTTACGCATTAATTTAATCGCTGCACTGGTAAACCGGATGAACTTGCAATAACAACTTTCGCAAGAGATCTTATAAATAAGGCAATAATATTTATAAGAAAATCAGGCCTTGTATGAATATCTAAAAGACCTGATGGATGTTGCAGTTATTTATCGTATTGAGCAATCACTTTTACAATAATCGTTTGTGATTCTTCCTGCTCTTCAGCGAGATACAGACGCTTTAACTCTTTACTGGTTACTTTAAAATTCAGATTTTGATAAGAAATAGTAGGGGGAATTTGATCAAAATATTGGCCATCCGCATCAATTTCTTCCTGAAATAAAGGTGTACCCAATTGATAGTCCAGACTTTTTAATACGACATATTTTACTGTAGTTTTCATTCTTACCACCTACTTTTACTCAGCTCTTTATTTTTGTTTTACCATTATTCCTATGAGGAAGAAACTATTAATTGCAGAGATTGCCCAAGCTTTAAACAGTCAGCCCCTAGCTCTTCTTTTAAGCTACAAATTTATAAATTTGCAATTTATTTTTACCTTATATCAAAATTAAAGCCCTATTCAGAGTTGATACCCAGCCAGAACCGGTCTAAATTAAACTTAAGCTATCTCTTATCAAAATGTGCACTATGCTTAAAACATGTTGTGAATTACTTGAAGAAAAAGAGATCAAGATCGCCTTCATTGAAAGTGCGAGTTCTGGGTATCTGACCAGTCAATTCTCCATCTGTAAAGGAGAAGGTGCCGAAACTTTACTGGGCGGTTTGGTCTGCTATGACGTCGGTGTCAAAGTCTCGGTACTGGGTCTATCACAGGATCTAATCAATAGTTACACCGCAGAATCTATGCCTGTCACTGTTGCATTGGCTCAGGCAGGCAAAAAAATGTTTCAGGATGCAGACTGGGTGATTGCCTGTACTGGCCTGCTTAAGCCTGGAGGCAGTGCTACACCAGAAAAACCGGAAGGCACGTTTTTTATCGCGATTGATGATGGAGTTCAGGTTCATCAGTTCCACTACTATTTGAAAGGTACCCCTCAGCAGCGTTTAAACAAATTGGTAGCAGTTTTGGCACATGATATGATTAATCTGCTCAATCAGTAAGACTTCATTATTTCTACCCTATTTTAAGATAAATTAAGCTTATCCTCACTATAATAAGGTTTAATGAGCAATGAAAATAAAAGCTATCATTTCAGTTTTACTGGTTGGTTTGCCTTGTGCGGCGTTTGCCACAGTGGGCGGACCTCAGAATATTGAAGTCTTAGGGTATGAGGTTAAAGATCAAAAGCTCTACCTGATGCGCCATTATCTGGATGGCCGAGGCCGTTTACCGCAACTGTATTATTATAATTTTAAATCCAAGCAGCCAAACCAGCTGGTGATGGTGAATTCCCTGTATATTAATCCGAAGACCAAACGTATTGATTATGATCAAAGTAGTCAAAAATTTGATCAGGAAATTGCCAAAATCAAGAAGCGTTTAATTCCAGTCATTCCGGTAAAAAAACAGAATATTCGACTTGAATTATTAAAAACCAGCAAAGGCTATGCGTCTGCCTGGTATGATCCACAAGAGAAAGTGCCAAAATGGACCTATCAATATCAAGTAAAATCTGGCTCACAAAAAAGTCTGACTCATCAAGCGGTCAGTTATCAGCAAGGTTTAAAAATCAGCCAGGCCTATAAAGTTCCTAAACAGAATAAAACGCTGGTGACAATCAAATATTTGGGGATTCCTTTTGAAACCGGTTATACCATTGAAGACCCGGTACTGTTAAGCCGTTAAGCTTGAGTTTAATAAAAATAAAGCCTCTCATGAGGCTTTATTTTTTTAATCAGCAACTCAGTATTCAGATCAAGCTGCTGAACTACGCTCTGCAATAGGAATGACTTTTCGCAGCTCTGGACCGGTATAGTCTGCGCTTGGACGGATAATACGGTTATCCGCACGCTGTTCCATCACATGCGCTGCCCAGCCAGTTATACGTGACATGACGAAAATCGGGGTGAACAGCTTGGTTGGAATCCGCATAAAGTGGTATGCCGAAGCATGAAAGAAATCGGCATTACAGAATAGTTTTTTCTCACGCCACATCACTTCTTCACAACGTACAGAAACCGGATACAATACGGTATCACCCACATCTTTGGCCAGACGCTCAGACCAGACTTTAATAATGGCATTACGCGGATCAGAGTCTTTGTAAATTGCATGTCCGAAACCCATGATTTTTTCTTTACGTTCCAGCATGCCCAGCATTTCGCGTTCAGCTTCTTCTGGAGACTGCCAGTTTTCAATCATATCCATTGCTGCTTCATTGGCACCACCATGCAAAGGCCCACGTAGGGAACCAATCGCTCCAGTGATACAGGAATGCATATCAGACAGAGTAGAGGCACAGACACGAGCCGTAAAGGTTGAAGCATTAAATTCATGCTCTGCATATAAAATGAGAGACACGTTCATAACCTGCTCATGCAACTCATTGGATTTTTCACCATGCAACAGATGCAGGAATTGTGCGCCGATAGAATCATCATCGGTATTTTCTTCAATACGTACACCATCGTGGCTATAACGATACCAGTAGCAGATGATCGCAGGTAAGGTGGCCAGGATACGATCTGCGATATCCTGCTGCTGTTCGAAGGACTGTTCAGCTTCCAGGTTACCTAACATGGAAACCCCTGTACGCATTACATCCATAGGATGTGAATCTGCAGGAATACGCTCAAGCACTTCTTTTAGGGCTTGCGGCAAGGCACGTAAAGATTTTAATTTTGCTTTATAGGCTGCTAATTGTTCTGAATCTGGCAATTCACCAAAGAATATTAAATAAGCTACTTCTTCAAACTGACAGTTTTCTGCCAGATCCTGCACGTCATAACCGCGATAGGTCAGACCTGCACCACTTTTACCGACGGTTGAAAGTGAAGTTTTCCCTGCCACTTGTCCGCGCAATCCTGCGCCAGTAAGTACTTTTCCTTCAGCCATTGTTTTAATTCTCCTGTTTAAACAGTTTATCTAATGTGTTTTCAAAGCTGTGATAGTCTAAAAATTCGTAAAGTTCTTTTCGTTGTTGCATCTGATCTAAAACATGTACCTGTGTACCATGTTCACGAACGGAGCGCATCACCTCAAGTGCTGCTTTTTGCATGGCGCGCGTTGCAGAAAGTGGATACAAGACCATACGTATGCCCTGCTCGGCCAGTTCTTCCGTCGTATAATATGGCGTATCGCCAAATTCGGTAATATTGGCCAGTACCGGCACCCCTACAGCATCACAAACGGTACGGTACATGGTGATGTCCGTCATGGCTTCGGCAAAAATTGCATCTGCGCCCGCTTCAACACAGGCACAAGCGCGGTCAATAACAGCCTGCAGACCTTCTTTTTGTAGCGCATCGGTACGTGCCATCACCACAAAATTGGAATCGGTTTTGGCATCCACTGCTGCCTTAATCCGGTCCACCATTTCCTGCTGGCTTACAATTTCCTTATTCGGACGGTGACCGCAACGCTTTTGTGCCACCTGATCTTCAATATGGACCGCCGCTGCACCAGCCGCAATCATCTGTTTAATGCTACGTGAAATATTGAATGCACCGCCCCAGCCTGTATCAATATCAACCAAAAGTGGCGTATCGACACGCTCAGTAATGCGGCGTACATCTTCCAGAACATTATCTAGACTGGTCATTCCAAGATCTGGTAACCCATAAGAATAGTTTGCTACACCAGCACCAGAGAGATAAATGGCTTTATAACCGACCTGTTTGGCCATCATGGCAGCATAGGCATTTACGGTACCCATAATTTGTAATGGTTTTTCGACTTCAAGTGCTTGTCTAAACTTTAAACCTGCAGACATTTGTTCTGTCATCTTCCCTTCCACAGTTCTGGCTATAATTATTGAAATTTGAGTATACCAATTTGCTTGGTGTACACCATTCCATTCTAGAACAAATACTCTAACACTTTAGTCAAATAATAGGTTTTTATTGCCGACCTGTTTTTCGTGATTGCCATTATTCTTAATAGAGCATGCTGTTAAGAATAATGTTCATCTAAAAATTAAATAAAATGAGCATTACTTCCTCTTAGTAGGAGCATCTATTAATATATCCAGCGCCCTAGCCAAATACACTTCTACACAGCACGCTGTACATATATTTGTTATAATCTCAATATCTACTTCATTCAATTGATTAATTTTTAGCCAATATGCAAGACCTTGCTCATCTGGAACCTCTCGCCAAAGATCTACCGCAAACCAAACGCGGCCATGATCGTTGCATTGCGTTGCTTGTCAGTGCAACCGAGCTTTTTCTGGAGCATAGTTATGATGCAGTCTCACTAGATGATATTGTTCAGCATGCTGGTGGTTCCAAGGCTTCTATTTATAAATATTTTGGCAATAAAGAAGGGCTATTTAAAGCGATCTGTGACTATCGTCGTGAAAGGTTTTTTGAACAAATCAGCATTCCTATTGAATTGATGGCCTTGGATTTTCGTCGTTATTTGGTAGAAACTCTGTTAAATTTTTATCATCAAATTATGACGCCTGAAAATTCGGCATTTATGCGTCTGGTCTTTGAACAGAGTCAGCGTAATCCAGATCTGGCTTTACATATTCATCAACGCGGACCTGTACATGTTCAGACTTCAATTGCCAATGCTCTGGAACAGGCAGATGCCAAAGGGGTACTACGTTGTGAAAATCCAATGTATTCGGCTCAGTTATATTTTGGTATTTTACGCAATCTGGAATGGCGTATTCTAATGGGAATTCAGGAAGAAGAGAGTGATGAAGAAATTACCAAGTATATTCATTACTGCGTAGACCGCTTTTTAGAAGGTCATCAAAAAGTCTAGTTTTTTTGCATTTTCCATCTCATATAGTATATTAGCCGATTCCGTATTTTTCTTAACTCACTAACCAACAACTAATTGTTGATCGGATTTTCAGCAATTATTGTGGAGTAACCAATGGCTCTCCGTCACTTTCTCACTTTACGCGATTTATCGACTTTAGAACTTAACCAAATATTGCAACGCGCTATTGAGCTCAAGCGCAAACAGCATAATAATGAAGTTTTCCAACCCTTTGTTGGCAAAGTCATGGGCATGATTTTTGAGAAATCCAGTACCCGTACGCGCGTTTCGTTTGAAGCGGGCATGAGCCAGTTTGGCGGTAGTGCTATTTTTCTGTCATCACGTGATACCCAGTTAGGTCGTGGTGAACCTATTGAAGACTCAGCACGCGTTATTTCCAGCATGCTGGATATCGTAATGATCCGTACTTTTGGTCATGACATCGTTGAGCGCTTTGCTTCTTATTCAAAAGTTCCAGTCATTAATGCGCTGACCGATGATCATCATCCCTGCCAGCTACTGGCTGACATGCAGACCTATCTTGAGCATCGTGGCTCAATTGAAGGTAAAACTGTGGCCTGGATTGGTGATGGCAATAATATGTGCAACTCTTATATCGAAGCGGCGCATATGTGGGGCTTTAAACTGAAAGTTGCCGCACCTAAAAGTTATGAACCACAAGAGAAATTCCTGTCTGAATTTGCCCATTGTGTCGAGCTGGTAGATACAGCTGAAGATGCGGCGGTCAATGCAGATCTGATTGTCACTGATGTTTGGGCCAGCATGGGCCAGGAAGAAGAACAGAAAATTCGTGAAAAAGCCTTTGCTGATTATCAGGTGAATGAGCGCCTTATGGATCTTGCTCATCCGGACTGTTTGTTTATGCACTGCTTGCCTGCACATCGCGGTGAAGAGATTTCTGAGAATCTGCTTGAGCATAAAAATGCTGTGGTGTGGGATGAAGCCGAAAACCGCCTGCATGCACAAAAAGCACTGGTAGAGTTCTTATTAAATGAGAACCTGAAAAAAGACTAAGATGTATCCTCATCTTCACAAATTAAGCACCAATCTCTGGTGCTTTTTTTGTCTCAGCTCTTATAATCAGGGTTGGGACGATATAAAAAGTGATACAAGCTAATGCAAAAAAAATATTGGGCTTTCGCAGTTATTGCAGGACTCAGCAGTCTGTTCATGCAAGCGAATGCTTCTGAATTTGATCAATATCTGCAAAATAAAGGCATTCTTAACAGTAAGTTCAAAATTCAGAAAAAAGCAGAGCTGAATGAATTGCTGGCAGTACTGAGCGCTGAAGACTCCAAAACCCTACCATTACAGATTGATCAAAATACGGTTATTGAGCAATTGCAACTCACTGCAAATAAAACCAGCCTGAAGGGCGTAATCACCACCCCGGACTTTGCGCAGTTTGAGACAGATTTGGGTCGTAAAGAAGTGCAAAAGCTCATTATGAAAAATCTAGTGCAAAGCTGCCCGATTTTCTTTGAGCATGAGTATCAAAAACTAAATCCGTATACCGTACAGCTTGAGCTCAGTTCAGAAAAAAATCGCTACACCCTGGAACTTAAACAGAAAGATTGCGGTATCAAATGATTTGCTCATCTGCTGCATAAAATGATTTAGTCTTGCTCTGCATCACGCCATGAATGATGCAGACACTCTTACTCTTAATAGACTGCAAGATGGAATCAGCTTTGCCCTCAACGCCGATTATCTGCTCTGGCATAATACCGTTTGCCCCCCCCTATCGGAAGCTTTAAAACATTAGAAAATACTCCCTCTACTATCCAAAAAATAAATAGCATTATTTTTCAAGTAAAGGTTCAAAAGGTTTTATACAATTCTTATTTAAAAGGTTGTTTAACGAACCAAGCCTTGGGGCTGCAACATAATAATCAGCGCACCTAAAATCACGACCATTCCACCCAGTAAATCCCAGCGAGACAGACTCACCTGATCAACAAAGCGCAACCATATCAAAGCTGAAAAAACATAGATACCCCCATAGGCCGCATAGATACGCCCGGAAGCGGCTGGGTGTAATGTTAATAACCAGACAAAAGCAGCCAATGCCAATGCAGTAGGAAGCCATAACCAGTGGCTTCTCCCCTGATTTAGAATCAGGTAAGGAAAATAACAGCCCAAAATTTCCATAAGCGCCGTGACCAAAAACAGGCAAAACGTGGTGAACAGCTTTGTAACTTGAATATCCATGATTTAACTATTGAACTGTATGATTGAGTTTATTAAAAAATATGAGTGCATGAAAAAACCCGTGCTTGCACGGGTTTAATTCTTTCTTCAAGCTTAGGCAGGTTCAGCTGTCTGATCTTCAAACACTTCAATTTTCAAGCCAACTGCTTTACCATCTTCTTTTTTCACGGATACGGCCACATTGCCACCGTTTTCTGCCAGCTCACCAAACAGAATCATTTCTGCCAGCGGCTTCTTCAGATGTTCTTGAATCAGTCGCTGCATTGGACGAGCACCCATTAAACGGTCATAGCCGTGTTCAGCCATCCATTCACGGGCACTGTGATCCACATCCAGAATGACTTTCTTCTCATCCAGTTGTGCCTGAAGTTCGGTAAGGAACTTATCAACTACATTTTCAATAACTGTAGTTGCCAAAGCTTTAAACTGAATCACGCCGTCCAGACGGTTACGGAATTCAGGTGAGAAGGCTTTCTTCATGGCTTCCTGGTTGTCATTGCTGTTGTCCTGCTCCATAA
Source organism: Acinetobacter sp. 10FS3-1 (assembly GCF_013343215.1). Classification (NCBI taxonomy): domain Bacteria; kingdom Pseudomonadati; phylum Pseudomonadota; class Gammaproteobacteria; order Moraxellales; family Moraxellaceae; genus Acinetobacter; species Acinetobacter sp. 10FS3-1. The sequence goes on from NZ_CP039143.1 coordinate 1,634,025, forward strand.
AACCAATGCTGACACGGGAAATACTTTCTGCGCCAATATTGGTGGTCAGCACCAGAACCACATTCCGGAAGTCCGACTTGCGGCCATTATTATCTGTTAGTGAACCATGATCCATGATCTGCAATAACAGGTTAAATACATCTGGATGAGCCTTTTCAATTTCATCCAGAAGCAGCACACAATGCGGATGCTTGTGAATTGCATCCGTGAGCAGCCCCCCCTGATCAAAGCCAACATAGCCCGGAGGCGCACCGATCAGGCGAGATACTGCATGACGTTCCATATATTCAGACATATCAAAACGGACCAGCTCTACACCCATTAACTTGGCCAGCTGTTTAGTGACTTCAGTCTTACCTACACCTGTAGGACCTGCAAAAACGAAGCTGCCAACTGGCTTATCCGGAGATTTCAGGCCCGCACGTGACAGTTTAATAGCAGAAGCGAGCGCTTCAATGGCTTCATCCTGACCAAAAACCACACGTTTTAGATCACGTTCCAGATTTTCAAGGACAGTCTTATCATCTTTAGACACTGTTTTCGGTGGAATACGGGCAATCTTGGAAATAATATCCTCAATGTTTTCCACCGTGATCGGGCTATTGTCCTGCTCAGCTTTCAGACGACGCTGTGCACCTGCCTCATCAATTACATCAATCGCCTTATCTGGCAAGAAACGGTCATTGATAAACTTGGCAGACAGTTCTACTGCGGACACCAAGGCCTGATCGTCATACTGAACATGGTGAAAATCTTCAAATTTCGATTTCAGACCACGCAAAATATCAATAGTTTCTGAAATAGAAGGCTCATTCACATCAATTTTCTGGAAACGGCGCGACAAGGCATGATCTTTTTCAAAAACCTGACGATATTCCTGAAAAGTCGTTGAACCGATACAACGCAATGAACCATTTGCCAGTGCCGGTTTGATCAGATTCGAGGCATCCATGGTGCTCCCCATACTCGAGCCTGCACCAATAATCATATGAATTTCATCAATAAACAGGATGGCTTCCGGTTTTTTCTTTAAAGCATTGAGGAGTTGTTTCAGGCGTTTTTCAAAATCACCCCGATATTTGGTTCCTGCGACCAAAGCACCAATATCCAGACTAAATATCTCGGCATTTTCCAGCGGTTTTGGTGCTTTACCGTTCACAATTAGCCAAGCCAGACCTTCCGCGATCGAGGTTTTACCTACGCCCGGGTCACCGACCAATAATGGATTATTTTTACGGCGGCGACATAAAATCTGTGCAGCACGTTCAATTTCTTTTTCACGACCAATTAAAGGGTCTGTTTTGCCACGCTGGGCTTCTACATTCAGATTGGTGGTATAGAGTTCCAGCGGTCCTGAATTCGCAGAAGATGCAGACTCTCCTTCCAACTCTTCAATTTCTTCTTCGGACGGCACATCATCCTTACGTGTGCCGTGCGAAAGATATTGGGTCAAAGTTAAGCGATTAATCTGGTGACGTTTCAACAAATAAACGGCAAATGAATCCCGCTCAGAATACATGGCCACCAGAATATCTGCACCTTCTACCGTCCGGTCACCACCACTGGATTGCACATGGAAAATTGCACGCTGCAAAATACGGTCAAAGCTTTCGGTAGGATGAGGTGCCTGATCGCTATTTTCAGCGAGTTTAGGGGTATGTTGTTCTACGTAATCTTCCAATTCTTTACGCAGCACGATAATGTCCGCGCCACATGCTTTAAGAGCATTAACGGCTGAATCATTATCAAGTAGAGCCAATAATAAATGCTCTACTGTCAGGAATTCATGTCTCTTCTGACGAGCCATGCTGACAGCCAAACGTAGTGATACTTCTAATTGACGACTGAGCATGCAACCCCCTTAGTTTTTAGGCTCAATCTGGCAAAGTAATGGATGACCTTGAGATCGAGCGCAATTGTTAACTTGGTTCGCTTTGGTTTCCGCAATATCCCGTGGATAGACCCCAGCTATACCTTTCCCTTCATAATGTACAGTTAGCATCACTTGAGTTGCTTGGTCAAGATTCATTGCAAAGTATTGTTGTAAAATTTCAATTACAAACTCCATAGGGGTATAATCGTCATTCATCAATACCACTGCATACATCGGTGGACGCTTTAATTCTGGAGGCGCAGTCTGTACTGCAATATCTGAATCACCCTCATGATCGGGTTCGTTGCTTAAACGCGGACTCATATGCCAATCAACAATTCCAGACTGATAAAAAGAATTTTTGACATCACTTAAACACATTTGACGTTTATTGTTTGGCATAAGATTTCTATTTCACACTTAATTTGCATTTGCTTCGGTCTTAGGAATTTCAGACAACACAGTAGACGGACTTTCTACCGCTTTTCCTTGATCCCAGCTAAAACGGCGTGTGACCGGTTTAGAACCTGTCAAGCGCACTTCGATAAATTCTGGTCTAAAGCCTTTGGGCATGGTCCAGCGCCCAGTAAGACGTTCATAGTTTTCAAAATTGAAACTCTTATCCTCCATCGGCACGACCAGAATTTCTGAGCCTTTGATCAGACGCATTTCGACTAAACCGGATACCCGATTTTTGCCTGGACTGACCTGAATCAGATCAAGCTGATATTCAAATGCATTGTCTGGCAAAGGCTTAATGCCAACATGCTGGACAGTCAAGGCCAAACCACCACGCTGACGTAAAATTTCCCGGTAAATTGTACCCAGACTTTCTGCCTGAACCTGTTCATCCTGGGCTTTGGTCATGGCTAAATAGAGGTCATTGGTATTACTGACCGCCAGATCTCGCTCCTGAACCGCAGTATTCAGGCTTTTATTCATGCTTTCCAGACTGGCTTTCTGCTTTTGTACCACTTCGACCAACTGTTCAGCATCAGCATCAAATCCGACCACAGTCAAACCCTGACGGTGTCCGACCGTATAGCCCAATAAGCCACTGCCCAACATCAATACTACTGCACCAACCACCAGAGGACTGCTGCCTTTCATCAAAGGTTTTTTTTCATCCGGCTCTTGAGGGATCGTCGCGTTTGAGTCTGTATTCGGCATTTTGATCTCTAATTCGATTTATTCAAAACACACATTTAAATCTAAATCTAAATGTGTGTGAAGTTCTAATACGTTTTTTATGGTAATAAGCCGATATTATTCAAGCCAGCATCTTCTGCAAAACCAAACATCAGGTTCATGTTCTGCACTGCCTGACCTGCTGCACCCTTAACCAGATTGTCTTGAACGACCAGTATCACCAGCTTGGCCGGCTGTGGCTTATATAAAGCAATCCGTAATTCATTGGCGCCACGTACTGAACGGGTTTCAGGTGAACTGCCGGCCGGCATCACATCTACAAATTTTTCGCCAGCATAGTACTGTTCATATAATGCCTGCAAATCTGCAGCCTGGCCAGCTTCGGTAAGGTCGATATAAATAGTCGACAACATGCCGCGGATCATCGGGACAAGATGCGGAACAAACAGGATCTGATCGAATACACCCTGCTGTCCTGAGATATTTTCTAGGGCTTCAACAATTTCCGGGTGATGACGATGACCTGGTACTCCATAAGCCTTGAAGTTATCTGAATTCTCAGAGTAAATCATGCCCAAGCTGGCTTTACGGCCTGCACCAGAAACACCTGATTTCGCATCAATAATAATACTCTCAGGCTTCACCAAAACTTCGTTAGCTTGTAAAACTGGTGCCAGACCCAGCTGTACAGTCGTTGGATAACAACCCGGATTTCCAATTACACTGGCTTGTTTGATGTCTTCACGATTCAGCTCAGATAAGCCATACACAGAATTTTTTAACAGTTCTGGACATGCATGCTTCATGCCATACCACTTTTCAAACTGGGCAAGATTCTGTAAACGGAAATCTGCTGCCAGATCAATCACTTTGGTATTTGCGGCCACCAGGGCTTCAGCATGCTGCATGGCAACACCATGAGGAGTTGCGAAAAACACCACATCACATGATTTAAGTAAATCCTGACTTAAATCAGAAAATTCAAGATCGGTATGACCGCGTAAGCTCGGGAACATATCATCCACACGACGGCCTGCTTCCGTACGTGATGTAAGTGCTTTCACTTGAACATTTGGATGTCGCAGCAATAGACGTAAAAGTTCAACGCCTGTATAGCCTGTACCGCCTACAATACCCACTGAAATCACGATCTTTACCTCAAAAATGTCTGTTTTCTTTATAACGTAATAGTATGACAGGAAGTTGTGGCTTTCTAAACCATTTTACTCAGGATTGATGCTTTTTTATAATTTTCAGCGGGTTGAGATTTTAAAAGTCTTGAAAGCACATACCGGTTTAATTCCCCTCATTGGTATTTAACTTTGTCCAGCTGCGATAACACAGATAAAGCCCAAAGAAAAATCCTGGCATAGCCAAAAACACAATAGGATCAGCCTGAACTGTAAACGGCGTTAGGCCAATAATGGCAAGCAGTACTGCAAGCGTCGCAAGCCATTTAGGAATTACTCTTTCCCGACTCCAGAGTAGAGCCATAATAAAGAGAATCGTCCAGGCCAATACACTAGAGATGAGGACTAAATAACTGGTCCAGTGATAAGAAATCGGATTGTCAGGAGAGAGCATATTCAAGATAAAAAGCATATAGAAAAATAATGCCGGCAAAGACATTAATATAATCAGGAGACTGATGCTAAACCGGTTCCAATTCATGTGAATAAATTCTAGTAGTTATGTGTCGATTTTAACCAAAATCTGAAAATGATAAAGTCTTAATTGCTTAGGCTATTAAGAATAAGCTTAAGATAAGACCAATTTAAACGATGCAACTTCATATTGATCACCTTTATATAACCGAAATTCGGATCAATTTAGGAATCATAGCAGCCTATAGTTATACCAATATTAAAACCAGCTGCAGTCTGCTAAATTTTATATTCTTATAGGCTGATGCAATTAGGCTTTATTGACAATCTGTCTGTATTGCAAAATGTATGTATGTTTATGCTGACATGCGCATGAAATATAAAACTTAAACATTCTAAATAATTTATACAGAAGCGCTAGCAAAACGTGCTGTCTAAAAACACATAGATTAACAATTCCACCAATATGGCAAAAACGTATTTTTTAAATACTGACGATGTTGCTGAAAGTTTGCATCATGTTGAGCAACCAACTGCCAGAACCTTGAGCTGTGATCGAAATGGTGAGTATGTGCAAGTTCATGTACACTTACATAACGCACAATCTCTTGAGGAAACAACACCAGCGCACTGTTGAGCATAATGTCATGTTTGGCTGAACAACTGCCCCAGCGGGTTTTGGGTTGACGAATATGACAGACATTAAAAGACAGCCCGGTTTCCTGAGCGATTTGCACCAAATACCCCGGCAACTGCTCCTTGGCATAGGCGATGACAAATGCCTTTAAATAAGCTTCAGGATTCCGGTCACTGATAGAAAGCTGGAGTTTTTCTGATTCAAAAACAAAATTATTTTTTTGGCTTTGATAACAAACCTGTAGAGCTTGGGCTTGATTAAAAAGTTGCAATTGTGCCGGTAAAGTCTGGTCAATACTTTGTACTTGTTCCTGCTGAATTTTCCATGTTTTTAATAACCAGGATTCGGCCTGCTGTAAAAAACTTTGTATTTGCTGCTTACTGCAAGAAACCGGCACCGTCATTTTGATCTGCTGATGCTCTACACGTAAACGTAAACGTCTGGAGCGAGCATTTCGGATGATTTGAATTTCAGGTAGGTCGTTTAGGGTCATTTTTTATATTTAATCATTAGGGTCTATTGACACTGCGTCCATGTTTGCGAAGTGAGAGATCTATTTTGCAAGATTTTTTTAGCAGAGATAAGGCATAAGCAGGAAACTTAGTCATTCTAAATGCTTTCGTTATGAAACTTGGCAACAGTTTCGCTACTCCTTTCGTTTCATGCCTCATCTCTACTCAGCTTTAGCTTACAGCACAAGCAAGCCATTTATGAAAGATCAACAGATCCTATTTTATTCATTTCTCTCACTCCCCCCTTTTTTAATAAAGAGGAAGATTCAAACTTTTAAAAATTTCTAGGAGCCTGATCAAAATTAAAAACGTTCCCTCCTTTAAAAAGGAGGGTCAGGGAAAACCTCTTAAACCGCAGTGCGTTCTTCAATTCCATGATTGGTTGCGACAATCGCAATATCGGCTTTATTTAATGCAAAAATTCCGTTACAGACAACGCCAGGAATATCGTTGATGCTTCTTTCCAGCTCAAGAGCATTCAAGATATTCAGGTTATAAACATCCAGAATTACATTACCGTTATCAGTCACTACACCTTCACGATAAGCAGGATCTCCCCCCAGGGCAACCAGTTTACGTGCCACAGCCGAACGTGCCATTGGGATCACTTCTACAGGAAGCGGGAAATCACGTCCCAATTGCTCCACCCATTTTGAATCGTCAACGATACATACAAATTTTCTTGCAATAGAGGCAACAATTTTTTCACGTGTTAGCGCAGCGCCCCCACCTTTGATCATGTGCATATGACGGTCAATTTCATCGGCACCATCTACATAAGCATCTAAACTGCCAACGCTGTTCATATCGACCACGTCTATACCCAGCTTTTTCAGACGCTCTGCTGTGGCTTCTGAGCTTGCCACTGCTGCTTCCAGCTGAAGCTCTGGCAAAAGATCAATTAAAAAGTTCACGGTACTGCCTGTACCAATGCCTAAAATGCCCCCTTTTGGTAAGTGTTTTAAAGCTGCTTTGGCCGCAGCCTGTTTTTTCTCATCTTGGGTTGCATATAGACTCATGACATCACTCAACTATTTTGGACTTTTGCAGCATTTTTAAACCGAAAAGCCGTATGGTTTGTTACAATAAGCGCCTATTTTAAACTGTTAGATGGAAAATTAACATGCTGTCTCGTTTGGTTCGACAAATTTTACAAGCAACGGTCTACGATGTTGCAATCGAAACTCCACTCGAAGCAGCGCCACGAATTAGCGAACGACTCAATAACAACATTCGTTTTAAGCGTGAAGATTTACAACCGGTCTTTTCTTTTAAACTACGCGGTGCCTACAACCGTATTAGTCAATTACCGAAATCCCAGCTCGAACGTGGCGTTATTACGGCTTCCGCAGGCAACCATGCACAAGGCGTGGCACTGTCTGGTAAAAAGTTAGGGATTCGCGCCATTATTGTGATGCCGAAAACTACACCGGATATCAAAGTACAAGCCGTTAAACGCCTGGGTGGTGAAGTGGTTTTACATGGTGATTCATTTGATGTCGCCAACAAGTATGCAATTCAGCGTGCGCAAGATGATGGCATGACCTTCATTCCGCCTTATGACGATGAGCTGGTGATGGCAGGTCAAGGTACGATTGCCAATGAAATCCTGCGTCAATGGCGTGATGTAGATTATGTATTTGTTGCGGTTGGCGGTGGCGGCCTGATTGCCGGGATTGCAGCCTATCTGGGAGATGTGGCGCCACACGTCAAAGTCATTCCAGTGGAATATGATGAATCTGCCTGCCTAAAAGCTGCTTTAGAAGCAAATGAGCGTGTGACCCTTCCATCTGTCGGTTTATTTGCAGATGGAACGGCGGTGGCCCAGATTGGTGAAAAACCATTTGAAGTGATTCGCCTGCAAAAATCAGACAACTCAGGCCCGATCGTCGAGCCGAATGTAGTACTGGTCAATACTGACGAAATCTGTGCTGCAATTAAAGATACATATGACGAGTGCCGCAGCATTGTTGAGCCATCAGGTGCGATGGCGCTGGCAGGTATTAAAAAATACGTTGAAGAACATCAAATTACCGATAAAAATATGGTGTCGATTGTCTGCGGCGCCAACATGAACTTTGATCGTTTACGTTATATTGCAGAGCGTACTGAACTTGGCGAGCGTAAAGAAGCCATTTTTGCCGTGACCATTCCTGAAGAAAAAGGCTCATTTCTGAAATTCTGCCGCGCCCTGCAAGGGCGTAATATTACGGAATTTAACTACCGTGCCAGTGACGCTTCTGCGGCACAGGTTTTTGTCGGCATCAGTTTAAAGAATGGTGAAAAAGAGCGTCAGGAAATTTATGAAAACCTTAAGTTTCATTATGATGTTGACGACCTATCCGATGATGAAGTCGCAAAACTGCATATCCGTTATTTAATCGGCGGTCATGCCGATATTGAAAATGAACGCTTATTCCGCGTGGAGTTCCCGGAGCGTCCAGGCGCATTGCTAACGTTCCTGGAGCGTCTGGGTCCTACCCATAACATTACCCTGTTCCACTATCGTAACCACGGCGCAGCAGAAGGTCGTGTGCTGGTGGGCCTGGAAGCTGAAGATGCACAGCAAAACCCGGACGGTCTGGTTGAAACTCTGGAAAGCATTAGCTATCCATACGATGAGATTACCAATAATCTGGGTTATCAGCGTTTCCTGAAATAAAGAGCAGATTATCAAACCGTCTGAACAGGCGGTTTTTTATTGCCTGGATTTTCTGAAAAAAGGCCACAAATACAGGATTTATGTAATAGTAGATAGCTGATTATTCTAAAAATCTTTAAGATATTAAGCAGATTCGATTTGAATAAAAAGTTAGGAACATTTCCATGGCATTATTTGCAGTCATTGGACTCGGTAGCTTTGGTGCAACGGTTGCAACTCAGCTAATTGAGCTGAAACATGAAGTAATTGGCATCGATCTGAATAAAAAATATGTTGAAAATATCTCTGACCAGCTGACACATGCGGTGATTGCCGATGCAACCGATGAACATGTCTTGGATGAGCTGGATGTCAAGCGTTGTGAAGCTGTAGTTGTGGCGATTGGTGAAGATATTGAGGCCAGCATTCTTTGTGTGCTACACCTGAAAAACATGGGCGTTAAAAAAATATGGGTCAAAGCCAAATCCAAGGCTCATCATATGATTCTGACCCATCTGAATGTCGATAAAATTATTCATCCTGAAGAAGATATGGGCGTACGTGTTGCCCAGTCTCTGAGCTATCCAATGGTCAGCCGCTATATGGCACTGGAAGATGATTATTATATTGTCAAAGTCGAAATCCATGCCGATCATCATGGCATGCCGCTACGTAAATTGATGAGCCATGTGCCTGAAATTAAAACCCTGCTGCTTAAACGCGGTAGCCGCATAGACGACAGCCCTGCTCCGGATATTCTGCTTCAAGAGGGCGACATTCTGGTCATTGAAGGTCTGCTTGAACCTTTACGCCGTCTTTCCAAATATTTTAAACGCTTATGAAAACACCAGACCTTAGTTCACATCACACGGTAAATCTTAGTCCGCCCGCCCTTCTGGCTTTGGGTTTTCTCGGGCTGATTTTTATCGGTTCTTTGCTGCTGATGCTGCCGATTGCCCATCAACAGGAGATTAGCTGGCTGGATGCTATTTTTACTGCCACTTCTGCCGTCACCATTACTGGCCTGTCAGTCGTAAACGTCGGAGAAGCGTATACGATGTTTGGCCAAATCATCATTATGTTCTTGTTGCAATGTGGTGGTCTGGGCTTTATGACTTTTGCAATTCTTGCGGTCATGAGTCTGGTGCCAGGAATGGGCTTAAAACAGCAGGTCATGGCTCAGGAATCCATAGGACAAACCAGCTTAAAAAAAGTCAGCTTTACCATTAAGGCGGTTTTTTTATATTCATTATTTTTTGAAGCTATTGGCACTATGATTTTAACCCTGGCCTGGCTGCAAGATTACCCCTTGGGTGACGCTTTATTTTATGCAGCATTTTATAGCGTCTCTGCCTTTAACAATGGTGGATTTTCTTTATTTCCCAATAGCTTAATGAGCTTTTCTGGGCAATATCTGGTGACCTTTACCATTAGCATGCTGTACATCATCGGCGGGATCGGCTTTTTGGTGCTGATGGATGTAAAAAAACATAAACGCTGGTCCAGGCTCAGCACCAATAGCAAACTGATTCTCTCCACCATTCTGGGTTTGAACTTAGGGGCTTTTATTCTGCTCTGGATTTTAGAAGCGTCGAACCCGCAAACCCTTGGAATCCTGAGTCTGGGCGATCAAGCCTTAAATGCCTGGTTTCATGCCACTGTCCCGCGTTCTTCAGGGTTTAACAGTCTACCTTTAGATCAGATGACAGATGCTTCGACACTGATCACCATGATCCTGATGTTTATTGGCGGAGGATCTTTAAGTACCGCAGGTGGCATCAAAGTCGGTACTTTTATTATTGTATTGATCAGCGTGATCAGTTTTTTACGCCGCGAAGATGAAATTCGCCTGTTTAATCACTCCATTTCCGAAAAAACCACCTTTAAAGCTTTGGCAGTGGTCTGTATTACCGCTGGACTGATCATTATGGGCTTTATGAGTTTACTGATTCTTGAACCTGATCATGAGTTTCTAGATTTGTTATTTGAGACAGTTTCAGCAGCCTGCACCGTCGGCTTGTCACGAGGCGTAACCGAAGAGCTGCAACCTGCCAGTTTGATCATATTAATGCTCTTGATGTACGCCGGTCGTTTGGGTCCCTTAACCCTAGCCTACTTTATTGCAACCCCGAAAAAAAGCCGCCTGAAGCATCCTCCGACAGAGATTCAGATTGGATAATTTTTAATTTGAAACACATAAATAGCCGATAAAAAAACCACGCCAAAGCATGGTTTTTTTATTCGAGGTATTTTAATACCAGTTCAGTAAAGATACACCCAAACCGACATAAGTCGCGCGGTGATTATAATCAATCAGACTCTCGCCATAACCATCAAAAAGTTGGAACTGTCCACGCAAACGACCACTAATCGGGAATGACCAGTCAAACTGTACGGCGCCACGACTTTCATCCCCACCTTTCAGTGTATGTCTCAACATTAATGAAAAATCATGTTCCTTGTGACGATAAAATGCAGTCAGATCCCCCCGACCAATATAGTTTTTGATTTCAGGATTGTTATCATCCTCCCACTTCTCTTCAATTCGATACCAGGGGCGAACCATCATGGCGAAATTGTCTTTTTCAAAACCAAGATTCAATATAACCCGGTTCCAGCTACGTGAAAGCGGATCTGAACGGCCATTGGACTGATGGTTAAGCGTCAGACCAAGTAAACGCCAATTTAAACCGAACAAGTCATAATTCGTACGGAAGATCAGACTGGCTTCAGGTTCATAATTGGTTTCACGAAACGGCCGGGACTCGTCCGAATTATAGACCTGCCAGCGTGAAGACTGGGTATAACCTAACCAGAGGTCACCATTATTGCCGAGAATATTTTCCACGGCCTTGGTTTTCAAAGACAGCTGGAATTTTGCTTCAGTTGACGTGAGATTCTGGTTCTCTGTCTCGGTATTGTTCGGGTTTTCACTTTGCGGGAATTCATTTTTTTTCGATGTCCAGAAACCTGGCATCAAATATAGCGGTTGATAGGAACGAATGTTCCATGTACCCAGTTTACTCTCTGGTGAAAGCTCCCAACGGCTATCCATTAAAGACTCAGTGGGAGTCAGTCTTGGCCTCTCAGAAGTATAGATATTAGAAAAAATATCTGCACTTTTTGCTTTCAGGCTATCGGCTGTGGGCCTAAGTTCCTGGGCAGCACGCTGTTCAGAAACAATTTCAGGCTGATTACTGCCCGATGCTTTAAACAAAGTATCGTAACAAGCCAGTCGCTCAGCACTCACTTCCAGTGCTGCACAGGCTTCGGCGGTTGCGGGCGTAGGACTATTGACCAGCACCGGATTTTCCGCATTCGCGTGCGTCCCAACCGCGCAGCCCAGCAAAACGCTCAGCTGCAAAGTTGAGCGCTTAATTGAATTAAGCGCCATCCTTTTTCCTCATTCTTCTATTTATTGAACTTGTTGAATACTAAAACCCAGCTGCTCCAATGCTTCCCGTTTTGCAACAGGTGCAACCACTGCTTTAGATGCTTGCTGCTCAACCAAATAAGTTTGTGCAACACGTTTCAGGTCATCCAGCGTGACATTCAGTAAACGTTCACGCAGCTGTTTGCGAAATGCCGGGGTACGCTGATGCAGATAGGCATAGCATGCAGTAATCGCTTCGCCTGCTGGTGAACCCGGCTTATCCATGCTGGCAATCAGGCCCAAAATGGCTTCTTCCAACTGATGCGGTTGTTGGGGAGCATTCAGCAACCACTGAATACTGGCCTCAAAATCCTGAAAAGTTTCTGCCAGACGTGGATCACGGTAGCTATAGAAACGGAATGAACAGGCATTGCCATCATAGCTGGCACCGCCACCATACGCCCCACCTTTTTCACGTATCGCGCTGTGCAGGAAACCATTACGTAAATAACCTGCCAGCACCATCAGTGCTGCAGCATCTGGATGTGATACCTCCACTGCAGGATAGGCTGCTGCACAGAACTGAACATTGGTCTGAATCAACCAGGCTTCATCATGATCATGATTGACTTTCTCAACCTGTGTCAGCTCAACAGGTGCGTTATTAACTTCCAGCTTGTCCCAGACATGTTGAATTTCTTCAATCAGGCGCTCAGCATGTGGCTCTTCACATACCAGCAGGAACTGCTTAGGTGCTTGCAGCAGGATGTTATGAATACGTTTTAACTCGTCAATCAGCGCATCATACGCAGCCGGGTCTTGTTCAATCTGATTCACCAGATGGATCAGCCAGTTTAAAGCCCCCAAACCGGTATTATGATAATCCCGTAAAGCTAAAGCACTGTGCTGACGCGAAGCGGTTTGCATGGCATAGCTGTGACCAGAACCGGAAATGCGTGACTGCCAGCGTGTTTTACGCTGTTGCAACAGTTCAACAATACGCGCTTTTTCGTCAAAACGTAGCTGCTCGAAACCGATCTTTAATAGACGGATTGCATCCAGATGCGTTGTCAGGGATTTGGTGGTAAGTGTGAGCCAAGCACTAATCTTGTGCTTGTCATCGACTTTAGAGCGTAGTGAAGCCCCCATTCCCAAGCCACCACTTACTGCAGTTTGTAGTTGCTGGAATTCAAGATAGTCGTATTCGCCTGCACCCACTTCACCCATCAAAATAGACAGCAAGTTGAAATACGGCGATTGCACCACTTCATCCGGAATTTTAACCAGTACCTGCTGATAATAAATCCCGTTGGTACCCGCATGATAAAGATTAAGCGGGGTATCTACGCGGTTACAGATAATTTCACGCAACTGGCCCTGCACAATCTGCAACTCGGCAGGAACATCTTCCAGGCCAACTTTAGGTAACAGTTCCAAATCATCCGGAGTATCCTGACGTACTTTTAGGGCTTCAGTCTGAGTAATAATTTCAGCTTTCTGCTCTTCGGTCAGTGTTTTTGCAATTTCAGCCAGACGTGCTTTTTCAGCTTCTGCTTCTTTGGCCGATTTGCCTGCATCTGGAACCAGCGTGAGCTGTACACGATGCGGATTATCCAGTAAATGTTCTTTAATCAGATTCGACAGCCACATCGGATCTTGCAGCTCGTCCTTAACCGCCGCAATGGCAGAATCTACATCCCAGACTTCAACCGGATCACGATGATGAATTGCACTGCCCAATCCACTTAGAATCAGGCTTAATCCATATGGCGTACCGTCACCATTGATTTCACGCTGATGCAGCTCGATTTGATGCAAGATTGCATCAACAGCCTGTTGATCGACAGGTTTGGAAGCTACCTCTTCAAGTATCTTGAATACACCATTTTTAAACTCTTCTGCATGTTCAGGGTTAGAACCTTGAACTGCACAATAGAAGGTCATTTCAAAGTTAGAATCATCTACGCCCAAAAATGGACCAGTCGACTGGGCATAGCCACAGGTTTCCAGATAGTGACGCAGTGGTGAGGCTGAATCTTCCAGCAAGATACCTTCTACCAGACGCATTCCCAGACGTAATTTGATTTCACTAGCTTCAGGCAATAACCAGGATAAAACATGATAGGTTTTATCTTTCAGATCTTCGGCATCTACAGCATAGGTATCGGTTACGGCAATTGGCGCGGTCAAACGTGTTACCGGTGTAGAATACAGTGTTTCGCCTTTTTCAAATTTGAACAATGCCAGATTTTCAAACTGCTCCTGAAGTTCAAAAGCTGATTTATTACCAAAGGTCATAAATACTGCATTACTTGGGTGATAATGTGATTTATAGAAATCCACAAGTTCTTCATAGCTGAGGTCTGGAATATCTTTAGGATCACCGCCCGAATTATAATGATAGGTCGTATCCGGGAATAAATAATGCGCCAAAGTATGATAAAGCTGATCTGAAGGCGAGCTCATCGCCCCTTTCATTTCATTAAAAACCACACCTTTATAGACCGGTTCGCCATTTTCAAACTCGATACGAATCCCTTCCTGAGCAAAATCCAGCGGATTCAGGTTCGCAGCAAACGCTGCATCCATATACACTTCCAGCAGGTTCTGGAAATCTTTGCTGTTCTGGGTTGCAAACGGATAAGCGGTCCAGTCCGCTGCCGTAAATGCGTTCATGAACGTATTCAGTGAACGGCGAATCATTAGGAAAAATGGATCGCGCACCGGGAATTTTTCTGAGCCACATAATGCAGTATGCTCCAGAATATGCGCTTCTCCCTTGGAATCCATGGGCTGGGTGCGAAAAGCCACCAGAAAGACATTTTCATCATGATTGGTCGCCAAATGATAATGGGTGGCGCCAGTCACTTTATGCTTATATTCAGACACAGCAATGTCTAAAGCTTCAACATGTTGTTGACGTACCAACTGAAACGCAGGATGTACAGTTTGAGAAATGGTTTCAGTGACATCTACAGTCATGCGATCTCCTAATATTTAAATTAAAAATAACTGATCGCATTATAGCTGTAGTTGTTTAAATTATTCACTGAGAAATCCAATGATTTTGATCGAATTCAGTAAACTTGATTATTTAAAATGATAAATCATCAAATTCACTTGAATCAGACTCTTAAATCATCTGAGGATACTGATCGAAGTTCTAGATCAGGTATTTGAAGTAGTTATAGTTTGGATGACTTTCTACAAAAACATAGTTCTGTTTCTGATAAAAGCTCGCAGCCTGTTTAATATCGGTATGCAAGCAAAGTGCTGAATAATGCGGACGCGCCAGCTGTTCCAGATAAGCAAGAAGCTGTTTGCCTACCCCATGCTGCCGATATTTTGGATGTACATAGAAACGGCGCACACGGCCAATGCGCTCCTCAACACCATTGTCACCCCATTGCTGATTGAGGCCCCCACAGGCAATCAGTCTGTCACCGTCATAAGCACCCACCAAAAACTCGTTGGCATGGCTAAAGCAGTTTTTCCCCGTACGGTATTCTTCAATCAACTTGTCAATTAATTCGTAACCTTCCTTACGCGCGAGTATGGCCAGTTTTTCAATCTGATCCGGTAGTTCTTTAGCAGTTACAATCTTAATTTCCATATATGCACACTATTTGAAATTGTGGTGAGGAGATACGCTTGCAGAACTTGATGCAAAGCCTCTTACCTTATAAATAAAACAAGACTCTCAAATCAATGGCTGTACAACTCATTGCATAAAAATAGTTCAGAAACTCGACCAAAGATAATCCAGAATGAATTGTATTATATAAATTTTCTTTGAAAAAAGCTCAGCAAACTACAGCAATTCCGAGTGATGGTGTAAACTTACGACTTTCATTTTTTAATGTGATCTTAGAATATGGCAACTGTTGATCTTTTTGCAATTGGAAATGCGCTGATTGACCAAGAATTTAAAGTTTCTGATGAATTTTTAACTGCACAGCACTTGCAAAAAGGCACCATGCAACTTGCAGATGGTGAAACTCAGGCGAGCCTCTATCAAAACCTAAGAGATACCCAAATTTATAAAGGTCAGGCATCTGGCGGTTCTGCTGCCAATACCACGGTGGCTTTTGCTGCACTGGGGAGTCCGGCATTTTATGCTTGCCGCGTCGGAAATGATGATTTAGGACATATTTATCTGAACGGTTTAAATGAAGCCGGCATTCAAACTACGCCTAAATCGATCAGTCAAGGTGTAACAGGTACCTGTATGGTGCTGGTCAGCCCGGATTCTGAACGTACCATGCATACTTATCTGGGAATTACAGCTGAACTGACCGATGCACAGATTGACTTTGAGCCATTAACTACAGCGAAATGGCTGTATATCGAAGGCTATTTATCCACTTCAGACACTGCACGTCAGGCGGTAAAACAGGCGCGTGAGATTGCGAAAGCCAATGGCGTTAAAATCGCCTTGACGCTCTCTGACCCGGCTATGGTGCAATATGCGCGTACCGGTCTGGATGAAATGATTGCCGAAGGTGTCGATCTTTTATTCTGTAATGAACAAGAAGCATTGATGTATACCCATACTGACACCATTGATGCTGCTTTAGTGAAATTAAAGACTTTAAGTCAATCCGTTGTCATTACATTGGCATCCAAAGGTGCGCTTATTTCAAGCAATAGAGAGACCTTTACTGTACCAGGTCGCGCCATTCAGGCAGTAGATACCAATGGTGCAGGTGATGCCTTTGCAGGCGCTTTCCTGTATGCCTTAAATGCCAATCTTGGTTTTAAGACGGCTGCAGAACTGGCGGTTTTAATTTCAAGTAAAGTGGTTTCCCAGTTTGGTCCACGTCTGGCGGTTGCAGACTATGCAGCCTTATTAGAAAATTTCCAGAAGGAATGTGCTTAATGTATAAAATTTGCTTGACTGAAGACATCCCGGAGCGCGAAGCACGCTCTTTTGAGACTCCGAATGGCGATACGATTTTCATCACCCAGCGTGATGGTGCATTCTATGCCTATCAGAACGTCTGTCCGCACTTGCAGGTAGAACTGGAGTTTCTGGAAAACCAGTTCCTGGATCGTGATCAGGAATTCATTGAATGCTCTACCCACGGTGCACTGTTCATGGTTGAAAGCGGTGAATGTATTTCCGGGCCTTGTCAGGGGCAATCACTTGAAAAAGTGGAGATTACCGTGCATTCTGATGGCGGGATTTATCTTACAGAATAAGACTTAATGGATTTTGCCATGCCAGCTTTTTTGCTCGACTACAACCTCATGCCTTTTCATTTGAGTCTGGTCTTGATCTTTGTGTTTAGCATGGCAAAAACTTCTGCTTTTTATTTTGGGCTTCAATCCAGAAAACTCTTTAAATGCATTCCGTCTTATGACTTCGCCTATCTTGATGTTCTGAATGTCAAATTTTCCAAAACCCTCATCATCCTTTTCTTTTTGATGAATTTTAGCTTTTCCGGCTATTTACTGCAGTTCCTGATCTATTCTCAGGAAATGGAATTCTTGCCAGCTTATTATCTGATTTTACCGGCCTTGATTATTGCCAGCTTTTTTACTGTATTTATGATCCATTGTCTGGATCAGGTGATTCCTCCAAAATACAAAAAAAATCATGTCAATCTACTCGGACGACTCGCAACCATTTCAAGTGGTAATGCACGTCCAGGTTTTTCAGCCCAAGCCCGGGTACGTGACGAATATGGCCAGATCCACTATGTACAAGTTGAACCTGAATTTGGTGAACTGGAATTTCAGTCCCAAATTATTTTAATTCGAGTAAGAAAATCACATTATATTGCCAAAAAAATCTGTCAGTCGAATCAGCTATTTAGTCTGAACCTGGACTAAATCACTTTAAAACTTTAGAGTGGGTTGAGGTTTGTAGTATGCAATTTGTGCTATAAAGGCTGCCAAGTATAAGCTAAAACTACTGCACTCTGACAATTACGTTTTAGCTTGTCATATCGAGTAGAAAGTCTTCATTTTACATTCGCTATTTCTTTAAGTAATAAATTTCAACAAACTCTAATGATTTCAATTTCTCATAAAAAATCCCACCTATGGGCGGGACTTTTTTATCTATCTAATTTATTTTTTCAAAAAGCTGGAAACCATATTCATGACATTCTGAATATCTTGATTGGCCTCCTGTGTACTGGTCTGTTCCCCTTGAGGAGTTAACGAGTCAATAATCTGCGGTAAGACCTGGGAGATTGCACTATAAATATCCTGCTTAGGCGCTTGAGTCTGCTGGGCGACGTCTTCAATGTCCTGATCATCAAACAGGCTTTGTACTTGCTGTGGATCGACTTGTGCATTTTCGCCTGGAGCTGCAGAGACCCAATCATCGACCTGGCTGTTTAATCCTTGGCCTTTTAACTTATCCAGTGCTCCCTGCAAACCGCCCTGCTTTTGAATCCAGGCTAGAACCAGCGGTAACACTGCAATCAATAGGCTTTTGGCAGAGCTTCCACTCGATTGGGATGTCCGCGTAGCAGATTGATTATTACCAAACTGACTTAATACTGAACCTAGAATTGCACCCAGACCATTTTGCTGATTTTGAGCCTGATTTGTCTGATTCCCCAATCGCCCCAATACCGACCCTAAAATATCAACCAACCCATCTTGTTGCTGTGATTGCTGCCGAGACTGGGATTGCCCGCCTCCCAGCGCCTGCTTAGCCAGCATTTCGACAATATTACTGAGATTGGTCATATTACTTTCCTACCGATGCGTTCTTTCTTTATTATAGCATACGGCTCTATAAATCCTTGTCTTTCAGTATTTTGTTAATATTTGCAATATTAATCCAACTCTTATCTCATCTTCATGTTACCAACGATATTTATCCCAGTTTTCAGGATTGGCCCAAAACTTTGAATTAAGCCAGTCAGGCACAAGCTTATAAGTCAAAATATTGAATTGCCAAAGCTCAAGACCACCTTCCCCACGCTGATAATTCAATTGGGTTAAACCCAAAGCCCTGAGAAGTTTTTGATCTTGGGTATGGCAGATGACCAGCAAACGCTTGGCAAATAAATCACGCATTTTTACCAAAATTTGACTTTTCTGCTGCTCTAGCAATACCACTATTTCAGGTGCAGCCAGCATCACCACTGCCAGATCATAGCGCTGTTGAAAAGGCAGATTTAAAACCTCAGATACGCTAAAATGGTACCATTGAATGGATTGCTGAAATTGAAGTCGGGTTAAATCCTGCCCAATGCAAATCGCAGTATGAATTGGCTGTTCCTGTGCAAAATCGTCTAGCATAGCAATGATGACATTTTGTTCAGCCATAACTGCACCCCTATGATTTAAGTGAGTAATTTTATGGAATTTCAGGGCATTTGCCAGAAAATGCATGTCGGTCTCAAAGATCTAAATGTAACTGATCAAAATACCCAACGGGCAAATGTTGAATATAAATTAATATTAGATGGATCTCAAATTAACCTCCCGTTTCAATTGGGCCAGGAAATCGAGATTGAATGGACAGGCAATATTTACTGTGTGTCTTGTGGTACTAAAACCTCCAAGTCTTTTTCTCAAGGCCACTGCTTTAAATGCTTTAAAACCAAAGCTTCATGTGATATGTGCATCATGAAGCCAGAAACCTGCCATTATCATTTAGGGACCTGCCGGGAAGATGAATTTGCACAGAATGTCTGCTTTCAACCTCACATTGTTTATCTGGCAAATTCTAGCGGCTTAAAAGTCGGCATTACCCGCCTTAACCAGATGCCTACCCGCTGGTTAGATCAGGGCGCTACCCAAGCCTTACCGATTATGAAAGTGGGCTCACGCCGTCTTTCCGGTAAACTGGAAGTCATGTTTGGCAGTCAGGTAGCTGACAAAACTGACTGGCGTAAACTTTTAAAAGGTGAAGCTGCGCCGCTTAATCTACCTGAGGTCCGCGAGCAACTGATTGAAGAGTTTGCACCAAAAATTCAGACGATCCGTGAAGAATTTCATCAGAACTTCGAGTTTAATGAAACGATTGAAGTACTTGAAGATGAACCGGCTCGCGAATTCATTTATCCTGTCGAGCAATATCCAGAAAAGATCAAATCCCACAACCTTGACAAGACCCCGGTGATTCGTGGAAAGTTACAAGGTATTAAGGGTCAATACCTGATTCTGGATACGGGCGTGATCAATATCCGCAAATATACCGGCTATGAACTCATTATTCGGACTGAGTAATGTATTACAAAGGGAGCTTGCTCCCTTTACTTATAATCCAAGTACGACAGCCTGTTCAAACAGTTATGATTAAATCAACTCCGAAATAGTAAATTGCTGAGCAACATATGATAATTTTCTACTAGCTCTATCAAAATTGGCTTAATAATAATCTCTGAATTGCCAGATTTTTTCAGCTTGTTCAATATCACTAATATTCTACCAGCTACATCCATAAGATAATTTACCTCTTAATAATAACCAAAGCACGCTGGTTACTGCTTCATCACCCCATGCCTTTTTCCTGACTTATCTAGCCCACGCGCCTGATCAGCTTGATTTGGTCTGGTGGTAGAGAAGAGTTTAATACCTGTTTTAAAACAAACTCAAAATAAGATATTTTTTCTTTTGGTTATTGATGTAGACAGGCTTGACTACATACCTCAAGCCATCAAAGGACTATTACTAAGTCTGATTTTTCTAATTAGCAGACACCCTAAATCTAGGTCAATAAAAAACCAGCCCTTAGGCTGGTTTTTTAGAGGAAAATTTTTATTTAATTTTCGCATGAGACTTTAAGTAACGTGTATAGTCATCAAATTCTTGCT
Source organism: Acinetobacter sp. 10FS3-1 (assembly GCF_013343215.1). Lineage (NCBI taxonomy): Bacteria > Pseudomonadati > Pseudomonadota > Gammaproteobacteria > Moraxellales > Moraxellaceae > Acinetobacter > Acinetobacter sp. 10FS3-1. The sequence continues at coordinate 1,654,597 of NZ_CP039143.1, forward strand.
GACCGCGTAATTGACGATACAGTTCTACCAGCTCATTACGCTGTTCGGCACTTAACACATCAATTGGATTTTTCTTCACTTCAGAAACCGCAACCACTACCAGTTCATTTGGCATATGTGCCGTAGTAACCGACCAATGACCGGCCTTTGGTGGTGTTACACTGAAGGCTGCACGCTGAACATCACGTTTTAGCAAACCTTCAGCACGGGTATAGATACCTACATCTTCAAAGACCAGGTTGCCTTTTGTCACAGCCGCTGCTGGCTTGGTTCTAAACTCATCCAAAGTCTTCTGAATTTTTGCTTTTGCCGCATTCAGTGCTTTTTCTTCAATCAATTTTGCAGTTACATGAGGTTTAGCTTCTGCCAACGTTTGCTCGCCTGCTGCATGATAATCACGCACCTTAATCCAGACCACATCGCCATTGTTTAACTGGATACTGGAAGAAGCATTGCGATCGCCATTTTTGACATCATCATTAAACAGCTTCACTTTAACAGCAGCATCGCTCAGAAGTGGATCACGTGTCGCCAGCGTCACACCTTTGGCACTTTGAACCTGCACTCCTTTTACTTCCTGCGCCACCACTTCTAAAGAATCCGAGCTAACAATCATATCGTTTAAGCTATTCACAGTATCCGAGAACGCGTTGGATTTTTTAGTTGCCAGAACCTCTTCAGACAAACGTGCTTTCTGAGACTCAAAAGATGGTACCGCAATCTGTGGAAGAGTGACAGAAATCAGATGATACCCGTTCTCTGTTTTTACTGGAGCAGACACTTGTCCAGATTTCAAAGAAGCTACAGCCTGGTCAAATGTCGCCCCAAATACACCTGCTTCATAAACAGCAATTTCACCACCCTTCGACTTAGACTCTGGATCTTCAGAATATTGTGCCGCTGCTTGTGCAAAACTGGTTCCTGCCTTGATTTTGGCAGCAACCTCAGCAGCAAGTTTTTTAGCTTCCGCATCGCTACGATTATCCGTGGTGATCAAGACATGTTTCACTTCAGGTTTAATATTCTGCTTTTGTGCTGCGACAAATGCATCATATGCCTGCTTTAACTCAACGTCTGTAACTGCCAGACCTTCAGCCACAATATTCTCAGGCTTCAGCACCACATAGTCGACATCTACCGTAGTTGGCTGTGTAAAAATAGCTTTATGCTTTTCATAATAAGCAGCAACTTCAGGCTCAGTAACTTTGACATCTTTTTTATAACTTTCCAGACTGATACTGGCAATGTGAATCTGGCGCTGTTCCGTTTGCAAGTCAGCAATCTGTTGAATATCAACACGACTAACCAGCGGATAATCCACAAAAGTTGAGGACAGCATTTTCAATGCATGATCTGTACGCAGGCTTTCGATCAAAGCATTGTTGGTCATTCCAATCGATTTCAGGTAGTTTTCATATAAAGCCTGTGAAAACTGACCATTTTGCTGAAAAGTTTGCTGCTGGGCAATCATCTGTTCAATTTGCTCTTTGCTCAGACTAATACCCAGTTTTTCAGCCTGCTGCAAAAGCAGGGTACGTGCTATTAAAGTATCTTTGGCTTTCTGCTCGATGAAACTTTGATTTAACAGGGTTTCATCGCCATTGGTATAGCTTAAATATTGTTGTTTGAATGATTTTGTTAGTGACTCTAATTCTTTTTGAGAGATGTCAGTCCCATTGACTGAGCTTACAGCATCAGAACTCCCGCCGCTAAAATATCCTTCAATACCTACAAGTGCTAAAGGGGTCAAGAATAGAACGAGCAAGACTTTGCCCAACCAACCCTTAATAACTTTACGAAAAGCTTCCATAAGTATTCCAATATTTTATTTGCAAGGGATTTTAACCGAAAATACCCATTGAATGAACGTGTTAATCATGAAATTACATCTATCAATAAAAAACGCGCCGAGAAGGCGCGTTTTATCGCTAAGTAGACTTAAGCTACAGCGTCTTTCAAGCCTTTACCTGCTTTAAAGCTAGGCACTTTGCTTGCTTTAATTTCAAGAGTCGCACCAGTTTGCGGGTTACGACCAGTACGTGCAGCACGCTCTTTTACACCGAAAGTACCAAAACCCACTAGAGTTACAGTATCACCAGCTTTTAAAGCCTCAGTAACAGAAGCAATTGTAGCATCTAAAGCTTTACCTGCGTCAGCCTTAGATAATCCCCCTTTTTCTGCAATTGCATCAATTAATTCCGATTTATTCATGAAAATTACGTCCTCTTAATATCGTTTATATAAGGTTCAAGAATTTGTTTAAATTGCCATAACGCCTTTATAGCAATGCTTTAGGTATAAACGCAATACTTATGAGCCTCTTTTTTTTCAAAAAACATGCGAAAAAAACAATGAATAATAAAGAAAGTCATTTCATTGAGGTTTTTTTCGTTATTTCCTTTTGTAATTTTTCCTGCTCTGCTGTCAGTTGATCAACTTTGGCATGCAATTGAAGGATTAGACGTTCCAGATGCTGTACATCCTTCAATGTCACTAATCCTATCCGATTCAATGAATGATGAACAGAGTTGTCGATCAATTTATCGACTTTATCTTTAGTCTCGGTTACCGACTCTTTAGCCTTCTCTGATACCCTTTCAACAGTCTGATCAGCAATGTCAGCGGTTTTGGATTCCAATTCCTCTCCAACCTTGACCAAGGAATCAAACAGCTTATTGCCTTCTTCTTCTGCCCGTGAAAATGCACCTAATCCTGCCAGCCAGATTTGCTTGGTATATTTGCGAAAATCCAGCACCGACCTGCGCTCTACTGACGATCTGGACTTATTCTTCGCTGTTTTATCGCTCAGCTCCGTAACTGTATCTTGTGTCGTTTTTATTTTATCCATGAACACGACTCCTGCTTATTTTCTGTGTAAATATTATAAAATTATCTACAAAATCACTGCATAATAGCAAATTTAGGGCTTGATAGATTTGCTAAACTGTTCTACAAAGCAATTTATTTCAACTCTAATTTGATTTACCCCTAAAACCTTTCCACGAGCAGGAAGCTTTTTCATTTTATTTTTCAGGTAAGGATTGGTCGTATTTATGAGCGAATCGCAACAAAGTCAAACTCAACCGCATTTGTTGCTCACGATGACTTTGATCGTTTTAGAGACAATATTTACGTTTATCCTCCAACATGACCGCGTTGTTGCATTGCAGGCAAAAAAGTTTGTAGAGGAAAAGATCACCATTAAAATCAATAGTTATGTTCCCTATTTTGATTTTTATGTACAATTCACTGCCAATGGTTTGCTGTTCGATTATAAAGCCTCAGGCCGTGTGATCGATCTGGATGTACGCACTACTCTCCTTGACCTGATTAAAATTTTTATTTTTGGTAATCGTAAAAGCATTCACAGAATGCGCATTGATGGCGACCAAATATTAAAAGACGAATTTCGTGATTTAGTAACTTTATTTAGTTTACCCAAAGTGCTCTCTGACTGGAAACACTGGTTATCTGAACCGCCTTCCAATGAAGCAGACATTATTAGCTCGAAAAAACGGATTGCACCACTTTTAAAAAAAATTGAAGAGCAGCGCTCCAAGATTAATACGCTTCAGGTCGAAGTAAAACAGTACCGCAATCGTATTAAACGTATAGAGCGCCGCCAGAAGCATATTAATCTTGTTTTTGCGTGTATTACCTTAGTTTTAATTGCGTTATTAGTATATAATTGGCTGAATATGTAATTGTTTCTTTTCTCAGTAAATTAAATACACATATCCAGTATAAAAATAACTTGACTAATTTAGTCGGGATTCATAAAATCGATACATCTAGTCTAACTATGTGTATCGAATCATGCGCCTAACCACTCGCGGTCGCTACGCAGTGACTGCTTTACTTGATCTAGCTTTGCAGCCATCTGAAAAAACGATTACGCTCGCTGAAATTGCAGCACGTCAAACCATTTCTGTTGCTTATCTTGAGCAGTTATTTGCAAAACTTAAGCGCCATGGCTTAGTTTCAAGTGTTCGCGGAGCGAATGGTGGTTACCATTTAGCGCGTAATGCAGATGAAATCACTGTATTAGCAATTATTGAAGCTGTAAATGAAACAGTTGATGCTACTCGCTGTGACCATAAAGGCAACTGCCAGAATGGAGCGATGTGCCTGACTCATGATTTATGGCAAGAACTCTCCCATCACATAGCCGATTATCTCGCGAAAATCTCACTGGCTGATCTGGTCGCACGTGACAACGTACAAACCGTGTCATTACGCCAAAACTCACCAAATTTTGATTCAGACCTTTTATCGGTTACAGGTATTTGACATGAAACGTCCGATTTATCTTGACTATGCAGCAACAACTCCGGTAGATCCTCAAGTTGCAGAACGTATGATGGAATGCTTAACTTTCGAAGGCACCTTCGGTAATGCGGCATCCCGTTCACATGCTTATGGCTGGCAAGCGGAAGAAAAAGTTGAATACGCACGTGAACAGGTGGCGAATTTAATTAAAGCAGACCCGCGTGAAATCGTTTGGACTTCAGGCGCAACCGAATCTGATAACCTTGCACTTAAAGGTGTTGCACATTTCTATGCATCGAAAGGCAAGCACATCATTACTTCTAAAATTGAGCATAAAGCTATTTTAGATACATGTCGTGAACTAGAATCTGAAGGTTTCGAAATCACCTATCTTGAGCCACAACCAAAAACAGGTTTAATCACACCGGAAATGGTTCAGGAAGCTCTTCGCCCAGATACTATTCTTGTTTCCCTGATGATGGTAAATAACGAGATTGGCACGGTGACTGATGTTGCCGCAATTGGTGAAATCACTCGCGCTAACAAAATATTCTTCCACGTGGATGCAGCTCAGGCTGCGGGCAAGGTTGAAATTGACCTGTCTACCTTAAAAGTAGATTTAATGAGTTTCTCGGCTCACAAAATCTATGGTCCTAAAGGTATAGGCGCCCTGTTTGTACGTCGTAGCCCACGTGTACGCTTAAAAGCGGAAATGCACGGTGGCGGTCATGAACGAGGTATGCGTTCTGGTACGCTTGCAACTCACCAGATCGTTGGTATGGGTGAAGCGTTTGAACTGGCAGGTAAAAACTTGGAATCTGAGCAAGCACGTTTACGTATATTACGTGACAAGCTTTGGAATGGCCTGCAAGACCTTGAGCAGGTATTCCTGAACGGCCATCCGACTCAAAACGTCGCCAACTATCTAAACGTAAGCTTTAACTTCGTTGAAGGTGAATCTTTAATGATGGCTCTGAAAGATGCAGCAGTATCTTCAGGTTCAGCATGTACTTCTGCGACGCTAGAACCGTCTTATGTATTACGTGCATTAGGTCTATCTGACGAGCTTGCACATAGTTCGATCCGCTTCAGCTTTGGTAAATACACCACTGAAGAAGATATCGATCATGTTTTAACTATCACTAAAGCTGCTGTTGAGAAATTACGTGAACTTTCTCCGCTTTGGGATATGTACAAAGAAGGTATCGACCTTTCTACTGTTGAATGGGCTGAACACTAATTTTTGAGCTTGAGATAGCCATCTAAGTATTGCTATCTCATTGATAAAAAATTTTTAATCCCCATATTTAATATTAAGGCTGACCCCGAGTTTTGGAGAAGCAACATGGCTTATAGCGAAAAAGTAATTGATCATTACGAAAACCCTCGTAATGTTGGTATTTTAGATAAAAATGCTGAAAACGTTGGTACAGGTATGGTCGGTGCACCAGCGTGTGGCGATGTAATGCGTTTACAGATTCAAGTAAACAATGAAGGTGTCATTGAGGAAGCACGTTTTAAAACGTATGGTTGTGGTTCTGCAATTGCTTCCAGCTCTTTGGTGACTGAGTGGTTGAAAGGTAAAACTCTAGACCAAGCACAAGCGATCAAAAATATTGATATCGCCACTGAACTGGCCCTTCCACCGGTTAAAGTTCACTGCTCTGTACTGGCTGAAGATGCGATTAAGGCAGCTGTCGAAGATTATCGCAATAAACAGTCTAAGGCTTGATCCTTCGTTTTTAAAGAAAGATTTATGGAGTTTTCATGATCAATTTAACTGAAAATGCTGCAACTCATATCAGCAATTACCTCAAAAATCGCGGTAAGGGTGAAGGCATTCGCGTTGGTGTGAAAACTTCAGGCTGTTCTGGCTTGGCTTATGTACTCGAATTCGTCGATGAAATCGATACACATGATCAGGTCTTTGAACAGTTTGGCGTTAAAGTATTCATTGACCCGAAAAGTCTGGTTTATCTTGATGGTCTGGAAATGGACTATGTCAAGAATGGCCTTAATGAAGGTTTTGAGTTTAACAACCCGAACAAAAAAGGTGAATGTGGGTGTGGTGAGTCTTTCACAGTCTAATCATAGTCGCCCTCCCTTATACAATTAAAACAGTGTAGTTCACACTGTTTTAATTGTATTTATACATTATTTTTTGCCCATTAATTGCGGATTTCACCTCCCATGAATCATTTTGAGCTGTTCAATCTTCCCGTAGCACTCGATATTGATTTGGCTTCTTTAAAAACAGCGTTTTTAAAGTTACAGCAACAATATCACCCGGATAAAGCTGAAGACAAAGATCAAGCATTGATTAAATCAAGTGAAATCAATCAGGCCTTCAAAATCCTGTCTGCTGTTGATAGCCGTGCCGCCTATCTGCTCTCGTTAAAGAAACAAGATTATCATCTCGATCAATCGATCAGTGATTTTGAGTTCTTGCAGGATGCACTGGACATTCGTGAACAACTCGATGATGCAATATCTGCAGAAGAGCTGGCTTCTCTAAAAGTTGAAGTCCAGCAATGGATTGATGGTCTGGTCCGTGAATTCAAGATTGACTACACAGATGAAGACTGGGCTGAAGCTCGTGATACAGTGCGCAAATTACGCTTCTTTGTTAAAGTCATGGCCGACATCGACAAGGCAGAAGACCGCCTTCTGGATGATGACAGCTTTGACCTTGATGATTTTTGATTTTCCTCTTTAATTTTAACGTGCAAAGGATGTAATACGATGGCTCTCTTGCAGATCGCAGAACCAGGTCAATCAAATGCACCACATGAACACCGCATTGCGATTGGTATAGATTTAGGCACCACCCACTCTTTGGTTGCCACGGTTCTTTCAGGTAAAGCCAAAGTACTTAATGATGAACAAGGTCGTGTATTACTTCCTTCTATCGTTCATTATTCAGAGCAAAGCACTCAGTACGGCAATGACGCTGTACCTTTTATTACCACTGATCCTCAAAATACGATTGTCTCCATAAAACGTTTTATGGGTCGCTCAAAAGCAGATATTAAATTTCAGCATCCTTATGCCTTGGTCGGCGAAGCCAATGAAATGCCCGCCTTTGAAACTACACAAGGCCGTAAAACGCCAGTCGAAATTTCAGCTGAAATTTTAAAGCAACTATTAAACCGTGCTGAATCGAGCCTGCAAAACCCTATCAATGGTGCAGTCATTACCGTTCCTGCCTATTTTGATGAAGCACAACGCCAGGCAACACGTGATGCTGCTCAGCTTGCCGGCTTGAATGTTTTACGCTTGTTAAACGAGCCAACTGCCGCAGCGGTTGCCTATGGTCTGGACCAGGAAAGCAACCTCAGTACCGACCGCAACTATGTCATTTATGACTTGGGTGGCGGTACATTCGACGTTTCAATTTTGCGTTTTGCTCAAGGTGTATTTGAAGTTCTGGCCACGGGTGGTCATACGGCACTTGGTGGTGATGACCTGGATCGGCTAATTGTCAAATGGGCGAAGAAAGAACTTCATATTGAAACGCTAAGTGATGCAGAACATGCCCACTTCGTGGTTGCAGCTCGTAAAGCCAAAGAAGCCCTATCAAATGCTGATTCTGTTGAGTTAAAGCTACTGGATCAGGCCTTAACGCTTGACCGCCCTACTTTTGAAGGCATTATCAAAGTTGCGCTGGACAAAACCATTAGCGTTTGTAAACGTGTACTGCGTGATGCCAAGCTAGAACTGGATGATATTCAAAACGTTGTTCTTGTAGGGGGTTCGACCCGCTCCTATGCCGTTCAGAAAGCAGTGCGTGAGGTCTTTAACCAGGAACCTTTATGTACCATCAACCCGGATGAAGTGGTTGCAATTGGTGCCTCGATTACAGCGAATCAGCTGATTGGCAACAGTAAAGACGGTTCTTTATTATTAGATGTAACACCTTTGTCCTTAGGTCTTGAAACCATGGGCGGACTGGTTGAGCGTTTAATTTCACGCAATACTGCAATTCCGGTTGCACGCCGTCAGGAGTTTACCACCTATCAGGATGGCCAAACTGCCATGTTAATTCACGTGGTGCAAGGTGAGCGCGATCTGGTAGAACATTGCCGCAGTTTAGGCCGCTTTGTACTGCATGGTATTCCTCCGATGACCGCGGGTCAGGCACGTATTGAAGTCACCTTTCAGGTCGATGCAGATGGTCTGTTAACCGTTTCTGCCAAGGAAATGACTTCGGGTGTAAGTGCACAAATTGACATCAAACCCTCTTATGGTTTATCAAGCGAAGATACCGAGCGTCTGCTTTTAGAAGGTTATCAGTTTGCAGAGGAAGATAAAAATCTTCGTCATTTGCAGGAAACCAAGGTAGAAGCACAGCGTGAACTTGAAGCACTGGTTCAGGCCTTGAAAGTAGATGTACATTTGATGTCTGAACAGCAACTTGCGGAGCTGACTGCTGCGCAGACTCGGCTTGAAGCAGAACTGCAAGGCGATGATGTCAGAACCATTGAATCTGCGGTTGAACAGCTTAAAATACATAGTGATGCCTTTGCTGCACTGCGTATGAATCAACATATTGATGCTGCCCTGAAAGGCACCAAACTCGACGACTGGTCAAACTCAAACTAATTTAAGGTAAAGACTATGCCACGTATTAAAGTTCTTCCTCATGCGCAAATTTGTCCAGAAGGTGCGGAGTTTGACGTTGAACAAGATGCAAATTTGTGCGAAAGCCTGTTAAAAAATGGAATCAAGATTGAACATGCCTGTGATATGTCATGTGCATGTACCACCTGTCATGTGATCGTACGTCGCGGCTTTGACAGCCTTGAAGAAATGAATGATGTGGAAGCTGACCTGCTGGATCGTGCCTGGGGTCTTGAACCTGATTCTCGCTTGTCTTGTCAGGTTAAAATAGTCGATGAAGATCTGGAAGTCGAAATTCCAAAATACACGATTAACCACGCTTCTGAAAACCATTAAAATATCCAAATAAAAAACCACGCTTCGGCGTGGTTTTTTATTCTTAGATTAGCATTTGAAGTGCAACACTATGTGGCTGTCATACTACCTGACTCAGACTTTTAAAGCCGAGTTTTTCTTGAGCAAATAAATATAATGCATGATACAACTTTGACTGTGATCGGTCGGAAGTAGAATGCCCGTTCATCTTACTTCCTTCCAATAATTTAATCTCTGTTGCACTTCCTTTGAAGTCTAAGATTGATCACATGATTTTAAAAAGTGGAACAATCTGAGCTTTATGATATTTAGCTTGCTATCTGATTGTTTCAGGCGGCACAGTTTCAATTACTTCATCTTCAAGTTTTAACTTCACAATACCCTGTGAATTTGTCAGTTTCTGCTGGGTTTCAATCCGCTTGATCATTCTTTCCAGAACTTCAATCAGGTTCGGATAGTCAAAATTTTGCACTTCATCCAGATTAAGCAGTAAATGAAAGCCTTTATATTCATAATCAAACCAGCGCTGATACTCCACCTTTTGAAAAGCATATCTTTCCATCACTTGCCAGGTTCTTACGGGTGCTTTGATCCCCTTCAGGAAAATCGGTTTTTTCGGTGCACACAGATAATCATTTTTGATCAAGTTATGCGTATCATCTGAAATCAGAATTTCATCTACTTCTGCGGCACTTTGCAATCGGGCCGCAAGATTGGCATCTCGTCCTACAATGGTATAAGCCATGCGGTGATTAGCCCCATAATTGCCTACGTGACAATAACCGGTTGAAATCCCCATACGGATATGCAAAGGTGGATAACCCATTTTAACCCAGCGTTCGCGCAGCAATTTCATTTGTTGACGCATAGCCAGTGCCATTTCCAGACAGTTTTTGGCATCCTGCTCGACTCCTTCCGAGTTTGGATCACCAAAGAAAATCAGAATGGCATCCCCCATGAATTTATCGACAGTTGCCTCATATTTTTTGGCAATTTCAGTCATATGACTTAAATAGTCATTGAGCAGGAAAGCCAGGTCATCTGGAATCAGGGTTTCAGAAAGTTCAGTAAAGCCTTGAATATCCGAAAAGAAAATAGTCAGTTTTTTACGCTTGTATTCGATTTTTGCCTCAGACTCACCTTTCATGATCGATTGCCACAGCTGGACTGGCGCATAGCGGCTCAGCTGGTTGGCGAACTCCATGTAACGGTTCATCTGGTCAAAATAGTGATTTTTCTTTTTGGTCATGTATTGCACACGACCACTTTGATAAAAACTTCCCACCCCAAAATACATCATTAGGCAGATAAAGCCCAGAATAGTCAGCTCACTACTACTCTGTTCAAAATAATTACCCAACCCAAAAACCAGAATAGCAGACAGGTAAAATACTGTCGTTCCGATAAGACTGGCCAGCGTCGACATTAAAAATGAGATTTTGTTACTGATTGCCGTATATAACAGTGCGGAAAGGCCCAGGAAAGAAAGAACCAGATCCAGATGTACTGCTGCGAGCACCACCGACACCACAGCCACATCAATAATAAAAAATACATTACGCTTGATGTTGGAGTTATAGCGATAGGTCAGCCACTGCGACAGCTTAGGACTAAGCAGTAGCAGTAGAACCAGCAGAAAAGGGATAAAAATCTGGTAACTGGTATCTGGAACAGTTTGGTGATAGACGACCAGCACCAAAGACAACATGATATATCCCATCAAGCGATGAAAATATTCAAAGCGTCTTGGCTCTTGATGCATCCAGTCGTCTAATTGCACTCAATCACTCTCTTAGGTCTATATCCATGAATGGACTATAGTAGCCTGCATGAATCAGTCCATACGCCAATCGAATGGCATATCGCCCTGACCGCGTAACGCCAGCATCAGGGTCTGGCGCATATGTGCCAATACTTCATTATTATAAGGCACCGCCGGTGTACCCCATACCGGTTTAGGCCATGCCACATCGTTCTGATAACGAACCACATGATGAAAATGCAATTGCGGCACCATATTACCCAGCGCAGCCACATTCATTTTATCAGCACGAAATACGCGGGAAAGCTGACTAGATAACCAGCTTGACTCACGCAGGAACTGTTCCTGGTCAGCTTGGCTTAATTCATATAATTCGGTAACGCCCGGTACACGTGGTACCAGAATGAGCCACGGAAATTGCATATCATTCATCAAACGACATGTTGACAAAGGAAAGTCGCCTACAAAAAACGTATCTTGAGCAAGTTGTGGATGCAAACTAAACATATCTTTATAAATGATGCAAAATTAGAATGATGACCAATACTATCATATCCAATTAGGACTGAGTATTATCCTCAGTCACATTCGGGGCAATTTTGTATGATTTATTCAGTACAAAATACCAATCATCTCTTTCAATAATTGCCTGAAAAAACAGCGCAGTATTCACACGCGTATTCAGATGGAACAGCGTGTGAATCTGTCTCCTGTCTGAGACTGCAAATTTCAATGCAGCTGTATTAATAAACTCTCCAGCAAATCACTGATGAACTGGATCCGTTTTTGATAATCTTCCAGCATGACCATGATTTTCAGGCGCTGCCCTCCATCCATCCTAAAGTAGGTTGGATGTTTCTGCATCATCTGGATAATACTCATTGCTTGCACCGGCGTATCTGGCGCAAACTCGATATGTCCGCCATGAGCGCTGACATCAATCTTGGTAATGCCAAGCTGTTCAGCTTTAAGACGCAGCTGATGGACAGCAAATAACTGTTTGACGGGTTGTGGAGGAATACCAAAACGGTCGATCAGTTCCATACGGATATTGTCGAGCTTTTCCTGAGTATCGGTATTACTGATGCGTTTATAGAACAATAAGCGCTGATGCACATCACCGAGATACTCATCTGGAATCAAAGCTGGCATATGCAGGTTGATTTCCGCAGTGAGCGTCAGGGGTGCATCAAAATTCGGCGTCTTGCCTTTTTGGATGGCTTTGGTGGCTTTTTCCAGCATTTCCATATACAGGCTATAACCAATCGCCTGCATCGAACCACTTTGCTGTTCACCCAAGAGTTCCCCAGCACCGCGAATTTCCAGATCTTCTGTGGCCAGCATAAAACCGGCACCCAAGGTGGCTGCACGTTGAATCGCTTCCAGACGTTTTTCGGCATCTCCCTTTAAGCCTTTAAGCGAAGGCACCAACAGATAGGCATAAGCTTGATGATGGGAACGACCGACACGGCCTCGCAGCTGGTGTAACTGTGCCAGACCTAGCTTGTCTGCCCGTTCAATAATGATGGTATTGGCATTCGGCACATCAATCCCGGTTTCAATAATGGTCGAACATACCAGCACATTATATTCTTTATGATAAAAACGCTGCATGACCTGCTCAAGTTCACGTTCACGCATCTGGCCATGGGCCACCACCACCCGTGCTTCCGGCACCAGATTGCGGATATTTTCTGCAGCACGTTCAATGGTATTAACTTCATTATGCAGGAAATAAACCTGACCGCCGCGCAGCAGTTCGCGCAGAATCGCCTCTTTAATTGTGTCGTTGGTATGTTCCTGTACAAAGGTTTTTACTGCCAGACGGCGTGCTGGTGGCGTGGCAATAATCGACAAATCGCGCATGCCACTAAAAGCCATATTCAGGGTGCGTGGAATTGGCGTTGCAGTTAAAGTCAGCATATCTACATCGGCACGCATGGCTTTAATCCGTTCTTTATCACGCACGCCGAAACGATGCTCTTCATCGACAATCATCAGCCCAAGATTATGGAACTGGACATTTTCCTGCAAAAGCTTGTGCGTACCGATGACAATATCGACTTTACCCTCGGCCAGATCTTCCAGGGTTTTACTATGCGTCTTGGAAGAGCCAAAACGGGACAGGACTTCAATACGTACAGGCCAGTCCGCAAAACGGTCCTTGAAGGACTCATAATGTTGCTGGGCGAGCAAGGTAGTCGGCACCAAAACCGCTACCTGCCGGTTATTTTGCACAGCAACAAATGCGGCACGCATGGCGACTTCGGTTTTACCAAAACCCACATCACCACAGACCAGTCGATCCATTGGTTTGGCCTGCTGCATATCATATAAAGTTGCTTCAATGGCATTGGCCTGATCTGGCGTTTCCTCATAGGCAAAGCCACTGGCAAATTGCATATACAGGCTTTGATCCAGTTCAAAACTGATGCCTGGCTTGGAAAAACGGCGTGCCTGAATATGCAGCAATTCGGCTGCAACATCATGAATCTGCTCTAAAGCTTTACGCTTGGCTTTATTCCAGGCATCGGTTCCGAGCTTGTGCAAAGGTGCTAAATCAGGATCACCGCCACTATAACGGCTGATCAGATGCAAATTCGTCACCGGCACATAAACTTTGGCACCCTCGGCATAGTCCAGCTGCAAAAATTCATGATCCTGATCATCGATACTAAGGGTAATCAGACCAGCATAACGCCCAACGCCATAATCAATATGTACAACTGGTGCACCAATACTGAGTTCGGTCAGGCTACGGATCAGGAACTCTTCTGACACCTCCTGCTGGCGCTTGCGGCGGCGTTGCACCACACGATGCTCATACAACTGGTTTTCAGAAATCACACTCAGATGATCGGTCAGGACTAGGCCACGCTCTAGAGGTGCACTGGTAATGGCAATCGCATGCAGAGATTCAACAAAGGCATTAAAACTGTCTACAGTGGGCATATCCCCGAGGCTTGGACGCAAAGCATCTTTTAAAGTTTCGCGGCGACCCGCACTTTCAGCCACCAGCAAGACCGGATGATTGGCAGCATCAATATATTTTTTGACTTCAGTAAAAGGTTTTTCGCGTTTCGGATCAACAGGCAGTCGTGGCGGGACTTGGGTATCCAGATTAATTACGCCGGCTTTTTCCTCAAATGGCTCTTGCGCGGCAATAATACGACTAAACTGATTTAGCTGTTCCAATAGCTGATTGGTCGGACTAAATAAAGTGTCAGGCGGTAAAATCGGCTGATCTATATTATGGCGACGATCTTCATAACGGCGCACGACATCTTGCCAGAATTGTTCCAGACTTTGTTCCAAAGCCTTGTCTGTAATGACAATGCCATTCTTTGGTAAGTACGAAATAAGGGTGCTTTGACCAGCTTGCATTGCCTCAGCACTGAAAAATAAAGGTAAATAGAATTCAATCCCGGGGGAAGCAATACCATCCATTACATCCTGATAGAGTGGATTCTTCTTTGGATTGGCAGTAGGAAAAAATTCAGCATAACGGTCGCGGAAAGTAGCACGGCCTTCTTTGAGTGGAAATTCCTGGGCGGGCAATACGGTAAACTGCTCCAGCATCTGGGTCGTACGCTGGGTTTCCGGATCAAAAAATTTCAGTGTTTCAATTTCATCATCGAACAGATCAATACGAATCGGCGCATCCTGACCTGAGGCGTAAATATCAATAATACTGCCGCGTACCGCAAATTCACCATGGTCATACACCGTATCGACCAGATGATAGCCAGCTTGAATCAATTTTTTCTTCTGTTGTTCCAGATCAAGCTTTTGACCGACACGAATATCAAAATGCTCACCCAGAATCCATGACGTCGGTGCAACACGCTGCGCCAAAGTAGAGGCAGACAACAGCAACACACCGCTTTGTGGCATATTTGATAAAATAGCCAGACGTTCCGAGACAATATCTTGGTGCGGCGACAAACGGTCGTAAGGCAAAATCTCCCAATCCGGAAAAATGATGGGCTTAATCCCATAAAATTCCAGCTCACTTTCCAGTTGCCCCAAGTGCTGATTATTGCGCGCGATGATCACAAACAGACGCGACTGCTGCTGCCTGATTATTTCTTTCAGCAATAATGCAGTAGACGAGCCTTGCAGATTACCTAACCAGCGTTTCTCGCCTGCTTTGAGCCTAGGTAAATTAAGTTGGGAAATTTCTTGTTGGAACATGTATATAGCTTTAAAGTCTAAACAACATGGCGCTTATATTATCACGATGATCCAGTGCGCTTTCGTTATTTTTATGCAGTCCTGATCATTCCGCTATAGAGTATGAAGTTCATGTGTCGCTAGCCTATTTTTGGTCGCGTAAAAACTGACGATAATAGTCATTCAATTTCTTGACAATTGTTTTAAATTGCAGCAGGTTTTCTTCGGTATTCGCCAGAGGCTGATTAAAGCGCTGATGCGCAATTTCCAGATCAATCTTTTCATTGATAATCATCGCGCTAGAATAAAGTTGCGCCAGATCATCAAAACTTTTCATGCGGCGATTGGATAAATACTCCAGACGTGCTCCCAGTTCCTGATTGAGTTGAATTCCATCAACGATATATCCTGTACCTTCTACATATTGGATATTCTGTTCTTCCAGATAAAGCTGTGCTGGAGAAGATTTATTGGATTGAAAGAGTTTAGTGATTTTATCAAACATGTTTTGCAGCAATTCCAGTTCATCTCAAGGTCGGTATATAGTCTAGATGAAAAAGCCCCAAACCCACATGAGGATTTGAGGCAAATGGCTAAAATCAGTACTTTTTGATTAAAGCCTAGAACTTTTAAGACACCTGTTCTAGTGGGCTCACTTCATTGGGTACTTCTGAAACCAGATTTTCAAAAGCGAAGATTTCATCCAGCTGCTGTTCAGTCAACAGGCCCAGCTCCAATACAACTTGTGGAACAGTTTTATTTTCACGGATACACTGTTTTCCGATTTCATCACAGGCTGCATGTCCCAATAACGGATCAAGCAGAGTGATAATTCCAATACTGCGCATTACAGCATCCAGACAGTTCTGTTCATTAACTTCAATGCCTTCAATACATTTTTGCTGTAAGGTCTGCATCCCTTGAGTGAGCAATTGAATTGATTCATTCAGAGAAATGGCGATCACAGGTTCCATGACATTGAGTTGTAATTGGCCTGCTTCTGCTGCCATGGTAATGGTCAAGTCATTCCCAATGACACGGAAGGCAATCTGGTTAACGACTTCTGGAATAACCGGATTGACCTTGGCGGGCATAATAGATGAACCCGCCTGTAATTCTGGTAAACGGATTTCCGCCAGACCTGTACGCGGTCCAGAGCTTAAGAGACGCAAGTCATTACAGATTTTAGAGAGTTTCACCGCCAGACGTTTTAAACTGCTAGACAGAATAATAAATGCCCCACAGTCGCTGGTGGCTTCTACATAATCTTCAGCTTGTTTTAAAGGCAGGCCTGTAATTTTCGCTAAATTTTCGATCACATGCTTGGCATAACCTGAAGGCGTGTTGACACCGGTTCCAATTGCAGTAGCTCCCAGATTCACCTCAAGCAATAACTGGCGCAGTTGCTCAATCAGCTTAAAATCTTCCTTTAATAAAGTTGCAAAAGCCCGGAATTCCTGCTCCATGGTCATTGGCACTGCATCCTGCAACTGGGTACGCCCCATCTTGATCACATGCTGAAATTCAAGCGCTTTGCTATATAGGCTCTCAGTTAAGGATTTAAGCGCAGTTAAGAGCTCATCTATTCGAGTATATGTGGCCAGACGCAAAGCCGTAGGATAGACATCATTGGTAGACTGGGAAGTATTCACATGATCATTCGGATGAAGAAGCTGGTACTCTCCTTTACCATGCCCCATCAGCTCCAGCGCCCGATTGGCAATAACCTCATTGGCATTCATATTCACGGAAGTACCCGCACCGCCCTGATAAGGATCAAGTGGAAATGAAGCCTTCCAGTCTTGCGGCCGCTGAATCAGTTCATCACAAGCTTGCTGAATAGCAATACTTTGCTGTTTTGAAATTTTCTGAAAATGCAAGTTACTTTGGGCCGCAGCTTTTTTAACCTGTGCCAGAGCACGAATAAAATGAGACTCCTGGCCCACTACCAATCCTGAAATCTGAAAGTTTTCAAGCGCACGTAAAGTGTGAATTCCATAATAACTGTGCTGTGGTATGTGTTTCTTCCCCAATAAATCCTGTTCAATCCGGGTAGATTCTAGTTGAAGCATATTGTCCATGTAATATTACTCTTGGCGATGATGCACCCCTACGGTGCGGATTTACTATGCGTAGCTGGGCCTGGAATAAAGCAGGCTTTTTCAACAAAATTTGCTACAAATTATATCTAATTTAAGCTTCTTGTTAACTTTGTAATTTTATGTAACAAAAAACTTAAAAGCCAGTAACTTTTTCATACCACTTAAAAATACCCGTCATTAGCCAAAATATAGACAAAATAAGTCTTGGAAAGCGCCTTTTCAGCATTTAAAATAAATTTTCAAAAACAAAAATATTTACAATAAATACACACAAAAGCCGCTAAAATGTTACTAAATATAAACACTCAACTTTATTTGCGGCACTGGCTCATGATTTTGGTACACAAATCATCCAGATGTTGTTTTTATTTTTTTTAAGGATGCTTGCCTATAACTTCTCTAAGTTTCAGCCTGATGACTTTCATACTGATAATTGCCAGGATCAATCAGTTTATATGCCTAGCGTGCAAGCTCCAGTTTTGCTGAATATATTCTGAGCCGAGGGAATCTGGGCAGTCTAGTCACCACACTTTCGGCCAGAACAATTTATCTGTCTGGTTTATCCGCAGTCTGGATTGCGGTAGATTTGATTGTTGGAGCATGGTTGAACTGGTTGCTGCTCGCCGGACATAGAGTTAGTAGGCGCGCATACAAAATATCAGAACCACGGCGTTATCGCTGGCTGCAACTACAACCCTTCTATATATTTGCATTGGGGGGGTCTGACCAGATGTTATTTTTATTTTCTTAGCCATGTCCAGCGAAGCTGTAGACACGCGGGTAATACCAGCCTGATGACCATGTCGGATTAATCAGCCCTTTTAAGCAAGTCTTTCTTTTGCTCTTGATGGCCAAGTTTCTCCCCTTAGAAGATTCGGTCTTTTTTATACAGCCTTCCCCGTGTTTGCCTGAATAATCTTAGGCAGATCAGCAAATTTTTGCTACCATCTCGACTTTCAAGTATTTGCGATGTTTTAGTGCATATGACCTCATCTTATCAGCAACAACTGGATGCCAAAGTTGAACGTATTCGGACGCAATTTGCCGAGTATCAACCACCTGCTTTAGAAGTATTTGAATCTCCAGAACAATACTATCGCATGCGTGCTGAATTCCGTATCTGGCATACTGAAGATGACCTGTTTTATGCCATGTTTGAACGAGATGAAAATAATAATAAAAAAGTCATCCGTATTGACACGTTCCCAATTGTCGATCGGCGCATTAATGAGTTAATGCCCCAGCTCCTCCAAGCATTTAAGGCAGATCCAATTCTGGGGACACGCCTGTTTGAAGTGCATTTTCTGGCGACCTTAAAGGGCGAAGTTCTGGTGTCTCTGATTTATCATCGCAAATTCGATGAAAGCTGGGAACCTGCGGCAAAAGCACTGGCTGAAAAACTCAATATCAAACTGATCGGTCGTAGCCGTGGACAAAAGTTTGTGCTCTCTGACGAATTCGTGATTGAAGAGCTGGCTGTATTTGATCGCCGTTATCAATATAAGCAGATTGAAAGCAGCTTTACGCAGCCTAATGCGCAAGTTTGTCAAAAAATGCTGGAATGGGCATGTGAGGCTGCAGAGCAATCTGATAAAGATTTACTGGAACTGTATTGTGGAAATGGCAATTTCACCCTACCACTCTCCACCAGATTCCGCCGTGTGTTAGCCACCGAACTGGCCAAATCTTCTGTGTATGCCGCTGAATGGAATATCGAACAGAACCATATTGATAATATTCAGGTGGCTCGCCTGTCTGCTGAGGAGTTTACCCAGGCCTATAAGGGTGATCGTACTTTCCGCCGCTTGCAGGAAGCCCAAATTGATATTTCAAGCTATGACTTCAGTACCATTTTTGTCGATCCGCCACGTGCTGGTATAGATGATGAAACGCTTAAACTGTTGCAGCACTTTGAACGAATTATCTATATTTCATGTAATCCGGACACATTACATGACAATTTAAAACAATTAACCCAGACCCATAAAATTAGCAAATTCGCCCTGTTCGATCAGTTTCCTTATACCCATCATATCGAGTCGGGTGTGCTGCTAGAAAAGCGCTAATACTTTGTTTCAATTTATTTTTTAGTTACACAAATGGAGTCTACAGAGACTCCATTTTTTATTTTAAAAATTAAGTACTTACATGAGTCAAAAGGGATCTCAATCAAGAAATATCGTTGAGAACCAGCTTGTCTATCGGAAATTCAAACGACTGTTTGCTGCTTTTATCGCACAGCTTGGCTTGCTTTATTTATTATATTGGCTATATTTCATTCTATGTTAGGTTGTGTATGAAGGCTCTATGAGTTTTTGGCAAAAGTTGTTTTCTGATGAACAACAGAATGATCACAAGAATCAAATTGCTTGTGTTGAAAATGATTGCTCTTGCAAGACAAATGAACAGCTTCTTGAAGCACTATCTAAAGCAACTGAGGAAGATGTTATTATCGGAATCAAAAAGGTTCTCGCTTCTCGCGGCTATAGCCGTAAAGAACTTAATGAACTTCAGCACCTGCCGCTGCAATAAGCAGCTTAGGTCACTTAAAAAAAGCATTTGCGCAAGCAAATGCTTTTTTTATCGCTGAACTTTAATTTTCTGATTTATTTTTAAACGACAACTGCCTATTTTTGAGGTCATTCCACTCCCTGGTCGCTCAGCTAGGCTGTGGTGAGACTGGCCAGAACGTTTTGCTTTAGAGTCAGTCGTGCATACTCACTTTAGCCGTTGGGGCTAAAGCAGGCCTGTGACAGAGGATATTTGAAATGTTGTCATATAAATAGTGACAATGAATATGCCACGTTGAACTCAACGACTGTACGTACTCATCAGCACAGAGCTGGAAAAAACGAGCAAGCGTAATACGTACTAAAAATGGCTTACACACTGAAATTCATCCCCCTACCGGTATTTGAGGCAGCATAACAGGATTTCTTCTGGCTGATGGACAGACTCATGATTTAAATGCTGCTGATGAGCTACTGGACTTATTAAACCAGACTTAGCGCATGGACGAAGTTTACAATTCCAGAGCACTGGTGATTGATCCAATTCATAAAATCAATGGTCAGGTTGATGCCATCTAAAAATTTTGAAGTAAACATCAAGGCCGGTTGACACTTCTTCTATATTTACAAGGTGAGAGTTCTATTTCGCCAGAATTTTTGCTGCTTCATATTAGGGCGTGTCCTCATTTGGCTTTACACCAAATAAACATGCAAGAAATGTAAATTATAGAATGATAATTTCGTGCAAGCTTATCAAATCGGGTAGCAATAGCACGGAAATGTTTTAATCTCGCAAATGCATTTTCAACTAAATGTCTTAATTGATATAGATATTTATCAAACTCCTTATTAGACCTCTTACTATTTGATCTCATTGGAATAATGGAAATCATATCCTTATTCTGGGCATATATTCTAATCTGCCCAGCATCATACCCCTTATCAGCAATAAGATAAGTTGCCTCGTCTACAGTATCAATCAGTTGTTTTGCAACCTGACTGTCGTGGACGTCACCCCCAGTGATTTTAAAATCAATCGGTAATCCATTCGCGTCGGTTGCAAGATGTATTTTTGTTGTTCGTCCACCACGTGATTGTCCAATTGCTCTTTTGAAACCATGCCGAGCTCCACTTGCATGTTGATGCACGCGTATGTAGCTTCCGTCAATGAATAC
Organism: Acinetobacter sp. 10FS3-1; assembly: GCF_013343215.1. Classification (NCBI taxonomy): domain Bacteria; kingdom Pseudomonadati; phylum Pseudomonadota; class Gammaproteobacteria; order Moraxellales; family Moraxellaceae; genus Acinetobacter; species Acinetobacter sp. 10FS3-1. Next base: position 1,675,523 of record NZ_CP039143.1, read on the forward strand.
CCATTCTTGATCCAGGACGCCTCGTAATCTAAAAAAAATTTATCCCACAATCCCTTGCTTGCCCAACGATTAAAGCGATTGTAAGCAGTTTGCCAAGGACAAAATTCTTGGGGAATATCCCGCCATGTGGCGCCTGTACGCAGTTTCCATAAGATCGCTTCCATGATATTTCTACTATTCTTTGAACAGTAGCAACCATGTAATCGCATAGTATCTTGAATTTTCTGCCGGATATCATCGGTAAGAAGAGTGCGTGCCATTGAAAATGTAGAAATAAAAATAACTCAAAGGAGGATTTTAAGTATTTAAAACCAATTCTTCAAATGAGGACACGCTCTAGATTTCTAAAAGAAATGATTCACCTTTAGAGCAATCACCATTAAGCCATTGCCAATTTTCTATGAGTTTAATTTTTCCATTATTCTGGATTTCAATCTCAGTATTACACTGCCCTACACGTAATTCATTCTTTTCATTTATGTGATGGTAGCTCATTGTAAATGTGCTTTCAGAAGTCATGAAACCTATTAAATGTCCACTTATAATCCGACCTCCAGAATATGTAGCTTCTATTTGTTTACCAACTTGCTGATAGTGAAAAATAGTTTCACAGGATACTTCTCCATTCGCTGTATTGTTAGTATTCATGAATTTTTTATTATTCAGCAGTAATTTCATTTTTATCCCAAGATTTCCTAAAATTAATATAGACCTGATGAATTTATAAAAATAAATTTAAAATGACATGCATTTTCTTAATCAATATCCGGGCAACTGATTATAAAAATGTCTCATTTTCAAATAGTCACACCGCTTGCTGGGCCAAAAACTTCTCAATGGCCATTTGTGCTATTTCAGTATCCTGAAATGATTTCGCCCCAGAAACACCCATCGCCCCCACCAGTTGGCCTTGATATAAAATCGGCTCTCCACCTTCTAGCATGCCCGAAAAACTTTCCATAGTCAGAAAACCCATTTGACCACCTTTAATCATATCTTCGAATAGTTTGGATGGACGGCCACTTATGGCTGAGCATTTTGCTTTTTCAATTGCCAGATTTGCAGTCATTGGTGAACTGCCATCCATACGCTTCATTACCAGCAAATGACCGGTTTCATCCATAACCGCAATACTGACCTTAAAATTGTTCTGCATGGCATATTGATATGCCTGATCTAATAAAAATTCGGCATCATTTAAAGTCAGATAATGTTTGGTGTGCATCCCTCTTTTTCCTTGTTCAAGATCTCTATAAAAAAAGCCCGAAAGAATTCAGGCTTAAATAAATAGCAGAAAACTAAAAAGTTTAGGCTTTCATTTCGGCAAACGTCTCAGCCGCAGCCTGAAGCGTAAAGGCAATATCGTCATCACTGTGTGCTGCTGAAATAAAGCCAGCTTCAAAAGCGGATGGCGCCAGATTTACTCCACGTTTTAACATACCGTGGAAGAATTTACGGAAAGCATCAACATCACATTTCAACATGGAATCAAAACTGGTGATGTCTACCTGATCCGTGAAATACAGACCGAACATGCCGCCCACTTGTTGAGTCTTGAATGGAATACCCGCTTCATCTGCTGCCGCTTGCAAGCCTGTAAGAAGTTTTTCAAGTTGTGCAGTCAGTTTTTCATAGAAGCCTGGCTCGCGCAGATGTTTAAACATCTCAATACCTGCACGCATTGCCAGCGGGTTACCAGACAATGTGCCTGCCTGATAGACCTTACCAAGTGGTGCGATGCACTCCATGACTTCTCGTTTACCACCAAAAGCACCCACTGGCAGACCAGCCCCAATGATTTTACCTAGAGTCGTTAAGTCTGGCGTAACCCCATAATGCGCCTGTGCACCGCCTAGTCCGACCCGGAAACCGGTCATGACTTCATCAATAATAAATACCGAACCGTGCTCATCACACACGTCACGAATCGCTTGCAAAAATCCTTCAACGGGTGCAACCAGGTTCATATTACCTGCAACTGGCTCGACAATTACACCGGCAATTTCAGAACCGAACTTGGCAAAGCATTCTTTTAAAGTTGCAATATCATTGTATGGCAGCGTTAAAGTATGTTTGGCAAAATCAGCCGGCACACCTGCCGATGTCGCCTCGCCCTCACCTGTAGTCAAAAGACCTGAGCCGGCTTTGACTAGCAGAGAGTCGGAATGACCATGGTAACAGCCTTCAAATTTGACAATCTTGTCACGGCCTGTATAACCACGTGCCAGACGGATCGCAGTCATGGTCGCTTCAGTACCCGAGTTGGTCATACGAACCAATTCAATTGATGGCATGATGTCACAGATAATATCTGCCAGTGTCGTTTCATGCACGGTCGGCGCACCAAAGCTCAAGCCGTCTACAGCGGCATCTTGTACAGCCTTAATAATCGCAGGATGTGCATGGCCCAAAATCATTGGCCCCCACGAACCAACGTAGTCTACATAGCGTTTACCATCGACATCATAGAGATAAGCCCCTTGCGCCTTCTCAATAAAAACTGGCGTACCGCCTACGCTATTAAATGCACGCACTGGTGAGTTCACGCCGCCTGGAATATGTTTACTGGCCTGTTTAAACAATTGCTCTTGCTTTGGAGATAAGCTCATGGATGCACTCAACTAAAAAATGAAATATAAACAAAAAAAATCAAATTAAACTGTTTCTGCAAACAATGCAGCCCACGCATTTACACGCGCAGGAATGTCTTGAACCGCTAAGGCTAATATATCACTGATCACCGCACAAAGGTCAGCCCCTGCTTCAATCACGGCCTGAGAGTTTTCTACGCTTAACCCCCCAATTGCACAAATCGGCAACTGATATTTTGCTTTCGCCTGCTTTAGCGTTTCAAGCCCGATATTACCTGCTTCAGGTTTGGTATCGGTGGCATAGATCGCCCCGAAAGCGACATAAGTGGCGCCATCAGCAATCGCTTTGTCTGAAAGTTCAATTGAATTATTGCATGAACGTCCAATAATTGCGCCATGTGGCAAACGTCCAGCAGCGTCGGAAATCTCACCATCCGACTGTCCCAGATGCACCCCCAAGCCGAATTTTTCTGCCATAGCCAGATCATCATTAATCACAAAAGGTGTCCGGTATTTCTCTGCTAACGCTTTTATTAGCTCAACTTCTGCGTCTTGATCCGGTTTTGCCACTTTTTTACGGCGGTATTGCAAGATCGCAATATGGCCTGTCGCCAAGGCTGCTTCGAGTTTCTCTAATAAAAGTTCCAATGCATCATCATTGGTAATTAAATATAGACCGCGCATCGTACTCGCCACTAATAGAATGGCTCTATTATAGCCCGAAGCGTTGTTATTTTTGTGGTTCAGTGAAGTAAACCGCTGAATATCAAAGCCTGAATCTATTTTTATCTAAGGGGAGACAGTGGACTTGTTCTCCAACCTCAAAAGTCTTTTTATAAGTAGAAAAGTTATGTAATCATCTGCTGTATAAAAAATTTGGCCCATTGCTGTCACCGACAGCTTGATCGATTCAGTATTTTTAGGCATAAAAAAAGCCCGGAGAAGGTCGCTCCAGGCTTGGAAAACTGGTTGATTCAGAATAATTTACCTTGATAAAAACCTCAACTAAGTCATATCACGATTAATAAAATAATAAAATTTCGCTTACAAGTCTTTTTATCTGTTTGCACTTATCCATTAAAGCACTATTCAATAAAACATGGATATGAATTAAACAGAAATTTTATCGTATTGAGTATCAATCAAACTGATATTCATCCGTAACACATCAGCAAACATACGCCAGTCAGAAATAAAGCTGTAGAAAGGCTGCTTGAAGCTGGCCGGTTTATTTTTTTCAAAAACAAAATGTCCAATCCATGCGCAGGCATAACCTGAAAGCAGCCCATAAGTCAGATATTTGGCCTTACGCTGACGAAGCGCCTTGCTAAAAAAATAAAGTCCTATACTGCTTCCCGTAATATGCAGACGACGGCTCATAATGTGGCGATGTTCAGTCAGATAAAATCGGTAAAATTCATGATAATCACGAATGGGCATTTGCGGAGACGCCGCAACTATATTTCCCTGCTCTACTTGAATCGGTGCATTCATAACATCATCCTGAAGTCTTTCTGCAACATTAGCGCATAATTTGGACAATTAAAAGACTGTTCATCCTATAGTCTCAATCTCATTCTGGGTCTATTAATTACTGAATTTTCTAGTATTAAATAAACATATACCTATGAAATTTTATATTAATTTCTTTAATCAGCACTTTTTCCCTTTGGTCAAGTCTTACATGTGATTTGAATTTGGTTACAATCTGCTGCTTAAAAATCTAAAAATATTTCCGCGATCTTTCGCAACCTCATTACAGCAAGCAGGCTTCAGTCTTATTTGAATAGCTGAGCAGACAGGATAATTATCATGGTTGAAGTTGAACTCAAGTTTCAGATTCCGGCAGCACGCCGTCAAGCCCTGCTCAAGGCACTTGATCCTAAGAAATCGCAACAGATCCAGCTTCAGGCCAAATATTATGATACCGCTGACCGTCAGTTAGCTCAGCATGGTGTGGCATTGCGTCAACGCCTTGAAGGAACACGCTGGATCCAGACTCTAAAAGCAGCTGGCAAAAGTCATATCGAACGCTTTGAGCATAATCATGATTTTGGAGAACTGGCTCATTCGCCTGAACTGGAGCTGGGTATTTATCAGCAGTGTCCTGAAGCTCAGGAAATTCTGGTGGGTGCCCTAGGGCAACAATTTGACCATCTAAAACTTCAGTTTGAAACGGATATTGTACGTACCTTACGTGTCATTGAGTATGAAGACAGCCAGATTGAAGTCAGTCTGGATGTTGGTCATATCCGCACGCCAGATGCTGAACAGGACGTACACGAGGTCGAGTTTGAGCTTAAACAGGGTTCTGTGCAAAACCTGCTGGCTATGAGCTTTGAATGGGTCAAAAAATATCAGCTCTGGCTGGATGTACGCAGCAAGGCTGAAATAGGCAATCTCCTGGCCAGTGCCCAAACGGTTAGCCCGGCAACACAGGCTAAAGAATTTCAGCTGAGCAAAAAATCCAGTGCAGGCGAGAATCTATGCAGCCTGATTGCCCAACAGATGCAGCATCTTTTACCTAATATTGCGGCCATATCGGCGCATGTGGCTGAACAGGAGCACATTGAGCAGGCACAACAGGCCCTGCATCATCTCCATTTAAGTCTGCTACTGTTTAAGGACTGGCATACAGGCGTTTCGGATAAATGGGCACATCAGCTGGAAGCATTTAAAAAACAGTTTGAACATTTACAGCATTTGCAACATATGCAAAACACGCTGGCCAGTTTCCTGCAAAATCCAACCACCGCAGAAAACCTGACCAAAGATATTCTGTATGCTCAGGAGAAACTGAATCATCTGGTGAAATCCACCCAAAATGTGCATCATTATCTGGAATTGCTGATTTTCAGTTTAAGCGGCCATCAGAAATCCGGGCCAGATCTGAAAACTGCAGCACAAACCTGTCTACAACAACAGTATAAAGCCTTGCAAGAACAAATGAATCAAACAGATAGTGCCGATTTTGACAGTCTGGATCAGTTGTCGATGCGTATTCAGGAACTGAAATTCAGCTTCCCGATTTTGACGCATGTCTATGATGTAAAGAATCTGCAAAAATACAGCAAGGCTTTGAATGATGCCCAGCAAGCCGCCCAAGAATATCAAACTCTGGCATCTTCAGCGCTTTATATCCAGCAGACTGAACTGGAAGCCAGTGACTGGTTTGTTCTGGGCTGGCTGACCGCCAAGCAGGAAGTTTATGCACAAAAGCTGCTAGAAACGACCGAACAGTTTCTGGTCAGTCGCAAATTTCTTAAATAAATCTCATCAAAGAGTTTCAAGCACGCTACGGCGTGCTTTTTTGTTGCAGAAGTGCCTCACACAGCTATGGATCTTTGGGATATATTGAATGCTATCCCGTTACATCGTGCAGGTGTGATCCGATGGCAGAGGTTGAATTGAAATTTCAAATCCCTTTACATACACGCAGCCAGTTTGAACAAGATTTTCAGCAGTATGCGCCTGCCCGGCATCATCTATATGCCCAATATTTTGATACTCACGATCAGCAATTACAGCAACATAAAATCGCACTGCGGCAACGTCTGGAAGATAAACAATGGTTTCAGACGTTAAAGGCACCTGCGCGGCATGAGTTTGAGCGTTTTGAACTGGAACATTGCCTGGGGGAAACCCAGCCAGAATCGTGTAATTTTCATCTATATCAAAAAGATAAGCAGGCCAAAAAAATACTCAAGCAGGCAATAGGCAAGCTGAATACTCCCCTACTGCTCCAATTCGAAACAGAGGTCAAACGTCAGGTCATCCAGTATAATTACCAGCAGAGCCAGATAGAAATAGCTTTCGATATTGGAGAAATTCGCTCTGGAGACCAGATTGCTCATATTTATGAAGTCGAATTTGAGCTTAAAACTGGTACACTGGATCAACTGATTGCATGTGTAGAAACTTGGGTTGAACCTTATCAGTTGTGGCTGGATGTACGCAACAAATCTGAACGCGGTTATGCCCTATTAAAGGCTGAACAGCAGCTTCCAGTTCAGCATCAGGTTGTACTCAATTTAGAAGAGGAAACCGATGTTGCTAAAATCCTGCAAAAAATTGTAGCAAACTGTCTGACTCATCTTTTTCCGAATGCAACGGCAATTGCCCTAGAACACTATAATAGCGACCATGTGCATCAGGCACGTGTTGCAGTCCGTCGTTTACGCAGTGCCTTAAAAATTTTCCAGTCCGAAACCAAAAAATGTCCAGCTGAATGGCAAGATCAGCTGCGGGATATTTTTCAGCAATTAGGCGCTACCCGCGATCGGGATGCCTTAGCTGGAAGCCTGCTCCCACAATTAAAACAAGCCGGTTCACCACTTTTAGTATTACCTCCTGCTCCTAAAGGGCAGTTCAATATCAGTCAACTGTTTCAACAGCCCGCGATTACAAAGCTGTTTCTTGAACTTTTAGGCTTTAGCCAGCGCAAATTTAAGCCACATCCATCTTCCCATAAAACACTTTGCACCAGTCTCAGCAGCTTGCACCACAAAATTTGTGAGGATGCAGCCAATTATATACAGCTGGATATTGAGGCACGACATCGTACTCGCAAGCGAGTCAAGCGTTTACGCTATAATATTGAGTTTTTGCAAAGCCTGTTTGTCGAGCAGGAAGTAAAAGCGTATCTCAAAGCATTAAAGCCTGTTCAGGAAAGTTTAGGACATTATAACGATCTGTTCGTTGCAGAAGAGCTATTCCTTCCCTATGTGAAAAAGCAGCCCAAAGCCTGGTTTGTGCTGGGATGGATTAAAGCTGAACAACAACGCCTGTCTGCTGAAGCTGCGGCCCGGTTAATACAGTTTACTAAAACCGAGCCATTCTGGTCATAGCGACATGGCTTTAACGATTTTTGCCATACACTTTCCAGATATTATTATCTGCCAATGGATCGCTATAACTATCACTACGTTGTTTGCGTGGCTTATCGCGTGCATCCACCAGCTCAAAGTCTGGCTCGACACTCAGCACGATCCCATTTACATAAAATCGGGTGCGCGTATATTCACTTTGCCTATGCTGAAATACATAAGTCCGTAAGTCAACAAATTCACGGTGTGCCACCAACGCTGCTGTTTCATCACTGTCCAGCCAACGCTGCATGGCAGCCACCTGTTCTGCTTCAAACTGTCCGCATTTTTCTATCAGACTGGCAGTACCGCGAAAGGTTTTGGATTCTTTGGCCCGAGTCTTATTAATACGGATGCGATCCACATGAAAATAGAATAAGGGTAGATTCAGGTGACCGGGCAGGTGAACTGCATCTACGACCTCATCTTCCATAAACGGCTGAAACAGGTCTTGTGCTCTTTCAATCAGACCCAGCCATTGTGTGTAATATTCATCCACCTGCGACTTGGTGCCATAGTAAATCGGTAAACCTTCAACATTGGCCAGATTTGCGGGTGGCCATATATTCTGGCGCAACAAGGCAATATCACTTTTCAGGCTTTGTACCGCAATTGCATCTTGCATGGTATTCACACTTTAATTGCTTAGGCTATTTTTAGATTAAGGCAAAGGTTTAGTTTCTGCAAGGCTTTGCCTATAATTAGACATCAAGATTTTATAGTCAGGAAAAATTCATGGTTCAAAAGATTGAAGCAGCCGATGTAACCGAAGAAGAAGCGTTAAATGCTGCATTCTTTGAACGTGCTGATGAATTTATTAAACAGGCCAATGAATTTAGCCGCGTAAAAAAAGGTTCTCAGGAAAATCCGGCAGACAAACGCGGTCAGGTCAGCGCTGCAATGCTGTTTGGTACAGCCCGTTTTAATACCTGGGTCGCTGCCAACAATTTTAAAGATGGCAATGAAATGCGCGATGCTAAAGATCAGGTCATGTCTTATATCTTGCAGCAGTTCCAGATGATGCTGGAAGACAATTATGATGAATACTGCGAGCAGTTTGAAAACTATTTACGTTTCCGTCGTAATGAAGAGTTTCATGCCAATAAGCATCAACACGACCATGATCATTAATGAAAGCCCTACGGGGCTTTTTTTATGGACACAAAAAAATTGACTGTAGGCTGACTGTAGGCCTATATAAAAAATAATAAAAATTAAGGACGGACCAAGAATATTATGCAATCACTTCCCTTTTCAATCATTGACCCGCATATCCACCAATGGGATCCCTATACTACCCCGCATGCCGCGGCTTTCGCGGTGAAGCTGTTTGGCAAACATCCTAGATTGCTAGACAAGATGGTTCGACTGTTAAAACCCAAAGATGTGATTGAAACGATTGGCTTGACTGAACATCTGACTGCACCCTACCTGCCTGGAAATTACAAGAAAGATGCAGGTCATTATAAGGTGGAGCAGATTGTGCATGTCGAAGCCAGTTGGCATCAACAGAAAGGTACGGGCGTGGTAAACGAAACCCGCTTCATCGCTGGACTTCCTTTTGATCAGCATAATATCCAGTTAGGTGGCATTGTCGCCACGGCGGATCCACGACAGAAAAATTTTAAACAGCTCCTGCAATTACATCGTGAAGCCTCACCCAAGTTTCGTGGCATCCGTAAAATGGCAGCAGTCCATGCAGATAAAGCTATTCATGCATGGGCAGATGAACCGCATCTGTACCGCAATAAAAAATTCCTCAAAGGTTTTGAGGAACTGGCCAAGCAAGATTTAAGCTTTGATGCCTGGGTATATTCTCTCCAGATTTCAGATGTTACTGCGCTGGCCAAAGCCTTTCCAGACACACCTATCGTGCTGGATCATCTGGGTACGCCTGCTGGTTTATTTGGCAAGGTGGGTAAAAGCACTGGCAAGACAGCTCAGCAACGTGAATATATTTTTCAGGCATGGATAGAGGATCTGGCTGAACTGGCACAATGCACGAATGTATCGACTAAAATGTCTGGCTTGTTTATGCCTGTTTTAGGGCATGATTTTCATCAGCAGAAACGACTGGCAACTAAACAGGAACTAGTAGAACGTGCAGCTCCCCTGATTCAGCATGCTTTAAACTGCTTTGGAGCTAAGCGCGTGATGTTTGCGTCCAACTTTCCGATGGATCGTGTCAGCAGCTCACTCACTAACATTATTGATGCGTTTAGCGATATTGTGCAGGCTTATGATGAAAATGCCTTAAAGCCGATTTTTTATGAAAATGCTAAAGCGTTTTATAAATTATAAGAATAAGCGTCTGGATCCTTAAAAAAGGAGGAAAATACATATGCTCTGGGAAGAAATGATCGCTAGTCCCTTGTCAGAAAAACTTTTATATATTTGCCTGGTGATCTGTTTTAGTGGAATGGCATCCTGCTATTACCAACATATGATTCACTTACCCTTTAATAAAGATATTGCTTTCGGAGCAATCTTAATATCAGGTGGTATTTTCCTGTTTCTTTTTGCCACTTTCTGGTGGAGCTTAGCCAGTGCTGTGCTATCTGGCGTTTTAGGTGGAATCCTGTTTACCAGAAAAGTTACTTAAATTAGGGCTTTAAATAATATTGAAAAATAAAAAATCCCCGACTTGAGGGGATTTTTCTATTTACCTACTCACACTATGATTGCTTAACTTCTTTTCCATACTGATCGGCCATCACTTCCACCAGCTGATTTGGCTTGATGTATTTTTTAATCACGGCATCAATGTCGGCTTTACTGAGTTGGGCAATCGCCTGATCACGTTTTTCCCGATACAACAGATTACGGTCTTTATCCAGTTGCGGAACCAGCATGTTATGAATACGGCGATCATCTTCCAGCGCATTTAAGCGTTTTTTTAGAATACTGGCTTTGGCAGCTTCCACTTCCTGTTCCGTGACACCCCGGGTCAATAGCTCATTCAACACTTTATATACTGCTTGTGAAACTTGTGCTGATTTCCCTGCCGTATAGTTTGCATCAATGGAGAGCGCGCCTGACTCCGCCCATTCATCAAACTGGAGATTGGCACCAAATCCATAGACCAAGGCATTTTTTTCACGTAGCTCCTGAGCCAAACGGGAAGACAACTGGGAATTCCCCAGAATATATTCAAAGACCTGCAAAGCCGGCACATCAGGATTGTCCGCCCCCACCGGCAAAGTCATCAGTGCCTGATAGCTGCCAAACTCACGCTGCTCAGATAAGGCATGAACTTGTTGGGCAGGATAAGCTCTATATACCGATTTCAGGCGCTCATAAGGCTGTTGGGTTTTCCAGTCAGCAAAACTTTTTTTCAGGATGTTTTGCATGAACTTGGGGTTAAATTCACCCGTAACCGCAATTTGTGCATGATGGGTTTTAAAAAACTGCTGATACAAGGCCACTACCTGTTCACGGGTGGCCGCTTTAAACTGTCGGGTCGCCAGCTCAGGTTCAAAATGATAGCGAATATCTCCTGGCTGGTAGATTTCAATGATTCGCGACATGGTCAGCCCAGCAACAGTATCTGGCTCCGTATAAGGACGATCCAGAGTTGATAAAGTCTGCCCCTTGATCAGATCAAACTGGCTTTGTTCAAATACCGGGTTTTTAAGCACCTCAACCACATACTGAAAAAACTCTTCGAATTTTTCTTTTTTGGCACTGATTTGAATGGTCAAGCCATTCACCGCTGCACTTGCAGTGGCAGATCCGCCAACTTCAATAATCTTGTCTGCAATCTGCTGCAAACTCTGGGTTTCTGAAGAACGCAATAATAGATATGCCATCAGATCCAGTACTTCACCCTTATTCAATAAGGTTTGTGCTGTACCAAAATCCAGAGCAATGGTGGCATATACCTTATCATCACGTGTAGTGGTCGGAAACAGCGCATATTTAATGCCATTTTTCAGCTTACCGCGCTGGATCTGCTGTTCTTTTTCATGCAGATATTGCTTGGACTGCTGCACATAATCTTTTACTTCCGCCTGATAAACTCTGACATCCTTTAATGGTTCTTCTGCTTCAGCCGAAGGCGCTAAACTTTTTTGTGGGGCTTCGCTCTGCGCCAGTTGCTGTGCTTTTTTCTGATCTTCTGGTGTAGGCAGAATATTCCCGAAAATACGATGCTCTGGTTTAAAAAAGACCTGATAGGCTCGATTGACATCATTCACACTCAGCTTTTGGATCGAATCCAGATCTTTAAAGTATTGGCTCCAGTCCCCAGAATAAGCCACTGCATAATCACTCAGACGGGAACCTATCGCGGCTGCACTATTTTTGATCATATCGGCCTGGTTACGTACCAGATTTTTTGTACGGTTAAGTTCGACTTCATTAAAAGGCTGACTCTGCTCAATGCCTTGTATCAATCCTTCCTTTATACCTGGTGCCTGATGATTCGGTCCATAAATCGCACCCATCATCACCAGATTAAAATCCCGGTCGAGCCAGGTTGCGGATTGCACTGTGGTGGATTTCCCGGTTTCCACCATACTTTGATACAAATGTCCACTCGGTTGCAGCGTATATAACGTCGGCGAAATGGCCAATGCTGTTTTAACACTTTCATTGGCACCCGTTAAATAAATACTGTATTTTGCCAGATCACTACCTTTTTGCACGGTAAACTCACGCGGTGCGATCTGTTCAGGTTTTAAAGGCGGTACCTGAGCCTGTGCCGGAATATTGCGCGACTGGATCGGGCTGAAATGGCGATCAATCTGCTTGAGCACATCCGCCTTGTTAAACTTGCCTGAGATCACCATGAAGGCATTATTTGGTGCATACCATTGACGGTAAAACCGGTTCAGCTCCTGCATGCTAATGGATTGCAGTTCCTCCAGATCGCCAATCGCCAAACGTCCAAGATACTGATTGCCATAAGCCGCTTTAAAAATTTGATCCATCATGACCGAGAAAGGCTGATCCAGACGAATTTCACGCTCACGTTTCACAATATCAATTTCAGTCGGGACATATTTTTCTTGCAGTACCAGTTTGTCCATCCGCTCGGCTTCAAGAAAAATCACTTCATTGAGTGCCGTCTGCTCAGGCCGAACCACATTGGTATATTTGGTAGAATAATAGTCGGTACTGGCATTGGTCATTAAAGTATATTGATCCAGTCGACGCTGGAATTCATCTCCTTTGACATTGCGAGTACCTTTAAAGGCCAGATGTTCCAGAAGATGAGCCAATCCCCCCTTGCCTTGCGGATCATTCAGTGAACCGGTCAGATAAACCGTGTTCATAAATACTTTATTTTCTTTGTCATTTGGCGCGAGAATAATTCTTAAGCCATTTTCTAATTTATATTCTTCAACATTCTGCTCAGTTTTTAGTAGCACTGGCTGGGCCAGACTCAGCACCGAATAACCAGATAATAAAATCGCCAGTGTTAAACTTTTAAAGCGTATTAACATTCTTTATCCAAAATTTTAAAGGTGAATTTTTATTACCGGTCTATATTAGAAAACGACTCTTACTCTGAATAATCTTTTAAACCGGATTGCCAGAAATACCATACCGTCTGCCAAGACGATATTATGTTTTACAATGTAATTTAGATAAAAATTTCAGCCTGCATATATAACCTGGCATAGCCCGAAATTTCAATCCGATCTTCAGCTTTCAGACTGCAATACAGCTCGCCACCCCGTGCCGAAGCCTGATAGGCGACCAGTTCGGTCTTATTCAGTTTTTCCGCCCAAAGCGGTGCAATACCAGTATGGATTGAGCCTGTCACCGGATCTTCATCAATTCCGTTACTGGGCGCAAAGTAACGAGAAATACAGTCATATTGCGTAGCACCTGTGGTAATCGCCACATCCAGCAAGCTCCCCTTTGCCGTAATGGCCGTTCGCTTGCCATTTAACTGTTTGAGCAGTTCAAAGTTCGGCCGTTCGTCCAGAACATCCTGTACCGATTCATATTCAATAATATAGCCCTGAATATTCAAATAGACATTTTTAAAAGGTTTGCTCAGGGCCTGTCTGAGTTCATCCGGATATTCTGTCACCTGCTTGGCTCGACGAACTGGAAAATCCATTCTGATTTTGCCATCTGTATCCTGAGTGACCGTAAAAATCCCCAGATCTTTAACGTGAAACTGAATAGTCTTGGCTGATGTAAAATCTTTAAACAGCACAAAGCTGCTGGCTAAAGTAGCATGTCCACAGAAATCCACCTCTTTAGTCGGAGTAAACCAGCGAATCGCATAATTTTCTGCATCCCGTACCTGAACGAAAGCGGTCTCGGACAAATTATTTTCCAGGGCAATATTCTGCATCAGGCTGTCATCTAGCCACTGGTCCAGCACAATCACCGCGGCCGGATTTCCTTTAAACAGTGCTGTAGTGAAGGCATCCACCTGGTACATTTTCATTTTTATGCTCCTGTATATTAAGGTCTGTTGACCATTTATCTATGTCTATGTTTGTGACGTAAAAGGAATATCTCGCACTATTTTTAGCGAAGATATGGCAGGCAATGATGCACTGAAATTCAATCGCCAAAACAACTGCGCTACTAAATCACAGCAGCAAAATCCGAAACACTATTAAAATTCAGGCTATTTCGTCCTGTACACTCTTGCTTTAAAATAACTTCTGCAAAATCACATCTGCATACAATATCAAAAGAATGGCAAATAGCCATCAATATTGAAAAGGCTATGGAAGTAGCCACGTCAAAATCGCAAAGCACTATCGTTAATATAATTTCTTGATCAATCGGCACTTTATGCGAACGCTAAAACATCGATAAATATGTTAGGTTATCAGCAAAACCCTTTAGGCTGATTCGCTATGTCCTCATACAAAATTCATTGCATTGATGTCAAAAACTCCTTACAAAACTATATCTGGTTACTGGAACATCTACCTTCCCATCAAGTCGTGGTGATTGATCCGACTGAAGCAGAACTGGTTAAAACCTATTGCACCGAACATGCTCTGATACTCAGCCAGATCTGGCTGACTCACTGGCACAAAGACCATACGGGCGGTGTAGCCGGATTAATTCAGGAGCAGAACCTCCCTGTTTATGGTCCACGCGCAGAACTGAGTAAAATTCCGGTGATTAGCCATCCGCTTGAACATGAAAATCAATTTAACTTTCATGATATTGAAGTTCAGGTTATCTCCGTTCCCGGGCACACCTTAGGCCATATCGTTTATTTTATTGATACGCTTGATGTGCTGTTCTGTGGTGATACCTTATTTGCAATGGGCTGTGGCCGTGTTTTTGAAGGTACGTATCAGCAAATGTATCACTCTCTGTCGCGTCTGGCTGCCTTACCTCCCCGTACACAGGTCTATTGCACCCATGAATATACCTTGTCTAATGCACAGTTCGCCAAATATGTCGAGCCAGACAACCTGGAGATTCAGGAACGTTTGGAACAGGTGAAGCGTTTGCGTATGCTCGGTCAAAACACTCTGCCAAGTACCATTGAGCTAGAACTTGAAACCAATCCATTTTTACGCGCCAATAGTGTTGAAGAATTCCAGCAACTGAGAATGCAAAAAGACAATTTCTAATTCCTCATTCTCAGGATTTTAAATCCTTCTAAAGAATCTGGTTGCTTTGCGCATAAGCATCCAGTTCTGCCTGCGTTACTACGCGTAGCGTATTCATTTCATTCACTCTAACCAGCAGCAAACCACCCAGTGCTGGCTGGTAGCGACGTGCACTTCCAAAGGGTGTATAAGCCACCTGGGATTGCACACTAAACTCCAGCCAGTCTTCATGCCCCAGCATGACAGCAACCGGAGTTAAAGCCTGTTGCTGCATCTGTTCAATCTGCTGCTTTACATACTGTTCAATGTTGGGCTGAGTCATGATCTTTCAATTTCAATCTGTTTTTTCATAGTATAAATCAGAGAAATAGAAATACTGCTCAGAAAATCTTCAGCCAAGCATGCTTGAATAAAATAGAATCCAACCGGTTTATCATGAAAAGTCATGCAATAAATCTTTTACTTAACAGTCTCATTCATAATTTTCTCTTAACCAGTTGAATATTAAAAATAATTTATAATTTTTATAACCTAAAAACATACAACATTTAGTTACAACATCTTAAAAAACATAAAAATCATATACTTAAGCTATATTTGATGGCTTTTCTCCAGCTATGAATGTTCATTAAATCTGCATTTTCCTTTAAATTAAAATTATTTAAGGCAATCGCCCTTTAAAACAATTTTTTTCACCCTTATCTATCATTTAACAATGATGAAGGAGTTATCTCATGAAAAAAGTGGTTAAAGCTAAAAACTTGATCGCCTTTCGCCTGTGGTTAGAAAAATTAGGTTATTCAGTTCGCACTCTGGCTGATGACCGTGGCTTCAGTTTCAGTTTTAAAAAAGAATATGGCCTGGTGACCTGTGACCTCTCCGGCAATGCTTTAGCCATGCAGCTCGGTGAAGAATTTGAAGATCACTTAAAAGCCTGATCAGCAGGTTTGATACACTTGAAGATAGGGATGTCGATTCAAAGAAGTGAATGCAATAAAATTTTAAATCTTTTCAGCCCATTGTTATGGGCTTTTTTATACTTCTAAGATTTAGAAATTTCAGGCGAAAAAAAACAAGGTCATCGCCTTGTCTCTTTTGATGGTGGGGACGGAGAGACTCGAACTCTCACACCTCGCGGCGCTGGAACCTAAATCCAGTGCGTCTACCAATTTCGCCACGTCCCCATCAGGGTACCAACCCAAGGTTGGATTTTATAAACTTTGGCAGAGGATCAAGGATTCGAACCTTGACGAACGGTTTTGGAGACCGTCATGCTACCATTACACCAATCCTCTACTTCCACCCAATATCTAGTGACCTAAATACTGTTGGTGGGGACGGAGAGACTCGAACTCTCACACCTCGCGGCGCTGGAACCTAAATCCAGTGCGTCTACCAATTTCGCCACGTCCCCAATGGCTGTGTATACTATAGGGATCACACACTGTTGACAAGTGTTTTTGCAGTAAAAGGTAATCTAACCTGCTATAAATTAAGCAGTTAACTTTATTTTTCACATTCGATAAAATTTGAGGAATTTAAAAGCCACTCTAAACGTCTGGCCTTTATTCTTGTTTCAACCTTACTGATCTCATTAATATAACCTGAGTTCGATATAAAAAAGAGTATAAAAAAAAGCCTTGTATTTGTAACATATTGGTTATCAAGACAAAATGTTATAAAACAAGGCTTTTCAATGGATCATATTACCGAATTATTTTGTATTTTGGATGATTTCTGCAAAAAATTTAATAAATCTTTAGAGAAAGCTTTAATTTCTGATCAAAAATCCAGGCTAAAAAAGTCAGCTTTAAGCTTGTCTGAAGCAATGACCATTGTCATTTTATTTCATCAATCCGGGTTTAGATTCTTCAAATATTTTTATTGCCAAATGATCGTTCCATTCTGGAAATCTGCTTTTCCTAAACTGCTTAGCTACAACCGATTTATTGAAATTATGCCCCGTTGTTTGCAGGCTCTGAGTAGTTTCTTCCATCAAGTAAAAGGAAAAGATACGGGAATCAGTATCATTGACTCCACTAAATTGGTAGTTTGCCATAATCTTCGGATTAAAAGGCATCGTGTATTTAAAGGTTTGGCAGGTCGTGGAAAAAGTAGTACGGGGTGGTTTTATGGTTTTAAATTACATTTGGTTATCAATAATTTAGGTGAAATAATTAACCTCAAACTGACATCAGGAAATGTTCATGATGTTGCTATATTAGATTCTTTAACTCAAGAATTAAAAGGGATCCTACTCGGAGACAAAGGCTATTTGAGCAAAGCAAAAGCCGAAGTTTTAGCAGCAAGAGGACTGAAAATATTGACCCCATCACGTCGGAATATGAAAAACAAACCTATCCAAACAGAAGAAGAAAAACAATTGCTTTGCAGAAGAGGATTAATAGAGACAGTGAATGATCAATTAAAAAATTTACATCAACTTGAACATTCACGTCATCGTTCGGTAAATAACTTCATGGTGAATATCATGGCTGCTGTAGTGGCTTATTGTTTGAATCCCAATAAGCCAACTTTCCAAAATATGTTAAAAGGCTAAGTGGATTTCATCGAACTCAGGTTAATATAAAAACGATACCAATGCCCTACTTACGGGTTGCTATGCTTTTTATCCTATTATTTTTAATGGTTTCTTAACGCAGTAATTCACGACATTTCTATTCAAAATCTCAGACAAAATTGAGAAGCCAAGAAAATACAAAGCATCCTGCTAAATTCCAGGCAAAAAAAAACAAGGTATTCACCTTGCTTCTTGTATATATGGTGGGGATAGAGAGACTCGAACTCTCACACCTAGAAGGCGCTGCGACCTGAACACAGTGCGTCTACCAATTCCGCCATATCCCCGTGGCTGTGTATATTATAGAGATCGACTCGTATTGACAAGCACTCATCTAGAAAAATAAGTACTGTTATATCAAAAATTAATCAATTAACCCGGATTTTATTTTACAGCCCTTATTTTTGAACAAATTCACTTCATTTTATGAAAAAAATAAACACTGAATGGCTAGGTAGTATCTAATACAGATTTAGAGCTGACGGAGTTTAAAGTGGGGAAAATATCATCAGCCCATTGTTATGGGCTTTTTTATACTTCTAAGATTTAGAAATTTCAGGCGAAAAAAAACAAGGTCATCGCCTTGTCTCTTTTGATGGTGGGGACGGAGAGACTCGAACTCTCACACCTCGCGGCGCTGGAACCTAAATCCAGTGCGTCTACCAATTTCGCCACGTCCCCATCAGGGTACCAACCCAAGGTTGGATTTTATAAACTTTGGCAGAGGATCAAGGATTCGAACCTTGACGAACGGTTTTGGAGACCGTCATGCTACCATTACACCAATCCTCTACTTCCACCCAATATCTAGTGACCTAAATACTGTTGGTGGGGACGGAGAGACTCGAACTCTCACACCTCGCGGCGCTGGAACCTAAATCCAGTGCGTCTACCAATTTCGCCACGTCCCCAATGGCTGTGTATACTATAGGGATCACTTTGCCCTGACAAGAGCTTTTTAAGAAAAACCCACCCATTTGATTAAATAAAAAACAATCTGCAATTTATTGTATTTTTCTCATTCAATTTCAGTCATCAAGCAGTATTTGACCACTTTGAAATCAGCCAATCTGTTTTGCTGCTGCCTGCATAGCATTCCCTCCAACAGTTTTTGAAAGGCTTTTAAACCTGTCGGAAGCTCAAGTTTGAAACGCTGGCAATGTATATATGCCCAATCTTCATAACTGGCCGCTTGTAGACGTTGCCCAGACAGCCATTCATAAAAAATGATTCCCAAAGCATAGACCTCACTTTGCAAAGACTTAGGCTTGCCGTGAAATAACTCAGGTGCCATATAACGCGGTGTTGCATTCATTTCTTTTATTACTGATTCAGACAGGGAATGTACCTGCTCAAAATCGATTAGATAGACCCTGCCCTGATCATGCACAAAATGTTCACGCTTTAAATCGGCATGAAAATAGCCCAATTCCTGTAATTCAATTAAGGGTTCTAAGACGCGCAGCAAATATTGCTGAATTTCCAGAATAGATAGCGTTTCTGGTGTACCGTCAAAATAAGCAGGAAAATCTGGCAGAATCAAAGCCTGCTGAAAAGTGTCATAAGCAATTTTAACAGGTTGCTGAATGATCCAAGCGGGCAATAGGCATTGCAAACCTGCATGCTGATAAGCACGGTAAAATTCCAGCTCATGCTGAAAACCCTGTTGAACCTGTTGCCATACAGAACTGGAAGAATCAGCAAGCTGTGTCTTCAGCCAGTAAGGCCCTGGTTCATTTAAATAATAGAGACGGCGACCAAAGCCCAGGCTACGGGCTTTGGTTTTTAGCTGCCAGTTTAAAGAAGAGAGCGTGTCTGGATTAAGTTGCAATATATTCGTGCTGTAGATCTGGTGTCTTCTGATAATTTAACAGTTCCAGACAATGCTGAATAGTTTTACCTACCCGCTCCTGCATTTCGATCAGGGAAATTTTAGGCCAGGTCGCCCGTTCGCCCTCGCGCTGTAAGACTTTAAACAGATGCGGCCGCGGATTCTGGAGCATATAAGTATAGTGACGTAAGCCATATTTTCCGACGATGTTTACATCGCCATAATAACGCTGATTGACCACCCCATGCCCATGGTCCAGCAGACGGCGGACTGGTGGCACCCGACCGGCATGCTCACGGGCAAAGTCCATCATGCCTTTGGTAATGACCGCACCTTGACGGCGTACAATACGTTGTGGCCAACTTAAGGTCCCTTTGCGGAAACGTGCTACATCATCCTGCATAAATGGCACGATATGCGGGTTCACCTGACTGGCGATGGTGTAATTGATATTATAAAGCCGCGCCATTTTCTCTTGCGGAAAATCACTGCGCACACTGCCATCGACCCAGCGCGTGGCTCCCATATACGGGGTATATTGACCATCATAGCGTTTACTGGTCAGACGTACGGGTGGAAATAGAATTGGCACTGCACAAGAGGCCAGCACTGCACTCCAGACCAGCACATCTGGTGAGGTATAGGCATTCATAATCCGTGCCTCCTGCGCAGCATCATAAGGAGCAACCGCGATATTAATATGTAGACCGGAAATTTTTAAGGCTTCTGCAAAAGTGACATCTCCCAGATTCTCAATCAGAAACTTTTTCAGGTATTTGACATCGGCCAGTCCACCATTACCTTTGAGCAGTTCATTCAGCTTACGAAAGTGAAAAGCTTCATGAAAAAAGTTATGTCCCTTCAACAGTTCTACATAAGTGGAAGGCTTGGACACGCCCAGCATGGCAGTCATAATAGCGCCGGCACTGGAGCCGGACATGACTTTGGGCAGCAAGTCTTGCTCCATTAAAGCCTTACATACACCAGTATGAAATAACCCCAAAGTGGAACCGCCGGAAAACATCAAAGCTGGCTGGCCATAAGCACGCTGACAATGTTCAAAGTATTCGATCTTTTCTTCAAATTTCAAGCACTGACATTCATCTGAGGCGATATAGGCCAGACCCAGACTGACTTCTTCTACATATTCTTCAATAATTCTTTTGGTGCCGACATAAGTCTCGGTAAAAAGCAAAGGATGTGCAATATTGGCAACATCATAGCTCAGCCCTTCACACAGGATATGCATCAGATCTCGGGTACGCTTTTGCTGGCGGTAACGTCTTAATTTCCCTAAGCGATGCGCAATCACTTCAGCATCAAAATACGGCGAGCTATTATCAAACTTCCACTCTTGTGCACCTGATTCCTCATCAATCTTTAGCGCAATATGTTTCCACTCCTCATAAGTCTCAGCAAGCTGTAACTGCTGTTTCAGCTTTTTGATCCGATAGGCCTGATGTGGATTAATATCCTGGGTAAAATCTTTGAATAGCATCTGTCATTTTCCCTATATATTTCTCATTCAGCCCGTAGTCTTAAATATGGAAAATGCCCTTTTCCTCCTTCTAGACTAAAGGAGCAAAACTCTCTGCTTTAAGTAAATTATCACACTTTTCAGACTTTGACTGTGAATTTTACAGTGATAGTATGCTAGACATAATTTTAAATCTGCATTATTTCATCATGGCGAAAATCGACTTACCTGACAATATTTTAAATGCGCTTTCTACTGTACTTTTGCAGCTTCAACATAGCTTGCCTGAGCTGAAGCAGACACCGGATTTTTCTGCGTATGCTTATAAATGGCAAAACGGGGAACTAAAGCCGATTCATCAACTTAAACAGATTGCGCTGGAAGATTTAAAAGGAATCGAGAAACAAAAAGAAAAAGTGATTCAGAACACTTTACAGTTTTTAAAAGACCTGCCTGCCAATGATGTGCTGCTGACCGGCTCGCGTGGCACAGGCAAGTCGTCAATTGTCCGCGCCTTGTTGACTGAATACGCAGATCAGGGTTTACGCCTGATTGAAATTGAACGTGATGACCTGTCAGATCTGCCTCAAATTCAGCAACTGATCGCTGGCCGTCCAGAAAAATTTATAGTCTATTGTGATGATCTGGCCTTTAATGCAGAAGATGAAAATTATCGCAGTTTAAAAAGTGTTCTGGATGGCTCATTGCAATCTGGTTCCAACAATTTTGTGATTTATGCGACGAGTAACCGTCGCCATTTATTGCCAGAATTTATGCATGAAAATACGCCGGTCACCAAAGTCGATGTACCGCAATATACAGAGTTACATCCTCAGGAAGCGATCGAAGAAAAAATTTCCTTATCTGATCGTTTCGGATTATGGCTGTCTTTTTACCCGATGGATCAAAACCTCTATCTGGAAATTGTGGAACATTATCTTAAAAAATCCAGTATGGAACTGACTGCAGAGGCACGTGCCGAAGCATTACGCTGGTGCCAGGCACGTGGGCAACGTTCAGGTCGTGCTGCTTATCAGTTTTCGAAGCATTGGATTGGGTCAGAGCAACTTAAAAAAGCTTAAAGTAGAACCATCATGATAAAGTAGAACCATCATGATAAAAAAAGAACCGCAAGTGCGGTTCTTTTTTTGAATATAATAAACGAGGCGTTAACTCTTAATCCTGACAAATTGGTGGTAATACAGAACGAATACCTAAACCATTGGCAATTTTCTGCACCATGTTTACCACATTAACATCATTCGCTTGATATGAAACCAACTGAATACCCATCGGCAATCCGCTATCACTCAGAGCTATGGGGAAAGCATAACTTGGTGCATCTAAATAGTTAAATGGACGTGTATATTCACCCACATGACTAAACTCGGCATCTTCTGAACTTGACACAGCTCCAAGAAATGGGCTCACTGGAAACAACAAACATTGACCATCTAAAGAGGCTTTAAACGATTGCTGAAACTCAGTTCGCTCTGCAATCAATGTCTCATATTTTTGCTGTGAGATGGTCTTACCACGTAGCACACGCTGACGTACCAATTCCCACATTTTTACTTCAGCATTTTCAGCTGTATCACCATGATACAAATAGCTTTCATAGGCAATAATATCAGATGTTCGATCTGATAGATCATGAAAATCAAAATGTGCAGGTGGTTGCCAGTTTTTAATTTCAATTCCTAAAGCCTCTATGCGTTTTAGCACTCCGCGCCAAAGCGTTAATACCTCATGCTCAAGCGGATATGGAAATGCAGACTCATCTAAAGCATAAATTACATTTTCACTTGATGCCACTTCAACATTTGTATCCATCAATAAATTAATTAACGCACTAATGTCATCTGCAAAACGCGCAAACGGACCTAAAGTATCTAATGTTTTAGATAATGGCACTGCACCCATGTCAGCAATTTTATGAGCTGTGGGTTTAAATCCAAATATGCCATTCAATGCTGCTGGTGTACGAATTGAACCACCAGTATCACCACCAAATGCTAAAGGACTTAGATTACATGCAACTGCGACTGCTGAACCTGAAGAAGATCCACCTGGCGCGAATTGCTGTTCTGCCCAAGGGTTTTTAGGTGTACCCTGCATTGGATTTTGCCCTGACAAACCAAAGGCCAACTCGGTCATTTTAGTTTTACCTAAGATTACAAAACCTAAATTTTGTAACTGATCAACCAGTTCGCAGTTTGCTAACGCTTTTTGATCTAGATAAACTGTACCGGCATACGTTATATGACCCGCTACATCCAGATTATCTTTTAGTAAAATTGGAACACCATGAAATGGACTTAAACGTGTTCCTTGCTGAAGCAACTCATCTAAGTACTTAGCATGTTGCAAAGCCTCGGTTTCAAATAGTTCCGAAATGCAATCTAGATGTTTAAATGTCTGGTTTCGATCAATATAAAATTGAACTGTCTCTACTGAAGTTATCTTTTTGCAAGCAATCTGTCGACCTAACTCAAGTGCAGATAAATTCACAATATTCATTTTATATCTTCCAAACCTTTTCCTGCCGTTTCAGGCATCTTAATAAATGTGATTAATGTTAATAAAGCGCCAACCAGTACCATAAAGTAGAAGTAATCTTGTTTACCAATACTTTGTAACCAAGTCAGTACATATGGGGTCGTGCCGCCGAGTAAAGCCACCATCAAATTGTAAGGTGCACCAATACCGACCGCTCTAACTTCTGTCGGAAACTGCTCAGACATGACCGCGGGGCCAATGGCTGTATATAAAGCATATAAAACCAATCCAAAAAGCTCGACCAACAAAATCGATGCAAAAGTCCCATCCATCCACTTAATGATTGGATAAAAGAAAACTAAATATCCCGCAGCAAATACGATCAACTGCGGTTTGCGACCAATTTTGTCTGATAGCCAGCCAAATACAGGCTGACACAGTATGAAAATAATTAAGCCAACAGTATTCGCAGCAAAGGCTGTTTGTGGCTCTGCACCTAAAACTTTAATGGCGTAAGTTGGGACATAAACTACAAAAATATAAAATGCAAATGTCGTTAAGATAGAAATACCGACAATACGGAGCGTTTCTTTCGGATGACGTTTAATCAATACAGCCAAAGGATTTTTTACGGATTCTTTTTTATGGGTCATTTCACTATCAGGTACGGATTTACGAATCCACATACCCACCAAGCCGCCAATCGCACCCAGAATAAACGGAATACGCCAACCGTATTCACTCATTTGCGTTTCAGTCAAAGCACTTGTTAAAGCCCAAGCAAGACCTGAGGCCATCAAAATACCAATTGCTGAACTAAAAAACATAAAGCTCGAATAGAATCCACGTTTATGTTTTGCTGCCATCTCTGAAAGATAGGTTGCAGCTGAAGCGAACTCGCCGCCTAACGATAAACCCTGAAGTAATCGTGCCAATACCAAAATAATTGGTGCAAAAATACCAATTGATTCATAGGTTGGTGAAAGACCAATCATCAAAGATCCACCTGCCATCATAATGATGGTGACGGCCAAAGCGGCTTTTCGACCATAGCGGTCCGAAAAGATGCCCAATACGATTCCACCTAATGGGCGCATGAAGAAACCAACAGCAAAAATTGCGAAGGTCGCCAGCAACGATGCCGTTGGATCATCTGAGGGGAAAAACTGTTTCGCGAAAAATACCGCAAATGTGGCATAAATCGTCCAATCAAACCATTCAATCGCATTTCCTACAGTTCCTGCAAGAATAACTTTCTTTTGTGATACATTTCCTTGAGCGGAAATTGAGTTTTGCATTTTTGACTCATCCATAAGCGTCTCATTTAATATTTAGACATATATACAGGTTGTATTTTATTTTCTAGACTTTAATTAAGACTATAATTAGTTATTAGACAAGTCAATCATCATGAGTGAATCTTTTAGTTTCGACGAAATCGATACCGCATGCATCAAAGCTCTCATCTCTAATCCGAGAGGATCATGGAGAGAACTGAGTCAGATTAGTGATGTTCCGGAAAAAAAGCTGTCTCGGCGTCTGGTTAAATTGCTAAATGACCAAGTTATACGTACTGCGATTGAGTTAAATCCACTGGTTACCAATAAGGGTTACACAGTTCATGTATGGATCAGTGTGAAATTTGGGAAGGAAAAAGAAATTGCACAATTTTTTGCAAACCGCCC
Organism: Acinetobacter sp. 10FS3-1; assembly: GCF_013343215.1. Taxonomy (NCBI): domain Bacteria; kingdom Pseudomonadati; phylum Pseudomonadota; class Gammaproteobacteria; order Moraxellales; family Moraxellaceae; genus Acinetobacter; species Acinetobacter sp. 10FS3-1. Next base: position 1,700,596 of record NZ_CP039143.1, read on the forward strand.
AGAAGTGCGTATTGTTTTTCTAACTACAGGACTTGCAGATATTTTCTTAGAGATTGGACTAGAAAAAGCAGCGGATCTCTCCATTTGGATGCATGACTTTGTTACGCAAATTCCAGATATTAAAACTGTAGAAACACAAGCGGTCTTAAAACCCTTTACATGGGCCAGTAAACCTAAAGCATTAGATGGCATCAGCGTTAAAAATGTTAATGTTAGAAACTTGACTGAAACTGAATTAAAGTTAATTCATGCTCTATCTATTGATGGCCGTTCATCTATTAAAAGTTTGGCAGAACAAATTGAGCTCAGTGAACATAAAACTCAGAAATTATTGAGTGACTTATTGGAAGAAGGTATTTTCAACATTCGTGTCGATGTAGAACCTAGTTTGATGGGCTATAAATCCGAAGCAATTATTTTGATTAAAGCTCGTCCAGATTCAGCGAATCATATTGCCAAGACCTTGTCTGAACTCAAATATACACGTTGTCTATTTGGAATTAGTGGTGATTCGCAATTTTTCTGGCATGTACTATGTAATGATTTAAGTGATTTATGGAAATTAATTACTGAAGATCTTGGTAATTTTGAAGGTATTCAATCCTGTAATACCAACATGGTGACTTTAGCTTTAAAGCGTGCAGGATTTATGCGAAAAATCAGCAGTGCACAGTTATTTTCAAGTTTGGAATAAAAAAAGAACCGCAAATGCGGTTCTTTTTAAACGATTGTCACGCTTCGTTTGGATTACTCAATTCCGTCATCGGCCAACGCGGTGTGGTAGTAACCGCCAGACCATCTTGCTGCCCGGCTTTTAAACGCTGGTAACCTGCAAAAGCAATCATTGCACCATTATCGGTACACAGTGCAGGTTCAGCATAGTATACAGAGGCTCTGATCTTGGTTAAATCCACTTCCAATCGCTCACGCAAACGCTTGTTGGCACTTACTCCACCGGCAATCACCAGACGTTTTAAGCCAGTCTGTTTCAATGCCTTGACAGATTTTTTTACTAAAGTATCCACAATGGCTTCCTGGAAGCTGGCAGCAATATCGGCATCCCGGTTTTCATCCCCCAGCTTTTTCATTTGTACAGACACCGCAGTTTTTAAACCGCTAAATGAAAACTCCAGCCCCTGATGCAGCATGGGACGCGGGAAAGCAAAAGCGTTTGGATCACCCTGCTCGGCCAGTTTTGAGATATTCGGCCCCCCCGGATATGGCAGGCCCATCATTTTGGCGACTTTATCGAAAGCTTCACCAGCCGCATCATCAATCGACTCGCCCAGCAGTTCATACTGGCCAATACCATAAGCAGCCATTAACTGTGAATGACCACCCGAAACCAGCAGCGCAACAAATGGAAATTCTGGCGGCGTTTTTGAAAGTAAAGGGGCCAGCATATGACCTTCCATATGATGCACACCAATTGCCGGCTTGTTGAGGGCAAATGCCAAGGTACGACCAAAAAGTGCACCAGTCATCAGTGCGCCCATCAGACCCGGACCACGAGTATAAGCCACTGCATCAATTTCAGATTTTTTCACGCCGCTTTGTTCGAGCAGTTCATTCATTAAGGGAATGAGCTTGCGCACATGGTCACGTGAAGCCAGTTCTGGCACCACCCCGCCATACTCTGCATGCAGTTTAATCTGACTGTACAACACCTGTCCGCGCAACCCCAGCTCGCTATCATACAGTGCCAGTCCTGTTTCATCACACGACGTTTCCAAGCCCAAAACGATCATTAAACTGCCTATAACCTGTATCAAATCTATTGCAGCAACTATTATAGACTTGTGGTATGAGATGTAAATGAGTAAAATACTGACCTTCACTTGTGATCAAGGGCAATTCGGCCCTGATCTTATCCATAACTTAATGAGGATTCTTCATGCCACAAGTTAAATTGAAAGAAGGCGAACCAGTAGACGTAGCTATCCGTCGTTTCAAACGTTCATGTGAAAAAGCGGGTGTTTTAGCTGACGTACGTAAGCGCGAATTCTACGAGAAACCAACTCAAGAACGTAAGCGCAAAAAAGCTGCTGCTGTTAAACGCTACCAAAAGAAATTGGCGCGTGAATCAGTACGTACAACTCGCCTTTACTAAGATTAATTTGTGATTGACCGCTTGGAATAAATAATGACTATTTTAAAAAACCAGATTACTGACATTTTGAAAGCCACCATGCGTGCTAAAGAAATGGACAAGTTAACGGTCATTCGTAGTCTCCAAGCCGCAATTAAGCAAATCGAAGTCGATGAGCGTAAAGAACTTGACGACGCTCAAGTTCTTGCGGTCATTGAAAAACAAATTAAACAACGTAAAGAATCGATCAAAGCCTTTACAGGTGCTGGTCGAGAAGATTTAGCTAGTAAGGAACAAGCCGAAGTTGAGGTTCTCTCTCAATTTCTACCAGAAGCTATGACTGAGGAAGAACTTGATTCCGTGATTGCGCAAACGATTGCAGCGCAACAAGCTACTAGCATGAAAGATATGGGTAAGGTGATGAATTCTCTGCGTCCGCTCATAGCCGGGCGCGCCGATCCTGCACAGGTTTCAGCCAAAATCAAAGCCAAGCTTGCTTAATCCCCTATTCAATTCAGCTCTAAATCCGTGCTGAACTGCCTCACTTTTAGACAGTTCTCGCCATATTCTCATTTTTTTTATTGCAAATTACAATTCACATGATGACGTTTTAGCAACTGCATCTCTTTAGAAGATTTGACCTGCAATATCACCTCCTGTTTGCCTACATTTTGAAACTGACGATCCAGATAGGCCCGGTTCTGATCTGCTGCCTGATATAAACGGTCAACATAACGCTGCACAATAGCGCAAAACTGCTGCTGCTGCGACGCCGTAAAACCCTGCTGCTGTGGATTTAACGCTTTTAAAAACTGACGTGATTCTTTTTGATAATCAGTATTAATCTGCTCAACCGCTTCTACATATTCGACTGCACTTGCAGCAAAACCATTCACACCACACCCCAATAGCAATACCGCTAATAATATTTTTTTCATACAATGATTTAAATAAACAATTCTCTTTGGCCCGATTGTAGCGTGATTTACCCGGATTGGGATACATCTTCTACCCACAAAATCCGCATAAAACTATTTTCAGATTTTATCTTGTCGTTCCCGCTGCATCTGCTTTAAACGCTGATTAATGGTGGCCGATAAAGACTGATTACTTTTACTGACCCGCTGTGCATGTAATAAAGATTTAATCGCTGTTTCCTCATGACCTGACCAGTATTCCACTTCAGCCCGATAGCGCAGAACAGTCGCGGCTTTAATCTCGGAGGCTGGCTGAGCATTTGCAGCCATTTGCATAAGACGCCAACCACTGACATCCCGCGGATTTGCACTTAAAAAGCGCTGTACAATAGTTCTAGCATGATCAGGCTGTTTGGCACGAATCAGCACCTCAGCATGCTTATAATTCAATGCCCGGTTTTCCGGCATAATGCGTGCTGCTGAACTCACACTTTTTAAAGCCTCATTAACATGATTTTGGCCCAGATAAACATCCGTCTGACTTAATATCCATAAAGGATGCTTCTGGTGCTTCTGGCTCACCTGATCAAGAACAGCCTGTGCAGCCTGAAAGTCGCCCTGTTGCAGATGATACGTCGCCAAGGCCAGTTGACCAGCAAAACTATTGCGCCCTGCCAGCAAACTTAACTGCTTTTCACTGGCCTGACGGGACACTACCCGGCTATACCATTTGATAATTTCAAAATCCTGATCATTCAGCTTCGGTTTGACTGCCGGAAGCTGACCAGCACGCAGTCGCGCTTCGCTCATCCTTTCGGTCGTCAAAGGGTGAGTAAGCCAGAAATCCGGTAAAAAACTTAAACGGCTGGTAGATCGATGCATAACCTCGAAAAAATCTGCCATGCTATGCGGATTATAACCCGATGCGTACATGTACTGCATACCAATGCGATCCGCTTCACGTTCCTGATTACGGCTATAAGTGAGCTGCTGATCAAGTAAAGCTGCCTGAGAGCCCATCATGACCGCAGCACCTGCATCACCATCTGCCTGCGAGGCCACCAAGGCTCCCACCAGAATTCCTGCCAAAGCCAATAAGCCCTGCCCCTTAAAGGCCTCTTGGGAACGGCTATAATGGCGCTGGGAAACGTGAGCAATTTCATGCGCCATCACCCCAGCCACTTCATCCATATTACGTGCAGAATTAATCAAACCTGCATTTAAAGCAAACAAGCCACCGGGCACGGCAAAGGCATTAATTTGTGCATCATTAATAACTAGCAGGCCAATCGGCTGGGATAACTGGGTTTGACTGAGAATATGGGAAAACACTGAGAGGAGCTGATCTTCAAGCCAGGGATCCTGCATCACTGGCATCTGCCTATGTACTTCGCGATAGACTTTTTCACCGATCATTTTTTCTTTTTGCTGATCGAGCAAGCCTATACCAGCCCCAATATCGGGCACAGTAAATAGTGCTGTCGGTCGATCAAAATAAGTGCTGTCGGTATGTCCTACGGACATACATATACTTAAACTACAAGCCAGTAGCAAACGTTTCAATGAAAATTCTCTGAGCCTAATATTTCCAACTTCCACGAATATAGCATTGAAGCTTGAGCATAAATGCAAGAAAATGTTATTTAATATTAACTTCGTATAAATCTAAAACTGTGGATTAACCACATAGCGTGGCACTTTCCCTTCCAGTGCATCCACCAGATTCTGATAGGCCAGTTCTGCCATTTTCTTCCGTGTCGCTGCTGTCGCCGAACCCACATGAGGCAAAGTAACTACATTCTCCAGCTTAAACAGCTCTGACTCTTTTAAAGGTTCTTTCTGATAAACATCTAGCCCTGCTGCAAATATCTGCCTAGCTTTTAGGGCATCAATCAAGGCCTGCTCATCAATTACTGAACCACGGGCAATATTTACCAGCACAGCATGAGGCTGCATTTGGGCCAGTTCTGCTGCGGCTATTAGGGATTTTGATTCTGCATTTAAATCTACCGCAATCACCACAAAATCCGAACGCTGTAAAAGCTGGCTTAAAGTACAATATTCTGCACGAAGGCTTTGGGCCAACTCCGGTTTTTCGCGGCGGTTATGGTAAAGAATATTCATATTAAAACCATAAAAACCACGGCGTGCGATTGCAGCACCAATATGACCAAGGCCAATAATCCCAAGCGTTTTTCCAAAAACATCTACACCGAATTGTGCTTCGCCTACAGTACGCTGCCATTGTCCCTGTTTGGTCCATTGATCCAGATAGGGAACTTTTCGGGCAGCGGACATCAATAAGCAAAAAGCCAGGTCAGCCGTAGTTTCAGTCAATACATGTGGCGTATGTGCAAGATAAATCTGCTTTTTATTTAAATAATTCAGCTCATAGTTGTCATAACCCACACTGACACTGGAAATAATTTTTAATCGGTTTGCAGTGGCCAAATTATGACGATTCAACAACCGTCCTGCACCGAGCATGCCCTCTGCATCCCGCACATGCGTCAAGAGCTGTTCATTGACATCACCCAACTTTGGCTGCAAACAGACCACCTGATAACGCTGTTCGAGTTTTTCCTGAATGTCTGGATCAATCTGACTGAATACTACAACTTTCTGTTTCATACTTTTTATTCCAACTCCTTTTGGTCTTAACGGATATTAATCCACACTATCCGGTTTATTTTGCATAAATTGCCATAAACGTTTTTTCAGAGTGGGCTGTTCCAGCATCTCCTGCAAGGAAGCCAGCTGAATCATTTTTACGGGATGGACATAGGGAACAGAGCCCAGAAAAATTATATTTTTCTCCATACTCATCATATCCAGAAAGCCCTGAATATAAGACTCTACCCCACGGCCGTCCTGCATATTCGCCCATGGAAATGGCCAGTTTAACTCATAAAATTCACCTTGCAGGGCGCGCTGGATGTTACTCCACAAATGCTGGGTCTCTTCTGTCATCTCTGTGGCATTCATCACAATGACACAATGCGGCAAATTAAGGGCCTGTAAACTGAATGGCGGAATATGTTGTATTTGCCGCTCTTCCTGAACTGGAACGACGGTTACTGAAGCTTCAACAACTTCCTTAACTTCATCAAGCTCAACGATGCTAACTGGTACAGATACAATTTCTTGTGGCAGCGGCTCATGACGCGCAGTTTGCGGTAAAGTAATCTCGCTACGAAGCTCAGGAGTTGCCTGATCCCGCCAGATGGAAACCTGATGCTGCTGGCATGCCTCATCCCTAGGAATCCATATATCAATTCCCAATGCTGCCAGTATGCCACGCTGATGCCCTATCATTTTTTCATCATCACCCATTTCAGGCCAAACATTTTAGCCGGATTCGCCTTACTCTGCCGAACTTTTTCCAGTTTTAGGGTTCTATCTTGCCTGTTTTCCACACTGTTATGTCTATAACATCAGACCTGAAATATGTCTATAACATCAGACCTGAAATTTGAATGCCTATCTTAGCATGAAGATGGGTCCACTTCGTCTCAGCGACCTAAAGAGAAACCTAAACAATCATCAGGCTATTTTTTTTCAGCATTTGCTCAATGATCTCATCCGTTTCAAACCCTAGACGCCAGTATAGCAATTCCATCACATCCAGCTCATCCTGAGTCACAATCCGGTCGCTCCACAAACAGGCTTCCGCAATCCCCAATATGCTTAAACGGTCACGCAACAATAACCCGGCAATATCATTCAAAATTTCAGCCAGATCAATTGGTTCATCAGAAATTTCAGCATACATCTCCTGCTCTTTTAAGGTCAAAATACGGTTTAAAATCCGCTCCCGAACTTCGAGCTGGTTCCCGCTGTTAATCTGCTGGACATGGAGTAAAGCATCAATCAAACGCACAATCTGGGACTTAACCTCTTCCAGTGAAGTGGGCGTATGTACAGGCAATAAATTCAATTCATGCTTGACTCGCTCCAGCAGCAAAGCATCCAGCAAGCCAATTTCTCCATCTTCCTGAATAATCCGTGCCAGCTTCATCAGAAACTGCCGGGCAACAGTAATCGGCATGCCACCAATATTTTTGCAAGCCTGTAAAAAGATGGGAGTATGAACACGACCATCCAGATTCAACAATGAGTCCACAATCGCACGGCTGACCTCTGCTTCAGTCGGTATAAATTCACGATATTGCCGGATCATTAAAATAGCAACCATGACTTCACGAGAACCCGTCGAAGTCTGCAAAGCCCGTTCAATCAGATCCGGACGTGGCATATTGGTGCGAAATTCCGGATTCAGCGGCTTGATCGCATCTTTAATCGCAAAGCTAATGGGTGACAGGCGCAGCAAAGGTAATGGCTGTGGCGAGCTCCAAGTGGTTGTGCTTTGAGGCACCACATCCTCTAAAGAGCGGAACAGGCTAAATAAGGGCTGATTTTTCAACTTTTTCAGATTTTCGAGTTGCAGTTCCTGAATCAGCCCAGGATTTAACTCATAAATACGCTGATTAATATCCGGATGAATATTCAACCAGTTCTGCTGGCTCAGGGAGTTGGCAAAACACATATGTGAAATTGATTCAGCATATTCACTATAGATTTGCGAACCGGAATGATGCACATAAATCCTTAATAAGGTCTGAATGTTGGCATCATTTTGAATCAGGCGCCTGGTTTTCTGGTCATTCTTGAAAGTTCGCCCGCTCAGCGATATATATTTGATAAAACGAGAAATGAGTACCCCTAAACTGCCAACCAGCCAAATGACTGCACCCAGCGCCACATATAGCGTTTCAAACCGGTTTTCACGCGGAATACCATGACGGTAAAATCCGGACTTGGCCAACTTACTGCCCCACTGGCTAAAAGTCACCAGACTGCTATACAGGATTTTTAGCCGGGTATTTTCAGCAGCCTCACCAGACAGAATTTTATTAAATTCATGGCTTAGCAGACCATACAATTCCATTTCATCTAGCGTCTGTAGAGCGCCCCAAGTCAGAATAATTGCGGTATCTGCCGGGCCGAAACCTGCTGTCAGGGCATTGACTCCGACTTCATCGGGTAGTACATAAACCGCTGGAGCCTCAATCAAAAAAGTTTCCGCAAGCTGTTCGGTAACCCGTAATGCCGCGCTTTCTTCAGGAATACTTTCTATCTGGCTCAGCCGGCGTGCGCCCATTTGCTTGGCAAGCGAATAGCCACCGGCACGGAGTACATAAAATTCATGTGATACAGAAACTGCCATTAAAAACAGGACAAACGCAATCAGATAAGGACTGAAGCTATGCCAAACTAAAGACTGGGTGGGATCAATATAGAAGGCAAATAAGCCGGCAATTATATTTATAATAAATATTGTTAATAATACTGCAATCAGGCAAAAGCTCGCTGGCAGCCACATATTTTTATTCTTTATAAACGTATAGCTTACGCTTCTCAATGTACCACCCTAAGTCACATGATCTGCAATGCGCTCATCATAAAACAAAAAAGCGGGAAGTTCCCGCTTTTTCATTATGATTTTTATCGCTTTAATCGCTTAGGATTCACGTACACCCGTCAGGTCGACTGAAGCGGCATCGATATTAACATCGATATAGTTCTCACCTTTTTTGGCACTTTCCTTACGTTTTTTCTGTAAGTTATCAAGATATTCTCTATCAATTCCGCCTGTGACATAGATACCGTCAAATACCGAGCAATCAAACTCACGCAATTTCGGCACCTTGGTCGTACGTACTGCTTCTTTCAGGTCTTCCAGATCCTGAAACACCAGACGGTCTGCACCAATAATCTCACGGATTTCTTCTACACTACGTTCAGAAGCAATCAGCTCTGATTTTGCCGGCATATCAATACCATAGACGTTTGGATATTTCACCATAGGTGCAGCTGAAGCAAAGAAAACTTTTTTTGCCCCTGCATCACGCGCCATCTGGATAATTTCATTACAGGTGGTACCGCGTACAATCGAATCATCAACCAATAAAACATTTTTACCCTGAAATTCCAGCTCAACCGGGTTAAGTTTCTGGCGGACCGATTTTTTACGCTGTTGCTGACCTGGCATAATGAAAGTACGACCGATATAGCGGTTTTTCATAAAGCCTTCACGGAATTTCACGCCCAGCGTATTCGCCAGCTCTAGCGCTGAAGTCCGTGATGTATCCGGAATTGGGATGACCACATCAATATCATGCTCCTCACTCCATTCACGCAGGATTTTATGAGCCAGTTTCTCACCCATTTTCAGACGGGCTTTATACACTGAAATACCATCAATGATTGCATCCGGGCGGGCAAAGTACACATATTCAAAAATACATGGACGATATGCCGGCTTGCTCGCACATTGCTGGGTAAAGAAATTACCCTGGAGGTCAATAAATATTGCTTCCCCCGGCTCAATATCACGTTCAACCTTAAAGCCCAGTGCTGTAATCGCAACCGACTCAGAAGCAATGATATATTCCATGCCTTCTTCAGTCTGACGTGAACCATAGATCAATGGACGGATACCGTTCGGATCACGGAACCCTACCAGACCTTGGCCAGTAATCATGGCAACTACCCCATAAGCACCTTTACAACGCTCATGAACACGCGTTACCGCATGAAATACATCTTCTGAAGTCGGCATCAGTTTGCCGCGTTTTTGCAGTTCATGTGCAAAAACGTTAAGTAAAACTTCCGAGTCCGAATCGGTATTCATATGACGCAAATCTGTTTTAAACAGATCTTCATGAATTTCAGCCGAATTGGTCAGGTTACCGTTATGTGCCAAGGTAATCCCGTATGGCGAGTTCACATAAAATGGCTGCGCTTCAGCACTACTTGAAGAACCCGCAGTGGGATAACGCACATGACCAATGCCGTAGTTTCCTCTTAAGGCACGCATATGACGGGTATGAAATACGTCACGCACCATACCATTATCTTTGCGCAGGAACAGGCGTCCTTCATCGCATGTCACGATCCCAGCAGCATCTTGTCCACGATGTTGTAACATCGTTAATGCATCAAACAACATTTGGTTAACGGGCGTTTTACCAGCTATACCAACTACTCCACACATAGCAACCTCGCAGACAAGCTAGGGATTAATAAAAGGATTATTCGTAGATGCATCTGAAATTCCGTCTTTAGAAGATTCAGATGAAGAATCTGAAAGTCTCGGTGTACCTTCAGATTTGATGTGCTTTAAGGCACCGTTTGCAGCGTCTTTCGACAGCTCGGTTGCCCAAGGTGCATACGGAATTAAAGCCTGAATGAGCTTGGACTGTTTCCAGTGCGGGGAACTTTCTACCCATGGACCAATTCCCTGAAGTGTGATCAGGACAATCAGCAACCCTTTCAGGCTTCCAAAAACACCGCCTGCAAGACGATTGAGCGGGCCAAGTTTAAGTGTTTTTAAAATACGGTTCAGAAGAAAGGTGACGATCCAGGTCAAAACAACAATAATCAGTACAATAAAAGCAAAGGCCGCAATCTTCTGTACCACTGGATCAGTACTGAGAGCCACCATGGAAGGCGCAAGTAGTGTTGAATATTTCGCCGCAACAATTAAGGCGAAAATCCATCCCACCAAGTTCGCAAAGGCTTTGATAAATCCTTGACGCAAACCGTTTAACCCTCCAATAAGCAGGATAATCAGTATAAAGATGTCAATGGCATTCATAAGTTTTAAAGTGCGTCTACACAGTCTTTGACAAGTTTTGGTCCAGTATAGATAAGACCACTATAAACCTGTACCAAGCTGGCTCCTGCCTGCTTTTTGGCAACAGCATCTGCACCTGAAAGAATACCACCCACACCAATTAATGGAATTTGTCCTTTCAAAATCCCTGCAAACGCAGCGAGGCATGCCGTACTTTTCTCAAAGACCGGTGCACCCGATAAACCACCTGCTTCTTCCGCATACGCCAGACCTTCAACGCCTTCACGCGACAATGTGGTATTGGTCACGATCAGACCATCAATTTTATATTGCAATAACTGCTTGGCAATAAAGGCAATATCTTCTGATTCCAGATCTGGAGCTACTTTCAATACTAACGGCACATAGTGCTGATGTTCCTGCGCCAATTCCAGTTGACGATTTTTCAGCGTTTCTAACAATTCAGTCAGCGCATCGCCGCTTTGCAAGCTACGCAGGTTCTTGGTATTTGGAGAAGAGATATTTACAGTAATGTAGGAAGCATAATTATAGACTTTTTCTAAACAAATGAGATAGTCATCTACAGCTTTTTCTACCGGTGTATCGGCATTTTTACCGATATTAATGCCCAAAACACCTTTAAATTTTGCCGCTTTGACATTTTCAACTAACTTGTCTACCCCATCGTTATTAAAACCCATCCGGTTAATAATTGCCTTGGCTTGCGGCAGACGGAATAAACGCGGGTGTGGATTACCGGCTTGCGGTCGTGGGGTAATTGTCCCAATTTCAATAAAACCAAAACCCTGGCTAGCCAGAGCATCAATATAGGCACCATTTTTATCCAGACCGGCAGCAAGACCGACCGGATTCGGAAATTCAATTCCCATACAGCTGACAGGTTTTGCAGCTACACGTTGATGCACCAAGCCCATTTTATGGGTTGATTGTAATAATGATAGTGTTAGCTCATGTGCACGCTCTGGTGCTAAAGAAAACAACAAAGGGCGGGCTAGAGAATACAACATATCTAGAAAAGTCTGCTACTTTTTAAGTCGCCATATTATAGGCATAGGCAGCCCAAAAAACCATGCTTTGTAAATCTTTATTTTTAGTTGCTATTGCACAGTCGCTGCTAATTTAATCTGCTCTGCTTCCTTATTTAGCTCCATTTTTTCGATACTTAGCCCCATTTGGGTCAACTGGGTCAGGAAGTTTGCCAGCACTGCATAATTTTCATGCAGAACGACCAGCTGAATTTTTCCATCTATGTGCTGGGAAGCAACAGACAAACCTTGCTGCTGAGCAACACGCTGGACTTTCTCCGCAGCATCCAGCTGTAAGTCTCCAGCGGGTTTCATGGTCACGGCATTACTCTGCATCCACACAATTGTATCTTTAAGCTGATTTAAACGCTTTTGCTGGGTATCCGCAGCTTGATGCATATACCAGAGTGCAGAGCCAATTGCTGCAACCAGCACAAATATAATGGTGAAAATGACCAGTACCCGCTCACGCACGGACAAGCTGTCCAAATAATCACTGAATCGTTCAAACTGCTGGTCAAGCCGGTTTTGTAATTGTTGCATCGTTTTCATTATTGTATTTTCACCAGTCCTACCGCACCTGTAGCTGTTGCCTGTATATTGCCTAACTCCACCTTGAATCCCTGTTGATTCAACTGCTGGGAAAGCCCATTCAAGCTCTCCGAGGTTGCAGCTTGTAACTCCAGACTCAGCCCCGACGCATCATAATGAACGCGCTGCGCCACCATCTGATTCTGCATCAACACTGGCCCCACGCGGCTCATTAACTGTAAAGCATGCATATTGGCAGTCTGGCTCTGACGCAACTGCGCCTCAAACTGGCTTTCAATATTTTGCTCGGTCACCGGATAATTCTGCCCAAACCAGTATTTAAACTGGTCTATGGCCTGCATGGCCGTCTGATTGGCAACTTTTTTATATTGATACCAACGCACTGCATCATAACTAAACTGAACCAGCAAAATCCCCACGAAAACCGCAGCACAAGCCTTCCAGTAGCCTGAAATTACACCCTCTGATTTTGCCTTAGGCAGAATATTAAACGGGTGCTGCTTGGGTTTTTTAATGACTGGTAAGGTGTACTGAAAAGATTCAATTTGCTCCCGCGTCGTCACCGCTTCCAAGCTATTTAACTGCTCAACATCCAGACCACTGACCTGGTATTGTAAATCTTTGGGTTGAAAATCCAGATATAAGCTTAGGTCATCCAGTGACTGGCCTATATACTCATCTTCTCGAACCAGCAATTGTCCGCCAATTTGTGTAATCACCCGCTGATTGGCATGCGCAGGCACAGGCACAATCAGAAAATCTGGCAACAATGCGGTAACTTTTACCGGAATCAAGTTTAGGGCATGCTGCAAGGTTTCTACCGTAGAGTTTGCAATTCCCATAAGCCTGATCTGGTCAGGCTGCTGAAAATGATGCAAAACCTTCATGGCATCGACCGGCAGCACCACATATTCTTCCAACAAATATTTAATGCCTTCATTGCCCATTTTCTTATATTGGCTGCGTGACAAAGTCTGCTGCAAGATTTGCACATGACGGCTTGGAAAAAAAACCACCGCCTCTTTGGCCTGATAAGCTTGTATGTCCTGAATCAGCTGCTCTAGTGTCGCTGCCTGGTTCCAGAACTCCCCCACTGACCATTGCCAAATTCCATTGGCTTCTGGCATCCATAAATACAACATCGATTGTGTTCTACCGTTTTTTAACTGGTTTTATATTGTTGGGCTAAAGCTTTTTATCTGGGTTGATAAACCCGCTGCAATCACCGCCTGATCATAAATACGCGCTTCAGCCAGCGCATAAGGCTGAAAAGAATCTCCCACCAGAATTGAAGCAATATGTGCCACGACATTCATATGACAGACCACTGCAATCGACTCATAAGGCAGTTGCGATAACCATTCCACGGCTACTTTTGCATCATCATCTGGCTTGATGGCATTACAGATCACCACAGGCACATCTTTAAAATAATGCTGTAAATGTGCCAAAGTTTCCTGTGCACGCACCAAAGGACTGACCACAAAGACTTCAGGCTTGATCCTATCTTTTAAAAACTGCGCCGTCTGTTCTGCCTGCTGGTGCCCACGCTCCGTTAACGGACGTTTGCCGTCATGACCATTGACCGGAGGAGCAGCCTCGCCATGTCGTACTAAAGTCAGTTGCATCTTTCATTCCTTCATTTCTTGTATTTGTATGATAACGATCAGATATGACAGACATTATACAATTAGGGTAATAAATTAGACCTGATGATGGGGCAAAACAAATTCAACATCACTGCGATGACCATTTTTCATCAGCGACAACGCAATCGACAAGGGTGGCGCCCCCTGGAAAATCACCTCATATAATGCAGTGGTAATCGGCATATAAACTTCCAGCTCTTCAGAACGCATCTTAACCTGCACAATGGTATTAATCCCTTCTGCAGTTTGGCCCAGTTCGGTGGTGGCCTGTTCCAGAGTTTTACCCTTACCTAAGGCATAACCCACCTGATAGTTACGGCTCAGCGGGCTGTTACAAGTCGCAAACAAATCACCCACACCAGAAAGCCCCAAAAAGGTGAGCGGATTGGCACCGAGCTTTACGGCAAAGCGGCTCATTTCAGCCAATGCACGGGTCAGAATCATACTTTTGGTATTCTCACCCACGTTATAGGCAGCGGCCATTCCCATGGCAACCGCATAAATATTTTTCAAGGCTCCGCCCAGCTCCACGCCATGCACATCATCACTGGCAAAAACACGGAACAAGGCACTATGCAAGGCCTGCTGCACTGCATAACGCACCAGCTCAGATTCACTGGCGATCACTGTACCTGCCGGCTGCCCCGCCATAATCTCTTTGGCCAGATTAGGACCGGAAAGTACACCACAAGGCACTTCTGGTAAAACTTCACGAATAATATCACTCATAAAGCTAAATGTTTTCGCCTCAATCCCTTTGGTCAGGGAAATGACCGCCTGAGAACTAATAAAAGGCTTAATCTGCTGCAGGACATCACGGAAAGAATGACTTGGAATCGCAACCAGAATAATATCGCGATCACGCACAGCCAGCTCCAAGTCAGATACAGCATGCAAATTGGACTCTAACTGAAAATCCGCCAGATAGCGCTTATTAATATGTGTCGCATTAATATCAGCTGCGACTTCCGGATCACGAATCCAGATCATGGTATTGCAACCATTACGCACTGCGGTATTGGCCATAGCAGTTCCAAAACTACCACCACCCAGCACCGTAACTCTTAAAGCAGTATTCTGATTTACTGCTACCGGTTCAACCAAATCGGAAAAATTCAACTCTGACATCTTGTTTTTAATATCCTGTTTTGCAGTACATTTTAATTATTTGGATGCCAGTAACTGACATAATTACTGGTCTGAATGTCTGCGCGTGATGCAATGGTTTTGGCCGCCGTACCAATATAAATAATGCCAGAAATCAGGTCATCTTTGGAGATTCCTAAAGCCTGCTTAAACAAAGTCGATTCCACCACTACTCCACTGCGCCACATGGTCGAAAAACCCTGTGCTTGCAAAGACAACAGGAAATTTTGAATCGCGGCCCCAGAGCTCAGGATTTGTTCAAAATGCGGAACTTTGGGATGATCTTGCAAACGTGTCAATGCCAGCACCAGCAATGGCGCACGAAAAGGATGGTTTTTAACTCGCTCAATCTGTGCCGTTTCAGTTTCACCCAGATCAATCAACGCCTGAGACAATAAAAGCCCAAAAGCTTCACGCTGCTCATCAGGCACCACCACAAAGCTGGTAGGCTTTAACCGGTGATGGTCCGGTGCAGTTAAGGCAGCCTGAAAAGCATACTCCAACTGTTCTGCATTGGGTGCAGGCGCTACTAGACTTCCAATAGACTGTCGCTGGTGAATATTTTGATGAACGATGTCGACCACTGATTCCGTCATTGCTTTCTAAATCTGTCACTTAAAAACTACTTTTAAGGTTAGCATATTCATAGCTGAATACTCTAGAAACTTCACAAGTATTGCTAGCATACACCAGATGCTGACAGCCATTATTTCCTGTTTTAAAGAGAATCGGCAACTATTGAAATTTCAGAAATGGATTGCGCCATAAGCTAAAGCTGGGCAGATCAGGTATAAAACGAAGCGAATAGCAAGACCGGACTATTAATAGCAAGCTTCATAACCAAATTTGAGATCGTTTTAGCCACATGAACGGAAACAAGGCATCGTTTTGTTTAACAAAGCAAAAGTATAAGCACGCTTAAGTGCACAGGGCTATACTAAAAATTGCTAAACTTATACATCAACCACAAAATTTGTAGTTCTTTCTGTGGTGAAATAACTTCTATTTAGCGGATTTATCAGGACAGCATCATAAAAAAAACAATGGCATTCGGCGGGCTAGCTCTTTCTACGCTCATTTTAACAGCATGTGCTTCCAACCCAACTTCCTCACTAGCAGTGCAAAAAGAAAATAATCTGTTTGAGGTAACCGGTTTAGGAAAAACCCAGTTAATTGCGAAAAACAATGCAATTGCGGCAGCCAATAAAGCCTGTGGGTCGCGTAGCACCACCATCGTTGTGGATGAGCAGACTGCCTATAATGGTGCATTAAAAGGTGTTGTGGATGAGCAGACAGGCCAAATTATTCAAGCCGCTGCAACGGTTTTAGGGAATATTGCCGGAACCAATACCGGGCTAAACCAGAAGGATGACTATCAAACCACCTTAACTTTCCGCTGTCAGGCTAAATAATTTTTTTAATAAATAAGCATAAAAAACCGCTCTTAAAGAGCGGTTTTTTATATTCATCCACTGCTAATCTGATTAACAGTAACCTTCCAGGCGGGTTAATGGCAGCTTTTGCCCAATTGCTTTTTCAATTTCAGGCAGATAGAACGCATCATCCTCAGAAAGAAAACTGATACTCACACCTCGACTTCCTGCACGTCCAGTACGACCAATACGGTGCACATAATCATCTGACTGTTCAGGTAAGGTGAAATTCACTACATGCGATACACCATCAACATGAATACCACGTCCTGCGACATCCGTTGCAATCATGATGTTATGGTTGCCATTTTTAAACTGATCCAACATCTTCAGACGTCTGTCCTGTGCAATTTCACCAGAGAGCATCACCACTTTATAACCATCACGTTTTAAATGATCATACAGTCTACGCACCTGGTCACGACGGTTGGCGAAAATCATGACCTTCTCGATCGGCTCATCCCGCAACACTTCTTGCAGCAATTTATATTTATCCGCTTTAGCGACCATATAAACACGCTGCTCAACATCAGCATTGGTTTTCTTTTCCGGTTCAATCTCTACAGTAACAGGTTCAAAGAGCCATTGCTGTGCCAGATTTAGAACATCATAACTAAAGGTTGCAGAGAACATCAAAGTTTGGCGCTGCTCTTTACGCGGAGAGAAACGCACAATCCGCTTAACTGATGGAATAAAGCCCATGTCGAGTAAACGGTCCGCTTCGTCAATGACCAGAAACTCGATTTGATCCAACCAGACTTCTTTCTGGTCGACAAAGTCGATCAGACGACCTGGGGTCGCGACCATAATATCCACGGGTGCTTTATCCAGTTGTGCCTTCTGCTTGTCAAAATCAACACCACCCAGCAAAGTCACGACACTCAAACCACTGAACTTCGTCAAATCCTGAGCATCACTTTCAATCTGCAAAGCCAGCTCGCGGGTAGGCGCCAAAATCAGGGCACGCGGTTCCCCACGATAACGCTGCTCCTTAATCGGATTATTCAGCAGGTCGTTGATCACACTAATTAAAAAGGCTGCTGTTTTTCCGGTACCTGTTTGTGCACGACCAATCGCATCATGACCCGCCAGTGTGAATTTTAAAACCTTCTGCTGAATCGGCGTCATGGAGTTAAAGCCTAAGGCATCAATTGCTTTTTTCAGTTGGGGATGTAAATTTAAGGTTTCAAAACCAGATGACATAAAGCGCTGCTCTAATTCAATGATCACAAAGATGGGAATAGTATAAACAAAAAACGCCCCAATTTATATTGGAGCGCTTTTCAGATTAATCCGAAGATTAGTCTAACGGTTGAACTTCTTCAGCTTGGAAGCCTTTTTGGCCTTTTACAACACTGAATTCAACACGCTGGCCGTCACGAAGTGAACGATGACCGTCACCTTGGATAGCACGGAAATGAACAAATACGTCATCACCGCCATTGCGTTGAATAAAGCCGAAGCCTTTAGTGTCGTTGAACCATTTTACTACGCCTTGTTCACGAGCAGCTGTCATTAGTTAATCCTCATTGATACTAAAAAAAGGACCACCCGGTGTTGCAAACAGCAGAGCAAACAAGTTTGAAAATATTATTTTTAAGCTTGTAATCATTCTGTAAAACTATTAACAAAATCCCGGTTACATCCATGGTGTTATAGGGTGAAAAACAACTAAGTTGTTTAACTGAAATCCTAATTACCCAACGAGCTTAGCACGGGTTTATGACAATTAATAGATATTTTTTAGCTTTGTTCTTTTTGATTTAGTTATTTTTTCACAAAATATGTCAAATAGCAGATAAGTGTTAGTTGATGTATCTTTTTGCTCAAAAATTTGGGTTTTGGCATCCTATTTGCTATTATTTATGGTCTTTTTAAAGGTGGTACGGATAAAGCAGTCATGGGGCAAAATAGCGACCAAATCAGTATCATAGATGCGATGGGCAAACCCTGTCCAATGCCACTACTTATGTTAAAGCGCGCATTAAAAGCCCAACCTGGTCTGACATTTTTACTAAAGTCTTCTGATCCGCATAGCAAGACTGATGTGACACGCTATTGTCAAATCCATCATTTAACATATGAATTTAGACAGATTTCGGCCACAGAGTTTCACTACCTGATTGAATCTTAAAAAAATTCAATTAGACTGGATAGCTTCACAAACGTATAAAACTTTACATTTCTCTACCCAAATATCCATTATTTGCGGAGAGTTTGGATTAAGATTAAACCTAGTTAAGGGTTAAATCCCCCGCACTTCAAGGAGAACACATGAGTGACAGCCGCAATCAATTGATGCCCCTGTCATTATCGGCGCCAGGTGTCAATCTCGGTGCTTATATTAGTACTGTCAATCAAATTCCTATTTTAACAGCCGAACAAGAAAAAGAGTTGGCTGAACGCTATTACTATGACCAAGATCTCGATGCAGCAAAAATGCTGGTCATGTCACACTTGCGTTTTG
This sequence comes from Acinetobacter sp. 10FS3-1, assembly GCF_013343215.1. Taxonomy (NCBI): domain Bacteria; kingdom Pseudomonadati; phylum Pseudomonadota; class Gammaproteobacteria; order Moraxellales; family Moraxellaceae; genus Acinetobacter; species Acinetobacter sp. 10FS3-1. The sequence continues at coordinate 1,719,534 of NZ_CP039143.1, forward strand.
TGGTACATATTGCACGTAGTTATGCAGGCTACGGCCTGCCTCAGGGTGACCTGATTCAGGAAGGTAACCTGGGTCTGATGAAAGCAGTAAAACGCTTCGACCCGAACATGGGTGTACGTCTGGTGTCATTTGCAGTGCACTGGATTAAAGCTGAAATTCATGAATATGTGATTCGTAACTGGCGTATTGTCAAAATTGCCACCACCAAGGCACAACGTAAACTCTTCTTTAATTTACGCAGCCTGAAAAAATCATCAAAAAAGCTGACGCTCGAAGAAGCAAAATCAATTGCGAATGACTTGAATGTCACACCAGAACAAGTACTGGAAATGGAAGGCCGTCTGACGGCGTATGATGCTGCTTTTGATGCTTCAGGCGATGACGATGACGAAGGTTCAACCCATGTTGCACCGGCTTTGTATCTTGAAGATAACCGTTATGATCCGGCACGTCTGATTGAAAATGAGGACTATGAGGAACAAAGTACCTCTGCCCTGCACGACGCCATGGAGCAACTGGATGACCGTTCACGTAATATCTTGCAGCGCCGCTGGCTCGATGATGAAAAATCGACTCTGCATGAACTGGCAGCCGAATATAATGTTTCTGCCGAACGTATTCGTCAGCTGGAAAAAAATGCCATGGAAAAAATTAAAGTTGCAATGTCATCTAACTGATATTTTGAATTTGCATAATTTGGTATTTTCAAAAAAAGCCTTCCTCCCAGAAGGCTTTTTTATGCCGGCAATTTGACTTTTATGCTAAAGTTAAGCGCAAACTTTATGGGGAAGATCAATTCAAATGTGGATTGCGATTTCAGCACTCAATCTTGCACTTGCAGTCCTGCTCGGTGCATTTGGTGCACATGGTTTAAAGGCACGGGCAACTGAAGCGCAATTGGCCTGGTGGCAGACAGCGACAGATTATTTTTTCTATCATGCGCTGGGTTTACTGCTTCTGGCCATCATGAGCCGAGTCATTCCAGAGTTGCCGATCAAGTGGAGCTTTGTCCTGATTCAGGCAGGAATTTTCTTCTTTTGTGGTTCTCTTTATATTATGGCACTAGGCCTGCCACGTGGTTTAGCTGTTATTACGCCCATTGGCGGTGCTTTAATGATTGCCGGCTGGTTAATTCTGGCCTGGAATGCCGTAAAATATATCAAATAAGTCTGAAGCTTTAATCAATCATGGAGGGTTGCCAATGCTGGTTTATATCAATGGCGAACAACAAGATACTCAATGCAAAAACCTGCTGGAACTGGTTCAAAGTCTTGCACTTGAAGGCAAGCGCTTTGCAGTTGAGGTCAATGAAATGATTATTTCTAAAAGCAGATTAGGTGAAACATTAATTTGCGAAGCAGACCAGATAGAAATTATTCATGCAGTCGGTGGCGGCTAATACTTGGGACAACTATGCAAGATTTATTACAGATTGGTTCACGCCAATTCCAGTCTCGCCTTTTAGTAGGTACAGGCAAATACAAAGATTTAAATGAAACGGATCAGGCAATTCAGGCCAGTGGTGCAGAAATTGTGACCGTTGCGATTCGCCGTGTAAATATTGGCCAGCATCCGGATCAACCGAATTTACTTTCAGTGATTCCACCTGAAAAATATACGATCTTGCCCAATACAGCGGGTTGTTTTGATGCCAATAGTGCAGTACGGACCTGCATGCTGGCACGGGAACTACTCGACGGACATAATCTGGTCAAACTGGAAGTCTTAGGTGATGAAAAAACACTTTATCCGAATGTGACTGAGACCTTAAAAGCAGCTCGCACTCTGATTGATGATGGTTTTGAAATCATGGTTTATACCTCAGATGATCCAATCGTGGCTCAGGAGCTTGAAAGCATGGGCTGCGTGGCGATCATGCCATTGGGCAGTCTGATCGGCTCAGGCCTTGGTATCCTCAACCCGCATACGCTTTCCATTATTAAGGAAAATGCCAAAGTTCCGGTACTGGTCGATGCAGGTGTCGGTACAGCCAGTGATGCCGCCATTGCGATGGAACTGGGCTGTGACGGCGTACTGATGAATACTGCAATTGCAGCTGCACAAAACCCGATTCTGATGGCCTCTGCGATGCGTAAAGCAGTAGAAGCAGGCCGTGAAGCCTTCCTGGCAGGTCGCATGCCGCGTAAGCGTATGGCCAATGCCAGTTCGCCGGAAACTGGTTATTTCTTTAAATAAATCTCATCATAGTCAAAGAATTGTATGATTCTTTGACTATGATTTAGCTTTTACTCATCCTAAATTATCTATTTTTATAAATCAGTTCGACGGATTCAAGCTTTAATAAAGCATCAGGAAAGAGCAACTCCCCCTGCAAGCCTGGCAATTCAACCTTACTCCAGACCAGTTTATTACGTAAAGATAATGGAAGTTTCTCCGCAATAATCGTAGTGCAATAACGATGCGTCTCACCTCTTGATCCTAAAATAAATTGCTCTCCTACCTGCCTTGCCACGGCCCTAGCAATATCTTTTCTTTTATCTGGCTCTAAACTGCTTTCTCTATAAACCGCCCACTTTTTTGCTCGTTTTGAGTCAACAAAATCCCTGATATCTGATTGAATCACTTGATTTAAATATGAGGGATCGTCATCTGTGGTCGCATGCACCACTAAAATATTCGGTTGAATCGCTGCAATCACGCCAATATGTGAATATTCACTCCCACTCAGCTTTTTGATTAAAAAACTTTCGTAACCCATCCCCTCCCGAACAATCCAATCACCCACTTGAAATGCATGCTCGGGCATATAAATCTGTTTATCTGGCTTTATAGTATCTTTGGAGGAGAACCCAATAAAAAGGCAGATTAGAATAACTAATCCGCCCAAAAACAAAATAAACCGATTATAAATCAACTTTCCATTTATCTTCATTTTTGATAAGTTTTACTCGATCTGTTACAGAATTAGAGCCTTCATTTTTAAAGCTGACTCCGATAGTCACCCGTCCTTTGCCATTTGCTTCATCGATATTTTTGTCTACCACACTAATTTCTTTGACTCCGCCTTTACGTTCAGCTTGCTCTTTAGCCTTTGCCGCGCCAGCTTTTATTTTGCCTTGAATCATTTCTTCAGAACCCGCTTGGGCTTTAACATTTTCAGGTATATAAATATAAGAAAGCATTTTTTCTGAATCGCCTTTATAGGCTGCTGTAACATACTCTTGAGCTACATTTTCTGGATTTTTAACATTACTACATGCAACCAACATTCCCGTTAAACCAAAACTTAATACTAAATTCAGTATTTTCTTCATCTTATTTATTCCAATAGCAATTATTAAATGAAAGTCAAAAAAAAAGCATAATAATTATGCTTTTTTTAAAATTTTATGGAATTAGACCTTCATCTCGCATTGCAATCTGTACAGACTGCCGCGCCGCAACTTTGTTTCGAAGATGAATAATATTCTTATACGGACTTAAATCATGCTCAATATGATTCGACCAATTGGTCAACACAAACAGATAAGCATCGGCTGGGCCAAAGTTATCATCAACCAGATAGTCATTGTCTGATTCAGCAATCGCTTTGTCGATATAACTTAATAGACGATCAACTTCTGCATAGGCTTTTTTCTTTTCATCATCGGATAACTTGCCACCAAAGAACACCGCATAAGCATCATGCAATTCTGAATTGAGATAACCTAACCATTCCAGCACTTTGGCACGTCCCATGCCAGAGGGTGGAATCAGATCCTGCTTGGGATCATGTTGTGCAAGAAACGGTAAAATTGCCACATTCTCTGTCAGAATTAAACCCGGGTTAATTTCGAGTGCAGGTACATAGCCTTTGGGATTAATTTCGTAATAATCCGTACCTTTTTCTGTTGTATGACTTTTTAAATCAACACGTTCTAAATCAAAGTCGACATTAATTTCATTTAAAATAATATGTGCTGCCAATGAGCAGGCACCCGGCGAATAGTAAAGCTTCATTTCTGATCCTTGTTCTACACTTCTCAATGTTTTAAAACGCTTCTGACAAACTTTCAAGCGATCAAACCTGTAAATTGCAAAAAAGCGTAACTGTCATTCCAAGACATTTACTTCTTCAATATTGAGGAAATCACAAGCTTTTGCAAGCCTATCTTGTGTAGATTTTTATCTGCATCTGTTTAAGAGATACGGGCTTTCCTTATTGAGAAGCGATTTTGTGATACGCCTTAAAAGTGGAAAGTTTTCTAGCCTCTGGAGAGAGTATTGGCAGAGCAGAGGATGAAGCCTGAATTACAAGTAAGTTTAAATATTCGGGACTGGATCTGACTCATGCATGGGTTTAAGAGATAACTTCGGTGAATATACTGGATCACGTGGTTCAGAAATTTAAAGTCAAAAATATTTGAACATCTCATTTAGTTTTATTGACAAATAGAGCCAAGAGTTCTTTTTATTTGACTTTGGGAATCCAACCGGCTTTTTATGGATAAATACCGAGAAAAGTTTGACTTGCTCCGCTCAGGACTTAAAATACCGCATTCTGAATTTTTAGTTTTGCCAAAATTATGTCGAACGATCAATTAGACCAGCACGTCGTAGAGCTGGACAATTTAAGCGAACACCGTGAAATTGTGACGTTTATGCGCCGTTCAGCGCCATTAAATACCTCTCAACGTACTGCGCTTGAACAATATGGTCACTTAATTTTGGAATATCCGGTAGGTGATTTACGTCAGCACTTTGAACATCCTGAACGCCCATTAACGGTAGAAATCGGTTTTGGTATGGGCCGTTCACTGGTATTGATGGCCAAAGCCAATCCTGAGCGCAATTTTGTCGGGATTGAAGTACATGTTCCAGGAATTGCCCAATGTGTCTATGAGGCTGGAATTGAAGGCCTGACTAACCTGCGTGTGCTAGATGCCGATGCAATTCAGGTATTGCGTGAAATGCCGGACAATAGCATTAATACAGTTCAGTTATATTTCCCTGATCCATGGCAGAAGAAACGTCACTTCAAACGCCGTTTTGTTTCGCATGACCGTATGCCACTGGTAGAGCAAAAGCTGGAGCTTGGTGGAACTTTCCATGCCGCAACGGACTGGGAACCGTATGCGGAATGGATGCTTGAAGTATTGGAAGAACGTCCACGACTGGAAAATCTGGCGGGCAAAGGCAACAGCTACCCACGCCCGGACTGGCGTCCACAAACCAAATTTGAGCGTCGCGGCATTGAAGCCGGCCACAAGATTAATGACTTTATCTTCAAGAAAATTTCTTAAGAAAAGAGTTTTAAAAAAGCGCTGACCTGATCAGCGCTTTTTTATTGGAAAAACTTATCTTTCAGCCAGAAGATTAGTGCAAGTCCTGTGCCTATCATCGGGCTTAAAAAGACAAACAACGCTTCATCCCTATAGCATGTCCATTTTATTATTTTTTTCTGCGCATTTTCACTTAAATTTAAAGAGTGAATGCAACCAAATTAGCTTATTCAATTAAAGATCAATCCTTTCATTTTTGATGACGCGCTAAAATCTGCTGGCTTAACAGCTGATAAACCTTTTGCAAATCGTCTCGTTGCATCTTCGCCAGCATCTGCTGATGCATTTTAAGGATATTTTCATCCCCTCGCATTGCAGGTCCAGTTTGCATTTGGCGTGGATCATTCTGAGTGGCTTTCTTGGCCGTTTCCAGCATCAATGGAGAAAGCAGGCTAAAATCAACCTGCTGCGCATCGACCACTTGTTTGGCCATATCATAACAGTAATTGCTAAAATTACAGGCAAATACCGCAGCTAAATGCAGGCTTAAACGTTGCTCAGAGCTGTATAGATAGACCTTTTTGCTTAGGCTATTTGCCAGAGTATGAAGTTTCCCCTTGTCTTCATCATGATGTGCTTCAATAAACAAAGGGGTATTTAACCAGTCAATTTCACGCTCCAGACTGAAGGTTTGAAGAGGATAAAACACTCCGGATTTTGGATGTACATCACGCAGCACATTTAAGTGCGTACTGCCTGATGTATGTACTATCAATACGTCTGGCAGATAGTTATGTACCTGCTCGATGACTGTTCGGATCGATTGGTCACTGACTGCAATAATAACCAGATCTACATGACTATTTAGCTGTTCAGGGCTGGTGATGGCCTGAGCTGTGCATAGATCAGCCAGTTGCTGGGCTTTTTCAACACTCCGGCTATAGATCTGTACAATTTCATGCTGGCCTGACAATACACGGGCGAAGTGATAAGCCACGCGCCCTGCCCCGATGATACTTATCCGCATCTGCATATATTCCTGATAAATTGCACACAGCATGCCAATAAAAAAAGGACGAAGCAATTCGTCCTGATTTTTAAAGAGATGTTAAAATTTCCGAAGGGTCAGAATCTGCTCACTGCGTCCGAATGGCCCGTGAATATCATGCAGAATGCCGCTGGTCAAAGCGATACCATCTTCGCCATATTGCTGCACTACTTCCAGCCCCAACCATTCACCTTGTGGCAGACGGTGCATGTGAATCTGCAAGTCCAGATTCGGGAATCCCCAGCCCGCACTCGGATCCTGACGTGGCACGATACCATTCGCCGTGTCGACCATACCGAGCAAACGGCTAAAGGCGGTCGTTGTCTGTCCTTCTACCATGTCCAAAGAGTTTTTGAGCCAGACAATCCCTTTGCCTGCCCGATGATCGGCATGCGCACGCGTTTCAATACTCTGGATATAACCGCCTGGCCAGCAGCGCATGCCTTCCCACACGGGTAAAAATTCCGGACTTTCAATCGGAAAATCTTCTAGACCGGCGATAGCGCGGGTATCCGAAGTCAGCATTTTCCAGGCACGCGCAACGATACAGGTTTTTCCATTCGCACACATTTCTGCTTCAACCAGCTCAATGGTTTTACCCGGACGAAGCATGCGGGTGGTAATTGAAAACTCACCAAAAGCAATCAATCCAAAGATATCCAGTCCGACCCGACCAATTCGCATATCCTCTCGTGGCTGAAACTGTTCCAGCTCTACACAGAGGATACCTGTTGCTGGAGCCATATGCTGTTCATGAGGATTCCATGCGCCTTGGGCATGAATATTGGAACGGTAATAAGCTGTAGTACTACCATCTGCATGCTGCTCACGTTGAATTAAACTGTAATATGCCGACATTCTTCTCTCTACTTCCTTGAATAATCTCTTTAACTTTATCGCAAATATAATGCTTTATGATCTTTATTTTTTCAGAAAAAAGCCATAATAATTCATAATTTGACAATAAGTTTTGCAGTGCTTGAATCCGACTTTTGTCAAAAGGCCTTTGAAGTCTTCAGTCGAAATCAATGCAAAATCCTGCTGTAATCTGGCCAGCATGTTTTCACTTTGCCGGAGACTTAATCCCGTCTGCTGCGCCATTTTTTGCATGATCTGTAGTGCAGTTTCATTTTCTGGCTGCATCAGGTCATAAGTCAACACGATCCCGCCTGTTTTAAGACTTTCATAAATATGCTGAAAAAATTCGGTTTTCTGTGGCTCAGGAATAAAATGGGCGACCAGAATCGCCAGTGCTGCATCAAAAGTATCCTGCTCCAGTCCGTGGGTAGTGCTCTGTATAAACCGGACTCTCTGCTCGGCAGCAAAAGGAGCCAGATTTTTCCTTGCCTGTTCCAGCATGGTGACTGAAGGATCAATCGCCGTAAAAGTCCAGTGTGGATGCTGCTCTAACAGATAGGACAACTCATATCCTGTTCCGCAGCCCGCAATCAGAATATGTGCATTTTCTGGTAATTCCGTACTGAGAATAGCCTCAATCTGCTGATGCACCAGTTCATAAGCAGGAATTAATTTACGGATGTGATCATCATAACTGGCGACCACCACTTCACTGTGAAAGTTTTTTGCCATCTGTTTACTCTGATTTAGATAGTCGATATATGAAGTTTTATATTGAAATAAGACTTTATATAGAAATGCATTTTTATCTATTTAAAGAAATTGCTAAACGCATGACCTCAATTTGCACGATGGATTCTTCTTCCATTCTGCAGGTGCTTCGTTACTTTGACTGGGCAACGTAACCAAACCCCTCTGTTTCATTGATATGGCATCCTTGCCATGCAATGAAACGGCGGCATCCTTGCCGCCAGGTCATCTGATCAAATACTATTTAAACTTAACTTTAATTAATTTAAGCAATCTCTTTTAGATTTAGTTCTTCACGCATAAATTCACGCAATTTAAATTTCTGCGCCTTACCTGAAGCTGTCATCGGGAATTCATGAAAGAAACGTACATAACGTGGCACTTTGTTATGAGAAATATGCTCGATACAATACTGACGAATCGCCTCTTCAGTACATGAATAATTTTCATGCAGAATGATACAGGCACAGAGTTCTTCCCCATATTTATGGTCTGGGACACCAATGACCTGTACATCTGAGATCGCAGGATGGGTATAGAGAAAATCCTCAATTTCTTTCGGGAACAGGTTCTCGCCACCACGAATCACCACATCCTTAATACGCCCCTTGATTTTAATAAAGCCTGCATCATCCATTTCAGCAATATCACCGGTATGCATCCAGCGGGCAGCATCAATAACTTCGTGGGTTTTTTCCTGATCTTCCCAATAGCCGAGCATCACGGAATAACCTCGCACACAAAGCTCGCCCAGTTGACCACGCGGAACCACTTTGCCCTGTTCATCTACAATTTTAACTTCCAGATGCGGATGGACGCGACCAACAGTACTGACTCGCTGCTCAACACTGTCCTCAGTTGAACTTTGTGCACTTACAGGTGCAGTTTCAGTCATGCCATAACAGATGGTTATTTCAGACATATGCATGCGTTCAATCACACGCTGCATAATCTCCTGTGGACATGGACTGCCTGCCATAATGCCGGTACGCAAGCTGGACAGGTCAAACTCATCAAAACGTTCATGTTCCAATATGGCAATAAACATGGTCGGGACGCCATAAGCTGCCGTACATTTTTCTTGCTGGATGGCTTTTAAGGTTTCCAGCGGATTAAAGACTGCAGACGGATAAATCATGGCTGAACCGTGAGTAATACAAGCCAGATTCCCCATCACCATACCAAAGCAGTGGAATAGCGGCACTGAAATACAGACCCGGTCTTCCGGTGCAAGGTGAATTGCCTCACCCACAAAATAGCCATTATTCAGGATATTGTTATGGGTCAGCATGGTGCCTTTCGGATTACCAGTCGTGCCCGAGGTAAACTGGATATTAATGGTTTCATCGAACTGCAATTCACTGGAGATCTGTTGCAGTTGTTCCAGTTCTTGGGCACTCGGGGGAGGCAGTAAATCCTGAAAACGGTGAATCCCTGTATGCTGCTGGTCATCAATTTTGATTACATGCTTTAAATGCGGCAGGCGCTCTGCATTAAGCAACTTGTCTTCGGTCTCTTTTAACTCTGGTGCAATTTTGGTCAGAATTTCCTGGTAGTCCGTAGTTTTAAACTGTGAAGCAATGACCAAGCCCTTACAGGACACCTTATTCAGCACATATTCCAGTTCATTGCTTTTATAGGCCGGATTCAGGTTGACCAGAATAATGCCAGCCTTGAAAGCAGCAAACTGGGTAATGGTCCATTCCACACAGTTCGGCGACCAGATCGCCAGACGGTCACCTTTTTGCAGGCCCAGTTTCAGCAACTGACAGGCAAAAGCATTGACCTGTTCCTGTAGCTGCCGATAACTCAGGCGTACATTCTGGTGCAGACTTACCACTGCATCCCGATCCGCATACTGCTCGCAAGCCTGGTCAAATTTTTCACCAATTGTCATCCCCAATAAGGGCTGGCTGCTGGTTCCATAGGCATAGCTTAACCGTACTTGTGTCATTGAATCGATCTCCTTGATTCTTTGTAATTCTGATTTCAACTTTACTAATTGTTTTATGACCACGACGACCTTGTCTGTGTGCCTGTTTTTTTGTGTATTTATGCTACTGAACTTCCCTCCTGTCGACGTACTGCGTTTACACAAAAATCGGCAATCTGTTTGACAAAGTGATCCTTATACTTCTGATCAAACATCATATTGCGAGATGGATTTAAAGGCTCGATTACGACAAAGGTCATGGCACCTACCACGCCTAGCGCCGCCGTGTTCAAGTCTTCAAACTCAAATTTTCCGTTTACCTTTCCTTCGGCCAGAATCTCCTTAATACTCTGCTTGATCAACTGTTTACTACGAAAACGCTCATGCTCCATCTCCGGATCGACCGGTTCGAACATAAGTGAATACGCCAGTTGAGGGCTATTCATGGCGCGTTTCACAAAAGTTGTAACAGATTTTTGCAATTTCAGTTCTGGCGATAAATCTGATCGAACAATGTGGTTCAAAATTCCCACCTCATGCTGAATCGCTGCCGACAAAACCTCAATCAAAATCTGGCTTTTGCTATCAAAGTACCGATATACCAGCCCTGTAGAAACGCCTGCACGCTCTGCAATGGCCTGAATCGACGCCTCTTTAAAGCCCCCCTGAGCAATCAGTTCACGAGCAGACTGTAAAATCGACAAGCGATTTTGTTCCATTCGCTCCTGCATCAGTGATGATCTTTTATAACTCATAATATTATTCTCAACAAGATAAAATGAATTGTAAATCATTTTGTGAATATAGGTTCACTTTTTTGTTTTTTCGTTGTATGTTAAAAAGCAAGCACAACAAAAATGCTTTTTTGGACACAACAAATATAACCTCAGGATGGATGAAGAATGAATTTACAAAGCTTGGATTTCGGTTTAGATGAAACTCTGATAGCGCTTCGTGATTCAGTGGCTGCCTTTTGCGCCAAGGAAATTGCCCCTATTGCCCAACAGGTTGACCGCGATAACGAGTTCCCGGCTCAGCTCTGGAAAAAATTTGGTGATATGGGCCTGCTGGGTCTGACAGTTGGTGAAGAATATGGCGGCACCAATTTAGGTTATCTGGCACATATTATTGTCATGCAGGAAATTTCCCGGGCTTCAGCATCCATTGGTTTGTCCTATGGCGCACATTCTAACCTATGTGTGAACCAAATTAAGCGTAATGGTAATGAAGAACAAAAGCAGCGTTATCTGCCGAAACTGATTTCTGGCGAATATGTCGGTGCCTTGGCGATGTCTGAACCGAATGCCGGCTCGGATGTGGTCAGTATGAAACTCAAGGCCGAAGACAAAGGCGATCACTATCTGTTGAACGGTTCCAAAATGTGGATCACCAATGGCGGTGATGCTGATGTATTAGTGGTGTATGCCAAAACCGATTTACAGGCGGGCGCCAAAGGCATGACTGCTTTTCTGGTTGAAAAAAATATGCCAGGTTTCAGCCACGGCAGCCATTTGGACAAACTGGGTATGCGCGGTTCCAACACTTACCCGCTGTTCTTTGACAATGTCGAAGTCCCTAAAGAAAACGTCCTCGGTGGTGTCGGCAATGGCACCAAAGTGCTGATGAGTGGTCTGGACTATGAACGTGCGGTTCTCAGTGCAGGTCCGCTGGGCATTATGGATGCCTGCATGGATACCGTGATTCCATATATTCATGACCGTAAACAGTTTGGTCAGGCGCTGGGTGAATTCCAGTTGATGCAAGGCAAAATGGCTGATATGTACTCGACCTGGCTGGCATGTAAGGCACTGGTTTATGCCGTCGGCGCTGAATGTGACAAGGCCGAGCATAGTCGCAGCCTGCGTAAAGATGCTGCCAGCGCAATTTTATATGCGGCCGAAAAAGCCACATGGATGGCCGGTGAAACCATTCAGACTTTAGGTGGAAACGGTTATATCAACGAGTTTGCAGCAGGCCGTCTATGGCGCGATGCCAAACTGTATGAAATTGGTGCCGGCACTTCAGAAATCCGCCGCATGCTCATTGGCCGTGAGCTTTTTAACGAAACAGCCTAAACCTTAATACTGAGAATAAAACAAGGATGTTCGTCATGAATCAGTTACAGAGCAAAATCAATATTCGTAGTGAAGAGTTTAAAGCCAACCAGACTGCCATGCTGCAACTGGTGGATGACCTGAAGCAGAAAGTTGAAAAAATTGCCTTGGGTGGTGGAGAAACTGCCCGCCAGAAACACCTTGACCGTGGCAAACTGTTACCACGTGACCGGATTAACCAGCTGATTGACCCGGGTAGCGCTTTTCTGGAAATCGGTCAGCTGGCTGCCTATCAAGTCTATCAGGATGACGTGCCTGCGGCAGGTGTGGTCGCTGGTGTGGGTCAGGTCAATGGTGTGACCTGCATGATCGTGGCCAATGATGCTACGGTGAAAGGCGGTACTTATTATCCGCTGACAGTGAAAAAGCATTTACGCGCACAGGAAATTGCCGAACAGAACCATTTGCCATGTATTTATCTGGTCGATTCTGGTGGTGCGTACTTGCCTTTACAGGATGAAGTTTTTCCGGATCGTGATCACTTCGGCCGTATTTTCTACAATCAGGCGCGTATGTCCAGTCAGGGAATTGCCCAGATTGCAGTGGTGATGGGTAGCTGTACTGCCGGTGGTGCTTATGTGCCTGCCATGTCGGATGAAACCATTATTGTCCGTAATCAGGGCACCATTTTCCTGGGTGGCCCGCCACTGGTCAAAGCTGCAACCGGTGAAGTGGTGTCAAGTGAAGACCTCGGTGGCGGTGATGTACATACCCGTTTGTCTGGTGTTGCCGATCATCTGGCAGAAAGTGATGAGCATGCCCTTGCAATTGCCCGCAACATTGTGGCAAATCTGAACAAAAAGCCCAACAAGACCGCAGAGGAAATTGAAGCGCCGCGCTTTGACAGTTCAGAACTGTACGGCATTATCCCTTGTGATGCCCGCAAGCCTTTTGATGTGCGTGAAGTGATTGCACGTATTGTTGACGGCTCACGCTTTGACGAATTCAAGGCGCGTTTCGGCACGACTCTGGTGACCGGTTTTGCCAAGCTCTATGGGATACCAGTCGGGATTATTGCCAATAACGGCATTCTGTTTTCCGAGTCTGCGCAAAAAGGCGCACATTTTATTGAACTGTGTACCCAGCGCAATATTCCGCTGATTTTCATTCAGAACATTACCGGTTTTATGGTGGGTCGCCAGTATGAAAATGAAGGCATTGCCAAGAACGGTGCCAAACTGGTGATGGCGGTGGCCAATGCCAATGTGCCAAAACTGACCTTGGTGATTGGCGGTTCTTTTGGTGCCGGCAACTATGGCATGTGTGGCCGTGCTTATTCGCCGCGCTTTATGTGGACCTGGCCTAATTCTCGAATCTCGGTCATGGGCGGTGAGCAGGCTTCAAGTGTACTTTCGACCCTCAAACGTGATCAGATTGAGCAAAAAGGCGGCAGCTGGTCAGCTGAAGAAGAAGATCAGTTTAAACAGCCTATTCGTGATCAATACGAACGTCAGGGTCATCCTTATTATGCTTCAGCCCGTTTATGGGATGACGGTGTGATTGATCCGGCACAATCGCGTGAGGTGCTGGCCTTAAGTCTGGCTGCAGCGATGAATGCGCCAATCCAGCCAACCAAGTTCGGCGTGTTCCGTATGTAAGAGGTGACGACAATGGATTATCAGTTTTTACAGCTCGAACAGCAGAATCAGGTGGCAACGGTTTGGATCAACCGTGCTGAACTGCACAATGCCTTTAATACTCAGGTCATTGAAGAATTATATGCCTGCTTTCAGTCTTTAAATGCACGTGATGATGTGCGCGTGGTGATTCTGGCCGGACGAGGCAAAAGTTTCTCGGCTGGCGCTGATCTGAACTGGATGAAACAGGCCGGTCAGGCCTCACAAGCCGACAATGAAGCCGATGCCTTAAAACTGGCGAAAATGCTGCAAAGTCTGGCGACCTTAAAACAGCCGACCATTGCCCGGGTACATGGGATTGCCTTTGGTGGCGGTATGGGTCTAGCCTCGGCCTGTGATATTTGTGTGGCTAGCACCGATGCCAAATTTGCCACCTCAGAAGTACGTTTAGGTCTGGCCCCATCCACCATTAGTCCTTATGTCATTCGGGCGATTGGTGCCCGTCAGGCGTCACGCTATTTCCTGACTGCCGAGCGTATTTCAGCGGAACAGGCCAAAAATATTGGACTGGCACATGAAGTGACTACCCCAGAGCAGCTCGACAGCAAAATTGATGAAATTGCGGAAGCATTATTGCTCGGTGGGCCAGCAGCACAACATGCCTCTAAACAGCTGATCCAACTGGTTGACCAGCAAGTTTTGAGTGAAGATTTACTGCTGAAAACAGCACAGCATATTGCCCATGTTCGCCAAGGAGATGAGGCGAAAAATGGCCTGAATGCATTTTTGAACAAACAAAGCCCGGCCTGGATCAAGACCACGGCATAACAACAAGAAGGATCCTACAATGTTTGAAAAGATTTTAATTGCCAACCGTGGCGAAATTGCCTGCCGTATCATTCGTACAGCAAAAAAATTAGGGATTGCCACCGTTGCCGTCTACTCCGATGCCGATGCGCAGGCACAGCATGTGAAACTGGCAGATGAAGCGATCCATATTGGTGAATCACCGGCAGCACAAAGTTATTTGCAGATTGAGCGTATTATCGAGGCTGCAAAAACCACGGGTGCCCAAGCCATTCACCCGGGCTATGGTTTCCTGTCTGAAAATGACCAGTTTGCCCTGGCCTGTCAGGACAACAATATTGTTTTTATTGGTCCGCCAGTTGAGGCTATTTTGGCGATGGGCCTCAAAGCCACCTCTAAAGCATTGATGGAAAAAGCCGGTGTGCCTTTGACACCCGGTTATCATGGTACCAATCAAGATGCCGATTTTCTGAAGCAGCAGGCAGACAGTATTGGCTATCCGGTGCTGATTAAAGCCAGTGCCGGCGGTGGCGGTAAAGGCATGCGTCTGGTCGAGCGCAGTGAAGACTTTCTAAGTTCGCTGGCTTCCTGTAAAAGTGAAGCACGCTCCAGCTTTGGCAATGACGATGTGCTGATTGAGCGTTATGTGGTACAGCCACGTCATATTGAAGTGCAGGTATTTGGTGATACCCACGGCAATTATGTACATCTGTTTGAGCGTGATTGCTCGGTACAACGCCGTCACCAGAAAGTGCTGGAAGAAGCGCCTGCACCGAAAATGCCGGAAGATAAGCTTGAAGCGATGCGTCAAGCTGCCATTGACGCTGCGCGCGCAGTCAACTATGTTGGTGCCGGTACAGTCGAGTTTATTGTGGAGCAAGACGGTACAGCTTACTTCATGGAAATGAATACCCGTCTACAGGTCGAGCATCCGGTCACAGAAATGATTACTGGTCAGGATCTGGTGGAATGGCAATTACGTGTGGCTTTCGGTGAGACTTTACCAAAGCAGCAAGATGAATTGCAGATTCATGGTCATGCGCTTGAAGCGCGTGTCTATGCTGAAGAACCGGAAAAAGGCTTTATCCCGGCAATCGGCCAGATCAGCTATTTACATTATCCGGAGCAAAGTGACTGTGTACGTGTCGATAGCGGTATTGTCGAAGGCGATGAAATCAGCACTTATTATGATCCGATGATTGCCAAACTGATTGTCTGGGGCAAAAACCGTGAAGCAGCCCTAACCCAGATGCATCATGCACTGGGCCAATTCCATGTCGATGGTCTGGGTAACAATATCGCCTTTTTAGATCGTCTGGTGCTGTGCGACTCATTCAAAAATGCACATTTAGATACTGGTCTGATTCAGCGTGAAGAAGCATTCCTGCTTCCACCTTCTACAGAGATTGATGCCGAGCTTGTGATCAGTGCTGCACTGATTGAACTCCTGTCACGTCAGGCGCAAAATCCGCTTTCAAACAATCCGGTCTGGCAGCACAGCTCATTCTGGCGCCTCAATCAGCAAAATACTCATCGCATCAAATTACAATGCAATGATCAATTGTGCGAGGTTCGCTTTACTACCCAGGATGAAGGCTTTTTGGCCACTTATGCGGATCAATGTGTAGAGCTTAGAGGAAAACTGCTGGATAGGCATTTACTTCAGCTGAATCTTGGTGTGAGACAGCAAAAACTGGCTTTTAGCCGGACTGAACATGGCATTACCCTGTTCCAGAATTGGCAAAGTCATAAATTCAGTTATTTAAACCCTGATTTTAATGGTCAAGATGAGCAAGGCACCGAAAACAACCTGACTGCACCAATGCCGGGCGTCATTACCCAAGTTCTGGTTTCTGCCAATGATAAGGTAAAAAAAGACGATGTGCTGATGACGCTGGAAGCCATGAAAATCGAATATTCGATTCGTGCACCCCATGATGGCATTGTCGCAAGTTCATACTTCCAAAAAGGAGATCAGGTCAAGGCGGGTGATGAACTGGTGGAATTCCAGCCACTGGCGGAGGAAGTCGCATGACAGATTTTGTCAAGATTGTCGAAGTCGGGCCACGTGATGGCCTGCAAAATGAAAAAACGCCGCTCACATTAGATGACCGGAAAAACCTGATTCTGGACCTGATGAAAACCGGTTTACAGGCCATTGAAGTGGGTTCCTGTGTTTCAGCGAAATGGGTACCACAAATGGCAGACAGCGATGTGCTGTTTGCCAGCCTGCCTAAAGATCCGAATATTCAGTTCAGTCTGCTGACCCCAAACATGAAAGGTTTTGAATCTGCATTGGCTGTAGGTTGTAAAGAGGTTGCGGTATTTACCGCAGCTTCTGAAAGCTTTACCCGCAAGAACATCAACTGCTCGATTGATGAAAGCTTTGAAAAATTCAGCGACGTAATGAGTGCTGCCAAAGCCAATGATATTAAGGTACGTGGCTATGTGTCCTGCATGGTGGACTGCCCTTATGAAGGTGCGATTGATCCGAAGCAGGTGGTCAAAGTCACTCAGCGCTTACTCGATATGGGCTGCTATGAAGTGTCTTTGGGTGAAACCATTGGGACGGCCACGCCTGATCGGGTGAAAAAAGTCTGGGAGACTTGTCTGGCTGAACTTGATGCTAAAGTTTTGGCAGGACATTTTCATAATACTTATGGCATGGCGATTGCCAATATTTACCAGTCATTATTGCAAGGTATTCGGGTATTTGATTCCTCCATTGCTGGCCTCGGAGGATGTCCGTATGCCAAAGGGGCCTCAGGGAATGTCTCGACCGAAGACCTGTACTATCTGCTCTCCAAAATGGGCTTTGAAACCGGTATTCAGCTGGATGCCCTGATGCAGGCCAGCCGCAATATCAGTGCAGTCTTGCAGCGTAACAATCCCTCCAATTATGCCAATGCCTATTGGCAAACAACCTGTGCTTAAAGCAGCCTAATTTGGACCTAAAAAGTCCTCAAGGATATAAATCCGCAGATCTTCTCAAATGAGCTGCAAGAAAAAAATAAATCGAGGTAACAAATGGCAAATAAAGTATATGACAGTGCAGAAGCCGCTTTAGACGGCGTGGTTCAGGATGGACAGACCCTGGCCGTAGGTGGTTTTGGTTTGTGCGGTATTCCGGAAGCACTGATCGCAGCCTTAAAAGAAACTGGGGCAAAAAACCTGACCTGTATTTCCAATAATGCTGGCGTGGATGGCTTTGGTCTGGGACTTCTGCTGGAAACCAAACAGATTAAAAAAATGATCTCCTCTTATGTCGGTGAAAATAAGGAATTTGAACGTCAATACTTAAGCGGCGAACTGGAAGTGGAATTAACTCCGCAAGGCACCTTGGCCGAAAAATTACGCGCAGGTGGCGCAGGCATTCCGGCTTTTTATACCGCGACGGGTGTCGGCACAGTGATCGCTGAAGGTAAGGATGTCCGTGAGTTTCATGGCAAGTCGTATATTCTGGAAGAATCTCTAACTGCCGATGTTGCGCTCGTCAAAGCCTATAAAGCCGATAAAGCGGGTAATTTAATTTTCCGTAAAACCGCCCAGAACTTTAATCCGGTCTGTGCCATGGCTGGCAAAGTGACTATTGCTGAAGTGGAAGAAATTGTCGAAATTGGCGTACTGGATCCGGACGAAATTCATCTACCGGGAATTTATGTGAACCGGATAGTCCTGAACGCTCAACCGGAAAAACGTATTGAACAGATGACTTTAAAGGCGGAGGCTTGATCATGGCTTGGACACGTAATCAAATGGCGCAGCGCGCCGCTCAAGAGCTTGAAGATGGTTTCTATGTCAATCTCGGGATTGGCCTGCCCACGTTAGTTGCCAACTATATTCCGGAAAATATCAATGTCTGGCTGCAGTCGGAAAATGGCCTGCTGGGGATTGGTGAATTTCCAACGGCAGAGACTGTCGATGCCGACCTGATCAATGCCGGTAAACAAACCGTGACTGCACGTAAAGGGGCTTCATTTTTCTCCAGCGCTGACTCCTTTGCCATGATCCGTGGCGGTCATGTCAATATCGCCATTCTGGGAGCCATGGAAGTTTCAGCCCAAGGCGATCTAGCGAACTGGATGATTCCCGGTAAAAAAGTGAAAGGTATGGGTGGCGCCATGGATCTGGTCGCGGGTGTACAAAAAGTCGTGGTCCTGATGGAACACTGTGCCAAAGATGGCACACCAAAGATCGTCTCAGAATGCAGCCTGCCACTGACTGGCCAAGCAGTCGTCCACAGGATCATTACCGATCTGGGGGTACTGGATGTTACTCCTGATGGAATTCGTCTGGTTGAACTGGCACCGGAGGTAAGTTTTGAGGAAATCCAGCAAGTTACTGGCGTACCGCTACTGCGTAACGTTGCCTGATCTATCCAGCCCTTAAGAATACATTTTCTTAAGGGCTTTTTTTATATTCAACTGCTGCATTTCAAAATAATAATCGCAGAATAAATGGATTTTAATCATGTCGACACAACAAAATATCTTGCAGCGCTTCGCCTTGCGCGTCAGCGACTGGTCAGAAAAATGGTTTCCTGATTCTTATATTTTTGCCCTGCTTGGCGTGATCATTGTAGCGATTGCCGCAATCGGAATTGGTGCACCGGCACAGGATGTGGCGATTTCCTTTGGCGACGGCTTCTGGAGCCTGATTCCCTTTACCTTGCAAATGTGCATGCTGATCGTGGTCGGTTATGTAGTTTCAGTGTCCAAGCCGGTACAAATACTAATTCAGAAAATGGCACGCCTGCCGCATTCCGGACGTGGCGCGATTGTCTTGGTCGCCACCGTCAGCCTGCTCATCTCCCTGATTAACTGGGCCATGAGCACCGTACTGACTGCACTACTTGTCATTGCACTGGCACAGCGCAAAGAACTTAATATGGATTACCGCGCTGCAGCCGCAGCCGCGATTATCGGGATGGGAGCCACCTGGGCACTGGGCATCAGTTCCTCAGCAGCCCAGTTACAGGCCAATAAATCCAGTCTGCCTGAGCCAATTTATAACCTGACTGGGGTCATTCCGTTTACCGAGACTATTTTCTTGCCGCAATCCATGATCATGACGGCGGTACTGATTGTGGCTTCAATTGCGATTGCTTACTGGTCAGCACCTAAAGGGTCTGACATTAAAACTATAGAGCACTTCCCGATTCAGATTGAAGAAGAAAAACCGCAAGTATCTGCTGAAAAAAGACCGGGGGACTGGCTGGAAAATTCACCGATTTTGAGTATTCTGATTGTGATTCTGGGTGCAGTCTGGATGTTTAACGAATTTTCCAAAAGCAATCCGATTCTGGCCATTTCCAGCTTAAATACCTATAACTTTATTTTCCTGATTTTGGGCGTGGCCTTGCACGGTACGCCACGAAATTTTTTAAATGCAGTTTCCAAGGCTGTTCCGGCTATTTCAGGGGTACTGATCCAGTTTCCACTGTATGGCAGTATTGCCTTTATGATGACCAATGCGCTGAACCCGGCCGATCTGTCGCTGTCACATTATATTGCTGAATTTTTCGTTTCAATTGCCTCGCAGGAAACCTTTGCCATCGTGATGGGACTCTATTCAGCGATTCTGGGCTTCTTTATTCCATCTGGCGGCGGCAAATGGATTATTGAAGCACCATATGTGATGCAGGCCGCACATGACCTGAAAGTGCATCTGGGCTGGTCAGTACAGATTTATAATGCGGCAGAAGCCCTGCCCAATCTGATTAACCCTTTCTTTATGCTGCCGATGCTGGGCATCTTAAAGTTAAAAGCCAAAGACGTGATTGGATTTACGGTTACCCAGCTAATTTTCCACCTACCTTTGGTACTGTTCCTGCTCTGGTTCTTGGGCCGAACTTTAACTTATAGTCCGCCGGTATTTTCTTAATTCACACCTTGGATTCTCAGAACTGCAATAGAGATTCAAGTGTTGGAAGGAAGTAAGATGAGCGAACATTCTGCTTCCGACCAACCAAAGTCAAAATTGCATCATGACCTATACTCCTCTTGCTCAAGAAGAAAGACACCACATATATACCGTGTTAGGTGAAGGTTTTTTTAAACAGCATATCGCTCTTAAAGATTGCAACGATTGCTAGGGAAATTACAGGCAATCGAGCAAGAAATGATTGTTCTGCCAAGCAGGCCCATAAATTAGCGCAAAGATGTTATGTTTCAAATCCTAAAAAATCCATGCTGAAATGTGGGCATATATTATCTCTGGTCTTGAGCTTCGTCCAACAAGATGAAAATAAGGGTAAAGCCTGCATAACAGACGTATTGAAATTAAACAGCGAAGTCGCTTTGATGATCTAAAAATAGATACAGTGCTTGGTAAGGACCATCAACCATTATTGATCTCGAGTGTTGATCGCAAGACCGGTTATGTATGGCTAAAAATGTAGCTCACCTAAGACAGAGGACATCTGCCAGACCAGCATCAGTCTGCTTAAGCCAATCTTAATCAGGCAATAAATTAAAAAGACAGTGATTAAATACCTAGATAGATGAATATCTCTCAGAAATCACTCAAGGTTTGAATCATCACCCAAGAAAAAGACTCGGCTTTAAAAGTCCGAGTCAGGTAGTATGGCAACAACATAGGATGGCATTTCAAATGCAACTCTAAGGGCTAAAAAAGGACGAAAATTCGTCCTTTTTCGTTTAGGCCGCGCTCTTAATTGGCTGTCTTCTCAACCACGCCTTCAGCATCTACTCCACGTACAACTCCCGTTTCGGTATTCACAACCTCAAAAGCCACGCGACGGTTCTGAAATTGCCCGGCACGCGTTGCATTCGTTTCAACAGGTTGTGCCTGCCCCATCCCCATTGCGCGCAGTTGAGCAGGATCTACTCCCTTCTGAACCAGATAAGTCACAATCGCTTGAGCGCGTCGTAAAGAAAGCGTTTCATTTGCTGCGGTATTTCCTCCAGCATCGGTATGGCCCTTCACGATCAGCTGCACATGAGGCGCTCGTTGTAATAATGCAGCAGCTTGATCCAGCACCAGTTTATTGACCTCTGGAACTTCAGTCGATGCGGTATCAAAATTGATGATCTGTAAATTCAGTGCAGTCGCCACATCCAGTGCTTTAACATTATCGGTCTTGATACTGGCTAAGGCTTGTTCTGCTTCATTGTTAGCAGTATTAATCACATCGCTTCTATTGAGTGGCTGTTGGGTAACCACAGTGACATTTTTGGCCAAACTACGGATTTGTGCTGCCAGACGCTCGGCTTCTGCATTAGTTGCTGCACGAACCGAAACCTGCTTGCCAATCCAGTCGAGTGACACATTTGGCATTCCCTGGATTGTTCTCAACACAGTCGGAATGGTATCCTGATCAATAAATTCCGAATGATAGACGTCACTGCTAAGTGCACCACAGCCAATATTATAATTAAAGATCTGCTTGATCTCGTCTTGCAGAATTTGCATATATTGCGGATTGTTGAGTTGCAACTGACAGCTAACCAGCTCACCATTGCTGCCTGTACTCAGCTGTAATGCCGCAGGCTGGGCAACAGCAGTCTCACTGGCAGGAATCTGGCCATCCAGACCTACTTCAGGATCATCTTCACGCATGCAGCCGCGAAAGAAAAATAAAATAATAGCGGCAATAATCACGAAAATAATAAAAGGCCATAGCAAGGCGGCTTTTTTCTTTTCCTCTCGAACCTCTGCCACTTGTTCCGCTTCCAGTATAGGTGCCTGATTCAGGCTCTGTGTTGCTAGCGTAGAAACCCCTAAGGAAGCCAGAAATGGTTTGGCCCATGCCGGTAAAGCCCTTTCAATTGAATCTGCATACATTTCCAGTAAATAACTGACCGCTTCAGCTCTGGGTGCTCCGGCTTCAGTCTGTAAAAAGCTAATGGTCGGAACAATTGATTTATTCAAGGTTTTTTCTATTTCAGCTTGCGGAGCATCCACAGCCAGCTGGTCAAAAAACTGTTGTTTTAGGGCCGGGTTGGTATTGAATAATTCATCAACTTTTGGATTTAACTGCTGGCTTAAACTATCAATCCAGGCGGGGCGGGCCCGTAAAATACTTAAAAGTATCGGATAGAACTGAACCAATGCCTGATCTTTTGCATATAAATGTTCGATTTCACCCTGCAAAATAATCGCACTGACTTCACTTTTGAGCTTTTCAATGAGATCTATATTCATCCTGTCGATCCTTTTATATTTTTATGTCTTTTTTAATGTGTAATATTCTCAACCAGTGTATCCAGCGATCCCCTTATAAATGTAAATAATTGTATTAATATCATAAAGCTTCACGATTTATCGTGAGCTATTTTTATCAGTAATTTTTATCCAGTCATTTAAAAAGCCAGCCGAAGCTGACTTTTTAAATCTCCATCCAAGCTCTAACTCGGCAATATTTATACAGCAATAAAACTCTGCACCACTTTTCCTTTTACCTGTTGCTGGATCAGGGGCGTATTTTTACCTTGAGATACGATGGTGTCTTTGCTGAGCGTCCATTCATGTTCAGGATCTACCAGCACCCAGCCGGCTTCCTTTTTCCAGCGCTCAAGCATATGGGCAACTTTGGCGGGTGCAATAGTGACTTTTTCAACCCATTCTAGCGGTGTAAACAGGCCTTCATTCACCAATTGAATCCCAAACGGAATATAGGTATCAAAGGCAGTAAAACCTGGCTGTGTTTCTGCAAATGGCGCCATCTTTGCAGAGCTGCTCAGCGGTTCATGATGGGTACAAATCGCATCAATCACTCCTGATTTTACGCCCTGACGCAATAGTTCCTTATCCTGCTCAGAACGAAGCGGTGGACGCACATGAGCAATCGAGTTAAAGCCATCAATCAGCTGATCTGTCAGATGTAACTGATGCATCGCCACATCACAGGTCACCGGCAAGCCTTTTTCTTTGGCAGCACGAATCAATTCTACCGATGCACCGCAAGACAGTAAACCAAAGTGAGCATGTACCTTTGTAGCTTCAATCATCAGCAGATACTTGGCAATGGCGACTGTTTCTGCCAGCACCGGAATCATAGGCAAGCCCTGGCGTGAAGCAATAAAGCCTTCATGCACACAGCCATCTTTGGCAATTTGCGGCTCTTCTGCATAGAACACCACTGTCAGGTCTAAACCTGCGGCATATTCCAGAGTGCGCAGAACAACATCATCATTGGCAAAGGCTGCATTTGCATTGGAAACGGCTGTACAGCCACCCTTTTTCAAACCTGCCATATTGGCTGGCTGATTACCTTGCAGTCCTTGGGTTTGTGCCCCAATCACTTGCAGATAGATGCCGCCATCCAGCATGGCCTTTTCAACCAGACCATGAATCAGTGCGCCATTGTCTTGTACGATGGGTTTTGAATCTGGTGGGGTGAATACGTGTAAAATCCCGTTTGCACGAGCGGCCTTGCCTTCAGATTTCAGCGTTCCATGTTGCTGCTGGCCTGGCTCACGTAAACGTGCACACAAGTCCACCATGGTTGGCATCAGCCATTTGCCTTGTCCATTCAGGGTCTCTGAAACATTTTCGCTTGCTGCAATGCGCTTGCCATTTTGCAGATAGACGGTTTCTACGGTATCAGTGTTTTGAATCGGATCAAGAACACGGACATTTTCAATTTTTACTATAGTCATGACTTATTCCTTATACCGCAAGCGCTTCAATCAAACCCTGCTCCTGCAACTGGCCTTGCATCGCCAGCGCTAATACCGCCATACGCACGGCAATCCCGTTGGTGACCTGATTTAAAATCACGGATTGCGGACCGTCTGCAATACTGGAGTCAATTTCCACACCACGGTTCATCGGCCCTGGATGCATGACGATACAGTCCGGCTTGGCCAGGGCTAAACGCTCTTTGTTCAGACCGTACATTTTGTAGAATTCAGCCTGAGAAGACAGAGCCGGTGAATCAATCCGCTCATTCTGAATGCGCAAGGTAATAATCACGTCACAGTCTTTGATGCCGGCTTCCATCTTATTGAACAGGCAAACACCTTCACCATAATCTTCGAAACCATAAGGCAGCAAGGTATTCGGTGCAATTACGCGAATATCTTTACAACCCAGCGTTTGTAATGCAGCCACATCTGAACGGGCTACCCGTGAGTGTTTAATATCGCCAATAATCGCAATCGACATATCTTCAAATTTTTTGTTGGTCTCGCGGCGAATAGTCAGCATATCCAGCATGGCCTGCGTCGGATGGGCATGACGACCATCTCCGGCATTGATAATCGCGACATTTGGACACACATCTTTGGCAATAAAATGTGCTGCACCTGAAGAAGAATGACGCACCACGAAAATATCCGTTGCCATCGCTTCAAGGTTCCACAAAGTATCACGCAAGGTTTCACCCTTAGATGTACTGGAACGCGCAATGTCGATATTGAGCACGTTAGCCGACAGACGCTTGGCTGCCGCCTCAAAGGTCGTACGCGTACGCGTAGAATTCTCAAAGAAAAGGTTCATCACCGTCTTGCCTTCAAGCAAATTGTTGGTGATTAGCTGATTTTGGTCATTAAAAAAGGACAACGCAGTGTCCAATATTTTTGTAAGAGTTTCTTTGGAAAGACCTTCGATGGTCAGGAAATGTTTGAGATTTCCTGCTTTATTGAGTTGAATCTGGCTCGGTGTATGCAATGCCGCCAAGTGCATGAGAGATTCCTTATACGTTAAGTCAACGTATTATACAGAAACTGGCGAATCTTTATAGTTAGATGCCGGTTTAGTTGTACAAAAACCATCTTGATAATAAGAATAGAAATTGAAATTCCTCTATATTTTTTCAATAAGCTCATCTCAATCAGCTTTTTATATGAATGTCTTTGTATACAAAAAATAAATATTTTAGCCTCGGGCATCCGCCCTCATTTCTTTTCAGTACCATGCCCTCATATCATGAGAAAAAAGCTGAACACGAGAGATATTATCCTGATTTGATTTTTCAGTTTTCAGTTCTTCTGGGCCGATTGTTTCAATTGTTAACTCGATACTGGCGATCCATCCTGAATAGCTTGTAACCACTCAAGCAGATGCGGTCATTCCGGCTCTGCTGTCTATGCTGTGCAAGCCGATTAATCCTGTACCTAGCGGCGATTTCAGGCCAGCTCCATGATTCCCCTCACCCGACACCCATCTTAAACAGCTATAAACCAGAAATTGAAAAGATTTTATTTTTACATTATTCAAGTTATCTCTTCTCCTGATTGATTGAAACAAGCACAATAACAACTGCCCGCACCTGCTTTACTTGACCGCTTGATCAGGTTAAAGCAGGACAACATGTATAGCCATGCATCAGTTAAGCCGTGAAGAGCGGCTTTTTTCTAACAACAGTCACCCGGCTTTTTCAGAATTTAAAAAGCTTTAAGACAGAAAATACGTTAAACTTGCTAGAGTTTTTTATTGTTTATTTTGGTCTCTCTATTTTATGAATACCTCTTCACGTTTAAGCACCTATTGGGTTACCTGTGCCGATGGACTCGAAACCCTCTTAGAAGAAGAATTACAAGGCTTAGGTGTTCAGAATATTGAACGTTTTCCAGGACGTCTTACTTTTAAAGGCAATCTGGAAAATGCGTATCGTATTTGCATGTGGTCACGTCTGGCTTCACGTGTCCTGATGCCAATTCACACCCATGAAATTGAATTTTCACATGATGCTCGTGATGTTGCTGAAGAGCTGTATGAGGGCGCCATCAGTTTTGACTGGTCACTGATTTTTGCCCCACAAAGTACCTTTGCTATCCGTCTGCATGTAGAGCGTGACATCAAGGTCAATACCCAGTTCGCCACTTTGCGCGCCAAAGATGGTGTGGTTGATTCCTTTATGGAAGCGGTCGGCAAGCGCCCAAGTATTGATACCAAAGCCCCAGAAATCACCATGTATATTCTGGCGGGCAAAAAAGAACATACTTATTGCCTGGATCTGTCTGGCGACTCTTTACATAAACGCGGTTACCGCCGTTTCATGACGGATGCCCCGATCAAGGAAAACCTGGCGGCTGCGATTCTGCAAAAAGGCGGCTTAAAAGCGCTCAATCCAGACCTTATCGTCGATCCGATGTGTGGTTCAGGTACTTTTATTATTGAATCCTTGATGATCCTCACCGACCGTGCGCCTGGTCTGGTCCGCCGTTTCGGCTTCAATGGCTGGAGTGGTCATGACCATGAGCTGT
This sequence comes from Acinetobacter sp. 10FS3-1, assembly GCF_013343215.1. Taxonomy (NCBI): domain Bacteria; kingdom Pseudomonadati; phylum Pseudomonadota; class Gammaproteobacteria; order Moraxellales; family Moraxellaceae; genus Acinetobacter; species Acinetobacter sp. 10FS3-1. The sequence goes on from NZ_CP039143.1 coordinate 1,746,016, forward strand.
GGATGGCCATTAAGGCCGAAGCTGCCGAGCGCCATCAAACTGCACTCGAAAATCCGCTACCAAAATTTTATGCCTTTGATGCAGACTGGGAAGCCATTAAAGCCACTCGCCAGAATATTATTGCTGCGGGCTTTGAAGGCTTACTGGATCGGATTCTCATTGAAGAGCGCACCCTGTCAGACTGGCCAGATTTCCAGGCAGAAGGCAAGAAAGTTTTCTTCGTAACCAACCCTCCTTATGGTGAGCGTCTGGGTGATAAGGCCTCGAACCGTGCCTTGTATCTGGGTTTATCCAACCTGTTACAGAAAAACTTCCCGAATCAGAAAGCCGCAGTCATTGCAGCACAAGTCGAACAGGCCGACGTACTGGCCTTTAATGAGCCGCAAATCCTGCGTTTGATGAATGGTAAATTACCCATTTATATCCGTTTCGGTACAGTCAAACCAGCCACAGTAGCGCGTCCATTTTTAGAAGGCTGGCAGCCACAACAGTTTGAGCCGATCGAAGGTGCTATGGAGTTTGCCAACCGTCTGACCAAAAACATGCAAACCCTGAAAAAATGGGCGGTTAAAGAAAATGTCCACTGTTTGCGCCTATACGATGCCGACCTGCCAGATTTTAATGTGGCGGTAGACCTGTATGGCGAGCGCTTTCACGTTCAGGAATATGCACCACCGAAAAAAATTGATCCTGAAAAAGCGAAAAAACGTTTCAATCTGGCTTTACAGGCGATTCGTGCTGTCACCGGTCTGAACCGTGATGCAATCTTTATCAAGACCCGTGCCCGTCAGGAAGGTAAAAACCAGTACACCAAGCAAAGTACGGCATCGAAACGCTTTATCGTACAGGAAGGTCAGGCCAAAATTCTGGTTAACCTGACGGATTATCTGGATACTGGCCTGTTCCTGGATCACCGCCAAATACGTTTACGTATTGCCAAAGAAGCCAAAGGCAAGCATTTCCTGAACCTGTACAGCTATACCTCTACGGCGAGCTTACATGCGGCTTTGGGCGGTGCAGCCAGTACCACCAGTGTGGATTTATCTAATACTTACCTGAACTGGTCAAAGGAAAATTTCGTACTGAATGGCCTCACCGTAGATCATGCTGACCAGCAGCATCAGTTCTTTGCTTCTGACTGTTTTGAATGGTTAAAAGAAGGTCATGAGCAATATGAACTGATCTTTATCGATCCGCCAACTTTCTCCAACTCAAAGAAATTCTACGGGACTTTCGATGTGCAGCGTGACCATACTTCATTGATCAAGCGTGCCATGAACCGTTTGACCACTGATGGAACCCTGTATTTCTCCAATAACTATCGCGGCTTTGAAATGGATGAGATGATTGAAGGTCTGTTTGATGTGGAAGAAATTACCCATGAAACTATTGGTCCTGATTTCAAGCGTAACCAGAAAATTCACCGTGCCTGGAAAATTACTCATCCACAAATGTAATTTCAGAGTGAATGAACTGTTTTTTGCATAAGAGGCATGCTGAAGTTAAAAACGACATTAGTGTGCCCGCCGGGGTATGAATGTTACGGTTTCACATCATGACAGGCATATTGTACTGATTGTTCTAAATCAGCTTCTTGCACTTCCTGCGGTATAATTTATCAAGCACTCGATATTTTCGTACAACATAAAAAACCCCAGCCTAGGCTGGGGTTTTTTATGTTAAGGGAAATGAACTTAGCTCAATTTCATTTTCTCAAAGATCAACTCATTGCCTTCAGCCCGAACGACAATGGTATCACCCGGGTTAAATTCCCCCGCAAGAATACTTTGTGCCAGACTATTTTCAATACGTTGCTGAATGGCACGTTTCAATGGACGCGCACCATACAATGGATCGAAGCCAGCCTCGATCAGCTGATCGAAAGCACTGTCATCGACCGACAAACGCATATCGCGTTCTGCCAGACGCTGACGCAAGCGGTTCAACTGGATATCGGCAATACCGCGAATCTGGTCTTTTTCCAGCGAGTGGAAGACCACCAACTCATCAATACGGTTGATAAATTCCGGACGGAAATGCTCCGATACTGCATTCATGACTACGTTACGAACTTCATCACGGGTTGCTCCTTCACCCAGCTCACGAACATCCTGTGAACCCAGGTTTGAAGTCATCACAATCACGGTATTTTTAAAATCTACTACACGGCCTTGAGAGTCAGTCAAACGGCCATCATCCAGTACCTGTAGCAGAATGTTAAATACATCCGGATGTGCTTTTTCGACCTCATCGAACAGCACCACGCTATATGGTTTACGGCGTACGGCTTCAGTCAATACTCCACCTTCTTCATAACCCACATAGCCCGGAGGCGCACCGACCAAACGGCTGACCGAGTGTTTTTCCATAAATTCGGACATATCAATCCGGATCATGGCATCGTCACTGTCAAACAGGAAGTTGGCCAGCGCTTTGGTCAGCTCAGTTTTACCGACACCCGTTGGTCCAAGGAACAGGAATGAACCACTCGGACGGTTCGGATCAGACAGACCAGCACGTGAACGGCGGACTGCATTAGACACAGCAATCACAGCTTCGTCCTGTCCGACCACACGGTTGTGCAGGAATTCTTCCATATGCAGCAACTTGTCGCGTTCACCTTGCAGCATTTTTGCCACCGGAATACCGGTCGCTGCACTGACCACTTCGGCAATTTCATTATCAGTCACTTTGTCACGCAGCAGTTTCGGTGCTTCACTCTCTTCAGCAGCTTCGATACGCTCCAGCTGTTTTTGCAACTCTGGAATAACACCATATTGATAACGTGCTGCTTCTGCCAGATCACCTTCACGCTGAGCCTTATCAAGGGCAATACGCGCCTGATCCAGTTTGACCTGAATGTCTTTATTTCCGGCCACCAGCGCCTTGTCTGCACGCCAGACCTCTTCAAGTTCGCTATATTCTTTCTCGACCGTTTCAATCTGTTGGGTCAGATGCTGGATCTCGGCTTTCGCGCCACTATCCTCATCTTTTTTCACAGCCTCAAGCTGCATTTTCAGCTGAATCAAACGGCGTTCAAGCTTATCCAGCGCTTCAGGTTTAGAGTCCAGCTCCATTTTAATCCGTGATGCCGCTTCATCAATCAGGTCAATGGCTTTATCCGGTAACTGACGATCCGTAATATAGCGATGTGACATTTTCGCTGCAGCAATAATCGCCGAGTCTAAAATCTGTACCCCGTGGTGTGTGGCATAACGGTCTTTCAGACCACGCAGAATTGCAATGGTATCTTCCACACTAGGTTCATCGACCAGCACTTTCTGGAAACGGCGCTCCAGGGCAGCGTCTTTCTCAATATACTGACGGTACTCATCCAGAGTGGTTGCCCCCACGCAGCGCAGCTCACCACGTGCCAGCGCAGGTTTCAGCATATTCCCCGCATCCATTGCACCATCACCCTTACCGGCACCTACCAGGGTGTGCAGCTCATCAATAAACAGGATGATTTCGCCTTCATGTTTGGCAAGATCTTTCAGAACCGCTTTTAGACGCTCCTCAAATTCACCTCGATATTTGGCACCTGCCAGCAAAGACCCCAAGTCTAAAGATAATACACGCTTACCTTTCAGACCCTCTGGAACTTCACCGTGAATAATACGCTGCGCCAGACCTTCAACAATCGCAGTCTTACCCACGCCCGGCTCACCGATCAGTACCGGGTTGTTTTTGGTACGGCGTGACAAGACCTGAATGGTACGACGAATTTCATCATCACGGCCAATGACAGGATCCAGCTTGCCTGCCAAAGCACGTTCAGTTAAATCAATCGTATATTTATTTAATGAGTCCCGTTGATCTTCATGATTATTGCTCATGACTTTTTCATCGCCTCGAATTTGATTAATAAGCTGCTGTAAAGTGTCTTTCTTCACCCCAGCACTGTTTAATAGAGTTTTGGTTGTACCTGTTTCTGCCAGTGCCAATAATACCCAGTCGGTTGAGAGAAACTCATCACCGGCTTTTTGGGCAAAACTGTCGGCCAGATGCAGCATTCTGGCTGCTTCCTGACTGATATTAATATCAGCAGAAGGGTTGCCAAGCTTGGCTGTATCATTCAAGGCTGTCTGTATTTTGCTTTTCAATTCAGGCAGGTTCGCCCCCGCCTGTTGTAGCAGACTGGCATTCGATGCTTCTTCCATCAAGGCGGCCAAGATATGAATCCCGTCAATAGAAGCATGATCTTTGCTCATTGCCAGAGACTGTGCATCGGAGAGGGTTTGCTGCAGGCGATTGGTAAATTTCTCAAAACGCATTCTTGTTATTCCTCACAACAATTTTTTCACTTGATTGGTATATGGGTGCTCAGCATAGAATTTCAAATATTTTTTCGTATATTTTTCAAAAACTTAAAATATTAAAGTGGATAGATCTTAGTATTAATATCGGTATAGCAACATTTGATTTCAAGAGTATGAATTAAAATAATTTCTATGCAATGGCAGTTAGAAGCAGATAAAAAATACCCTCATGATGAGGGTATTTAAAAATAGGAGTTTTAAGGTGCAGGGTTTGGCTGCTGACGATGAATGGCATCAATGCCTTGCAACACCTCTTCGGACAGTTCAATTTCAAAAGCCTGAATGTTTTCTTTTAGCTGATCCAGATTGGTCGCACCAATAATGGTACTGGTCACAAAGAACTGCTGCTTGATAAATGCAAGTGCCAGCTGAGTCAAAGTCAGGCCATGCTGTTCTGCCAGCTGCGCATATTGCTCGGTCGCCCACTCACTCTGTGGATTACTATAACGGCTAAAGCGTGAGAATAAAGTAACACGTGCATGAGCTGGACGTGCACCGTTACGGAATTTACCGGTCAAATAACCAAAAGCAAGCGGAGAATATGCCAATAAACCGACACCTTCGTATTTGGCAATTTCTGACATGCCAATTTCATAGGTACGGTTCAGCAGGTTATAAGGATTTTGTACGCTGACAAATTTACTTAAGCCGAGCTTTTCTGCCAGATGTAAAAATTTCATCGTTCCCCAAGGAGTTTCATTAGACAGGCCAATATAACGGATCCGGCCTTTTTGAATCTCTGCTTGCAAAGCGCTCAGGGTTTCTGCCAGCTCCGTGATTGCACGATCATCAACTGCTTCTGCATTGCCATAGCCGAGCTTGCCAAAGAAATTGGTTGGACGTTGCGGCCAGTGCAGCTGGTACAGGTCAATATAATTGGTTTGCAAACGAGCCAGTGACTGGTCAATAGCTGATGCAATTTCATCCGCCACAAAACGGGTTTTTCCATCACGAATATGGCTACCCCCTTGTGAAGGCCCAGCAATTTTCGAGGCTAAAAACAGTTTGTCGCGGCCACCACGTGAGGCAATCCAGTTGCCAATGATTTGCTCGGTTGCCCCTTGAGTTTCTGGCTTTGGTGGCACCGGGTACATTTCAGCGGTATCCCAGAAATACAATCCCTGATCCAGCGCATAGTCTAATTGTTGAAATGCCTCGTCCTGAGTATTTTGCTCACCAAAGGTCATAGTACCCAAACAGATTTCAGGCAATAAAATTCCAGTATCGGCCAAGGGTCTAAATTGCATAGTTGCATCCTAAGAATAAGTAAATGTTTATTAATATGAGTAAGGTCTAACCTATAGCAATTATAAGAAGGACTAAATCACCTTTTCCAAAAATTCTGTACTTAATTGTTATATTTTAAAGAAAAACAGCATTTAAAAGGAATAAAAAAAAGCAAATCCGGAGATTTGCTTTTTTGTCTTTGGAATTATTCGTCTTCAAGCTCGTCCGTGTCCACGATTTCCGGCTCTTCCAAAGAGGCATCAAAAATCAGAATGGCCTTACCATCAGTTTCAATCATGCCCTGCTCTTCCAGGTTTTTCAGGACACGACCGACCATTTCACGGGAGCAGCCGACAATACGGCCAATTTCCTGACGGGTAATACGGATCTGACGGCCATTCGGCAAAATCATTGCTTCAGGCTGTGATGACAGATCAATCAGACAGCGTGCAATACGGCCAGACACATCAATAAATGCCAGATCAGTCACTTTACGTGTGGTATTTTTCAGACGGCGTACCAGCTGGGCAAATACGGCATAACTCAGGTCTGGATATTGCTTGCTAATTTCGTGAAAGTTGTCATAGGTAATTTCAGCAATTTCACAGACATCACGAGTACACACTTCCGCGGTACGCTGTGGATTTGCTTCAAATAAACCCATTTCCCCAAAAAAATCACCCGCATTTAAATATGCAACGACAATTTCACGATCATCATCTTCTCGAAGAATGATAGATACAGACCCCTTCAGAATTAAATACAAAGATTTAGATTCTGATCCTGCATCCACGATCGTGGTACGTTTCGGATAACGATTAATATATGCACGTTTTAATAACGCCTTCACAGATTCCGGTAATTGCCCCGGAGAAAGTGCGTCTGTGCTTAATTGTGAAAAGTTTGAAGTCATGCTTACGGTTCCGAATATGGATAATTTATAGATCGCACAAGACCTAATGTGAACGTATCACACAGTGGGATGAAATTCCGTATCAACCCAATTTATGTTAGTGTACAGTTACTTTACAAATTTATAGCTTTTTTTAGGTAGTTGCAATGCAAACAAGTGTTCATTGGCTAGAGAATGTTGCTTTTGAGGCAAAAACCCAAAGTGGACATAGTATCATCATGGATGGCTCAGCAGAATACGGCGGTGAAAATCGTGGCCCGCGTCCAATGGAACTCATTTTAACCGGTTTAGGTGGATGTGCTTCTTTTGATATTGTGACGATTTTAAAGAAAGCACGTCAGGATATTAGCGATGTATGCTGCGAACTGAAAGCTGAACGTGCTGATACGATTCCTGCCGTATTTACCAAAATTCACTTACACTTTGTGGTTAGTGGCAAAGGAATTAAAGACAAGCAAGTGGCCAAAGCGGTAGAATTGTCTGCGGAAAAATATTGTTCTGCCAGCAAAATGCTGTCTGACGGTGGTGTCGAAATTACCCATGATTATGAAATCATTGAAGTAGAATAATCTTTTGATTTCACTAAAAAAGCAGTCTTTCAGGCTGCTTTTTTATGTTATCTGTGCGTCTGATACTGCCTGCCATTTTCAAAGATCAGGCGTTGTTCCGGCAATCTCAAAGCGCCCAGATGTTGACTGAACTCAGCCTGCTGCTGTCGGTCGTGATAACGCTTACCAACTGAGTAGTCAACACAGAATACATTACTGTGCTGCCCGAACCACATCACCGCATCAATATCTTTAAACAGGCCAGACTTTTCTTCAGCACTTTTAAAGTTACGCCAGTAATGCCCGATTACGACTGGTACTCTATTTGCATAGTTCTCCCACCACGCCAGACGGTCGATCATACGCCAGCGCCCGCCGGCATAAACCGGTTTCTGAGCAATTATTTCCGCACCTGAACTCAAGGTTCGGATCGGATTCTGCATCTGGTCGCGCCACTCTTTTTCTGCGAGAGATTTTAATAAAGGAATGCTTGCAGTGGGGTCCTTCAATTGCCCCTGATATTGCTGCTGTTCTGCCTGAATCTGTTCACTTATTCCCAGAGCCTGTAGCTCAAGCGCAGTTTGCTCCAGGAAATACTCATAAGCCTGACGCAGTGAGTAAAAAGAAGATGATCGCAACTGATCAACCGAGCGTTGATCCCAACAGGCATGTACCACTCTTAAATGCGGCGCGTCTAAAACCAGAGGCAGGCTGTTTAGAAAGTCCAGAATCCATTTTCGATGTACTTCGGATGCTGGAACTGAATTAAAAGCTTTAAAATCATCCTGATGTGCTGAGCCAAAGAACCAGCCATTCCCCTCTCTAAACGTATCAGTGAGTAGATTAATTTCATGGTTTCCCAAGACGCATTGTGCCCGACCCGCTTCTACCAAGCATTTAACCCGTTTGAGTACCGCCACGCTATCCGGACCACGGTCACATAAATCTCCGACAAAGATCAGCCTGCGCTGTTCTGCTTGATTCCCCTCCTCATCATAGCCCAACACGTGTAGCAAACGATCCAGTGCCTCAATCTCTCCATGAATATCCCCTATAATATCAACTGGGCCTGTGAAAGTTGGCTGTATAAATGCATGACTCATGACAATATCCTCAATGAAATGAGAGCAGGTAGGTTCAGTGTAATGCAGGTTTTTTAAATCAATATGGCCAAAGTAAAAATATTTTTAAAATCAATTTTTGGCAGATTTTTGCTGACAGCATGTTGTATTGAAAAAGAAAATTTCCAATTATTCCTTAACAGCTTGAATACTCATCTTATTAAAATTTAGAAATAAAAAACAAAAAAACCGGCGCCTAGGCACCGGTTCTTATCTCACTTGACTGACCCGAAGATCAGCACAGCTTGTACTTAAGCTTGTAGCGATCCAATGATCTGGTTCAATGTCTCACTTGGGCGCATCACGGCATTTACTTTCGCCGGATCTACTGCATAGTAACCACCGATGTCTGCAGGCTTACCTTGAACTTCGTTCAACTCAGCGACAATCTTCTCTTCATTTTCAGCTAAAGCTTGAGCAATCGGAGCAAATTTCGCTTTCAATTCTGTATCTTCATCTTGCCCAGCAAGTTCTTCAGACCAGAATTTAGCCAGGTAGAAGTGGCTGCCACGGTTATCCAGCTCGCCAGTACGACGTGATGGAGACTTGTCATTGTCCAGCAATTTACCAGTTGCAGCATCTAGCGTTTTTGCAAGCAGTTTCGCACGCGGGTTATTCTCTTTAATACCCATTTCTTCAAGAGAAACAGCCAGCGCCAAGAACTCGCCCAAAGAATCCCAACGTAAGTGGTTTTCTTCTACCAGTTGCTGTACGTGTTTAGGTGCAGAACCACCCGCACCTGTTTCGTACATGCCGCCACCTGCCATTAACGGCACGATAGACAACATTTTCGCTGAAGTACCCAACTCCATGATCGGGAACAAGTCAGTCAGGTAGTCACGCAGAATATTACCGGTTACAGAAATAGTGTCCAGACCGCGAGCAACACGTTCAAGTGTATAACGCATCGCACGAACCTGAGACATAATCTGGATGTCCAGGCCTTCAGTGTCGTGATCTTTCAGGTATTCCTGAACTTTCTTGATCAGTTCGTTTTCATGTGGGCGGTACGGGTCAAGCCAGAAGATTGCAGGCATGCCAGAGTTACGTGCACGCGTTACAGCCAGTTTTACCCAGTCACGGATCGGTGCGTCTTTCACCTGGCACATACGCCAGATATCACCTTCTTCCACGTTTTGAGACATCAACACTTCACCTGTTTCCAGGTCAGTGATGTTCGCAATACCCGCTTCAGGAATTTCGAAAGTCTTGTCGTGTGAACCGTATTCTTCGGCTTTTTGCGCCATCAGACCAACGTTAGGTACAGTACCCATCGTACGTGGATCGAAGTTACCATTCCACTTACAGAAGTTGATCATTTCCTGGTAAATACGCGCGAAAGTCGATTCCGGCATGACTGCTTTACAGTCATAAGGCTTGCCGTCAGCACCCCACATTTTACCGCCACCACGGATCATTGCAGGCATAGAAGCATCTACAATCACGTCGTTTGGTGAGTGGAAGTTGGTGATGCCTTTAGCAGAATCAACCATTGCCAGTGCTGGACGGTGTTCTTGGCAAGCGTGTAAATCTTCGATGATTTCTTCACGTAAAGATGTCGGTAGAGTTTCGATCTTCTCGTAAAGACCTGCCATACCGTTGTTTACGTTGATACCCAGCTCATCAAACAATTTACCGTGTTTTTCAAAAGCATCTTTGTAGTAAATTTTCACACAGTGACCGAATACGATCGGGTGTGAAACTTTCATCATGGTTGCTTTAACGTGTAAAGAGAACAAAATGCCAGCTTCTTTACAATCATCTAGTTCTTTTTCATAGAAGTCACAAAGCGCTTTTTTGCTCATGAACATGGAGTCGATGATTTCACCGTCTTGCAGCGCAACTTTTGGCTTCAGAACAATGGTTTCACCTGACTTGGTGATCAATTCCATTTTCACATTACGCGCACGGTCCAGAGTCATTGACTTTTCACCGTGGTAGAAATCACCTTCATCCATGTGAGAAACGTGAGTTTGTGACCACTGTTTCCATTCATTCATTGAATGCGGGTGTTTTTTCGCATAGTTTTTCACTGCAGCTGGTGCACGACGGTCAGAGTTACCTTCACGTAATACAGGGTTTACTGCAGAACCCAGACATTTACTATAACGCGCCTTGATTGCTTTTTCTTCTTCAGTCGCAGGATTTTCCGGATAGTCAGGAATTGCATAACCCTTAGATTGAAGCTCTTTAATACAAGACATCAACTGAGCCACAGAAGCACTGATGTTCGGAAGTTTGATAATATTCGTATCTGGATCTTGGGTAAGACGACCTAGCTCTGCAAGATTGTCTGCTACCTTTTGTTCTTCACTGAGGTAGTCTGAAAATTCAGCGAGCACGCGTGCAGCCACAGAGATGTCAGTTTTAACAACTTTAACACCAGCCGGCTTCGTAAAGGTCTCAATGATCGGCAGCAGCGAATAAGTCGCCAACAATGGCGCCTCGTCAGTCAGTGTGTAAATGATGGTTGACTTTCCACCAGCCATATATAGCCCCTTGCGTTAGATTGAGTTTTTAAGAACCGAGCTTTTGACCCAGTTCCTGCGAACCGATTTGCTTAAATAAACCCTGAGAGTATCGGGCCTGATTGCATTCCAGTCAACGAAATATCCTGTGATGATGACATTTCGAAACGAAATAGTACTTAACGACTCTTTTTTTCATTCCGTTTCTAGCTTTTTCCTCACGTAATCCCTTCTTTGCGCATATTTACGCTTTATTTATAGATATACATGGTTAAGTTTCCATGAAACTTACATAGGTTTAAAACTATTTTACTTGGCTGAATAGACATCTCAGTAGAGAAATGAATACCTTCACCATAAATAAACGAAATGATGCTTTAGCTCATGAAGCCAGCCTATAAGGATACAGATCTGATGGGATCACCTTATTTCTTTCATCATATTGAGATAAATGCTCGAACCGTACCATCAGATCAAAGATAGCGTTGCATGGTCTGGCTGCTCTTAACAGCAGTTGCAAAACTGAAGCCCTTACACTGACGTTAGAATCGGATTTTTTCCAAATCTGTACGACACAGCACAACCTGGTATAGTTCATATGCTTTTCGTACGAAATAGCAGCTTATCGTCCTATTGCGTAAACCAACAATAGAATAAGAGTTGGTGTTTCTTATCTTAGACATTTTAAGTCTAAAACAGGAAGCCTTCACCCCTGCTGCTCATCCTATTTTCTCATAATTTGACTTAAATAGCTAAAGCTAAAATGCTCAATAAAATCTTAAATTTATAGGAATATTTTAAGGTTGGAAATTTGGAATATTTACACTTTTTACTTATTGGTAAATTCACTCTATAAAAACCATATAGCAAACCTAAAATAAACCAAACAAAATCAATAATATATTTTTTTAATAAGTTTTATTGGTTGGTTAGAGAGTTAGTTTTTAGCTTTCTATAAAATGCGGGGGAAATAAACATGAATTTCAAAGCTGGACAAAAACTTCAATAGAAAAAATGATAATAATCACCAATACATATCATATTTAATGATGAAAATAATTTTATGTCTTTCAACTTAAAAGTTTTATCCTGAATAAAGGAGTCTTCATTTGAGAATCAACATGGGAGTTTGTCCACACTCGACAACTATTAATTTCCTCCAAAGATATCCCAAAACAAAAAACCCACCTGATAAGGTGGGTTTTAAGCAACTGATTACTCAGTAAATATGGTAGGCATATCCAGACTCGAACTGGAGACCTCTACGATGTCAACGTAGCGCTCTAACCAACTGAGCTATACGCCTATATGCCACGCATCTTATAAATTTTTTCTCACAAAGACAAGCATTTTTATTTAGCTCTTAAAACAGATGCACAAGTTTTAAGCAAATCCTTGAATCTGCTTAATTCTTGGGTGTCTAATTGCACACCTGAATAGGCCTGTTTCTCAAAAATTTGAATGGCATCAGAAAATAAGGCCGGATCCGTGCCATCTGCCTGTTTCGACAAGCGCAACATCCACTGGCGAAAGGTCTCAGCAGACTGCTGCTTTAAAGGCTGGCTTAAAGACTGGTTTAACTGCTGTATGCTGCGTTCTAAAGGGGATTGCGCCTGCCGAAGTTTCCAATAAATGCTGAGCGCATACAGTAAAGCAAGAATGACGATACCAGCAACCATAAGCATAATACTGGAATAAACCGAATTCAGACCGAGTTTAGACATCCAGCTTTGCTGAGATTCTGTATTATAACCCACCACCTTGCTTTGCCATTGATAACTCGCATAATCACTCCAGACCCGCATTGTGGTAAGCCAGAGATGATGCTGGGTAGGCCAGCCGGATGAATTGGCCCGAACTCGCTCATCCTCAGTCATCAGATTTTGCATTCCGTCATCAATGCGTTGTGGCGCGACCATTGCAGTGGGATCGAAACGCTGCCATGTGTCATCTATCCAGACTTCGGCCCAAGCATGTGCATCCAGTTGCCGTACCTCCCAGCTACGTCCATCAGGCGCAGCTTGCCCACCCTGATAACCTGTCACTACTCTGGCCGGAATTCCTGCGTAGCGCATCAGCATGACAAAACTGGAAGCATAGTGCTCGCAAAAACCTTGCCGGGATTTAAATAAAAACTCATCAATCCGGTTCTTTCCCATGACGCCGGGCTTGAGGGTATAGACAAAACCATTCTGCTGATACCAGTTCAGCACATTGTGTATATAACGGCGTGGCTCGGCACCACTTTGCTGATATAAGCGCTGAGCCAGTCGCTGGGCCTCAGGATCTAAACCGGACTGTATTTGGGTATTGATACGCTGCATATAGTGGGGCGCCAACGCCTGGCCTGCATTTGGCTGGTCTATCCACTGTAAATGAATCGGCTCCACCCTCTGGGTCAGGCGTCTTGGAACAATGCTCCAGTCCTGACGATTATAATAACGGCGTTCCAAGGGGATGGATTTTTCCAGCCCCATGATCCAGAACACTGAAGGATCAGCTGCCAGATACTGATAATCCCAGCGATGATTCATTGCAGCAAGGTTCCGCGACTGCTGGATTAAAGGCTGCTGATTCACAGGATGGCTGGTCCAGCGCTGGCCGTCATAATCATCCAGTACCAAGGCTCGCCAATATAATTCCGAACGCGGCGGTAACTTGCTCATGTCCCCGATAATCCGGAATGCCAACGCACTGGACTGAGACAATTCGGCAATATCACCGGGCGACATGCTGTCACTAATGCCGGTTATGCTTTTATTTTCAGGAATAGGAATATGCCAGAGAGGTGGCAAACGCGGAAAAAAAATAAAAAGCAGCAGAAAAAATGGAATGGCATAGACGATAAATTTACCGACATATTTGGCATCTTGCTGCAAAGCCTGGCGCTGGGAGCTTTGGTCTTGCTCAAACTCGCTGGTCTGGATTCGGTACAACCCGATTAGACAGCTGAGCAGACACAATAGAATGGCCAATGCCATCATAAACGACTGGCTAAATAAAAATGAACTGGCAGCCACAAATAGTGCAAAATTAAAAACAATAATCAGATCACGTCTGTTTCGGGTTTCCAGGGATTTGGCATACAAAAAAGTTGTCAGTACCGCTACGCCTGCCTCTACACCTAAAAAACTCTGATAATCCAGATAAATGCTGGCTAATGCCAAGACTGTCAGCGAGAAGGTCCATTTTTTAGAAAAGGCTCTCTGTCTTTTGAGTGAAATCCAGATACAGATCAAACTAATGGCAAAAATCAGACTCAATAAAACGGGTAAAAAGGCGATCTGGGCCAGCAGGATGAATCCCAAACTTAACACGACCGATACTCGTAGTTTTGTATTGATTTTCTCCATTGCCCGTACCCTTATGCCTGTGCCAAAAGCTGCTTAGCTTTGCGTAGTTGTTCCTCGCCAGCACCTTTGGGCAATACTTCCTGCGGTAAATGCAGCATATAAGCGCATTGCTGCTGCTCACACTGCTCAATCAGCCCCATGACAAATTCCAGCTTTTCCTCGTGCGACTGACTGGGCATATGCTCATAATGAATTTCAATACTGTGCTCATCCTGATACTGTTCAAAGACCTTGACGTATAAGCCCTGTCCACGCGCAAACTGCTTCCAGGAGACGGCTTGCAAAGAATCTCCAGACTGATAGTTACGCAGTTCGCGAAACTCATCCATATCTGGTTCAAAACGGTTTTGATAGGCACGATGTTCTGCACTGAAAGCTTTGGCCTGAGGCGCAACCCAGGCAAAATTCTGATGATATAAATAGGTCCAGGCCCGCACCAGCCCAAAAGGATAAACTGAATAAATCCGAATTGTAGGATAGTCAAATTTCCCACGTTTTTCGGCATAAAAAGGGAGAATCCAGTGCTGCCTGGACTCATCCAGATATACTTTATGTAGCTGCTCACCCGCCTGAATATACAGATAACGCGGTCGTGGCGGCTGTTGCTGAAAATAAAAATGCAGATTCATATCATGCCCTACCTGCCCCACTTCATCTGCAACCAGTTCAATCTGTAAGCCATGTAACTGTTTAAAAGTTAAATAAAAGCTGATACACAATATGGCGGTGATTAAAAAGCAGAATCCCAAAATCAGGTTATTGGCATAGTTCACACCAGCAGTAAAAGTAATCAGGATCAAAATCAGGTACAGATAGCCCTGCCGATAAATAAAGACCAGAATATCGCGCTGTGAAAACTGTTTTTGCTGTCTAAACTGAAAGCGTTTGGTGAGCCAGTTTCGCCAGGTTTTATCCAAAAGAAAACTCCTTTAGCTCACTGCAACCTGTTGCATTAGGTTTAAAGTTTCTGCTTCACTTAAACCCAGACGATGTGAGGCGACCGCCACAAATACCGCCTGTATATCATCAGGCGTGACAAAGGTCCGCTGCTGGATCAAGGCATGGGCCTGTGCTGCGCGCTTGAGCGCCAATAAGCCGCGGGTAGACAGTCCATGCTGTTTTTTGCGGGTTTCTTCTGCCAGATCCAGCATATACTCCTGTACCGCCTCACTGATAAAAACCTGCTGGGTCAGCTGTTGTAATGCCAATACTTCATATTCTGTAAAAACATGCGCCAGACTGGCAATGAGGGCAAAACGTGATTCCTGCTGTAGTAGCATTTTCTCTGCATGTCGGGATGGATAGCCCAAAGACAACCGCATTAAAAAGCGGTCTAATTGCGATTCAGGCAAAGCATAGGTGCCACTCTGGAAAAGTGGATTTTGGGTGGCAATTACCCAAAATGGTTTCGGCAAGGCATAACGTACAGCATCGACAGTGACATAGCCTTCCTCCATGGCTTCAAGCAAGGCACTTTGAGTTTTAGGACTGGAACGGTTAATTTCATCTGCCAGCAAAATCTGAGTAAAAATAGGCCCCTGCTTAAACTCAAACTGATGTTCTTTCTGATTAAACATGTTAATCCCAATCACATCACTGGCCAGCATGTCATTAGTAAACTGGATACGCTGAAATTGCAGCCCTGTCAGATGCGCCAGACTGCTTGCTAAAGTGGTTTTTCCCAGACCAGGCAAATCTTCAAATAGTACGTGCCCCCCTGCAATAAGGCAGCACAGCGCCAATCGGGTTTTTGCCTGTTTATCTAAAATAATGGCATTAATTTCTTCAAAAAATTGCTGGATTCTGGGTGCATAACTGACCACCTTCTGCTCAAGCGCATCATTAACGTGTGCAATATCTAATTTTTCTTTTTGTTTCATGCCCCAGATCACAATATTTTTCCTAATAAAACATGGCTTAAGAGTAACATACACTCTTTTTTAATATTCCCCCAAATGTCCGCTCTTCTTTCCAGATCACTAACCTGTCAGATAACAGGTTTTTAAACTCTCACGCCATAAATCCATAGACTTCTGTAAACCATTTTCTTCGATAAACCAATCAAAAAAAATTGTTTAAAATGCTCTATGTTTTACTGAAACACCATCTTTCCAAGGTTTACCCCAATAACCCGACAACAGAAAAACCTAAAGGCCTAAATGTCAAAATTAATGACTATTTTTTATCTTGTTCAAGCATTAAATCACCTGCATAAAAAAGCGCCCCGAAAGGCGCTTATTTTTCAACCGATTAACATGGACATTTTTTCATCTCTCCGCCAGCGGATGGATAGCGAGAATCCACACAATGACGGTAAAAGGTTTTAGGATCCATTGGCTCCAGATCAGAATGATGCTGCTGCATATGCGCCAGATAAGTCTGGTAATCTGGCACGCCCACCATCAGGCGGAAGCTCTGCTGCAAACGCTGCCACAAAGTTGCAATCCGTGACCAGTTTTTCGGGTTCAGAATTAACTCCTTCTGGGCCATCACTGTCATCTTGATGATTTTATACATCACTGTTTTACCCGCTTTGGCAAACTTCAGGTTCATCGGTCATACCCCTCTTAATGTGTTTTTACAGGCTGAATGTCTTCGGGATCGCGATAAACCGCTTCTGCTTCGTTGACAGTCGGTACAGGACTTGCAAGTGCACGACGGATAACCCCAATTGCGGCAAACAGCATGACAAAAGCCACAATCATGAAGAAGGCACACAGTACCGCATTGATCTGGTTGGACATTGCGACAGTCTGCATTTCAGCCATTGTTTTGGCAGGTGCCAGAATTTCGTTCTTGGCAATAGCAGTATTAAAGCGCTCTGCTTGCGCCAGAAAGCCGATTTTTGGATTGTCATGGAAAATCTTCTGCCAGCCCGCAGTCATCGAAGTAATAAATAGGAAAATGGTGGGAACAATAGTGACCCATACATATTTTTCTTTCTTCATTTTGAACAGGATGACAGTACCTAGAATGAGTGCCATTGCAGCCAGAATCTGGTTACCAATACCGAATAGCGGCCATAAGCTGTTAATTCCGCCCAATGGATCGACTACGCCCTGATAGACAAAGAAGCCCCAACCGGCAACAGCTACAGCTGTACCAAGCAGGTTACCAAAAAAATTATGCGATTTTTTTACCGCAGGAATCACAATTCCGACTGTATCTTGAACCATGAAACGGCAGGCACGCGTACCAGCATCGACGGCAGTCAGAATGAAAAGTGCTTCAAACAGGATGGCAAAGTGATACCAGAAGGCCATCATTTCACGGCTATTGAAAATTTCAGTAATGATATGCGCCATACCAATGGCAAAGGTTGGTGCACCCCCGGTACGCGACAGAATCGAGCTCTCACCGACTTCCTGAGCCAGTACAGTGAGGGCCTCAGGGGTAACAACGAAACCAAGATTACGCACCGCTTCTGCCGCACTTTCTGCCGTAGTACCCAGCAATGCCGCCGGCGAGTTAATGGCAAAATATACCCCCGGATCCAGCACTGCCGCACAGATCAATGCCATGATCGCCACAAAGGACTCCATTAACATACCGCCATAACCGATCATCCGGATATCGCGTTCATTGTTGACCAGTTTAGGCGTGGTTCCCGAAGAAACCAGGGCGTGGAAGCCGGAAATGGCACCACAGGCAATTGTAATGAACAGAAATGGGAAGATAGATCCCGCAAAGACCGGACCTGTTCCGTCAATAAACTGAGTTACGGCCGGTAATTTCATTTCTGGCATTGCAAAAATAATACCTACAGCCAGACCCGCAATCACTCCAATTTTCAAGAAAGTAGATAAATAATCACGTGGTGCAAGTAACAACCACACTGGCAATACCGAAGCGATAAAACCATAAATGATCAAAGCCCAGGTCAGTTCAGTCCCCGACAGCGTAAAGAAGGGTCCCCAATACGGATGCTGTGCGATGTTTTCACCATAAATGATGCCCAGCATCATCAATACGAAACCAATCATGGAAACTTCTGCAATTTTACCCGGACGGATAAAGCGCATATAAATCCCCATAAAAATCGCAATCGGAATGGTGGCGGCAATACTGAAGACCCCCCATGGACTGTTGGTCAGTGCTTTGACCACCACCAGTGCAAGTACCGCCAGAATAATAATCATCACGCCCAGCGCACCCAGCATGACCACAATCCCGGCAAAAGTACCGAGTTCCTGTTTCGCCATTTCACCCAGTGAGCGGCCATCTCGACGTGTAGAAATAAACAGGACTAGGAAATCCTGTACCGCACCGGCCAACACTACACCGACCAGCAGCCAGATAGTTCCCGGTAAATAGCCCATCTGTGCAGCAAGGATTGGACCGACCAATGGGCCAGCCCCGGCAATTGCTGCAAAATGGTGGCCAAACAGGACACTCTTATTGGTGGGCACATAGTCCAGACCATCGACCAAGCGATGCGCAGGTGTCAGACGGCGCTCGTTCAGTTCAAAAACCTTATTGGCAATAAATAAACTATAAAAACGGTAAGCGATGCTATACACACAAGCTGCGGCCAGAACCAGCCAGACTGCATTGACATGCTCACCACGACTCAGTGCTAGAACTCCAAAGGAGACTGCCCCGACGATGGCTACTAAAAGCCAGATGATTTTTGAAGTCAGCGTCGACTTCTGCTGTAAAGTTTCCATTTAATCCCTCATATTTGTGATGCATACAAATCAGCATAATTGTGTTATTCGAGGTACTGCTGTTTTTTCCTTTGCGACTTTAGGCAAATTTTTTCTAATTTCCTCTAAGACTTTGGCATAAAAAAAGGGATGATTTTCATCACCCCTTTGATAATAGTCTATTTTTAAACCATTATACACGCTCTAAATAGTCACCAGTACGGGTGTCTACACGAACGTTTTCTTCCTGCTGAACAAACAATGGAACACGTACCACAGCACCTGTTTCCAGTTTCGCAGGCTTACCACCACCGCCAGAGGTATCACCACGTACACCTGGATCAGTTTCAACAATTTTTAATACCACAAAGTTAGGAGGGCTGACAGTAAGCGGCACGCCATTCCATAACATAATGGTACATTTTTCATTTGAATCGTCTTTTAGCCACTTGGCAGCATCACCCATTGCTGTTTTATCAGCAGCGATCTGTTCAAATGATACTGGATCCATGAAGTTCCACATTTCACCGTCGTTGTACAAGTATTCCATTTCTACTTCTACGATATCCGCAGCTTCTAGTGAATCACCAGATTTAAATGTTTTTTCTAAAACTTTACCACTGCGAAGATTACGTAGTTTAACGCGGTTGAACGCCTGGCCCTTACCTGGTTTAACGTATTCGTTTTCCATGATTGCACATGGGTTACCATCAAGCATAACCTTAAGGCCAGACTTGAAATCGTTCGTAGAATAATAGGCCATGATTGGCTCACTCCAAACTTACTAACTTTAATCTATTGATGCTATGGGCTGTTGCAATGTCATTTAGCAAGTCTGACAAGAACATGGTTTGCCACATGCACATTCATTTAATGCTGCGTATTCTAAATGAGCAATACACTTTGCCGCAACGAAAAAATCTGATTTAACTGGCTGACTCTGCTTAACTTAACAGCAGCTATCACAAAGCTGTGTACTTGCTGAGGCTCACAAAGCAGAAAAGCACCGAGTTTCTCCTACCATAGCAAATTACAGGGATTTTTAAAAATTTTGCAGCCGGCTTTTATTCTCATTGATCGACAAACTGCTAAACTGCTGGCTTCATTTAATTTTCAGTTCTTTTAATCTTCCGGCATGACACAGTATTTATACCAAGAAC
The DNA here is from genome assembly GCF_013343215.1 of Acinetobacter sp. 10FS3-1. NCBI lineage: Bacteria > Pseudomonadati > Pseudomonadota > Gammaproteobacteria > Moraxellales > Moraxellaceae > Acinetobacter > Acinetobacter sp. 10FS3-1. The sequence goes on from NZ_CP039143.1 coordinate 1,765,771, forward strand.
ATAATTGGCAGTCACAACTCAGTGACCTGATTACCGACCCGCATGAACTTCTCGAAATTTTAAAACTCTCCCCTGAGCAACTTTTATCCGGCGCTCTGCTGGCGTCCAAGCAGTTTAAATTGCGCGTACCTCGTGCTTTTGTAGAACGGATGCAGGTTGGAAATCCTCTAGACCCGCTGTTACTGCAAGTATTGCCTCATCATCTGGAACTGGAAGAGCATCCCGGCTTTGTAACAGATCCGCTGGGCGAAGAACAGGCGAATCAGCAGCCAGGCGTACTGCATAAATATAGCTCCCGATTCCTGCTGACCTTGACAGGCGCCTGTGCCGTACATTGCCGTTACTGTTTCCGCCGGCATTTTCCTTATCAGGAAAACCTGCCTAAACATGAAGATTGGATCAATATCAGGCAGTATCTGGAAAGCCAGCCAGAAATTAATGAAGTTATTTTGAGCGGTGGTGATCCCTTAACACTGTCAAACCGAAAATTAAAATTATGGATTGAGCGTCTGGAATCTGTACCACATCTCAAATTCTTAAGAATACATTCACGAGTTCCTATTGTGATCCCAAATCGGATCGATGAAGAGCTACTGACCATGTTGAAAAACAGTAGGCTACGAATTATTCTAGTGGTACACTCAAACCATGCATCGGAGTTGGATGATTCAACCTGTACGCAGTTAAATCAACTGGTTCAGCAACATATCACCGTACTCAATCAGGCCGTATTATTAAAAGGAGTCAATGATTCCGCCCAGGTTTTGATTGACTTAAGCTATCGCTTATTCGATGCCGGCGTAATGCCTTATTATTTACATGTACTTGATAAAGTAAAAGGTGCGCAGCATTTTGATTTATCACCTGAATGTATTCATGAAATTTACACTGAAGTTTTAGCGAGCCTACCGGGGTATTTGGTTCCTAAACTGGTGAGAGAAATAGCGGGTGAAAAAAATAAGACACCGCTTTTTGGGGATTCAACATTTTTGAGTTAAATAATAAAGATGAGTAAACTTACTTCAGATATCTTTCAGACACCGACTGAGCTTCAACTCGACGAGTTAAGCTTTTGTGCGACCAATGCCAAGGCTTTACAGGAGTGGGTTACCGGTATTTCAGTCTTGCAACTGGGTAATTCTTCTAAATCCCTGTTTAGCGCCTTACTCGAAATTTCAGAACTGAAGTGTGCTGAGACCTTACGCTTTGACCTGATTCAAATCCTTCATCCCACGCTTGAAAATGTGCTGGGCAGTCTGGAAAAGCATTTCATTAATCAGGGCCTGATTACGACTGACCGCAATGACCAGATCATTGAACTGGCGATGCTGTTACGTACTTACTTTACCAAAATCTATATTGATATTGTCAAACGCTGCAATTACCAGCTAAGTCATCAAAAATTTTCGCTCTTTTCTCTAGGCAAAAAGAAAAGTCTGCAAACCGCCCGGATTGTTTCCACCTATTATGCGCTACAGCAACTGAGCCTGCTGTTCTACCAGCAAAACATGCTGTATAGCGCACCCGGGCCGGGACAATGGCTGGCTGCCCATCAGTTGCTTGAAGGTGCCATGGCGCATAACTTCTACCAGGTCAATATCAACCAGATTCTGGGAACAGAACATGACATCCAGAATATTGCCCAAGCCTATGCACAGCTCATCTTGCTGGATATTTTTAATACCAACCAGATTCGTCCCGCAGAAATTCAGGGCTTATATTTATGCAGTGCGGACTGGGCGAAACGGGTTCAGATTCTGCCCAAAGAGACCACTCTGTCTCGTTATGTGGTAGATGCCAGCAAGGATCATCCACCTTTACTCAACGCTCATCAGGGCGAGCAGTTTAAGCCAAGTTTCTTTATTGCTACCCAGAGCCTGATGGAACATCTGGCCGGTACGCAAACCAAAAATGCCCAATACCTGTCACGCAATGAAAAACTCTTCCTGACCCCTGCCTTGCATTTTCATATTTATCATCTGCTTTCAAATAATGTGGAACGCCGTCATGAACGTTATGAATATTCGGCACAAATTAATATCTGCTTTGGCCTGACGGTTGCTCATTTTTATCTGTCCAAAGGTAAGAACTTTAATGAGACACTGGACTTAGAGGCCAATTACAACTTACAAAGCGAAAGCAGCTTTGTCAGCTCCCTGCAAAGCGCCATTCCAAATGGATTTAGCAGTATCAAGGCACTGGACCGGGAAACCAAACAGATTCATAGTGCCGAAGTGCTGGATATTAGTGTCAATGGTTACCGGATTAAATGGTCTGGCATAACACCGCCACTTCTAAAAACTGGTGAATTTATTCTGGTACAGGAAAAATCACAGAGTCAATGGCGCGGCGGTGTGATTCGCTGGATCAAGCAATCTACAGATAAAAGCCTAGAAATTGGTCTGGAAATGCTGACACAGGAGCTATATCCATGTGCCGTCTACACCCGTACCGAACTTCATAAAGCCAATTACCAGCCAGCTCTCTTGGTCCAGACCACGCAACTGGATCAGGTTTCGACCAGCCTCATTGTGCCGGGTTCACAGATGTTCCGGGAAAAACAAACCATTCATTTACGTCTTGGCCAGCAAGAGCTCAAGATTTATCTAACCAAGGCCCACCTGATTACCCAAAGTTTTATCCGCTTTGATTACGAATTATTAAATGATCAGGAACAAGAGCTTATTGAACGCTTTATTCATAAGCATACAAATGAAGCTAGAAATCACGATTTATGGGAAGCATTAAAGTGAGAAATCCATTATTGTCTAAAAAGTTGAAACGTACTGAAACACGTTTACTGATTATTGATGATAATCAAATTAGATATAACCAAATCCGTGACCTTCTGAGCAATAATCAATATCAGGTGGATGCCGTCCTGCTGGATGATCTGCAGTCTTTTGAAAAACAGCTGAATTTTAATTGGGATCTGATTATTTTCGGTCGTGCCTATGACCTGAAATATGAGCAGGCCCTGAGTCTGGTTCGTCTTTCTCACCAGCCTGAACTTCCCATTATTTTACTCAAGCCTGAAGATTATAAGGCTGAGCAATACGCACAATATGTCCATAAAGGTATTTATGACATTCTGAATCTAGATTATCCGGAACGCTTCTATATTGGTCTGGTGCGCGCGCTGTCTTTTAGCCGCGGTTTGCAAACCCAACAGCACTTGATGAACGAACTGGAAACCGCCCAGAATCAGGCCCAGTCTCTGGTTGAAGACAGTAACCGCGCCGTCGCAACCATTCAGGAAGGGATTCATATTCAGGCGAATGCTGACTATCTGAAGCTTTTTGGCTTGCACAGTGAAGATGATCTGATCGGGTTACCCCTGCTTGACCTCTTACAGCCAGAAGATTTAAACGAGTTCAAAACACGCTTTAAAAAGATTTCTCAAGGGCAGTTTGACCTAGGCCGTTTTGATATTGTATCTGTCAACCCCAAAATCTCCGCGGCGAATCCCTTAAAACTTGAATTTCTTGCTTCAACGACTGAAGAAGATGCCCTGCAAATCACCATTGATACACAAGCACAGTCACAATCAGGCACAGACAAAGCTCTAGGTAAACCCGGTGCTTTCCAGCTACTTAAACGGAAAATGAGCAAGCAGCCTGCGCCTTTTAATGCGCTGGTCACCTTCTCTCTGACCTCTTATGAGCCCACAGTGCTCTCCTCTGACTGGCACACTTTTAGTAGTTACTTCAACGAAATTAGAGCCTTCCTGAAAGAACAGACTCATGTTCCGCTCTTTAAACTGGAATATGATGTCTTTGTTGGCCTGTTTCAGGCGGACTCAAAGCAAATCCTGGAGTCCAAGCTGATTGGATTAAATGCCCTCAGCAAGCCTCAACTCATTACTGTTGGACAAAACTCGTTCCCGCTGAATTTTCGCATCGGCTATATCATGCTGGAAGATGGCCTGAATGACGAAAGCCACTACAATGATCTGGTGGCACAAGCTTTCTCGACTGCTTTACCTCAAGCAGAAGCAGCCCCTGAATTTATTCTAGATACTTCTGCGCCATCAACCCCTCAAGCGCTTCAAATGCCAGGCATAGACTTTAGTGTGGCGAAAGAAGTACCTCTTAATAGTCCAACAACGGCGGTCATCAGCCCGGCAGTTACTTCAGTGCTGGATGGAACGCCTTCTATATTAAAAGCCTTGCGTGTATGTCTGGATCGTGGCGAAATTCATTTAAAATATCAGCAACTGTATGATAAAGAAGATACTCGCCTCTATCGCTATGAAGTCACCAGCGGTTTTATCTTTGACAATAAATGGCAGGATATTTCATCAATCCTTGAGCTGCGTGAAGATGACGAGTTATCCATTAAACTAGATCGCTGGATTCTGGTTGAAGCCAGCAAACAGTTACATAACTTTATTACCCAATATCCGGATGCCAGCTTAATTGTTAACTTGAATCGGGCAGTATTATTTAAAGACCGTACCTTCCCGGAATTTATCTCCAAGCTGATTACGATTATCCGCAGTAAAAACCAGCATCCGCTTACCCTCCAATTCTCGGAAGAGGATGTTTTACTGAATCAGCAAGATGCCCAGAAGTATTTGCGTGTTCTGCATGAACATGGTGCACTGACTTCCCTGCGTGATTTTGGTCAGTCTATCTATAGTCCAAATCTACTGCAAGAACTGGAACTAGATGGCGTCAGCCTGCATTCCAGCTTAACCCAGATGCTGAATCATGATACTAAAATTGAAGAGTTACAAGAAAAAATTGCCAGCTATAATGAAATCAGACCGCTGAATATCCTGATTCGCGAATTGAATGATATGACTTTATTCGCCAATGCCTGGAACGTAGATGCCCGCTTTATTCAGGGGGATTATTTCCAGAAAAAACTGGACCACCTGATTGACGTACAAGACCATTAAGGTGTTGTACCAACCTGTGAAGCTGGAGAAATTTCCTGAATCACAGGCACAAAAAAACGGGCATATTGCCCGTTTTTTTATTTTGGGTATTAACGTTTGATAGAACGTGACATACCAGCAAAACGTTGTTTGAACTTGTCGATACGACCGCCAGTGTCAACGTTCTTTTGCTTACCAGTGTAGAATGGGTGGCAAGCTGAACATACGTCTAGATAAAGAGTTTCTTTACCAACAGCTGAACGAGTTTCGATTACGTTACCGCAAGAGCAAGTAGCAACTAGTTTTTCGTATTTTGGGTGAATATCGGCGCGCATCGTCGATTACTCCATAAAGATTAAAGAAGGTTTTGCTGTCATCGCAATTGATCACTCTCAAACCTGAGGAAAGCCGAAACCGAAATTCTGGCAGATCAACACCATAACAGACCATTCTTTTGGCCCACCGAGACAGATACCGTCAGAGCTAAGCACAACAAGTTGGACAATATTATACGGCAAACTGATTCAATAAGCGAATTATTCTTGAGCCGGTTCCTCGGGTTCTTTGGCCCAGAGATTAGCCACAACTCCGCAGACCATCAGCTGAATTTGATGGAAAATCATAATTGGTAATACGATCATACCCAATGGCTGTCCAATAAATAGAATCTGTGCCATCGGTACCCCACTGGCCAGAGTTTTTTTGGAACCACAGAAAAATGCCGTTTTCTGGTCGGCGCGGTTAAAGCCCATCCAGCGTGGAATATACAGCGATAACAGCATAACAATCGTCAACAAAACCGAACATGCCAAGAGCAATAACAACAAGGTACTGATGCTGACTTCGTTCCATAGTCCAGCAACCACTGCACTACTAAAAGCACCATATACGACCAGCAAAATTGAACCCTGGTCAAAAACCTTGACGAGCTTTGGCATTTTCATCATCTGAGGATAAACCCAGGGACGCAACACCTGCCCCAAGATAAAAGGAACCAATAGCAACAAGGTAATCTGAATAATGGAAGCAGTCGGATCAAAATCATGTTCAGATTGGCCCAAAATGAAAAATGCCACCAGTGCAGGAGTAATAAACATACCGATCAGATTGGAAAAGGAAGCACTACAGACGGCACCCGCCACATTACCATTGGCCACTGAAGTAAAAGCAATCGACGACTGGACTGTCGATGGCAAGAAACACATAAACAGAAAGCCCCAATATAATTCTTGTCCCAGCATTGGCTGTAAAATCGGCTTGGCCAATAATCCTAAAAGAGGAAACAAGGCAAAAGTCAAAGCAAAGACCAGAGTATGCAGCCTCCAGTGCATAATCCCCTCCACGACCGCTTCACGGGAAAGTTTAGCCCCATGCAGAAAAAACAGGATTGCAATTGCTGCTGTTGTGACCCAACCAAACACCTGGGCTGCCTGTCCGGAGACCGGCAGCAAGCTGGCCAGCAATACCATTACAAATAACAATATTGTAAAACGATCTAATGCTAAGAGCTTAAGCATCTGACTTACTTCCCTTTAAGTTTTATTCTTTGATAAAAAATGCCCAGATATCTAGCGAATTCTGGACATAGTTAGATCGTTTTGCAAGTCCAATAAAAGATGATTTTTCATCTTACTTGCAGTATGGATCAGTTATTGCGTGCATTACTATCCTGCTGGATAAGTTCGATCTTATAGCCGTCTGGATCTTCCACAAAGGCAATCACGGTTACACCGCCTTTCATTGGACCTGCTTCACGAACCACATTACCGCCACGTGCCTTGATTTCCTCACAGGCCTTATAGGCATCATCCACAGCAATGGCAATATGGCCATAAGCATTGCCCAGCTCATAACTTGCCGTGTCCCAGTTATGGGTCAATTCAAGTACGGTATGGTTTTCTTCATCGCCATAGCCCACAAAAGCCAAGGTAAAACGACCCTCTTCGTAATCACGCTTACGAAGCAAAGTCATACCAAGTACCTCAGTATAGAACTTCAAAGACTGTTCCAAGTTGCCTACACGTAACATGGTATGTAGCATGCGCATATTAATCCTCCTTATTTACAGAGTGTTGTTGGTGTTCACCGAGCAGTTTTGCGACCCAGACCACGAGAATCAGGATTGGAATACCCATCAAGGTAGTCATCAGGAAGAAATTCGGATAACCAATATTGGTGACTATAGTACCTGAATATCCTCCCAAAATCTTAGGAGTTAGGGTCATCAGGGAACTGAAAATGGCATATTGCACCGCAGTAAAGGACACACTGGTCAGGCTCGACAAGAAAGCAATAAAAGCCGCACCCGCCAATCCAGCAGCCAAATTATCCACGATTATGGCAAAATACAGCCAGGCAGAGCTGTAAGGCTTAATCACTTTCCCCTGTACCTCAACCATATCTGCATCACCCATCTTGAGCGGCTGAATCTCGACATCCAGAGCATTCGTCAAAGTTTGAGTCAAATCCACCATATAGCTGTGCTGCTGGGTCAAAACCACCTGATCTTGCTGCATCAGATTGACACTAATCTGCCTGGTCGCTGAAGCTACCAATTTTTCGGCTGGAATTGCAGCACTAAACGTACCTGCCTCATCCAGTTTGGCATCAAAATTCTGGCCATCTAGCGTCATTACAATTTTTTGCTGATCTTGCAGCGCTGCGCCCGTATATTGTCCACGTACTACAATGCTATTGTCCTGCTCATTGGCTGTAATAATATTATCAGTCGTAATAGGCAACAGCAGTAATTGTGCCTGCTGAGCTTGGCTTTTAAGATAAGGCATATGCAGTGTCACTGCGGGTATACCCTGATCTTGATACTGAGCCTTGACCATCACGATATCGCTCTGTTCAAGCGCTGCTTTGGGAACCGGAATATTCCAGTAACCGACTTCGTCGGTGTCAACCTGATAATAATGCGGTCCGACCTGCACTTCGACCTGAGCGAGTTTTTCTCCGGATTTAACCAGGCCTATAAAAATCAGATTCGTTGAACAGGCAAGAATAGCACCCACAAACATCAGCTTCATGATGTTCATCTTCTGGGCCAACAATCCGCCAAGAAAACCTCCGAGCAGGGAGAAAATCACCCCATATACCTTAACGGCTTCAGCAATCTGCTCCTTGCTAAAATTTAAATCCTGATAGAACACATTGGAAATTACCCCGGCAATAATATCGGAGACCCGATAAAAGCCAATCAGGAGCAACAGCACCAGCGCCAGTTTTAAGCCATAGCGCTCAAAGAAATCGGCCACCGGATTCACCCAGGTTTCATAAGCCATCTGCCTGTTCACAGCGCCCATTTTGACCAGCACGGCACCCACCCCAAATGCAACTGCAGCGGAGCCAATAAAACGTAAAGCTTCAAAACAGAACAAAGCCAAGCTATCCTGAATAGCCCAGCGCTCTATCATAATGGTGACCAGGTTTCCCGAATACACATAGCTTGAAACAAAGCTGATAACGGCAATAAAAAACACACCAACCAGACGAAAATAGTCGCTACGCTGATAGTCTTTATGAATACGCTCTACCTGTGGCTCACGAATCAATAGTGTGGTCAGAATACCCACCAGCATCACGGCTGCCATCGCCAGATAGGTCCACTTCCAGGCATCATAGATATAATTGCCTTTGGCTGTGCCCAGATAGGCAGCCAGAAACAAAGCCCCTGCTCCTGCCACAATCATCCCGATGCGATAACCGGCATTATAGGTCGAGGCCAGCACCGTTTGCATCTGAGCTTCAGCCAGTTCAATACGATAGGCATCAATGACAATATCCTGGGTTGCCGCTGAAAAGCCGAGCAATACTGCCCCTAGTGCCATTTGCTGTAAATGTGCCTGACCCAATGCCGGATCAGAAAATGCCATAATTGCAATTGCACAGACAATGAGAATCTGGGCAACCAGAAGCCAGGCCCGACGGCGACCCAAGGCTTTGGTTAGAAAGGGTAGCGGTAATTCATCAATCAGCGGTGCCCAGACAAACTTAAAAGAATATCCCAATGCAGCCCAGCTAAAAAAAGTCACGGCACTTTTGCTGATTCCGGCTTCACCAAGCCATAAAGACAAGCTGGAAAAAATGAGAAGAATCGGGACACCGGCTGAAAATCCCAAAAACAGCATGATCAAGGCACGTCGATCCAAAAATGCTGTAAATGCGGATTTCCAATCCGTCGTTTGTGTGGTCATTAGCTTGTTATTTTCCGTGAAAATCAATTGCTGCTATTCAATCCTGTAATACGCCATCTTTCAATAAGATTTATATAATTATCACATTCTGGATTTTTTTATTTTTGCCAAAAACGATGCCGCAGCTTGAAATTTCCAAGTAAATCTGTATACCTTAAACCCTATCAACGTAATATTTCGTTTTGGATTTTCAACAGTGACCCAGAGACTCGATCAAATTAATTCTTCTATTGCCACTAACACAACAACCGCCCAACTCTCTAAGCATTCTGAACTAGCAGTCTCAGTATTTGAAAAAAGCGAAATACACCCTACTCTTGCGCATACCCGCCTCAGCGCAGAACAACTCACCCACATCCCCCAGCTCGAAAAAATTCCGGCTTCTACAAAAAGAATCAAACCCTTAAATAATTTTTTGGGACAGGACCGTGCCCGTGCCTCGGTAGAAGCTGGTATTGCGCTTCCTTATTCAGGCTATAACATTTTTGCTGTCGGCACTGCAGGTCTGGGCAAACGTACCATGGTAAAGCGGCTGCTACAGCAACATGCAAAAACCATGGAGACACCAAATGACTGGGTCTATGTCAATAACTTCCAGAACCAACGCCAACCTATTGCCCTGCAACTTCCTGCCGGTCAGGGGCCAAAATTCCAGACAATTTTACATCAGAGCTGGCAGACTATTTTAAAGCAACTGGAACGTCGATTTACTGCGGAAAGCTATCACAACCGGATTGAAATGATTCGCCAGGAAACGGGAGACGAGCAGCAACAGGCGCTCATCGAACTGACCCGTGAAGGCGAAGATCTGGATTTAAAACTGATTACCCGCAACGATGAACATTGCTTCGTGCCTGTCTATCTGAAAGATGACAAGGTTCAGGAGATGTCACAGGATGACCTGAACGCCCTCAGCAACAAGGATCGCGCAGAAATTGCGGCCAATATGCGCTATATGGACAAGAAGCTGGAGCGTCTCGGCCTGCATCTGGGTGATCTGGAAGATGATGCACGTGATCGCGTGCAAGTGCTGAACCGTGATATTGCCAAACAGGTCGTTTTACCACGGGTTGAACATATCCTGTCCAAGTTCAAACATGTGGAAGGACTCGAACAGTATCTGAAACAATATGCCGAAGATATTATTAATAATGTTGAAATTGTACTGGAACAGGAAGAAGATGACTTCACACCTGCGCTTTTCAGTCGTGTACCCGCCCGCTATCAGGCCAATGTCATTGTTTCCCATAAACCCAATGCTGGCGCACCAGTGATTTTTGAAGACTTTCCAACCCATTACAACCTCTTGGGTCATGTAGAACAGCTGACCCAAAATGGCACGATTACCACAGATTTCACCTTAATCCGTCCCGGGTCACTCCATAAAGCCAACGGTGGCTTCCTGATGCTTGAAGCCGAGCAATTACTGGAACAGCCTTATGCCTGGCAGGGTCTTAAACGTGCACTTAAATCAGGTCATCTGAAGCTTTCTTCTCTGGAACACATGCTGACCCTAACCGGCAGCATTTCGATTGAGCCTGCTGCTATTCCTTTAAATATTAAAGTGGTACTGCTGGCTGAACCGGAAATTTACTATGAAATTCTGGAGCTTGAACCAGAGCTAGGCAGTATTTTTAAAATCCGTGCCGACTTTACCGATACCCTGCAGCGCAATGAAGAAAACGAACAGGCCTATATGCAGCTGATTGCCGATTATGTGCAGTCTGATAAATTATTGCCTTTTGACCGTTCCGCCCTTTCCGCCCTGCTCACTGACTCTAGCCGTCAGGCCGAAGACCAGAGTTCTTTATCCCTGCATGCCTTGACGTTGGGCGACCTGATTCGCGAGGCTCACCATCATGCCTTTCAGGCCGCTGACAAGATGGTCTCTGAAAAGCATATCAACATGGCTCTGGATCACCGCAAATATCGCTTAGGCTATTTACGTGAACTGTACTGGCAGGATCTGACTCGCGGTACTCAACTGATTGAAACCCGCGGTCACCGTCTCGGTCAGATCAATGCCCTATCAGTGATCCATTATGCAGATGTCGAATTTGGCCTTCCTTCGCGTCTGACCGCTTCGGTCTATCAAGGCGGTGGGGATATTCTGGATATTGAACGCAGTGTTGAACTGGGCGGCTCTTTACATGCCAAAGGCGTGTTATTGATGGCTTCATTTCTGAAAGCACATTTCGGCCGTGAACAAACCTTGCATTTTTCAGCTGCTCTGGCCTTTGAACAAAGCTATGGACAGGTCGATGGAGATAGTGCAACCGTTGCTGAACTCTCTGCCCTCATCTCTGCGATTAGTCAATTACCGATTGACCAGTCTTGGGCCATTACCGGCTCCATGAACCAGCTGGGCCAAGTGCAGCCGATTGGTGGAGTGAATGCCAAAATCGAAGGCTTTTTCGACGCCTGTAAACTGCAAGGTCTGACTGGCAAGCAAGGCGTGATTATTCCACGTCAAAACATGCAGCACCTGATGTTACGCAAAGATGTGATTACAGCGGTCGAACAAGGTCAGTTTCATATCCATGCCATTGATACCATTGATCAGGCGCTTGAGATTCTGATGGCACGTCCAGTCGGCAAAATGGATAAAAAAGGCCGTTATAGTAAAGACTCGATTTATGCAGCAGTCATGGAACAGCTAGATTATTGGCAAGCTATTGAAGATGGTGCCGAATTTGAGGAAGAGCCAAAGAAAAAGAAAAAAAAGAAGAAGAAAAAGAAAAAAGAAAAAGCCGCAGTAAAAGATATTCAGGCAAAGCAAGACGCTCTTGCAGAAGCGCTAGCGGCTGAATCACAAGATCTGGAAAATTCCGGGCACAAGGCAGAAGAATAATTCTGCCCCCTATTTTCCTTTTACCCACATAAAAAAGCGCTTCTAAAAAGAAGCGCTTTTTTACAGCTGTGAGTTTTATTAAATCAATTAAGCTTCAGGTGCTGGGCTGTACTGTTCAACTAAAGACTTCAATTCACCTTTCTGGAACATATCGAGCATGATGTCACTACCACCAATCAACTCGCCATTGATCCAAAGCTGTGGGAATGTCGGCCAGTTTGCGATTTGTGGCAAAGTTGCACGGATATCCGGGTTTTCAAGGATATTCACATAAGCAAATGGACGACCAATTTGACTGAGTGCTTCTACCGCACGCGCAGAGAAACCACACTGTGGAAATTGTGGTGTACCTTTCATATAAAGAAGTACTGCATGTTTAGCAATTTGGTCACGAATTAACGCTTCGGTATCGCGTACTTGTTCAGTCATTGATAAATCCTCAACTAATCTGTCTGGCATTATACCGAAATCCGAGAAAAACAGTATGGCTAATGCAATAAATCCATTTTTATTTACATTTACCCTTTAAATCTGCTCAGGTTTTTGCTTATATAAGTTTTTATTTCCACCTCCACTAAAGAGTCAGTCATGAACAATATTAGTCTCGCTCCGGTGCAAACTGATCAACCTTCTCATTTGATGCCAGTCTTTGGCCGTCAACCGATCAGCTTTATCCGAGGGCGAGGTGCATATCTGTATACCGAGGATGGTACGGAATATCTGGATGCCTTAACCGGTATTGCCGTATGTGGCTTGGGCCATGCACACCCGGTCATTGCTGAAGCGATTGCCGAACAGGCAGCCACCCTGATCCATACCAGCAACCTGTTTGAAGTACCTTGGCAGACTGCCGCAGCCCAAAAACTTGCCGAAGTAGCAGGCATGGAAGAGGTTTTCTTCTCTAACAGTGGTGCAGAGTCTAATGAGGGCGCCATCAAAATTGCGCGTAAATTCGGTCATATGCAAGGCATTGCCAGCCCTAAAATTATTGTAGCCGAGCACTCTTTCCATGGCCGTACCATGGCTACCCTGTCTGCAACAGGCAACAAAAAGGTTCAAGAAGGTTTTGGCCCTCTGGTTGAAGGTTTTATCCGTGTTCCTTTTGGCGATATTGAAGCCATTGAAGAAGCAGCGATCAACCATCCTGATATTGTCGCGATTCTGGTCGAGCCAATTCAAGGCGAAGGTGGAGTTAATACAGCTCCGCAGGGCTTTAGCTATCTGGAAGAAATCCGTCAGCTCTGTAACCAGCACCACTGGTTGATGATGCTCGATGAAGTTCAGACCGGAAATGGCCGTACAGGAAAATATTTTGCCTATCAGCATACCAATATTATTCCAGATGTACTGACCACAGCCAAAGGTCTGGGCAATGGCTTCCCGATCGGTGCTGTCATGACCCAAGGCCGTGGTGTAGGCGTTTTAACTGCGGGTAATCATGGCTCGACTTATAGTGGGACCGCCTTAGGCTCACGTGTGGTTTATACCATTATCGATATTATGCAAAAAGAAAATATCGTGGAAAATGCAGCGGAAAAAGGTGCTTATATTGTTGAACAGCTACGCACCCAACTTGCAGCCCATAACGTGACCGTACGCGGTTTTGGCCTTATGATTGGAATTGAATTACCGAAAGCGTGTGCCGAGCTGGTGGATATTGCACGTGATGAATACAAGATGATCATCAATGTAACCGCAGGAAATGTCGTGCGTCTGTTGCCTACCCTGAATATCACTCAAGAACAGGCAGACCAGCTGGTGGAGCGTCTGGTTAAAATGATTAAAGCTTATCTAGCTTAAGACAGATAAGTGTCTTGTCCTGAAATAGATTGACAGTATTCCACTTCAAACCGAGTTATGCAATTAGCTCGGTTTTAGTTTGCTCATACGTCTGATTCGGGGTGTTCATATTTAAACTTAAATGTGGTCTATAGCAATTATAAATCATGATAGATTCCGCAATTAAGTGATCTAACTCCTTCATGGTTTGACATCGTGTAGTTAAAAACTCCTGCTTTAATATTCCATTAATCCGCTCTGCTAATGCGTTCTGGTAACAGTCTCCTCCATCTGTCATAGAAGGACATACCCCATAATGGCGTAATGCCGATTGATATAGTTCAGAGCAATACTGAGAGCCTCTGTCTGAATGGTGAATCATCCTGGCTGCCCGATCTGTCACATGCTGCATCGCCATATGTAGTGCCTGCACAACATTCTCTGCACGCATATCATTCGATAACTTATAACCTTTAATCTGGCGGGTATAAGCATCTGTCACCAAGGATAAATAATGCACACCTTCAGCACTCTCAACATAGGTAATATCACTAACAAAGACTTCATTGGCTTGCACTGCTGAATAATCCTTTAATAAATTTGGATGCTTCTTCATCCAATGCTTGCTATCCGTAGTTTTTGTATAGCGACGCTTAGGGCGAATCAATAAGTTATTTTCTTTCAATATTTTAAATAACTGATCCCGTCCACACTTTAAACCACGTTGCAACAATTTGCCTTTAATAAGCCAATACAGCTTACGTGTTCCGATACTTGGCATGAGACAGCGATATTCCATAACCAACTCAAGTATTTGTTCAGTTGCTTGTGCAGTCATTTGAGCACGTTTTTCTGCTTGATAATAAGCTTGTCGAGTGATTCCTAACCACTGACAATAACGTGAAACGCTTAGTCTTCTTTGGCTTTGCCAATCTTTGAAACGTGCTCGGTATACTTTTTTCCAAGATCAGTCCCACACTCTTTATCAATGTGATAAATCACATCCTGTATAAATTCAGTTTTGAGCTTTTCTGCGGCTAACTGTTTTTCTAATTGGCGGATTCGTTGTTGGGGTGTCAATTGGCGTTTAGAAGAAGTCGGCATATTCGAAGTCCAGTCCTGTTGTCCGTGCTTGCGTAACCATACCAGCACAGTTGATCTTCCTTGAATACCATATTTTGCCTGAGCTTGCTTATAAGTAATTTGCCCTTTTTCTACTTCATGTACCACCATCATTTTAAAGGCAAAGCTATAGTCACGTTGTGTACGTTTAACTCGTTGTTCTCGTTTATGTTCCATAAAATAAGTCTCTTAAGGTGTAAACTTATTTCAGGACGGGACAAAGCTTTAAACCAAAAAAGCCGCTTTCTAGCGGCTTTTTTTATAGTCTGGATATTTATGAGGCCACTTGTAACACGCGTCCCCCAGCAATCTGGCTAAAATATTGTTTCAGTGTATCAATGCAACGAAGCGTTTTGGTCGGCTGTTGTTCTCGTTTCGGCATGACAGCATAAAGTGTCAGTGGTGGAAGCTTCCATTCAGGCAACACTTCAACCAGAGAACCATTCATTAAGTCTTTTTTTCCATCCAGATATAAAATCTTGGCAATGCCATTTCCCTGTAAACACATGGCTTTGGCAACCTGACCATTGTTGGTGCTAAATCGTGAATTTAGCTCAAACTCTACCTGTTCTGCGCTATGAATATGCTTAAAATAGAAGCGCTGATACTGCTTGAAATGAGTCAGTGGCAACATATCATGAGTTTTCAGATCTTCAGGACGTGAAATGACTGACTTTTGATTAATATAACTTGGTGCAGCAACCAGAATCTGTTCAATCTGGATCAATGGTACAACCTGCAGATTCGGGTCGTCCTGATTCTGGTCAAATTTCAGGGCAATATCGATACGCCCCTCCAACAAATCAACCTCATGACTGCTTGTATCCAGATGGACCCTCAGACCGCGATGAGCAGACATCCAGTGAGAAAGTGCAGGAATCACATGATTAGCGCATAATTCTGGCAAGGAGGCAATGCGAAGCTCACCTACCAGATCATCACGTAACTCATCTATGCGAACTTTGCCACGCTCTGCAGCCGATAGCATTTCTTGGCAACTGTGGAAAAATGCTTGCCCCACCTCAGTCAAACTTAATTTTCTTGTCGAACGATTTAAAAGTATAACTTCCATATCTTGTTCTAATGAGCGAATTTGTTGACTCACAGCACTGGTCGTGATCCCTAACTCACGAGCAGCCCCGCTAAACGAGTTCTTTTCCACAACGCAAGCAAAGACGCCCATTGCCCGAAGTTGATCTAACATAAATTTCCCTCTAAACTTATGAGATGCCTCATCTTTTGATAAAAGCAACTCATTGTATTATACGGTGAAATTTGCGCTTTGCATTATTTATTTAATTATTTGGTAAAACTGCTGTCGGATTAATCGGCTTACCATCTAAACGTACCTGGAACTCAAGCATGGTACGGTTGGTACCTGTTGATCCCATTTCTGCAATTTTCTGACCAGCTGTTACATTTTGACCACTTTTCACGTTTAATTTACTGTTATGTGCATAAGCGGTGATATAGCCATTAATATGCTTGATCAGTATCAGATTGCCATATTCTTTTAAGCCATCGGCTGCATAGACGACCTGACCATCAGCTGCTGCCATCACCGGATCACCCATTTGGCCACCATAACGGGTGCCTTTGATATTTGCATCCAGATCATAGGCCTGCAAAATTGGACCATTTGACGGTTTTACCCAACGCAATCCAGCCGCGGTAGATACCGGAGTTACCGGTGTAGGACTTATGCGTGGAGTGGTCTGTACAGTGGTGCTGACTGAAGGCGCCGGTGTCGGTGTAGGTACTGCAATAGTTTGACGCTGGATAGGTGCAGCTTGGGTAACAGGCTGAGCCGTTGTACGACGTGCGGCATTCTTTTTCAGGCGGATCGACTGTCCTACATAGATGCGGTATGGCGGAGCAATATCATTCATTTCTGCAATACTGATATAGTTCAGGCCATAACGTGTCGCAATACCGCTCAAGGTATCCCCAGAACGAACCGTATAAAAGTCAGGAGCTGTAGCATAGCGAGCCGGATTATTCACCTGAGGCTTGGTTGCACAACCTGTCATAATGATTGCGGATGCCGCTGCGATCGATAAAACCAGGGTTTTCATCAAGGTGGATGTTGAGGCTATCGCGAAGCTTTTCGTTGACACCAAGGACATTATCTTCCTCTCTAAACATTTATACGGTTGCAAAATTGCGTTAAGAGTAGCAAAGTTTTACTGCAATATACTTGCAATAGTTATTTTTTCACAAAGTTATAACACTTATAGAGGGTTTTCAGGCAGCTGGGCCTGTAAGTCGTGCAAGACTGCGTAGTTTGTGGCATCTATCTGGATAGGCGTGATACTAACGTAGCCGTTTGCGACTGCGAAAAAGTCAGATTCGATCTCGGTCAGGCCTTTTTTTGGCTCTGCAACTGCCTCACCTGCCAGCCCAATCCAGTAGACCTGACGCCCACGCGGATCCACATGACTGCTAATGGGCTTGGATTGTGAACGACGGCCCTGATAGGTCACCTTGGCACCTTTTAAAAGGGCTATATCCGGAATATTAATATTAAAGATATGTCGCTCCGGTAAGACGGGCAGACCCTGTGCAATAAAATCACGTACCCAGGTTGCCGCAACCCGGTAATCTTCAGAAGATTCATAGCCACGGACATTGGCACCACATAGCGAAACCGCCAGTGCAGGATGCTTGCTCAGTCGCCCTTCCAGGGCCGCCCCTACAGTACCTGAATAAAGCACATCATCTCCCAGATTTGCCCCGCTGTTAATGCCGCTGACGACCAGATCAAATTCAAGATCGAATAAACCGTTCATGGCCAGATAGACACAATCTGCAGGCGTACCGTTGACCGCCCAGACATCAGGAGAAATCTGGATCGGCCGGAGGGGACGGTCCAAGGTCAGCGCACTGGAATAGCCGCTACGTTCACTTTCAGGTGCCACCACCACCACACGCCCTAAAGCACTCAAAGCCCGTGCCAAAGCCTGAAGACCAGGGGCAAACACACCATCATCATTTGAAATCAATATATTCACAAAAAATCTCGTTATGCCAGAAAATGACTCGTTAGGACATTTCATTGTATTCGTTCAGGAATTATATATATTTGTGGCCTTACATCCACCTTTAATAAATCTGGTTCATCATGATGAAAAAAAAATCTTTATCAGGGGTAGCATTGTGCTTTAGCGCACTTTTTTCTCACTCAGTACTTGCAACGACTGATCTGACCACCGAAGAAAGCAATACAATCATTAAAGAAGATATTGCCGCAGCACAAGTCATGGCTGAGGTATGCCCTGCCATTATTGGTAAAAATGCAACATTTGACAGCGTAATTCAGCAATTGATCCAAACCTATCTTGGGGAATACTCGGTTAAAGGCATGACCTATTCAGCGCTTCAGGCCGATTCAGAATATAAATCTTTACTGAAAGAAGCACGTGACGGTGCAAAACAGTCTTCTCAGGAAGAACAACAAACAGTTTGTCAGGAAATTCTTGACCATCAAGGTTGAGCCCAGTTTTAGGATCCTAAATAAGACGGTGCTTACATCGTCTTATTTTTCTTACAGATATCTTCACAATTCTACAGCTTCACTACATTTTCATACTTTTCAATTCAAAAAATAGGTTTAAGCTAGGCAAATTATTGTTCTAAAGCTGATTTTTGAGTTTTCAATGAAAAAGACCTTATTTAAAACCTTCTCTTTGTGCGCCATTTCTGTGGCAACTTTTCTGGGCACTTCCGCAAATGCTGCTGATGAAAATATTGAAGTTACACCCGTTCAATCTGTGACTCCGCATGAACTTGCTGCGATTTATGTCTTATCTGAAATCTGTCCAGGCATGGTCAAGGACAAAGCCAAATTCAACCAGGGCTATAACAAGCTGGTGGCTGAATATTTACCAGGTCAGAAAAATCCGGTAGAGAGCTTAAATCAATTGAGCAAACAGGCAGATTTTCGCCATATTCTGGCCGAAGCCAAGACCGATGCCAAAAAGGCCGGTAAGAAAAAAAATCAAGTGATTTGTGATGAATTAACTGCCTACAGCAATTAAATCATTTTTCTTGCAGCTACTTACAATACTTTTAAAATAACCCCGGGTTTCCCATAGAAGTCAGCCTAGCTTTGTCCTAAAATGCTAGGCTCTTTTGTGCCTACATCAAGATATTGGAACCCACTAGAAATGACCCAAAAAACCGCTCTTGCTGCATTATTATTAATTCCTAGTTTCAGCTTTGCAGCAACTGTCTTATCTGCACCACCAGAATTGAATAATAAATCTTATGTGCTAATGGACTTCGAGACAGGGCAAATTCTCGCTGCAAAAAATGAAAATGAAAAACTTGCCCCGGCTTCAATGACCAAGATGATGACCAGTTATCTCATCGAACAGAAGTTATTAAGCGGTGAGCTGACTGAAAATGAACAGGTTCGTATGAACGAATCTGCCTGGTGCCGTGGGAGTAGCACCGAGTCATGTATGTATGTGCCCTTAAATGGTACCGCGACTACACTGGAAATGTTACGCGGGATTATTATCCAGTCCGGTAATGATGCTTCTAAGGCGATGGCTGAACATATTGCAGGGAACGAAGGTACCTTTGCACATATGATGAATCAGGAAGCGAAACGTATCGGCATGGTCAATACCAGCTTTGTGAACTCAACCGGTATGCCAGCAGAAGGTCATTATTCAACTGCAAAAGATATGGCGATTTTGGCACAGCACATTATTAAAGACAGCTCAAAATACTATCCAATTTATTCAGAAAAAGAATTTACCTTTAATGGCATCAAACAGGGTAACCGTAATGCCCTGCTCTATACAGATCCAAGTGTGGATGGCTTAAAAACCGGCCATACCGATGAAGCGGGTTTCTGTTTAACCACCTCTGCCAAACGCGGACCAACTCGCCTGATCTCGGTGATTTTTGGTGCGCCATCAATGCAAGAACGTGCCTCACAGACACGTGACTTGCTGGCTTGGGGTTATGCCAACTTTGAAACCAAAAATGTTCAACCCGCCAAGCAGGTGTTGGCTAAGGCCAAAGTCTGGTTTGCAAAGGAAGATGAAGTTCAGATCGGTCTTGCAGAAAACTTTAATGTGACTATGCCTAAAGGTCAGGCTAATGCCATTAAAACCCAGTTGGTCGTTCAGCCTAAACTGACCGCACCTTTACAGCCAGGTCAGGTCGTGGGGAAATATGTAGCGACTCTGGATGGTAAAGTCATTTCAGAAAAACCGCTAGTTGCTTTAAATGCGGTTGAAGAAGCAGGCTTCTTTGCACGTATGCTCGACCATATCAAACAGTTCTTCAGCAACCTGTTCTAAGTCAAACATTCCGTCTTAGACGAAAGCCAAAGCATTCATTCAGATGGATGCTTTTTTGTTCTATACTCTTCATGTTTTTTAATAAGCCTCGGACCCCGCAATATGCACCCAAATATTCGCCCTTATTTAAACACTCGCCCACAGATCGATACTTCCTGCTATATCGATCCCATGAGCATTGTGGTCGGTGATGTGGTATTGGCTGAAAATGTCTCAGTATGGCCTTTTGCGGTGATTCGTGGTGATGTGAACTCGATTCGAATCGGTAAAAACTCCAACGTTCAGGATCATGCCATGCTGCATGTCAGCCATAAAAAAGCTGACAAACCAAATGGTTCACCTTTAATTATTGGAGAAGATGTCACGATTGGCCATCATGTGACTCTACATGGCTGCACCATTGGCAACCGCGTCCTCATTGGCATTAACAGTATTATTCTGGATGATGTGTTAATTCCTAATGATGTCATGATTGGTGCAGGAACGCTGGTACCGCCCGGCAAGGTACTGGAAAGCGGCTGGTTATATGTGGGCAGCCCTGCCAAAAAAGCCCGTCCACTAACTGAAAAAGAATTGGCTTTTTTATCCTATTCCGCACAGAATTATGTCAAGGTATCGACTAATTACTTGAACCAAACTTGAGCTTCTCTATCCATCATACATAAAAATTGGCTTAAAAAATAAAAGGACGAGAGGCACCGCTTGGGCTACCACACCAAATGCACTGCTCTAGTCCTTGGGTGCGATAGTAGTCAATTACTCTGTGTTGATGCTTTTTTCTCAAACAGCAGCATTGCTATATGTAAGTGGTTCTCAAGTTAGGGTTTGTTAACCTTTCATAAAGGCAGCCAAATATAAATACAAGCTAAAAAAAACCGCACTTTAATAATTTCGCTTTAGCTGATCATACCGAGTAGCCATACCTCTAAGCTGTTTTAAGCTTGCAAAGCTATTGTCAACTAAAGGCCTCATTTCATATACATACCGATCTATATTTTTACCGCCAGACTACTTCGAGTGAATTCTTCCCGAAACATTCATTTAAATTTGAATATATTGATTTTTTCTCTTAGTGAGTTTCCATCATAACTTTTATCAGCAATAATATCAGTTTCTGCCACTCCCCAACAAACAACCAAAACAGGAGAAACTTGGACCTTATAGCTTGTCTCATCCCCAATGATAATTCTAGGATTACCATTTAAATCGACTCCTAAATGAATTTGAGCACTGTCTCCACCGATACTTTTGAAATACCTTGATTTTGAATGCCCGTAGCAGACTGATGTGTGCGCCTAGCTTGCACCAATAAATATCCACTCTGAAGCAACGTCAGAGGAAATTAAATAGTTTGAATAGTTTATTTTTGACCATCGAGAAAACTGCTTGAATATTATATTGGATTTCCTAAAGGCGGTAAGTAAATCTCACCAAGACTAACCTAGTCAAATCGGATAAAAAATAGTTTCAATAAAATTTCATTCGGTATAAAGACAAAAATTAAGAAAAATAGTTCTTAACTTAGACCGCGTTGATGTCAGCATGGTATGAGGTGTAATGAGTGTAAAATCGGGTTAGCGATTGATTGTACTATCTCGCTATTTTTTGGGAAAAGAATATCTATAGATCCGACACTACAACATCAAATTTTTTTATAGGTTTAAAATTAATACTTATAAAAAAACCTCTCAATAGAGAGGTTTTTTTATTTCAGATTCGATTAACGATTGTTTTCGTCGTCTGAAGAATCTTCAAATTTCGAGTCATTCTCAAAGCCTGTGCCTTGAGCACCAAAGCCTGCGCCTTGACCACCAAAGCCCGCGCCTTGACCACCAAAACCGCCAGCACCCTGACCGAAGCCACCTTGGCCACCGAAACCACCTTGGCCACCGAAACCGCCAGCACCTTGACCGAAGCCGCCTTGACCACCAAAGCCGCCTGCGCCTTGACCACCAAAGCCACCTTGACCACCAAAGCCACCCGCGCCTTGACCACCAAAGCCCGCACCTTGAGGACCAGCAGGTGCACCAGCAGGACGTGGATTACGTGCAGGAACTACAGTTGAAATTGCATGTTTGTAAACCATTTGGCTTACTGTATTTTTTAATAAAACAACATATTGGTCAAAAGATTCAATATGACCTTGTAATTTGATACCGTTTACCAGGAAGATAGAAACAGGAATACGTTCCTTACGAAGAGAATTCAGAAACGGATCTTGTAAAGTTTGACCTTTAGACATGTTATAACTCCAAAAAAAATTAAAAATCAGCGCAAAAAACTATCTCTATTTTTCAATTAAAAATTATAAAAAAGATAGTCTCTAAATTTTGCTTTATCCGTGACAGTTTCGCAAGTCTTCTTGGGCCTGCTCGAGCGTAAAATATGTAGTAAATTTATGCTTTTCTTGCAAAGATCTCAACCAGGTATATTGACGTTTTGCAAGTTGTCGTGTTGCGAACAAAGCCTTATCTTCCATTTCTCGTTGTTTTTCGCTACTTATATTGCCATTTTTTAAGAATTCTATGGCCTGACGATAACCGACTGAACGCATTGACGGTAAATTATCATCAAAATCGTATTTTCCCATTAACTCCTTAACTTCATTCAAAAATCCGTTTTTCCACATTAATTCAAGCCGTATCTCAATACGTTTGTGCAATTCTACCCGATCTGGCATCAGGGCATAATTATGGAAACTGTAACGATATGGTTGATTTTTTGGTTGTTCTGCTTGTAGTTTTGTAATCGGCTCACCTGTCAGCCTAAAGACTTCCAAGGCACGGATGATGCGCTGTTTATCACTTGGCTTGAACTTTTGTCCAGCGACCGGGTCAACCCGACACAATTCTGCATAGACGGCCTCCCAGCCTTCACGTATAGCCTGATCTTCAATCTCAGCACGAACCGTATAGTCTGCACTTGGCAAATTATCCGACAACCCCTCTAATAGCGCCTTAAAATACAGCATAGTGCCACCCACTAAAATCGGAGTCTTGCCACGGGCATGAATCTCATCAATCAGTTTGCAGGCATCTTCGACAAAGTTTGCCGCAGAATAGACTTCCAGCGGACTAATAATATCGATCAGATGATGCGGATAACGCGCCAGTTCCTCTTTTGAGGGCTTGGCTGTACCAATATCCATCTCCCGGTAAACCAAGGCTGAATCAACTGAAATCAGTTCAAAATTTCCTTGCTCATAAAGTTCACATGCCAAAGCAGTTTTACCGCTTGCAGTTGGTCCCATTAAATTGATGACCGGCAGTTGATTGGACATGTAAGACTACTCTCCCCGAGCAAAAAGTTTATCAAGTTGAGCCAATGGAAAAGCTCGCCAGGTTGGACGACCATGATTACATTGACTCGCAAATTCAGTGTGTTCCATCTGACGCAATAAAGCATTCATTTCAGATAGACTTAAAATACGATGGGCACGTACTGCACCGTGACAAGCCATGCCTGCCAGAATCTGGTCACGTTTCTGCAATAAGCCCTGCGCCTGATCATTGGGATCAAGGTCATTAAGAAGTTCAGGAATCAAGGCATCAAAATCGGCTTTGTGCAAAATGGCCGGTACACCACGTACAATCACCTGCTCATCACCATACTGATCAATTTCCAGCCCCAGACGTGCCAGCTGATCTCTCAGCTCATCAATCCGCATGGCCTGCATCCGGCTGATATTCACGACTTTAGGTATCAGCAATTGTTGTGACATCCAGAATTCCGGCTTGTCCCAGGCCATTTTCATCTGTTGCAGCAAAATACGTTCATGTGCCGCATGCATATCCACAATAATCAGGCCTTCGATATTCTGTGCCAGAATATAAATGCCGTGCAGCTGGGCAATGGCAATGCCTAAAGGGTGTTCATCGACTTTGCTTTGCAGATGAGTCTGAAAGCTATCGCCAACAGACGCATCGGTAACAGTATCAAGCTCTCGCAAGGGTGCCAGATAGCTTTTTAAGGCATTATTGAGTTGCTGTGAACCAGTATAAGATTTACTGTAATCTGGCGCATAATGCACAGTTTGCGGCCGTGAGGATTCAAAATCTGTCAGTATATCCAAAGGTGCATTTTCGTCCTGAACAGGAACAGTGGACGAGTGAGCTGGCATTTGGGCTGTCACTGACTGGTGCAGGCTGAATTGCTCCTGATAGCGTGGTTGAGATGCACTCGCCACAGCTTCACCTTCAGTCTTCATTGCCTCTGACAGATCAGCACTCGCCGTCTGGAACTGTGCCAAGGTTTCCTTGGCATAATGCCGTACAAACTCATGCACTTCACGCTGGTTCAGAAAACGTATTTCATGCTTGGTCGGATGCACATTGACATCAATACTTTCCGGGTCAATTTCCAGAAACAGTAAATAGGCCGCATGCTGATGACCATGCAGAATACCGTCATACGCCATACGCAAGGCATGGGAAATGGTCTTATCCTTGACAATCCGCCCATTCACATAGACATATTGCAGATCAGCCTGTGCACGTGCATCAGAGGGATGACCGAGCCAACCCGATAAACGCATGTTAATACTATCCGCATCCATCCAGTAAGCATTTTCAGTAAACTGGCGGCCAAGTAACTGCTGCACCCGC
Organism: Acinetobacter sp. 10FS3-1; assembly: GCF_013343215.1. Taxonomy (NCBI): domain Bacteria; kingdom Pseudomonadati; phylum Pseudomonadota; class Gammaproteobacteria; order Moraxellales; family Moraxellaceae; genus Acinetobacter; species Acinetobacter sp. 10FS3-1. The sequence continues at coordinate 1,790,523 of NZ_CP039143.1, forward strand.
TGAAAGCGTAATGCGCCACTGTCTGCCACTGGCAGATTCAGTTTGATGCTGTCATTGTGTTCCAGAACAAAACGGATATTAAAATGGGTCAACGCCATACGGCGGACAATTTCTTCAATATGCCCAAATTCGGTTCCAGGCTTTTTCAGAAATTTACGTCGTGCCGGTACATTAAAGAATAAATCCTGCACCCGGATCTGGGTGCCTTTAGGCGCCGCGACCGGCTGAATTTCCTGATGTTCAAACGCGGTCCCATTGACTTCGACCTGATAGCCAATGCCGTCTTCATTCTGGCTACTGGTCAGACTTAAACGCGATACAGCAGCAATCGATGCCAAAGCCTCCCCACGAAATCCGAGACTGTTAATGGCATGCAGCTCTTCCGCAGTCTGAATTTTACTGGTCGCATGACGCAGCACAGCCAATGGCAAATCTTCATGATGGATACCACGTCCATTATCAGTGATTTCAATCAGTGTACTGCCGCCCTGTTCCACCCGGATCAGCAGCTCGGTTGCTCCTGCATCAATTGAGTTTTCCAGTAATTCCTTCACCACAGATGCGGGACGTTCAATCACCTCTCCCGCTGCAATCTGGTTGGCAAGTGCCGGATCAAGTGCACGGATACGGCGTATACTGAGATCATGAACCATGTGAAAATTCGCGCTCCAAAGCCTGTTTTAATGCCAGATTAGATGAAATCAAACTCACAGTACGTGTAAGTTCATCTTCGGATTTTAAAATTTCAATAATTAAATCTGCCTGTGGAATTTCATCCCCACCTTTAGATGGCCATTCAAATAAAAATAACGCATTCGGCGTTTCCAGATAATCTCGAATGCCCATCAATTCAAGCTCATAAGGGTCATTTAGACGATACAGGTCAAAATGAAAAATATCCTGCTCATTAATTTGATACGGCTCGACCAAAGTATAGGTGGGGCTTTTTACCGAGCCTTTGTGGCCAAGCTGCTGCAAGTAATAGCGCGTTAATGTAGTTTTCCCTGCCCCCAAGTCACCAATCAAATAGACAACACCAGCAGGAAAGGTTTCTGCCAGAACTTTGGCCAATTTTCGGGTATCTTCTTCATGATTTAAAGTGACATTCAAGGAATAAGGCATATTACTCACGACATGCGATAAAAGAATAATTATGATAGCATCGCAGCACTTTAAAAGCCTATTCACCTCTGTGAGAAACTGTGTTTTTTCACAGCATCTGTTTTAATAAGAGAGCTTGCGACCTAATCATGCATTCGCCTGTTGATTTTAAGCCACCTATGCTGAATGGCGTAAGTGCGAGTAAAGTTTTTTTGCAAGCTGTTTCCCCCCGTCCTGCGACCATTTATGCTTATTTATGTCAGCAGTTCCGGCACATCGAACCCCGCGAATGGCAGTCCCGCTTTGAGCTCGGTCTGGTGTATGACGCTCAGGGCCAAGTCTTAACGGTAGAGAGTCCCTTTCAGCCCAACACGCACTGTTTTTACTATCGCTTTTTGGCTTATGAAGCCCATGTTCCCTTTCAGCATCAGATTCTGTTTGAAAACGAACATCTGCTGGTGGTCGACAAGCCACACTTTTTGACCATGAGTCCCACCGGACAGTATGTACAGGAAACGTTACTCGTCCGGCTAAAACAGCAGACCGGAAATGAGCATCTTAGCCCGATTCACCGACTGGACCGTGAAACTGCCGGAGTTGTGCTGATTTCCAAATGTGTAGAATCGCGTGGTGCCTATCAGCAGATGTTTGCGACCCGGCAAGTACAAAAAACCTATCATGCGATTGCCGCTTATCGTCCTGATTTAAACTTCCCGATGACTTTAAGCCTGAAAATGGAAAAAGGGCAGCCTTTTTATACCATGCAGATCGTTGAAGGTGAGCCAAATAGTGAAACGCTTATTCAACTGCTAGAACACAAAGGGCAATGGGCGAAATATGAACTGCACCCCCATACCGGAAAACAGCATCAGCTGCGCGTCCATTTGAATCATTTAAATATCCCGATTCAACATGATCCTTTTTATCCCGAAGTGGTGCATAAAGCTGAATATGACTTTTCCCAGCCTTTAAAACTGCTTGCCAAACAGCTCCAGTTTAAGGATCCGCTCACAGAACAACAGATGAGTTTTAGTTCAAAATTTGAATTGACACTGTAAATCGCTTGTCATTACAGATTATTTTCTAAAATCGGTCGCTTTAAGATTGAAATTCAACATTAAATGATTAGAATAAATGCGAAAAGTTAAGTAATTTAAAGCTTTGAAAATATTATGAGAAAAACTGAAGTCTATCAAATTCGCCTGGATTCCCAAGAAAAGAAACAGGCTTTTGCAGTATTTAAGCAATTAGGGATTACACCCGCTCAGGCAGTGCGGCTGTTTTTTAAACAGGTTGTTATTACCAAGTCAATTCCTTTCTCCATCGAGAACCAGAATATCGATCTGGAGCAGCTGATTAAATTGCGCAAACTGAAGCAAAATGAACTGAGAGCAGAGCAAGCCCTTCATCCGGTTACTACTGCTCAGGCAGCAGATCATCAAGAACTGGTTGCAGATGATGATCATCTTGATTTATTTGAAGAACTTAATGCAATTTTGGGTGAAAGCGACAAAATTTAACATTGTTGCACTTAGGAACAATTCTTAAGTCCCTCCTCTGGCTAATTTCGCTATGCTTTATGCTAATGATCAAGCAAAATTAGCATGGAGTAAGCCAATGATTGTACGACGTGCCCAGTCGGAAGATCTGCATAATCTGGCTGTTTTATTTGATGAGTATCGCCAGTTTTATGGTGCTTCTTCCAATTTCGATCTTTCCCATCAATTCCTGAAACAGCGTTTTGAAGATGGTCAAACCGTTATTTTCATTAATACTAAAGATGAGGCCTTAATTGGCTTTATTGTGCTGTATTTAGGTTTTTCCTCAGTTGCCTGTTCCACTTATTATATTTTGGATGATGTTTATATCAGCCCGGCTTATCGCCGTCAGGGCGCAGCCAAACAGTTGATTGATACAGCAGTTTTATTTGCCAAACATCAACAGGCCTTAAGAATCAGTCTGGAAACCCAAAAGAACAATTACCAGTCCCACCACTTGTATGAATCCATGGGATTTGTTAAAGATGATGAGTTTCAGACTTACCACTGCTTTTTAAAATAAACCTTTTAACTTGAGCTTGTTATTCTGAACGGAATTTTGCCTGAGCCACCTGTTCTTCGGTCAAATAAATCCATTCCCCATCCCCCAAGTCATTACATGCCAATGCCCCAATCTGGGCACGATGTAGCTGCTCAACTTTATTTCCCACTGCAGCCAGCATACGCTTAACCTGATGATACACCCCTTGATGAATGGTCATTTGTAAACGTTTTTCATCCAGACGACTGATATGGGTCGCTGCAAAGATACCTTTTTCATTTCTTAGCTCAACTCCCTGTTCCAGCTGCTGAATCTGCTCCGTTGTAATCGGATCGGCTGTGGTCATCTGATAAACCTTTGCCACATGCTTTTTCGGGTGCGTCAGGGCTTGCAGAAACTGACCATCATCTGTCAGCAGTAACAGCCCGGTGGTATCCTGATCCAGACGACCCACACATTGCAGGCCGCGATTCAACAGAATGTCGTCAAACAGGTCAAAAACACTGAAGTGATGTGTGGCCTGATGGGAACATTCATAGCCTTGAGGCTTATTTAAAGCGATATAGACTTTTTCCCGGTAGCGATGTTCATGACCATAGACACTAAATATAAGGTCTTGCAGATTGAGCTTATATTTGGGTTCATCGATGATTTCTCCCTGAATTGAAACAGCACCATTCTTAATTAGTTGCTGGCAATGCTTACGTGAACCGAAACCTTGTGATTGCAACATTTTCTCTAATAGCATCTGTTTGAACCTGCTTAAACGGGAGATAGGCGCATTCTATACTGAAATTCCATCAAGATTCTGCGCTGTCCGGTTTTTCTCCCCCTCTCAGGTTAAAAAGCCTATAATCCTGTGAAGTTTCATTTTTCTATCTCCTATGTCCCAACTTGATTTAAACCTGATTGTTCTTTTGGTTTTACTGGCTTGCGGTATATTTAGCCATAATAGTGCAGTGACCATTGCTGCAGCGGTGCTGATTGTACTTAAAATTACGCCACTGCATGACCTACTTCCTTATGTTCAGCAGCACGGGCTAAATATCGGGATTATTATTTTAACGATTGGCGTATTGGCCCCGATTGCGAGTGGAAAAATTCCTGGGGAAAGCATTCTGAAATCTTTTCTTAGCTGGAAATCTTTACTGGCGATTAGTATTGGTCTTTTTGTGGCCTGGCTCGGTGGACGTGGGGTCAAACTGATGGCAAATCAGCCAGATGTAGTGGCCGGCCTGTTGATTGGTACAGTCGCAGGTGTAGCTGTCCTGCGTGGCGTACCGGTGGGACCATTGATTGCAGCCGGAATTTTATCGTTATTGATTGGAACCAGATAATGGGAGTGAATTCGCATCAAGTGTAACAAAGCGTAATCTAGGAAAAAGAAGATGTTTTGAAACATCCCTGTTGTAGCTTCCTGGCATATCCATTTATCGCAGCCATGTACTCAATAATTTCCGTTCCAAAGCTTAAGCAGTCACCTATTAGAATAGTTTTAAGCCCTTTGGATAAGCATTTCAATCCGGTAGTTTTTTCCCACAATGTGGACAATAAGCATAGTGTTCCCGCTCTTGCTGTAATGCTTCTTCGCGTTGCTCACGCATCAATTGAAAAATAATATCCTGCGTCTGCTCCATACTCAGCCCGACCTCTTTGCGAATATTTTCAATTTTCTCTTGATCAATCAATAAATCGATTTCAGCATTTTGTAATAATTCTCTAAACTTTAATTCCAGATTTTGTTTACGTTGTTCTAGCTCATGCGTTAAACCCGTGGCTAAAATACCCGCCGGCAACGCGGCTAACCCTACCCCTAAAATGGTAATAAGTGCACCTAAAAAACGCCCTACAGGCGTAATAGGGGTCACATCTCCATACCCCACAGTGGTGAGTGTGACCACCGCCCACCACATAGAAGCCGGAATTGAAGTAAATACCTCTGGTTGCGCCTTGCTCTCAACCACATATATACAGGCGGCTGCCATGACAATCATGATGCTCAAAATAAATACGACTGCCTGAAAAGAACCTTTTTCACGTTCAATCACGCGCAAGAGAATTTGCAAGGACACAAAATACCGTGTCAACTTTAACAGTCGTAACAGCCGTAAAATTCTGAGAAAACGTAAGTCGATCGGCACCCAAAAATTGATATAAGCCGGTAGAATGGCTAATAAATCAATCATTGCTCCACCGCTTTTTACCCAATTCAGGCGATTCTTCCATGCACTTTCAAAGGGACTCTCTTCGGCGATAGACCAAAAACGCAAGAGATATTCAATGGAAAAAACTAGAATAGAAAAATATTCAAATAAATCAAAAAACAACGAATAAGATTGATAAATATCATTTACTGATTCCAATAATACGGCGCTGGCATTACTAATGATCAGTAAAATTAAAAAATAGTTAATGATCCGGCTAAATTTTGTTTCGTATTCTTCATTATGTAAATTGTTATAAACGAATTTTCTGAGTGAGTACCACGTGGTAAATACCATATTCGTGCAGATTGTGATTGAGAGTACTTTCTATTTTAATCTGTTAATTCAAGTTGAAAAAGATGGAATGCCGGATAAATGATAAAGTATTCATCAAACATCCATCTTCAGTACTTCACGCAAGGTTATTCAACAAACAGTAAGGCCAGACGCACCTGATCATAGCCCATCCGCGGACTGGTCAGCTCGACAATCGGGCGTAATTTAATACTGCCATCATCATTAAAATGATCAGAGTTTTGGCGTTTAGTCAGACGTTTATAAATCTTGCGCACTTGCTCAACCACTTCTTCCCCCGGATGAGCGATTGAAATATCCAGTCCTCGTTCCTTCTGCAAACGGCCCAAATGATTAATAATGGTTGCAGGCGTCAGACCACGTTCTGTCGCAATATCAGCAATTTCATAGCCTTCTTCAAACAGTTCACGGGTTTCATCCAGCGTGGCAGCAGCATAATTGGTTTTAGCGCCACTTTTGGCAATTTTCCTTTCATTACGCTGAATTTCAGTTTCATTCAAGGTTCCGCCGCAGTGACGAATAAAGGCCTTATGCTGAGTAGTCAAATCGACATGGGAAAAATTGGCCTCGGCTTCATCAGACAGTTCCTGAAAACGGCGATCTGCTTTAATCGCCAAACTGTCAAGCTCTAAAGCCTGTTCATTAAAACCTTTCAGGCGTAATCCACTTAAAGTCTTTAAACGTGACAGCGCCACATAGCCCTGCCCTTTTTCAAAGGTATGGTTGAGGTCAATTTCAGCCGCCTCTAATGTCATGCCTTGAGATTTATGAATGGTAATGGCCCAGGCCAGACGTAAGGGAATCTGCTGGAAACTGGCAATGGTTTTACCCGCTTCATTATCGACCGACCAGGTTTCAGGCTCAACAAGCAAGGTGGTTCCATCGGTGAGTTTCACTTTAGGCAGAATGCCATATTCATCATCATCTTCAAAACCAATGACTTCCCCCAAACTGCCGTTGATATAACCCATATCAAAGTTATTTTTCACGAACATCACTTTGGCATGTTTTTTCAGGGTTAAAGCCTCGGGGGCTCTCACGGATGATTTTAAGGTTTCAATCAGTTTTTCATTTCCATCACACTGCGCATCGAACTGCCGTGGCTCCTGATCAATTTCATTCAGATGTTTAAAGTTAATACTGTCCACATCCATGTTATGGGTATACAGACGCGTATAAGTCTCGCCGATTTCTTGCTGACGTGTGCTATGCAGGGCGGCCAGATGCTCCTGCGTAATGGCCTGAGCACGAATCGCATTTAAAATATCATTCAGATAATCATTGCCCTGACGATGCTGCTCAGTCAGATAACACACCCGAAACTTGGCTTCGACCCAAGCTTCAGACATAAAACAGAATTTGTCCCGATTACGCTCATCATTTTTACCCACTGGCGGTAACTGGAAAAAGTCACCTGCTACAATTACCTGAATGCCGCCAAAAGCCTCATCGCTTTCCTTGAAATATTTCAGTACCTGATTGACCAAATTCAGCTGCTTGGCATGCAACATGGAGATTTCATCAATAATCAGGACTTGCGCATTTTCCAGATGTTCTTTTAGGTATTTACGCTCTTTCATGCGCTTTAAGTCTTCGTCAGACAAAAAGTCCTTAATCCCGATACCCGCCCAAGTGTGAATCGTCATTCCGTTCATGTGCGTCGCCGCGATACCGGTCGAGGCCGTAATTGCGACAGAGACCTTACGGGCTTTTAGATAATTGATATATTGATTGAGCGTATAGGTTTTGCCTGCCCCTGCAGAACCGGTTAAAAAGACATTTTCTCCTGCTTTTAATAACTTAAGCGCAGTTTCCTGTTTCATAAAAAGAGATACCCTAAAAGAACGGCTATAGCCTAACGATTTTTGGCGGAAAAGTTAAGCATCACGGCGGAAAAGGCCTAAATCCGGTCAGGCTTGCAGGTTGAGCCAGTCAATAAAATGCTGGGCAATATTGATGTATTCCAGTTCCGCTTTTTGATTGTTCGGATACTCCAGCTGGTCAAAAATTACATGCCCATCCTGTAACTGGCAACCCAAAATCAGCGGTAAATGAATATCGGGATGTGACATCCGAAAGGCCACATATTCTCCTTCAACGATCCGCTGTGCGTAACTTGCAGCCAGACAATTCCTGAATATTCGAGCTTCCTCAAGAATCCGGTCTAAACTTTTTAACTCCTCAAAGCGCCAATTAAAATACAGTAAAAACGGTGCCTGGGTACGTGCTGTCCAGCTCGCTAGGGCAAACTCCTTTTTAAGCTTGGCGACAATTTCTTGTTTCTGAATATGGTTATGCCACGCTACGGCTTGAGCGAACAGGCTGCTCCAAGTCAGATTTTTAGCCACATCAGCATGAGTAGAAAAATATTCCGGTAAATAATCACGCACATAACCATTAAAAACTGACTCACGCACATGCTGGTTCTGCAAATAAAAGCGCTTTCGAAACTCTACAAAAGGAATGCGGTTCCGCTGCAATACATGATAAAAATCGCGGTCCTGCTGTGTCTGCGGGCGAATATAGGCCAGCACATCTACTGGCAGATCCTGAGTGGCTTTATATAAATGTTGCATAAATGCCTGCATGACCCGGCTTAAATTGGTATACACCTTTTTAGTCATATGATCATTCAGTGCCATATCCCGTAATAAGCCTCTCCACTCATCCAGATACAAAATGGAGGGGCTAATGGCAATACGCTGATCTTCATAGGCTTGGCCAGTACCTTTCAGAGCAACCTTCTGATTCTGCTGATGCTGAAACCAGCCATATTGAATCGCATATTGATGCGCACTATGAATGAACAGACGCGCTGCCACATATTGAAAATATTGCAGGGTGGCCAGAATGATTTGTGGATGAATATGATGGCTATCAATAAAGCTTAAAGCGGTCGCGGCCACCCGTACACTGCTGTGCTGAATATTCATGCTCAGCCAATCCAGCACCTCGGCAGACTGTTTAAATAGCCAGTTAACCGTGCGCTTGCAATCAAATAGGGGGAAATTAGCCACCTTTTTTTGCCACAAATAACTGTCATTTTCCAGAAAATTGCGCTTGGATAACAAGTCATCCCGTTGCCAGATCTCGCGGTTCATTAGACGAACAAAGCCCAACAGATTACTTTGCTCTTCAGCATGACGATATAACAGTCGAATATCATCGATATGCTCATTCAGCTCATACAGGTTAAAACGGTTCTCAAAAGATAATGCCATAATCCGGAGAGTCGCCGGATGCAGGAACTCGGCTGCACTAAAACAAAACTCATCTAAACTATCCATCAAGGATTGAATCGACAGGAACTCATTCGACTGTAAGTAGTGTAAGGAAAAAACCTGCTGCAAGCGGTTCAAAATCTCGACAGGAATTTCTTGTCCATGCTGGACATAGGCATACAGCAACGGTTGATGATACAGCTCTGCCTGAATCATCAGAGAGTCCATAATTTCGGCTTGAACAGCTGATATCTGGCTCAAACATTCAGCAACCCGCTTCGGCCCCTCTACCCAGGCATAGACCTGATCTATAAGAATCTGGCGTAACGACTTGGCCTTGTCTCTTAAAAAAAGTGAATGCTGGGGTTTTAAATCACCGGTTAAAAAGTAAATATCTTGAAAAAAGAAATCTTCCAGTGCTTCGGCTTTGGCCTGTTTAAAATCAAAATGAGCCTCCGCCAAGACATATGCCCGTTGCTGATCTAAATCCTTGGGCGTATAAAACTGGATATAAAACATTCCATTGAGCAGATCAATCCGGTGCTGCTCTTGATAAATCTTGAACAGGTTTTGCGCATTCAGCTGGCCAATCAGCGCCATCTGATCGAGATAAAGTTCGTTCAGATTGGGGAAAATACTGAGACTTTGTTGAGCAGACTGCTTTAAACGCCGTAGCAGGCTATCCTGTTCCATATATGAATCCCCATCATTTTATTTTTCTATTGAAGCATATTGAGTCATAGGCCTAGAAGCGATTGTCTTTAAAAACAGTTCTGCACGTGCAGGCTTAAAAAACCAATTATTATTTTTAAACTATTTCGACTTACTGTAAAGCAAAGTAAAAATTAAAAAAAGACCGCTAAATGATCTTGCAGACACCTGACAGTAATTGCTTAAACCTCAGAGATTTCGAGTTGTGAACGGTCACAAAAGCTGATCAATTCCTCCAAAGTCTGCCCATGTACAATAGATTACGGCCGCATAGGCTAAAAACAAAAAAGATAAGCGTTGGGAAAAGCATTATTTGAGTATAGCAGCACCTAACAATGGCCATAATCAGCGTACTGCTCATGGCCATTTGATGTTTCTTTTACCCCTTATTCATCATTATCGGAACCGCAATGAGGCTCTAGATATAATGAATTAGCGATGTGCATTGCAGTAGACCTGTAATAGCGCTTCTGGCTTAGGCAACATGCTTTTGTACCAGGATTGAGCCTACAGAATAGCCCGCACCAAATGAACACAGCACGCCATATTCACCATCTTCAACTTCATTTGCAGTACGGTGTAAAGCAATAATTACCCCTGCAGAAGAGGTGTTGGCGAATTCATTCAGAATGATCGGTACCAGACCCGGTTTGGCATTTTCTTTGCCCACCACCAGTTTCAAAATCAGTTCATTCATACTGGCATTGGCCTGGTGCAACCAGAAGCGTTTTACATCTGTAGGTACAATCTGGTTTTTTTCCAGCTGGGCGGTGATCATTTTCGCCACCAGTGGACACACTTCTTTAAAGACTTTACGGCCGTCCTGACGGAAACGCTTATCATCAATATCTGCATTTTCTGAGAGATTCAGGAAACCAAAGTTATTGCGGATATTGTTCGAGAACTGGGTAAAAAGCTGGGTATCCAGAATTTCAAAACCGGTTTTAGTCTCTGTATCTTCAATGATGGAAGCGGTGGCCACATCACCAAAAATAAAGTGACAGTCACGTGAACGGAAATCGGTATGTGCAGAAGTAATTTCCACATTTACCAATAACACACGACGTGCGCTGCCCGCTTTGATCGCATCATGCGCCTGCTTCAAACCAAAGGTCGCTGCTGAACAGGCGACGTTCATATCATAGGCATAGCCCTGAATTCCCAAAGCCGTCTGGATTTCAATCGCCACGGCCGGATAAGCACGTTGCAGGTTGGAACATGACAAAATTACGATATCAATATCTTCAGCAGTTACACCGGCATTTTCCATGGCCTGTTGAGCAGCAATAACGCCCCATTCAGCCTGAAGTGAGATTTCATCATCTGAACGTTCACGTAAATTTGGACGTAAACGTTTCGGATCTAGAATCCCGCTTTTCTCAACGACATAACGGCGCTGTACACCTGATGCTTTTTCAATAAATTCTGCGCTAGAACCACGACGCGCTTCCAGTTCGCCTGCTGCGATCTTGTCGGCATTTTCGTGATTATACAGTTCCACATAAGCATTTAAACTTTCAACTAACTCTTCATTGGTAATGACCTCTTCTGGATGGAACAAGCCAGTACCTGTAATGCGGATGCCCATGTAAAACTCCTTCTCAAAATGACCTATATCTTAACTGATTCCCAGACGTTCCCATACTTTTTGCAGGCGATTTGGAGAAATGGGTGTTTTCGTTTTCATGGGTTGTGAAAACAATGAGATCCTTAACTCCTCGACCATAAAATACAATTCTTTAAGGCGAGCGTCATTTTTAAACTTAAATAATTTTTCCATCCACGGATCAATTTGGTCAATGGCGGAATCATCCCTCTGTAGGTTATTGGGCAAGCGCTCTAAACGCAGGATCAAGGCTTTCAAATAGCGTGGAAATTCCAGCCATACGTCGGATGGTTTCTGGTAAACAAAGTCAGAAAGACTCATCAAATCAAGCTGGTCCTCAATATCATCGATATTTTTTCCAAATATAGAAGCGTCGAGCACCAGGAGTTTACGACGAATTTCCTGCCATTGAATATAAATATCCGTGATCTCTTTGAGCGCAGCTTGCCCATATGTCAGGAAAGATTTTTTTACATCTTCCACTGTTTTTTGAAACTCTTGCACATTGACAGGCAGCTCTTTAACTGACATCTGCAGTGTGGCATAAACTAACATTTGCTCTAACTGGGCTTTGTCTCCCAGAGGCGAATACGCCAGCGCCAACGGTTTGGAAATCTGCTTTTTCAGCTGGCGAACCAGATCACCCAGCTGCATATGCACCAACCGGATAATTCCTTCCCGATGCTGTTTGACGGCCTCAGCCTGATCATTAAAGGTCTGAATGACCACACCAGATTCATCTTTCTGTTCCAGCACAGCAAATTTTTTGCTCGGCACCAGTGCCTGATATTGCTTCACCATCACGCCTGTGACTTTTTGCGAGGCTTCAAAAACAAAGTTTTCCGGGAAGGTTTTAAATTCACCTTTCAGCTGTTTGACCGGACTATGGGTTTCTGTACGGCAACGTGCTTTTAACTCTGTCAGATCACGGCCCTGTTCAATCACACGGCCTTTTTCATCTACCACCTTAATGAGTGGCAGCAGATATTGCTCGACCCGCTCAAAGCTAAAATCTTTTTCGCTGATCTGCTCGCCCCGTAACTGGAAAGCCAGAAAACTGAAAATATGTTCCTGCAAATGTACCGCATCAATCCGGGCGACCAGCTTTTGCGCTGTATCTGGAATTGGCACCAGAGCACGGCGTTTATCTTTAGGCAGGCTTTTTAATAGCGCTTCAATCAGCTCCAGACGCCAACCCGGAATACCCCATGACCAGACATTTTCATCGACTTGCGGCAATGCCTGTAATGGAATCTTCACCATCGCCCCATCTTCATCATGACTTGGATCAAAACGGTAGCTGGTGGCCAGACGTAATTCACCATTACGCAAATAGTCAGGGAACTGCTGTGTCGTCGGACGGTCATTTAGCCACAAGGCATCATCATCAACAAACAGATAACGCGGCTCATGTGGCTCGACCGTCGCACGCCAGTCTTCAAAGCTGCGGCGACTGGCCACTTCCGGCGGTACTTTCGAGGCATAAAACTGGTAAATCGTTTCTTCATCGACCACCAGATCGCGGCGGCGCAACTTGTCTTCAACCCGCTCCACTTCTTCCAGTTTGAGCAGATTATGCTTCAGGAACGGCGGATTGATGCCCAGATGACCCGTGGTTAAAGCATCGCGCAGGAAAATCTCGTGCGCTGCGGCCTGATCGACTTTTTCATAATTCACCAGACGTTTTGGCTCAATAATCAGGCCAAATAAAGAAATCTGGTCATAGGCATTGACCACGCCCGCTTTTTTCGACCAGTGCGGCTCAAAATAATGATGCTTGAGCAAGTCACGCGCGGCCAGCAAAATCCATTCTGGTTCAATCTTCGCCAAGGTACGCAAATACACCTGTGAAGTTTCGACCATTTCAAAGGCCATGACCCAAGGCGTATTGGTTTTATGTAAGGTCGAAGCCGGGAAAATACGTGCCTTTTGCTGACGCACCGCCATAAATACATTGCGTTCATCGGTCTTATTGGCAATGAAAGAGAGTAAACCAGTTAATAGCGCGCGATGCAGATTTTCATAACTGGTCTTCTTTTCATTAAAAGACAGCTTTAAACCTTTGGCCAGATCCACCAGCTGCTCATGGGTTTTCTTCCACTCCCGCAGACGTAACCAGCTAAGGAAATGATTACGTGCAAAACTACGGCGTTTATTTTCACTCATGCTTTCGCGGTTATTGTGCAGGGCTTCCCAGAGTTTTAAATAAAACAGAAAGTCCGAATCTGCTTCACGGAATAATGCATGTTTCTGATCGGCCTGCATCTGCTTGTCTGCGGGGCGCTCACGCGGATCTTGTACAGCCAAGGCTGCAACAATAACCAGCACTTCATTCAGCGCACCAAAATGCGCACCACCGAGAATCATCCGTGCCAGACGCGGGTCAATCGGCATTTTTGCCATCTGCTGACCGATTTTGGTTAATCCACCCTGTGTTCCCCCTTTTTTTAAAGCGGAAGAAGTCGCCGATGGCTTTTCTTCAGTCACTTTAGAAGAACCTTTCTCAGTCATCGCTCCTAATTCAACCAGCAGCTTACGGCCATCATTAACCAGACGATGATCAGGCGGCTCGATAAAATCGAAATTTTCCAGGGAACCCAGGCCCAGGCTCTGCATCTGCAAAATCACCGAGGCCAAGTTGGTCCGTTTAATTTCCGGCTCGGTAAACTCAGGGCGGCTTAAAAAGTCTTCTTCGCTATATAGACGGATACAGACACCTGGCGCAATACGGCCACAACGCCCCTTACGCTGATTGGCAGCCGCCTGGGAAACAGCTTCAATCGGTAAACGCTGCACCCGTGAGCGATAGTTATAGCGTGAAATACGAGCAAAACCGCTATCAATTACATAACGGATATTCGGAACGGTCAGTGCCGTCTCTGCCACGTTGGTTGCAATGATAATCCGTCGTCCCCCACCGGAAGGATTGAAGATTTTTTGCTGGTCGGCCAACGCCAGCCGGGCATATAAAGGGAGAACTTCGGTATGCCTTGGACCATGTTTCTGCAAAGTCTCCTGCAGCTCACGAATTTCCTGTTCAGTACTGGCAAAAATCAGGATATCGGCATGTTCAGGATGACCTTTTTCCTGCGCATCTTCAAAACACTCTTCAACGGCCCGAACCACAGCACGCGGCAGGTTTTCCTCAAAATCATCAAACTCATCATCATCACTGCCGCCAATGCTCATTTCTGAAATCGGACGATAGCGAACTTCGACCGGATAGCTGCGCCCTTCCACTTCATAAACTGGTGCACCATTAAAGTAATCACTAAAACGGTTTACATCCAGCGTTGCAGAAGTGATGATAACTTTTAAATCTTTACGACGTGGCAACAGCTGCTTGAGATAGCCCATGATAAAGTCGATATTCAGCGAGCGCTCATGAGCTTCATCAATAATAATGGTGTCGTACTTGGTCAGGAAACGGTCGTGGGCCAGCTCTGCCAGTAAAATACCGTCAGTCATCAAACGAACTATAGAGTCTTGTGAACCCTGCTCGTTAAAACGGACTTTAAAGGAAATAGATTCTCCCAGCTTTTCCCCAACCTCTTCGGCAATACGTTGCGAAACACTGCGTGCTGCCAGACGCCGTGGCTGGGTATGACCAATCAGACCCGTCAGCCCCCGACCCGCCAGCATCGCAATCTGAGGTAACTGCGTGGTCTTACCTGAACCGGTTTCACCCGCTACAATAATCACCTGATGCTGCTGGATGGCTTCAATCAGCTTGTCGGCATACTGGCTGACAGGCAGATCCTGATTGAGGTTAATCTCAGGGATACGCTCAATACGCTGCATGACTTTGGCATGCGATTTTTCAAATAATTCTTCGTATTGTTTTAGATTCGCATCTTTACCTTTTTGGAGTCGATTTAAACGATGGCGGTCGCGCGCCATAACGAGCTGATCTACATTTAAAGGACTCTGCACTGAGAAAACACCTAATATAAAAAGACAATAAACTGCTATTTTACGCTGTATTGCCAGTCAGCGGAAGCTTGGGATTTTTGAATATTTTTATAATTTCCTCAACTTGACCCTTGAATTTCAGGGCCTCAACCTTCATCTTCTTAGGCAGGCTGAAGAACTGATCTTTTGTCATTCAGTTATCATCTTTAGGTGATTGAATAGATCAAAAAATCAGATTTGGTGGAATTGTAAACTTTATATTAGTTAATTCGGTTTTTCCGATCTTAATAATGTAAAAATACTGTTTCAGCAATAACAAAAAATCCGTTATCCTTTTGGAAATTAAATACAAACCTCAATCATGGAGACAATGATGAGCTTAATTAATACTGAAGTTAAACCATTTAAAGCAACTGCATTCCAAAATGGTCAATTTATCGAAGTAACTGAAGCTGACCTGAAAGGAAAATGGTCTGTTGTATTCTTCTATCCAGCTGACTTCACTTTTGTTTGCCCAACTGAACTAGGTGACCTTGCTGATAACTATGCTGAATTCCAGAAGTTAGGCGTTGAAATTTATTCAGTTTCTACTGACACTCACTTCACGCACAAAGCTTGGCATGATTCTTCAGAAGAAATCAAAAAAATCCAATACGTCATGGTTGGTGATGCGAACTGGACTCTTGCTAAAAACTTCGACGTATTAATCGAAGCTGACGGTCTTGCTGACCGTGGTACTTTCGTGATTGATCCAGAAGGTAAAATCCAGATCGTTGAAATCAATGCGGGTGGTATCGGTCGTGATGCTCAAGAACTTCTTCGTAAAGTTAAAGCAGCTCAATATGTACACGCTCACCCAGGCGAAGTTTGCCCAGCTAAATGGAAAGAAGGCGATGCAACTCTTGCTCCTTCAATCGACCTAGTTGGTAAAATCTAATTTGTATTAGATTGAACTGATTAAAAAAACCACGCTTTTTGCGTGGTTTTTTTATTTAAAGATAAAAATTTTACATTATCCAGTTAGCCATGATGTGAAAGTGCCAAGCCATGATTGAGAACCTCTTTAAACTTACTGCGTATGAAAATTTTTCAAATCATCGCTCAAAGGCTCGACGCATCGACTTTTGAAATATCCAGCTGCTCATATTCCTTCCTCCCTGCCAGAGCAATAAAGAGGAATAGCACTAGCGCAAATAATGGCAACTATTGAAGGGTGGGGAAATAATGAAAGCATCGGGAAAATCGCAATCATAAAAACACATGAATGCCGCGATCAGTTTTTTATTTATATTTTCTTCTTATTAAACTCTAAAAGTATTAAAAAACATGAGGGTTTCTACACATTAATTCAGTAGCGTTGAGGTGAGATCAAAATCCTTCAGACAAGAAAAACCCCAGCATCCTGCCGGGGTTTTTCATATTGGTTGTTCGGTATAACTCCTGTCTTACCTTACTCTTTTTATGCCTATCTCTTGTTATTCTCTGGAATATCCTATTCCTGATAGCTCATCATAGAAAAACTTTAGTCTTCCAGATAGCCGTCAAAGGCCAAGTTTGATGTGAGTCAAAACCTACAAAACAGTCCCAATTCATCGACTAGTAATAAGAAATTCAGATCTAAGAATCTGAATCACCAGATAAAAAACCAAGATTAAGTGTTTTTAGGCGTTTTAATGATTGAATATTAGAAATCAGTTTAAAAATAGATGAATTGTTAAAGTATCTATTTTTAATGCTTTATAGCTTAAGCCTTCCCTTCCCACCCCAAAAAATAGATAAATAATAGACTTCTTTCATAAGTCATTTTTTACTCAGTTCTAAATTATAGATTCCCGCAATTAGATTGAATCTTAATCCTAGTCTTTTGCCTCGATTGCGATATCGTTCGGCAAGGATCTTGAAAGTTTTCAAACTGCCAAATACATGCTCAATCCCAATTCTTCTTTTATTGATTTCCTGATTATAGGTTTTTAATTCAGGATCCAGTTTACAACGCTTCTTTGCTTTTAATGGCAACAAGCTATTTGGATACACTGTATAAATTCCCTGATAACCCTTATCTGCAAGGATAAATGCACCTGCAGGAATCTGATTCGAGTTACGTTTGAAGAGTTCGAAATCATGTACGGCACCACGACTCGTACATAAACTCAGGATTTTTTGAGTTTGATAATGAATGATGGCCTGTACTTTGAAGGTGTGGGTCTTTTTCTTGCCGCTATAGCTTTTCTTCTGTTTTTTTAGGCCTTTGGATTGGAATTTCTGTGGCATCTACAATCACCACATTCCAGTCAATGCCTTCGCCTTCAGGCAAATGCTTGGGTAAATTAAATAAATTGGACTTGATTAAGCAGTCCTCTACATGACGTACGATTCTTGAAGCAGTGGGCTCTGACACGCCATAACTCGTCGCAACGTGAAATAAGGTTCGGTATTCCCGCCAATAACTTAAGCACAGGAGGATCTGATCCTCTAAGCTCAATTTAGGTGGTCTGCCTTTGGTAGGAACATGCATCTTCAATTGCTCAACCATTAAATCAAAGGTTGACCATGAGATACCGGTGTATCGCTTGAACTGTGTTTCAGAAAGCTTCTTTGAATCGATGTATTTCATCCGCAGATTATGCATGAATATTGAAAATTCCTCGGTACAAATAAGCAGCAAAAAGTAGATCGTTTTTTGATTTATGAAAGAGATCTAATCATCTTTTCATTATATTCAATGAAAGCCCCCCCTGCTCTTTGTGAAGCGTAGTTATAGTGATAATAAAGAACGATCGAGTAAAAAAAGAGAATTAAGCTTATGACATACTCAAATGAAAAAATAGTAAAAGCCCTCTTGCTTGCTCCGATACCCTTACTTTTCTTCACTGCATGGTTTTTTATCATGATGAATCGTGAATATGACTTATATTCTATTTTCGTTGTTTTTATAGGGCATGGTCTGGTTTATTTAGCCTATTGCATTTTAACAGTTCCTTTCAGCTTTTTACTCTCTGCGACTTTAAATCGCTATAATCTGCTTAATTTACTCACCATCTGTATTAGCACTCTCTTCATTGCCACGCCATTTTTTATTCTTTTCTCCTGGACTCATACAAGCCAAATTCCTGAGCAATGGTGGAAAATGTATAGCAATATTTCCACTATTTTAATGGCTCTATTTCCCGGCATCTGTTATTGGGTATTTCTTATTGGCCTAAAAGATAAAAAAACACAGCGTATTAAGCACACGGCTTAATCAAACCCCTTCCAATTAGGCTCTTTTATGATTTATCAGCTTGCACCCTATTGCTGGTAATGCTCAATTATTCAAAAACGTAAAACCTGGCCAAAGCGCCAAAGAAAAACTCATCTCACATAGCCACGTCTTGCTAAATTTTGTAGAATAGGGCTTTTCCTGCCATGGTGCGTTTTATGACTGCTTGGACTGCTCACGTTACTGTCGCGACTGTCGTTGAAAAAGATGGAAAATTTCTGTTTGTCGAAGAGCATACAGAAGCGGTTAGCCATACTGTATTCAATCAGCCTGCCGGTCATGTGGAAGCAGGTGAAACCATTGTCGAAGCAGCCATTCGTGAAACTCAGGAAGAAACCGGCTATCAGGTTCAGATCACCGATCTGATCGGTATCTATACTTATACTCCACCCATGTTTCCAGATCGGACCTACTACCGTTTCTGCTTGAAGGCCGAAACGATAAGTTATGATGAACAGGCTGAACTCGATACCGGTATTGTCCGTGCAGTCTGGATGACGCCAGATGAACTGATTGAAACAGCCCGTGCCCGTAGCCCCTTAGTACTAAAAGCGGTGCAAGATGCTCAGGCAGGAAAACGCTATCCTTTATCGCTCATTTACGAGCACCAGAATTCTCCCTTAATTTCAAATTTGGATGCCTAATCCCATGCAACAACGTGTCATCGTCGGTATGTCTGGTGGTGTAGACTCTTCTGTTTCTGCCGCATTACTTCTTCAACAAGGTTATCAGGTTGAAGGTCTTTTCATGAAAAACTGGGAAGAAGATGACGGCACGGAATATTGTACAGCCATGGAAGATCTGGCAGATGCACAAGCCGTTTGTGACAAGATCGGCATCAAGCTGCACACTGCCAACTTCGCCATGGAATACTGGGACCGCGTATTTGAACATTTTCTGGCGGAATATGCAGCTGGTCGTACCCCTAATCCGGATATTCTGTGCAATAAAGAAATTAAGTTCCGTGCCTTTTTAGACCATGCGGTGAATTTAGGCGCAGACTTTATTGCAACCGGCCATTATTGCCGCCGTGGTGAAACCATGACCAATGCTAAAGGTGATCAGTATGCGCCTTTATTACGCGGTGTAGATAACAACAAAGACCAGACTTATTTCCTGCATGCTGTGCATGGGCGTGAAATCAACAAGACCTTATTCCCGGTAGGTGAAATTGAAAAGCCGGAAGTCCGTAAAATTGCGGAAGAACTGGGTCTTGCAACAGCCAAGAAAAAAGATTCAACAGGCATCTGCTTTATTGGTGAGCGTCGTTTTAATGACTTCTTGAAGCAGTATTTGCCAGCTCAACCTGGAAAAATCGTCCTTGAGGATGGCAAAGAGGTTGGTGATCACCACGGCTTAATGTACTATACGCTCGGTCAACGCGGCGGGATCGGTATTGGCGGTATGAAGGGTGCAGAAGAAGGTGCCTGGTTTGTACTGCATAAAGATATTGAAAACAACCGTCTGGTGATTGGTCAGGGTCATGAACATCCACTCATGCACAGCACCATGCTGTGGAGTGAAGCCATTGAATGGGTTGCAGGTGAACAGGACATTCCTGAATCGGGTTTCCGCTGTACGGCAAAAACCCGCTACCGTCAGCCTGACCAAGCCTGTACTATTTATAAAGACCCGAATACACCAAATGGTGTACGCGTTGAATTTGATGAATCACAGCGTGCAGTGACACCAGGTCAAAGTGTTGTGTTTTATTCAGGTGAAGTATGTTTAGGGGGCGGCGTGATTCACCACACCAATGCTCCTAAACCGGATTTTATTGCATAAGGATAGTCTCGGCATGGCAGAGTTACCGTTTCAACAGCCTCAGACTCTGAATATTCGCCAAAATCGTGTGTTGGCGTTGGCGGCAGTTTTTCAGGCCACCCAGCTGACGCATATGACAGCGATGACGGGCCAGCAGAGTATTGGTGAAAGCGGTAACTTTTATTTTGAACAGTTGATTAAAGCCAGTTTAAATATTCGTCCCAGTGGTCAATCCAATACCCAAACCCTGGACTTCTTTAATCAGCTGGCCGATATTTCCCTCGGCTTAAAGGCTTTAGAAAGTAGCATTACCCAGCCCTTTAATACCTCGCCGAAATCCAGATTACCTAAACTTTCCAATACCAAACTTCCCATGTCCTATGCCATGGCGCTATTACAATTAGAAAAAAAAGTGTATAGCAATCCCAAGTTTGTTGAAATTATTGAGCAATCTCAACAGAAAATTTTAAGACAGCTCTCTTTCTTTGATAATAATTATATGCATCCCAGCATTATTGCCAATCTTGCCCAAACCTATGTAGAGACTGCCGGACAGATTAATCCGCGCATCATGGTACGAGGCAATGCTCAGGCTTTCAAAGATTCAGGCCATACCAACCGTATTCGTGCATCCCTGTTTACCGGCTTGCAAATGGCGCATTTGTGGCGCCAGCTCGGCGGCAGCTCATGGGGCATGGTCTTTGGTAAACGCAAGTTACTTCAAGATATTCAAAATCTGGCACGTCTTCAGTTTCAGGTGACTTAACCGAGCTGATGCGCTTTTCATTTTTCGTTTAATTCCAAGATCTAAGGAATCAATATGAACGCTTTAACTGCACTTTCTCCACTAGATGGACGCTATGCGAGCAAATGTGATGCTCTCCGTCCTTTTCTTTCTGAGTTTGGTTTAATCCATGCTCGTGTAACTGTTGAAGTGCGTTGGTTACAAGCGCTTGCAAACCATCCTGAAATTACTGAAGTTCCAGCTTTTTCAGCTGAAACAAATGCTGCACTGGATGCTATTGTTAGCAACTTCTCTGAAGATAATGCCAACCGTATTAAAGAAATTGAACGTACCACCAACCATGACGTAAAAGCGGTTGAGTACTTTTTAAAAGAACAGATTGCCCATATTGATGAACTGAAAAATGCTGGTGAGTTCATTCACTTTGCCTGTACTTCTGAAGACATTAATAACCTGTCTCATGCGCTCATGCTGAAAAATGGCCGTGAAGTGCTGGTCAATGCCATGCAGCAAATCATTGATTCAATCGTTGCTTTGGCAGAACAGCATGCCGAACAACCAATGTTATCACGTACTCATGGTCAAACTGCAAGCCCAACTACGCTGGGTAAAGAAATGGCGAACGTGGCTTACCGCCTTGCACGTCAAATCAAACAGTTCCAAAATGTTGAATTGCTAGGTAAAATTAACGGTGCAGTAGGTAACTACAATGCTCACCTTTCAGCTTATCCAGACATCAACTGGCCTGCTCACTCACAAGCATTTGTTGAATCTTTAGGCTTAACCTTCAATCCGTACACCACGCAAATTGAGCCACATGATTATATGGCCGAGCTTTTTGATGCGCTACGTCGTTTCAATACGATCCTGATCGACTTTAACCGTGACGTTTGGGGCTATATCTCTCTCGGCTTCTTCAAACAGCGTTTAAAAGAAGGCGAAGTGGGTTCTTCAACCATGCCGCACAAAGTTAACCCGATCGACTTTGAAAACTCTGAAGGTAATCTGGGTATTGCAAACGCTGTTCTTGCTCACCTGGGTGAAAAACTTCCGATTTCTCGCTGGCAACGTGACTTAACTGACTCAACTGTACTGCGTAACATGGGTGTGGGTTTTGCACAAAGCTTAATTGCTTTTGAAGCTTGCTCTAAAGGAATTGGTAAACTTGAATTGAATGCTGACCGTATTCTTGAAGACTTAGACAATGCTCAAGAGGTTCTGGCTGAACCGATTCAAACTGTAATGCGTCGTTATAATGTTGAAAAACCGTACGAAAAATTAAAAGCTCTTACTCGTGGTCAAGCCATGACTCGCGACATGATGGTGGATTTTGTAAATGGTAACGAATTAGAAGCTGTACCTGCTGCTGACCGTGCCCGTTTAGCTGAAATGACGCCAGCAACTTATACGGGTAATGCAGCAGCTCAAGCAAAACAAGTAAAAGAACTGATTTCTAAAATCTAAACTAAGTTAGATTGAAAAAAAACGAAGCCGAGGCTTCGTTTTTTTATTATAATTCCATCAATAGATCACTGAAAATAATAAGATGATTGAATATCAACTTAGCTTAAAACACTGGCTGAGCTTAGGTTTCTTCGCCATTGCGCTTGTGCTTGCGAGTATTCAACCACTCGAATTATTTGCTTATATGCTTCACCAGGCCGGTACAGTTTTGATGCTGATTGTCCTGCTGGTGAGCCTCAAAAAAATTGGACTCAGTTTCTCCTGCTTTATTTTTTATCTGCTTTTTTTATTGATTCATATGATCGGGGCGCACTATCTTTATTCTTTTGTTCCCTATAATGACTGGATTCAACAGCTATTGCATTTGGATTTAAATCAATTCATGGGCTGGTCACGTAATATGTATGACCGTCTGGTTCATATTGCCTACGGTCTATTGCTCTACCCTTTTTTCTATCGCCTGTTTCAAGTCTGGCTTCCTACACTGAAACCCAAGGTAATTTTCCTGCTGGTAATTCAATTTGTTATTGCTAGCAGTCTATTGTATGAATGGCTGGAATGGTGGATTGCCGTCAGTTTATCTCCTGAAGAAGCGGAAAATTATAATGGGCAACAGGGTGATATCTGGGATGCGCACAAAGATATGTTACTGGCAACCATTGGCGCCATCATTACTGGCCTAATTCAACTATTACACAGCAATAAAAAAGCACTCGATTGAATGTTTTTAATTCTCAATAATTTATTTAGCGGTGTGATTCATAGAGATCGTTTCACTTTAGACAAAAGCCAAGCTTGGATGTTGCAACTCGTCTAGATCCATCCTCACATGGGTTAAATCAGCCATCTGCACAGATTGCAAAACTGCCATCGGCTCAGTTGATTTCCCTGCTAATGCTCCCTCTGCTGCGGAGTCATCCATCACCCCTTTATCTAAATTCAGTGACTCTAAATCAATTTCGGTGTGATTAAACGCAATCTCATCATCGCGACTTAGCAGTGAATGAATATCGAACTCTTGCTCTTTAACAGCATTTATCTCAGTTTGGGCAGAATCGTTCAGTAGTAACTCTAAAGCCACAAGCTGTGAAGCTGCACTGGTCAGCTCCTCATTAACACCTGTAGTATCCGCCAATAGTGTTTCCGGGTCTGCAGCTTCTACAGTAAATTCAAATGCAGCACTTTTATTGCTGATATTTCCTGCAGAATCGGTTTGACTGAATGAATAGCTATATTTTCCAGGGTCCAAGTCAAGCTCAGGCGTATAGGTCCATTTACCTCCCTTCCCAGCTTCCACAGTGGCAATCGCTACGCCATTTTGATAAATGGTAATCGTTGCGCCTTCCTCACCTTTACCCTCAAAAACAGGAGTAGCATCTTGAGTGCTGTCACCAGAATCGATTTCCTTATCCGTATCATCATATACTTTAGATAAAAATGGTGCAGAAGGTGGTTTAGTGTCTTTGTCGATGCCTTCTAGATCAAACGGATCAGATTGATTACCCGCTGCATCGATAGCATATACGTCGGCATCCTCTTTATCAGTCAATGCAGGTGAGAGTTTAATTGTATAGTTTCCATCTTCATCTACAGTGCCAAAGCCCAACAAACTATTATCTTTAGTTTTTCGAATTTCAATTCTTGAACCCGGTTCTGCTTGACCGGTTACTTCAGTGCCTTGATCATTTAACGTTGCACTGGGTACATCGGGCGCAAGATTATCTTGACCTGCAATAATATCCATCGGTTTGGAGGTATTGCCCGCTGTATCTTTAACCATAATACTGGCTGTTTCTCCTTCTGCCAATGCCGGTTCTAATATGATTTCAAAATCGCCCTGATCATCGGCTTGGCCCTTGCCAATCAGGGTGCCATTGCTATCTTTAATTTCAATTATTGAATTTGCTTCTGCCTGCCCTTTAAGCGAGCTGCCATCTTCTTTGACTTCAAATTTAGGCTGATCAGGTGCTAAAGTATCTTGGCCAACTTCAACGCTACTTTCCTCTGAACGATTCCCAGCTCCATCTTCAACCACCACTTTTGCAATTTCTCCGGGCTTGAGTGCAGTCTTGACAGACAGGCTAAAACTCCCATCTGCAGCAACAGTCACTGGTCCTGCTAAAAGTTTTCCATCTGCTGTATATAAATAGACTTTTGCACCTGCTTCTGCCTCACCGAATACTATACTCCCGTTATCATGCGCTTGAGCATTGGCCGCATCAGGCGCAATGGTATCTTTGTTTCCTGTCACATCTTGTCCGTCTGACTCCTTCCCGGCCGGATTTTTTGCAAATACCTTAACCTTTTCACCATCTGTAATCGGGCGATCTAGAGTGATTTCATAACTACCATCACTATCTGCCTGTGCTTGACCCAGAATTTCTCCGTTGGCATCTTTCACGTAAACAGTTGAACCAGCTTCCGCCTGTCCTGTAATGACTTTTCCGTCTTCATCTAACTTAGTTGTTGGTTTTTTAGGTTTTATAAAATCGATTTGTTTATTGTCATTGCTATCGCCATCATCTTTAAATGCTACCAAATATGCTGCTTCAGCTGCAAGAACGGCCAGACCTGCCTTTAATAGCGAAGGAGAGTCATCTTCCTCTGGAGGAGTTGTTGGATTGGCAGTAGCGGTTTGCATTTGCGTATTGCTATCAGGCGCTACTGTTTCTGAGCGGACATTTTGCAGCTTTTCATTGACAGGCGTGTAATCAATAAATTCACCATGAATATCAAACTCTGCCTGTTCATATTCGCTGAGTGTGCCATTAAATAATAAAATATTATTTTCACCAATATCATCTATAAAGAAGTTTTCAATGACAATGACCTGACCATTTTTCAAGGTAATAATACAATTATTTTCAGCACGTGTGAGTGAGGCAATATCCTCTTTATACATGGCAACTTTTACATAGGAGGGCTGTATTAAATTGACCTTTGCAGTCTGTGAGTTATGTAATACAGTGTGGCTAGATTTTGCAATCACAATGATTCTAGTCATTTTTCCCTCGGTATTTTAAAGCTTTTTTAAGTTTACTGAATAATAAACAAGTATTCAGACAGCACCGATTAAAATAGCAAAATTACCATTAAGGAACAATTAAAAGTATGATTAATCTATTATTCCATAGGCAGCTTATTCAATATAAATCCAAGATATAAAAAAGGTCAGTAATGACTGACCTTTTTTATGAACCTAAGCTGAGTAATATTAAAATTTAGGATCACGCATTTGTACTACATTAGAATTTGCCTTAAGCAAAGCTTCCATTACCTTGTACATGACAGCAGGAACCAAACCATCTGCCATTTGTGCAGCCTGTAAACCGAGCTTTTCACCCAAAGTCGGTTTACGACGCGTTTCAATCACATAGATATCATGTTGTGCCAATAAACCCAGCAAGTATTCATCTGAAGTTTGCAGTTTATTGACCAGATTCAGATCCAGCGCATCTTTTCCATACCAGTGCTCACCAGTCGCCACTTTCTCAACATTCAGTTGAGGACGGTACTTTTCAACAAAGTGTTTAAATAACTCGTGAGTTTGCTGTAACTCTTCTTCAAATTTGGCTTTACCTTCAGCGGTATTTTCACCAAACATGGTTACGGTGCGCTTGTACTGACCCGCAGTATACAATTCAAAATCAATTTTATTGTCTTTGAGCAAACGGTTAAAATTCGGTACCTGAGCCACTACACCGATTGAGCCTACAATGGCAAACGGCGCCGATAAGATTTCATTGGCGATACAGGCCATCATATAACCGCCACTGGCTGCGACTTTATCGACACACACCGTCAGATTAAAACCGGCATCC
Organism: Acinetobacter sp. 10FS3-1; assembly: GCF_013343215.1. NCBI lineage: Bacteria > Pseudomonadati > Pseudomonadota > Gammaproteobacteria > Moraxellales > Moraxellaceae > Acinetobacter > Acinetobacter sp. 10FS3-1. Next base: position 1,816,686 of record NZ_CP039143.1, read on the forward strand.
CGTAAACGCACCAATTGCGCAGCAGCCAACCCATAACCATGTACCATACCACCTGGACTTTCCAGACGTACCACCACACGATCACGCCCTGCTTTTGCAGTGGCCAAAATCAGGGTAATTTCTTCACGTAAACTTTCTACTGCTGAAGCCGCAGTATCCCCTTTAAAGTCGAGTACATAAATTTTTTGATTGTTTTTTTTACGTATACGGGCTTCTTTTGACAATTGTTGAGTTAATTGCAAAAGCTCCAGTTTAGAAGCCGTGGTTTGCGCTATTTTTTTGCGTTGTTCATTAATTCGCGCGTTTAAATGGCTAATACGAATTTCTGCAGGCAATTTCGGCGTATGAAATAACATAAAAAATATATTCTCAATTTAATTCGGTTTATGAATATTAGATTAGGTCAATTGCGACTTTTTTCAATACTTTTTCTATCTTAAAGATGGTTCTTTTTGAATGAACCGTAAATATCGTTTAGAGATCTGCCGAACAGCCATTAAACGCACAGCAAACCAAATTTGTCCATAATAGCAAATACCAATAATCAGCGCGTTAATCGGCCACCAACTAAGCAGTAAAAAACTCCCCCTACGTGCCTGATCCGCAGGTGTTACTATCGAATAGAAACATACAAAACCTACGCAGAAACACAGTACGCAGATATATTCACCGACTGCACTATGCAAGAGCGGTAACTTATTTTTTTCTTGCGCTTTTAAATAACGATATAACTTTAATTTAGCATTGGCATCAATATAGTCTCTCCAAGCCCGCCGAAAATGTGGAACACCTTCTTTCTTTCGCACCCCAAAGTAAACAATCAGCGGTATCACACCCGACAAAAGCACAAATTGATCATACAACCAACGATGATAATTACTCATATTGGGGCTCTGCAAGGTTGGAAAGAGTCCATCATGCGTAAAAAGCGTCGCCAATAAAATACTCAACAAAACCAAAAGTGCTGCTATCACCTCTGCACTATGTTGAAATCCAAACAAGGCATCGATCATTTTTCTTGTGGCTTGATGTGCAGGTTTAGCCTGTTGTTGTTCTTCAGCTGAAGGTAATGCCATTTTCGATTTCACTCACACATGATGAGCAATTTATATCGGCACTATAACAAAAAAACAGAGTACGACGGCTCTGTTTTTTCAATAGTTGAGATAAGCAAAGATTAACCAAAACGCCCGGTAATATACGCTTCAGTCAACTGATGATCCGGCTGGGTAAAGACTTTCTCAGTCGAATTGACTTCAATCAGATCACCTAAGTGGAAGTAAGCTGTACGGTCAGATACACGCGCGGCCTGTTGCATTGAGTGCGTCACAATCGCAATCGTATACTGGGTAGAGAGCTCGGAAATCAGCTCTTCAACTTTGGCTGTTGCAATCGGATCCAGCGCTGAACATGGCTCATCCATTAAAATCACTTCAGGTGATACTGCAATAGTACGTGCAATACATAAACGCTGTTGCTGACCACCAGATAGGCCTGTACCCGGCTGATTCAGACGGTCTTTAACTTCATTCCACAAGCCTGCTTTATGCAAACTGTTTTCTACAATTTCTTCCAGATCATATTTATCACGCGCCAGACCATGTAATTTAGGTCCATAAGCGACGTTATCAAAAATGGATTTTGGAAACGGGTTTGGCTTCTGGAATACCATCCCTACTTGTGCACGCAGCAGTACAACATCCAGATTCGGATCGTAGATATCCTGATTATCCAGCATGACCTTGCCCGTAACCCGACAGCTATCAATCGTGTCATTCATGCGGTTTAAGGTACGCAGAAATGTGGATTTACCACAGCCCGATGGACCAATAAAAGCAATGACTTCATTTTCATAAATGTTTAGATCAATGCCTTTAATGGCTTCGGCTTCACCATAGTACACATGCACATCCGAAGTGCTGAGTTTGACATTACTGTTCTTGGCTTGCTGTTTATTTTCCGCATGAGTATCGAACTGCGAAATAAAAGAAGTCGTTGGCTTTTGTGTACTAGAATCTGCGGTAAATTGCGTATGTTGTGGATTCACAGACGGATCCTTTTCTAAGGTATTCAAGGTTTCATTCATTACAATATTCATTATTTTGCCCCTTCTTACCAACGGACTTCAAACTTTTTACGTAACCAGATGGCCAGACTGTTCAGGCTGATCATCATGGCCAGAAGGACAATAATGGCTGCTGCGGTACGACCTTCAAAGAAGTTACGCAGTTCATTACCTTGCCATAAAAAGATTTGTACAGGTAAGGCAGTTGATTGCTCAAATGGTGTCGCTGGCACACTGGCGACGAAGGCACTCATCCCGATCAATAAGAGTGGTGCGGTTTCACCCAGCGCCTGTGCAACCCCAATAATGGCACCGGTCAGAATCCCAGGCAGAGCCAGTGGCAATACATGATGGAATACAGTCTGGATACGTGAAGCACCTAAGCCCAACGCAGCCTGACGGATCGAAGGCGGAACTGCTTTTAAAGAGGCACGTGTGGTAATAATCACCGTAGGCAAGGTCATCAGACTTAATACCAGCCCCCCTACCAAAGGTGCGGACAGTGGCAAATGCATCCAGCCGATAAAAATTGCCGCACCTAGTAAACCGAACACAATCGAAGGAACTGCTGCCAAGTTGTTAATGTTGACTTCAACCACATCGGTAATCCAGTTCTTTGGTGCAAACTCTTCCAGATAAATCGCCGAAGCCACACCAATTGGAATCGAGATAAAGATCACGATCAACATCATGAACAGGGAACCCATGAATGCCCCGGCCAGACCAGAGGTTGCAGGTGAACTGCGCGAATCCGGACTGACAAAGATATTGGTATTGAAGCTGTTTTCGATAACACCCGAAGCTTTCATGGCATCAGCCAGTTGACGGACTTCTGGACTGAGCTGCTGCTGTTCTGCCGGAAGATCACGGTCAATATTACCCGCCAACCAGACATCGACATTGGCATCTGCCAGAATTTTTACATTTTCAGTTTGTCCAACCAGACCTGGATTCATCAGCACCATGTCACGCAGACGATAAGCTTCTGAACTGGTATATAAAGAGCCGAGTTCATCCTGCTGGCCGTCCAGCTTGCTATCTTTGGCAATCATGCCATTTACAATCAGGGCATCCCAGTCGACCATACCCACCTGCATCTGCCAGTCAATCAGACGCTCTTCATATTGCGCCGGAGTTTCATTGGCAAGCTGTTTAGGTTTAGGGCCAATATTAACAATCGTCGGATCAAAATAAATCGGCAGATTCATGCTGCTTTGCCAGAAAGCCGGCAAACCTTTGCTCAAGATACTTCCGAACAGCAATACTACGAAGAACAAGCCAGCCAATACTGCCGACAAGCCTAACAGGCGAAATGCTTTTTCTTTACGATGACGACCTGCCAAAGAGTTCTGAATGGTCTTCTTACGCTTTTCACGTAGCTCGGCAGCCACAGATGGATCAATACGCTGATCTAAAGGTGTTGTATTTGAAGTACTCATTAGTCGTATTGCTCACGATATTTACGCACGATATACAGTGCAATAATGTTCAAACCTAAGGTGATCACAAATAATGTCAAACCCAGTGCAAAGGCTACCAGCGCCTGCGGACTTGCGAAGTCAGTATCACCGGTTAACTGGTTGACGATGGTAATAGTGACTGTAGAGACTGCTTCTAATGGATTGGCATGTAACTGCGGACTGTTCCCTGCTGCAAGCACCACAATCATGGTCTCACCAATTGCACGTGATGCTGCCAACAGGAAAGCCCCGATAATCCCCGGTAAAGCTGCCGGCAAAACCACCTGACGGATGGTTTCAGACTTGGTCGCACCGAGTCCTAAGGAACCATCACGTAATGCACGCGGCACCTGGGTAATAATGTCATCAGATAAAGAAGAAACGAAAGGGATAATCATGATCCCCATAACCAGACCAGCGGTTAGCGCACTAGTGGCATTAATATCAATACCAACCATGGCTCCTATGGCCTTCAGGAAAGGCCCAATAATCATTAAGGCAAATACGCCATATACGATAGTAGGAATACCTGCCAATACTTCAATGGTTGGCTTGGCCCAAGAACGGAATTTAGGTGATGCATATTCAGCCAGATAGATCGCAATCATCAAACCGACAGGGACAGCAATCAGCAGCGCAATACCGCTGACCATCAGCGTACCCCAGAGCAGTGGCAACAGACCATAACTGCCTTCAGCATTCCCGGAGGTACTAAAACCAGGATTCCACTCTGTACCAAAGAAAAAATCGAACGGGCTGACGAAGCTAAAGAAGCGCATTGCTTCACCGAACATCGACATCACAATCCCAAGCGTGGTCAGAATCGCAACCCCTGAACAGAGTGCCAGACCAATATTAATAATTTTTTCAACTTGGTTACGGGCTCGGAATTCCTGACTGATGCGATTTTTCGCCCAGACCAGTCCAGCCAGCGCCGCAGAAATCACCACTGCCAGCTTGGCAAATGTACCGATGGTCACAAATTTGGCCAGCTGCTCTGCAGCTGCTATTTCATAAGCAGCCGGTGTATCACTGACTCCAAAACCGGAAGCGAGTGCCTGTACACGATCAACGACAACACCCAGACTTGCCGGATCAAGCTGAGCCGACACTTCTGGCGGCAGATGATTAATCACCACTTGTTCCAGGAAGCTCGGCTCGACAATATTCCAAACAATCAAAATTAAAAACGCAGGGATTCCACACCACAAAGCGACTAAGGCGCCATAATAACTTGGACGCGAATGTAAGTTCGCAGAATTGTTTCCCTTACCTGCTAGGTTCCGGCTTTTACTTAATCCGATTTGATAGGCTATGGCAATGATTGCCAGCAAGACACCTATGAGTAGCAGATTCATGTATTCTCCACTGTTTTTTCAATTTTCATGGTTTGAAAAAACTTAATCTATCGCAACACACCAATGGCAGGTCGTCCCTGCCATCAGCGCTTTGAGCATTATGTATATTTACTTTACAACCACCGCTTTGCCTGCTTTGAAGTTCGCAAGTACTGCTGCACGTTCTTTGTCTGACATTGAAATCAGGCCGGCTTTTTCCAGTTTTGAACCTTTACCTGATACTTTTTTGCTCAGGAAGTATTCGGTGAACTGTGGTAAACCTTTGATTGACTTCAGGTGTTCGCCTTTCACATAAAAGAACAATGGACGTGAAACCGGATAAGAACCGTTCAGAATAGTTTTTTCAGAAGGTGCAACATTATTCACTGTGGCAACACGCAAACGGTCACGGTTCTGGTCATAGAAACCTAGACCAAATACACCAACTGCACTTGGAGAAGTTTTTAAGCGCGCCAATGTTTCAGTGTAGTCACCGGAAATTTCAATCACACGGCCATCTTTACGGAAGTTTGTACACGCTTTTTTCTTGGCCTCTTTATCTAAAGACTTAATTGCAGCGTACGATTCACAACCTGCATCCACCATTTTCTCCTGGAACACTTCGCGCGTACCATGATTAGAAGCAGGAATCACCAAGGTGATCGGCTCATTTGGAAGTGCTTTATCAATCTGGTTCCAGCGTGTATAAGGGTTAGCAACCATTTTCCCCTGAGATGGCAACTGAGCCGCAAGCGCGGCATAAACATGTTGTGGACGTAATTTATAAGCTGCTTTATTGGCATTAGAAGCAAATACAATACCGTCATAACCAATTTTGATTTCTAATACCTGGTTGACGCCATTCTTTTTACATTCTGCCAGCTCAGAGCTTTTAATCTGGCGAGATGCGTTTGCGATATCAATCGTGTTATCACCCACACCCGCACAAAATTGCTTTAAGCCGCCTGAAGAACCGCCCGAACCGACCACTGGAGTTTTAAATTGTGGAAAGGTGTTTCCAAATTCTTCAGCAACAATACTTGCATATGGAAGAACAGTTGAAGAGCCAGCAATTTGAATAGTGTCACGTGCAGCATGTGCTGTAGTGACTGCCGCCCCAGTGAGTGCAATTGCTAAAGTAATATTTGTAAAGCGCATTCTGTATCTCTCTCATTTTTGCAATTTGGAGTACATTACTTTTGATTCAGTTTTGTACTTGTTTCGATACTTGCATTTTGATTTTAGAATATGACAGACAGGTTACAACTTTGTGACACTTTCATGATGTTTCGTTTTTCACTTCTGTTTTTTATTACACTCTGCGATTTACGGCATGACTTAAGAGCGGTTTAGAATTATAAAAAGATTAACTTTATAATTATTGGCTTACTTGTTTTTTTAATTTTATGAAAAATAAAAATTTACTTATCGTCATATTAATTATTTCTTTAACCGACTTTCCTTCATGCTATTGATGAAACAGCACTAAAAAAAGGAGATCTTTCGATCTCCCTTTTTAATTTCTCAATCAATTAAACAATGGGCGGCGTATAACTACCATCTGCAATTGAATCCTTGATGCGATCCGCTTCTGCCAGTACCAGTGCCAGCAGATTTTGCACGTTCTCTAGTGTGGCTACTGGGCTTAAAGTGGTCATTTTCAATGACTGAACATTGCCGACCTTAGTCACCCCAATATTCGCTTCACCACGAGCAAACAGCTCATCTGCCACGTTCTGGTTCAGTGCATCCACAAACTCAGCTGGATAGCCTTCAGGCACTACACGGAACAGTACCGATGCAAATTGTGGCTCAACCAGAAGTTCCAGACCATCAGTCGACTTGATGTAATCTGCAACATCACGGGTCAGTTTCACCCCATGATCGATCATTGATCCATACAGCTCTTCGCCGAGTGCTTCTACGGTCATCCACAATTTCAACGCGTCAAAACGGCGCGTGGTTTGTAAAGACTTCGAGACCAGGTTTGGCACGCCATGTTCTTCATCATAAGCCGAGTTAAGATACTCCGCCTCATAATGCATGAAACGGTAGTTCGCTTCATCTTTGAGCAAGAATGCACCACATGAAATGGTTTGGAAATAATGCTTGTGGAAATCCAGTGTAATCGAATCAGATAACTCGATCCCATCCAGCATCGCACGATAGTCGTTCGACAGAATCAGTGCCCCACCCCATGCCGCATCGATATGCATCCACGCGCCATATTTATTGGTGATTTCACGAATCTGTTTGAGTGGGTCAATCGCGCCAGCATCTGTTGTACCTGCAGTTGCAACCACACAAGCTACGATCTTGCCTTCAGACTGAAGATGCGCCATGGTCTTTTCCAGAGCATCAACATCCATTTGTGCATTTTCGTTTACAGGAACAGTCACAACTGACTGGAAGCCCATGCCCATCATTGCCATGTTCTTTTGCACCGAAAAGTGTGCATTTTCAGAACAGATGACTTTGACATTGCGCATTGCGTCCGCAGGAATACCATCCCGCTGAACAGACCACGGCTGGCCGTTTTCATCTTTCCAGTTTTTCGCGATACACGTATCACGCGCAAGCAACACACCCATCAGGTTAGATTGCGTACCCCCCGAAGTGAATACACCTGCCTGACCTGCACCATAGCCGACTTTTTGACGAAGCCAGTCAATCAACTGTACTTCCATCAAAGAACCCGCCGGGCTTTGATCCCAAGAGTCCATAGACTGGTTGGTAGCGTTAATCAGCACTTCCGCGATTTGGCTGGTCACCATGGTCGGACAGTGCAAATGTGCTAATGAATGTGGATGATGAACTTTCAAGCTTTTATTTAAGAAAAGCTCCACCATACGCTCAAGTGATTTTTGTACACCCAAACCTTCTTTAGAAGGATTGAAGGCAATGGCACTACGTAACTCTTTGATGCTACCGCCAGTATACATTTTGTCGTTTTGCAACCATGCTGCAACCGCTTTGGTCGCCTGGTCCATTGCTGACTGATAGTCAGCAATGGATGCAGCATCATTGCAGAGTAACGCTTTACGGTGTTCTGCAAAATCTACCATGAATTATGCGCCTCGAACTGCTACAAGAGCTTCAGTAACCGCTTTCTTGAAACGGGCAATCACTTCTACACACTCTTCTTGAGTGATAATTAACGGACAAAGTAAACGGATTACCGTACCGTTACGACCACCTTTTTCTAGCAACAGCTTATTATTGAAACATGCTGTCTGAATAGCGGCTGCCAATTGGCCGTCTGCAGGTAAAGAACCCATGTGGTCAGCAGATTGTCGCTCGTCCACAATTTCAATACCGATCATTAAGCCTCGGCCACGTACATTACCGATACACGGAAGTTCCTGCGCCAGCTTTTTCAATTCAGCTTGCAGGAAGTCACCGCGTTCTTGCGCATTTTGCGCCAAGTTTTGTTCTTTGATGGTCTTAATCACCGCAAGACCAGTCCCCATCGCCAGCTGGTTACCACGGAAAGTCCCCGTATGGCCAGCAGGCTGCCAAGCATCAAATTTACGTTTAATACCCAGTACCGCCAGTGGCAAGCTGCCACCTACTGCTTTAGACATGACAACAACGTCAGGCTCAATCCCTGCATATTCAAAAGCGAACATTTTGCCTGAACGGCCAAAGCCTGCCTGAACTTCGTCAAGAATGAGTACGATATTGTGTTTTTCAGTCACTTCGCGGATTTTTTTCAGCCATTTTACCGGCGCAGTCACTACACCGCCTTCACCCTGAATGGCTTCAAGAATTACAGCAGCCGGTTTAGTCACACCACTTTCTACATCTTCAATGAAATTTTCGAAGTAGTAAGTCAATGCGTCAACGCCCGCTTCACCGCCCAGACCAAGTGGGCAACGGTATTCATGCGGATATGGCATGAATTGAACGCCTGGCATTAAGCCATTGACCGCATTCTTCGCAGACAGGTTACCTGTCATTGCAAGCGAACCGTGAGTCATACCATGGTAACCACCAGAAAAGCTGATCACCGAGCTGCGACCGGTAAAGGTTTTGGCTAGTTTAATCGCTGCTTCTGTACCATCTGCACCAGATGGACCACAGAACTGCAGGCAGTACTCTTCTTTACCGCCTGGCAGCTGTTCAAGCAGCGCCTCAGTAAAAGCATCTTTTAAAGGTGTTGTTAAATCCAAAGTATGCAATGGCAGACCGCTTGCAAGCGTATCCTGAATACTTTGAATGACCGCAGGATGATTATGGCCTAATGCCAATGTTCCTGCCCCAGCTAAACAATCGAGGTACTCTGTACCTTCGACATCGGTAACCCAGCAACCTAATGCTTTTGCTATCGCAAGCGGTAGTTTACGCGGATAGCTACGAACATTGGATTCCATCTGACTTTGGCGAGTCAAATAGTATTCGTTAGTAGAATTAGTGGCAGGGTTTACTGAAGAAACGCTCATATCGAATTACCATCTCTGATATGGGTTAATAGAAATAAGTCGGGTGACTTGCGGTCCTTTGACTCGGTGCTTTATAAATTCCAGTTTGATGGTTTACTCATACATCATAACTAGGAGGCGGATGATACAGTCTTTTACAGGAAAATAAACGACTTTCGCCACAATTTTGCTGATTTTTTATCGAAAAAAAATATCATGCCGATTTGTCATCTGAATTATCATCTTAACCTGTGACCACCGAAAGAAAAGCACGTTCTTTTATACTTTTTTGTAGCCTTTCAGCAATCTTTCTTGGTATTTTATAACTTTAGAGATAAGCCTATAATTTTTATGATATTTAATTTCAAGAATTAAGGTTAAATATAGAGCGATAATTTAACACTCTTACCACAAATATTTTGCAAAAAAACCATAGTCAGGATTTAATATTTTTATAACAGCCCAGATGGCTTCTTTAAGAAAAACAGGACCACAATATGCGTCTTTTAGCATTATCTAGCATTATCCTTGCAGGCACTTTAGCAACCACGGCTTTTGCAGCTCCCAATGAGTCATTGAATTATAATGTAATTAACCTATCCGCAGATGCCAGACGTGATATTTCTAATGATGAAATGCATGCTGTTTTGTATCTTGAAAAATCACATAAACAACCAGCCCAACTTGCTAGCCTGATTAATCAGCTGATGAATCAGGCGATGGTAACAGCACGCAAATATCCAACTGTTAAAATTGAGACTGGCGCCCAAAGCACTTATCCAATTTATGATAATGACAACCGTAAACTTAAAGAATGGCGTGGCCGTGCTCAAGTGCGTCTAGAGTCCACTGATTTTAAAGCCACTTCTCAACTGATCGCAGAGTTGCAGCAAAACTTCCAGACCGAATCCATTAACTTCACCGTGTCGGATGCAAAACGCAAAAAGGTAGAAAATGAATTGATGGTCGAAGCCACCAAAAACTTTCAGCAGCGTGCCCAAGCCCTCACACAGGCCTGGAACAAGCCGGGTTATCAGCTGATTAATTTAAATCTGAACACCAATAACTATACCCCGCAACCTATGCCGCGTATAGCCATGATGAAGGCCGCTGCCCCAGCTGATGCCATTACAGAACAGCAGATGGCGGCAGGTGAATCACAACTGACAGTCAGTGCTAATGGTACTATTCAGCTAAAATAATTGAAATTCCCCTTATTTCAGGAGAGAGTTAGAGAAAGTTAAAATGTATAGCATATTAAAAACTATCTCAGCTTGGTCCTGCCAAAAAAGAAAATTTATTTCATAGAAAATCCCGCTCGAAAGCGGGATTTTTTGAATCTAGATTTTGCCTGTTTTAATAAATCGCCATATGATTGTGATTTATAATAGACTTAACATCATGTTTTTATTATAATTTATTTTCTAATTTAAATTTTAACCTCCAGCCTAACCTCCAGCACTCTAAAAAAATCACAAAATACTTTCGATTGTAGATACGTGCATCCAGTCGCGTGTGCTTGGCCGCGGTTGGAGATTTTAAATAAGCTGCTCCTCTTATTGGTGGCTCAGGTATGGTCATCTTGACCACTGGGGGGATTATTGTTCTTCAGCACATCAAAGATAAGGAACCGGCCTGCTACCCACATTTTAGTTCTATTGGGATTTTAAGCCCTAAAACCACAAATCAGCACCCTTGCGCGCGCGCGTGTGAATACATCAAGTTTAATAAATAGTCAATTCAGGCGTGTTTTACTTTAACTTCTCTTTAACATATTTGTGTGGGACAATTTTTTTTTGTGAATGTGGAGGGCGCGGTATCCGCAAAATAGGCTTCATTTTAACAATCAAAAGCCCCCACCCACTGCATTCTCCTGACTGGTTTTAACCTTATGGCAGTCCACACATAAGCTTTTTAAATTACTCATTGCATCCGTTCCACCTAAAAACAATGGGATTGTATGGTCTACTTCTAAACTTATGCTGACCAGTCCGCAGTGCTGGCATGTATATTTATCTCTCAATAAAACTTCTAATCGTAACTTGCGCCATGATCTGCCACGATTTCGCTTATTTGCAGTCACATTGCTTATGGGTTGGCTCGTCTTTAATGTCTGCAATCTTGGTTTTAATGTTGGTAGTTTTGCCATTGTTCTATCCTAAATAAAAAAGTGATGGGACTAGCCCACCACCTGTATTGAATAACTATGCTTTAAAGAATCCAATCTGACCGCCCTTGATACTTCCCCATATATCAAAAGCTCTTTTAACTTTCGGATTGCTTCTATTGTTCTTCAGATAAGCATCAAAATCATTTCGATAAATATGGAACTTCATAGCTATGCGGATCAGTTCCAGCTTGGCCTCGTTGTCTGCATATTTGCACAGTACCAATGCCACACCCTCTAAAGGCAATGTCTGCACACTAGATATAAAGTTAATTTCTTCAGGCTCCATTTGTCGGCCTGAATGCAACAATACTTCCACTGGCTGCGGTGCTGCATTGCAATTGCTTTTCAATCTTGCTGATCTTGCTATCCATGTTGGTTTCATAATCTACCTATAAGAAAGGGTGACTATAGCCACCCTAATTGATTTAATTTAAAACCATTCCGGTTTGATTTACGGAACCACCGGAGCTGCTACTGTCACCTTCACAATTGCACCTTCAATGAAGTTTGCAAACGAAGCTCGTAGCTCAACACGGATTCGGGTCATGTTCTGATCCATTAGGGTCATATCATCAATCTTGACTGTAAGCTGCTCACGGTCTAGGACTGCGATTTGCTCCATGTCCAGCACATAAGCCTCATCGCGCGGACAAGCTGCACTTTCGATAATTCGTAGCGTCCACATATCCGACAAGCCTGGCAAGCCATTGCTCGATAGAACATAACCGCCACCATCTTGCTTCACGCCTACCATCTGTTGCAGTGTTACTGGATTCACAATTACAACACTTGGTTGCAATCCTGCTTCTTTGGCTTCTGCTCGCGCTTCACCGATTGCATCAACCAGTAAAGTACCTGCTTCAGCTTCATGTGCTGTAGCGTGTTTTGCAAAGCCTTCAATACTTGAACCGGTGCCATCACCTTGTACAATTTCGCGCTCTAGCTTTTGCAGCACACCACCACCCAGAAGGGAGATAATTGTGGCCTGTAAGCTGGTGTTATCAGAAATAACCTGATTTGATACGATTGTAGTTACTGCAATTGTGCGGTGCGTTACCGATTTCGCTTCGGTTGGAATTGATTGCTCGGCTTTGGTATCGCCTTCTAATGCTTGGTAGTCTGCTGCATTCTCATAAGTAGACATCAGCTTAACGTATTCATAGGATGCGCTTGTCGCTGGAATCACTCGCAAAGCATCAATAAGCGTTGTCGGCTTCTTAATGAAGCGGATCGCCTCTGGGTCGCGCTGCGCTTGGGTGTCATATCCAGTGGAACCAGCAATGCCCAGGCCTTCAGTAGTGAGCGCTTTAATCTCAAAATTACTTGTGACTGTAACCGCGCTTGCCTGTTTGTCACGGTAGGACTTCACCTGGTCAGATTCAATAATCTTTTTGAGTGCCTTACTGCCTGACTTTTCCTCGAATGAACCACCACCAGGACGACGTGCAGCTTTTTGCTCTAATTCCAGAACAACGGCCTTCAGTTCTGTTGTATCACTCTTAATAGCATCAACCTGGTTTTTAAACTCTTTGGCTAAAATTTCGATTTGAGATAAATCTGTCATTTCTTTTCACCTTCAAACATTTGTTTAATTTCACGTAAACGAGCATTCACATATAAAGCAGCATCCATGAGGGCATTTAATTCCGCCTGCTCCTTCATGATCCGTTCGCGCTCAACGGCTTCTGCCTTTAATTGCTTAATCTCGCTTTCTTTTGCATGGTTGGCTGTTTGAAGTGCTAACAGAATCGCTCCGCCATGCTCATCAAAAAACTTCACCTTTGCAGCGTCAAGCTGGCGTTTCTTCCGAACTCTCAAACTGCTTTTATTCGCCTGATTCACTCAAGCCTCCTAAATTCTTTTGTTAGTAACTTGTTACCAACACTAGCCATCATTTAGCACAATGTCAAACTTTAAGTTATTTAAATTTAATTAATTCATTCTTTTTTATTATTAATATGTTTTAGTTTGAATCATACAAAAAAGTTATGTATAGTAAATCATCAAAGCATTTTTTGGAGGAATGATGTGTATTAGTTCAGACTTGATCGTACATTCTTCTTGAAAAAGAGAAAGTTACCCGTTTTGATAAAGGTGTCGAAATCTTAATCAAACAAAGGTAACTTTCTTATGTTGCATACTAACAATCAAATCATTAAACACAAAGTAGGTCTGCTCAATTTAGCTGAAGAGCTTCAGAATGTATCCAGAGCATGCAAAGTGATGGGTGTTTCAAGAGATACATTTTATCGCTATCAAGAGTTAGTGAAGTCTGGTGATATTGACGCACTGATCAATAAATCCCGTCGAGTACCAAATTTAAAAAACCGTGTAGATGATGCTACTGAACAGGCTGTTATTGATTTCGCAATTCAATATCCCGCATATGGTCAGCACCGTACTAGTAATGAATTACGCAAGAAGGGTGTATTCGTTTCAGGGAGTGGGGTTCGCTCTATATGGCTTCGTCATGATTTAGAAAACTTTAAGAAGCGTTTAAAAGCACTTGAGGCTAAAGTGGCACAGGATGGTATTGAATTAAATGATCAGCAGATTGCGGCACTTGAGCGTAAGCATGAGGATGACGTTGCTTGTGGTGAAATCGAAACAGCTCATCCAGGCTATTTAGGCGCGCAAGACACCTTTTATGTCGGGAATCTCAAAGGTGTTGGACGAATCTACCAACAAACATTCATCGACACTTATAGTAAGGTCGTTCATTGCAAGCTCTATACAACAAAAACACCGATTACAGCGGCTGATTTACTCAATGATCGTGTGTTGCCATTCTATCAATCTCAGGACTTACCAATGCTTCGCATCCTCACAGACAGAGGTACTGAGTATTGCGGTAAGGTAGAACAACATGACTATGAGTTGTATCTGGCAGTTAATGATATTGATCACACGAAGACAAAAGCAGCTTCCCCGCAAACAAATGGTATATGTGAGCGTTTCCATAAGACGATTTTGCAGGAGTTCTATCAAATTACGTTTAGGAAGAAGCTTTATAGCTCATTGGAAGAATTACAAGTTGATCTAGACGATTGGCTGAAATTCTATAATACTGAACGGACTCATCAAGGAAAAATGTGCTGTGGTCGTACACCACTTGAAACTTTACTTGATGGAAAACGGATTTGGGCTGAGAAAAATTTAGCTCAAATTTAACCTGACAGGCACAATAAAAAACGGGTAACTGTCAGATCAGGTTTGAGCTAGTACAAATGATGTCCTCTAAATATCTATCTCTTAAAATGTTATTGAGCTGTTGAAATTGATTTGCTGTAACGAAAAAAGTCCCCGACTCGCAATTAGGGACTTTTTTTTGTGTCATTGTTTTGTGAACTCTCTACAAATTATGCGATTTTGCGATTTTTCCTTGTAAGCCTTGCCCTGTCTATCTTTCCGCTTCGCATTGCTCTTGCGATTCGTATGCGACATGTGCGGAGTATATCGGATCATTTCGCATACTCCGCATTGGAATCGCACACCCTTTGCGACATGGATAACCTTATGCCATAAGGGTTTCAGCCATAAATCGCAAAATCGCAACTATTTCAGCAATGCCGGATTTAATTCAATGTAAGTGGAGCGGTTAATTGTCACCAGTCGCACATAATTAAACTCGATCAGCTCATTCAAACAAGGATCAAATTCCTTCGCTTTTCTTATTTGAAGTGGTGCGCCTTTCATCGCTACCGTTCTTTGCAATCGGTTGGTTTTTTCCTTTTTGCATTTGGTTAAAAGGTACTTAATCAGCTTCTCAGAATCACTTTCATCGGCCACTTCAATATCTGAATATCGGAACCACTCAGACAAAGAATGTCTAATAACAGCGCAAGCTGCCTGCATGATTTCAGAATCAATTTCAGACTTGTTTTCAAAGTAAGCCAGGACAGCACCTAAACGCCTGGCAAGCTCATTTGCACGACTGGCAAAAGGCTGCATAAATTCAAACTGTTTTCCGCTACCCTGCAAAATCTCACACTCATTGTAAAATTCAAGCTCCAGCAACTCGGCTTCACTGGATAGCTGCATAACTGGAAAGTACGGAACCTCTCCCGATTCATTCAAAAGAACTGGTAGCTCGTCTTTTAAAATATCTCTACAACGATTCCAAAATTTAGTTAATCGAGGGTCATTGTGTGAATTTTTTAGCTTTTGTCTAAATTCAATTGTATGTGTTCGCTGCCCAGCAATACTCTCTGGAGCGGTTAAAATGAATCGAGGCAAAAAGCCCTGTCCTCTTAATGTCGGATCGTTTAAAGCTCCAGCCAGTACAGCACGTTGCCCAAGTAGGTTGAAGGTTAGGCGAACATCATAGGCCATTCCGTTGTCATCAGATGAAGCACGGTTTCTCTGACAATAGCCATCATCAAATAACTTAGTGAATGCACCTAAAGCACTTTTGGCCGTGTCGCCCTTCATTGTGTGACCATCAAAGAACTGTCCAGCCTCATCGCTACTCAATGAAGCATTTTTCACAATTCCTTTAATATAAAACTTGGTCAAGGTTTCAATAGTAATGTCAGAAAAAATACTGGTCGGATCGGTTGGTCTGGGATTATCTAAAGCCCACTGCGCGAACTCTTTGGATTCAATTGTTTTCGACCGTGCATTCCAATCTTCCAGTGATTTTTTATACTCATCATACTGCTGGCGTTCATGCTCTCGAATAGGCAATTCAACCAGCTTTTGACAAGATGACTTGCGCCCACCACTACCACCTTCCGTTAAAAAGAATAAGGAGGCTGGCATCCCCTCCCTGTTGGTTTCTTTGGGTGCATTTACCTTACCTTGTGCTAAAAACGAAATACTGGCCAAAACACATTGAGCAGCCATTGCAACCGGAGCTTGTACATATTCAGCAGTGGCAAGAATTGCATTCCTCACAACTTCCGGCAGCTCATCAATAGGATAAGGTTTTGATTGGATCAGGGTGTCATTTCTCAGGCTTATTGGAGCTTGCCAGTTATCCAGCTTTTCAGCTTTCCGATTCGCTGGCATATCCTCAACTTGAGGCTGTGCGATTAGGTCAGATTCGATTGATTTTATGATCTGCTGTTTTTTATCAAGGAAAAATTGCTTTATCTGATTTGGTGGAAGTGTTTTAAAGCTATCATTCACCTGAACAAATAAATCAGCATTATTGACTGGTGGTTTCTCACCGACCATCATTCTAAATATTGTTTCAGGCATACCATTGTTTATAATCTGATACGCTGCATCAATATCTTTATGAAGCACAACTGCCTCCCCAGCCTTAGCAAGTTTCACAAATAAATCTATATTGTCTGTACCTAGAACATACGGCATATATTTATTATTTGTGTTGCTTGCAAATACTCCAGCTTTACCAATAGAGAATGATATTTTTTTAGAATCAATCTCTTTGCATGGTGTCTGACTAATATCGTACTTTTTAGCTGTGCCTCTGATTCCATACCCTATGACTTCAGTCAATTCATTAGGATTAACCAGGGGGAGTGCTTCACATTCTTCACAGTTATAATCCGGCAATTTAGAGTAAATATAACTCTCAGGCTTAACTTTAAGATTGCGCTCATCAATGCAGCCTTTTATAAAATCTTCGATCAAATGATATTCAGTTATATTGCCTGTCACTGGATCGGTACTGACCACTAAGGGAGCGTTAAGAGTGATTTTTGCATTCATGCTGCACCCCCTTTCATAACAGCATAAACCGCAGTTTCTAATGATTCTTTTAATTGTCCAGCCACTAAGAACAGGCCGTGTATAGCTGCTGCTGTGTGGCCTTTAGCTAGATTGAAATCTGATAACTCATCAATAGTGACTACAATGCCATTCGCTAAGTCGATATAAGCGGAAATATATAATTTAGTTTTTACACTGGCACTTTCAATATCTTCTAAAGCACCATTCGCCAGCACTTCACACACACTGAGCATGGCCTTTGCTTTATCATCTGAAAGGTCGCACTGGTCGTAGCTAGTGTACAAGCGAAGCAATACGCTCTCTAGTGATTCAAGATAGACTTGAGCATCTTCTAAATGATTTGCTGCTGTTTTATTGATTTGATTAGGCATGAGAATGCGCTCCTTGTAGTTTTGGAGCTTTACCATTCACGACCAAGTGAGGGTGGCAAAGCTGAAAAGGGTTGGTCGACAGGTCTACAAGGTTCCCTGCACACTCGGAAGTGTCCCTCTCCAGCTTCGCCATAACATGCGAACGCATAGAGTTATTACGCACAAAAAAAGCCCTTGCGGACTGTGCGCCTCGTAGAATATAGCCGACCAAAGCTAACTTTGAGATTTTGCTCAAAGCAAGAGAACTATAACCAATATGATCTGGTCTTTGCAATGTGAATTTTTCAAATAGTTTCATTTTTTCCCACCTTTAATGCCCTGGTGCTGCTGGGATAATTTGAAGTTTTTAAAATAGTGGCTTTCTGTTGCCAGTGGCTTCATGTATTCAACAAGTGATTTCAGATAGTGCTTATGATTGTTTTTCATGGCCGACCTCACTTAAAAAAGCATCAATGAGTTGTTTCAGACTTTCACCATGTAATGCCACAACGCCAGTGGCTTGAGGGTTTTGCATGAGCTGCTCGATACCGTCATCAATGGCCTGAACTCCACCGCCTACAGTGATTAGTTCGATAAAACTGCAAGCCTCATCATTTACGATTAAATCCGCTTCAATGTCCGCTTCGGTATTGGTGCGATATGAAGCCAGTACAATATCTTTCATGCTGCCACCTCTTTAATAAGCTCATACCGCGCATGTCTGCCAATGCCTGACTTATTGCGCTCGTTATGGGTAACAATGTCATAACCTGCATTTCGTAAACGCTGAATAATTGCGCTCAGTCGGTAGCAGTTAAATAGGTCGATAGCCTCAGCTTGTGAAAGGGTTTTGCCTTGCTTGAGGTGTGCCAGAACTTGCTTTAATTGGGTGTTATTCATGCTGACTGCTCCTCAATCCACTTCTGAACGTCTGAAGCTCTCCAGACAGTGACATTGCCACCCATGCGGATCGGCTGCGGAAATTTACCTTCACGTGTCCAGGCCCACAGAGTTTTCTCTGAGATTGGCAAAATACCTTGTCGTGCTGGCTTGGCGTTTAGTTTTCGGGTTTTTCCGGCATTTGCGCCAGTTTTATAAACGTGGATTTTTTCTGGAGTGGCTGGAGCTGAAGCGATTTGTTTAGCTCGATAGAATTGTTCGCGTGTTTGCATACTGCACCTTTCTATTACGTTATGCGTTATTGCATAGGTGCAGTGTCGTTTTTCTAAGATTTGTGTATCAGGGTAGAAAATCACCCTCTTTAAGTTGAATAACTACCTGTTTTTATTTTTACTTATAATTTTTCTAATCTTATCAATATCTTTTGGTACTGTTGGTATTTGATTTAACCGCAAAAAATCACTGATAAAACTATATTTATCTTCAGCCTTGACCTTGCCAGTCTTACACTTTTCAAAAAGAAAGTTTACTGTGCAGATAAGATTAGCCTCAATATGATTTGTATTTCTTCCCTTTAAATTAGAATATTTTTTGATTTCTTCTTTTGAGTAAATAATTGAGCATTGATATTTAATTAATGAGGATTTTAATTCTTCATCAAGTAAACTACTTAGCCCCATCTTGTACCAGGCTTCAAGCATATAAGCATTTTGATTTAATGATGTTAGATTAATTTCATCAACTAAATTTTTAATTAATCTCTCCATTTTCTCAAGGTGGATAACATCCTCCTGCGCTGAATTTCTTGTTTCTCTGACCTGAATATCTAGTTTCGCTCTACCCAGAATCAAGCCAGCATCATCTAAAAAAGATTGCCTATCAATATTCAGGCCATCAAATAAATATAAGCTCTGCTCAGATATAGAGGTATTCAAAAAACCGCCATCACATTGTTTTTCTCTTTTTCTAGCCATCACCCCACCCCATTAATTTTATTCGCCAGCTCTGTAGCAGTTGGGTTGTAATACTTCATCAGCGTTTTTAAATCTTTATGTCCTGTGACTTTTGCCAGGTCTTGAACTGGTAGCTTTTGGGATAGCCTTGTGGTGGCCTCATGCCTGGTATCGTGGAAATTTAAATCTTCAATTTTTAGTTTTTCAGTAACGACCTGCCAAAAATAGCTCGATAAAGTATTCGCGCTTGTGAGAGTACAAACTGTTTCTTCATGGATTCCCTTCATCAACTCCAGCAATTCTTTTGCTTTCATGGAGAGTGGAACCTTCCGCGAAGTACCGTTTTTTGTATCAGGCAAAAGCACATAATCATCCGTGATATTCGCCCATTTCATACTAACGATTTCGCTGGCTCTCATTGCCGTTTCGATAGCAAATAAGAATGCCCAGGCGGTCTGTTGTTTTTTATTCACTGGCTGGAATGTTGGGTGATAACTGAATGCTTTTAGAATCTGATCTATTTCATTTTGAGAGATGCGCCTGTCCCTATGGTCTGATTCGCTTGGCTTTGAAATATCAGTCAATGGTGAACCTGTGATGATACGAAGCTCCTGTCGTGCATATTTGAACACACCACCTAGCAAGCCTAAATCTCTCTTAACTGTTGCAGCCTTGACCATCTTTAGGCGTTCATTTCTAAACTCAATCATATCGAGCTGATCCACCTGGCTAACTGGCTTCTGCATAAGTTTAGGAAACAACCGGATAAATAAGTTGAGAGAAGCAACTTCTTGTATGTGGCCTTTATGAGTGGGAGCTACAACGTCCCTATAAGATTCAATCAACTCTATAAAGCTCATACCTTCAAGCTGCTTTTGCTTTTCTTCTTTCTTTTTCTGACCTGGACTTATACCACTGGCCAGCATGATTTTTATTTCATCACGTTTCAATCGTGCTTCTTTAATAGAGATAAGCGGATACTCGCCTATTGTGATAGTCCCTTTTTTTCCATCAAGCGTATAAAGCACCTTCCAGACTTTCTTTCCAGTTGGAGAGGTGAATATATAAAGCATGTCGCCATCACTGATTTTAAACAGCTTTTCTTTTGGTTTTATAGCTTCAATCTGTTGTTTAGTAAGCATTGCACACCTGTGGAGGTTAGAACCACATAAAAAAAGAGGTTAGACTGATTTAACCTCCAGTTTAACCTCCATGTGTACGGTGTTTCAATGAAATTACTTGTTATTGCTTAACAGTACAAAGTGAGATAAAAATATTGATTTTCAATCACTTTCATCGTGTTTTATGCACTGCAAGTAAGTGCATGTTTTTGCTAGTAAATAGCCATATGATTGCGATGAATCATTTCCAGTGAACGTGCTTCACCCAAAACCTGGTGCACTTTATCTGAGGCCAAACCTTTAACAACTTCAGCCGAACGTGAACTAAAGTTGACCCGTCCTACTGCAATACGATGGCCTTGCCAATCCACACATTCCACAACATCACCACGATCAAAGTGACCTTCTACCGCTTTCACGCCCACAGGCAACAAGCTGCGGTGATTTTCCTTGATGGCTTTTACCGCACCATCATCAATCACCAGACGGCCAGCGGTTTGTAAATGTGCAGCCAGCCATTGCTGACGCGCCGTAATACGGTCATCATCGGTAATGAATAAGGTTCCCAGCATTTCACCCGCCATCAGACGAGATAACACCCGGTCGCTATCCCCACTGGCAATCAGCGTCGGACAGCCTGATTTTGCTGCCAGACGTGCAGCACGGACTTTGGTCAGCATACCGCCACGACCAAATTTGCCGCCGCCACCCGCCATATCAAACAGGCTTTCATCCATTGCACGAACCGTATGGAACAGTTTGGCATCGGGATTTGAGCGTGGGTCAGAATCAAACATACCTTCCTGATCTGTCAAAATAATCAGCAAGTCTGCATGTACCTGACCAGCCACCATCGCCGCCAAAGTATCGTTATCACCAAAGCGGATTTCTTCGGTAGAAACGGTGTCATTTTCATTGATCACCGGAATCACGCGCCAGTCAATCAGGTTCTGCAAGGCATCACATGAATTGAGATAACGACGGCGATCTGCCAGGTCATCATGGGTCAATAACACTTGTGCAGTTTGAATCTCGTGCTTTTCCAGTACACTTGACCATGTCTGGATCAGGCCCATTTGTCCGATTGCAGCACAGGCCTGAAGACTGGGTAGATCGGTGGGTCGACTCTCAAGTTTCATCCGAACCATCCCTTCAGCCACAGCACCTGAAGACACCAAAATAATTTCGTGTCCAGCATTGTATAAATCTGCAATCTGTCCCGCCCAATGCGAGATCGCATCCAGATCTAGTCCCTGCCCATTTGCTGTGAGTAAAGATGATCCGATTTTCACAACGATTCGTTTACAACCCTTGAGCTGACGTTGCCCATCTACCACTTCTATCATCTTGTCCTCAGACTTTTTTCTACAGAATTAGCGTACGTAGTACACTTCTACATCATCATCGCCATCTTCATCATCTTCGTCATCCAGCGCACCGGCAAGACGTTGCTGACGACGCATCTCACGATACGCTTCTTTGGCAGCGATGGTTTGTTCACGTGTTTCAGCCTCCAGCTGGTCACGGAATGCTTTCATCTCTGCTGCATATTCCGGATCTTCAACTTCGCGTTCGCGCTGCTCTTCGATCTGATCCATCAGGTAGTAGACGACCTCTTTGGTTCCTTCAGCCGTCAAGCCTGAGGTCTTAAAGACCGGACCTTCCCATTGCAATTCTTCCAGAATGTGATTACACCACTCTTCACGTGACTCTGCTGGAAGCTGATCAACCTTGTTCAACACCAGAACAATCTGCAATTTTGACAATGTCG
The DNA here is from genome assembly GCF_013343215.1 of Acinetobacter sp. 10FS3-1. NCBI lineage: Bacteria > Pseudomonadati > Pseudomonadota > Gammaproteobacteria > Moraxellales > Moraxellaceae > Acinetobacter > Acinetobacter sp. 10FS3-1. The sequence goes on from NZ_CP039143.1 coordinate 1,838,934, forward strand.
GGGAGAATTTTTGCAGCTCGTTCATAATCGCACGGGCATTATAAGCAGGGTCGGAACCGTCAATTGGCTGGACATCCACAATGTGCAGTAAGATACGGGTACGTGCCAAATGTTTCAGGAAGCGAATCCCCAAGCCTGCACCTTCGGAAGCTCCTTCGATCAGCCCCGGAATGTCTGCCATTACAAATGAACGGTAACGATCTGCATCAACCACGCCCAGATTTGGCACCATAGTCGTAAACGGATAGTCTGCCACTTTTGGTTTGGCTGCCGAGACTGCACGGATAAACGTCGACTTGCCGGCATTTGGCATACCCAGCAAGCCCACATCTGCGAGTACTTTCAGCTCGAGACGGATTTCGCGGAATTCACCTTTGACACCATGCGTACATTTACGCGGAGAACGGTTGGTCGATGATTTGAAGTGTGTATTCCCCAAACCGCCCTGACCACCTTGAGCCACTAGAACCTTTTGACCATTTTCAACCAGGTCACCAATAATATCGCCCGATTCAGAATCGACGATAGTTGTTCCTACTGGAACTTTTAATACGACTGATTCGCCACCACGACCAGCACAGTTTGCGCCAGCACCGTTTTTACCACGTTCAGCGCGAAATTTACGGGTATAACGATAATCTACAAGGGTACTGGTGTTGTCATCAGCTTCAATATAAATGCTGCCGCCACGACCACCATCACCACCATCCGGACCACCAAATGGTACAAATTTTTCACGGCGAAAACTGGCTACGCCATTGCCACCGTCGCCAGCCTCTACGGTAATGACTGCTTCATCAACAAAGCGCATCTTGCCAATCCTCTAAATTCTTTAAAACCGCCTATTCTGCCATATTTTAAAGAATTTCACGACTAAATTTATGTACTATTCCAACGAGAACACTTATTTCTTCAATATTTTAGTCAAGCTGGCTTAAAAGCTTTAAATCTCTGAGATTTATTCATTTAACTGCACTAGTCAACTATATGCCCTATCAATGAGCTTAGTGTTTTTAGTTATTTCTGATTTAGCCACTCTCTGCTCAGAGTGCTGTCAGTTTTACAAGAGTCCAGTGTATGTCTGCAAATGTTTCACAGGATGCCAAGCATCCTTTGTCATCACAATTTGTACTCTTGATGGAGTGCGTATATCCCTTTCAAGGATAAACAGCAGAGGCTCTATATATTTATATCAACCTAGCCGTTAAGCAATGAAAGGATTTGGGAAATCAAGCTTTATCGACGCTTGAGCACTTAAAATAAATAGTCCCTGATAAAATCAAGCCAGTCACGATATTATGAATCGCTTGATCACTGAATATACCAATCTTTTCATTCCAACTCTGGCAAAACAATTTAAAACCTATGGGCTAATACGCGATTTATTATCTAAAATTTCCGGTAAACTTCGCTCTACCCAGCCAATCAGATAATTCACTTTTTCAGCCGCCTGCGAACCTAATATGGTTAGCTGATATTCTACTTTCGGCGGTACCACCGGATAGACGGTTCTTAAAATAAAACCATCCTGCTCCAACATTTTTAAAGTTTGCGCCAGCATCTTTTCACTGATTCCTTCAATGCGCTGCTTTAATTCACTAAAGCGATGTACTTCCTCACTTAAGCAACGCAAGACCAGCACTGACCACTTGTTGGTAAGATGCTCCAAGATCCCTCGTGACGGACAATCTACAGATAATACTTGACCAAGCAATTTACTGGTTTCATAAGTCGCCATAAAGCCCTTCCCTTTAATCAAAATTCTTACTTTTTGTTATGTACTTACATTAAGTAAGTTATCAAAACAGGATTGAAGCCACAAGTTTATTTTTCCCCAAAATTAATCACTTTAATACAGAGGCTTTTAAGGGTGAATCTGCTTCAGGGGCAACTGCATGTGCATCTCCAAATTGGCTTTGGTATTTCGTTCGATATTCCGCATGGTGGCATGAAAGGTGGTGATTTTACGCATAGTCATCGGGTCATTCATTTCAAGCTGAGGTTTAAAATCATGTTTTACCCGTAAATGTAAGGACTCATCAAAGCCTAAAAATACGGGCCCATCAAACAGGATTCTGATGGGAATCCGATAATTTTGTTTCAGCTGAAATGGTAGATCCAGACGAATCGGCACATCCATTTTTAAAGGAAAGGTCGGCAACAACTTGTTTTGGTAGATCAGATTGGTGGAGGTTTCAAGTGACATTATCTGATCGACTTTAATCGTGGTTTTATAATCGACATTTACCGAAACTGGTACTACAACGGCAAACTGCAAATTTGCCCGATATTTACCTTGTAAAGGTAAATCGAGTCCACGGTTAATTTTAATCTCTGTGTCCAGCTTTCCTTGAGCATGGGTCTGTAAATGATTTCCAATTGAAATTTTAGTGGGCAATGCGTCTGGTAATCTGACTGAAGCATGCTGTGCCTTGATATGCATGCTGGCCTGTATATTCAGATAGAACCAGAACAGCACGGCAATACAGCAAGTCGTAATTACAAACAGAATCGCCCATATACGAATAGAAATAGGCATACTTTTCCCTCCTATTCATCGGCTGTATGAATTGCTGAGGGCGTCGGTGTTCGCTTGAGCTTCAAGCTATCCAAAGCAATTTCCAACTCACCTTGCTGAATCGTAATTGGCAAGGTGTTTTGTACATCTACACTCGCTTGTAATGCAGTTTGAATAGGTACATTCAGATGTCCCTGAATTGGAATACTGGTTTTTAATGTAGTATTAAGTGGAATATTCAGATTTTCTTTTAATACCGTTTTTACAGGTGCATCAAATTTCAAATGCACTTTTTGCTCCAGTGGAACCTTCAGTTGCAGGGGAACGTCCAGATCAATCGGAATCGTGCCTTTGAGCGGCAAGCTAATATCCTTTCCTAAGACATTTACCTTAACCCGGGTATCAATCGGGATATTTTGCTTTACCTTTAATACCTCATTAACTGGAATAACCGTTTTAATCGGCACATAATTATCAAAGTACACACGTGGGGTCAGTGTTTGGGTTAAAGGAATATTGAGATTTTCTTGAATAGGAATTTCAGCATTTACATTTCCCTGAACATCCACATTCAAGGCATCATGAATTTTAACCTCAGCCTGCAAAGGCTCTTTCAAATCAATACTTACTTGCTGATCTTGTAATGGAATATAAATCTTAAAATACTGAAACACCCAAATGCCAATTAAGAGTCCACACAAGGTCGCAAAAAAAATTAAAGTAATGGCAGCAATTATATATTTAGATCGCAAAAGGCTATCCTTATCCTCTTGGTTAACACTTTATTGTGAACACAAATATTTTATGTTTTGCTATTTTTTGTATAGGATTTTTAACCCGAATCGCGGCTAAGAAATTAACAGGAAAAATAAAAAGACTAGAGCTAGCTGCTGAGTTCCCCCCAACCTTAAACGCTAGTGCTGAGCTTTAATAGGACCGAATTATTATTCTGTCTAGTAAAAGTTCAATGGGCTGGTTTTATGGCTATAAGTTATCTCTTGCGATGAATCGATTGGGTGAAAACGCCTGTTCTGCTTTATCGAATGGGCATATTACCGACATAAAAAGGGTTGAGCAATTGGTAGAAGGTTTAACTATAAAGCTTTATGCAGTTCGTGGCTATATCAGCTAACAACTCAAAAGCAGGTTAATAGATCAAGGAATTGATTTAATTATCTACCGTCGAAAGAACAGACAGGCTGTTCAACTCAGTACCTCAGATAAACATCACTTAAAATAACCCTATAAAATAGAAACGCTATTCAGCTTGTTGCAAGACCCATCCAATTTAGTGACGAGTAAAGCACCTAGCCTTCATGAGGCTATCAGTAGAATTTATGCGTAAGCGTCCGCTGAACCCCATGCCTATTTTTTAATTTGAGTTGGATTTCCAGCGATGTGGCAGTAATTCTTCTATTTGGGTCGCTTTATGCGTCGGCAGCCTTTTCAGCACATCACTTAAATAGGCATACGGATCCAGCCCATTCAGCTTTGCTGACTGGATTAACGTCATGATGTTTGCCGCTCGCTGACCACTGCGCAGCGAACCTGCAAACAGCCAGTTCTTGCGCCCCAACGCCCAGGGACGCATCTGATTCTCGACCCAATTATTGCAAATAGGTAGATTGCCATCATCCAGATAGCGGCTTAAAGCTGGCCAACGCTTCAGAGTGTAATTGATGGCCTTGGCGGTAGGTGAACTCGATGGCACTGTCAGATGATGTTGGTTGAGCCATTCATATAGTTGTTGCATCACTGGTTGACTATGCTGTTGTCGGTATTCGCGGCGGTCTTCCGCTGTACCATCGGTCTTTTTCCTGAGTTCTGCTTCTATGGCATACAGTTTCTGAATCAGCACTAATGCCTGTTCAGCGACCTGACTTTTTTTGGTCACATGCAGTTCATGGAATTTACGACGCGCATGCGCCATGCAGCCCACCTCAATGACCTGGCCTGATTTAAAGCGTGCTTTATAACCGCTGTAATCATCACAGACCAGATGGCCCTGCCAGTCTTTCAGGAACGCTTCAGCATGCTGACCTGAACGACTATCCTGAAAGTCATAGATCACGGCTTGAACTGGATTGTACTGTGTAGTGGCATAGGCCCAGACATAACCTTTCTTCGGTTTTTTATCATTCTCACCCATCCGCATGATGGTGACCGGTGTTTCATCTGCATGCAGCACCTGCTGTTGTAGTACCACCTGTTTTAAGGCATTGGCCAGAGGTTCCAGTTCCACACCGCAGCGACCAATCCAGTCAGATAAAGTGGATCTGGACAGATCAATGCCAGCCCGCTGATAGATCAGACGTTGACGGTACAGCGGTAAATGATCGGCATACTTCGATACCAGCACATGGCTGAGCAGTTCAGGACTGGCAATACCTTTATCAATCACATAGGCGGGCATCGCTTGCTGAGTCAGGGTGTCGCACTGATCACAGACCCATTTGCCACGTACATGCTGTTCCTTATAGAACTGTGCCGGTCTGAAATGCAGTTTTTCACTGATATCTTCGCCGATACGACGTAACTGGCAGCCACAACTGCATTGGGTTGATGCAGGTTCATGCTCAATACGGATGGTGTGTAGATGATCTGGCAGCAGTCGACGTTTAGGTTTGTTGACTGTGGCTTTCTGTGTCGCTGCATGGGTTTTATCTGCATTTAATCGTTCTAATTCCAGATCAACGGCTGCGATATCTTCTTCGACCGCCTCATCCCACAGATGGATTTGTTTTGCGGTGAGATGTTCGTTTTTACTGCCGAATTTATGCTGTTTAAACAGCGCCAGTTCATGCTCGTATTTTTGATTGAGAATAGAAAGATGCTGAACTTTAGAATCTAATTGCTGATTGGTGACTTCAAGATGTTGAACTTTGGCATCTAATTGTTGATTTGATACTTCCAGATGTTGAACTTGAGCATCTAATTGTTGTTTATCTTCTGCGAGTTGTTGATGCTGCATCGCCAACTGCCGGGTGAATTCCAGCAGTTGTTCATGGGTCAGTTGGCTTAAATCTGGCAGCGTATTCATGACCGCAGTATGCCTGAGGTCATGAGAAGAATGAAATAGAACGTTTGGAGGATGGCAGAATAGCCGAGCTTGGTTTAGAGCATCGTGACCACCTGCTGTCGTCCAATGCGCTGCCAAGGCAAACCCGGGATTAATGCCTGTAACTGTTCCGGGTTGAGAGCTACGCTTTCACCCTGGTGAACTTTAGCCCAGTGGAATTTTCCCTGTTCCAAACGCCTGGCACACAGCCAGATGCCCAGTCCATCATGTACCAGCACTTTCATACGATGGCCACGTTTATTACAGAACAGGTAGGCGCAATGCGGTTTGATTGAGCCAAAGGCTTTCATAATCTGCGCCATGACCGTATCCATCCCTGCTCGCATATCCAGAGGTTGGGTGGAGAGCCAGATTTCATCAATGCGGATCATGTTGCCAGTGCCTTGAGTAATTCTGCCAAGGCAGGTATTTCTGATGTCTGCCATTTTAGCTGAATATCATTATTCGTATGAGGCACGGTGATACACAACGTGATCCTCTCATCAATAGGTTGGCTGATTGCAGCAGTGTAAGGCAAAGCAATAAATGCTGGATTCACATGAGTAGGATCCTGCACGGCACCATCATGATGGCTGAAGATCCTGATCCAACGACTGACAAGGTTGGCATTAATACTATGTTGCAGTGCGACCGAAGCGATCGAGGTATTAGGATTTTTACAGGCATTGACAATACTGAGTTTGAATTCTTTGCTGTACGTTCTGCGTTTTTTAGCAACAGGAGGTGTTGCTGAATATATATCCATGTTCATGGATTAAGTCCCCACTTGTTTTTAGGTGGGAACTAAATTAAGGCTTATAGGATGAATTCAGAAGGTGTGTTCAGCGGACGCTTACATTTATGCATGGTTATGCGCATATCAATGAATTCATCGCAATAAGCCAATAATTCAGGTTATGGAATCATTGGCTTAAGCCGGATTCGGGTTTCTTTACAATAAATTTTGATTATTTATAACAAAGCGAATCTATATATTGCTTGCTCCAGGCGGGCCAGCATTTTTCCAACGTTTTTTCAAAGTTTACATTGTCTATTTGCCACTGCGGATTTTTATCTTTATCAATGATCAGTGCACGTACACCCTCGATGAAATCGCCCTGCTCTAACCAGATATCTTGTAAATCCCGTTCTAACTGCATACATTTTTCCAGCGACAGATTCTGACCGGTCTGCTGTAATTTCAGACTGACTTGTTTTGCCATCCGCGGACGTTGCTGCAAGAGATCCAGCATTTTCTTGGCCCAGTCCTGATCAAGGGCATCGCTTGTATGAGCCAGACTATGTTCAATTTCCTCCAGACGCGGATAAGAAAAATGTTTGTTAATCAGTCCAACACGTTTTTGCAACTCGCTTTCTACCGGATGGGTGATAAACGCACTGATGATTTTACGGATTTCCACCGGATTTAAAATAGGCGCAGCGCTCAATGCCGCTTCTAGTTTAGCAAAATTTTCACTCGGCACATGATAATCGACCAGATCCAGATATAACGCATCGCTACTGCTGATCTGTTCACCAGTCAGTGCCATATAAACGCCAACTTCATCCAGTCGGGACAGGAAATGGGTGGCTCCCACATCCGGGAAAAAGCCAATCGCAGTTTCTGGCATGGCAAAGCGTGATTTTTCACTGGTCACTTTAATATGACACGCCTGCGCCAGTCCAAATCCTCCACCCAGAACATAACCGTCCATCATCACGATGACGGCCTTTGGAAAATTGCGCAGTGTGCTCAGCATCGTATATTCTGTGGCAAAAAAATCCTGATATTGGGTATTGCCTGCCTGATAGCTGTCATACAGATAGCGGATGTCTCCTCCGGCACAGAATGCCTTGGGACTGTTAGAATTGATCAGAACCGCTTGCACCTCTGGATCATGGCGCCACTGATCTAATTGTGACTGAATACCTTGAATCATCTGTAGGGTTAAGGCATTTAAATGGCTAGTGCGGTCCAGGCTGATGATACCCAGAACTCCCTGTACGCTAATCACTAAGTTATTTTCAGCACTCATTATTTTTTTCCTATTCTTTTTTTATTGATGGGTAAATTTGGCTGGGCGTTTTTCAACAAAGGCCTGCATACCTTCTTTCTGATCAGAACCAGCAAAAATAGAATAAAATACCCGTCGTTCAAAGCGTAGACCTTCGGCCAGACTGACTTCAAAAGCCCGATTAATCGATTCTTTAATCATCATCACTGCAGGCAAAGATTTTTCGGCAATTTTTTCTGCCGCTTGCAGCGTCTGTTCCAACAATTCTTCTTTGGCAAAGACACGTGCCACCAGACCACTTTGCTCGGCTTCTTGTGCGCCCATGTGACGTGCGGTCAGGCACATTTCCATGGCTTTGGCTTTACCAATGGCCAGGGTCAAACGCTGCGTTCCGCCAATGCCGGGCAATACCCCTAAAGTGACTTCAGGTAAACCAAATTTTGCATTATCAGCACAGTAAATAAAATCGCACATTAAGGCCAATTCACAACCACCGCCCAAGGCATAGCCACTTACCGCAGCAATTAAAGGCTTACGGCGCTGGGCAATCCGGTCGGCCAGACTGAAAAAATCATCCAGATAAATTTGTGGAAAATTTAAATCCGCCATTTCTTTAATATCGGCACCGGCAGCAAAGGCTTTTTCCGAACCGGCAATCACAATACAGCCAATCTTTGGGTCTTTTTCCAGCTGATCCAGTGCCTGATTGACTTCAACAATCAACTGGTTGTTCAGTGCATTTAAGGCTTGCGGACGGTTTAAAGTAATCAGTCCGACACCATTACGTTGTTCGAGTAAAATCGTTTGCCATTGCATGATAAAAATCCCTTTAAAATTATAAACTGCGTGCAATTACCAGGCGCTGAATATCGCTGGTGCCTTCATAAATCTGACAAATCCGTGCATCGCGATAAATTCGTTCAATCGGAAAGTCTTTCAGATAACCATAGCCGCCAAAAATCTGTAATGCTTTGGAACAGACACGTTCTGCCATTTCCGAAGCAAAGAGCTTGGCCATAGAGGCTTCGGTTAAACAGCTTTCACCGGCTTCCTTTTTACGTGCAGCAAAATGCACCAGTTGACGTGCCGCTTCAATTTCGGTGGCCATGCTGGCCAGCCTGAATGCAATCGCCTGCTGCTCAAAGATTGGCTTGCCAAAGGCCATACGATCATGGGCATAAACAGTGGCTTCTTCTAAAGCAGCACGCGCCAAGCCAACCGCCTGTGCCGCAATGCCGATCCGTCCACCTTCCAGATTGGCAAGGGCAATTTTCAGACCTTCACCTTCTGCACCCAGTCTTAGGCTTTCATGAATGCGGACATCGGTTAAAGCAATCTGACAGGTATCCGAAGCATGTAGACCGAGTTTTTCTTCGACCCGAATCACTTCATAACCGGGCGTATCACGTGGGATTAAAAATGCACTCATGCCCTTTTTACCCGCGTCTGGGTCGGTCACGGCAAAGACAATAATCATCCCGGCATTATGGCCTGAGGTAATAAACTGTTTGGCACCATTGATAATATAGTGATCGCCGTCCTTGACCGCCCGGGTTTTAATCGCTGCCGCATCCGAACCGGTATGCGGTTCGGTCAGGGCGAAGGCACCAATCATTTCCCCTTGAGCCAACGGTTTTAAAAACTGCTGCTTTTGCTGTTCCGTCCCAAACTTCAGAATCGGCACACAACCCACCGAGTTATGTACGCTCATGATGGCGGAGGTTGCACCATCTGCCGCAGCTACTTCTTCGAGGGCCAGCACATAAGCCAGCGTGCCCGTACCTGAACCGCCCCACTCTTCTGGAATCAGCATGCCTAAAAAACCCAGCTCACCCATTTGAGACAAGGTCTGTTTAGGAAAGATGCCTTTTTGATCCCACTCGCTGGCAAAAGGTTTAATCTGTTCCTGGGCGAAGCTTTTGGCCATATCCTGAATCAGTTGTTGCTCTTCCGTAAATTGCATTGATGCTTCCTTCAATCTCTTTATTCAATATTTTTATTCAATCTGCGGGCTTGGGCTGATTTATGCGGTTTTCACCTGCTGCTTGTTGATTTCCTGATTACGCAGTAAGAAACGCTGAATCTTGCCACTCGGGGTTTTGGGCAATTCTGTGACAAATTCAATCAGGCGTGGATAAGCATGGGCAGACAAACGCTTTTTCACAAACTGGCCCAGTTCCTCTTCCAGATGAGGTGAGGCTGTAAAGTTATTCGCCAGAATTACAAAGGCTTTAATCACTTCAGTACGTTCAGGATCAGGCACGCCAATGACGGCGGCTTCAATCACGGCATCGTGTTCCAGCAAGGCACTTTCCACATCAAATGGTCCCACGCGGTAGCCTGAGGTGGTAATGACATCATCACTACGCCCCACAAAACTCATACTGCCATCGGCATGAATTTCCGCGGTATCCGCAGTTAAATAGTAATGTCCGACAAAGGGCGATTTGCGACTTTCTTCATAACCCGAGAACCACATCATTGGGGACTGACTGATATCCACTGCCAGGATGCCCGGAACATCAATCGCTAGTTCCTGACCTTGTTCATCGATGACTGCAATCCGATAACCCGGACTGGCAAAGCCTGCCGAACCTGAACGGACCGGATGTTGTAGTGCATGATGATTGCACACCACCATCCCGACTTCAGTCTGGCCATAATGGTCATAAATTGCTACATCCAGTACTTCTTTAAACCAGCGGATCACTTCCGGGTTTAAGGGTTCTCCAGCACTACTGACCACGCGCAACTTGCCGCGCAGCTGCGCCATCTGAGCCGGATCAGCAGCCATCATCATGCGGTAAGCGGTCGGCGCACCGGCCAGATTGGTAATGCCATACTCCTTGACAATGTCGCAGACACTTTCGGCATTGAAACCACCTTCATAAAACAGAGTCGAGTGCCCGAGCAGTAAAGGCCCGGTAATGGCATAGTACAAGCCATAAGCCCAGCCCGGATCAGCAATATTCCAAAAAGCATCATCTTCGGTTAGACCGATGGCATTGTGCATATAGCCAGCAAAAGCAATCAGGGCTTTTAGCGGCACTTTTAGAGGCTTGGCCGGTCCAGTGGTTCCAGAGGTAAACATCAACAAAAATGGCTCATCGATACTGAGCATTTCCAGTTCACAACCTTCAGCCTGACGGTTTAACACTGTCCAAAAACTGAGGTCTCGCGGATAGGTTTCGGCCTGCGTTTCGGCATGTACAGTGACGATCGTAGGACAAGCACTAAGATCGGAGAGTTTCTCCCGATTCGCCAGATCAGTCACGACCAGCTTGCTTTGCGCCAGCTGAATACGGTGTTCGATGGCTTTAGGACCAAAGGCAGTAAATAAAGGTTGATACACTGCACCAATCCGCCAGGTCGCTAGAATGGTAATAATTAGCTCTGGAGTCCGCGGTAACAATCCGGAAACGCGGTCTCCTTTGCCAATGCCTTGAGACTTCAAAAAATTGGCAAACTGGCTGGAATATTTCTTAAGCTCGCGAAAGCTATACTGTTCTTTGCGGCCATCTTTACCGTACCAGTGCAAGGCAATGGCATCGGAGTCGGCATGGCGGTCGCAACATTCATAACAGGCGTTCAGTGCCTGCATCGAACCGGATAAATACTGTTTTGCCACTGTATCTAAATCAAAATTTTCAATCGTTTTTTGATAATCTAACATGTTCAACCTCAGCCTGAATTTATCGTTATTACTGACAAGGTACTGTTAATGAAGCGAATCCTTGCTTCATCTGGATATTTTAAGTGTTAAGCAGGTGGCGTAGTGTATTGATGCATGATGCTGGAAAAGTCCAGATGCGCATCCCCTTCCTGACACAATTGCTGATAGAGTTTTTGTACCATGCTGCCAAGTACAACTGGTTGATCCACCTGCTGCGCTGCATCGACGGCCAAGCCCAAATCTTTAAGCATGAGCTGTGCTGCGAAACCATCGGTATAACCCCGTGATGACGGCGCATTGGCACAGATATCCGGCCAGGGATTATAGATTTCAGAACTCCAGCAACGTCCGGTTGAGCTATTGATTACCCCGGCCAGTGCTTGAGGATCAATGCCCAGTTTGGCACCAAGCGCCATGCCTTCCGCAACGGCGGTCATGGAAATACCCAGAATCAGGTTATTACAGATTTTTGCCACCTGTCCTGTTCCTACAGCGCCACAATGCACCAGATTTTTACCCATACTGCTGAGGACTGGTTTTACGGCCTCAAAGGTGGCATCGTCTGCACCCACCATAAAGGTCAGAGTGCCATCTTTGGCCCCCAAAGTCCCGCCAGAGACTGGTGCATCACACACACAAACCTGTTTGGCCTGCGCCATCGTGGCAATCTCCTGAATAGTTTGCGGGTCAATGGTGCTGCTGTCGATACACAGGCTGCCGGCTTGGAGTACTTCCAGAATACCGTGTTCACCGAGATAGACTTCACGCACATGCTTGGCTGCCGGCAGCATGCTGACCACAATATCCGCCTGTTTTGCGGCAGCTTGTGGACTGTCACAAACTATACCGCCCGCTTCGGCAAAATGCTGTAAAGCCATGGTACTTAAGTCATAACCAAAAACCTGATGTCCCGATTTGAGCAGATTCTGCGCCATCGAGCCGCCCATGTTGCCCAAACCAATAAATGCAATCTTCATGCGGATGCTCCTTAGCGCAGGCTGATGGTGGTATTGACACCCGTGGTTTCCTGATCATCTTCAAACCAGCGACTAGTAATGGTTTTGGTCTGGGTATAGAACTGTACTGCCTGCTTGCCATAAGGACCCAAATCACCCAGCTTTGAACCGCGTGAACCGGTAAAGCTGAAGAACGGTACAGGGACAGGAATTGGAATGTTGATGCCGACCTGACCAATATCAATCTGGTTCTGGAAGATGCGCGCGGTATTGCCATTTTGGGTAAACAGTCCAACGCCGTTACCGAATGGATTAGCATTAATCAGCTCAATCGCTTGTTCTAAAGTGTCGACATGCATGATCGCCAGCACCGGACCAAACACTTCTTCCTGATAAATGCGCATATCGGTCGTGACCTGATTAAAAATCGTTGGTCCAACAAAGTTGCCCTGCTCATAGCCCGGAACCTGAACATCACGACCATCGAGCAGCAGTTCAGCGCCTTGTTCAATGCCACTGTTAATCAGATCAATCACGCGGGCTTTGGCACGGGTCGAAATCACCGGTCCAACATCGGTATTGGGTTCATGCCCGGCATTGACTTTCAAGGTTTTGGTTTTATTGACCAGTTCATCAACCCAGTGCTTGGTCTCGCCGACCATCACTGCCACGGAAAGTGCCATACAACGCTGGCCTGCTGCACCAAAAGCGGCACCGACCAAAGCATTTAAAGTCTGTTCTTTATGGGCATCTGGCATCACCACCACATGGTTTTTCGCGCCCATCATCGACTGCACACGTTTGCCATGCTGGCCTGCGAGGTTATAGACGTGGGTGCCGACTGCGGTCGAACCGACAAAGGAAATGGCCTTGATGTCAGAATGGGTACAGAGCAAATCGACCACTTCTTTACCACCATGCACCACGTTGAGCACACCTGCTGGCACGCCAGCCTGAATCGCCAGTTCAACCAGCATCATGGTTGACAGTGGATCCTGTTCCGAAGGCTTTAAAACAAAGGTGTTGCCGCAGACAATCGCCATCGGGAACATCCACAGCGGAATCATTGCCGGAAAGTTAAAGGGGGTAATTCCGGCACAGACCCCCAGTGGCTGTTGCAAGGTATAGGTATCAACACCACGTGCCACGCCTTCTATGTATTCACCCATTTGTAGGGAACCGACTGAACAGGCATGTTCAACCACTTCTAAACCACGCTGGATATCACCTTCGGCATCTGCTAATGTTTTGCCCTGTTCAGCGGTCAAAACCTGTGCGATACTTTTTAAGTTGGTACGAATCAGATCTTGTAGTTTCAGCATGATACGCATACGTGTCTGAATCGGGGTCTGGCGCCAGCTGGCAAAGGCATTTTGCGCCGCCGCAATTGCAGCATTGACTTCTTCAGTCGTGGCAAAAGGCACCTGACCCAAGACTTCCTGAGTTGCAGGATTAACAATATCTTGCCAATGGCTGGTTTTTGATTCGACAAATTCACCATTAATCAGGAGTTTTGCGGTGGTGAATCCGGTACGTTGCTGGGGGTGATGAATAGCGTTCATGGTCGCTCCGTGCTGGTTTTGTTATTGTCGTTGTATCTGCCTTTACTGGCTTTTTTTTAACGTATTTTTTTACGCTGTGTCAGCAGACTAACAAAGAACACTTTGACCACCAATAGAAATTGATGCACGATGATTGTGCAAATATGCACAGGATTTAACAGGATGTTAAAGAGAAGATGAAAGTAGATTGGGATCATTTACGCTTTTTTTTGGTTTTGGCACGTGCTAAAACGCTCACCAACGCAGCCCGCTTGATTGGAGTTGAACACAGCACCGTGGCACGGCGGATTCAGGCGCTGGAAAATACCCTCGGTACACAACTGTTTAAACGTGAAGCAACAGGTTATGAGCTGACTTTGGAAGGTTTGGCACTAGTACCGCGTGTGGAACAGATGGAACAGTCCTTTATCCAGATTGACAAGCGCCATGATCCCTTGCAAGGTCGGGTTCGTATCGGCGCGCCGGAAGGCTTCGGCACAGCATTTCTGGCGGGCCTGTTGGCTGAGTTTTCCCAGCATTATCCGCTATTGACCATTGACCTGATTCCGGTGCCGAAAACCATTAAACTCTCGCATCGTGAAGCGGATATCGTTATTTCCATCGACCGGCCTAAATCCGGGCCGTATATCATTACCCGGTTGTCCAATTACTGTCTAAAGCTGTATGGCAGTAAACGTTATTTACAACAAAATCCGCCAATTCAAAAACTGGAAGATCTGAAACAGCAACGTTTTGTCAATTATATTGATGATCTGGTTTATAGCGCGGCGCTGTATTCACTGGAACGCCTGCCCTTGCAAGTCAGCGCCTGTTTTCGCAGTAACAGTATTCTGGCACAGGAGATTGCAGTTCGGGCCGGTGCCGGATTGGCCATTTTGCCGAGATTTCTTGTACATGATAAAAGTGAACTGGAAGAAGTTCTAGGCGATCAGCTGAGTTTTACCCATACTTTCTGGATGCTCACCCTGGTCGATTTACAACATGAGCCGAGAATTAAATTAGTGTGGGATTTTTTGCGTAAACAGGCCGATGTTCAGCAAGAACTGCTAATGGGCAGATAAATCACTATTTGTATAGATTTCAATAATATCTAGACACAGCAAATGAACGGATCACCAGAATTATAGCCAAATCCTAAAGACTATAGAACAATAAAGGTATGGGATACTCAAAAAGTTAACATGTTAAGCAGTCTAAAATGCCCCCTATATGAGCTAAGGGAGTCGGTTTTTAAATGCTATTAGGGGATTATTTTTACACTGCCGTGGCTTTATTGCACGAACTTATCCCAAAGGCTTATTCAGCAATAACTCTCAAATGAATAAGTCTAGACCTAAAATCTATCGTACAACAAATTGATCTTCCTATAACCGAACCTTAATTATATAAAAGACAAAAACATATTAATATTTATTGCAGTTAGCTATTAAAGAAAGCAGCAATCGCCTACATCTAATTACCGATTGTACTGACTTGAAATCTTTAAGTGACAGCAAGTAAAAACGTAAGAAACATTAACCTTCATATCGATGATAGCGGCTTAGGCTAAATATGGGTATAGAGGCTGAAACACTGCAAATATGTACAGTTCCGCTCATAATGAACAAGATTAGTGATTCACTAGTACTCGATGATTTACCTGATCAAATTTTACTGGATGAGCGGATTAATTCTGTCTATATAGATGGAGCTTATGACACGAAACATTGCAGAAAAGTCTTTTCAGATCGACAAGCACATGCGGTAATTCTATCTTTAAAGCCTTTATGCTCTAAAGCCAATTAAAAATAATATTGATTTAAGCTGCTTACATAGTACTTACATGAATTCTAAAAACAAAAAACCACTTAGGGTTAATGCATCTAAGTGGTTGTTTTATATGGTGGGCCCAGACAGACTTGAACTGTCGACCAACGGATTATGAGTCCGTTCATGCTCAATCAAAATATCAACAAGATATTAAAATAAAATATATATTATCATGTACTTATAAATTATACAAAGTTTACTATTCACTCTTTTTGTAGATTGATATATATTAATTTTGCTTACTACTTGCTTACCAGACGCTTACTAGAATGAAGTTAACAAAACCTGCTATTGATAGAATTGATTGCTCGGACAAAACTAAACCAACTTTTTTTTGGGATGAGAGAACACCTGGATTCGGTGTTAAAGTTACACCTAAAAATAATAAAAGCTACATTTTCCAAGGCCGTATTGGTCTTCAAAACCGTCGTATCAAAATTGGTGACGTTGATGTATGGAAATTAGATGACGCTCGTAAGTATGCACAAGAATTGGCGATTATGTGCCACAAAGGGATTGACCCATTAATCGAGCGTAAGAAAGCTTTAGCTAATAATAAAGAACTGCTAAAGCAAGAAAAGCGCAAAACTATTAAATTTAAAGATGTATGGTCTGAATATTTAAAAGCAAGACAACCTAATTGGCGACCAAGAAGCTATCAGGATCATATCGAATTATCTAGAGGTGGTTACGATCCTGAAAAAAATAGTGTTTATGCTAATCAACCCATTTTTCAACTGTTTGAGTACAAACTTTCTGAATTAACTGCAGATGTATTATGCGATTGGCTTGATCACAATGACTTCCGTCCAACAACATCAGCTAAAGCATACAGACTTACACGAGCTTTCCTGAATTGGTGTGAGGAACACGAGGATTATGAAAACTTAGTGCCTCCAAAATCATACAACTCAAAAAAAGTTAAAGATAAAGTCCCTTCCCCAAAAGCCAAGAATGATTGTTTGATGAAACAGCATCTAAAACCATGGTTTGAAGAGGTAAATAAGTTAACTAATAGAAAAATAGCGATTTTTTTGATATGTAGTTTAATCACTGGTTGCAGAAAGAATGAGCTACTTTCATTAAAATGGACAGATGTCGATTTTCGGTGGAAAACAGCGAAAGTCAGAGATAAAATTGAAGATGAGGGTCGCCTAATTCCTCTGACTACATATGTTGAAAGCCTATTATTAGAACTAAAGAAAAATTCTGATTCTAAATTCATATTTAGCAGTAAGGACGCTGAATGTGGTCATATTGTTAATCCTTATGATAGCTTAGAGAAAATATGTAAAAAACTAAATATTGAACTTACACCCCATGGATTGAGAAGGTCGTATAAAACATTAGCTATATGGGCAAAAATCAATGAAGGATCTTTAGCACAGATATCAGGTCATAAACCAAGCGCATTAGTTGAAAGGCACTACATCGTACGGCCTATGGATATGCTACGAGAGACACTACAAGAATATGAGGATTGGATTTTACAACAAGTACGAAATGGCATTAATTTAAATACCCGGAAAAACTGAATCATTTATCCAGTTGGTTTCTGAAGCTGTACTTGAAGGATTTAAACCATATCAAGTTGTTTTAGGAATTTAAATTTCCTATTCAATAACTTAGGGGGAAATTTAAACTTTAATTCTTAGTTTAGATCTATAATATCATTAGATATATTGAGTTAATAGATGCAATACAGATAAGAAAAATAGGTGGTGTTTCAAAAAGTATGCTGAAAAAAACAATATGGCTTTTGATAAAATAGAGGTATGAAAATAACGCTACAAATCAAATGTCCTACCTGTCTAAGTAACAATATAAAGAGAAATGGCATCAAAGTAGATGGGAAACAAAACCATCAGTGCAAAGATTGCAAACGTCAGTTTATTGGTGATCATGCATTAAGCTATCAAGGGTGTAACTCAGGTATTACCGGCAAGATATTACATTTAATGGTCAGAGGAAGCGGTGTAAGAGATATTGCTGAAGTCGAGCGTATCAGCATTGGCAAGGTATTACGAACCTTAAGTGAATCGATCTATCAGATTCAGCCTAAACAAAGCCACTACGAATGTCTTGAAGTCGATGAACTTTGGACTTTTGTAGGGAATAAGAAAAATAAACAATGGCTTATTTATGCCTACCATCGAGAATCTGGAGAAATTGTTGCTTATGTTTGGGTAAGCGGGATTTAGTAACGGTTCAACGTCTTAAAGCTAGACTTAAAAAGCTTGGGGTTCAATATGCTCGAATTGCGAGTGATCACTGGGATAGTTTTATCACAGCATTTCAATGTTGCAAGCAAGTGATCGGTAAGTTTTTTACCGTCGGTATTGAAGGTAACAATTGTAGAATTCGTCATCGAATCAGGCGTGGATTTAGGAGAAGTTGCAACTTTTCTAAAAAGCTCGAAAATCATTTCAAAGCCTTTGATTTGACTTTCTTTTACCTTAATAACGGATTTGTTTAACGCCAGCATACTTTTTGAAACACCACCTAATTTTTTAAAACCACATTCCTTAAATATACCTTTTAAGTATTTAAAGATACCAAAAAAAGACTAGATAAGGCTATAACATTTAATTAAGGTATATATGAACGGATATACAATTTAAGAATCAATGCAGGCTTAACTCATACAACGATTGAATAATTATGAAGTGGACCAGCATTATGGCAACATGAAGGAGATAGCCATGACAGCCGCAAATGTTAAAATTTTTAACACGGAAGAAGTACAAAATTTTATAAATCTACTCAGTGGTCTTGAGCAAGAAGGTGGTAATCCGCGTATCAAACAAATTATCCACCGCGTAGTTTCTGATTTATTTAAATCAATTGAAGATTTAGAAATTACTTCTGACGAATATTGGGCGGCAATTGCATATTTAAACCAACTCGGTACAAGTCATGAAGCTGGATTGCTTTCCCCTGGTTTAGGTTTTGACCATTTCCTTGATATGCGTATGGATGCCGCGGATGCCGCTTTAGGTATTGATAATCCAACACCGCGTACTATTGAAGGCCCATTATATGTAGCTGGTGCGCCTGTATCACAAGGCTTTGCTCGTATGGATGACGGAAGTGATCCAAATGGCCACACCTTAATATTGCACGGTACAATTTACGATACTAATGGCCAGCCGATTCCAAATGCACAAGTTGAAATTTGGCATGCCAATACCAAAGGTTTCTATTCACACTTTGACCCAACTGGCGAACAAACACCATTCAACATGCGCCGTACTATTATGACGGATGCACAAGGCCATTATCGTGTACAAACGATTCTGCCATCAGGTTATGGCTGCCCACCAGATGGTCCAACACAGCAATTGTTAAATCAATTAGGTCGTCACGGTAACCGTCCTGCGCACATCCACTTCTTTGTGTCAGCTGATGGTCATCGCAAACTAACTACGCAAATTAACGTTGCTGGCGACCCGTACACCTACGATGACTTCGCTTATGCAACTCGTGAAGGCCTAGTGGTTGAAGCGATTGAGCATACCGATCCTGCGATAAGTCAAGCCAACGGCGTAGAAGGTCCATTTGCTGAAATGGTCTTTGATCTAAAATTAAGCCGACTTGTCGATGGAGTTGATAACCAAGTGGTAGACCGCCCGCGCTTGCAAGCTTGATGCAACAATAAATCTAATTTTGAATCTTGTAATCAGGCTGTCAGCAATCGCGTAGCCTGATTTGCTTTATGGATAAATAGAAAATTATATGGATATTCGTATTTTTGATGCAGCAAAAAATGAAATTTTAACCATTCTTCCAGAGCGAGATAGGAGTTTGGCTCGGCTTCGTGCTATCTTGTTAGCAGGACAATTTCCCACCGTGACGGTGATTGGCAAATATAACCACGGTAAAAGCCGACTTTTAAATGAACTAATTGGCGATGACATTTTCTCTGTTGCAGATAAACGTGAAACGGTCACTTTATCTGAACATTTAAAGCATAATGTCCGCTGGTTAGATGCACCAGGTTTAGATGCTGATGTCGCAGCCATTGACGACCAATATGCGCAAGATGCGATGTGGACCGAAGCGGATATCCGCTTAATAATCCATTCTGTTCGTGAGGGTGAATTCGATCCGTATGAATTACAATTATTTCAACAATTCAAACAAGATGAACAGCAAACACGGCGTCAAAGCGTACTGGTGCTGACGCAAATCGATCAAGCACCAGATCAAGATGTTTTAGCACATATTATCGACAGCATTAAAAAACAAGCGCCTGATGCCAATGTTATGCCCGTTTCTGCAACGCGTCATCGCCAAGGCTTAGTCAATTCTAAACCACTACTAGTTCAACGTAGTGGTATTCCAGAACTGCAACAAACCCTCAACGGCATGATTGAAAAAGTTTCCGCAGTACGCCAGTTTGAAAAAAATAAAATCTTCACTGAACTTAAATCAGAAATCTCTGAACTGCAAAATTCAACTCAGACCCAAATACAGCAACTGAACACAACGCTTCAACAACAAGCTGAATCCTTTTTGCATGATCTCAATCAAGTGCTAGACAAAGTTCGTGTGGATTTACAGCCCATTCTGCAGATTTCAGGAAAAGACGATTCTTTAGAACCAGATTCCTTTGCCAATATGTATAAAGTGACTGCGGGTAAACGAGATCGTAACCGTATTCAAGTAGCGTATTCTCGCGCTTGTATCGAAATCAACAGTCACTTAGTACGATATGGTGTGATTGGTTTACCTGATACACAAAAAAGTAATGTCCGTAGTTTGGATACTGTGATGGTTGCGGTCATGGGGGTTTCGGTCAAACTGCGTAAGGATTTAAAACTTATTTTTGACGAAGAATCAGGTCGTGATCGTTTGCGACGTGAATTCACACACTATTTTGAAGTCTCGGCCGATCGCATGCAATTGAAAAACCAACTGCAGAATCTAGAGCAACGACTTCAACTCATTGTACAAGCCCAACAAGTAACAGAAACTTTGGAGGGAGCATTATGAGTACTGATTTGATTCAAACTTCGATTGAAAGTCCAATTCAACATTTGATCCAAAGTTCTGATACTTTCGTTCAGCCTGAGCAAGATATTCTACTGCATTTAAATAAAATGCAGGCTTGGCATCAGCAACTGGCAACCAATCTAAATGAACGACGTTTAAACAGTAACGGATTGAGTTCATCCAGCCAAATATCTACTGCGATTGTGGCTTTAAATACCCAACTTGAACATTATCTGAGTCACTGGGAAACACATCTAGACCGCCTCAAAGATGCACAATCTATTGCTGAACATTTTGAAGATAAAATCATTTTATTAATTTTTGGCAAATTTAATGCCGGTAAAAGTTCATTATGTAATGTCTTGGCTGAAAGTTTCCGCAGACGACAACAAAGCGTTGGTTATTTTTACCTCGATGCTGGAAATATCATCGAAAGTGATAAACCTTTAAAAGAAGGTGCCACAGAGACCACCTCGCGTTTACAAGGTGTTTGCCTCGGTCTTAATTTAATTTTATTAGACACGCCTGGACTGCATTCTGTAACTCCCCAAAATGCCGAACTAACTCAACGGTTTTTAGACAGTGCCGATGGTGTTTTATGGTTAAGCAGTTCATCTTCACCCGGTCAGGTCAAAGAACTCATGGCTTTGGGACAGGAGTTACGTAGGCATAAACCCTTACTGCCTGTGATTACCAGAAGTGATTATTTTGATGAAGACGAGGTGGATGGAGAAATTTTCCAAGTCTTATGCAATAAAAATTCGGATCAACGCAGTTTGCAGGAGCAGGACGTCTATACGCGTGCCACATCGCAACTGGTGGAAATGCAAGTTGATCCTGACTTATTGCAAGTGCCAGTATCGATTTCTTCGCAAATGTTAAAAGATGCAGATTTTAATGATCAAGCTATGCAATCTGCTGGATTTAATAGCCTATTTAATGCTCTTTTTCATTTAATTGAACCCGCCTTAGCCTATAAACAGCGAAAACCTGCCGAAGCCTTGCTTCATCATTTGCAGGAAGAAATATTAGCGCCGTTACAACTTGAAGTTGTGCCGCAGCTTAATCAATTGCAGGTGTGTTTGAACAATGCCAGCAATGCATTAGTGCAGCATAAGTCTCAAATCATGACACAGACTTGGCGCAGCGTTATTGCCACTTTACCAAGCCTATTAGAACAATTTGCCGCGCAGCAAGCCTTGCCTGATTTATATCGCACGCTTACACAGCAAACCAATCAATTACTGGTAGTACACATTTCAAATCATTTGGTTGATTATCAATTGAAATTTATGCCGCTTGAGCATTTAGAGTTTTCGGAGCATTTGGCATACGACGTCATATATGCAGAGGAGGATAAGGACATCTTAGCCATTGGTCATGAGCGTTTATATACTGAAATTTCGAATGGTTTATTGCAGAAAGTAGACAACTATTTGGATGATGTCATTGAGCAATGTCAAAACGTGCTGAGCAACATTGAAAAGCAAATTGAGACCATCCATCAGGGCTTAATCAATGATGAACAAGAACTAAAATACATTGCCGATTATTTAAGAAGGCCAAGTTCTGATTCGTCAAAAGCGAGGAATCTTTTGAATCTATCCTAATTAGATCCTAAATAGGCACATTAGGAAAAACTTCAGTGCAGCTTACCAACCATTATGTTAATCATCATTGAGTTGAACTGGCTCCCCCTCTTCGGCGAATACTTCTTTTATGCATTCTAAAATATCGGGAATGTATGAACTTTGATCCATATTTCTGACCGATAATGAAATTGGCGAATAAGCTTCTAAGTCTAAAATTGGAATATAGATTAAGTTTTTCATGCCAATTTCACTGGCACTTTCAGGAATGATTGAAATCCCTTCGCCAGAGGAAACCAAACCGAGTGCTAAATGAATTTCACGAACTTCTATAAGCTCTTTCGGGACTAAGCCTAATTCCGTAAAAATAGACTGGATTAATGTCGAAAAATTAGGTTTAGGCGCAATGGGATAAGAAAAGATGGATTCTTTGACAATTTGTGACAGGTAAACGCCAGTATCAATAAATTCTGCCAGATGATGATTTTTATGCACCGCCAGTTTTAAGCGCTCTTTACGTAATAATAAACGTTTGATGGCTGGATCGGATAATCGCAATCGACCAAAACCAATATCAATCTTACCTGCTTTTAGGGCTTCAATCTGATCCCGCGTGCCACACTCGATTAATTTTACATGTGTATCTGGATGCCGCTGACGAAATAAATAAATGATTTGAGGCAACAAAGCATACAGTAAAGAACCGACGTAGCCGATCCGAACTGTCTTATCCACAGCATTGATGCGCTGCGCCATTGAGGTCGCTTGAGCTGTATGCGTCAAAATTTGCACAGCATGTTCATAAAAGAACATCCCTGCCTCTGTTGTTTTAACTGGGCGCGATCCTCGTTCGAATAAGGTAATGCCTAATTCTTCTTCTAATTTTTGAATTTGTCGACTCAAAGGAGGCTGAGCAATACAGAGTTTATTTGCAGCTTTAGTAATGCTTTGCTCTTCAACAACCGTCACAAAATAACGTAAATGTCTTAATTCCATTTATATACCTTTTAAGTATTCAAAAATACCAATTTGGCTCTAGTTTAAGATATTACATTAACTTAGGGTATACAAATAGCTAAACACAGAAGATTTTTTGCAATGTATAAAACTATAGAAACATTGCTTGTTGAGATTCCAACGATCCGTCCACATAAGATGGCTGTTGCAACAATGCAAACTCAGACACTCGTACTGGTTAAAATCAGCACAGACGACGGTTTTATCGGCTGGGGCGAAGCCACCACAATTGGTGGCTTAGGATATGGCGAAGAAAGCCCTGAGAGCGTCAAAACCAATATTGAAACCTATTTTGCACCTCTACTCAAAACATTGAAAGATGTGAATGTCGCGCAAATTATGCAGGTCATTAATCGCAATATTAATGGTAACCGTTTTGCAAAATGCGCCATTCAAACTGCATTACTCGATATCCAAGCACAGCGTCTGGGTTTGCCTCTTAGTGAGGTTTTAGGTGGTCGCCTAAGAGACAGTATTCCAGTGTTATGGGTATTAGCTTCTGGTAATACTGAAAAAGACATTCTTGAAGCGCAAAAGATGATTGCTAGCAAGCGTCATAATATTTTCAAACTCAAAATCGGTTCACGCCCTGTTGAACAAGATGTTGAACATGTATTGGCAATCAAAAAAGCCTTAGGTGATGACATTTCAATTCGTGTCGATGTCAATCGTGCATGGTCAGAATTAACCGCGATTAAAGGTATTCAAATGCTGCAAGATGGTGGCATTGACCTTATTGAACAGCCATGCGCGATCCATAATATTGATGCTATGGAACGCTTAACACGTAAATTTGATATTGCGATCATGGCAGATGAATCACTCATGGGTCCACAAAGTGCTTATGAACTGGCAAAACGAAGCGCTGCCTCTGTATTTGCAGTAAAAATTGCGCAATCGGGCGGCTTACTTGAGGGCTGCGAAATTGGAAAGATCGCCAATCTTGCAGGTATAGATTTATACGGTGGCACCATGCTAGAAGGTTCTGTAGGCACAATTGCTTCAGCCCACGTATTTTCAACCTTCAGCAATTTAGCATATGGCACTGAGTTATTTGGTCCATTATTGCTGACTGAAGAAATTTTAAAAACGCCACTTAAATATGAAAATTTTGAGCTACAAATCCCTACAGGTTTAGGCTTAGGTATTGAGTTGGACGAAAATAAAATCGACAACCTACGTCGTCAATAATTTAAGGAGTCATCATGCTTTTCCAAGTCAAAATGGACGTACATATCCCTTTAGATATGCCAAGCGATAAAGCCAATGAAATTAAAGCTGTTGAAAAAGCTTATTCACAAGATTTACAGCGCCAAGGTAAATGGCGCCATATTTGGCGTATTACGGGTCAATATTCAAATATCAGTATTTTTGATGTTGAAAGCAATGAAGAGTTGCACAACATTTTGCAAGGTTTACCACTCTACCCGTATATGGATATTCAAGTAACAGCGTTGAACCGCCATCCTTCTTCAGTTCGTGAAAATGATAGCTGATCAGAACATTAAACCACTCTAATTTTTAGGGTGGTTTATCTCTCATTTATATACTGAGATGTATTACAGGAGTTTTAAAGGAGCAGTTTGAAATAGGTCCTAATTGTACAGTGATAACAACCCAATAATTTTTATGCATAGGTATTTTTGAAATGATATTTACGCATAGCAATTTAAGCATATACAAATAAGAGTAGGCATATGATTGATAAAAGCTCAACATCCTTAATGGATGCACTGTCCCAAATTAAAAATGGTTCAACTGTCATGATCGGTGGCTTTGGTACAGCTGGTCAGCCTGCTGAACTGATTGACGGACTGATTAAGCTTGGCATCAAAGACCTCGTAATTGTGAATAACAATGCAGGCAATGGTGATTATGGCCTTGCGAAACTGCTTAAAGCAGACTCTGTCCGTAAAATCATTTGTTCTTTCCCGCGCCAGTCTGACTCTTGGGTCTTTGATGAACTTTACCGTGCTGGAAAAATTGAATTAGAACTTGTGCCACAAGGCAATTTAGCATGTCGTATTCAAGCGGCGGGGATGGGTTTAGGCCCAATCTATACGCCTACAGGTTTCGGTACGCTTTTAGCTGAAGGTAAACCGACACTCAATTATGAAGGTAAAGACTTTGTTTTAGAAAATCCAATCAAAGCCGACGTTGCACTCATCAAAGCGCATCAAGGCGACCGTTGGGGCAACTTGGTTTACAACAAATCTGCACGTAACTTTGGCCCAATTATGGCCATGGCTGCCGATGTGACTATTGCGCAAGTATCTGAAGTGGTTGAACTGGGTGGCTTAGATCCAGAAAATATCATCACCCCAGGGATTTTTGTTCAACACGTTGTTGAAGTTACACCTACTCAATAATTGGATACGGAGATTTAAAAATGAGTTATACCCAATTAAGCCGTGATCAAATTGCTGAACGTGTGGCCCAAGATATTCCAGATGGTGCTTATGTGAACTTAGGCATTGGTTTACCGACTAAAATTTCGAATTACCTACCTTCAGATAAAGACATATTTCTACACTCTGAAAATGGTCTATTGGCTTTTGGCCCACCTCCAGAAACAGGTCATGAAGACCCAGAGCTGATTAATGCTGGTAAAGAATTTGTCACCATGTTGACTGGCGGTGCATTTTTCCATCATGGTGACTCATTTGCCATGATGCGGGGCGGTCACTTAGATATTGCTGTACTCGGTGCATTCCAAGTGGCTGAAAATGGCGACTTAGCCAACTGGCATACAGGCGCTCCCGATGCAATCCCTGCAGTGGGTGGTGCAATGGACTTGGCTGTGGGTGCAAAGAAAGTATTTATCACCACAGATCATGTAACTAAAAAAGGCGAGCCTAAAATTGTCGCTGAATTAAGTTACCCTGCCACTGGCTTGAAATGCGTAGACCGCATTTATACCGACCTTTGCGTGATTGATGTGACGCCTACAGGCATGACCGTGATTGAAAAAGTAGACGGTCTGAGCTTTGAAGAGTTGCAGGCAATGACTGGTGCAAAGTTGGTGGATGGGACATCTAAATAAAAAAGGGAGTCCCCTTTTACAAAGGGGGATTTTTCGAATAAATCAGCTTTTTAAAATCGCTCTCAACCTCCCTTTTAAAAGGGAGGAGCTTTCAGTAAAGGATTTAAAAATGAAAAACGCATACATCATTGACGCTATTCGTACACCTTTTGGTCGCTATGCAGGCGGTCTAGCGCCAGTTCGTGCAGATGATCTGGGTGCATTCCCCATAAAGGCTTTGATGGAACGAAATCCGACGGTCAATTGGGAAAATGTTGATGATGTCATTTACGGTTGCGCGAACCAGGCCGGTGAAGATAATCGTAATGTCGGACGTATGTCTGCCTTTTGGCTGGTGTGCCTTATCAAGTGCCTGCAACTACGGTAAACCGTTTATGTGGCTCATCTTTAGATGCTATTGCAATGGCCGCACGTGCAATCAAAGCCAATGAAGCTGATTTAATTATCGCGGGTGGTGTAGAAAGCATGAGCCGTGCGCCTTTTGTAATGGGTAAATCTGAATCTGCTTATGGGCGCAGCCAGAAATTTGAAGACACTACCATGGGCTGGCGCTTTATCAATCCTAAGTTGAAAGAAATGTACGGTGTAGAAACCATGCCGCAGACAGCGGAAAACGTTGCAGAACAATTCAATATCAACCGCACGGATCAAGACATCTTTGCATATAACAGCCAACAGCGCACCGCAGCAGCCCAAGCCAAAGGTTTTTTTAAAAGCGAAATTATTGCTGTCAGCATCCCTCAACGTAAAGGCGATGCCGTAATTGTTGATACAGATGAACACCTGCGCGCTTCAACCACACTGGAAGGTTTAAATAAACTCAAACCGGTTGTGAAAGCAGAAGGTACAGTCTTGGCATGATACTATTTATGTATTGTTAAATTTTCACGAATTTGCATAAGATAGCTAACCAGCCACGAATTTAATGGATTAAACACGGCGCATGGCACTAGTAAAATACGACAGTAGCGGCAAAAATGCAGGCTATCCTCAGGAAATTCACGACCTGCTTTCCAAGCTACATTTTGACACTGAGCATGGACAAATCTGGTTTGACGAATACCGCATGTTGCTGATGCATACCAGCGTCATCGGCTATTTGCGTAAAGACCTTGTCAATATGATTGGAATACAACGCACCAAACGCTTTTTTATTCGTTTAGGCTATCAGGCAGGTCTAAAAGATGCAGAAGTCACCACGAAAATGCGCCCAGGCTTAAATGAAGAGCAGGCTTTTATGGCAGGGCCACAAATGCACGGTATTCGTGGCATGGTACAAGTTTCTGCCAATCAACTGATTATAAATCAAAAGAAAAAACAGTTTTATGCAGACCTAAACTGGCATAACTCCTTTGAAGCCGATGTACATCTTGAACAGTTTGGACCGAGCAATGAACCTTCTTGCTGGATGCTGCTAGGCTATGCTTGCGGGTACAGCAGTTATGCCACAGGCATGACCATTATTTATCAGGAAATGGAATGTAAAACCTGCGGACATGCTAACTGTCGCATTATTGGTAAACCACTCGGTGAATGGGAAAATGCCGATGAACTGATTCAGTTCATGTCACCCGAACCGATGAAACAGGAACTCATTGCACTACAAGCCGAATTGTATGAACTGAAAAAATCGATTTATACCACCAGTAAAAATGACTACAGCATGTTCAGCTCAGTCGGCCAATCGGCAGCCTATCAACGGGTTTGTGACTTACTCAAAAAAGCCGCAGGTGCCAAAGTTTCCATTTTGTTGCAAGGTGAAACAGGTGTCGGGAAAGAAGCCTTTGCCCGTGGTGTACATGAACTGAGTCAACGTAAAGAATATGCTTTTGTCGCAGTCAACTGTGCGGCAATTCCGCCTGAACTGGTTGAATCTGAACTGTTTGGTGTTGAAAAAGGTGCATTTACAGGTGCACATCAATCACGTGTAGGTAAATTTGAACGCGCCCATGGCGGTACTATTTTTTTAGATGAAGTGATCGAACTTTCACCACGTGCTCAAGCGGCTTTGCTGCGTGTGCTACAAGAAGGTGAAGTGGAACGTGTCGGAGATTCACAAACCCGTCATATTGATGTTCGCGTGATTGCTGCAACCAATGAAGATTTAGAACAAGCGGTTAAAGCTGGGCGTTTCCGTGCCGATTTATATTACCGTTTAAATATTTTTCCTGTCCAAATTCCACCTCTGCGTGAACGCCGTGAAGATTTACCGCTGTTAGTCGAACACTTTTTAAAACGCTTTGAAAAAATGTATGACAAACAAATTCAGGGCGTCAGTGAAAAAGCCACTGATTTTATGCAAAGCTATGCTTGGCCTGGCAATATTCGTGAACTGGAAAACCTGCTCGAACGTGCGGTACTGCTAACGGAAGATCAACAACTGATTAAACTGAAAGCCTTATTTCCACAAATGCACAGCGAGCATAGCGTAGATGAACAAGCCAACGTAGATTTAGACAAGCTGTTGACTGAAGGTTTTGATTTAGAACAACATGAACAACAACTGATTATCACCGCGATGCAAAAAGCCAAACACAATGTGTCTGAAGCGGCCCGTTTGTTGGGTATTAGTCGAGCAAAGCTCGATTATCGACTTAATAAATATTATTAGGGCGTGTCCTCATTTAAAGAATTGGTTTTAAATACTTAAAATCTTCCTTTGACTTATTTTTATTTCTATATTTTCAATGGCACGTACTCTTCTTACCGATGATATCTGGCAGCAAATTCAAGATACTATGCGATTACATGATTGCTACCGTTCAAAGAATAGTAGAAATATCATGGAAGCGATCTTATGTAATATGGTTCCGTTAATTAGACCACTCAATTCAGTTTTATAAGTGATAAATCCGCTCTAAATATTTAAATTATGCTGCCATTACTTTTAGTAAATGTTGATCATAAAATTCATTCGGTGTTGCCTTATTCAAACTTGAATGAGGACGTATCATGTTATAAAAATCCAAATATTCAGCAATTGATTGTTTCGCTTGTTTAACCGTATCGTAAGCCTTCAAATAGACTTCCTCATGCTTCACGCTGCGCCATACACGCTCAATCATCACATTATCCATCCATCGTCCTTTCCCATCTATACTGATACGGATATTTCGCAATTTTAACTCATTCAAAAATGCTTCGCTTGTGAATTGACTGCCTTGGTCTGTATTAAAGACTTCAGGACAACCATATTTCACAATTGCTTCTTGCAACGCATCTATGCAAAAGTCTGTTTCCATACTGCTCGATACACGATGAGCCAGTACTTTACGACTATGCCAATCTATAATTGCACACAGATAGACAAAGCCTTTAGCCATAGGAATATACGTTATATCTGTACACCAGACTTGATTAGAGTGATCTATGACCGTGTTTTTCAACAGATATGGGAAAATACGGTGTGCAAGATTAGGCTTACTGGTATTGGGTTTTGGATACAAGGCATGTATTCCCATCAAGCGCATTAAACGTCGGACTTTACGCCGACCTATTTGATGCCCTTGACGCTGTAGCATATCTCGTATCATTCGACTGCCCATAAATGGGTAGTCGAGATGAATTTCATCGATTAGACGCATCAAACTCAAATCAGTGGATGAAATCTCTTTGGGCTGGTAATACAACGTACTGCGATTGATTTGAATCAATTGCGATTGTTGTCGTACCGAAAGTTGATGGGTCTTATCGATCATTTTTTGCCGCTCAACTGCCCTATTTTTCTGAGCGCACCTTCTAAAAAATCAATTTGCAATGCCTGATGTCCTATCTTGGCATGTAAAGCTTTGAGGTCAATCTCTGGTTCTTGTTGTGCTGTTGGTCGTGAAAAAATATTGACTGATTGCTCAAGCAGTTGATTTTTCCAATCAATGATTTGGTTTTGATGTAAGTCGAATTGAGTAGAAAGTTCAGCGAGTGTGTGGTCGCCTTTAATTGCTGCGAGAGCAACTTTAACTTTAAACTCTGCTGAATGATTACGACGTTTTCTTCGTGTCATGGTTGACTCCAAAAACAAGCATTTCCCATGCTTATTGGGGAGTAGATTATCACTTATAGGCGTGGTCTAAAATCCTAGACCCACATCAATTAATTGATAAAATTTTCATAAAATCCCTTTAAATCATAGCTTCTATATACTCTTTTCCAACCAAAATACCATTTTCCAAAGGCTTTGTTGCATAAATATGTAAGCATCTGATTTAAATAAATTTAATTTTGGATCAAAAAATAATCAAAACTTTTAAAATCATATAGTTATGAAATCTTTGTGCAACAAAGCCTGTTCGAAGTAATTCATTTCGCTCTAGCGAGCTACTCTTTGTATCTTTCCATGGTTTCGCATTTTTTCTAGGTGGAATCACCGCATGCGCTTGCCGATCTGCAATGACCTGGCGGCATTGCTTGGTGTCATAAGCTCCATCGGTATAAACAGAGTCAATCCGCTCATCTTGTGGAATCTGATTAAGTAAATCACCAAGCACCTGTGAATCACTGACATTATTGGTTGTAAGCTGAACTGCTCGTATTTGCAGGGTTTTAGCATCTATACCAATATGAAGTTTACGCCATTGGCGACGATATTCAGGTCCATGTTTCTTGCGTTTCCATTCGCCCTCACCTAGAAACTTCATGCCTGTAGAGTCCATGAGTAGATGCAGCCCATCGCTACTTTTTTGGTAGCTGATTACAATATCAATATGCTTTTGTCTTCTACAAAGCGTGGTGTACGAATATCACTGATATTCGGGGCTGCTCATCCGCAAAGTTTAATCAGACTTTGCACAAAGCCAGTGACCATACGTAAAGACAGACGGAATAAGGATTTAATCATTAAGCAGCATTGGATGGCTGCGTCGGAGTAGGTTTGATTTCGCCCTTGTTTGCCTTTTGATGGCGCATACCATTGCGTAGCAGGATCAAACCAAATGGCAATATTTCCGCGACTCATGAGTGCTCGGTTATATGCGGGCCAATTGGTTGTGCGGTAGATTTTGTGTGTAGGCTTCTTCATTTGAAAATTATATCGCTGAAAAACCCTTTACAGATAGGTTTGTGCAACAAAGCCGTAAAAATTTAAAATATAATTTATCTATTTCTGAAATTATTGACAAGCATATCCCTTAAAGTCAACGTTGATTTTTCATTTTTAAATAATTTATGATAAATAACATCCACTTCTATCAAATTCTCCTTAATTAAAATAGGGAAAATTTTAAATGTATTATGAAAATTATATTTTTTAGCAATAAAACTCGGCATAATGACCCCATAATCTGTTTTTTCAACTATATCCGGGGCAGCACTATAATAAGGTATATTCATTTTATTTTTACACCCCAATTTATTTAAAATTTTATTAACAACTTCAGAATGACCAGTTATATTATTATCCACACCAATCAGACTTAATAAGTTATAATTATTAAAATCCCCATCAGATTTAATCAATGGGTGTCCATCCCTAATCATTAAAACAAAGCAATCTTGAAATAAATTTTCAGATATTAAGTTAATATTATCTTTTAAAGCGGGAAAATTACCAATTGCAAAATCAATTTTACCCTCCCTCATTTTCACTTCCATTTCCAATTGATTAACTTGCAAGATATTGATATCAATATTTAAATTCGCCTCATCCAATAACAAGCAAAGTGGTGGAATAAAAAAAGATTGTGCTAAATCAGACATAACTATATTATAATTTTTCTTATAGAACAAATTATCATTATACCCCTTTTGATTCAATGATAACTCTATTAACTCAATCGATTTTTTTAGATTATCAATAATCTTCCTACTGAAAATTGTAGGTTTCATATTTCCAGACGTACGAACAAATAAATCATCATCATAAATATTTCTTAATTTTTTTAATGATTGGCTCACTGCAGGTTGTGAAATATTAAGAATTCTTGCTGTTTCTGTTAGATTTTCAGTATCGAATAAACTACAGAACACTTTGACCAAATTATAATCAAAATTTTCCATGCAATTCCTCCTTGAAAAACAAAATTCCATAGTTGATATTAAATATTAACTATGGAATTAGATAACGACTTACTTCATAAGTTTTCTGGCTAGACCATCAGGATTTAAAAATAAAATTGTAAAAATCCCAATAATAATCATATAGATACCAGCAGAGTTAAAACCAATATTGACACCTCTAATCAGATTTTCAGCCATTTCTTTAGATACCATTATACCTTTAGCAGGTTGTATATAACCAGCTGTATCCATTAAATATCCCACCATAGTTGGAGAGACTATACCTCCAATAGACGCAGTTGCAACTAATGTTGCCATGACTGCAGCACGTTGTTGTGAACATACACTGAAACCTACTGCCATGGTCGCTAAAGGGAAACACATTGCGAAACCAGCTGCAATAGTAATCAATATGATACACATACTATTCGATGCCATTGGTATTAAGAAAAAGCAAATACCTGATATCAAAATCATTGATCCGAAAATCATACCTAATGAAACATATACAGTCTTGTCCTTCCGCATCAAAATTCTTGAAATATAACCGGCTCCAGCTAGGCTTAATGCACCCATAATCCAAGGAAAGCTTGAAACTGTTGCGATTACTTCTGGTGAAAAGGACCCTAGTGCTGCAATATATTTAGGTGTCCATGTAGTTAAAAAACCTAATGACCAAAAACACCCTAAACCAGCTAAAAATGCAGAATAAAACATTTTTGAATTTAAAATTTTAAAGAATGGTACAGGTTTTAGGTCATCTACAAAATGAACAATACTTTTACTATTTAAGTTCACTTGTTTTTTTTCAATAGGTAGAGTTTTTTCCTTACTAAAATGGCTATATGGACCTTCTTTGAATACTATTGCCCACAAGATTGTCCATATAAGGCCTACCGCACCCAAAAATCCAAATGCCCAGCGCCATCCCCAATCTGGATGAGCAATAATATAAGCTAAGATTGGCGCAGCAATTACAGGACCTAATGTAGTACCGGAAGCAACCAAACTACTAGGAAAACCTCGTGATGAAGGTTCAAACCAACTTTGAACATGTGTTAAAGATATAGATGAAGCAGGACCCTCTGCTGCCCCTAGAACAATTCGAGTCACTAGGAGAGCCATTGCTCCACCACCAAATAACATAGGAAATTGTAAAATTGCCCAACTCAAACCCATAACCAAAATAATCCACCTGGTTTGAATCTTTTCAGCAACAAATCCAACAATGATTCCTGATATCGCAAATAAAAAGAAAAATGAACTTCCAATAAAACCAAACTGAGTACTTGTCATCCCTAACTCAGACATTACAGATTCAGCAACTAAACCTAATACAGCTTTATCTGCAAAATTCACCATTTGAAAAACTACTAGCAATGTCGTAATAATCCAGGCTTTTCGCATAATTCTTTTTCTATACTTAAAATCCGTATCAATTATCTCATTCTCTGACTTCATTAATCATCCCCTCTTTCATTAAATATTATTTAGAATTTAAATTCATATGTTGTAATGACACGATTTTCTTTAAAACTATTACCTGAATTGTTTTCAATACCATACCGAGTATCAGTTTGTGTGTATCTCCATTCTAAACTCAATCCTTTAAATTTACCTTCAGGAACAGCATATATAAGACCAACAATAGTTTCCTCTTCTTTATTATCATTTAATCCCGGTCTTTTAATATTATGACCATAATGGTAACCTAATCTTGTTTTAAAGCCATCCATTCCATGATTCTTAAAATCATGAATATAATTCAGATGCCATGTTAATTCTTCAGGATTATAAAAAGGAAGATTTGACCATGCTTGCAAATAAGGTTGTGGCGGATAACCAGCAAGGGTTGGGAAAATATCTTTCCCCATATTCTTTTGTACCCCTATACTGAGTTGATTATCATACTTATAATACGTACCCATTAAACCCACAGCCTGACTATCTATTTCTCCATATAAATTTTTTCCATCTTCTACATTATAAAAATAACTACTTTCAATTTTTAATTTTGATTGTTCAAATTGCTTTGTGTAGGCCAAACCTAGATAATTTTGTTGATAAATATCTTCAAGCTGACCAAACTAGTAAGATCCCGAAAAATACTCACTGAATTTATAATCCAAGCCAATAAAATTTAATCCATCACTTTCATATCTTGGTCCAGATCTTAATAAACTTAATTTTTCATATTGATCATCATTCCTTGCATTAATATGCGTAATCCGCCCCATATTAATATTTAAATTTTTGATTTCTTTTGACTCTAGCATCACCCCTGCATATGAAGTCGGGAGCTGCCTTGAAGTATCAATAAATACAATTGGATTTTTTGGATTTAATTCCCCCACCTTCAACTCTGTATCTTTATATTTAAATTTTAAGGTGACTCCATACTTCCCATAGGACTCTTTTAATTTATTATCCTGAGTGTCGTAAGGAAAATTGGTATCACTGAGCTGTTCATTTTTATCATTGAGCCGAAATGCATACCTTAGACGGCTTTGTTGCACAAACCTAGCATCAAAAGCTTATTCAGCAATATAATTTCAAAATGAATAAGCCTGCCTCTAAAATCTACCGTACAACCAATTGGTCATCCTATAACCGAGCCTTAATTAACCGAGGTAATATTTCCATTTGGTTTGATCCAAAGACTCAGTGGTATGCACAATCACAAGGCAAGCAAGGTCGAAATCAAACCTACTCCGATACAGCGATTCAATGCTGCTTAATGATCAAATTACTATTCCGACTCTCTTTACGTATGGTCACAGGTTTTGTTCAAAGTCTGATTAAACTCTCTGGATTAGATTGGACAGCTCCGGATTATTCCACCCTTTGTCGTAGACAAAAGCATATTGATATTGCGATTAGCTATCAAAAAAGTAGTGATGGACTGCATCTACTCGTAGACTCTACTGGTTTGAAGT
Source organism: Acinetobacter sp. 10FS3-1 (assembly GCF_013343215.1). NCBI lineage: Bacteria > Pseudomonadati > Pseudomonadota > Gammaproteobacteria > Moraxellales > Moraxellaceae > Acinetobacter > Acinetobacter sp. 10FS3-1. The sequence goes on from NZ_CP039143.1 coordinate 1,874,096, forward strand.
TTCTTGGTGAAGGTGAATGGAAACGCAAGAAACATGGGGCTGAATATCGTCGCCAATGGCGTAAGCTTCACATTGCTATAGATGCTAAAACCCTGCAAATACGTGCAGTACAACTCACCACAAATAATGTCAGTGATTCTCAAGTACTCGAAGATTTACTTGCTCAAATTCCCTTGGATGAACCAATTGATTCTGTTTATACAGATGGTGCTTATGACACAAAGCACTGCCGACAAGTCATTTTAGATCGAGATGCACATGCGATCATTCCACCTAGAAAGAATGCAAAGCCTTGGAAGGATCAGCAAGCGAGGTCTATAGAGCGGAACGAATTATTAAAGACAGTCAAACGGCTAGGCAGATCGCTTTGGAAAAAGTGGTCTGGTTATCACCGTCGAAGTTTGGTTGAAACCAAGATGCATTGCATCAAATTATTAGGCGATAAATTAACAGCGCGGAGTTTTCCAAGTCAGGTAAATGAGATCCACGCACGCGTAGCGGTTTTGAATAAATTCACAGAATTAGGTCGCCCGCATACCCAAGTTGTCTCTTAAATTTGGATTACTTAGAGGAGTTCAGCCTTTCAAACCTTTATGCAACAAAGCCACCTTAGACTAAAATCAGTTCCCATTTGTATAGCAGTATCTGTATATCCAGACTGATATAATGCATTGATCGATTGTGACCAGCTCCCCAAATCATGAGATTGCGGATTTGAAAATGTCCTTTCAAAATAAAAATTTCTCAGATCAATTTTAAATTTATCATCTTGAAAAAATTCTGCATGTGTATGTGTTGATATTAAAATTGACATCATGATACCGAGTGGTATTTGCTTGAGTATCCCTGACCCTTTCATAAATATTCCTTGTTAAGTTATTTCCAGCATCTCTTTTACTTGGTAAGGAGAGATGTATGTTTGCTTATTGATTGACATCAAATATCCAGAACCAGAAATTTTGATTTTGATCGTGAACAGCACACCAAAATCTGTTCATTACTTTCTTTTTCTTCATCCGTTAAATACACATCACGATGATCAGGTTCACCTTCTAATACATCACACAAACATGTACCACACACACCTTGTTCACATGATTTCTCAATCTTTATGCCTTCTCTCGCTAATGCATCGATCAAACTTTCATCCGCTGCAACCGTAATAATTTTATTACTGCGCTGCGCAACGACTTCAAAGCTATCGCCTGTGACATCTGTTTCAACTTTAAAATATTCTCTGTGAATCTGCTGATCAGCAAAGTGATTCACTTTAGCTAAATCAATGACCCAATCCATAAAGCCATTCGGACCGCACGTATATATATGTGCTTCAGAGTTGAGCTGTTTAAAATGGTCTGTGAGGTGGTCACGATGACTTGAACCTTCTGCTTTAAAGTGGAAGGTTGTAAATGGTGCAAGTGGTCCCTGTTCTATTTCTTCGACGAAAGCACAGCGATCGCGACTACTGCCACAATAATGCAATTCAAAGGATTTGCCCTGAGCCAGTAGCTCATATGCCATGGTAATGAGTGGTGTAATGCCAATACCGCCACCGATCAACACTGAGTGGGAAGCATCAACCAAAGGGAATAAGTTTCTTGGTGCACTCACCTGCAACTGCATACCCGGTGTAAGTTGCTCAAATGCACATGTTGAACCACCACGTGACTGAGGATCTTTCAAAATACCGAGGCGAAAAATGCCGACTTGTTTAGGATCTTGGCAAAGTGAATATTGGCGTATTAGACCATTCGGCAAATGCACATCAATATGTGCCCCTGCTTCGATTTCAGGGAGTGTATTTTCATTCGCAGATGCCAATTCCAGTACTGCGATTGTGCCGCCTTGTATATAACGATCTTTTACGACCACATCATGTAAACACATCATTTTTTCTCATTCGATCCTTTTAAACAAATAGGGATTAGCAAAAAGCTAATCCCTATTTCCTCTTACAAAATATAGCTAATACCCGCCAGGGTATCGGTTGAATTAATGAGGTTAATCACCTTGCGACGAATCTTGAAGCCATTTTCTTCATCACGTACCAAGTGGTAAATCACATCTGCTGTGTAATGGCGCAAGTTTTCTTTACGGAATTCTCGCAAGTTTTGTGAACAGCGTAAGACAATCTCACCATCTTGTTCTTGAAGAATGCGTACACGCGATAAACTACGCACTGTATTCGCTTTTGGAGATGTCGAAATCGCTTCACCATTTTCTAAACGTTCAACACGTAGTTGACGCATATGATGATTGTCATATGCATAGTTCAGATGATTTTCATAATCGGTTAAGGCTGGGTCGATTGGAATAATATACTGACCTTGCTCTTCCCATAATGCTAACCAAGTTTGGTAATCCGAATGGTCAAGCATATCCGCTTCTGCCCAGATAAATGCGGTTACTTCATTTACTAAATTTACGTCGATTTTCATTGCATTCCCCTTAAGCCGTCATAATCTTTTTCCACTGCTGATAAGCAGCGCGCATACCTGTTTCAGCACTTACATCACTTTTCAGACCATCTTCGGTTTTAACTTCACCGGGTAATCCGCGATGTAGCATGATCCAAAGATCATTGCCTGCATTGGAGCCTTTTTGTACACGTTCCCAAGCCTCGGCATCATCTGGCGTACCAAAGCCAAACGGTCCTTGGAAGTGTTCGTGTAGACGTAAGCGATATTGGTTGGCAATTTGAGGTCCACCATCCATCGTAATAACAGAGTGATGAATTTCAGTTTTATCGACTGCTAAAGGCTGCATAACACGGAAAAATGCCATTGAACATGCGATGTTCGGGAAGATGTTCAGGTTAAAGCCCGTACCACCTACAGCTCGGCAGATACGTCGTACTTCAAGTTCTTCATGCCCTTCATCACGAAGTGCTTGTGCCAGCTCTTCGAAACGCTCTTGAATTGGACGTTCCATTAGTTCTTCTTCGAGATCGATCAGTTCAGGAATCATGACCATGACACTGTGACCATTTCCAAGATCTTCAACATAACCAGGCTGATTTTCGAAGTTGAAAAGTTCTTCAGTTTTTTCGTCAACAGAGCTCAGGAATGATTTGTGTACCAATGGGAAATGGTAAGCATCCGTTGTATTTTCTAACTGAATCTTCCAGTTGCCAGGGAATGTAAAGCGATGTTCGCCCAAGACTTTGACTGGGTAGCCTGCACCCTGTTTCATGAACAGATCAATCCACTTTTTAGCAGGACCAAGGAAATCTACAAGCGGCTCAATGTCTTGTTTAAATGTAGCGAAGATCATGCCGTTATATTCTTCGACACGTAAACTCACCATAGGGAGTTCAGATTTGTCTAAGCATTCGCCATAACTTTCCGGAGATGGTACGCCACGTAATGTGCCATCTAATGCATAGCTCCAACCATGATAAGGACAAACGAAACTATTGGTTTTGCCTTTTTTATGTTCACATACTGTCGCAGCACGGTGACGGCAACGGTTTAAAAGTACATGAACTTTTTTCTTACGGTCACGTACTACGACAACAGGCTGTAAACCTACATTAATCGTTTTATAGCTTCCTGCTTCAGGAAGTTCACTTGCATGTGCAACCCATACCCAAGTGTTGTAAAAGATTTTTTCCATTTCTTCTTCAAAAATGGCTGGATCTTTATACAGCGAAGTATGTACACGGTCACTTTGAACCAGTTCGTTGTAATCAATTTCGATATTTTTAATTTGGATTGCATTATCCATAATTTGCCCTCATTACTATCTTTAAAAGATCATGTTTCTTACTAATAAATTACCTGTTTATAACCTATATTAATTAATCAACTAAGACTATTTTCTAGTTGAAGATTTAATATTAAATTCAATTAATTAGAGTATTAAATTGAATTTATAATCGAAATAACTCATTCATTTTTAAAGCCTTGAATTTAAACGACTCCCCATAGTCTTAAAGTTCTTGTATCCAGTCTTACAAACCACCTAGATTACGAGAATAGAAAGTAAGTTCTAAGTTGCCTAAATTCTGAATAAGACTTGTGGAGACATAGTTACTTGTCTATTACCATCTGCTTCTTAAACTGATGTGATTTATTTGGATCAAAGATTTTTGCTATTAGGCATAATTTTTCATCTTTGTTATGCCCTGAAACTAGTTGCAAACCAACCGGTGTGCCTAACTCCGTTTCTAGAGGCAGGGTAATCGCCGGATGACCAGAAACGTTAAATGGTCGTACTAATGCAGTTAAATTTAATAGCTTAAGCGGATCATTTATTTCACTTAGTAGTGGCGGCGCTGTAGGCAATGTAGGTAGTAACAAAGCATCGTATTTCTTCAGCAATAGATCTAGTTCAGCTTTAAATAAATGCTGCACATCTTGTGCTTTTTCATATTGTTCAATGGTAATTTGAGATGCTGCTAATAATCTTTTTCGAATGTCTGTACCCAATTTACCTGTGGTTAGCAAATGTGAAAATGAATGCCAATTTTCATAGCTGATTAAAGTCATACCTGCCTCATATGCAGCATTAAAATGACTCAGCTCCATCTCTTCAAAGTGAATGTCATTGATCTGAGAAACATGTCTATTAATGCACTCCCAAACCAGGTCATCCGCATCGACACGTAAAATACCAACTCTAGGTATATGCACTTGATTATGCTGAACCTTAGAAAGGTCAAAGGTTGGGTCAATAATTTGCATAGCTTGAATAAGCATATTCATAGCAAAAGGCCCAACACAATCTAAGCTAGAATATTGCGGTAATACGCCTTTGCGGCTTATTCGTCCATATGTTGGTTTAAGACCATAAACCCCACAACAAGCCGCTGGTAATCGAATAGATCCGCCAGTATCTGTTCCTATTGAAAAGTCACAAATTTTCTCTGCAACAGCTGTGGCAGATCCACTAGAAGAACCTCCAGGAATTAAATGGAGATATTTAGGATTTATCGGACTACCTGTATACTCATTTAAACCTGTAATACCAAATGCCAGTTCATGTAAATTAGCTTTACCTATAATTTCACAGTCATGTTCTAAAATATTTTCTACTACATCAGCGTGCTTTATTGCTGCAGATACATTTGCTAAAGTCGGACTAGCAGCACATGTAGGATATTTCTGAATATCAATTGTGTCTTTAATGACGACTTTTATTTCTCCAATCCCTAAATGAAGATTTTGAACCAAAGATGTCATATTTTCTCAACCTATGATGTACGATTTCAGATCACTACAGACCTAAACTTGACTTTCTATAAGTTATATACATGCCCTTCGATTATCACAAATTAGTGATGCTTATATATGTCCAAATACTATTAGCGATATAAATTTAATACTGATCAAATTAAGGAATATTGAAATACCCAAGAAAACTAGGAATCATACTTTTAGATTAGTTTTACTGGACTGCTTACAAATCCTGTAAATCACGAGTGGATGTAGTACAACAAGCTCTGAAAACACTTTTAAAGAAAAGACGAAATTCGCCTTGGAGACTAGGAGTAGTCCATATCTGATTATCAGGTATTTACCAAAGTGTTTGTTATTCAATCATTAATACTTCCTTCTAACTGCACATTTACTTCACTAAATTTCATTTAATAAACTAAAGATTACTACTGTAATCTTTAGTTCCGTAAGTATCCGCTAGCGAATCCATTTAAATAGAAGCTAGTACAATTAAACAATTAACAAATCTTTTTCGATATCACTTTTCCCACGCATTTCAGATTCGTCATCTAGCCATTCTTTATGTTCAACATCATTAACTAAACTACTCATACCATGTGTAGCTGTAATCCCCATAGAATTTAATTTTGCTTGTAATGATTGAATCATGTTAAATCTTTCAATTTCCCAGCTTGATGCAAAGCATCTCCAGAATGTCCATCCTGCACGTTCTAAAGCACGTTGACGAATCATGTCATCATGCCATTGTTCTGGCCCATGATAGCTATCACCATCACATTCAACAGCCAAACGCTGATCACCATCTGACTCAACGACTAAATCGATTCGATAGCTACCAACCTTAACCTGTGGAGTAACTGTGTAACCCATTTCATGGAGTGTCGTAAATACAGATTTTTCAAACTCCGATTCACACAAGTCTAATTTTGCTTCAAATGATGCTTTTTGATCTTCTTGCAAATCATAAAAATGATTGAGTAAATTCAGCCTTAGATCTTTTGGAGATATATGATCACGATTCACGGAGTGGACAAGATACATCCTTTCACGAGCACGACTTGCAGCCACGTTAAATCTCTGTTCATGATCAGATCGACTCAAAGCATGACAATTCTCAGGATCTGCTACCATAGATAAGAAAATAATATCTCTTTCTGCACCCTGAAATGCTGAAGCATCTCCACAAGCAAATTGAACCTTAGTAAGAGTTCCTGCGCCAAACTCATTCAAAGCTTCTGATTGAATGAACTCAGCCTGTGCTGGACCTAGCAACGAGATCACGCCAATTGATCTATTCGTATATCGTTCATCTTTAATAAGTAGCTTCATTTCCTCAATAATTGCTTTCGCTTCTATTCGATTAATATGTTTGCTGTTTTTAGATTCTCTATACCCCTGCGGGGTATAAATTGCGACTAAAGCTGGGCTTAACTGCTCAGACTTCTTCGATAGTCGCATTGGCTTAATACGGTTACCATAAAAGTTTTTATTACTATAACTAATGATTGCAGGATGACAGCGGAAATGCTCTAGAAGCATCACGCTTGACTCATAGATAGAAGAAGCCATGTCGTATAAAGACATATCTGGTGTTAAATATGCAGCATGTGGCTGACCATGTAGATAACGATTCCTTAATACATCAATTTGAGCACTTGCTAGGCCGACATTACTCGGAGAAACCTGCTTATTATCCCCCACAACTAATAACTTTTTAGCACGCATTAAAACGGGTAATACGTCAATTGATGATTGTGATGCCTCATCCACAATCACTAAGTCAAAGAGCCCTAATTCAGCAGGCATAGATTCAGATACCTGAAGATGTGACATGACCCAGCAAGGAATAGCTGCTGTTGCCTCTTTAAGGGCTACTTGAGCATCTTTTCTATAACGTGGAGCATTCTTACCTGTCCCTTTTCCATAGTGTTGTACAGCAATTTTATAACGCTGTAATGCAACTAAAATTTTGTCTGAGGCATTTTCCTTTAATGCCAGCCATGTCTTATTTGCTGCCAATTGAGCGTAATTTTGAGATAGATTCTTCTCGTGAATACGACGGCGCTCATACAAATTTTCAATTTGACCTGTATTACTGATGGCCATTACAAAAATCTCAAGACGTTTCCACTCCCAAGCCTCTAGCAGTGTATTACGTAATACAGGATCCTCAATTTCTTCAGCGTACGGAATTTCAAGAATGTCTTTACTAACAATCAAAGCATTTGTTTTACTCAATCTAATACTGGCGGATTTAACTCTTTCAAAATCTTCAGTTAGATCTTTTAAATGTGATAATTTTTTTAATAGATCAGCATACTCTCCAAGTTCACTTTCATATAATGAATTGGAATCAATCTGAGATACAATTTTTTGTAACTGATTTGATATCTTATTACCAAACTCTGATAAATAAAGGATTTGATCAGCCAGTTGTTGTTGATAGACTTCTAAATTAAATATTTTTAATTTCTGCCCTAACAATTGAATCAAGTCATCAATATTTTTAGGTAATCCGTAGAAATCAAAAGATTTAGCTCTCTTAAAAACTTTTAGATAATTCGCATTAAATAAATCCAAATATTTATTTTTTAAATCTAGGCATTTTTGGGTTCTACTGATGAGCTGGGTGAACTCTTTTAATATTTCATCGATATTACGATTATTTAACTCAATTAAAGGAATGTCTAATTGTGCGGCAATACTATTCCATTTGCTCATAAAGACGTTAAGAGTCTGCCTTCTATCAAGATATTCTTTAAGTCTTTTCCATTCATCCGATGTATCAGGATATTTTCCAGAAACTTTAATTGACTTAAAAAGGTCTTGTAACTCAGCAGTACCAAAATGATACCAATTAAATGGCTTACCTGTATCAACAGCACGTTGAACAGCTTGATATTCTTTTGAGTTTGGTTGTATCTCAAAATTCAGCTCTATAGGATCAATTAGTAGCGTTTTCCTGTATTCCAATAAAGGCTGAACTTCTTGAATAAGGTTACTATAGATATCAAGTTCCATAGCCTTATCTTCTGAATTTATCTTTTTGAAATAGCTCAATAACCATGGTTCTGCATGATCAAGAACAAGGTTTAGATCTTCTAGAGGCTTTGTTGCATAAAGGTTTGAAAGGCTGAGTTCCCTTAAGCTACTCAAATTTAAGAGACAACTTGGGTATGAGGGCGACCTAATTCTGTGAATTTATTCAAGACTGCTATGCGTGCATGGATCTCATTCACCTGACTTGGAAAACTCCGCGCTGTTAATTTATCGCCTAATAATTTGATGCAATGCATCTTGGTTTCAACCAAACTTCGACGGTGATAACCAGACCACTTTTTCCAAAGCGATCTGCCTAGCCGTTTGACTGTCTTTAATAATTCGTTCCGCTCTATAGACCTCGCTTGCTGATCCTTCCAAGGCTTTGCATTCTTTCTAGGTGGAATGATCGCATGTGCATCTCGATCTAAAATGACTTGTCGGCAGTGCTTTGTGTCATAAGCACCATCTGTATAAACAGAATCAATTGGTTCATCCAAGGGAATTTGAGCAAGTAAATCTTCGAGTACTTGAGAATCACTGACATTATTTGTGGTGAGTTGTACTGCACGTATTTGCAGGGTTTTAGCATCTATAGCAATGTGAAGCTTACGCCATTGGCGACGATATTCAGCCCCATGTTTCTTGCGTTTCCATTCACCTTCACCAAGAAACTTCAAACCAGTAGAGTCTACGAGTAGATGCAGTCCATCACTACTTTTTTGATAGCTAATCGCAATATCAATATGCTTTTGTCTACGACAAAGGGTGGAATAATCCGGAGCTGTCCAATCTAATCCAGAGAGTTTAATCAGACTTTGAACAAAACCTGTGACCATACGTAAAGAGAGTCGGAATAGTAATTTGATCATTAAGCAGCATTGAATCGCTGTATCGGAGTAGGTTTGATTTCGACCTTGCTTGCCTTGTGATTGTGCATACCACTGAGTCTTTGGATCAAACCAAATGGAAATATTACCTCGGTTAATTAAGGCTCGGTTATAGGATGACCAATTGGTTGTACGGTAGATTTTAGAGGCAGGCTTATTCATTTTGAAATTATATTGCTGAATAAGCTTTTGATGCTAGGTTTGTGCAACAAAGCCTTAACAAACTAATAGCTGTGAGATAAATTTGTTTAATTTGGTATGGTTTATCGAGATAGACTAAATTCGCATATTTCTCATTTTCTACTGGATAATTATATAAGTAACCCGTTTTTGATGAACCTTTACGATATAGGGATACAAGTCCACTCAACAATTCTGATGGTTTTAACTGATCATTTGAAAAATATGCTCTGAGTGACCTTAGAATCGCCATTAAGTCCTCTTTATAACTACACCCACAATCAATAACTAGTGCTATTAAAAATTGTCGAAGAAGTAATTCCTTTTGCTCATCCGTAAAATCAGCATTAAAAACATCAGTTTTAAGCCTTTTCGGTAATTCAGTCTCCCAAAAGAAATGCAACTTGAGCTTAAACTCATGTAACCTTTGCCCTCTAAGCAACTTAATTTGCGTTGATTCAATATCTTTAATATTTGGAGCTGAATATGCTCTTTGAATAAGCTTAATTTCATATTGATCCTTTAACCACGGTATTTGTGACTCTATTTCTTGCTTTTTTTTCACACATAATTCAGACCAATATCCCCTTAATTCTTCCAAATCTTTTTTTGAGATTTTCCTATTGCGAAAGTATTTCTCTACTTTAGCTCGATTCGAATACATTTCGTTTTGAATAAGATCATCAAGTTTCTTTTTTTCACAAGATTCCGTGATCTCATGGATAAGAAATTCTGAGATTTTTTCAAATAAAACATTCGTCGAAGACTCTAGCTTAGTTCGAATTTTTTGTAACTCTTCATCTTTCATGATTGGCTCACCACTGATTTTAATCCCAGTCTTTTAAACAGCTGATTTACTGCATCTTGAATTTCAATCATGTAGGTGTAGGGCTGTAAAGATGAATATTTTGAAAATCCGATCTCATTTTGTTGATCGTGCGCATACCAACTCTTAAAAATCGCATCAGGCAATTCCAGAAAATTCCTTACAAAATGGCGCGTCCAATTGGGATATAACTCATCAATTTCAGGAAAGTTTTCTGATAAATAAGATGCTATATGCTTTTGTGTAAGTGGCTCCAATGTGAAGCTCATGAATTCTGAACCTTTCTTCCAATAAGAAAGGTAATAGATATGATCTGCTGTATTAGCTAGCTCTAAGGCATTAATGTTTTTGATAAATTCATCATAATGCTGTAACTCATTAACAACGAATTCGATCAGAGGTGAATAACGACCATGTGGACGAGATCTACTGCTCTTATCATGGATATATGCAATATTAGTAATAAAATCAAAATTTTCTCTGATACTAGATGCACCTATAGCAGGACGTGCACCTGAAGACAATAGACAACAAAACCAAATCCAAACACTGAAAGCATTAAATTTTTCAGCAATGTCTTGTTCTTCTTTTAAAACTTGGACAACTTTCAAGTTTAATGTATTTAAGAATTTTTTCGCTTTATCAAATGACCATACACGCTGACTTCCTACGCGGGCTTGCTCTTCTACTTGAATAAATTGCGGACGATCTAAAACATTTACCTCGTTTTTATTTTGAAACCATAGATATATATACTTCTCATATACCTCATTTAACTGTTTATAAGAAAATCCCCCATACGCTAGATCAGGTTGATGTGAAACCTGTCTACCGATTAAGAAATTTTTCGTAAGATCATCTTTACATATACGGTTCAAATGAAAGGAAAGTTGTAAAGCAATTGAAGTAACTGATATCGGGCCTATACGACGATGATAAAACCATTCTGATAAAGATTTTTCGAAATCTGTATTCGTTAGATTGGAAAGGTTAGCCTCTCTAATTCTATCAATCCACATAGCAGGAATTTGAAATGCCCAAGTTGTATGCTCGTTATATTTATTGTCTTTTTTAGCAATTTGACCTTTCAAATTTTTATTTAAATTTGCATCAACGATCCACAAATAATAGGCACGATTGGAGCTACGTTTTAATTGCTTAGTTTTTAGCAATTGGTCGATATCTTGAAATATAACGGCACTCTGCCCGGTAAAGATTGACATCAAGCAACAAGCTGCTTTTGCAGATTCCATGATATCTTTGTTTTCATGAAGTTGGTCAAGTAAAATCTGGTTTACAATTTTTAATAAGGGTATGTCCAAATAGTAAATATTACTCACCGTTGGTTGCTGAGTTGTAAGCGTCCGCTGAATCCCATACCAATTTTTAATTCGATTTAGGTTTCCAGCAGTGTGGCAGTAACTCTTCAATCTGGGTCACTTTATGTGTCGGCAGCCTTTTCAGCACATCACTTAAATAGGCATACGGATCCAAGCCATTCAGCTTTGCTGACTGGATTAAAGTCATGATATTCGCCGCTCGCTGGCCGCTGCGCAGCGAGCCAGCAAACAGCCAGTTCTTGCGCCCTAAGGCCCAAGGTCGCATTTGATTCTCTACCCAATTATTGCAAATCGGTAGATTGCCATCATCCAAATAGCGGCTTAAAGCTGGCCAACGCTTCAGAGTGTAATTGATGGCCTTGGCGGTGGGAGAACTCGATGGCACCGTCAGATGATGTTGGTTGAGCCATTCATATAGTTGTTGCATCACTGGTTGACTATGCTGTTGTCGGTATTCGCGGCGGTCTTCCGCTGTACCATCGGTCTTTTTCCTGAGCTCTGCTTCTATCGCATACAGTTTCTGAATCAGCACTAATGCCTGTTCAGCGACCTGACTTTTCCCAGTTACATGCAGTTCATGGAATTTACGACGTGCATGGGCCATGCAGCCCACCTCAATGACCTGGCCTGATTTAAAGCGTGCTTTATAACCACTGTAATCATCACAGACTAGATAACCCTGCCAGCCTTTCAAGAACTCTGCAGCATGCTGGCCTGAACGACTATCCTGAAAGTCATAGATCACCGCCTGAACTGGATTGTACTGTGTAGTGGCATAGGCCCAGACATAACCTTTCTTCGGTTTTTTATCATTCTCACCCATCCGCATGATGGTGACCGGTGTTTCATCTGCATGCAGCACCTGCTGTTGTAGTACCACCTCTTTTAAGGCATTGGCCAGAGGCTCCAGTTCTACACCGCAGCGACCTATCCAGTCAGATAACGTTGATCTAGAAAGCTCGATTCCCGCCCGCTGATAGATCAGACGCTGACGGTACAGCGGTAAATGATCGGCATACTTCGATACCAGCACATGGCTGAGCAGTTCAGGTGAAGCAATGCCTTTATCAATCACATAGGCAGGCATCGCTTGCTGAGTCAGGGTGTCACACTGATCACAGACCCATTTGCCACGGACATGCTGTTCCTTGTAGAACTGTGCCGGTCTGAAATGCAGTTTTTCACTGATATCTTCGCCGATACGACGTAACTGGCAGCCACAACTGCATTGGGTTGATGCAGGTTCATGCTCAATACGGATGGTGTGTAGATGATCGGGCAGCAGTCGACGTTTAGGTTTATTTGCTTTGGCTTTGTGTGTCGCTGCATCGGTTTTATCTGCATTCAGCCGTTCCAGTTCCAGATCAACGGCTGCAATATCTTCTTCGACCGCTTCATCCCAAAGATGGATTTGTTTTGCAGTGAGATGTTCGTTTTTACTGCCGAATTTGTGCTGTTTAAATAGTGCGAGTTCATGCTCGTATTTTTGATTGAGAATAGAAAGATGTTGAACTTTAGAATCTAATTGCTGATTGGTGACTTCAAGATGTTGAACTCTGGCATCTAATTGCTGGTTTGATTGTGCTAGAGACTGATGCTGCAGCGCCAACTGCCTGGTGAATTCCAGCAGTTGTTCATGGGTCAGTTGGCTTAAGTCAGGCAGCGTATTCATGACCGCAGTATGCCTGAGGTCATGAGAAGAATGAAATAGAACGTTTGGAGAATAGCAGAATGGAACAGCCTGGTTTAAAGCATCGTCACCACCTGCTGTCGTCCAATGCGCTGCCAGGGCAAACCTTGGATCAGTGCCTGTAACTGTTCCGGGCTGAGGGCCACGCTTTCACCTTGGTGAACTTGAGCCCAGTGAAATTTGCCCTGTTCCAGCCGCCTGGCACACAGCCAGATGCCCAATCCATCATGTACCAGTACTTTCATGCGATGGCCACGTTTATTACAGAACAGGTAAGCACAATGCGGTTTGATGTAGCCAAAGGCTCTCACCACCTGAGCCATGGTCGTATCCATACCTGCACGCATGTCCATGGGCTGAGTAGACAACCAGATTTCATCAATGCGGATCATGTTGCAAGTGCCTTGAGTAATTCTGCCAAGGCAGGTATTTCTGATGTCTGCCATTTTAGCTGAATATCATTATTCGTATGAGGCACGGTGATACACAACGTGATCCTCTCATCAATAGGTTGGCTGATTGCAGCAGTGTAAGGCAAAGCAATAAATGCTGGATTCACATGAGTAGGATCCTGCACGGCACCCTCATGATGGCTGAAGATCCTGATCCAACGACTGACAAGGTTGGCATTAATACTATGTTGCAGTGCGACCGAAGCGATCGAGGTATTAGGATTTTTGCAGGCATTGACAATACTGAGTTTGAATTCTTTGCTGTATGTTCTGCGTTTTTTAGCAACAGGAGGTGTTGCTGAATATATATCCATGTTCATGGATTAAGTCCCCACTTGTTTTTAGGTGGGAACTAAATTAAGGCTTATAGGATCGCTTGGTAAGGCTGTGTTAGCCGGATGCTTACGCTGAGTTCTATCTATATGACGATTCAATCTTTGATTTGAGACAAATGGTGCTAGTCTACGCGTATCTTCATTTAGATTATAATCATACTGCTTAGAAGTCTTATCTTCATCGACTTCATCATCAATGTTATCTTTGTCATCTGAGTAATCAAACTGGCTCTCGGTGACCAAAGGCGGATTATGATATGTCTGCGGATCAACGTCCAAATCGTCTATATTCTCAATCTCATCCGTCTTTTTAATTCTTACATTGTTGTGATAAAAGATATCCTCAACTGCAATTCTGTACTCGTCTAAATACCTTGTTAGAGCTTTGATTATATTTTCTGAAACATTAACATCAAGGCCCTTACAGAATTCTGTGACATCTACATTTTGGGCTTTTGCATACGTATTGAACTCTTTAATGGTCTTAGCTGTATGATCGAACTCAATAAGATGATTAAAATATTGAGAAACTATCGGCAATACTTCGAAAATAAAATCCTTAAAACTTTTTCCCATCATTTTTAAAATTAGATAGAAATTATAGTTTAGCCTTTCAATTTTATTTTGAGAGTTCTCCATATTGGACATCAACACAATTAAAAAATTTACAACATTAAAAATTTTTAAAATATTTTGGTTAATCGAAAGTTGTTTTTCTTTATTTATAACATCCGAATCTTTAACATTTTTATATAAAATGCAGATACTTGATGACCCTAAAATACTTTTATATTGGGTTTTAGCTTTATTTATGTTTAAATATGAATATATACCTTCACATAAAACTTTTAATTCCCTCATAAATTCATCAGTCATATAAGTATTATGAAAATCTTTTAAATCACATGATTCTAATAGAAGCAAACCTTCTCTATATGAAGATAAAATTTCAGCTAAACAAGCACACCTTGATTTAAAAACTTCTAAATCTAATTTATTATTCATTTCAGCATTCCACAATATCAACTTTCTATTTTTCAAAAATATTTCTAGGTAATTTAAAATAATTTACAAAATCTGTTTTATAAATTATTTTAGGAATATGATATTTATCCCTCTTCAAGATTTCCTTATTAATTAAATAAAATAAATTTTCATCTTCTAATTTAGTTAAATAATCAAAAAGTTCCTTATAGAAGTTAATTCTATATTCACATTTTATTTTGTGACTTTGAAGATAAGTAAATAGCTCTGACCAAAAAATATAGTTAGCTTGATTCTTAAACCAATCTTCATGACTTTTAGCTTCAATAGATAAAAGATACGTATGTTGTGTAAGACTCAAATAGTCTTTCTTAACGCGAGTAATCATTGAATTTTTCAGTCGATCTTTTGCATTTTTTTGATCACCTACCTCAACATTAGTAAGCTTTATTGTCTGGTCGATTATGTCGGAGAATTTTCTTAGCGAACTTTCAGTTAATTTGTCTTGTTTCACACAAGATAGCTTAGAACTCTTCTTTGGTTTAGCTTGTTTTTTGGACATTATTAGCTCCAAATTCATCATTCTAAAAATTTCATAAAGGCTTTTTTTGAGCATGAGAAATCTTAGGACCTAAATCTCAATCAAATTTAAGCTAATGATATTTTTAAAAAATCAATTATAAATTTTTTCTGGATGAGCTAGCTTTTCTTGTTATTGCATGTCTTTTTTATATCAAATGCAATAAGCATTAATAACAAGAAAAACTGTCTCGATTTTTCTAGGCCTCTTCTTCGACACCAGCAAATTTGTAGACTTCCGCCTTACTCCAACGAAGAGTACGTCCATGTCTAATAGGATTAATTGGGCCATTTTCATATAAAGCCCACTTACGTAAAGTCTGTTCTGCATACCCTAAAAGCCTAGCTGTCTCTCTAGTGGTCAATAAAAGCCGATCATCTGTAATCGGCTTATGTTTATGCTTTAGTGCCATATTTCTCTCTTTAAAATGCTTTAAAACTATAAAAGCACGTTTAAAGGGGTAAAGAAAAGAGGTATAATTACTAAATAACTTTACCCCAACTTTAGTATGGAATGGAAAAATGGGACGCAATGCTCGTGGCATTTTGGAATATGCAAAAACAATTACTTGGTTTGACTATTTATTCAATGAAGCTAAAAAATTAAAGCACTTAAACATAACAAATGATTACAAGTTTTATAAATTCATGTATTCAAATTCTAAACATTCACCTGAAGATAAATTATTTAAAAAATATAAATTTGGTTTATCTACACCTCAAAAATCATGGAAAGAAAGCACTGAGAAAAATATACCCGGTGCAACCTGTATTATTCAACACCCTATTTGGGATATTGAAAACACAAAATTTACATCAAATAAAATTATAAATGACATGCATAACTTATCTTCAGATATTCGCAGCTATGTAATATCCGATGGATTAGGTTGTCCACAACCCATATGTTATCCAACACTTGAAAAAATTATTTCTTTTGAAAATCTTGATGCTATCTATTCTATATATCTTCTATATCAATGGGGATTAATTATTAATAACTATGAATTATGTAACTATTGTGCTATAGCTCTTGAAAAAAACTTAGAAACTCTCTTATTAAATATTAGCTATTTGCATAGATCTCACATATTTTTATTCGACATAATTTTCGATAAAATTAGAAAAATATCTTATCGAGGCCTGACTATAGCTGACGTCACAAATATAAATTGGCGCCTGCTAAGAGCTAAAAATTGGATCAGTGATATTCGAATGAACTCATATGTATCCGAATATGAGTTGTTCAAAAAATCTGTTATATCAGAAAAATTTAAAAATAAAGAAATTTACATTTCCAATTCTGATTCTTTAATATTGCATGCGAAAATTGCTACTGATCCAAATGATCTAATCACCCTTAACCTTAATAAATTTTTTCCTTCCCACATCATATTGTATTCCAACTAAAGCGGACACCCACAATTAACACCCAGGTATGGCAGCCTGCCCTTTTATCGTTTGTAAACCTTTTTCCATGTGCTCATGCTGCCTGCCCCTGCACCAAATGCTGTATTGGCAATAATACCTTGAACATCGTCACCTGAAGCAGGTGAGATCCCAGCTGAAATTGTCCCGGCTAATTCAACATTGCTCTCTTAAATGTATTTCTTAATGCGGCACTGCCAGCCAATTTTTACCGTGTAAAAAACCCATTTACTGCCTTGGTAAATTCTATCACCAGATCCCCAAAGGGGCGAGCCAAGCTGTATAGAGTGTGGCTAAAACAAAGTCATCCCTGCTGCGCCTGTCTTAAACCAGTCACCAAAGATACACCATGGCACAGCCGTCATATTGTGAAGCTAAGTCATGGTAGGATGGATGCGGTCGCTCATCTTGAGATTTACCATCTATCTGTATTGTCCGAGGAGTGTTCAGTTTGCCAATGTCAACGAGGTATAACCGGGTGCCGAATGGCGCCTTAGAAGAGGCTTGAGCCGTGTGCTGGGAAACTCGCATGCACGGTTCTTAGGGGGTTGACGTAGGCAACTGCGTCTGACTACCCGACAACCAAATGCGCCCTTAGGCCTTGGGAAGTAAGAACTGGCTGTTTGTTGGCTCGCTGCGCAGTGGTCAACGAGCGGCGAATATCAAGACTTAAATCCAGTCAGCAAAGCTGAATGGCTTGGATCTGTATGCCTATGTTACCGACACATAAAGTGACCTAAATAGAAGAATTACTGCCACACCGGTGGCAACCCGACCAAAATTAAAAAATAGGTGTGGGGTTCAGCCCACGCTTACGAAACTTGTAATAAACTGATCTAAAATTCGATCATATACTTCATATCTCAAAGTATTGACTTAAATTATGATTAAGCCATGCCAGAATTAGATCGCCCCATACCCAAGTCGTCACTTGAATTTGAGTAACTATAGGAAATTCTATCTTTAAAGTCTTTATCCAACAAAACCAATTAAGAATAATGTTGATTTAAGCTGCTTACCATTTGCTTACCAGAATCTAAAAACAAAAAAACCACTTACGATTAGTACACGTAAGTGGTTGTTTTATATGGTGGGCCCAGACAGACTTGAACTGTCGACCAACGGATTATGAGTCCGCTGCTCTAACCAACTGAGCTATAGGCCCTATAGGCTGAATTTGTTATATATCAACAAGTTCAGGCGCAGTGAATACTAGCGGAGATTATTTTAAAATACAAGCCTTTTTCATACCGCTTGCACATTAACGCAACAATTCAAATCAGCAAATTTCTCTAATGGATGAAAATTATTGAAATGAAATGATTACTTATCGTTTTTAAATATTACTCAAAACATATAACTAAAGGATTAATGATAAAAAACTTTTATTTATAGGAGTTTTAACACTTCACATGATTGAAATATGAAAGTTTTAAAATTAATCAAATTGCTTAATTCTCTTAGATTCCGTATAAAATTCAATCAAAGACCATACAATAACGAGTGCAAAAATGACAGATGCAAATAGAACAGCAGTAATATACGTCATTTTTTCCAGTCTCCTAGGGGCAATTTGTTTGAATAAAACTCAAAGCTCAACTTTTGAACCTACGACAAAAGTCTAATAAGATTCACGCTTTCTGAATAGCCCCTAAAAGACCTTTTTAATATATTTTTTATATCAACTCATATTTATTTTATATTTAATCAATTATATTTATTACATCTACGTCTAAGTAAGATTCGCTTTTGGCGACCCCTGCCTTTTCCATACCTCTGCATTTTATTTGCGTATTAACTCCACTTTTCTATTGACTGCACACCAAAACAGGCAGAAATTAGCACTCACTATTTCATAGATATACTTTGACTTTCTCTTATGCTGAACAAATTTCTTGGTGAATCTGCATTTAAACTTGCCGGTTGGCAATACCATGTGGAACCGAATGTATTGGAAGACAAACAGGTCATCGTTGGCTTTGAACATACTTCAATGCTAGACGCTGTACTTTCACTGGCACTATTTCAGATTTATGACCTGAAGATTCATACGCTAATCAAAAAAGAGTTATTTAAAGGACCATTGAAACCACTTTTAAAAGCCATAGGGGGTATCCCTGTTGATCGTCAAGCGAATAAAGATATTGTGAGCTTGATGGTGGACCATTTCCAGCAGCATGAAAAATTTAATCTGGTCATTGCGCCAGAAGCAACTCGTGCCAAAAGTGCTGAAGTACGCAAACCGATCCGCACAGGTTTCTGGCATATTGCCAAAGCAGCCAATGTTCCCATTGTCTTGATGTATGCCAACTCAAAAACCAAACAAGGTGGTATTTTTGGAAAAATCTATCCGACTGAACTGTCTCATGATCTAGCTTTAATCAAGCAGCTTTATAAAGATCATGTAGGGCTAGAGATTATTATTCCAGAATAAATACTGAGGCAGAGCTCATGAGCAACGCCTTGTTTCCCTTGCTGAGTTTGCCTCTCTATTTGTATTATTTTCTGCCTTATTTTTCGTTTCTGTTGCTATAGTTTTCCTTTTTAAGGATTTTTTTGACATTATGCTGAAATCTCAAATCTAGCCTCTATTTTCAAAAAAATACCTTATGGTAGAATCTGCCCAATTCGATAGGCATACAGCCGATCTACAAGGAGCATATTTCGCATGGCGGGTCATTCCAAGTGGGCCAATATTAAGCATCGCAAAGCAAAACAAGATGCTAGTCGTGGTAAGTTGTTTACCAAATATATTCGTGAATTGACAACTGCTGCTAAACTCGGCGGTCCAGATGTCGGCAGCAACCCTCGTCTACGTGCTGTAGTGGAAAAGGCATTATCTGTGAATATGACACGTGATGTCATCAACCGTGCAATTCAGCGCGGTGCAGGCGGTGAAGATAATGACGATCTAAAAGAAGTCACTTATGAAGGTTATGGCGTAGGCGGCGTTGCCGTAATTGTAGAAACCATGACTGACAACCTGAACCGTACCGTTCCGGATGTCCGCCACTGTTTTTCTAAAACAGACGGTAATCTCGGTACAAATGGCTCGGTTGCGTTCCTGTTCACCAAACGTGGCGAAATTTCTTTTGAGGATGTGTCTTTAGAAGACCAGATTATGGAAGTTGCACTTGAAGCAGGTGCAGATGATATTGAAGTGGATGAAGATCAGATTCTGGTCATCACCACGCCAGAAGCCTTTGGTACGGTACAGGATGCTTTATCCGCTGCCGGCTTAAAGTCTGACAATGCCGAAGTGGTGATGAGTCCTTCAACCAAGGCTGAAATCACAGACATTGAACAAGCGAAAAAAATCATGAAAATGATTGATATGCTTGAAGATCTGGATGATGTTCAAAACGTGTATACCAACGTAGAGTTCTCTGATGAAGTATTAGCGCAGCTAGATCCCTAATGCGCTTTAGAATAAAAAACGCACCTTCAGGTGCGTTTTTTATTGAAACTTGTTAAAAATAATTGGGGATTTTAAATTTTGTTTAATAGCCCACTACAATTAAAGACATTGTATTCCTTGATCACAAAACTGGAATGCAGAGCCACCACATGCTCGATCTTGCCAATTTTATTTAACAGGATTTCACTGTAGTTTTCCATATCACGCGCAACCACTTCTACAATAAAATCGGCTGATTGTCCCGTCACGAGAAAAGCATGAATGACCTCAGGAATATCTTCCAGCTCTTCCAGAAATTTGGCAAAAGTATCAGTATCATGTTTGCTTAAAGAAACCTGCAACAGTACATGCAGGCTAAAGCCAAGCTTTTGATAATTAATCTCCCGCTTCAAACCACTCATAACATTCTGATCAATCAGATGCTTGATGCGGCGGTGTACGGAACTAACTGACAAATTTACCCGCTCCGACAGCTCATTCAGGTTAATGTCTTCATGGGTTAAAATTTCCAGAATATGTTTATCGAAACGATCCAGCTCCATATTTATACTCTTATCTATCTCTTTAGAAATGCAGGATTAACTTTAAAAAATCCTACCCAACATTTCGGTAATTTTCACAAAATTTGCTTATTTTGAAAATATTTTCGGAATAGCCAGCAGCTTTCAAGATTTTTTATATCTTACGATTTAAATCTTAAAACTTTGCTGTCATTTAAGATACAGAGAGTATAGCTCACGCTATACTCCACGCCAGTCGACCCGCGCACCACGTTCAGTTCGGTAGATCCGGCAGATATATTGTCCAAGGGGTAAGTCTTCCAGATACTGCTGATATTCACGGTATTCTTCGGACAGATTTTCAAAGTTTTCTTTTTCCCAGGGCGTACCGGGAATGGCCAATAAAGGGGCCAGCATCGAACACACGGCAATATCCGCCAGCCCCAAACGTGAACCCACAAAATATTGTCCACCCGCTTGCACCAGCAAGGCATTGAGCCGCTGTACCGCAACATCAATCTGCTGTCTGGACTCCGCCACTGTTTCTTCATTCAGCGCATAGCCTCTGGCCACCACCGCTTTTAAAAGAGGCCGGGAGTATTTTTCAAACTGACGTAAATAACCCTGCTCACCAATTAAAATATCCATGGATTCATCATCATATGCCAAAGCCTGAGCCAACATCCAGCGTCTGACATGCCGCCCTAGCTCCAAGGTCATTTCATTAATATTTAAACTTTGCTGGCGCCATGGGCCTTCTGGGTACAGCAGGCCATGTTCCGGATAGGCATCATCTAGATATAGTGCAATCTGGGTGGAATCGGCAATCCACCGGTCCTGATCACGCAGAATCGGCAGGCGGTTTTGTCCGGTCTTCAGTCGGGCAAATGCCCGATGTACCCCGGGAATCAGGTTCTGTGCAACATAGTCCAGCTCTTTATGGTCCAACATCCAGCGCGCTTTTTCACAAAAGTGAGATAAAGGAAACTGGTATAGAGTTCGCATGCATGCTCCGTATATATGCCAAGATGAGGACTATTTTCGTCTAATGGTTATTCCAGCTACTTTAGACATTCGCCTGTTTAAAAACAATGTGATTTTTATTTAAAATTAACATCATGAGGGTCAAGCCGCTCTTGTCAGGCCAGCATCTGCTTATTTTCCTCCGGTTTTTTCGATTTATCCAGACTCTATCAAAAATGGTCCGATTGCAATAAAGCTAATACACATCACCTGACTTTGGTGCGGCTTTCATGTAAAATCACAGGCAATTTTTATATAACGCTTTGTGAGTTATTTCATGGGTTTTAATTGTGGTATTGTAGGCCTGCCGAACGTTGGTAAATCTACACTTTTCAATGCATTAACTAAAGCTGCTATTGCTGCAGAGAACTTCCCATTCTGTACCATTGAGCCCAATACAGGTATCGTGCCTGTACCGGACATGCGTTTAGACAAGCTTGCTGAAATTGTAAAACCACAACGCGTTATTCCAACCACGATGGAATTTGTGGACATCGCAGGTCTGGTGGCAGGCGCATCGAAAGGTGAAGGTCTGGGTAACCAGTTCCTGGCCAATATCCGTGAAACGGATGCAATTGCACATGTAGTTCGCTGTTTCGAAGATGAAAATGTCATTCATGTGAATGGTAAAATTGATCCTTTAGATGATATTGCGACCATTAATACCGAACTGGCCCTAGCTGACCTGGAAACAGTGACCAAAGCTGTCACCCGTCTGGCCAAGTCTGCAAAAGGCGGCGATAAAGAAGCCGTTGCGACCAAAACCGTACTTGAGAAAATCCTGCCTTTGCTAGATGAAGGCAAGCCTGCCCGTGCTGCCGATCTGGATGATGATGAACGCAAACTGGTTCGTGGTTTTGGTTTATTGACATTAAAACCTACCATGTATATTGCCAACGTGGCTGAGGATGGTTTTGAAAACAACCCGCATCTGGATGCAGTACGTGAACTGGCAAGTACGGAAAATGCAATTGTAGTGCCTTTGTGCAACCAGATTGAAGCTGAAATCTCACTGCTTGAAGATGAAGACCGCAATGAATTCCTTGAAGCACTGGGTATGAAAGAACCTGGATTAAACGTGGTTATTCGCGCAGGTTATGCTTTGCTTGGCTTGCAGACTTATTTCACGGCAGGCGTACAGGAAGTTCGTGCCTGGACTGTAAAAGTAGGTGCAACTGCTCCTCAGGCCGCAGGTGTGATCCATACAGACTTTGAAAAAGGTTTCATCCGTGCTGAATGTATTGCTTATGATGATTTCGTACAGTACAACGGCGAAGCAGGTGCCAAAGAAGCGGGTAAATGGCGTCTGGAAGGTAAAACCTATATTGTTCAGGATGGTGATGTTCTACATTTCCGTTTTAACGTGTAATTGATTTTTAAGCTTAAGTTTTTCATTGTTTTTAATTAAAACCCCTTTCGAGGGGTTTTTTTATGGTGTGAAGAAAATATCTTGCACAGCAGGTTAGCATCTGAACAAGGACTTAACGCACCGCAACACTAACGATAATAATTCTCATTGTATTTTATGGGATTCAGGCGTATTTTATTTCTTAGTCCAATCCGCAATCCGGTGACACTGAGGAACAATAAAATGAGCTATGTACTTCCGCCACTGCCCTATGCTTATGATGCACTTGAACCTCATCTTGATGCCAAAACTATGGAGATCCATCACAACCAGCATCATCAGACTTATATCAACAATATTAACGCGGGTATTGCAGGTACAGAATGGGAAGATTTATCGGTTGAAACACTGGTAACAAAATTCAATCAAGTACCAGAACATTTAAAAAACAATGTCATTAATAATGCGGGCGGTCATGCCAACCACTCTTTGTTTTGGAGCATCATGAGTCCTGAAGGCGGTGGTCATCCCCAAGGGGAAGTTGTACAAGCTATTGATACAGAATTGGACGGTTTTGAAACCTTTAAAGAGGCTTTGACCAAAGCTGCACTGACACGTTTCGGCAGTGGCTGGGCATGGCTAAGTGTCGCACCGGATAAAACAATCATTATTGAAAGCAGTGCAAATCAGGATTCTCCACTGATGCATGGCAATATCCCTATTCTTGGGCTGGATGTCTGGGAACATGCTTATTACTTGAAATACCAAAACCGCCGTCCTGAATATATTGCTGCTTTGCGGCGTGTGGGTAATTTTGTTTGAATATCTTCCCGGATCATTGTTTTAAAAACCAAACGATCTGTCGCTTAAATGATATATCTCCAGCACAGTTAACAACACTACAATAGCGGTATATTGAATAATCAAGCTAAGGATAAATATCATGAAGGCTTTTTTACATCCGAGTGAAAACCGTGGTCATGTGAAAATGGATTGGCTGGAGTCTAAACACAGCTTCTCCTTTGGTACCTGGTATAATCCGAAATATATGGGCGTTAGTGTATTACGTGTTATCAATGATGACCTGATTAATGCTCATCAGGGTTTTGGTCAGCATCCACATGACAATATGGAAATTTTGACCTGTGTTTTAAAAGGTACCATTACCCACAAAGACAGTATGGGCAATCATGGCGGAATTTCTGCTGGTGAATGGCAGCTGATGAGTGCCGGCACAGGTGTACGTCATAGTGAGATGAACCAGGGTGATGAGCAGGTGCATTTATTGCAGATCTGGATTGTGCCTAATGAGCGGAATGCCGAACCCAGCTATCAACAAATTAGATGTGATCCGCACGAGCAGCCCAACCAATGGCATTTGATTTGTGGACCAAATGACAATGCGCCTATGCATATCCGCCAGAATACTGAAGTCAAAACTGCAGTGATTCACAAAGGGCAAAGTCTGGAGGTTGAAGCAACACAGCAGGTGAATTATGTACATGTGATTTCCGGTTCAGTCCAGATTGCAGAACATACTGTAGCGGCTGGTGGTGCAATTGCTTTCATTGAAGCAAGTCAGATTAAGGCGCTGGAGGATGCTCAAGTGATCTGGTTTGATTTGCCAGAAGCCAACAACTAGCCCCTACTCGGCTCAAAGCATATGGTGAGTGATTCAGGTGATCAGTCACCATTTTTAAAAATGGTAATCAGGTGTAGGTATTAAGATTTAAACTGCCTATATGGCAGTGAACTATTAGCTGGTTGTTCTGTTCGAGTAGCTTTATTTCTAAGCTGCCTATATGGCAGTGAACATTGTTCGCAATAACTACTTTGACCCACGTTTTTTCTAAGCTGCCTATATGGCAGTGAACGCAGACAATCACGATGCACAGCACAACAATCATTTCTAAGCTGCCTATATGGCAGTGAACCATATTCGCAACTTTTCGGAATTATTCGCAATTTTCTAAGCTGCCTATATGGCAGTGAACGAACGCGCTGAAGAATTGTTGCGCCACATGCATTTCTAAGCTGCCTATATGGCAGTGAACGCCCAGGCGGTGCCGGAATGGATCAGCGTCAATTTCTAAGCTGCCTATATGGCAGTGAACTCAAGCTCAGTTCGAATATAGATTCATCTATCTTTCTAAGCTGCCTATATGGCAGTGAACGATGAGATGAAGCAAATCCGTGTGGATGCTGATTTCTAAGCTGCCTATATGGCAGTGAACAAGGTATCAGTGATTGGAATGATGTTGTGGTTTTTCTAAGCTGCCTATATGGCAGTGAACGACAGCTCACCCGCTAATTCTGGCTGAACGATTTTCTAAGCTGCCTATATGGCAGTGAACTAGCATAAATAAAACCCCCTCTACTTTGCTTTTTTCTAAGCTGCCTATATGGCAGTGAACACGAAGTTATATATCAACGAACTGACCCGTTCTTTCTAAGCTGCCTATATGGCAGTGAACCAGCATGCTCATAGCGGTTGTCTTTTACTACATTTCTAAGCTGCCTATATGGCAGTGAACCGGTTAAAGGCCAATCTATATCTAAAAATAGATTTCTAAGCTGCCTATATGGCAGTGAACTTTAACTTCCGAGCTATTGCAGGCATCTATCATTTCTAAGCTGCCTATATGGCAGTGAACTCTATCACGAGTTCACGCTTAAATTTGCCAACTTTCTAAGCTGCCTATATGGCAGTGAACCATCCCTAAAAACTTGGCCGACATGGGGTAAATTTCTAAGCTGCCTATATGGCAGTGAACAAGCCCAAGCAACGTACTGGCCACTGGTGCGATTTCTAAGCTGCCTATATGGCAGTGAACACCGTAGGCCAAAAC
This sequence comes from Acinetobacter sp. 10FS3-1, assembly GCF_013343215.1. Lineage (NCBI taxonomy): Bacteria > Pseudomonadati > Pseudomonadota > Gammaproteobacteria > Moraxellales > Moraxellaceae > Acinetobacter > Acinetobacter sp. 10FS3-1. The sequence goes on from NZ_CP039143.1 coordinate 1,900,157, forward strand.
ACTGCATCAATTCAGGATTTCTAAGCTGCCTATATGGCAGTGAACTGAGATTGAATGAGCTGTGCAGCCTTGAAAAATTTCTAAGCTGCCTATATGGCAGTGAACATGTTCTTGTGAATACAAGTATCAGTTCAGGTTTTCTAAGCTGCCTATATGGCAGTGAACAGCGACAACGCTAAGACGCTCGGTATCAATATTTTCTAAGCTGCCTATATGGCAGTGAACTTCCAGGGCCACCTAAGTAAACCACCTTCGGGTTTTCTAAGCTGCCTATATGGCAGTGAACCGTACCGGTCAATGAATGTGGCATCGATGTTATTTCTAAGCTGCCTATATGGCAGTGAACGTCAACCATCACTTGCAGTACTTCTTTGGCTTTTTCTAAGCTGCCTATATGGCAGTGAACTAAGAGCTAAGAAAACAATCATCACCGATTCTTTTCTAAGCTGCCTATATGGCAGTGAACTGAGCTGCATCGCTGCGGTATCGTTTCAGAGTTTTCTAAGCTGCCTATATGGCAGTGAACTTGCATTTACTTGGATTATTTTTGATTTTCAATTTCTAAGCTGCCTATATGGCAGTGAACATGACGAGCTGCACAACGCTCGTATGTCGTCATTTCTAAGCTGCCTATATGGCAGTGAACAACAACTTTGCGCATAAGGTGGGCTTCGTACATTTTCTAAGCTGCCTATATGGCAGTGAACAGATGATTAAAACCTACGGCCACCAATCCAAATTTCTAAGCTGCCTATATGGCAGTGAACGTTTAAGCTTGGCTTTTTTTCGTTCAGCCTTGTTTCTAAGCTGCCTATATGGCAGTGAACAAGTGGTTCAATTAATCGAACTCATTTCGTTCTTTCTAAGCTGCCTATATGGCAGTGAACTTATGAGATCGATTTAGACAACTCAATAGTTGTTTCTAAGCTGCCTATATGGCAGTGAACATAGCGCGACCGAACTGACTGGCAACGGTGCATTTCTAAGCTGCCTATATGGCAGTGAACCGGCTGCTTAGTGGCTCGGCAGGATTCATAGCTTTCTAAGCTGCCTATATGGCAGTGAACTAATTGATAAAGTTGGTGGTGGTATTATCGCGTTTCTAAGCTGCCTATATGGCAGTGAACAGCCTGTTTCGTCATAGTACGGGCGCTCTGACTTTCTAAGCTGCCTATATGGCAGTGAACTGGCTTTGCTGGTGATATCTTCTCAGGACGATTTTCTAAGCTGCCTATATGGCAGTGAACGGCATAAGCAAAGCACTTTCTTTTTGCTGAGTTTTCTAAGCTGCCTATATGGCAGTGAACGGCTTTAAGCCCTGTATTGGATTTTTTATATTTTTCTAAGCTGCCTATATGGCAGTGAACAAGCATGAATGTATCAAGCGTTTCCCTAACATTTTCTAAGCTGCCTATATGGCAGTGAACACACATTGCAAAGCTAAAAGACCGCCTTTGGATTTCTAAGCTGCCTATATGGCAGTGAACATATGCTTGGTAGCGGTTCCAATTCGCTTCGTTTTCTAAGCTGCCTATATGGCAGTGAACTAGCCACTAGCCTGCTATATCCACACATTGACTTTCTAAGCTGCCTATATGGCAGTGAACCCGTCTTGGGCGACCAAATGAATTAGGTTTTTTTTCTAAGCTGCCTATATGGCAGTGAACGCCTAGAAGAAATCCGCAAGAACGCGCCAGATTTTCTAAGCTGCCTATATGGCAGTGAACTAAAACTCTTTTTTCATCTAGCCCGAAATTATTTTCTAAGCTGCCTATATGGCAGTGAACATTTTATCTCCCGATAAGCAAAAAAAATGAATTTTCTAAGCTGCCTATATGGCAGTGAACGGGGTCTGTTGAAGCCCCCCCCAAAACAACAATTTCTAAGCTGCCTATATGGCAGTGAACCAACGTGAATGGACACGCCTTGGCTATCTCATTTTCTAAGCTGCCTATATGGCAGTGAACATAGCTGTCTGTAATACGCTGACGGAAGGTGATTTCTAAGCTGCCTATATGGCAGTGAACTGAATGGTGATGCACTGTTTGGTGCAGTGATTTTTCTAAGCTGCCTATATGGCAGTGAACCCCCAAGACGTAAACGCCTACGTGAACAGAAATTTCTAAGCTGCCTATATGGCAGTGAACATTTGACCAGACGACCACATTTCACGATACGTTTTCTAAGCTGCCTATATGGCAGTGAACTGTTGGCGTAACTATGGACGCTCATCTGGTGTTTTCTAAGCTGCCTATATGGCAGTGAACAAGATGAAGCAGCACAAACAGCAAACGTCATTTTTCTAAGCTGCCTATATGGCAGTGAACAAACAGTACATGTTTAAAATACTTCGGCTTTCTTTCTAAGCTGCCTATATGGCAGTGAACGCAATTGCTTTGGACCGTATCATGATTGGTTTTTTCTAAGCTGCCTATATGGCAGTGAACCCTAATAAAGTCGTTGATAGTACGGATAGTAATTTCTAAGCTGCCTATATGGCAGTGAACTTTTCACCCATCAATTGAAAGCGACCCCAGCTTTTCTAAGCTGCCTATATGGCAGTGAACATGATGCGTCTGACAATACCAATGTATTGGCTTTTCTAAGCTGCCTATATGGCAGTGAACAGAAAGATGACTGAATTTATTATCAATGCAGGTTTCTAAGCTGCCTATATGGCAGTGAACCTCGCGCTTTGTATTATCACGGAAAACGTCATTTTCTAAGCTGCCTATATGGCAGTGAACGCTAAATATAGCGCGCCATTCCCTTGCGCTCTTTTCTAAGCTGCCTATATGGCAGTGAACCAACAAATTGCATCAACAGTGTCATTCTGAACTTTCTAAGCTGCCTATATGGCAGTGAACTTCACAGTAGCGAAGAAAGGCTTCAAACTGCATTTCTAAGCTGCCTATATGGCAGTGAACTAATGTGTCGTGTTGGGCGAGTTCGGCTCTGATTTCTAAGCTGCCTATATGGCAGTGAACCAATTGTAACGGGTGTGCGGAGTTTGCTAGCATTTCTAAGCTGCCTATATGGCAGTGAACCAGGCTCGTTTACTATGGCATGGTCTGCTAACTTTCTAAGCTGCCTATATGGCAGTGAACGCATGTCTATTTCTCTCTGTATGCTCGATATATTTCTAAGCTGCCTATATGGCAGTGAACCAAGCGCAACGGCTGACACCGTAAAGGCTTCGTTTCTAAGCTGCCTATATGGCAGTGAACAAGTTCAGCTTCACGCGCTTGTAATTTCTCTTTTTCTAAGCTGCCTATATGGCAGTGAACCGTAAATCGGCATTCGATGACCTGGGTGTTTGTTTCTAAGCTGCCTATATGGCAGTGAACTCCACGTTTGATGATTTATACAGCGCCGTTGCTTTCTAAGCTGCCTATATGGCAGTGAACGTGATGTATTTAGCCCTGAAATCGTGGCATACTTTCTAAGCTGCCTATATGGCAGTGAACAACGCCACCTGAAAAAAACACAGAAACGGACATTTCTAAGCTGCCTATATGGCAGTGAACAGTTGAACCCAAGCTAGACCATGCGTTCCAAATTTCTAAGCTGCCTATATGGCAGTGAACTTTTTCGCATGATTGCGCTTGTCTAGGTATTATTTCTAAGCTGCCTATATGGCAGTGAACATAGGGAATGCAAAGCGTCCTAAGCTGTAGACTTTCTAAGCTGCCTATATGGCAGTGAACGTCACCTTCATTTCAGTAATAGCATTTGGGTTTTTCTAAGCTGCCTATATGGCAGTGAACAAACCGATGTTCGTACTGAGCGTAAGTATTCTTTTCTAAGCTGCCTATATGGCAGTGAACTGTAAGGTCTGTTTTCCGTCTACTTTTCTTTATTTCTAAGCTGCCTATATGGCAGTGAACAAATACGGCATTGAACATGGTGCGATCTAGTCTTTCTAAGCTGCCTATATGGCAGTGAACTTCCGGTTAGCTCCGCCAAGGCCGTCCGTCTTTTTCTAAGCTGCCTATATGGCAGTGAACAACACGGCCTTTAATGCGTTCGCGGTTTACCCTTTCTAAGCTGCCTATATGGCAGTGAACGAGAAATATCACTGTGTGCATTTTCTGATTGATTTCTAAGCTGCCTATATGGCAGTGAACTTGATTTTGCAGTCGCTTTCACTTCTGAATACTTTCTAAGCTGCCTATATGGCAGTGAACCAGAAGATCAAAGACAAGATTCCGCACTGTCATTTCTAAGCTGCCTATATGGCAGTGAACAATTCAACCTCATGCCTCAATGCAGCAAGCACTTTTCTAAGCTGCCTATATGGCAGTGAACTGGTTATTCCCTACTCCACTGGAACTCACAAATTTCTAAGCTGCCTATATGGCAGTGAACCACAACTTGAGCTGATTACCCAATCTCTGTCATTTCTAAGCTGCCTATATGGCAGTGAACGGGTAGTCACCATTGGTATTCAAACCCTCAGATTTCTAAGCTGCCTATATGGCAGTGAACTTTACAATTAATTACAGATAAAGCATCCTATATTTCTAAGCTGCCTATATGGCAGTGAACTTACACCTATCCGAAATCGGTGTGCATTTTCATTTCTAAGCTGCCTATATGGCAGTGAACAACAAACCCTTCCGGCACCGCCTGGGCTTTGTTTTCTAAGCTGCCTATATGGCAGTGAACGAGTGATTGGCATATGCCTCCGAGAGTCGAGATTTCTAAGCTGCCTATATGGCAGTGAACCCGCACTGTCAGGAGTATTACGCAAAGCTTATTTTCTAAGCTGCCTATATGGCAGTGAACCTGTTGAATTAATAAACGTAACCTTAGCGGAATTTCTAAGCTGCCTATATGGCAGTGAACCATGCAACTGCCTATTAATCGGCTCAGCATCATTTCTAAGCTGCCTATATGGCAGTGAACCCGGTCAAACCATTGCAGGTATGGCCCACGACTTTCTAAGCTGCCTATATGGCAGTGAACTTGGTTGCTATTTTTTCCATGAATACTTTCTATTTCTAAGCTGCCTATATGGCAGTGAACGCAAATACGATCCCGCTGGTATTGTCCATAAATTTCTAAGCTGCCTATATGGCAGTGAACATGCAACTGCCTATTAATCGGCTCAGCATCATTTCTAAGCTGCCTATATGGCAGTGAACTCCCCCGTGGCATGTTCTCAATTGGTACAAATTTTCTAAGCTGCCTATATGGCAGTGAACCGCTATGAAGACATGACAAAGCTTGGCGACATTTTCTAAGCTGCCTATATGGCAGTGAACAACGGTGTTAAGCGCTCAGGATTTGCGTTAATTTTCTAAGCTGCCTATATGGCAGTGAACGCTTTAACGCTTTTCTCGGTCACTACGCCATCTTTCTAAGCTGCCTATATGGCAGTGAACGAATTTACCATGGTATGGGCAAACCACAATAATTTCTAAGCTGCCTATATGGCAGTGAACAAATGGCAGCAGCGGTTTATGTGATTCGTCAATTTCTAAGCTGCCTATATGGCAGTGAACATACAATCCGGCGAACATTTGCTGATTGGTATGTTTCTAAGCTGCCTATATGGCAGTGAACTCTTGTTCATGCCCTTTGTGGCTGCTTCTGTTTTTCTAAGCTGCCTATATGGCAGTGAACAATGATTTTTTGCCTGTGCTTGCGATTGTATATTTCTAAGCTGCCTATATGGCAGTGAACGGTGCTTGCATACTATGGCCATTATTAAGAGCTTTCTAAGCTGCCTATATGGCAGTGAACGGCATATTGTCACAAGCTCCCGATGTGTCACGTTTCTAAGCTGCCTATATGGCAGTGAACAGTCTGGACTGGATCATATCTCTGATGCTCTATTTCTAAGCTGCCTATATGGCAGTGAACTTCATTTTCATTTCCTTTTAGCTTGTTTGCTTTTTCTAAGCTGCCTATATGGCAGTGAACGCGACTATTCAATCTGGTGGAGGTATTGGTAATTTCTAAGCTGCCTATATGGCAGTGAACAGGGAATGTTTGTAGCCGTTCGCATTCCAGTGTTTCTAAGCTGCCTATATGGCAGTGAACACACGACAGCGCAGATTGTCGCTGAACTTCGATTTCTAAGCTGCCTATATGGCAGTGAACTCTTTTGCGGCTTCTAGTTGCACACCGCGCAATTTCTAAGCTGCCTATATGGCAGTGAACATGGCTTGTCAAATTATTTTTGCCCCTCGAACTTTCTAAGCTGCCTATATGGCAGTGAACATTTCCAGCTACAAGACAATTCTTTTCAGCATTTTCTAAGCTGCCTATATGGCAGTGAACTTTTGAAAGTAATCAAAATTTGTGCTGCTGCTTTTCTAAGCTGCCTATATGGCAGTGAACTGACTGCTGCAAGCCAAAATCAAAAAGAAACATTTCTAAGCTGCCTATATGGCAGTGAACAATGATTTTCCGACTCCGCCCTTACCTTGCAATTTCTAAGCTGCCTATATGGCAGTGAACGAAAGTACATTACCCAAAAGAAACACCAAAAATTTCTAAGCTGCCTATATGGCAGTGAACCTCAATAAGTTTTTGCTTCTGATTTTGAATCTTTTCTAAGCTGCCTATATGGCAGTGAACAAAGGTGCTATTTATGAGCAAGATTTTAGATTTTTCTAAGCTGCCTATATGGCAGTGAACTTTGATGAGTATTTTCAGGTTCAGGAGTGGGATTTCTAAGCTGCCTATATGGCAGTGAACCAATGCCTCTCTTTTTACTGCCATTTCTTTTTTTTCTAAGCTGCCTATATGGCAGTGAACTCGAGCGTCAGATTAGTAAAGGTCGTTTAGGATTTCTAAGCTGCCTATATGGCAGTGAACATTGCCGAAACTCTCTCAACCGTTCACCAAAGTTTCTAAGCTGCCTATATGGCAGTGAACGTTATGAAAATATGGTGGATGAATCTGTTACCTTTCTAAGCTGCCTATATGGCAGTGAACAGTAATTTTACAGCAAAAAATAAAGTTATAACAGTAAGTTAACCCTTTAAATCCACAAAAGACCCAAGTTTCAACCTACCGCTATAACTTATTGATTTTATTAAACTGTTAAAGAGTGAAAAAATATTGGGTTAAAATTCGGGTACAGATGACACCGAACTTAAACCATAAGTACTAAAAACCTGAGTTTCAGATTTTTCAGCAGGTCGCTTTTCAATAAATAATTTAAAACGCTTCTTATCCTGTTCATTAGAAGTGCTTAGGCTGAGCATTTGAATATAAGGTAAATCCGTAGTTGTGATAAATTTTTGATAATGTGCTAAAGCATTTTCATAACTATAACGTCCCTTATTTGCCTCATGACGTGCCAAGCGTTCAGCATTGGTTTTAACCTGTTTACGACTATATATTGCATAGCCCCTCACTTTAGTTTCAGGTACTTCGCGAATCGAAGTAATATGCAAATAATCAGTTAAACGGTCTAGCCATTTCTTTATATCTAACCTTTCCAAATCAGCTTCTGATTGAGCAAAAACACGTAATTTATCACCTAAATGAGCTTTAGCTTTTTGACTTCCAATCTTTTCTTCAAAAACATACTTTGGAAAAGCCACTCCTATATTGACCTTATTATCAATATTTTTATTTCCAGCCAGAGCAATATGCAGCTGTGTAAATAGCTTTGACCAAATAAAATAAGGAGAAATCTCAGCCTGATCAATCAGTGTGATTTCCTGAAAATATTTCATGATCAATCCTTTCCACTTTGCCCAAATACACCACCACGCACTAAAACTGCCATGACATAGTGTTCTTGGTCAGTATTTTCCAAAGTTTCACCCAACGCATATTTATCAAATAGCGTGAAGAAATCTTTTTTATCTTTTGGAGTACGATAAGCTTTACCTAAATTTGTCACTGCACCATAAGGCTCAATTGCAATAGCAGTTTTCTTCTCATCAAAGTCAGGATACCAAGTATCAATGGTTCGCAAAGCGTTCCCGACTTTTTGAGAATGCATGGCAGCAACATCATTGACATGGTAAAGAATTTTACTTTTTGTACCCTTCCCTTTATCCAAGACTAGCTCTTCACTTGGATAAACCTCCTGTGCTTTTCCAACCAGAGCGTAAGCTTCTATTTTGATTAATAAATACGGCAATTCACCTTTAAGTGCTTGCGCAATTTGATCAGCAAGTACTTGTACTTTCGCATCGACATGTTCAAAATCATGCAATGAGTACTCAAGCGCATTAAAAGTGATTGCATCCTGATTATTCACCTGGACCACTACTTCGACTTTTTCAGCGCCAACACGGTTACGCCATAAAAAACGTGCATTGGCAATATTTAAAGCATAGCGCTTTGCAAGTTCAGTAAAGCCATATTTTTCAATATAGTTTTTGGCAACTGTCTGATAAGAATTCAAAAAAGCTTCGTTATTACATGCCGATGGATTTTCAATTCCACCTAAAACCTTCAAAGTAAAAGCAACTTTCAACGCATCCTGATTTTCACCCAATGCACATGCATCTACGGTTTGTAAGTTTGCTTTTTCAACTTCTGCATTTAATTTCATTGGGTCACCTGCCACTGCAGGTTTTAAACGATTTGAAATTGTACCGCGTACAGATTTTTCAATTAGTTTTAAAGCTGTTTGTTCTGTACGATTTTCCCAAGTTGTTCCATAAAAATATCCATCAGATGGCACAAGTTTTTTTTCAAATGCCAGTACACTCGCTACTGCTTTTTCATTTTTAGCCATGAGTTTGATCCCCTTTTTAATACCCAGTTAGTTTGTTGTAAAGCTTTGGCAAAGATATAAATTATTTTCAAGATCAACATGATATTGCCATAATAGTTGATCAATACTTTCTATACGGTAAGGCATTTTAAATTCCCCAAGCGTGATGACACTTTCAGCAAAACGATGTGGTGTATTGGCATCTCGTTGATTTTTTGCTTGCCCCAATTCAGAAATACCCTGAAAACCGACTGCAATGGGTACGAGCCAGCCCTGTGCTTTTCGCTTTGAAGTCCAAGTCACTTTGTCATGATCATCGATAGTTGAACTATGGGTCACTTTTAGATAATCCAATACTGCATCTAAGGCATCTTTCCCTTCATTCATGCTTTCAATGACAAGATCACGGCGTTCGATCAGCACATGTCCAAGCATTAATTTATTCAAAATTGGACGCAGTTCTTTATCTATAGAAGCTTCATCATCAAAATTTAGAATTTCACATTTTTTGACAGCCAGAACATCTCCACTTGCAAACTTCATACTGATCACAAGCTGATTGACCAAATTCAAAAACTCATCTTTTTCATCAGGATCAATATTTTCACATTCAATCAAAAGAGAGACTTCTAAATGACAGCGTGCTTCTTCAATAAATGCAGGACGGCTACCATCTTTATCTAAGGGATTTGCAGTACCAATAATCGAATGAACAAAGTCCCCATACCCTTTATAAGTTTGTAAATTAAACTCATGACAGCTAATTGCGAGTTTAGTTAACTCAACATCATGATTTTTTACTTTTAATTTACGCTGAAGCGCATGAACTGCTCCCAGCCATGCCGTCATCGCAGGAAATCCGATGGTATAAGGACTACTCATTGCATTGGCATTATGAATTTTAAGATGCGGAATCAACAAAAATTGGCGCATTAGAAAAACTCCTGCACTTTATTTAATGCTTTTTCAACACGTTGCTTTACCTCTACCAGCTCACCTGTACCTAATTTATAGGCATCATTAATGACTTTTTCATAACTGCGTAAAATCCAGCGCGCAATTTCTTCACTTACCTTTTTTCGCCACTCACCCTCTTCCTGACGCTGTTCTGCATAGATGTTATCTAGCCAGATACGCTGTAATTTCGGTAAGCTTGTGTAGTAATCCTGACTTGACCAGCCCGCATCATAAGATTCACGTATCTTGAATGCCTGTAAAAGAACTTGATCAATGGCGTACTGAATAATGTTTCTAATTGCGGTACGAATATCGATATTATTCAAATCAAGCTGCATGAATTGATGTAATTGAATAAAGCCTTCTTGAAAATTTCTCCGATATAAGCTCTGTGCAAAAAAATCAGTTTTAGGCAATCTCACAGTTCTTTTTTCCAAAACAGGCGGATAACTTGGCAGTAAATAAGCTCTTCCCGCATTTTGACTATTTAATACACTCACGTTTTGCGGTTGCGTACCACCATATGCCGTCACCGTAAGCTCATAAATATCGGCATAACCTTGTTCATCATGCTCATTCTTTTTCCTGTTTTCTTTTGCATTTTTTGTAGCTTCAGAAAAGCGCATTGCATCAATCGCTTGCTTCAGTTTCGTAATCAAACCTGATGGTGTTAATACTGATAGCAGATGATAGTCAGCATCTTTTATTGGAAAATAAACTTGCTTAATCAAATGATCAGTTTTATTAGAATGATCACCATTTTTAATGACTAAAAAAGCTTGTCGTAAGGTCTCGAAGTCCAAAGAAGCTTGTTCAAGCTTTTTCCTGAGTTGCACATCTTTCTGCTCAAAACCATCTAGAACCGTATGCTGTTCAGTTAAATTAAGTGATAAGAATTTAAATACATCCATTGCAGCAGCATTGCCAAATACATCTAATGGATAATCCACATTCCCGCTACGCCAATAACCATCTGCTTTGTATTTCGCCTGAGCAATGACACTTGAAGTCTTCGCACTTGGATGGCTGAATTTACTTGGATGGCTGACCATAGAAAGTTGTGCCACTCGTTTGGCAGCATCAGGCAACCATTCCTGCAAACTGAATTTATCATGTGCCTGTTGCTGTAATTCAGCGATTACTGCTTCATTCTCTGCTTTCTTTACACGGTCTTTTAACCAGAGCTCTTTGCGCTCATTTAAAAAGGCATCAATATTTGTCGTCATACTTCCCCCTCGCACATTTTATATCCCCTTTTTATTTATCCAAAACAACCAAACCGAACTGTTCCGAATATATGAGTTTTTTATTTTCATCATATTCAGGCAACATAATTTCCCCATAACGCTTTGATAATACTTCTAGCTTTGTGTCAATATCGTCATTTTCTGAAAGATGATCAAGAGCCAAACGACGTAGAATGTCGTAATAATGACGGTCTAACCAAAGACGTTGTTTTTCAGGTGCACTTAACTCAATAAAGTTAATGTTATAAAATCCGCTGCGATCAATATATTCACCAAAGTCATCTTTTTCACAAAATATAAGCTTGCCATTTTGCCAAGTCGCAAATAATTGAATATTCGGAGAACTTTGTCTGAATGGATTAAAACGCTGCGGTAAAGCCGTCAAAAACCAATGTTGTGTTAACCAGGCATTCAAAGGCTTTGCACCCTTTTTACTATATGCAGTCAGTGCATCTGCCATGACGGCATGTTCTAAATCTGCAAGCTTCAAAGCCGGCTGTAAAGGTGAAGGAACCTGAATTCTCGGAATTGCATTGATGCCGTTGTCAAAAATATTTGGATCAAGTAGTTGTTTTAAATCTTTAGTTTCTAAGCGGAAATTACCCTTATCAGAATTAACCTCAAAACCGGGTTTTTCAAACGCAATTTTGGCATTTTTTAAACCCCTTAAATTATATTGCAGCAAAGCGATGTTTGGTTTTTCAATATCTTGAGTACATTTACGATGCCTTAAAACACGACCTGCCAATTGAATAATTGAGCGATAAGATGATGGCTCTACAATCGCCCAATCAAAATCATGGTCACGTCCCACCTCTTCTACAGGCGTTGCAATTAAAATAAAAAGGACATGCTCATCATTTGTATTATCAAGATGTTTTCGGATGACTTCATTGGAAAATGCTTTGGGTTGCTCACCTGATTTCTCTTTACGCTTTAACACCTCATCCAAATGATGCTCCTGCTCACTACGCAATAACAACACTTGACGACTATGATAGGCCATCACTCTTGGTGAAATATTTTCAGACCACTCTGCATTTAATAAATAACGAGTCAGTGCCACACAGGGTGGAATATTGGCAACACGAATCACCCCAAAGGAAACTTTTTTACCCGTTTTTTGATCAATACTATGATGCTGCTGATGCAACTGCTCTGCATGCTGCTTAATCCGCTCAAAATACTGATTTTGTAAGCTTTCATCCAAACGATCTACTGTTTTCTCTGCAACTAAGTCAGCACATTCGATAATATAAGCCTTATGTTTAATGACTTGTTTTGCCAATGCATCGGCTCTAATTTTGACAAATTTACTGTGCGCTTGCTGGTACTCAGCAATAGTTTCCGTCTGCCCCTTTATTTCGATAGATTGAATCTGAGTTTTAAACTCATCCACCCACATAGACACCACATTGCTTTGTTTTGATTTTTTAAATGCTGTATAAAGTGTCCAACCCTGTTGATAAGCATTAAAGAAACCTTCAGCCAAAGCTGGTGGAATGGTCGCCGAAGAAATCATCACTTTCCTGCCAAGCATACCTGCCAAATGCACCAAGCGTGCAATAGCAATCAAGTCTTGACCATTAAAATCATCCACTTCATCTATGACTAAATCTGAGGATGAAAGTCTTAGGCTTGGTAAAATATATTTCCCACCGCGTTTGGTTTCAGTCGCAGACATGATGTGATCAATGGTGCATGCCAAAACAGGTTTATAAAGAAATGCCTTATTACGTTCTGCCTGATTTTGTGGAAAAAGAGCATCCATAAAGTCAGCCTGTGGCATAGTGGAATAATCTAATTCATTGTCCAATAATTCTTCCAAGGATTCTGAACCAATTTCCTCTATATCCACTTCATTATTCTGCTGTTGAGCAGTATTTTTATGATGCAATTCTTGTACCGCTTTGGAGCCAATCAATACCGCTAACTCATCATTCCCTAAACCAATATCATTTCGGTAGGAATCACCTGTTTGCAAAGTTAAAGTTCTCAGCCCCAAGGCTAAAATATAACGTAATGACTGCGCATCTCTGGACAAAGCCTGCATGATTTTTGCATTGGCAATGGTTTTACCTTTGCCCGTACTCGCCATATTGACAATAAACCAGCCTTGTTCAGCAGCCTTTTCATTTTTTTGAATAAAATTTTGAATCCCCTTTACAGCCTGATCTTGCCATTCAAATCCCTCTGGACTTTTCTTTTTCAGTTTTTGAATATCATAAGCAGGTTCCATCTCATCCGCCAAACGGCTTAAAGACTGCGCCACACGCATTGCTGTATCACTGACATGAACCAAATGTTCATCTAAATATTGTTTGGCTTGCTTGGTTTTAGGGTCAGTATTGGCAATTAAAGTTAAATCGGTTTTCCAGTCTTTATCAGCCTTGCAGGATGAATAATAGTGATCCCCCAACATGAGGCATAGTCGAGCATGATGCAAAATAACGCGCCAACTGCCATCTGCAAAAATCTGCGGAAGATGTTCAGATTGCTGCTGTAATCGTGCTGACCATTTTTTTATTGCTTTTGTCCATTTGACTGACTTAGTCAATAATCCCTGCTCAAACTCAAAACACAGTTTTAAACGCTGTTGATATTCCTGCTCTTCAAACTTGTTTTGATAACCCCAATCAACCTTAATGCTTTTCAATAAGCTCGATAATGTATCCTTATTTACACCTGCATAGTCTTTACGGCGTTCTTCTTCTTTTAAATCAGGCAGACGATGATGCGAAACAATTAACCAGGCAAGCAATTGCGCCAATGGAGGAAGTTGATCCAAAGCCTTAGTCTGATCAAGATTTTTACTGATGGTTTGCTTTAAAGTATTTTCATCCCAGTTTTGTTCTATTAGTAAATTTAACCACGCATCATCTGTTTCAATATTTCCAGACGATTGCACCAAAGCATTAAGCAATAAACAGGAAATCCATTCATGCCGAATCGGATCACCTTTAAATCGGTTATTTTTATTCAATAATTTTTGTTGAAATAAAACGGTTGCTTTACCCCAGTCATGCAATAAAGCAGAAACTGCTACCAATGCCTTGATCAACGGTAAATAGTGCCAATTATTTTCCCATTTATTTTGATCTAATTTTTTTCTGGTACTATTCACAGGGACGATCCCCTCTGAATTAAACTTATTCCGATTCCCTACGATCCACAACAGCTCACTTCTACGTCGCCCGCGTATCCAATGACAACTCACCGCAGTGCTTTTGGTCACGGTTTTACGCAGCAACTTTTTTACGGCAATCAAACCATCTTCAGTGATAACCGTTTGCCAAGTGTTATCCCCTATTCGATCTGCAAAGGCATCTAAAACACGGCGTGTACGTGGAATGGCTTTCTTTTCACATTGGGAAATAAAGGTCACAATCATTCTTCATCTCCATTTTTAGAAGATAAAGCAGCTAATTTCACCTGATCAAACATCCAATCCAAGCAGCGATGCTCTGTAAATTTCTGCAATAACTGCTGTCTAAACTCTTGCTCAGTCATCTTCTCCTTGGCACAGATAAAGGCATAAGGCAGAACGACCGCATCCTTAACCAAATCCGCCACATCAAACACCAAAGCACCACGGCGGGTTTTTCCATGCATCACCGCAAAACCATGCGGAATACCTAAAACCCAAAGTGTTGTTGCTGCGAGTCCATAGGCCAAGTAATTGCCATGATTGAGGAAATCATTGGCTAAATCCCCCTGTTCCGGATTGCGGCTAAAATCTTTTAAGCCTGTGCGGGTTGCCGCAATTTTATAAAGCTGTTTGGTCATGGCCGCTTCGGTCAACAAGAGGTCGCCGACTTTATTTAAATGCGGTATTTTCTTCTCAAAACCTGTCAGTGCCTGCTGAATATCCAGATCATCCAGATAAAAACCTTCGGCTTTTAAATCACGGTCTTTGTCCCAAACTTTTCTGATAAATTCAATCCGAGCCTGCTGAAACTGCTTGGCAACTTCTAAACGTTTTGCATCATCAAACCAGAATTGCATCCAGCCTTGCATGTATTCGGTTGGGCGATATTCACTTTGCGGTGTCATCCATTCAATTTCACAGCCCATAAATAAAGGTGTGCCGCCTCCGCCACAAAACCCAACCAGAACACCTGCACTGGCCAGCATACGCATCGCCGCCTGGGTAATTGATGTTCCCGTTCCCAGCATAATGACCGTGGTATTGGCGATCGGAATATTCCAGTACTGGTTTTCATTTTTGGCTTCTGTCAAATACAGGACCCGACCATCTTTTTGCATGACCCGGGCATGTTCCAGGTAGTACACATTCGCGCGTTTGGAATGCAAGATGGCTTTAAGATCTGAAGGATTAAGTTGTTCCATTTTCTATTATTCTTGGTATCAAGTTAAGATCAATATAATGAGATTTATCAACAAATTCGAGCCTAATTTCAAGTTAGGCGACATTTTATGTCTCTTATTCGTCTCTATAGAAATACAGTTTTAGGCCGTCTCTTGGAATGCCTAGCTGTCTTATTCAAAAGGATTGAGCTTAATTTCATGCGAATTGCTCTATCCCCATCCTCTGCTGGATGAACTCTATTGATTAAGTTATTGGTCTTCTGCTTTATTTTTATATTAGGGCGTGTCCTCATTTGGCTTTACACCAAATAAACATGCAAGCAATGTAAATCATAGAATGATAATTTCGTGCAAGCTTATCAAATCGGGTAGCAATAGCACGGAAATGTTTTAATCTCGCAAATGCATTTTCAACTAAATGTCTTAATTGATATAGATATTTATCAAACTCCTTATTCGACCTCTTATTATTTGATCTCATTGGAATAATGGGAATCATATCCTTATTCTGGGCATATATTCTAATGTGCCCAGCATCATATCCCTTATCAGCAATAAGATAAGTTGCCTCATCTACAGTATCAATCAGTTGTTTTGCAACTTGACTGTCGTGGACGTCACCCCCAGTGATTTTAAAATCAATCGGTACTCCATTCGCGTCGGTTGCAAGATGTATTTTTGTTGTTCGTCCACCACGTGATTGTCCAATTGCTCTTTTGAAACCATGCCGAGCTCCACTTGCATGTTGATGCACGCGTATGTAGCTTCCGTCAATGAATACCCATTCTTGATCCAGGACGCCTCGTAATCTAAAAAAAATTTATCCCACAATCCCTTCCTTGCCCAACGATTAAAGCGATTGTAAGCAGTTTGCCAAGGACAAAATTCTTGGGGAATATCCCGCCATGTGGCGCCTGTACGCAGTTTCCATAAGATCGCTTCCATGATATTTCTACTATTCTTTGAACAGTAGCAACCATGTAATCGCATAGTATCTTGAATTTTCTGCCGGATATCATCGGTAAGAAGAGTGCGCGCCATTGAAAATGTAGAAATAAAAATAACTCAAAGGAGGATTTTAAGTATTTAAAACCAATTCTTCAAATGAGGACACGCCCTAGAGTTGTTTCACAAATCATTCTTTAATTAACGTAAAGGAAATTCCCTTTCCTTGTACGAATGGGTCAGGGAGAGGCTCTTATAAAAATCCCCTTATCTTCTTGCGGAGCATGCTCTCATCCCAAAGAGAGAAGGAACTTTTAATCTCTGTTTAAACATGTAATTAGTATCATTATTTTTTGATTGAAGAAAGCGACCTACTGATCAGACATTTATATAGAATCAGAACGCCTCAGTCTGCCCCAACACCTCATATAGACGCGTGCTTCAAAACGCCTCATTCTGCCATAATGATCATTAAAAAGTGATTCATTTTTGATAGATATCATCAACCTTTAAATGAATGTTTTAAAATTAGCTGGTTTTTTCAGTTTGATATGTCACTTCATAATCATTTAAATCTAAATGTCTTAACCGCTGCTTCAATGTTTTTAATGACCATGGCCAAGCCGCAAAATTACGCCCATTGGCATCCAGATAGTAACTCTTACAACCACCTGCATTAAAGACCGTTGTTTTTAAATGTTTTTGTACCAGCTCATTATGTTTTCTGATCACTTCCGGCTTAATGTTCAGTTGACTAATTCCCTGTTGCTTAATTTTAAGCAGACCATCCACAATATAGTCCAGTTGTGCTTCTGCCAAGCCAATAAATGAATCATAAACCAATACATTCGGCCCCAAGATCAAAAAAGCATTCGGTACATTTTCAATACTGGTGCCTAAATAAGCTTCTGGTGAACTATTCTTCCACAAATCATGCAAACATTCCCCCTTCTCATTGCTAATCCGCTTACCAATCGGTGGATGAGAAACCTCAAAACCTGTTCCCCAAATAATGACATCAACTTCATGGCGTTCACCATTTGCAGATACCACGTGATTGCCTTCTACTTTCACCAAGCCATGTGGAATCAACCGGATATTTGCCTGCTGTAAGGCGGGATAATAATTATTGGCAAATAACAAACGTTTACAGCCAATAGTAAAGTTTGGAGTTACATTTTTGCGTAGTTCAGCGTCTTCAATCTGAAAACGCAGTATCAGTTTAGCCAGTTCACCCACTGGTTTTAATACTGCTGGGTTACGTAGTCCAAAATTAATTGCATTCAGTGACTGAGCCACTGTTTTCCGCCACGCTGTCTGAATGAAAGGAAATTTTGCAATCATTGCCTTGCTGAAGTCACCCAGCTCCATATCCGGTTTTGGAACCACCCACGGAGCTGTGCGCTGGAAGACATACAGTGCTTTGGCTTTGGGTTGAATCTGGGGCACAAACTGAATGGCCGATGCACCCGTGCCAATTACTGCAATCCGCTTATCTGTCAAATCATATTCATGATTCCATTGCGCTGAATGGAACATCTCCCCTTGAAAAGTGTCAAGGCCTTCAAGCTGTGGGGTTTGAGCTTCGGTAATAGGACCTGTGGCAAAAACCACGGTCCTGGACAGGTATTGGCTTTTATTGGTCTTAATCACCCACAGATGACACTGTTTATCCCATGCCGCATTTAATAGTTCAGTTCCAAATTCAATCTTGGCGCGGATCTTAAACTTTTCACTGACCTCTTCCAGATAGTTCAGGATTTCAGGTTGACGTGCAAACAGATGACTCCAGTTTGCACTGGGCGCAAATGAATAAGAATATAACGCCGAGGGCACATCACAGCCACAACCTGGATAAGTGTTTTCACGCCAGGTTCCACCGACTTGGGTCGCCTTTTCAATCATCTTGTAATTGTGATAACCCGCCTGATCAAGGCGAATGGCGGTGGCAATGCCTGAAATACCTGCACCCACAATAAATGTATCGTAAATATGTGGGGTTAATGCTTTTCTTTTAGCGATGTCTAATTTTTCTGCTTGAGCTGTCATTTTAAATGTCCCTTAACTCTGATATTGACTTGGCTGTCTTGCCAAGCTTTTTATCCTGATCTCCGCACTGACTTTAGGCGTGAACTATTTATATGTCAGACACGCTGCTATGTTTATTGATTTAACTTTCAAGTGAAGAGATTTCTTATTCCGCCTCATGGCCCAGATCACGAAGAGTATTTCCTATCTCCTACGAAAAAGGCTGGAGATTTTTATATTTCACTTCATTAACCGGTACAAATTACCCAAAAATTTCGCATATAAATTTGGAGCTATCCGTTTCATCAACCAGAATAATTTGGCATCAAGCTGCGGAATAGTATAAAGCTGGCCTTGATCCAGACGATCCAAAGTCAGTTCCGCGACTTTATTGCTAGTGGTCAATGCCAGATTGGTCAGGGCATAATCCATAATTCCTTTATGCGGGAGCTTGCCATTTTTAATAATATTGGTCGGCACCAGCGTCGGACAGACGACATTGACTTGGATATTAAACTTTCTCAGCTCGGCAGCCAGTGTTTCCGATAAAGCTCGCACACCGGCTTTAGTGACGTTATAGGCGGTCATTTCTGGAGCGGCGGTATAGGAGGCTGCTGAAGCGACATTAATAATGGCCCCATTTCCTAACTTTTTAAACTTGGGCACAAAATAATGACAACCATGCACCACGCCCCACAAATTTACATCAGTGACCCATTTCCAGTCGTCCAGCGTCACTTCATCAAACTTGCCACCCAAGCCGACCCCTGCATTATTAATCAGCAATGTGGTGGGGTGCTGCATTAACTGCTCGGCCTGATTCGCCAGCTGCTCGACTTGTCTGGCATTACCCACATCACATTTCACGGCAAACGCTTGGGCACCCGAGGCTGTAATCAGCGCAACAGTTTCTTCAGCAGCCTCCAGATTAATATCAGCACACACCACCATACCGCCCCGTTTGGCCAGCTCAAGGGCGAAATTACGGCCAATTCCGCTTCCAGCACCTGTCACCACGGCAAAAGCATTCTGGCTGGGCTTGGTTTTTTTTCTAAATAATTTCATTTTATTATCCAGCAAATATAGTCTTGGGCAGAATTAGCTTAGGCAGAAGCTGCAGGTACAGGCGGTACAAATTCTTTCAGGAAATAAGGTGTCAACAATCCGGTTTCAGGATGCAATAATCGCTCTTTGTAATAGGCCAGATAGGCTGTCGTATCATGGTCATTGGGATGAAAGCTCGGACGCAGATATTCCAGAATATGCACAAAGCTGCTACCAAACACGCCACGCTCACTGCCAAATAACAAGGCTGTGCTTTCTAGCACATCTTTCATATAACGCGGATTTATTAAATTGCTGGGTTTACGCACAAATGGCATGAGATAACCGCCAAGCGACACCCCGCCCAGAATGGTTAAGCTTGCCAGTAAAAAACCGGTAATTCGTAGCCAGTAATTACCTGATAATTCCAGAAACACATCATAAGCAATATCTTTATGTTCGGATTCTTCCAGCATATGCCACATCCACATGGCACGCTGTCTTTCATCTTGTGAACCCAGCAGATATGCCTCGTGCTGCATCATAAACTCGGCTAGAACCGCCGTATAATGTTCAATGCCGGCCATTAAGGAAAGCTGTAAAGAATGGGGCAGTTTGTAAATGCCATAATCAAACACTTTTGCAGCGATAGCGCGCAGCAACTCGACGGGGTAGCCATTTTCTTTTAAAACTTCATCATTAAACTGATTATGAATTTTGGAATGAATGGCCTCTTGTCCAATCAGGGAGGTGAGCCTCTGTTTCAACACCGGATCATCAATAAAATCCCGATGATGACGTGCAGTTGCAATCACCACATCTTCACCAAAAGTCAAAAAAATTGACAAGGCATGAAAATAAGAAGAGGCTAATTCTTTATTGAGGAAAAAGCGCTTATCTAGCTCTGCCGGGTTAAATTTAAAATCAAAGTGACGAATCGGAATGGGGGATTTATCGACAATATTTTGAACAATTCCCTGATATTTCGTACTTAATTTTTCTGTAAAAACGTTTCTAATAGTTTGAGTGACCATAGTTTAATCCCTATAGAGAGAATAAAAAATCTAAAACCAGCACCTGAGTTGAAGCGTAAAATTGTTTATAAGGTTGTTTCTGCAATTTTACTGAATACCCTCCTTCAAACCTCAAGCCAGATCGTGCCGCATCCTTCCTGAAAAAGTTTAAAGGGGTGCCTGAATTCCTAACAGCATAGTGCACTGATAAAATATGACCAGAACCAAACTGCCCATATCACTATGAACTTTTTTGCCAATTCTGTGGATTAACATCTGCCTTACAGATGTGGCTTAGACGCCAGCCTCTGGATTTATTTTCCATGGCACAGCAAGTGCATGTTGGATGGCAATGCAGACTCTAATTCAGAGGATGGATTTACTTACTTCCAGGGATAAAATTAAAAAGTTATTTAAAAAAAAATACTTGATTGCAAATATTAAAAAACACATAGCTCTGCCCTGATGTACCAGTGACAGTTAAAACGATGGGATCAATACCTCAGCATACCTAAGAGTAGTGCTACAAAATATTAGCTCGGAGATTAAAGGATTCTGAAAAACGGTTAGCTCAAGTCAAAACCTTAACAAAAATTTAGATGGTAAAATATAAATTCAGTTTGATCTTCGCCTAAAACAAAAAAATGGATATTAAAACAATATCCATTTTTTAATGCCTGACTTAACTGATCAAGGCTTTTCACCTTGAGCCAAGCGCTGCTCAATCTCATTTAGCACAGCAGGCAAGTCTGCAATACTGTCAATGACATAATGCGCTCCTGAAGCATGCATTTTTGCATAAGCTTTTTCTTTTAGACTGACCTGTTCAGACTCAGGCAGTGCCTTCCATTCTTCATAGCTCAGACCAACCTCATTGCCACTCACGGCCAAGCCTACTGTCCAGCACCCTCCATTTAAGCCCTCATGAATACCCACGACGGTATCATCCACTTTCACCACTGTTTTAATATCCAGAACATCCAGTTCAATCAAGTTTTTCCATAACATTTCTGGATACGGACGACCATGTTTCACGTCACTCGCAGTAATAATGCAATCAGGCACATAACCTTGTTGCGCTGCATCTTTTACCAACTCAGTAATCATCATGCTGGCATAACCGGTATTGCTGCCGATTTTTGCTCCACGTGCGCGAATATCTGCAAATGTTTCCAGTGCGCCCGGAATCAGCTGTGAACATTGCGGAATGGCTTTTAACTGATAAGGAATAAAGTCCTGATATAAACGGTCAATATCGGCAATGGTCACTTCTGCCCCATGTGCCTGCTTCCATGCAGCTGCCACACGCGGCATGGCTAACACAGCTGCAATATGATCGCGTTTCTCCAACCCCATCGGCGCACGTGCTTCTTCAATGGTGATTGCAACCTGATTATCTGCAAACAATGCCATGAAAGCTAAAATTGGAGCACGTGAGCCAAAATCGACTGTGGTTCCAGCCCAGTCGAAAATAACTGCTTGCAAGGTATTATATGAAATTGTCATGAGTCTTTCCTTAAAAAATTAAATATAAATCAATAAAAATAAGCTAAATTATTTCTGGCAGTAGACTGAGATTGCAGCCAGTAAACGTTGAATGTCTTCCAGATAAACCTCGCCAATATTGCCAATCCGGAAACAGTTCAAATCGGTGACTTTGCCGGGATAGATGACAAAACCCGCCTGTTTTAAATTCTCATAGAGCTCCTGAAAGCTAAAATCGGCCGTATTTGGATACATAAATGTGGTAATGATTGGTGATTGTGGAATATCAGTATCAAGTACCAGTTTAAAACCAAGTTTTTGCATGCCATCCGCAAGACATTTTTGATTATTCACATAACGCTGATAACGGGCTTCAACCCCGCCTTCCTGCTCCAGTTCCAGTAAAGCCTGATAAAATGCACGTACCACATGTGTAGGTGAAGTAAAACGCCATTTACCATCATGCTGTTCCATGGTGTTCCATTGATCGTAAAGATCCAGACTTACTGAGCGCGCCTGACCTTTGCAAGCTTGTAATTGTTCACGTTTTGCCAGAATAAAACCAAAACCGGGCACACCCTGAATACATTTATTGGCACTTGAAATTAAAAAGTCGATTTCAAGCTTTGCAATGTCCATCGGCACCCCTCCAAATGAACTCATCGCATCGACAATCCAGACTTTGCCGGCAGCTTTCACAAGACGGCCAATCTCTTCAATAGGATTGAGCAAGCCCGTCGTAGTCTCACAATGCACACAAGACACATGAGTAATACTTGAATCGCTTAATGCCTTTTCAATATCACTTAAATCAGGAATTTGAGTCTCCGGATAAACCAGCTCAACCACTTCAATATTTAAGCAACGTGCCATCTGCACCATGCGAGCACCATAGGCCCCATTATTAATAATTAAAATTTTGCCATTTTTAGGCAGGGCTGAACCCAATACAGCTTCTACAGAAAAACTGCCACTTCCCTGCATCAACACGGCGCTGTAAAGTTCTGTTTCTGAGGTCGCCAAAGCCACTAAACGCTGGCGAATATCTTGCACCAGACTATTGTATTCTTTGTCCCAGGTACACCAGTCACGCTGCATTACCCGGCGCACGGCTGGAGAAGTCGACAATGGCCCAGGAGTAAGCAGTAAATATTTGTTTTCTAGTTCAACATGCGCGTTCATTCATCAATTCCTTACTGAGACTTTCACTTTAATTACAATCAATATAGCTCAATCTGGTTTAAACCAGATTACAGAATATGGTTTTTTAATACTTCTTGCATAAAACCTGCACCTGTAGTCATCCCCTTGCCTGCAATGGCACTTATCAAGTAAATATTCGGTTCTGCTTCGGTTACACAGGCCAACTCTTGAGGATGTGTGAGGTAATAACCATTCCAGCGAGACTCAATGGCTGGAAGTTTCAAACCTATTTTTTCTTTACAGTATTTAAGAATAAATTGGTTAATTTCTTCACGCTGATTAAATTGTGGTGCATCTTGAATGGCATGATATTCATGACTGTCGCCTAAAATAATCTGTCCAAATTCATTTTGTTTGATCAAAATATGAATTCCGTAGTCTTTGACCAGACCTTGCTGTGATTCTTCTTTTAATGCTTGATGACTCGGGCAAATTTCAAAAGCAGGATAACGGGAGATAGATAAACCCGAATAAATCGATGCTTTCAGATCATGCGCCAAAGGCTGAGTCAGGGCCATTTGTAAAGCACAGCGCTGCAGACCCAAGTGCTGCAAGAGTTCTGGATATAAAATTTGTGTCGTTTCACCATGACAGATCAAGACTTTCTCTGCGCGATAATGCTGTCCTGAAGCCAGCTGGATTTCAGCATGTCCACGGTGATAACGGGTGCGTACCACACAAGTATTACAGTAGATTTCAATACCCAGTTGCTTGGCATATTGCAATAAACGATGTCCTGCCAGATGTGGTTCAACCGAATAATCTTCCTGAAATATTAAGGCACCGCTGATGTTGGCGCTGTGGTCCAGGTAACCATAACGTTCAAACACTTGTGTGCGGCTCAATAGTTCGACCGGAATCTGGTAATCCGGTGCAGCTTGAGCAAACTCATTCAGCACTTGCCATTCCAAAGCGGTATTGGCCAGATATAAACCATCGCGCTGCTGAAATGAAATATCATGCTGCGCTTGAATGCGCTGATAAAACTTGCGGGTTTCGAGCGCGTATTGGCGCCATTTTGCATCTGGACGGCTTAAGGTTGACGTGCCGACCATGCCAAAGTTCCGTCGGGTGGCTCCCACGGGTTGGGCATCTTTTTCAAAAAGCTGGACTTTCAACCCCTGTTCAGCCGCCTGAATGGCCGCTGACAGTCCTAAAATACCGGCGCCGACAATAATTAAATCTGTTTTTGCTGTGTTCATCGAAGGTTTCCAAGCCCTTTCAAGTTTTTCAGGATGAAGAATCCTAAGCCTTGTTAAAAAGCGTTCAAAAAATGAGTATTCATTAAGGTTTAAAACAAATTAAAAGGATGAAAAATAGAGCTCTTTTCTCACCTAATGCTGATGCTCGCGCCAGCGCTGACTCGACTTCATCATTTTCCGGGTCAACAGCCAGTGCAACAGCTTGACTACACAGGATGTCACTAAAATCAAAATGCTCATGGCAACCGCTGCCACGGTATCCCCGGCATCATCCATATTCAGCACGGCCACCGAAGCCAAATTGGTATCCGGTGAGTAAAGGAAAATGGCCGCTGAAACCGTCGTCATGGCATTGACAAAGATATAGACCGACACATCACATAACGCAGGAAAGGTTAAAGGCAAATAGACTTTGTAAAACATTTTCCAATTTGAGGCTCCCAGACTTTGCGCAGCATGATCCAGTTGGGTCGGAATCTGTTTAATGGCATTGCTCAAGGTTAAATGCGGCACGGTGTAGTAATGGATAATGGTCGAAATCACTAATAAGGTTAATGAACCATATAGCACCGACGTGGGATTTTCAGGCTGATTAAAAAACAGGATATAGGCTATCCCGAGTACCAACCCAGGTACGGCCAATGGTAATAAAACCAGCATCTGCACATAATTTTTAATCACAGGATGAGCTTTAAAACGCTCGGTAAATAAAGCAATGATGAAAATCAGTATCGTACCGGCCAGTGTGCTCCAAAGTGCCAGCTGAATGGAGTTGAAATAACTGGACCAGCCACCACCATCCACGTAGTCGAAGCGGTAATGGTTCAGCGTCAGCGAAAGATCGTACGGCCAATAGCGGATAAAAGAAGCCAAGATTGCAGTAATCACAATTAATAAAATACTGCCTGCAATCACGCTGCAAAATATGGTCAGCAGCTTTTCCAGACGCGGATTGTTCTTGATACGATAAGGCTGGATCTGGAAGCTCTGGAAGCGGGCCTGACGACGGCTTTGATAGCGGTCAAAAATAAAGGCCATCACGGCAGGACAAAGCAGCAGAATAGAAATTACTGCCCCCATATTCATATTTTGCTGGCCAATAATTTGCTTATAAACATCCAAAGCCATCATATTGAACGAGCCACCAATTACCTTGGGAATACCAAAATCGGTAATCACATAAGTAAATGCCACCAGACAGGCACTGACCAGTCCGTAACGGATGGCAGGTAAAGTGACCGCCCAATGCGTCTGCCAACTGTTTTTACCTAAAACGTGAGAAGCTTCAATTAAACGCTGGTCAATATTGCGAAAGGAGGCCATCATCAGCATAACCATGGCAGGAAACAGCCAGAAACAGTAACTGATAAGAATACCCAAAGGCCCATAAATTTGCATATCTCCCAGCAGACCTTTGAACACCCCCTGCTGTCCGAACAGATAGACCAGAGCCAATGAAGGTAAGAGCGAGGGAGCTAAAATCGGCAAAAATGCCACGGTTTTAAAAAATGCCTTGCCTCGCATATGTGTGTTGGTCAAGGCAAATGCATAAATACTGGCCAAACTCACGGTCACCAGCATCGCGGTACAGGCAATCCAGACGGAGTTGAAGATAGAGGACAACAGAGCTGGATTGGAAAAATAGGCTATAAAATTTTGCAGGCCGACAAACTTCTGATTTTCATCCAAAAATGCGCTTTGCAATAATAATAACAGCGGTACAATGAGGCTTAGGGTCAGTACTATTGCAGCAACGAACAGCACTGCACTAGAACGTAATGAATACAATGAAGGTTTGGATTTTTTACTGTTTAAAATGGCTTCTGCGGTCGACTGATTTAACATCTGGCTATTCCTTGCAAGTCAAACACATGTAAAGCCTGAGTCGGGATTTGTAGCCACATGTCATCTGCTAAGTTCATGAGTTGCTGATTTTCAATATCAATTTGCAATTGGACTGGCGCAGCCTGTGGGTCATTTTGTTTCAATTCACAAAACAGGCGACGCTTCGCGCCAAGAAATTCCATATTTAAAATACGGACAGCTAAACTAAATTGTCCTTTACGCTCTTCTGGTTTTAGAGCCAATTCAATATTTTCTGGTCTAAATGCAATCTCGAGTTGCTCGCCTGCCCTAAAAGTTATGCTTGGATGATCCAACTCATATTGCCCGGCAATCTTTAAGCTATGGGTTGAAATTGCTGTGGCCTGAATAAAGTTCATGGTGCCGATAAATTGCGCGACAAAACGGGTTTGTGGCTTATAGTAAATATTGTGCGGAGTATCCAGCTGTTCAATCAGGCCTTTATTCATCACTGCAACACGATCGGAAATACTTAAAGCTTCTTCCTGATCATGAGT
This sequence comes from Acinetobacter sp. 10FS3-1, assembly GCF_013343215.1. Taxonomy (NCBI): domain Bacteria; kingdom Pseudomonadati; phylum Pseudomonadota; class Gammaproteobacteria; order Moraxellales; family Moraxellaceae; genus Acinetobacter; species Acinetobacter sp. 10FS3-1. Next base: position 1,926,662 of record NZ_CP039143.1, read on the forward strand.
GACCATAATTGCAGGTAAATTCAGTTGCTGTTGAATGGCACGGATTTTCTGACGCAGATTTAAACGCACCAAGGCATCCAAGGCAGACAACGGTTCATCCAGCAACAAAATGTCGGGTTTCGGGGCAATGGCCCGTGCTAGTGCAACACGCTGCTGCTGCCCACCCGACAATTGGTTTGGATATTTATCACTAATCTCCGGCAGTTCAATCAGCTGTAATAACTCAGTAATGCGTGTTTGGATTTGTGCCGCTGTCCATTGTTTTTTATGCAGGCCAAAAGCAATGTTTTCTGCAACGGTTAAATTTGGAAACAAAGCATAGTTTTGAAACACAATCCCGCATTTGCGTCTGGCAGTATTCAGGTGGGTAATATCGACATGCTGTTTAATAATCCGGCCATAATCGGGCTGTTCCAGACCTGCAATAATACGTAGCAATGTGGTTTTTCCGCAGCCTGAGGGGCCTAAAAAGCTGACAAACTCCCCCGCTTTTAAATCTAAATTGATATGTTCCAATACTTTTGTGTGGGCAAAAGATTTTTGAATATCTACAGCTTCGAGTACCACTTTCGCATTGGCAGTTGGATAGTTTTTTAAAGTTGACAGTAAATGTCCCGCTGACAACTTTTCCCCTGTTGGAGGCAGAGAGTTTTGTAAATAAGTTGGAATTTGCATACTGTACCTAATTCTAATTTCATTTATTTAAATGACATTTCTTCAATTTCAGTAGAAGCACTATTGTCTTTTTTCTATCTCACCCGGAATCCTGATGCAGGAATTGCCGGGAAGAATCGCTACCGGAGAAATGGCTAATTCATCTAATTTCTAATTTACTTCTCGAACTGTGCTGACCATTTTTTTAAAATTGTGTCGCGCTGCGCTGCCGCCCAGTAAAAATCATTTTTCACCAGTTTTTCTGGCAGATCTTTGGGGAAATCGGTATTGCTACTTTGGACATGTTGATGGGCAACCATGGAAAAATTTTGCGCATACGCCTGATTCGCGGCCTGACTGACAGTCCAATCAATAAATTTCTGTGCGCTGCTCAATTTCTTGGTGCCTTTTACAATTGCAGAGGCTTCCATGTCCCAACCCAAACCTTCTTTAGGATAAATCACCTCTAACGGCGCACCACGGGATTTGAGTTTAAAGCCCGGGTAACCGAATGAAATGCCAATCACGGTTTCACCTTGTGCCGCCATTTTGCAAGGCTTGGAACCAGAGTGAACATATTGAGAAACATTTTTGTCCAATGCCTGCATATAAGACCAGGCTTGCTTTTCACCAAAAATCTGCATCCATGCCGTGACATCCAAATAACCTGTACCACTCGAGGCCGGGTTTGGCATCACGATCATATTCTTATAAATCGGTTTACTGAGATCTTGCCAGGTTTGCGGCATCGGGAGATTTTTCTTCTTTAACTCGACTCGATTAACACATACCGCCGATTCCCAGGCCGTCATGCCTGTCCAGGTCGGAATTTCTTTCTGGCTATAAAACTCAGGCTTTAACTGTTCAACATTTTGCGGCCGATACGGCTGTAGCATCTGCTGTTTTTCCATCACCAATAAACTGGTCAAGGCCAGGCCCATCACTACATCTGCTTGCGGATTTTTTTGTTCTGCCAGCAGTTTTGCAGTAATGACACCGGTAGAATCACGGACCCATTTTACTTTTAATTCAGGATGCGCTTTGCGTAGTTCCCATTGATAACGTTTGAGCTGATCGGCTTCTACGGCGGTATAAACCGTAATTTGTTCAGCATCTGGTGAAACTGAACTGGTGGTACATCCTGATATCAAATAAGCCGTACCAAGGCTCAGGACACATAAACCAATCTTTTTTTTACACTGTTTTAAATACTGACTCATCTGCCATTCCTAGTGAATGCGGCTTCTTGATAATCAGTATTTCAGCAAATATTTATGACAGTTTAATTAATCTGGTTTAAACCAGATTGGTTTTTTATTTTAATTAAGGCCAGGTTATCAATGAAGCTAGATCATTGTTGAAATAATTTTACTTTTCAACCCGCTCTAAGTTGAAGCTTCAAAATGTAAATCCAGTACATCATGGAGCCAATATTCCTGATCGACATCAGTAATGATGCCGTTTTGATCACGATTGGTTCGACAAATATATAATCCCATGCTTCCTACATTGACATGTAGGGCCTTAGCCTGTTGTTCAGCAAAAGCAGTTGGATAAAGATGGATATGTGCTCGCGTAAGCTGTCGCTGATATTTTTCAGCCATTAGTACAGTGATTGAGTTTTCCAAGTTCTGTGCTAAAAACTCTGGAAAGAGTGTTGCGTTTACTCGGATATGTTCAACCACAGCAGGACGGCCATTAATTGTGCGTCGACGCCAAATTGAATAGACTTGATCTCCAACATTCAGATTTAAATGTTTTGCATCCCATTGAGTTGCAGATACCAGCTCTGCTGAAATAAGCTCTGTGGCGGGAACACTTCCTTGCTCTTGTACATATTGATTAAAGCTTTTGGTAGATTGCGGCCGATAGGCAATGCGGGGGGCACGCACAAACCAGCCGCGACGGTCTAAACGATAAATTAAACCATCCATTTCAAGCGCTAAAAGTGCTTCTCTGACCGCAACACGTGTTGTTGAAAACTGCTCCGATAGTAAGCGCTCAGAGGCTAATTTTGTATTACTGCTTAATTGGCCCGACTCAATTTCATGGGCAATTGCATCTCTTATCGCTATATATTTAGGAATACGCTGGGAAGTTGTAGCCAAATCAGACATAAAGGTAAATTTTAAAAAAACTTAAACCACTATACTAAATTTTTAATTTCAAAGTGATGAAAATCAATAATAACTCCTATTCTGCTTAGGCCACTCATTCCATTAATTAAAGAGTTGACTTTGATTCAGCATACATAAAAAAATAGGCTTCTGAATAGAAAATTCTCTTTTATATAGATGGTTATGCTTATTAAATTTTTTCTATTGAGCAGGTCGTACTCTCAAATGCAGATCGCGGTGTTTTAAAAACTCCCCATACCCCTAGAGGCCTTCGAATTTCTAAAAGTCATCAATTATGCAAAAAAACATAGAAAACCGAACAAGGGGGCTCAAGGAATAAACTACCCAGTAAGCTCTTAATGAGTATCAGCCACTTTTTCAGGTTCATTTATTTTCCACAATTCAGATAAATAAAGAGATTGAGATGATGACCTTCATTTCAGACCTCCAAGACAGCCTTCAAATATCCAAGGTCCACAGTCATTTCTTTAGCTTTCACACGAGCAATACAAATCATCATATTTTATCGTGATGCTTTTTCATCCCTATCAAGCTAGTAGTCAAAGTGTTCAGCTTCAGCTTGCAAAATCGCAGTTTCACAAGTACCACAGATTAGTGCTGTCATTGATACGTGTCATTAGCTTCATTATTACCGTGATGAATATATGCATTGGGCACAGTTTGCCTCAAGCTCACCTAAATAAGCAGCCGCCAATCATGTATTCATGTATACAACTAAAATCACGCCCCAAAAAAAAAGACCCTTGATGATCAAGGGTCTTTTAGCTATTTGGCGGAAGCGGTGAGATTCGAACTCACGGAGGACTCACACCCTCGTCGGTTTTCAAGACCGGTGCATTAAACCGCTCTGCCACGCTTCCATGGCCGCCATCATACGAATCTTTCAGCCAGCTGACAAGTGAAAAGTACAATGAATGCAATTAACTGCATATAGTTTCATCAACTCTTACAATTTAGCTGCCAATTCAGCACCCTCACGGATTGCACGTTTAGCATCCAGCTCAGCCGCAAGCTTGGCCCCACCAATAATATGATAATTGGCCAGCGTATGTTGACCTTCGGCTGGCATTAATGCTTTGACCGATTCCTGACCTGCACAGACCACCACACTATCTACACGCAGTAACTGGTCATGACCATCAACTTCAATCCATAAGCCTTCATCCGTGACTGCTTTATACTGCACTCCCCGCAGCATGCGTACACCGTGTTTCTTTAATTGTGCACGGTGTACCCAGCCGGAAGTTTTACCCAGACCTGCGCCAAGAGCAGTGGTTTTACGTTGTAGCAAATAAATTTCCCGGATTGGCGGTTCTACTTCAGCAGGCTGCATTCCGCCTTCGCTGATATAGTTTGGATTCGGATCAACTCCCCATTCACGCTTCCAGTCTTCCAGCGGTTGTGGCTGAGGCTGATGCGGGGGTTTTAACAAAAATTCTGAAACATCAAAGCCGATCCCACCTGCCCCAATCACTGCAACCCGATCACCTACCGGTGCACCCCGTAGAACTTCTGCATAAGACAGCACTTGTGGCGCCTCACTACCCGGAATTTTCAACGTACGCGGAATCACCCCTGTGGCAATAATGACTTCATCAAAGCCTTCGCGTTCCAGCTGTTCTTGATTGACCTGGGTATTCAGACGAACATCCACCCCATTTTTTTCCAGCTGCACCTTGAAATAGCGAATCGTTTCATGGAACTCTTCTTTGCCCGGTATGACTTTGGCCAGGTTAAACTGCCCGCCAACTTCATCACTTGCTTCAAATAAAGTCACCTCATGGCCGCGACTGGCAGCAACGCTCGCTGCCGACATGCCGGCAACACCTCCACCAACGACGGCGATACTTTTCGGTTTTTTGGTTTTTACATATACCAGTTCAGTTTCGTAGGCGGCGCGCGGATTGACCAGACAGGTTGCCCGTTTATTTTTAAAAGTATGATCCAGACAGGCCTGGTTGCAGGCAATGCACGTGTTGATTTCATCGACCCGATTGGTTGCCGTTTTATTGACCCAGAAAGCATCTGCCAATAATGGTCGTGCCATTTGAATCATATCGGCCTGACCAGAGGCCAAAATCGCTTCTGCTGTATCCGGCATGTTAATCCGGTTCGATGCAATTACCGGGACGGTGACATGCTTTTTAACTTCTGCCGTGTAATCAACAAAAGCTGCTCGCGGCACAGAAGTTACAATGGTAGGAATACGTGCCTCATGCCAGCCAATCCCGGTATTTAGCAAGGTAATACCGGTTTTTTCCAGGGCCTGAGCCACCGTAATCACTTCCTGCATGGTGTTACCGTCATGCACCAGGTCCAGCAAGGACAAGCGGAAGCAGATAATAAATTTCTCACCCACTTCTGCACGGATGGCTTTAACAATTTCTAATGCAAAACGCATGCGGTTTTCAATTGACCCGCCCCAGCGGTCAGTACGCTGATTCACATGCCGGCTAAGAAACTGGTTTAGTAAATAGCCTTCAGAACCCATAATTTCGACCCCGTCATAGCCTGCTTTTTTGGCCAGACTGGCAGTTTTGGCATAGTCCTGAATAGTTTCCAGAATCTGTTTTTCAGACATCTGGCGAGGTTTAAAAGGTGAAATCGGTGACTTGATCGGGCTGGCTGAAACCACAAAAGGCTGATAGCCATAACGGCCCGCATGCAGAATCTGTAAAAGAATTTTGGCGCCATGTTTATGGACGGCATGCGTGACCAGACGGTGTGGAGCAATATCTCCCAGCGTATTCATAGTTCCGCCGGCAGGCAGTAACCAGCCCTGACGGTTAGGTGAAATCCCGCCAGTAATTAATAGCCCCACGCCACCTTTGGCACGCTCACCAAAATAGGCAGCCAGTTTCGGATAATTATAAAAACGGTCTTCCAGCCCTGTATGCATTGAACCCATTACTACCCGATTTTTAATCGTCGTAAACCCCAAATGTAATGGTTTTAAAATATTCGCATAACGCGTATTGGTCATAAGATCTTCCTGTTTTTATTTAGCCCAAGCCTATTCCTCTTACTTTAACTGATTTCACACGGCTTTTTATGACTATCAGGTCTGCTTTCTCAGGCATAAATCCCAATCTGTGTCGTCATGCCGCATCTGGCTTTTTCAATTACTGTTGCCATTGCCGTGCGCTTGCTTTCCACAAGGCAATCACGCCTAAAACTGTACCGACTGGAAAACTGAGCAGCATCAGAATGGCCATGATTCTGGACAGTGTCCGACCACCGCGATTGCCCTGTTTGACCTTAAGCGATGCCTGAATATTCAGGTAAATCATCAACGCGAGCAATAACAGGATAAACCCTAAGCTCATAACTGAAATTGTCGACTGCTGATATTCCAGATAGCCGAATACAATCGTAGTAAACACCAGCAGACCGGCATAAATACCATGGATCAAGGCCAGGGTTTCATTTTTGGGTTTAGAATTCAGGTTGGGTAAAGGGGGAATACGTGTCGTCATTTTGGGTGCCTCAGCGAATCACTTTTTATCTATTAATGATGAATATAGCGAATATTGCTGATATTCAGCAGTATTTTCAAAAAAACAAGCGTATTTGAAGTGATTTCAGACTATTGATTTCAAATTTTAAACCGAGTTTTCCTTTTCTAAAGCACACCTAAATAAAATAATGATACAATTGATACAATATATGTTTTTTTCAGGCCACCACTTCTGGCGTGCCTATTTCATATCATTAGGATGAACAATGTCTGATAATGCAACTATCTTGCAGAATGTCCCAGTAGGTAAAAAAGTTGGTATTGCCTTTTCTGGTGGTCTAGATACTTCTGCAGCTCTTTTGTGGATGAAACAAAAAGGCGCTGAGCCTTATGCTTACACAGCAAACCTGGGTCAGCCTGATGAAGACGATTACGATGCAATTCCCCAAAAAGCTGAAGCTTATGGCGCTGTAAAAGCACGTTTGATCGACTGTCGCCTACAACTTGCATTAGAAGGTATTGCAGCCATTCAATGTGGTGCATTCCATATTTCTACAGGTGGCGTTCCTTATTTTAATACCACGCCACTTGGCCGTGCAGTAACAGGTACGATGCTTGTAACTGCTATGAAAGAAGATGATGTCAACATCTGGGGTGATGGTTCGACCTATAAAGGAAACGACATCGAACGTTTCTACCGCTATGGTCTGTTGACCAACCCGGCACTTAAGATCTACAAGCCTTGGTTAGACCAGACGTTTATTGACGAACTAGGTGGCCGTGCAGAAATGTCACAGTTCCTGATCGACAATGGCTTTGACTACAAAATGTCAAAAGAAAAAGCTTACTCAACTGACTCAAATATGTTGGGTGCAACTCACGAAGCCAAAGATCTTGAATACCTGGATGCTGGCATTAAAATCGTTGAGCCAATCATGGGGGTAGCTTTCTGGAAAGAAGATGTTGAGGTTACGCCTGAAGAAGTATCGATTACTTTTGAAGAAGGCTTCCCGGTTGCAATCAATGGTCAACGTATCGAAGATCCGGTGGAGTTTATTCTTGAAGCGAACCGTATTGGTGGCCGTCATGGTCTAGGTATGTCAGACCAGATCGAAAACCGTATCATCGAAGCGAAATCTCGTGGTATCTATGAAGCTCCGGGTATGGCGCTGCTTCACATCGCTTATGAACGTCTGGTAACAGGTATCCATAACGAAGATACGATTGAACAATATCGTATCAACGGTTTACGTTTAGGCCGCCTACTTTACCAAGGTCGCTGGTTCGATTCTCAAGCCTTAATGCTGCGTGAAACTGCACAGCGTTGGGTCGCAAAAGCCGTCACAGGTACTGTAACGCTTGAGCTACGCCGTGGTAATGACTACACCATTATGAACACTGAATCTCCAAACCTGACTTATGAAGCTGAGCGTTTGACCATGGAGAAAGCTGATTCAATGTTCTCTCCTATGGATCGTATCGGTCAATTGACCATGCGTAACCTGGACATCACTGACACTCGTGCAAAATTAGGCATCTATACAGATTCTGGTTTGTTATCTGTAGGTACAGGTTCTGCTGTTCCTCAACTTAAAGACAAAAACTAAGTCCTTCGGGTCAACTCCTTTAAGTTGTAAAACCGCTTTTGATGAGCAATGCCAGTCAGTTAAACATTGACTGGCATTTTTTATGCTTTATCAGCGGCCTAGAAAGACAATAAATAATTTTTAAAGCAACTCAGCATTTAAAATCGTCCCTGATCAGTTTCCTGATTTTTTAAAGCAACTCTCAGCTATTGGACAAATTTAATTCTAATATTTTGCTGCAAGCTTGCCTTCTTTGCTTTTGAAAGCGCAGATAGGATTAAATATATACAGTCAGCAAGAAAAGCTTTTCATTTGTCTCTCGCATTTCTGGCTTAAACATCTGCCCTTTTCACCCTCATACATTACGAAAAATATTCAACTTAAAATCAATGACTTATATTTAGAAACACTATTGAGTAGCGTTTATTTCAAGAATTCACCATACCTGCATTTACTGAGCGAATCGACTGATAATAAATCTGGTTACGTCCCAACTGCTTGGCCCGATACAATGCCTGATCGGCAATCTGCAATAAACTGTCCTTATCAAGATTTTCTTCACTACGATAGACCGTGATGCCTAAGCTGATCGTAATCTGATCAGAGATATGAGATTTTTCATGAGGAATTCGCAGTCGATCAATCGCTTTTAAAATATTGGAAGCCACTGCATAGGCCCCGTGTGCGTCAGTTTCCGGCAGCAGCACCACGAATTCTTCACCGCCATAACGCGCGACAAAGTCCATATGGCGAATCGCATTTTTAATGGTTAAGGCAATACTGGAAATGACATCATCACCTTTTTGGTGCCCATAATAATCATTATAATTTTTAAAAAAATCCACGTCGATAAACAGGATGGCTAAGGCACTTTCATTACACTGTGCCTGCCTGAAAAAGACATCCAGGGTTTCATCCAGAGTTCGACGATTAGAAATTTTAGTCAGCTCGTCATGCTGACTTAGATGCAACAGCTCGGTGGTGTGAATACGCTGGATTTTTTCACTGATTTTGGCACGCCTACTGTATAAAAAGATCATTCTTTCCCGTGCAAAAATCATGTGACTAATTACATAACCCAGCAAACAACTTCCCACCAGAATCCGGCCAAACACCAGCGGATTAAACACCACCGCCATGCTGAGCAGCAGCAGGATCGTAGTGAGCGCTGCCATTAAGCCGGTGATCAGCATCTGCACAGGTTTAATCCCGGTCAAGATATAGCCCAGAATATAAATGATCGTCATGATCGCCATTGACTGATGTTGTAAGCTCTCGGCCTGCATAGACATGTTGATATAAGAAATAGACACCAGCAACCAGAACACCAATATCATTGAGGCTTGCGAAAAAAAGCGTTTCAGTTTGGGGAGCGACGCGGCCAGATAGAAGAGTACCAGAGAGATTGCACCATTTAGCAAGCCTAACAGGCAGAGTATGAAATCATGCAAGAAATACTGGGGATCAGCAATCCAGTAATCGGTGGGAATCATGATCAGCAAAAAAATGAAATAGCTCAACACGCCTCCCCAGACGTATTTTTCCACATGCTTGCGTGCACGTTCCAAATGTTTGCTGCAAAACTCCTGCTCCAGACTTTTCGGAAATATTGAGCCGATACGCTGACTTTGGCTTGCAATAAGCTGTTCTATTTTTTCTTTGTCGTTCTGCAATTTTGCAAGATTGTACTTGTAGTCCATTGCCAAGTATTTATGTAATTTTTTTATTAATTACAAAATAACATACTTTTATAAATTAATTTATAGTGCTCATTTATTTTATATCCCTTTCTCGTTACCATTTTTGCTATAGATGGATTATCATTTGTTTTATTTCTCCGATTGAATTCACCTTGGATACGATTACGATTCTTCAGCCAGACGACTGGCATGCTCATCTGCGTGATGGTTTAGCACTACAACGCACCGTTCCTGATTTGGCCAAACAGTTTTCCCGTGCGATCTGTATGCCGAATCTTGTTCCCCCGGTTAAAACGGTGGAAGAAGCCCTCAGCTACCGTGAACGCATTATGGCGCACGTACCGGAAGGCTGTGATTTTGATCCCCGTATGGTGCTGTATTTCACTGACAATACTTTGCCAAGCGAAGTCCAAAAGATTAAAAACTCTGCCTATGTCAATGCCATCAAGCTCTACCCTGCCGGTGCAACCACCAACTCGGATAGCGGCGTGAGTGACATCAGCAAAGTCTATGCCGTCATTGAACAACTGGAAGAGCACCAGGTGCCATTACTTCTACATGGTGAAGTCACCCAGCATCATGTGGATATTTTTGACCGTGAAAAACGTTTTCTGGACGAGGTTCTGGCACCTTTGCTAAGACAGTTTCCGAAACTGAAACTGGTCCTTGAGCATATCACCACCAGTGAAGCGGCGAACTTTGTACTGGAACAGGATCGCAATGTAGCGGCCACCATTACTCCACAGCATCTGTTGTTTAACCGCAATGATATGCTGGTCGGGGGGGTGAAACCGCACTTCTACTGTTTGCCAATTTTAAAACGTCAAACGCATCAGCAGACTCTGCTGGAAGTGGCCACTAGTGGTAACCCTAAATTCTTCCTGGGTACGGACAGTGCGCCGCACTCCAAGAATGCCAAAGAAAATGCTTGTGGCTGTGCGGGTTGCTATAGCGCACCGACGGCAATCGAGCTGTATGCCCAAGCATTTGATCAGGTTGGTAAGATTGAACGTCTGGAAGGCTTTGCCAGCCACTTTGGAGCAGATTTCTACGGTCTGCCACGCAATACCAATACGATTACACTGGTCAAAGAAGACCAGGTGATTCCTGAAAGTCTAGACTACTTGGATGGTGAACAGATTATTCCGCTTTATGCCGGGAAGACCATCCAATGGAGAAAAATGTGACAATTGAAACTCTTCCAGTCATTGGTCAGCGTTTCCGTGGATTTTTACCTGTTGTTGTCGATGTTGAAACAGCAGGTTTTAATGCACAGACTGATGCCCTGTTAGAAATCGCAGCCATTCCGATTGTATATAATGAAGATGGCCAGTTTATGCCAGGTGAAGCTTTTCATGCCCATATCAATCCTTTTGAAGGCGCCAACCTAGATCGCCGCTCTCTGGAGTTTATTGGAATTGATCCCTCCAATCCCATGCGGATCGCCATGGCTGAAGATGAAAAAACTGCATTAAAGCGTATTTTCAAATCAGTCAATGAGGTACGTCGTCAGCAAAACTGCACCCATGCAGTTTTGGTCGGACACAATGCGCATTTTGACTTAGGCTTTGTACAGGCCGCGATTGCCCGTACCGGAACCAAAAACCAGAACCCGTTTCACAGTTTTTCTGTCTTTGATACTGTGACCTTAAGCGCGGTAATGTTCGGTCAGACCGTCCTGGCAAAATCCTGTATTCAGGCTGGAATTGAGTTTGATGGCAAAGAAGCCCATTCTGCATTATACGATACGCAAAAGACGGCTGAACTGTTTTGCTATATTTTAAACAAACTCGCACCTCACCTGCTTGACACTTGGGTGGCGGATCAATAAGATACCGCCATCTTCTAAACGTCCCTATCGTCTAGAGGCCTAGGACATCGCCCTTTCACGGCGGTAACCGGGGTTCGAATCCCCGTAGGGACGCCATCTTCTGTTTTCAAAATCATGGTTGCACTTTATCTGAGAAGCCCAGCTGTACTCGTACCTGCTTAACTGCCTTTTTGAGTCTGCTTCAGCTATAATTCATCCAGTTCCCTATTTTATATTGTCGTCATGTTAAAAAAGATCTTACTGGTTCTGATAATTCTGGCTCCTTCGGCTTTGTACCTGTACATGGTCTCCGGTGATGATACTGCAACAACCCAGTCAGAGCCGACTCCTTCTTCCACTAAACCGGCAGAACAACCGCGCTATTCGACTCCAGACCACTAAAATGAGTGGTCTTTTTACCTATTTCTTAAATAAAAGCAATTAATTTATAAAAAATTCCAATTTATGTGAAATTTCATTCAATTAAAACTAGAATAGTCTTTTTCAAGTACATTTCCCAATTCATTTATGCAACCTGCTTCTCCTCCTTCACAGCAGTCCCCTGTTGATGAGGGACATACCCCTTCTTTAAAACGTGCCATGGGCACCCGTCATCTGATTATGCTTTCCCTTGGGGGGGCCATTGGCACCGGCCTGTTCATGGGCTCAGGTGAAGTCATCTCTCAGGCAGGTCCTTTAGGGGCAGTGCTGGCTTATATTGTCGGGGGCCTGATTGCCTATATGGTCATGCTATGCCTGGGTGAGCTGGCTGTACATTTGCCAGTATCCGGTTCATTCGGTGCTTTTGCTACAAATTATATTGGTCCGGGTACAGGCTATATGGTGTCCTGGATGTACTGGCTCGGCTGGTCTGCAACTCTCGGGACTGAATTTACCGCTGCTGCCATTCTTATGCAGGAATGGTTCCCTCAGACGTCTATCTGGTTATGGACGCTGATCTTTGCTGCTGGCGTGCTGCTCTCCAACCTCAGCTCAACCCGTACTTTTGCAGAGTCTGAATTCTGGCTGTCGCTGGTGAAAGTGGCTACCGTCCTGATCTTCATTATTCTGGGCTTTGGCTGTATCTTTGGTTTTATTCCTTTTCAGGGCTATGAATTTGCCCCCCTCTTCGGCAATCTGACCGAACATGGCTGGCTACCCAATGGCTTGATTCCACTGTTTACCACCCTGCTCATCGTGAACTTCGCCTTTAACGGCACAGAAATGATCGGGATTGCCGCCGGTGAAACAGAAAATCCTGAGAAAAATGTGCCAAAGGCCATTCATGCAGCGGTCTGGCGCCTGATCATTTTCTTTGTCGGCACCATTATCGTCATCAGTTCTTTACTGACCTACACTGACGCTGGTTTACAGGTGGGCGGAGATGGGGGCTTGAGTAGCAGTCCTTTCGTCTCGGTATTTACCCAGATGGGGATTCCATATGCTGAGGACTTTATCCGCTTTGTGATCATTACCGCACTGTTATCTACAGCCAACTCTGGCCTTTATGCCGCTTCGCGCATGATGTGGGCGCTGTCTTCACAAAATCAGCTGCCCCGGGTATTTGCCAAGGTCAGCAAGTCTGGCGTGCCTTATATTGCGGTTTGGGTGACCATGATTGGCGGCTTACCGGGCTTATTGTCTGAACAGTTCGAAGCCGATGTCATCTTTAAAAACCTGCTCGGTGTAGCGGCCTTTACCATGGTAATTGTATGGATGAGTATCTGCTGGAGCCAGTTTAATTTCCGTCGTCAGTGGCTTAAACAGGGCCGCAGTGTATCCGAGCTTAAATTCCGTACCCCGTGGTTCCCGCTGGTACCGATTCTCGGCTTTATTGCCTGTACTGCGACCGGCCTGAGTATGGCAGCAGATCCTGAAATGCTGTCGGGCTTTATCGGCTGTCTGTTATTTATGGCTGCCTGCTATGCCAGCTATTACTGGCTATATCATCCAAAACCTTAGGTTCTACACTAAAAATTCTTAGCATTGCTGCAATAAGCCCAATTTTTATTGGGTTTATGCGAGGGCCTGTTGACCCTTCATGGATGTTTGCGACCACGCAATCCATTTATGAAATATCAACAGACCCTCTATTCAGAGTTAAAAATCACCTGAACTCTCCTATTCCAATAAAATAATCTTATGTTTTGCTTATTGTTTAAACTATTAAATAAGTTTTCATAAAAAGCCTTTTGACAAATTTAAGCTGAGTCCTTAATATACGCATCACCTCGCAACGTCCCTATCGTCTAGAGGCCTAGGACATCGCCCTTTCACGGCGGTAACCGGGGTTCGAATCCCCGTAGGGACGCCATCTATTGATCACATCTGATCAAGCCTTAGACACAATCCATATTAATACATTGCAGATTTGTAGTTTTTCACTACAATAACCCGCTTTACTTCTCTGGTTTTTTTGACTCCTATGCATTCATCTCCGAATGATGCTACGCATCAGGGCAATTCTGCGCCTTTAAAACGCGCTATGAGTACTCGACATCTGGTCATGATTTCGCTTGGCGGCGCAATTGGAACAGGCCTGTTTTTAGGTTCGGGTGAAGTCATTGCACAAACGGGGCCAATAGGTGCCATTCTTGCTTATTTCCTCGGCGGGATCATCGCTTATATGGTGATGCTCTGTCTGGGTGAGCTTGCAGTTCATATGCCTGATTCAGGTTCTTTTGGCGCCTATGCCAAACGCTATATTGGACCAGGAACAGGCTATACCATTACCTGGCTCTACTGGCTGACCTGGTCGGTGACCCTGGGAACTGAATTTACCGCTGCCGCCTTGCTGATGCAGGAATGGCTTCCGGACAGTTCCATGTGGATGTGGACGCTGGTCTTTGGCGCGCTGGTCTTCACGCTGAATATGATTTCGACCCGCTGGTTTGCCGAATCCGAATTCTGGCTGGCGCTGGTAAAAGTCGTCACCGTCATTGCCTTTATCCTGCTCGGTTTATTGGCCATTTTCGGGGTTCTGGATTATCAAGGCCAAGAAACAGCACCGCTGTTCAGTAACCTGACCGCCCAAGGCTGGTTCCCTGAGGGACTGTTCCCGATTTTCACCACCATGCTGATTGTGAACTTTGCTTTCTCGGGCACCGAACTGATTGGGGTCGCAGCAGGTGAAACCAAAGACCCGGCCAAGAACGTGCCAAAAGCCATCAATACCGCAATTTTCCGCCTGCTGATTTTCTTTGTGGGTACGATTGTGGTGGTAACTTCACTTCTGCCCCATCAAGAAGCAGGACTGGCCGTTGAAGGCGTGAGTAACAGTCCGTTTGTAACCGTATTCCAGCATATCGGTATTCCCTATGCAGAAGATATTATTCGCTTTGTTATTATCACCGCACTATTGTCGGCAGCCAACTCTGGCCTATTTGCCGCGTCGCGCATGATGTGGTCACTGTCCTATAGCAAACAGTTGCCCGCTGTCTTTTCACGCGTGAATGCCAAAGGAATTCCTTATATCGCAGTCATTGTGACAATGATTGGCGCAATGCCGGGCCTATTGTCAGAACAGTTTGCACCGGAAACTATTTTTACCAACTTGTTGGGTATCGCAGCATTTACCATGGTCGTGGTCTGGATGAGTATCTGCTTGAGCCAGTTCAATTTCCGCCGCCAATGGTATAAGGATGGTCATAGTGTCAAAGAACTGGGCTTTGCAGCTCCACTGTTCCCGATTGTACCGATTTTAGGCTTCCTGTTCTGCCTGATCACCTGTATCAGCATGGTCTTTGATCCGAGCATGCGCATCAGTTTCTTTGGCTGTCTGCTGTTTATTGCAGTGTGTTATGCCAGCTACTATGCCTTCTATCACAAAAAAGTGTAGGGCTTAAAGCCAACAAAAGAGCAGCTTTCGCTGCTCTTTTTTTATCTATACTGTAAATAGATATGGAGCCACCCGAATGAGGCACCGATGAAAATTATTTATATTCATGGAATAAACAAACAGCAGTTTACATCTGCCTCATTACGTCAACATTGGCTACATATTTTTAAAAAAGGTCTTCGGAAAAACCATCAACTGGCCTGCTTTTCTCATTTAAAACGCCATATTCGCATCGCTTTTTATGGCGACTTACTGTTAAAGCATCATCTGCACAATGTTCTCAATGCCAGCACTCTTATGCCTCAGGACTGGCCACACTTCCCGTTTCATCATCCCATCAACATTCCGCCAGAGCACTCCCTCCCTCCGCATAAAGTTGAGACTTGTGAAATTCCAGAGTTAAATGTAGAAGATGCTGTGGGTTTTAACCAGAAATTAAAATTTATTACTACTTTAAGTAAAAATACAGCCTTACGTGATTTTGTTGTATTGCTAAATTATTTTCCCGGCTTACATGGCACTCTGATCAAGAAATTTCTGATTGAAATCTATCTTTATCTGGCCAATCCTGATTTTATGCAGCAAGTTCACCAGCGTATTGCCCAGCAACTTTATGGTCAGCAGCCCTGTATTGTAATTGCCCATTCGCTGGGCAGTGTCATTGCCTATAATTATCTGGTTCATCATCCAGAACTGAATATCCAGCGCTTTATTACGCTCGGATCGCCGTTGGCTTTTAGGGTAATACAGACTCATCTGCCTCAGCCCGTGGTCCGGCCTGCTGCCATTTGTGGTGACTGGATCAACTTTTATTCACATGATGATTTTTTGACAACGTTTCCCCTGACAGAAGCCCCTTTTTTATTTGAACCTGCCATTATTAATCATGAAATACGCACCTCCCCCGAACATCCGCATGATATTGATGGTTATATCCAGCATCCAGATGTGGTAGCAGCCATCCTGCACATGCTTAAAAAATCGTCTTAAATTCTGTATTTTTCAAGCATTTCCCCCATATTGTTTTAAAATTATGCGCTCAGCAGAAAAAACAGGAAAAATTCTGGAAAAGCGTTTGACACCTCCTAATTTTCACCCTACTATACGCCCACCTCTGAAACGTCCCTATCGTCTAGAGGCCTAGGACATCGCCCTTTCACGGCGGTAACCGGGGTTCGAATCCCCGTAGGGACGCCAATTTTCAGAAGTATTATTTTATTAAGTCCCTATCGTCTAGAGGCCTAGGACATCGCCCTTTCACGGCGGCAACCGGGGTTCGAATCCCCGTAGGGACGCCATCCTTTAAATCAAAAGGTATGGTAGATTAAAATATTACTTCTCATTTGTCCCTATCGTCTAGAGGCCTAGGACATCGCCCTTTCACGGCGGTAACCGGGGTTCGAATCCCCGTAGGGACGCCATATTCGAGATCATTCTTTTAAAAGAAGTGTTCTCACAAAAAAGCCCAAGCATGATGACTTGGGCTTTTTTATTACCTAGACATTCAATTCCATTTTTTATCTTTTGATCAATTTCATGGGACCGCAATTTTCTTTTTTGATAAATAATTCATTCAAAAATTTCATTCTTTTACATTTATCTTCATCTCGTTATCGATTCATTTTCATTTACAGCAATCACACTATAAATATGAACAAAAAATCAACACCGAGCATATCAGCATGCCGTTAAGGTAGAAAGCATACTATATCTGCAAGGATCAGATTATGTTCGTCAGTACAAAGTCAAGTTCGTCTGAATCATCTATTAAAAACCATAACCATCAATTTAAAAATTTTAAAGATTGGGTCAACTTCTTTCAGGATCAACAGATTTCAACGGCGGTCAAGACCGAACAGGCGGAGCACTATTTAAGCGATTTAATCCAGCAAGTTGATGTGGTGGGAATGAAATGGCTGGATCAGCCAGCTTATGTAGAACAGCATTTTCTGGAACAGCACCATCAAACTTGTGCGCTTTTCCAGTCATATCTAGAACGGCGCAAACAGCAGCAAGGACGGGAATATTTTCCCACTGTGGCCCATGCCTTTGAGTTTTTAGCCAAAGTGGCTCCGGTGAAACTGGTAGATGGTTCGTGGTTGTATTCGAGTGTACAAAACTGGAATCGTCTGGAAAATAAAGACCTGATTTACATCTATCTGGAAGAACTCGGCATGGGGCATACTCGCGCCAATCATGTCACCATGTATCAGGAGCTGCTCAACCATTATGAGTTAAACAGTTATGCCGAGCAGCTGGATGTCAGCTATTATGAACAGGCGGCAGTACAACTGGCGCTGGCCTATGCTCCTCCAGAATATCTGCCCTTAGTGATTGGATTTAATCTTGGCTATGAACAGTTGCCCTTACATCTCTTGATCACCAATTACGAGCTGGCTGAACTGGCTATCGACCCGCATTACTTCAATGTGCATATCACCATTGATAATGCGCACAATGGTCATGCCCACAAATCGTTACAAGCCTATTTAGATCACTATGCTCTCGCGGAAGATCCTGCACAGTATCTGGATCTGATCAAAAAAGGTTATGTACTGAATGATATTGGTAAAAGTTCTACCGAGATCATCACGCAACTAAATCCTGAACAACTGGCCTTGAAAGTATTCCAAAATAAGGCTCTGATCGGACAATATATCCATAACCAGAAGTGCCAGTTTAGCGGCAAAAATATCAATGAATGGCTATCTGACCCGGCGCAGATTGCCGACTTCCTGAAAGTCATGCTTGAAAAAGGTTGGATTGTAAAAGATGCAGCAGTAGAACAGAGCCGTTTCTGGAAAATCATTGATGATCCGGACGGCAAAATGTTTGGCGTATTTAATGCCACTGAAAAGCAGATTATTAAAGACTGGATTCAGGGAGCGACATTGGCTGCCCGCCTGTCTACAGGTAGCAAATCTCAGCTAAATCATCAGACGGAATCAGTATTAAACCGTATCGATCAGCAACAGATTCATCAGCTGAAAAACCGTTTGAATCGCTGTGCCGCTGCCGAGCAGAAGATTGATTTATTGATTCCTTATGTGGCGCCACATATGCACCATCAGGAAGTCGGTTTATGGGCTACACGTCAGCTTTGCCAGCTACTCTTCCCCTTCCAGACTCAGGCCATGACCTATTGCTAAACAAGTCACTGATAAAAACAGGGCATTTAAAATGCCCTGTTTTTTTGCTTCAATTTATAGCTATCAAGCTGATTTACGTGAATTGATCTGACCTTTAATCACGGCTTTTACATTACCTTTTAAATAATTCAGAAAAACTTTTAGAGGTGATAGTTTTGGATTCGGCTGATTGCCTTTGGCAATTTCCTTAAACTGTGCGGCATACCAGATAATTTCCATAATGGCCATTTTATCAACCATTGGAATACCGGTTTTAATTTTCTCCACGGCATATCGCACATCCTCCCCGGCAACCAGACGATCGCCCAGATCGGGCTCAACCGCAAATGGGCGGGCAATACCCACAAATTCGCATGCACCACTTTCCAAGGCGGCATTCATACCCGCTGCAGTACGGAAGCCACCCGTCACCATTAGATGGCAATTTACTTCCTGACGAATCTTCTCGGCAAAGTCGAGGAAATAGGCCTCTCGTGCCACGGTTGAAGCTTTACGTTTTTCCGCTTTTACTCCTGCCATGGCCGGTGCTTCATAAGTCCCGCCAGATACCTCGATCATATCAATACCTGCGGCATCCATGGCTTTAAAGACATAGATCACATCTTCTTCACTAATACCACCACGTTGGAAATCCGCGGAGTTCAGCTTGACCGAGATGATGAAGTTTTCCGAGGTTGCGGCACGAACCGCCTGATAAGTCTCAAGCAGAAAACGGCTGCGGTTTTCAATACTGCCACCCCACTGGTCCTGACGCTTATTCGTCAGCGGCGATAAAAACTGGCTGATCAGATAACCATGGGCACCATGTAATTGCACGCCTTCAAACCCGGCCTTTTCACAGATGGCTGCTGAAGTTGCAAAGCGCTGAATAATATCTAGAATCTCATCTTCACCTAGTTCACGCGGTGTCCCAAAACTTACCGCCAGCGCCGGGCTAAAAGGCACAGCCGAAGGCGCAACCGTTTCTTTATTTAATCCTTTAGGACACTGACGTCCCGGATGAGACAACTGAACCAGCTGCACCATACCATGACGTTTGCCCACTTCAGCCCACGCCTGGAGCTGCGCCAGATCACGTTCGGTTTCCACCACGACCACGCCAGGTTCATTTTTGGCACGAAAATCCACCATGACGTTGCCGGTAATCGCGCAGCCCAAACCGCCTTTGGCCCAAGCTTCATAAAGTTTTAAATGGGCCTGATTCGGCTGACCTGCATCATTGGCCAGCGCTTCACTCATCGCGCCTTTAATAATGCGATTTTTAAACTGGGTATTACGAATCTGGATAGAATCAGCCAATTTTGTCATGTATATTCCTAAGGTATTTATCTTATTTTGTATGTGTTATAACCCAAGTCAGAAAATTTGACAATTCAACTTGTCAAATTGACACAAATTTTATTTAAGATGACTGATCACAAATTTATTTGCTCTATGTTTAAGACGATGCATCTTTTTTAGCTGGAATGAAGTGAGAAGTTTAAGTTTTAGGATCAAAAGCATCCCGTATGGCTTCTCCCGTATAAATGAGCAGGGACAGCACAATTGCCAAGGTCAGAAAGCCAGACCAGGCCAGCCAAGGCGCATTTAAATTATTTTTTCCTTGTAGTAACAGCTCACCCAGAGAAGCTGTTTCAGGTGGCAAGCCATACCCCAAAAAATCCAAAGCAGTCAGGGCGCTAATATTAGCGGTCAGCATAAAAGGAAGCTGCGACAGGCTGGAACCGATGACATTGGGCAAGATATGCCGGAACATGATCCGGCCATGGCCTGCGCCCATACTTCTGGCAGCCCAGACATACTCCAGATTTCTCGCTCGCAAAAATTCAGCCCGCACCATCGACACCAGCGTGGTCCAGCCAAAGAACAGCATGATCAAAAACAGCCAGTAAATATTCGGACTGAACAGACTGACCAGAATCATCACCATAAACAGCATTGGCAGACTGCCCCAGACTTCGAGAATCCGTTGCCCAATCAGGTCTACCCAGCCGGCATAATAGCCCTGGATTGCGCCGACCAGAATACCGAGGGCTGCAGACAGCAAAGTCAATGCAAAACCAAATAGCAGGGAAATACGCAAGCCATACAGAATCCGGGCCAACACATCTCGCCCCTGATCATCTGTCCCTAACCAGTTCTGCTGACTGGGGGGTGCAGGAAGCGGCACATCCAGCGCCAGATTGGGTGTGTCATAGGAAAACCGGATAACCGGCCAAAGCGCCCAACCATTGGCATGGATCAGCTGCTGCACAGCCGGGTCCTGATATTCAGCCTCAGTTTCAAAAACACCACCAAAGGTGGTTTCAGGATAGGCCTTCAGTACGGGCAGATAATAAGCATCCTGATATTTGACCAGCAGGGGTTTATCATTGGCAATCAGTTCCGCGCCCAACGAAAGCAGCAGAATCATTAAAAATGCAATGAAACAGGCAAAACCGGTCCGGTTATTTTTAAAGCGTTGCAGGCTGGCACGCAGCATCGGTGACATTATTTCAATCCTCGCGATTCAAAATGAATCCGTGGATCAATTACCCGGTACAGCACATCACTGAGTAAACGCAGAAGCAGACCCAGCAAGCTAAAAATAAAGAGCGTTCCAAAAATTACCGGATAATCCCGCTGCATAATCGCCTCAAATCCCAGCAGCCCCAAACCATCCAGATTGAAGATGATTTCGATAAACAGGTTACCGACAAATAGAATGCCGAGCAGTGCCTCAGGTAAACCGGCAACCAGAACCAGCACAGCATTCCGCAATACATGCCGATACAGCACTGCCCGTTCCTGTAGGCCTTTGGCTTGCGCTGCCAGTACATAATGTTTGCCCAGCTCCTCGACAAAGGAAAATTTCACCAGATAGGTCAGTCGGGAAAAACCGCCCAGTACAATAGCCAGCAAGGGCAGCGCCATATGCCAAAAATAATCCCGGATTTTCCCCCAAAAAGATAATTCAGCAAAATTTTCCGAGCTTAGGCCTTGCAAAGGAAACCATTGCAGATAAGAGCCACCTGCAAACAATACAATCAGCAAAATCGCAAAAATAAAGGCTGGAATGGCATAACCGACCGCCAACAGCAAGGAGGTAGTCTGGTCAAACAGGCTGCCATGCTTTTTAGCTTTCTGGATGCCCAGAGGAATCGAGACCAGATAGATCAGCACCGTACTCCACAGGCCTAAAGACAATGAGACAGGAAGTTTTTCCCAGATGAGGTCTGTTACAGCCTGCCCTTTAAAAAAACTGTGTCCCAAGTCAAACTGGGCATAGCTTTTCAGCAGTTCCCAGAAACGCAGATAGAGCGGCTGGTCAAATCCATATTGAATTTTAATCTGCTCCAGCATTTCAGGCGTCAGACCTTGCTGCCCCTGATATTTCAAGCCATTCGCCCCTAGAGGGTTAACGTGCTGCGCCTGATAAATCGCCTGTTCTACAGGACCACCCGGTGCAAGCTGAATCACCACAAAATTGATCAGTAAAATGACGAATAATGTTGGAATCATGAGTAGCAGACGTTTGAGTATATAAGTACTCATGGTACTCCTCGGGACTAGAAACTTAGCGATATTTTAAATAGGGTGCTATTTGTTTGGCCTTGCCAGCATCAACCCACCAGTAATCAATGCCGGCAGAAAGCTTCGGCTTGATCTTGGGTTGTTGATACATATTCCAGTAAGCGTACCAGTATTCACGGCTACCATATGTCGGAATGTGATAATAACCCGCCCGCAGCAAACGATCCAAGGCCCGGGTACGGTCTATCAGCTGCTCGCGGCTTTGCGCCTGAATGACCTGATCAATTACCCGGTCAATCCCCGGATTGCGAATCCCGGCATAATTATAGTTGCCGGACTGGCCTGCAGCCTCGCTACCCCACAACTGCTTTTGTTCCTGTCCCGGCGTCAGCGATTGCGGCATGGTATCCACAATCATATCGAACTGATAATTTCTTAGCTGCTCATAATACTGTGCAGTTTCCACCATCCGGATTCGAGCCTGAATCCCCAGACGTTTTAAATGCCTGAGATAAGGCATCAGATAACGCTGCTGCTCGGCCTGATGTAATAAAAACTCGATTTTTACAGTTTTACCCTGGGCATTTAGCAACTGTCCCTGCTGATAATAATAACCGGCTTTTAACAGGATTTTCCGGGCCTGAAGCAGGTTTTTGCGGTTAAATCCGGAGGCATCCGAGGGTGGATACTGCCAGTTTTGCAATACTGCTTGACGCTGTACCGGATGCAATTTAGACAGTTCAGGCTGTAAAATTTTCAGCTCCTGAGCACTGGGTTTTCCACCAGATGCGAGTTCACTATTGCTAAAAAAACTATTTAAACGCTGATACTCTCCATGAAACATGGCTTTGTTCAGCCATTCAAAATCATAGGCCAGACTCAGCGCCTGACGGAAGTAAATATCAGCAAAAGGCTGACGCCGAGTATTCAACACCAGGCTTTGTGTGGGAATCGGATTATGGTGGTGTAGGCGATAGGTCTTGACCCGGCCTTGCCGTACCGCAGGAAAGCGGTAATCTTTCACCCAGCGGCTGACCTGAGTTTCCTCATGGAGGGTGAACTGGCCTGATTTAAAAGCTTCAAATTTAATTTCCGGACTGCGGTAATATCGATATTGAATCCGGTCAAAATTATAACGCCCACGATTGACCGGCAAATCCCGGCCCCAATAATGCGGATTGCGCTTATAGGAAATACGTCGTCCCGCTTCAATCCGTTCAATCACATAAGGCCCTGAACCCAGAATCGGTTTCAGGCTGATCTCCTTAAAATTACGCTGCTGCCATTCCTGTTGTGCATAAATCGGCATTTGTGACACGCCTATGGCCATTTCCGGATTGTGGCGCGACTTAAAACTGATTTTGACTTTTAAGGGAGATAGCACTTCAATGCGTTGAATATCCGCCAGATACATCTGCAAGCCAAAATTGGATTGGGTCTGATACAGCTCAAAGCTGTATTTAACATCCTTTGCCGTGACGGGCTGACCATTACTGAATCTGGCCTTCGGATTTAAATGGAAAATAATATAGGCGGTCTGCTCTGGATCGAAACTGACTTTCTCCGCCAGCAAGGGATAATATACGCCAGGCTCATCCAGCGACTTCGACAGTAAACTGTCAAAAATATAGTTAATCCCTTCAGTGACATTCCCCTTGCCATTCATGCTGTTCAGATTATCAAAACTGCCATCCGCAGCCCGGATCAGCACCCCACCTTTGGGTGCTTTAGGGTTGGCATAAGGCATAGATTCAGCGTGAGCATATTGAGGACTGCCATGCAGGGCAATATACGGGGTGGTGATGACTGCTGCCCCACTGCTACTGATGAGCCAAGGGGCAGTCACTACCATCCAGATATGACTGGGATTAAACAATCTCACGAGACAAAAATCAGTTTGGAACCTTAATTACCTCGCCAATCCGCAATTGCGTATTCGGTTTGATTTCATTCATTTCTGCCAGTTCGTCTGTTGCCAGACCATGACGCGCAGCCAGACCAATCAAGGTATCTCCACGCTGGATCTTATATTCAGTCACCAATTTTGGAATCTGAATGGTCTGACCGACACGCAGCCCTGCACGCGGACCGAGATTGTTCAGGCCTGCCAGATCACTCACGCTTATGCCCAAACGCTTGGCAATCGCATTCAGAGACTCGCCGGATTTCACGGTATAAGATTCCGTTGCTTTAGACGCTGAAGATTTATTTGTCACCTTCGCTTCTTCGACTTTTTTATCGGCCGGAAACTGACCTTCAATTTTTAAACGCTGGCCGATACGCAGGCTGCTATTGCTCTTCAGACCATTTAAATCCGCCAGATACTTCTGCTGCAAATGATACTGACGCGCAATCGAAGTGAGGGTTTCACCCGATTTCACCACATGCGTATCAGACTTGACATTCTTCGTACTGCTCTCAACCTGCGTTTCCTGCACAGGTTCAGCTTCGCCGCTCAGTTTTAAGCGCTGACCGACACGTAGATTGGCCGTACGGGAAATATTATTCAAGTCCGCAATCTGGTCCATCGACAGATTGTATTTCGCCGTGATACCGGTCAAGGTGTCCCCTGCTTGCACCGTATAAGTTTCCGGCACTCGACTAGCGGCTGGAATTTTGATGGTCTGACCGATACGCAAGCCGCTATTGGCAGACAGACTGTTCAAGGCCGCCAGTTCCGATACGCTGAGCTTGCTTTGACTGGCAATGCTATACAGGGTTTCACCGCGCTTGACCTGATAGTTTTCTGTCGGTGTCTGCTCTACTTTGACATTTTCAAACTTCTGCTCGACTTTTTTGCCCGATGTAGTCAACTCTGCCACTTCATTTAATGGCACATTGATCTTTTGTCCCACCAATAAGCTGCTGCCCGCTGTTAACCCCAGGGTCAATGCTGCCAGTTCACCATTCGACAAGGCATAACGATCCGCGATCAGTTTCAAATATTCACCACGTTTTACCGTATAAGACTTGGTCTGAATTTTGACTGTTTCTGCTTTTTTGTTGTCCTCAGCTTTGGCTTTTGTGGCAGTTTGTTTTAAAGCCAGCTTCTGGCCCACAAACAAACCACTACTTGGTGCCAGATCATTAAAATCGGCCAATTGTTGTAGGCTTAAACCGAACTGGCTGGCGACACTGGTTAAGGAGTCATTAGCCTGAACCACATAGCTGTCCGGTTTTTCTTTGGCCTTCGGCGCTGCTTGTACCGGCTTGGCATCATAGAGATAAATCGTGGTTCCTACATATAGCGTTGCACTCGGATCAATCTGGTTCCACTTGGCAACATCACGCCAGCTCACCCCATTTTTGGCTGCAATCAGCGCCAAAGTATCACCCGCAACAACGGTATAAGTACTGCGTTTGCCTTTCGGTGGCACCACGACCACTTCAGAGTCAGTCTTGACATAGTTCTTGCCCTGATTCAGCTGGGCTTCAACTGAACTGGCTTGGGTATTTTCCGCCACCTGTTTAGGATAGGAAAAACCTTTGGTCAGCTCCTTGCCCTGCTGCTCTGCCACAGACAGACTGGTCTGAATGGCAGTGAGCTTAATTTTGCCATCATAAGGATCAACAATTTCTGTGCCCGCAGGTGCCAAGGCTTTTAGCTCCTCAACCACCTCATCACGCTCAGCGGTTGTCGCTACAGGCTGTAAAACCTCTTCTACCGTTTGTGCCGCACTCTCTGCAGCTAGCATACTTTGAATTTTCTCACGTTCTGCCGCAGAAATTGGAGGCTCCACCTGAACCGGCTTAACCGGAGTATCGGGTCTTACCGCCACCGGAATACGTGGTGCACTCGGAATCGGCAAGTCACTTTGTGCCGCGAAGTCCGCCAAGGCGGTCGATCCTTTTGGTGTGGATACTTTTTTAGTATTAAGTGCCAGCGAATTGCCAGAGTTCGTGGCGACTTGAGTTGCTGTAGAGCTTGCCGTTTTACTCACCACTCCCGCAGTTGCCGATACTGTACCGGACTTGCTGGTGGTTGCAGCAGAAGGTGTGCGGGTCGTAAGCACCGTGGTGGTCGAAGTTTTAGCAGCAGAGCTTGGAGCACTCGCCAATAAACCGCCAGAGCCAGAGAGTTTTTTCAGTTTCTCATCAATCGATGGACTCAGGTCAGCCGGGATCAGAATACGGCGCGGGCTTTGTGGATCAATCCGTTCACCCCGATGTCCCGGGTTTAACTGATAAAGTTCTGCACGGCTTAAACCGGTAATCGCTGCAATCTCATTCAGACTGGATGCACCCACATTCACTTCACGGAAGTGAGGACGGTTGGCAATGGGCGGTAAACTCACGCCATACTGATTAGGATTTTTTACAATCTGTGCCACTGCCAGAAAGCGCGGCACATAGTTCATCGTTTCCTGCGGCAGTTTTAAAGACCAATAGTCAGTCGGCAAACCGGCTGCCTTGTTACGGTTAATCGCCTGTTGAATACGTCCTGGACCCGCATTATAAGATGCCAGAGCCAGCTCCCAGGAACCAAACTGGTTATACAGGCTCCCCAAAAACTCATAAGCTGCACGGGTGGATTCTACAACGTCACGACGGCCATCATACATCGGGGTCTGTTTTAAACCATAAATACGGCCGGTACTTGGAATAAACTGCCACAAGCCTGCTGCTGCCGCACTACTGGTCGCTGCCGGGTCATAGGAACTTTCAATAATCGGTAATAACGCCAGTTCAGTCGGCATACCACGACGCTCTGCCTCTTTCACCGTATGATATAAATAACGCGAAGCACGCGCACTCAAGCGGTCCAGATAAGGCTGACGGGAAATAAACCAGCCACGCTGGGCATCAATACGCGGGTTCCAGACAGTTAAATCCATCTTGAAGCCCACAGTCATGCGCTTCCAGATATCACCGTGTTTTAGAACCTGCAAACGATCTCCTTCCACTGCCCGCATATCGGTAGCAGAAAGCAGATCTTCAAGTCCATCCAGACCGTTGGCATCCAGATATTGCGAACTGACTTTTTTACTGGAACCTGTTTGGGTCGCACTTTGTGTAGATGAACAGCCGGTCAGTCCCAAGGAAGCAAGCGCCGTTCCAAGTACAGAAAGTTTTAACAAGATGGGGAAATCAGGCTGCCACAAAGTTGCGGTTGGTTTATACATAAAGAAATCCAAACAATCCGTATAATTTATTTTTTAAGATATGCCATTGTAGTTAAGCATGTCGGAGACACAAGGCAATAATTTACCCTGATTTCACGTTAAATGTTACAAGAAATTAAAAAAACCGCTACGGGTAGCTTAATCCGCTGCATTTGCGTTATACAATATCGGCTCATCATGTTCTTTTCTGATCGGATTTATATATGTCACACACAATTACCCTCTATGTTGATGGCGCTTGCCGTGGCAATCCTGGTTTAGGCGGCTGGGGGGCGTATATTGTTAGCGGACAGCAGGAACATAAAATTTGTGGTGGCGAAGACCATACCACCAATAACCGTATGGAACTGACTGCCGCCATCAAAGGAATTAAGTTCTGCCCCAAAGATGCAAAACTGGTGATCTATACCGACTCCAATTATGTCAAACAAGGCATTACCGAATGGATTCACGGCTGGAAAAAGAAAAACTGGAAAGATGTCAAAAACCCGGACCTCTGGCAAGAACTGGATGCAAGCTGCCAGGGACGTGAAATTGAATGGCACTGGATCAAAGGCCATGCCGGTCATGCGGGCAATGAAATGGCCGACCAGCTGGCCAATCAGGGCGCTGATGAAACCCTGAAAAAATCCAAACTGTCCGCTTCATCTGCTTCCACCACGGAAGATAAAAAAAAATCTGAACCCGACTGGCTGCTAGACGATCCTTTTGGTCTGGACCTGATGACGGATGAAGAAGAACCGGAAGAGCCGATTGAGGTTGAAGAAACTGAAACTGATATGGCAGTCCCAGAACCAAGCTCTCATTCTCAGGCCATGAATGAAGCCCAGCCGGTTCAGATGCATCCACATATTGTCATTACACCTGCAACAGTAGAGTTACATGGCCCACGCCAATTAATCCTGGATACGGAAACTACCGGTTTTTACTATCAGGATGGTGACCGGATTATTGAGATTGGTGCAATCGAGATGATTAACCGCAAACTCACTGGCAGCTCGATTCATATTTATACCAACCCTCAAAAACCGGTCGGCGATTCGGTCAATGTCCACGGCATTACTGATGAATTCCTGCAAGACAAGCCATTATTTGAAGAGATTTCTCAGGTCCTGTTTGACTATCTGCAAGGAGCCGAGATTATTGCACATAACGCGACCTTTGATATGAACTTCCTAGATATGGAGTTCAAGCGTGCAGGGCATGTTGCGTTGTCCGAAGTATGTGAAGTTACCGATACTCTGGCTATGGCCAAATCCAAGCATCCTGGACAGAAAAACTCCCTTGATGCACTGGTACGCCGTTATGAAATTCCACAACGCGACCGTACCTTCCATGGCGCCTTGCTGGATGCGGAAATTCTGTCCGATGTCTATCTGGCGATGACCGGTGGACAGGTTTCTTTTGATATGGATGCCCTCTCTCAGACAGAAGAACAAGGGAACCGTTCTGGCAGCGCCCGGATCGAGATGGAGCTGCCGGTGATTCTTCCATCAGATGAAGAACTTGCAGAACATGAGAAGTGGGTCAAACAATTTCAGGAAAAGCATGGAACTCCTTGCCTTTTTGCCAAATAAAATCTAGATTTCGAGCAGTAATTTCGCTTTAAAAATACAGTTCTTCAGTTATAGTAATTACAAACAGTTCCGTCCAATAAAACGGGACGCATATATAGATAATACTTCAGGAAAGGTGCAGATCCATGTCTTACCAAACCTCTATACATTTTGATCCAACAGCATTACTGATAATAAAAAATGAGGTTGATAACTCGATCAAGTTAGTCGAATCAGCAGTAAGCACCTTGGTAGAAGATCAGGCCTTACCTTTTGGTATTGATGATGCATTAAATCAGTTTGAACAGTGTGCGCAGGTTCTGGCTCTGATTGATATGCAAAGTCTGGCAAAAATTGCTCAATATTCAGCAGAACTTATGCGCAAGATTATAGAAAATCCGGCCCAGGTAAATACTCAGGACGTGATCGCGTTGAGTGAAGGCACCACCATGCTGAAACGCTATATCGAATTTATCTGTCTGCGTGAAGTGAAGATTCCACAGTTCCTGCTGGATACCCTGAACCGTCTGGAAATTGCGCTGGGCAAACCGCTAACTACCGAAGGTCAGCATATTGAACCTCTACTGGATCTGATTACCCCGGACTTCCAGTTACCGCAAGCGCCAGGTCTGGAAAAATCCAACTATGTACAACGCCTGTACAAGCTGTCTCTAAACAAGCTGCTAAAACAGGAAGAAAGCGAGATGGATTTGCAGGCAATCAAGCTGGTCGGTACCTATCTGGCAGGTCTGGCCGTCAATCATCCGAGTAAGCAATACTGGCATCTGGTCCATGTAGCGTTTAACAATATTGAGCACTTGCTGATTAATGAACCGCGTTTGCGCACCCTGATCAGCATCGAACGCAATATGGCGCAGTACTTTAATACACCGCAAAGCTTTAAGGCCTCCATGAGCGATCTGGCCAATGTAATTAGCCTTTGCATCAGTCAGGAAGATCCTATCTCACAACATATCCGTAACCAGCTCAACATTGGCGATGAGCTGCTCACTGATACGCAATTGCAGGTATTCAGCCGTCATCTTTATGGACCTGACTTTGAAACCATGCAGACGATCAGTGAACTGGTGACCACAGAAATGGCGCAAATTCGTAATGAGATCGAATACAACTATCAGAACATGAGTCCTGAAAAAACGCAGGAACTTCAGCTTCAGTTGAATAATCTGGCCAATATTTTCAAGGTACTGAACCTGAATGAAGCCTACAATGACCTGACCCAGCAAGCCGCGTCATTGAGTCAGGCGGATATTCTCAAAGATGAAAACTTTGCCCAGCAACTGATGAATGTCATTCTGTCAGCCATGAACTCGATTGGAGTGCTGGAACGTCATCATACTTCGAGCCGTCTACAGCTGCGGGTGAATAATATGAATGTTTCACTCGACCGTCTGGATGAAGCTCATACCGCCCTATTGAATGAAACCCAGGCAATCATCGAACTGTCTAGCCAGACTCTGAGCAATTATCTGCAAGAGCAGGATCTGGCCGCACTCGAAGCTGTACCAGCACAGTTGATTGAAATTGGCGGGGCGATGATGTTCCTGAATGCTGAACAGGTCCGTACAGCCTTTGTGACCACAGCGGCCTTTATCAAGAAGCGCTTTGAACTGTCAACGGCTCTCAGTCCAGAGGAAGTGCATCACGCACTGGATGCACTGGCAAGCGCGGATATGATGATTAATAACTTAAAGAATAAACAGCCTGTATTACAGTCCATGTTTAAGATAGCATTAGACAGTAGTGAAAAACTGAAAAGCGTTGCCTAATGTCTAAATTATCACTGGCTTATATTTTCCAGCAGCAACAGTTGCTGGTCGATCAACACTTTCAACTTCCGCGAGTTGAAGCACTCGCAGGTGACTTGCTACTGAACACGGATGCTCAGGTAATTGCCCGTGACCTGCTTCCGCAAGAGCCGATCCCTGACGGCCTGCAACTGGTGCCCATCCGTCAGCTGTTACAATTCTGGAATGCCCAGCAATTTGAACAGGCCAGCCGCGCCGTGCAATTACTGGAGTGGCGCCGTAACCACAAATTCTGCAGTCACTGCGGCACAGCGACTGAAGCTCATACCACAGAACATGCCATGGTCTGTCCTACTTGTCATTATCGTCAATACCCCCGGGTTCAGCCTTGTGTCATTACGGTTATTACCCGAGGTGAGAATGAAATACTGCTGGCCAAAAATGCACGCAACAAGAACAGTCAGATGTATGGCCTGATTGCTGGCTTTGTAGAGGTCGGAGAAACCCTTGAAGAAGCAGTCCGTCGTGAAACTTTTGAAGAAGTAGGCTTGGAACTGACGAACATCCAGTATCTGGCCAGCCAACCCTGGCCTTTCCCCAGCAACCTGATGATTGCCTTTAAAGCAGAATATGCGGGAGGTGAGTTACAGTTGCAGGAAGAGGAAATCAGTGATGCGCAATTTTTCAAATTTGACCAGCTGCCCGAGATTCCATTTAAAGGCAGTATTGCCCACGCCATGATCATGCATGTGACCCAAGGTCTCCCGGTGGCTGATGACACCCGGGCCTGGCTCTAAAAGATTTAATCAAAAAGCCCGGTTTAAACCGGGCTTTTTATTGCTAAGCGTTTGAATTACACAGATAGCTCTTTATCTAAAAGCATCCTCAAGCGCCCACATTACACGCGGCTTGGTTTCAAAGAAGCGGCTAAACAAACTGGACAATGAACCAATCAGGGTAATATGTCCAAGCTTTGGAATTGTCACCAATTCACAATGATTACCATGATCTTTCAGGACCTGATCCAAGTCCTGACTATTGAAATGGCCAACAATAGTGTCTCTTTCCGCCATAAACAGATAATGCCTGGTCGAGCTGTTTTCTACAAAATAATAAGGCATCACCTGCTGATAGGGAATCGACTGATCAAAGGCATCGGCACAGATCGGGTCATTTTTATAATCGAAATGGTAAGGCCCGGCTAGTCCAATAATAGCTCGGATATTCTCGCGCTGAATCATTGCCTTTTGTGGATGATATAAAGCCGACATTACATTAAATGCCCCGGCAGAATGCCCCATCAAGACCAGATTTTCTGTAGAAATGTTTAACTGCGTTTCTGCCTGCTGTAAATGATTAAGCAATAAATGCAGGTCATTAATATACATCGGGAAAATATGTTCAGGCGCCAGATGATAATTCATAACGACGACATCATAGCCTTCTTTGGCAAAAGCTTCGCCAATGAAGCGATAATCCTTTTTGTCCCCATGCAGCCATGCACCGCCATGTACAAATACAATCAGTGGCCGATGAGATAAAGGCTGATGACTGCGGAACAAGTCAAAGCGCTGCCGAGCTTTCAGTCCATAAGCCAGCTGGTGTTCAAAACTATAACCCTGTCGGGGGGTTAAACGATTCAACGCATAACTGCCAACATCATATACTCGCAAATCTTTATAGCGTTGCTGGACTTCAAGTAACTGATTTGACAGTTGCGTTCTTAAATGCTCAACCTTATGGAGCATCGGTTGGCTCAATCGCATCTGGATCAATGGCAACTGGTGTCTGTTCCAAGCCAGGTTGCGCATAGGAAGCCGGTGCCGCAAAATCCTGCCCGTTTAGCGTTGAACTCTGTTCGATATTATCAATCAAAGTGACAATTTTTGTGACATTGCCTACCTGTTGCAGCACCTGATTCAGGTCATTAATTTCCGCATTGTTTAAGCGCCCCATCACATACAATACGCCATCTTCGGTATGGATATGCAGCTTACTGTCTGACACCACCGGTGCTTTCATAATCAGGCCACGGGTATTGGCGGTCACTGCCGTATCCTGCATGATGGTGTTATAGCTGATCTGATTACCTACTGTAATAAAGTTATGGACGGCTTTCACATCGCTCATCGACTTGACATTATCTTCTGCCAGCTGCTTAAGATGCGCATCTGGCACCTGCCCCGTCAACAGCACATTGCCATGGAAACTTTCAATATTGACCCGCGCCTGTTTAAAACGCGAATCCAGTTTATAAAGATTAATTTTTGCAGTACGCACAATAGAAGAATCAATAAACACCTGTCCCAACGTTCGTACACCACTTTCGGTACCTACAGGAGCCGTACCTGTACCACTGGAAATAAAGCTGGCACAACCCGATAAACTTGCGACACACAGCATTGTTATTGCAATACGCTTAACCACTCAGCAAGACTCCTTCAATTTTTTACAGTCTTTATCTTAATTTAATCGTCTGTTCTTAAGTTCAGATAAATTCCACTATAGGGGACTTTAGCCTGTTCCTGCAGTAAATATAAGCATATCTGGACTTATTTTGTTCAAAGATTAATAAACTCTTGATCAAAAGTAAAAGCATTTTCAATCCATTGCAAATCATACGGGTATAGTGAAAAGTCATGCTGTATGGTTTTTGCAAAATACTGATTAAAATCAAAACAAATTACATCGAAACGATAATCATGATGAATAAATTGTGGAGATTGCTGAATAAAACATAAGGCTGTCTGTAAGATTTTTCTTTGCTTTGTGTAAGAAATAGATTCAATCGCTGGGGCATAACGGGTTCTGGCCCGAGCCTTTACCTCTACAAAAACCAGCTCTAGCCCACGCTGCATCACCAGATCCAGTTCACCATAACGACTATGATAGTTCTGGGCCAATAACTGAAAACCCTGCTCCTCCATCAGGTGGGCCGCCTGCTGTTCGGCCCATAGCCCCAACTGTTTTTGTCTGCTCATCCTTCACAATACCTTCAAGCCATGGGCAGTTTGCTGAAAACAGGAGGGTGTACGCTGTACACCCTGCTCGGATAGCTGAATCAGACCGGTGCGGCCATAAAACTCAATCTGTTTCAGTTTTTTATTGGCAAGATAATATTGGGCAATTTGCCAAGCATCGCCCCCAAAGGCAATCAGCCGCTGATAGGACATATCTACCGGATTCTGATGATAGGCCTGATGAACGTCGGGCCAGTGACCAAAATAAAGTACGGGCACATCACAAAACTTGATGCCCCGTGGCGGTGAATACTGCTCATTAATTGCATGGGCGACCGTATAGATACGTTTATGTCCCAAGCCCTGTAAAGTAGCCAGCCAGTCTGCATTACCAAGTAATAATATGCCTTGTTTATGTTTCAAGAAAAAGGGCGGTTTCTCAACCAGATGTAATTGTAAATTGCTCTGGCTCAGCAGTGACATCAGTACAAGCTCATGTTCCGTTTCATGTCCTGGCTGGCGTAGCACCAGAAGCTGCTGGATACCGTCTTGAGAGATTTGCTGTTTTAAGGCAGCTGCATCATCTCTTTTCGACAGACTGAATTGCCAGACCTTGGCGGTCTTTGACGTCGCTTCATTTAAGCTTAAGGTGCGAATTCCGGGCCTGCTTTGAATCAATTGCTCAACATCCTGACGGGCCAGTGGGCCAATCACCAGCTGGGTCTTTTTATTGACATGCTGTTTCAATAGTTGGGGGATTTTCTTCTGGTCAGAATTAACCCATCTTAGCGGGACTTTCTGCCCGGAAACCTGATAGGCACTTAGAAAACCCTGTTTGATACTGGATGCAGCTCGCGCCAAAGGGCCAGATTCAGGTAGAATGATCAGCACTTCCGCCTGTACACTGCTACAGCAGAGCAGCAGGCTTAAGCACAATATTTTATTTTTAATCTTCCATTTTTTATTATTCATTTTATTCCACATGGAGAAACCTATGAGTGCTCAGTTATTTGTTGTTGCGACTCCAATCGGGCACTTAGATGATATTAGTTATCGTGCAATTCAAGTTTTAAAATCGGTGAGTCTTATTGCCGCTGAGGATACACGAACTTCTGCACAATTACTTAAACATTTTAATATTCAAACACCGCTGACGGCCTGCCATGAACACAACGAAAGCAACAAGATTGAACAGCTGATTGCACGGCTGCTCATGGGTGAAGATATGGCACTGATCAGTGATGCCGGTACTCCCCTGATCAGTGACCCAGGCTTCAAGTTTGTCCGTGCAGCACAAGAGCACAATATCCGGGTGGTTCCGGTACCGGGTGCCTGTGCAGCAATTGCCGCCCTAAGTGCTGCAGGTCTGCCTAGTGACCGTTTTAGCTTTGAAGGCTTTTTGCCTTCAAAACAAAGCCAGCGTCTGTTAACTCTGGAAAAACTCAAAGATGAAAGCCAGACCCTGATTTTTTACGAAGCGCCGCATCGGATTCTGGAATGTGTCAAAGATTTGGCTCAGGTTTTTGGTGCAGAGCGCCCTGTCGGCTTTGCCCGTGAAATTACAAAGACTTTTGAAACCATCAAAAAAATGACCTTGGCTGAACTGGTGGAATTTATTGCTCAGGATCATAATCAGCAAAAAGGTGAAATTGTGCTGGTGGTCGGTGGTGCAACGGTAGAAAAAGATCTGGATCAGGAAAAACTGGACAAACTTTTACTGCGCTTATTACAGGATCTCTCGGTCAAAGCCGCCTCCCAACTGGCTGCTGATCTCACTGGCATCAAGAAAAAAATCGCCTATCAGCGTGCATTGGAACTGACCGCTGCAAATGGCTAATGCATTCTTCAAAAAAAACACCACAAGCAAGGTGGTGTTTTTTTTGGGCTTAAACCTGGCAGCTATTATTCTCTGGCAACGGATTCATCCGCTGGAACTTCAGTAATACGACCACCTTTGGCCAGGAAAGCCGCTATTTCATCTTCCAGAGCCTGACGCTGCTTTTGTTTGGCAGTAATCGTCAGAGTTTCCGCTTCGACCACATCACTATCATTTACAGCTTCATCGCTGCTGACTGCACCTTTTTCAGCTGCCTGTGCTTCTTCATCGTCGACAACAGGATCTTCTACATCATCATAATCATTTATATCTGTCATTTTAGTCTCCCCACAAATGACTGCTGGTTTTGGGCATTTCAAGCTCGGTTTGAAATTACCTGAAATTTAGCAATCTCTGTGGGTTTCGCCTAGTACTTCCTATTAAAAAATCGTATTTTTTTTAAACAAAATAGTTACTCTTTATGAGTGTTTGTTTAAAAAATTTACATTCACGATCTAGGCGGAGTAACGGGTAGCTTTCAGCAAACTCAAACCATTGGCCTGAGCCATAAACGCATCTTTTAACAGGGGCAGCTGTTCCACCTGTTTCAGAGCAAAATTACGTGCCCACACCACCGGAAAGAGCTGGGCGGTTTCCATCCAGCCAATTAAAGACATGCTATGCATCATCGCATCATTTTGTCCCTTACGGCGATGTTCGTAACGCTTCAAGGTCTGCTCATGTGCCCAAACGCCACGTGCTCTATCATGCAACAACACATCACATAGCACTGCTGCATCCAGACAGCCAATATTTACCCCTTGTCCCGCCAGCGGATGAATCACATGCGCCGCATCCCCAATTAGCGCCAATCCATCCTGTACATACTGCTGTGCAGCACGCGCCTTGAGTGGGAATTTGGCACGCGGTGTCGCTTCCAGCACTTCACCCAGCATATAATAACTTTCACGCGTCAGAAGCTGCTTAAACTCGGCATCTGATAGTGCAGCATATTCATCGGCATAATCGTCCGGCAATGTCCAGACAATCGATTGCCAGTGCCCCTGTTCCTCAGCTTTCAGGCTGGCCATCGGCAAATAGGCCAATGGGCCGGTTTCGAGGAAAATCTGGCGGGCCACATGCTGATGTGGCTGAGCCGTTTTAATCGCACAGCTAATCCCCGCCTGTTTATAATCCAGTACATCCAGATCGATAAAGGCCTGTTCCCGCACAAAGGAATTCGCGCCATCTGCACCGATCACCAATTTGGTTTTTAGCTGAGTCCCATCCGCCAGATGAATCAACCAAACGCCAACACCACGTTCGATCCGGCTAACTTTGACCTGCGTGCGATAGTCCTGCACATCCTGCAGTATCTTTTGCTGAATGGCCAGATTCAGAATGCTTGGTTCCACCATCGAGCCTAAAGCCTGCTCTACCGATGGTGTTTTTTCTGCAGGATGACCAAAATTAATTTCGCCATAACCATTTTTATTCCAGACCTGCATGCCGGTATAAGGCTGCTGCCGTGCCAGATTTTCCCAGACACCCACCGTTTTTAATAGGTGAATGGTTGCCTGACTTAGAGCCAGAACACGCGGATTGGCCACACTTAAAGTTTTGGCTTCATCCAGGATAGGTGCAACATCAAGCACAGTGGCCTGTATACCGCCTTGGGCCAGCAATAGCGCAGTGAGCCCACCTACCAATCCACCACCAATAATGACAACGTCTAATATTTCGTTAGTTTGATTTAAGCTCATGCTTTTAACCCCATGGCATAATTTGCAACGAGTGGCTTGATGCCTGGAATAGTATCAAAAGCAATGAGTCCGGTATTACGGACCAGCTTTAAAAATGGATTCTGGTTACTAAAGCCACGCACCACAGAGTCACAGAACTTAATCACACGCTGCTGATCATTCAGACGGGATTTTTCATAATCCTGCAACACCGCTGCATTGCCCAAGTCTGCCCCTTGTGCCTGCTGTTCTTTGAGATAGCGCAGCAGTACATAGGCATCGCGCATACACAGGTTAAAACCCTGCCCGGCAACCGGATGGATGGTATGTGCCGCATTTCCCATTAACACCACACGGCCAATGGCCTGCTTTTCTGCCAGAACTTGAGATAAGGGAAAGCTAAAACGTTTACCGGTTTTCTGGAATTTACCTGCCCGGTCACCATAGGTTTGCTGCAAGGCATTCAGGAAGTGCTGATCATTTTCCTCACCCAGCCATTCTCCTTCTGTACCCTTTTTTACAGGCCAGACCACAGAGCGGCGATATTCGCCCGGTAGTGGCAATAAGGCCAATGGCCCTAAATGGCTAAAACGCTCAAAACCCACCTGATGATGCGGTTTAGAAGTTTGTACAGTCGTTACAATCGCAACCTGATCATAATCATGTTCGGATGCACCGACCCCGAGAGCTTTACGGCAGAAAGAATCCCGTCCGTCTGCTGCAATGAGCAGTTTGGATTGCAAGCTCAGTACAGATTCACCGCGCTGCGCTTCAATATAAGCAAAGTCGGCATCTTGGGTCAGTGATGTAACCTGAACACCATCAATCAGTTCAATCAGTGGATTTTTTTTAACTTCAGCAAGGAGTACCCGGCCGAGCCAGGCATTTTCAATCACCTGACCAAAGCTTTCTACTTTTTCCTGTTCTGCAACCAACCGTGCCTTACCAAAGCTGCCCTGTTCGGTAATATTGACTTCAAGAATTGGAGTGGCATGTTCCTGTAAAGCATCCCAAAGTCCCAACTCCTGATAAATCTGCACACTACGGCGCGACAAGGCACTGTTACGGGCATCAAAACCGGAGTGATAGGGAGCAAGACTTACATCATCATAATCCGGATATTTGATCGCTTCCAAGAGTTTGACTGCAATATTGGTTTTCGCCAACATCAGTGCGAGGCTTAAGCCGACCATACCACCACCGACAATGATGACTTCTTGTTGCATGCTCTAATCCTTTCAATATCGTATCTACATAACAGATACTTATAATCATGATAGATTTTATATTAGCTCAAAAATTTCCTTTTTTATAATAAATTAGGTTTTGCCTACCCAGTACTTCTTGAAGGTGCTGGCTTCCTTGATGAAGGGACAGCATGCAGGGGGGTTCTGAGAGTGAATTCATGGCAAGCTTTAAAATGTGGAAACTTTAAAATAATGCTTAAAAACCAGTTTTGCATCTGTCCTTTGGTTGATCGAGTTTTGCTTATGCAAAACATATAGCACCTAGTTTTGATAAAGAACTAGATCTCGTAGCGAACCCCACTACCCTGCAAATCATGAACGATATTCTCCACCCATTAAAACAAGAGCAAATTCTAGAAATTATCTATTCCAGCTTGAGTAAAGTCAGGAGAAAGCATGGTAATTCTTATTCCTCTTCAAAAAACTTTATTCAATTTTGTAATCTCCGGCGTACATCAGTTGCGGTCCTTTACTGCTATCCAGCATATAGAAGACCTTCTATGATGAACTCATCAGGAATAGGACGTTCCCTATAAGAATAACAAGAGATAAGCACAAGGACAGTCTGGTACGACAGGAGTTATACCGAACAAATCCAGAAGAAAAACCCCGGCAGGATGCCGGGGTTTTTCTTCTCTTATTTTTCATGCTGTTAATTTCTTTTAGTTTTTCTTTGGCTGAAAGTGTTTAAAAACAGCGCTTAAAATGATGAAATATCATCTTTATATCCACGGAAAGAATGAGAGAGATTTTTTAATCCATCATAAAAACGGAACCTGAGCTCCGTTTTCACTTATTAAGATTTAATAGCTTCAAGTTCCATCTCACTCAGATATCAATGATCTCTTTCTGCCATTCAGCGCATTAACGGATTAACGCACTACTCTCGAGTGAGTATCCGGATGGTGATGTATGGTTCTGCCTAATTTCGTTCCTGTATAAATTAAATATAAGGCTGACAAACCCACCAGAACATAAATAATTCGAGACAGGGTGCTCATTTCACCAAAGATTGCAGCAACTAAATCGAAATTAAATGCACCCACCAAACCCCAGTTGATTCCACCAATAATTGCCAAAGCATAAGCAATCCAGTCGATCGTATTTAGTCTCATTTGTTGTCTCCTACTCTTGTTTAAATTTACTCAGGGATCAGAGAAATTATGAAAACTAAGCTCTATTTAATATGTTGTATTGATGCTAAAAAGGCCGAAGCTGTGTTGAAGTACTGTCATCTTATAAAGTTTATTTTTTAACCGGGTTGGTTTTGTTTTGCTTATACAAGATAAACGTAAGTTGAAATTTTTCTTATTCTCAGTGAGGCTTTAAATGAGTGAGTAAAGTAGGGATCTCTTTTAACAAAATAAAATTAAAAGAACCTTTCTCTCTAAAAAATTATTTTACCAGTGACCATGTCGCTTATTTTTTTAGAGGATTTGACATATTTTTCATGGCTGGGCTGAAGGTTTGTCACGCCAGATAGCCAAGACACAGCTTAGGTTTTGCCCAGTTATCCACCAAAACAAGCGTTCTATACTGACATCTGCTCTGATAACGATTGGCAGTAATGTCGGGCAAGATATCGATACTGCCCCCTGCTCGACCATTTCAGCCATGCCTTCAAATGTAGGTATCCCGCTTCTTAAATTCAGCTCATGTCCTGGTGTTGGGGGCCTGCATGTTTATATGATCTTGTCATCCACGTCCTGAATAAAAAGCCAATATGACTCCTACACAGGAGCTTTGAATGAAACCTCAGCGTGCTGATATTAAAAGAGACTAAGGTGGAAGGATTACAACCAGATGGTCATCAATCACTGGTCCAGCGTCTTAAAGCTCCGAATTCAGGCCAGTATTTGGGC
This sequence comes from Acinetobacter sp. 10FS3-1, assembly GCF_013343215.1. Taxonomy (NCBI): domain Bacteria; kingdom Pseudomonadati; phylum Pseudomonadota; class Gammaproteobacteria; order Moraxellales; family Moraxellaceae; genus Acinetobacter; species Acinetobacter sp. 10FS3-1. The sequence continues at coordinate 1,966,582 of NZ_CP039143.1, forward strand.
TTCTCTACAATATTTTCAGCATTCTTGTCAGATAAAATAGGGACTGAAATAAAACAGCCAGTCATCTGACTGGCTGTTTTAAATAGATTTATACAGTGCGTGCTTTAGCCATCAGTGCTTCAATTTCTTCCACTGTTTTCACTACTTTGCAGGTTAAGTTCAGCGGACCATGTTTAGTCACTACAATATCGTCTTCAATACGAATACCGATACCCCGCCATTTCGGGTCAACTGTTTCATCATCAGGTGCGATGTAAAGACCTGGCTCAATGGTCACGACCATTCCCTCTTCATAGTTACGCCAGTCACCCTCTAGCTTATAGCTACCCACATCATGAACATCCATGCCCAACCAGTGTCCGGTACCATGCATATAGAACTGGCGATAGGCTTCTTTTTCAATAATATCGTCAATATCACCTTGCATAATGCCAAGATCAAGCAGCCCTTGAACTAGAATACGTACTGCGACATGATGTGGCTGTTTATAAGAATTACCGATCTGAACCGCGTTAATTGCGGCAATTTGCGCATCAAGTACAATATTATAAAGCGCTTTTTGTTCAGGGCTAAATGTGCCACTTACCGGGAAAGTACGGGTAATATCCGAGGCATAAAATTCATATTCACACGCCGCATCGATCAGGACCAAATCACCCGCTTTTAGCGGTTTGTCATTTTCTACATAATGCAGGATACAGGCATTGTCGCCTCCACCCACAATACTGTTATAAGAAGGCACACAACCATTCTTACCAAAAATATAATTCAGCTCGGCTTCCAGAGCATATTCCATCATGCCCGGATGCACCATTTTCATGGCTTGAGTATGAGCTTGGGCTGAAATATCAGATGCAATCTGCATCAGTTCAATTTCTTTTTGATCTTTATGCAGGCGCATTTCATCCACAATGCGATCCAGCTGAATGACCTGCGCTGGTGCCGAAGTCCCGCGGCGGCTTTCACCATTGGCAGCTGCGATCCATCTGGCCACACGCGCATCAAAGTCTGCATTGTGCCCAATCCGGTAAAAAAGCTTATCCTTGTTCTGCAGCTTAAGTAAGATTTCTTCATCTAGCAGATCAATTGCATAGGCTTCATCTGCTTTATACTCTTCAATAGCGCCATCAATACCAGCCCGATAACCATTCCAGATTTCCATTTCACGGTTCCGCTCACGGCAGAACAGGCTATAGGTATAACCTTCCTCTGCGGTATCAAAGGTTTCAATGACTGCAACTGCTTCAGGTTCGGCAAAACCGGTTAAATAGAAAAAACTGCTGTCTGCTCGGTATTTATAATCTGCATCGCGGTTACGCATGGCCACCGGGCTGGTGGCAATAATGGCAATACTACGCAGACCTATTTCACCCGCGAGGATGTCACGACGTTCCTGAAAATCGGCTTGAGTCAGTTTCTTCATGAGACCTTACTTCTTGTTCATTTATATGAGGATTAAAATATGGATTAAGCGTCTGCCCTGAAAGCAGCGCAGTTCTGTTTGCTGTCAGTAACGAAAAATACCAGCAAAACATCTGCCTGTTTTCAAGACAAGTTATAAGCTGGTGGAATTAACTCGGGCGTTGAGGCGAGAAAATCTCGACCACAGATTGTGCTTCTGTAGTCGTCGCTTTGGGTTGAACTTTTTGAGTAAATTTCTGCAACAGTGGGGTTTCTTCCACAGCAACTTTCTTGCGCCCTAAGGACAGGCTGACCGGAATTAAACGCACAAACTCGTAGAGTTCCTGGTAGCTTTCTTCACCTTCGGCATCATTATCAGAATCTTCGAATTCAACTGCTGCCACACCCTGCAAATGTTCAATCAGTTCCATTTCATCATTACGGATATGTCCTGAAGCCAGTCCAAAGCCCAGCACTACCCCGGCACACCAGTCAGCCAGTGCCTGAACGCGCTCAGCCAGACTGTGCTCATCATCGGGCAATAAAGGCAGATAATCCAGTTCATCTTCTGACAGGGCATGAAACACATCTTCAGCTTCGCCGGTTAATAACTCTAATGCTTCAGGGTTCAGCTCGGGGACATCCAGCGTTTCCAAAATCTGCAACCACTCTACATTGGTCGGTGCCTGAGTCACGCAAACAATGCCAGTCAACAGACCATGTAACTCACTTGGACTAGAAATTTCTTCAATTGAAGAAAAATTGCGGTACCATTCCGTCCAACCTGAAATATCGTCTTGCATTCGTTTATCCAATCTCTATACTGCTTATATATTACCTTTGTTTGCAACACTGTGCGACCTCGATATGTTAGAAGAATTACAGCGTCTACAAGGGCATATTGGCGTTTTAAAAACGCGACTTGCCCATCTTGAACATGAGAATACCAGTTTGCGCGAGGAGCAAGAGACTTCTAATGCGCGATATCAAAATCAAATCGAACAGAAAAATAGCGTTATTACACAAAAACAACAAGAAATTGAAGGTCTAACCCAAAAGCTCTCTGAAACACGTGGACAGTTCCAGCAGTTAAATCAGGATGCCACTGCGCTGGCGGATCGTTATAGCCGTCTGGAGAAAAGCTGTACCGATCTGAAAAACCGTTTTCAGGAAATTCTGGCAGAGCGCAATGAATTACGTGCAGTAAAAGAAAAGTTATTACTTGATCAGCGTCATGCCCAACAGGAAATTCAGCGCCTGAATCAGGAAGCTGAGCGTCTGACCCAGAAAAATGAAAGTGCAAAGGCGAAAGTGGAAGTCATTATTCAGCGTCTGGCCATTTTGGGAACTGCACAAGACCAGAATGCACAGGAAATCCAGCAACTGGCCCATCCGACTGAAGTGACCGAGGAAGCATCATCATGAGTGAGCAAATCGCTATCGACTTAAGAGTACTGGGACATAGCTTCCGTCTGGCCTCCACCGCGGATAAACGTGAGGATCTGGAGCGAGCCGCCCAGTTACTCAATGAAAAATATGATGAGTTTCGTCGCAAAGCGCCCCGCATGGAGCCGAGCAAGCTGATTATTATGGTGGCACTGGAATTGATGCAGGAAGTTCTGACCATGAACAAGTCCTTGCAGCAATATGCGCATTGCGAACGTTTGTTACAAACTATTTTAGAAGAAGTAGAAGAACTCTCTGAATAAATTAAGTTTTTGTTTAAAGTTCAAGCATTCAATCCGCATGTTTACAGTTGAGGAACAGCATAGAGTTGCCTCATCCCTATTATAGTTTATACTGAGTCTTAACTCTGAGATGTTCGCCAGCCGGTCAAATTCCCCTGAGCCGATATTTAAATCTTAGGATTGAGTTCTGCATATTTAGAGTGTATGCCCATCCGGTATGGGAAACCTAGCAAGTATGCGTCTCGTCCACCTTGAACTTTAGGGTTCAAGGGTAATGACATGCAGCGGCATCTTCGGAGTGCTTGACTATTTTTCATACATTTCATTTTTTTATCTTTTTAAATTTCAATTACATTTTTAATTTTTTTGTATTGATCGGATCTGCCTCAAAAACTCTGTTTTCATGCCCGACTTAAAACTATCAATAGATTCATTTCATTCTCAAGGCTTTAGTTGTTTAAAGCTTTCTTAAAATACTATCCATATGTCTATAATATATAGGGCTTCTTTATCTTCGGTATAGCGAAGCTTTGCTGCCCTTCTCAAGCTGATCGCGAATTTTAAAGACCCTATGCTTATGACGACGATGAATCTATTTGAACTTCGAAAACAGCTCCGTAAACAACGCCGTCAACTTTCTTCCTTCCGGCAAAAACAGGCACAGCAGCGCGTTCTCAATATACTCCGCACCTTACCCGAATTTCATACCAGCAAGTCTGTCGGGCTTTATTTACATGCCTTTGGGGAAATTCATACCCAAGCGCTGATTGAATACTGCTTTAAAATGGCTAAACAGGTCTATCTGCCAGTTATTTGTAATATGAACCAGCAATTGGTCTGGGTCGAGATCAGTAAGTATCAATATCGCAATAAGCGCTTTGCCCATCATCGTCTGGGAATGCGTGAACCGGTCGCAACACGTGGTCTGCATGTTTCAAAACTGGAGCTACTGATCATGCCACTTCTGGCCTGCGATACCGTAGGAACTCGTATTGGAATGGGCGGCGGATATTATGACCGTACTTTGGCATCTGCTCCTCGTCATCCTTTTCGGCTCGGTCTGGCGCATGATTTCCAGCTGATTCATCAGCCTTTGCAACGTGAAGCATGGGATCAGCCGCTTGATGCCTTAATCACGCCCTCCCTTTTACGACGCTTTAAACGTTAAATAATGTATTTCCAATGAGTTAAAGGCTTTAAAATCACATAATTAGTCATTTTTCATACAATTTAATCCTGTTTACCCTTGTAATTTTTAAATTACCCATCACTATTAAAAACATGGCAACACCGTTGTCACTCATTAGGAGTGCCCATGTCTGAAATTATTATGAATCAAGAAACCTTAGAGCCTCAGGTTCCAAGTGTATTACCACTTTTGGCGCTACGTGACGTGGTAGTTTATCCACATATGCAAATTGCGCTATTTGTCGGTCGTGAAAAATCGATCAATGCAGTTGATGTGGCTCGTAACAGTGACAATCTAGTATTTGTAGTTGCGCAAAAAGATTCGCTTACAGAAGAAATTGATCACGACAACTTATATCAATACGGTACTGTCGCGAAGATTGTGCAAGTTGTGAATCACGAAAATGATGAAAACTGTATTAAAGTCCTGATTGAAGGCCTGTATCGTGCCAAGCTCAAAACCATCATTGATGAAAATGAGTATTTGACTGCAGAGCATGAACTGAGTCCAATGAGCGTCACTGTAGATGAAGATACTCAAGCGCTTCGTCTGCAGGAACTGCGTGCGCTCTTTGCTCAATATGCCGAAGCTAAACTGCGCAATGCCCGCGAGCTGATCGCGGCTGCCAATAAAATCGAAGATTTGCTCCAGCTGCTATTTTTTGTTGCGACACGTGTACCCTTAAATATCGAAGTAAAACAGAAATTTCTGGAACACGATGAATTCGAAGCACACTTAACCGAGCTGATGACTTATTTATTGCAGCAATCTGAAGAACAGCAGATTGAGCAAACCCTGCATGACTCGGTTAAACGCCAAATGGAAAAGAACCAGCGCGAATATTTCCTGAATGAAAAAATGAAGGTCATTCAGCGCGAGCTTTCCGATATGAATGGCGGTGCAGAAGATGATGTTGCGGAAATTGAAAAGCGTCTGGCCGAAGCTGACCTGCCTGAACATGTCCGTAAAAAAGCCGAAGCTGAGTTCCGCAAACTCAAAGCCATGCAGCCGGCATCCAGTGAAGCGGCTGTGGTGCGTAACTACCTGGAAGTCATTCTCGATACACCGTGGAACAAAGCCAGCAAAGTCAGCATTAACCTGAACAAAGCGCAGGAAATTCTGGATGCCGATCACTATGGTCTGGATGATGTCAAAGACCGTATTGTGGAATATCTGGCAGTTCAATCCCGTGTGAAAAAACTGCGTGGCCCGATTCTGTGTCTGGTTGGTCCTCCTGGGGTCGGTAAAACTTCACTGGGTGAATCGATTGCCAAAGCAACCGGTCGTGAGTTTGTGCGTATGGCCTTAGGTGGTGTACGTGATGAAGCTGAGATTCGCGGTCACCGCCGTACTTATATCGGTGCGATGCCAGGTAAAATCGTACAATCACTAACCAAAGTTGGGGTTAAAAACCCGTTATTCCTGCTCGACGAGATCGACAAGATGGCTCAGGATTACCGTGGTGATCCAGCATCTGCGATGCTTGAAGTACTTGATCCATCACAAAACAACAAGTTCAATGATCACTATCTTGATCTAGATCTGGACCTGTCTGAAGTGATGTTTATCTGTACCGCGAACAGCATGAATATTCCTGAGGCCCTCTTGGACCGTATGGAAGTGATTCGTCTTCCGGGTTATACCGAAGAAGAGAAAGTTAACATCGCAGACCGTTACCTGGTGCCTAAAGCCATTAAAAACAATGGTCTACGTGCCAAAGAACTTACCGTGCATGAAGAAGCAATTCGTGACATTGTACGCTGCTATACGCGTGAAGCCGGTGTGCGTAACCTTGAGCGTGAAGTGTCGAAAATTGCACGTAAAGTGGTGAAAGAAGCCGTCAGCAAGAAAGCTAAAAACCTTCAGATTGAAGTAAATGCTGCCAATCTTCCTGACTACCTGGGTCCGCATAAATTTGACTATGGTATGGCAGAAGAAGAAGCTCAAGTCGGCCGTGTCAATGGTTTGGCCTGGACTTCAGTCGGTGGTGAATTGCTCACCATTGAAGTTGCAGCAGTCAAAGGTAAAGGGAAGTTTATTACCACAGGTTCTCTTGGCGATGTGATGAAAGAGTCGATTACTGCGGCCATGACTGTGGTTCGTACCCGTGCCGATGAGCTGGGTATCGAAGCTTCACGCTTTGAGGAAACTGATGTACACGTGCATTTACCGGAAGGTGCCACCCCTAAAGATGGCCCATCTGCTGGCTTGGCATTAACCACGGCGCTGGTCTCTGCGTTTACTGGGATTCCGATCCGTCCAGACATTGCTATGACTGGTGAAACCAGCCTGAGTGGCCGTGCAATGCGTATCGGCGGCCTGAAAGAAAAGCTGCTTGCGGCACATCGTGGAGGTATCAAACTGGTATTCATTCCACAGGCAAATATACGCGATCTTGCGGAAATTCCTGAGAATGTTAAAGAAGGCCTGGAAATTAAAGCGGTGAAATCGATTGATGAAATTTTACCACTGGCTTTGATGGATATGCCGAAAGCACTGGTTAAAGCTCCCCTTGTAAAAGCCAATGAAGAAGCCAAAGCAGCGCGTCATTAAGATTGCTATGCTATAAAAAATTACCCTGCCAGAGCAGGGTAATTTTTTATCTGGGTATATGGTTAAAATTAAAAACTGCCTAAAATTTCAAAGCCAAATCCACCACACTATTGACGACATCTGCCATTTTATTCAAATCCAGCTTATCGACCGTATCCAGTGGCGTATTATAATAAGGGTTGCGATAATGCGCTGTATCGGTAATCAAAAGCGTAGAATAATTAAATTTGGCATAATTCAAATAACCCGAAAAGTCGATATTTTGCAAAAAGGCCGGGCTAATAAATCGTTCACACTCTAAACGGGAAAGACGCTGCATCGACTCACAATAGTGAGTGACCATTCCGGCTGAAGCCAGATGACCAATCGCCGCAATAAAGTTCCCTTCGCTTGGATAGATCCATTTTAAACCAGCCGGATAGGTTTGTACCTGGTTATCGTTAAAATAGCCGATTGAATCCAGAATGATGACTCCTCTAATTTTCTGTTTCTGAGTTTTTAACGATTTTGCATGAATGTAACTACCCATATATTCAGACTTAAAATAAGGGGGTTCCTCTAGGGTATAAAAGGCAAACTCGACATTGTGTTCTAGTTTGGTCTTTTGTAAAGCCAGCAACCGTGCAGCTTCCAGTGCTCCTGCAACACCAGAGGCATTATTGTCCGCGCCAGCCTGCTCACCTTGTGCATCATAATGCGCTCCCAGCACCAAGGTCTTTTCCGCTTTGGCATCCAGACGGCAAATGACATTACGATAGCTCAGATGATTGACAACATAAGTTTGAAACTGGCAAGGGATACCAAATAGTCGCATCTGCTGCTTGATCCAGGCTGAAACCCGATTGAGTTCTTCGACATTCTTAAAATTCCGAAATTCATCAATATTAACAATCTGGTTAATAAACAGTTTTAGGTGCCCTGCTTGAGCACTTTTGGCAATATTGGCTTGACTTGCTGTAGAACACAGCAATCCCCAACTCAACAGAAGAACCGTAATACATCCTTTTAAAATAACGCTGGGCCGCATTCTTATTATTCCATGGCTTTATTATCAAGCGGAGACTTGAACTCGGTTTATTAAAGCAACATCACTCCCAGTATTTCAATTGCAATTTGTTTCACCGCTCAACTTCATGTTAGGAGATCGTTATAATGGCGTATCCAATGATTGATTCTCTATTATGAAAATTCGTATCCTGACCATTGGTCAGAAAATGCCGGCTTGGGTATTAACTGGCTTTACAGATTATTTTAAGCGCATTCAGCCCTTTGTCCAGACGCAGGTGATTGAATTACCTATGGCCAAACGTGGGAAAAATGATTCTGAAGCCGATATTTTGAAATACCGCAATATTGAAGGTGACAGCATCTTGAGTGCGTTGAAACCAAATGAAGTGCTGATTGCGCTGGAAGTGGGGGGTCGTGAATTGAGTACCGAAAAGCTGGCTAAAACCATGAAAAGCTGGATGCTGGAAGGTCAGGATATTGCGTTAGCCATTGGTGGACCGGACGGACATTCAGAAGCTGTGCGTAAGGCAGCCGTCTGGCACTGGTCGCTCTCTAAACTCACCTTACCGCATCCGCTGGTACGTGTAATGCTGATCGAACAGCTGTATCGTGCCATGAGCATCAACCATAATCATCCTTATCATCGCGCTGGCTAAGCGCAGTTGTTCTGTATTTGCAACGTTTTGTTGAATAATCACGCCTGCTCCTGATGCTCTTTTTTGGGCATTATTGAAACATCTGACTGATATGGTTTGAATTATGAACTTACAAACCCTGCCCGGCTTATTTATTTCTCATGGCTCTCCAATGCTGGCACTTAACCCGGAGCAGGTAGGCCCGGCCTTACAGCGTCTGGCGTTGAATTTACCGCGTCCGCAAGCCATTGTGGTGATGTCTGCACACTGGGAAAGTGAGGTACTGGAAGTGAATACCGGTATTCGTCCAGAAACCTGGCATGACTTTCGCGGCTTTCCGCCGGAGCTGTACCAGCTCCGCTATCCAGCACCGGGTAATCCTGAACTGGCAGAACAGATTCTGAATATGTTTGCCAATGCCGGATTCTCGGCGCATGCCAACAGTGTCCGTCCACGTGATCATGGTGTCTGGATGCCGCTATTGCATATGTATCCCGAAGCAGATATTCCAGTGGTGGAAATCTCTCTGCCGATGTCAATGAGTGCCGAGGAGATTTATGGGATCGGTCAGACCTTGGCTGTGTTACGTGAGCAGCAGGTGCTACTGATCGGTTCTGGCAGTATTACCCATAATCTGGCTGAATTATCCTGGCAAGGAAATACTGACGAAGTTCCAGAATGGGCATCGACTTTCCGCAATTATGTGGTGAACAAACTGACCCATAGTGACTTTAATACAGTACTTGACTGGCAATCGCTCCCTCATATCAAGCGCAACCATCCAAGCTTGGAGCACTTTACCCCATTGTTCTTTGCCATGGGTACCGGGCACCGCTTCAGCATTGTGCATAGTAGCTTTAGCATGGGTTCCTTAGGCATGGATATTTACCGTTTCGATTAAAATTTAAAGCAACTTTCATCAATTAACAAAAAAATATCAATGGATACACTTTGAAACCAAAAAAAACTGAATGTATCCATTTTTTTTAAAAGCTGATCATATATGATGTATCTTGTTATTTTAAATCAAGAACTTGAATCTAATGAAACTAAAACTTCTAGCACTTGCACTCTTCCCACTTGCACTGACTGCTTGCCAATCATCTGAGATTCAAAAAGTAGGAGATTTGGCTGTGTCTGTACTACAACAACAAAATGCAGATCAGACTTTGGCAAATTACCATTGGAGTGCTAACACAGCAGATGCCCCAAAACCTCTGGTTTTAAAGTTTGACAAAGCAGGCCGTTTAGGAATTTCTACCAGCTGTAACGGTATGGGAACCAGTTGGAAAGTTGAAAATAACCAGATCGTGACGGGCAACCTGGCGGCTACTCAAATGGCCTGTGAGCCTAAAGCCATGGCACAAGAAAAAGTTGCAGCAGATTTATTTGAAAACCGTAAAGTCCCATTCGTTTTAAACTTGAATGATCCACAAGCTCCAACACTGACTATTGTCTCTGTGAAAGGCGAAAAAATTGTCTTCACTGGTAAGCAAACCGCTGAATCAAAATATCAAAGTGAAGGTGAAACCATTTTTCTTGAAATTTCACCAGAAACCAAAGCATGCACAGGTGTAACAGCACAAACTTGTCTCCAGGTTCGTGAAATCAAATATGCTGACAATGGCGTAAAAACCCAAGTCAATAAAGACTGGACATTATTCTATAACTCTATCGAAGGTTTTACACATAACCCTAAAGAGCGCCAGATCGTGCGTATCAAACGTTATGAAGTTAAAAATCCAGCAGCGGATCATTCCAAATATGCGTATGTTCAAGACATGATTATTGAACGTGAAACAGTTAAGGGTTCACTTTAATTTTTAAGTCGATATAAAATGTATGGAAAACCGATGTTAAGGCATCGGTTTTTTCAGTTTTTACTCCCCTTCACTCAGGGATCATCATTTTCTATAATTTTTAAATATGGAATATTGATCATGCAGATAAAAAGAAATATGTAAGCCATCAAAGCATTCAGCTTATTTTCTATATTTTTATTGCTATCAACTTGCCGAAATACAACCATAGAAAAAACCACTCCGACAACACCCTTTAAATCCTCAGTCACGTTTTTATGTCATGAAATATTAGAATAAACAGGTGGATATCATGCCACCCAACACTAACCTAAAGTCACTTCAAAAATGGTCATCAGTATATTGTTTACGGTATCTCTTATATTTCTGATATAAAAATTATAATGCTGAACTTTAGCAAAATTCGCATCGAAGTCAATTTAGAAGATCAAACTCCAACACTGTGATTAAGCTTCCATCCTGATCGAATGATATTTTAGAGTAACTGCCCTCGCTTAGGTCTGGACTGTTTTTTGTAAAGACAATAAAAAAACCGAGGCAAAATCCTCGGTTTTTATTTAGCTATATTCAAATTTAGAATACACCCTGTGCAAGCATCGCATCCGCTACTTTAACGAAGCCGGCAATATTTGCACCATTTACATAGTTCACAGTGCCATCTTCTTGCATACCGAATTTCACACAGTTACGATGAATTTCTTTCATGATTGCATGCAAGCGCTCATCGACTTCTTCAAATGTCCAACCTAAACGTAAAGCGTTTTGAGACATTTCCAAACCAGAAGTAGCTACACCACCTGCATTTGAAGCTTTACCTGGCGCATAAAGAATTTTCGCTTCAACGAACTTCTCAACTGCTTCCAGCGTAGAAGGCATATTTGCACCTTCCGCCACACAGATCACACCATTTGCTAGCAGAGCTTCAGCATCAGACTCATCCAGCTCATTTTGTGTAGCACATGGAAGCGCAATATCACACTTGATGGACCAAGGGCGCTTACCTTCCAGATACTCAAAACCATGCTTGGACGCAAATTCGGAAATACGGCCACGTTTTACGTTTTTCAGTTCCATCACTTCAGCCAACAAGGCATCCGTAAAACCGTCTTTAATGTATACCGTACCCCCTGAGTCAGAGAGTGAAACAACTTTAGCACCCAAATACATCGCTTTTTCAGCTGCGTACTGTGCAACGTTACCTGAACCTGAAATGGTCACTACTTTATCTTTGAAGCTTTCGCTACAGCTCTTAAGCATTTCCTCAGCGAAATACACAGCTCCGTAGCCTGTTGCTTCTGGACGAGCCAGTGAGCCACCGAAAGTCAGACCCTTACCGGTGAATACACATGAAGTGTCATTGCTGAGCTTCTTCATCATACCCGCCATATAGCCCACTTCACGGCCGCCTACACCAATATCGCCCGCAGGAATATCGGTGTCCGACCCTAAATGACGGTATAACTCAATCATCAGAGACTGGCAGAAACGCATGATTTCGCCTTCTGACTTGCCCTTAGGATCAAAGTCGGAACCACCTTTACCACCGCCCATAGGCAATGTAGTCAGGGCATTTTTAAATGTTTGTTCAAAGCCCAAGAATTTCAGGATAGACAGGTTCACCGATGGGTGAAAACGCATGCCACCTTTAAATGGACCAATCGCTGAGTTATATTGCACGCGAAAAGCACGGTTGACATGGGTTTGACCTTGGTCATCCACCCAGGCAACACGGAACTGGATCACGCGCTCTGGTTCAACTAGACGTTCAAGCAAACCGTGGGCTGCGTATTGTGGATTTTTCTCGATAAATGGCCACAAGCTGGTCATCACTTCTTCAATCGCTTGAAGAAACTCTGGTTGATGTGCATCACGTGATTTTACGTAATCTAGGAACTCATTAAGTGTGTTGTATTTCAACGCTTAATCCTCAGCAGAAAATGGATCAAAATTGGTCAAATTTACAATCAATGTTAAATTTTGGCGCAAAATATTAAATATCTTTTGTAACTAATCTACAATACTTTTTTGAAAAAATCTTTAAAATTAATTTGATAACAAATATTTATACACATTATAAAAATTTTTCCTCTGTTAGAAAATGCTAATTGAGTCCATCCAGAATTCTGCCTTTATGTCTAAAAAACAAGGCACTAAATGCTAAAAAATCCTGCCCATCATGTGACTTTAAATTTATGTTAAAATTGAAAAAACGACATATTTTGTTTCACTTATACTAAAGCTCAAGCAAGAGCAGCTCTGGTTATTCATGACTTCGCAAATTTCTCTCATCCAGTCCATTGATGCTTTACTGCCCCAAACCCAATGTGGTTTATGTGGTCATCGTGATGGTTGCTTACCTTATGCCCAATCTATTGTTGAGGGTGAAAATGCAAATAAATGTGTACCAGGAGGACAGCCGGTTGCGGATGCTCTGGCCACATTATTAAATCGCACTAAACTTCCGGCCGAAAAAAGTGTCTGGCTGATCCAGGCCGATGGCCGGCCACAGCGGATGAAAGCGGTGATTCGTGAAGATGAATGCATTGGTTGTACCAAATGTATTAGTGCATGTCCGGTAGATGCAATTATTGGTTCAGGCAAACTCATGCATACAGTTTTGACTGAGCTTTGCACCGGCTGTGAATTATGTATTCCTCCTTGCCCGGTCGACTGCATTGATCTGGTCGAGGATCAGCAGCCTTTAGCTACAGATGCACAGCGTATCACTGAGCAGAATGACCTGCGTCAACGTTACTATGCACATATCCAGCGTGAAGAAAAACGCCGGATGAACCGCAAGGGTCCAGTGGTACGGGCTGAAATCAATACTGCCCTATTTGCACAATTTTCTGCCCAGGTTGAGCAGGTTCCGGCTATTGAAGTCATCCAGAAACCGGCAGATGAAGTGGTCATCTCAGATGCGCAAACGACGATTGAACTTGCCAAACTCCGCACGCAAATCAAGAAGCTGGAAAAACAGCTTTCTGTACGTGAAAATGAACAGAAACGTATACAGCTTGAGGAATTACAGCAGAAATTACAGGGATTACAAGGATAAAATATGAGTACCGCAAGCCATAAGCCTGTAAAAAACATGACTAAGAAACAGGTTCAAATCTTTTTTGAGCGCTTAAGAGCGCAGCGTCCAGATCCCAAAACTGAACTGAATTATTCCAGCCCATTTGAACTGTTGGTGGCCGTAACCCTGTCTGCCCAAGCAACCGATGTCAGCGTGAATAAAGCCACCGACAAACTGTTTCCAGTGGCCAATACTCCCGAAGCAATTTATGCCTTGGGCGTAGACGGCTTAAAGGAGTATATCAAAACCATTGGTTTATATAATTCAAAAGCGGTTAACGTCATTAAAGCCTGTGAAATACTCATCACGAAACATAATAGCGTAGTACCGGACAATCGTGCTGATCTGGAAGCTCTGCCCGGCGTAGGCCGCAAAACCGCCAATGTGGTGTTAAATACGGCTTTTGGTCAGCCGACTATGGCAGTCGATACCCATATTTTCCGGGTAGGTAATCGTACAGGTCTGGCCGTAGGTAAGAATGTACTGGAAGTAGAACACCGTCTGGTGAAAGTCATTCCCAAGGAGTTTATTGTCGATGCCCATCACTGGCTAATTCTGCATGGCCGCTACTGTTGTATCGCACGCAAACCTAAATGTTTTGAATGTGTGGTCGCCGATGTCTGCAACTGGCCGGACCGTTTTGAATTTGGCGCAGGCCAAGCCATTCCAGTAAAAAGTATTGATTAATCTTTTTAGTTAAGTTCTGAGGAAATGAAAAGCTCTTATAAATTGCTTGTCTTTGGTTAACGCCGAGAGTAGAGAGTCATCATGCTGAATAGTTTGAAGTGGGGTTTGTGAATAGAGTTCATTTCAGAACAATCAGCCTGAATAGTGGTGTCGGGCTGGGTGATAAGGAGTTTTATACATACCAAGCTTTCCCCGCCAAGTCAGCAGAAGTGAGTTGGCAACTAAGGAAAAAATCGAGCGCCTAGCGTTAAAAAATATAATTCTTGCATCCTTTACTCCTCAGCTGACTTTTTGTTTCCGGTATTTATTTCTTGTCTTGCTCAGCTTGTTCTTGCTTGGCCCGATCAAGTTCAGCTTGTAATTTTGGATGCAGCTGACGCATAGGCACTTTACCCATATTTTCTGTGCGCTCTTCTTTCTGAACTTTTCTTAGCATTTTAAAGCTCAATACAAACAGGCCTACCAGGACAACCAAACAAAGTCCTATTCCAAGCAATATCGCAATTTCCACAGTGGTCAGCCCTTTTCAATCAACCATAAAAAAGAGCCCTAATATGACTTAGAGCTCTTTTAAAGTCAAAATTATCGAAAATCGATTATTTTGTTTGGTCCAGAACCGCGAAAAGATCAGCCTGAACATCTTCGATTGGACGTAAACCGTTTAGCTTGTCATAAGTCGGCGCATTTTCACCAGATGCTGCACGGCTCTGATAGAAGCTCACCAACTGTTCAGTTTCAGTGTGGTATGAACCCAGGCGCTTACGAATTGTCGCTTCCTGATCATCAGGACGTTGAACCAAGTCTTCACCCGTTTCATCATCTTTACCTTCCACCTTAGGTGGATTGTAAATAATATGGTAAACACGACCAGAACCCGGATGCTGGCGACGGCCAGACAGACGTTTTACGATTTCTTCATCCGGTACATCAATTTCAATCACATGATCAATATCGATGCCTTCTTTTTCCAGCGCTTCAGCCTGTGGAATAGTACGTGGGAAACCGTCAAAGATACAGCCATTTACACAGTCAGGCTGTGCAATACGTTCTTTGACCAGTCCAATAATTAATTCATCAGAAACCAAACCGCCATTATCCATGACGTTTTTAGCTTGTAGACCTAATTCAGTTCCTTCACGAATCGCAGCACGGAGCATATCACCGGTTGAAATTTGTGGGATATTGTAGCGCTTACAGATCAACTGAGCTTGTGTACCTTTACCTGCTCCAGGTGGTCCGAGTAAAATAATGCGCATATATAAACATCCTCATTTAAACAATATGTATGACGCCACGACCACAATCCTCTGATTGTGTCCCCCGGCATCTCATTATAAGAAAGCCACAAACAAATGGATTAAACCCGCAATAAAACCGGTGACACCACCCAATACAATCAGGATCCATTCGTCTTCCTGAAATGCAGGACGTAACAGATTCTGAAACTCCTTCGGTGTCAGCTCGCGTATGCGGTCTCTAAACATTTGATAGATCTTCTGTGCACGGCTCGCATTAAATGCAGGGTCGCATACAGGCACCATCGTAATTTCAATCGAGCGATCGATCAAGTCTGTCTTGAGTTTTGCATACTCTTTGGGTCCTAAAGACAACTGTAAAGAGGTCCGAACCAACGGTGTTTCCATAATTTCGTTAATATGGCGTTTGACAATACGGCGAGTCTTATCTTTTCGACTGCCATACATCATTTCAGTCATGATTGATTTTAGCGTAATCAGATCTTCTGTGACTACACTTGCAAAAACATCAGAGACTTCTTCCTGACGTTTCATAAAGGCACCTTGTATGTTATAGGTGCTAATTCGTGGAATTAGCGGCTTGATCCAAGGGAAGCTGCGATCGGCAGTCCGGGCGAAGAATTGTGGATATTTGATATAGTGCGGCTCTACTGGATTAAATACCATCCAGATGGCAATCCAGTTGGTCAGAAAACCCCAGATTGCTGCCCAGAACGGCACAGTCCAGTGCCAAGGCACCACAAACCACACTATCATCTGGAACAGACCAAAGAGCATCCCGATCAGGGCGCTAATATGCCAGATAAAGTTAATTTCTTTTTGCCCGACTTTAAGGAACATGCGTACCATTAAACGCCGGTCACCTTCCATTTGGCTGACCACCATCTCCCGCATATTGACCAGTGACTCGACGTTCATGGTCAGCTCGGTCACAAGTTCTTTTAAGGTACTTGGTAGCTGCTTATGGGCCTGGGCATAAATACGGCGTTTAATAGAATAAGGTAAATTTTCCCAAAGTACCGCATTACGGTCGATCATCACTTCATCAATCAGGTGCTCAAGCTCAAAACTCACCTGTTCACCAATAATACGAGCCATATCATCTGGATCCATGGCATTTAAAAACTCATGCAACGAGCCCAGTTTAGATAAAGTATTATCTGTGATAATTCCCGAAATACGTCCAGCTTTACGCGGTACGATTCCCTGCCATCCCACAGGTAGAGGGCCTATATGAAAACCCCAGAAGTTGATTGGATAAAACACCATTTTCAGTGCCATCCATACGTGTGCCCACGTTACAAATGCGGTGACCGGGATAATGCTGAGCACGGCCCAGAAATCCGGGCGATTCAAAAAGACTTGCCATAACTCGTTGACGTACTCAAGCATGCATAACTTCCATATTTAATTTTTTGTTCACAGTATACACGTATTAATAAAGTCAAATATTTTCTCTATAAACCGATACTTGAAGTATAGGAAAATTGTAGCCGCGGTTCAGTTTCAGCCACCACCCGGCCATTTCGGTCTTCTAGTTTCTCACCTGCCCCTATCCCGATACTAAAGCTGCTGATCCGCTCTGAGTTCAGCAAGACGTAGGCCAGATCAACGCCTGCACCCAAGCGGGCTTTATCTTGACGGTCTACCTGTTTAGTATCAATATGTCCTGCATAAGTTCCAATATAATAACCATTTTTATCTTTACCTGTGAGGTGGGCCGGGTAACGAAAGCCAACTTGTGCTCCCACAGTCTTGTCATCGTTGATAAAGACACCACCTTTCACGTAAGCAATCCCATAAGGATTCACCCATTCAGTATTTAAATGGAGCATTTTCTGGGTCAACCCTGCTCCGATATTCCAAGTTTTGGGTTGCTGATCATTTAACTGGGCCTGCCTGTGATTGTCCTGGGCATAGGCAGAACCCGCAACTGCCCATAAAGCACACATTAACAAAGGGTAAACTTGGTTCATTCCTTCACCATCATCCTTAATTATATTTTTTGGTAGAGCTCTATTTTTATTTAATTTTGACTTTAGCAGAATTATCCAGACTGTTATAGGCAGCAGCTTATAATTTTCATGTCTACAAAGTCAAAACGTCGTCGCCGTCTCATTTTGCAGCTGTTTTTTCGTTATCAAATTAAGAACAGTTGCGTTAGAATACTCCACTTTGATTCTTTTCTCTCAGGTCTTAAGTCGATCGCGTTATGAAGCAGCACTTTCCTTTAAAAAATGCACAACAAGAAAAGCGCATCTATCGCAATCGGGTCATGATTTCGTTTGGGATCGTCATTTTCTTTATGCTGCTGCTGGTATGCCGCTATGCTTACCTGCAAATTTTTAATTTTGAAACTTTTTCCACGGCTTCTGACCAGAACCGGATTCGCCTGCAACCTTTAGCGCCCGCACGGGGATATATCTATGACCGTAATGGGGTGCTTTTAGCCGATAATTATCCAGTTTTTACAGCAACGTTAAGCCGTGCAGATGTCAAGGATATTGACCAGACTATTGAGCAACTCAAGCCAATTTTAGACCTGAGCGAAGAAGATATCCAAGGTTTTCAGAGCCGGATTAAAACCGCTCGTCGTACCGAACGGGTCTCGATTAAACTGAACCTGAATGAAAGTGATATTGCACGTTTTAGTGAAGTAAAATATCAGTTCCCAGGTGTCAACATTGAGACCCAGATGACCCGCTATTATCCGCATGGTGAGCTGTTTGCTCATGTCATCGGTTATGTAGGCCGTATTAATGACAAAGAACTCAAGTCGATCGATAAAGACCTGTATGCCGGCACCAACCTGATCGGGAAGATTGGGGTAGAAAAATCCTACGAGGAATTACTGCACGGAGTTCCGGGCAATGAATCGGTTGAAGCAGATGCCTTTGGTAATGTATTGCGTCATCTCGGCCGTAAAGACCCAGTCCGTGGCAATGACCTGTTCCTGTCTTTGGACTATGGCCTGCAAGTTGTTGCCTCAGAGCAGCTGGCTGGACGCCGTGGTGCCATTGTGGCCATGAATCCGAAAACTGGAGAAATTCTGGCACTGGTCTCTAGCCCTAGCTTTAACCCGAACCTGTTTGTAACCGGAATTAGCCACAAGAACTATAGTGCATTAAGGGATAACCTCGACCAGCCGCTTTATAACCGTGCTGTACAAGGGGTCTATCCACCAGGTTCCACCATTAAACCCATGTTTGGACTGGGCGGGATTCATTATGGTTATGTGGACTGGGATACCACCATTTCTGATCCGGGTTATTTTAGCCTGCCTGGCGATAGTCACCGTTTCCGTGATCATAAAAAGACCGGGCATGGTGCAGTCGATATGCATAAGGCACAGAACGTTTCCTGTGATACCTATTTTTATGTGCTGTCCTATCGCATGGGTATTGAAAAAATGGACACCTGGATGCGCCAGTTCGGTTTTGGTGAAAAAACCGGTGTAGATCTGCCCAGTGAAAGTTCAGGACTTTATCCTAACCCGGATTGGAAAATGCGTACCCGAAATGCTAAATGGCTACGTGGTGAAACCATTTCAGTCAGTATTGGTCAGGGCGCCTTTACTGCAACCCCTTTACAGCTCGCGATGGCGACAGCTATTACTGCCAACCATGGTAATAAAGTCATTCCGCACGTCCTGCGAGAAAGCCGTGGTGCAAAATCTTTCCAGGTACATAATGGCACGCATGGCAAAATTGAATTTAATGGAAGCGATGAAGACTGGATTAAAATGCGTGATGCTATGGTTGACGTCATCCAGACTGGGACCGGCCGTGGGATTCGTGGGGGCTTACAGTATTCAATTGCAGGTAAAACCGGAACGGCACAGGTTAAAAGTATTGCTCAAGGAAAGCGCTATAACGAAGCCTTACTGAATGAACGTCAGCTTGACCACGGTTTATTCGTCGGTTTTGCGCCAGCAGAAAGTCCTGAAATTGCCATTGCAGTGATTCTGGAAAATGGCCGCGGTGGTAGTGCGGCTACAGCACTTGCCCGCCCGATCTTCGACTATTGGCTGCTCCACAAGGACAAAAATCCAGTACGTCCACACAACCATCAGTTAAGTGGTGGCCTGATGACTGCGGGGATCAAACCTGGTGAATTGCCAAGTGGTGAAAGTCTGCTCAGTCCAAATGCAGCCGGCACAACGAATACATCTGACAATGCGGCAGCTTCTCCCCCAGGCAATGCTTCAGCTCCCGCAACCCCTGCACCTGCTTCTATAGAGCGAGATTAACCATGAAAAATCAGCTTCGTATTATTGGAGGTGACTGGAAACGCCGGCAACTGGCTTTTGCCAGCATTGAAGGGCTTCGTCCTACGCCAGACCGCGTTCGTGAGACTCTGTTCAACTGGCTCATGTGGGATATTCAGAATGCTGTTGTCCTGGACCTGTGCACAGGCTCGGGAGCATTATCCTTTGAAGCGCTGTCACGCGGTGCTGCTCAAGTGGTCATGATTGAACCTGACCGTACTCAGGCGCAGTTTTTAACCAATAATCTTGAGCTGTTAAAAGTCACCAAGTCACGTGCCCAGTTAAAAATTGCTACGGCGCAGCAAGCGTTGACAAATATAAAGCAGCAATTTGACCTGGTCTTTCTGGACCCCCCTTATGGCCTAGACTTATGGGAAGAATTGGCTCAGCAAGCAGATCCGCTGATTAAGTCTGAAGCTTATATTTATGTCGAAGCAGACAAGGACTTACATCAGCTGAAGCTTCCGGCTTCATGGCATTTAATTAAAACGACCAAAGCAGGTATGATCCGGGCGGGATTGTATCAGAAAAATGTAAATGCATAGTGATCGAAAAAAATCATAAAAAAGGATTCCAGTATGGAATCCTTTTTAAGTAATTACATCGTCAAGTTAAAAACTAAGCCATAACCTGCTTAACGGTCACGACGCCAGTCACGGTTGTCCCGATCATGTTTCCAGTCCCGATGATCTTTATGTTTCCAGTCGCGGTCACCATGTTTTCGGTCATAGTGGCGGTCACCATGATTCCGATCATATTGTCCATGACGGTCTTTATTGTAACGATAATCACCATCATCATAAGGGTCAACCACACAACCGGTGACAGAGATTGCCAATATAGACAGTAATATGATTCTTTTCATATTCATCCCCTCTTACTTCATTATTTAGTATCGAATGATTTAATGGAGAATAAACGTGATGATTGTTGTACTGTTGTAGCTTTTATTCACTACTTATGCGTACAGAGATTCAGGCGAATCTGACCGCAGCCTTCAGGTATCAATCCAGTGAAATATAAACTTGGATTTTGCAGGAATCTGCTAAAACTATTTACCTCTATATAAGCACTTCATTTTACGACCTTGCTGGTTTTTATTGTAGGCGCCATGATCGCAGCTTTCGTTCAAGGCCTGACCGGTTTTGCCTTGGCTTTAATTGCCCTGTCATTCTGAATCTGGGTTTTGCAGCCCAACCAGCAGCCCCTTAGAGGTATGCCCCGCTGTCTGGAGTCATCTCATTTGTCTAAGTCAGGAACAACACCAGTCAGTTTTACCCGGATAGCTTGATCTGCCTGATTTATTAGCAGGATGAATCGGAATCCCACTCGGTATTTGTTTATTCCACATCATTCAAGCCAATACTTTTAAATTGGTGCTGGGAATATTTTTGCTTCTCTGGTCACCGATAATGCTACTGAATCCTCAACTAGCCGCGCTTGAATGTCCAGGAAAAGTTATTGACAGCGTGATCGGCTTTATAGATGGCATTTTAGGAGGGTTAAGTGTATTTTTCGGCTCATTCAACCTAAATAATGATTAGACAACGGCACAGAGCAGCACAACCTAATATCCTACGTCATTTTAATCTTTCTATTCAGCTGTTTAGCCTCGTGGCTTATTGGCAGTCATTTCTCTTCTCTGGCAATTCTCATGATTTTTGTCCTCTCTGCCATTTTGGGTGCCAGGTTGCTTTATCACATTTTTGAACTGGTCTTTAAGCGGATTATTTTAGAGCGGTTGTTCAGTGCCGGCAGGTTTTCTGCTCATGGGCCAGCTGATGTAAATCAGACGATCCAGATTATTTTCTAAAACTTGGACAGTATTCCTAGAACTGTTATGGTAGGTTCATGTTCAGTAACTTCAGATAAAATTCATGCAAATTCGTGATCAGATTGTTCTTGTGACTGGCGGTGCCCGCGGTCTTGGTCTAGCTATTTCTCATGCCCTGCTTTCCGAAGGTACGCGTGTGGTGGTGAATTATCATAATAGCCAGCAAGCAGCTGAACAGTTGGCCCAACAGTATCCTGAGCAAGTTTTTATCTATCAGGCCGATGTAACACAAGCTGATCAGGTTAATGCCATGTTTGCGGCTGCTAAAAACCATTTTAATGAAGCGATTCATGCCGTGGTCAATAATGCTCTGATCCAGTTTGAATTTAATGGCGATGCGCGTCCTAAAGTAGAGCAACTGACTTGGGACATGATGCAACGCCAGCTGAGCGGAGCAGTACAGGCCGCTTTAAATACGACTCAAGCTGCGCTACAAGATATGCAACAAAACCGCTTTGGCCGTATTGTCAATATCGGGACGAATCTGGTGCAGAACCCAGTCGTGCCTTATCATGACTATACCGCTGCAAAAGCTGCGCTGCTGGCATTTACCCGTACCACCGCTCAAGATCTGGGACAGTATGGTATACATGTCAATATGCTCTCAGGTGGGTTATTACAAAAGACAGATGCCAGCAAAGCCACACCGGATGCTGTGTTTGACTTGATCGCGGCTTCTACACCGATGGGCCATGTGGTATCACCCGAAGAATTTGCTGCGGCTATTCTTATGTTCCTGTCTCCGTATGCACGCGCAGTCACCGGACAAAACCTGATTGTAGATGGCGGCTTGGTAAAAGGCTAAGGACTGTACAACGAAAGCACTTAAAGCCAGCCACTGGCTTTAAGTTGAGAGGTCAATTTTCTAGTTTTTAACCAGTTATTTAAATTTAGAGAGGTTAAATCAGATTTTTAATTTACACTATTCACTTTCTTACCAAACCTACCTATTTTTATTATGAAAACTATCACAGCATTGCTCGGTAGCATCTTACTGGCAGGTTGTATGTCTAGTGATCTTAAAAAATCAGAACAGATGCTCGAGAACTTTCGCTGCACCAAGATTGAAACCTCACAAATGTCAAACAATGCAGTGACGGACTATTATCAGCAGTCACTCTACAGCACCAAAGCCAAAGCTGAATCCTATATTCAGCAATATCAGCAAGGTCAAAAGCTATTTGATATTCCCTTAACCGAAGTAGTCCAGCAGCAATATGATCTGTATAAAGATGCCTGCCAGAATCTCGGAGGCATCTTGACTACCCAGCATCACCCCTGAACTCAGCTTATATCCAGTTAAGCTGCATAACGCTGGTCGATGCTGAATTTTTCAGGAAATTTCGGTTGAATGTTGACATAAAAGGCCATAATTTCAGCCATATCCTGTTCATAATTTCCAGTTGGGTAGATAATTTTCCCTACGCCTGCCTCTTTTTTCTCATAATCCATATAGGCCAAGGCAATAGGCACACCAGCATTGATTGCTACATGATAAAAACCGGTTTTCCACTGCTCCTGACGGGAACGCGTACCTTCCGGAGTAATCAGCATTACCAGTTTAGGATGCTCTTTAAATAAGTCACTCATGACCTGAACCATACTTGGACGTGGCTCACCTGGCTGCTTAGGACAGCGATTAATGCCAATACCCCCCATCGCCCGTACAAACGGTCCAAATGGAAGTTTCATATAGCTGTCTTTAATCGTCAGGCGGACATTCACCTTCAATGCTTTTAAAGCCAGACGCGCATAAAGTGCATCCCAGTTGCTGGTATGGGGTGCTGCGATCATCACGCATTGATCTAGGTCTTCCGGCCATTGATTATCAGTTTTCCAGCCCATTAAATTCAGAGTTTTTTCAGCCCATTTTTCAAACACGATAGGTCACAATCATTCGCAAAAATTCGGCACAGTCTAACAACAAAGTAAAATATAGATAGAGTGAAATGTACACAAAATAGACAATTAATTTATATTTGTATTTTAAATTTAAGCAAGAGATTTTTCTTTTTACTAATCAATTACTTTTTTAATTGGGCTGATATCAAACTCTATAACCGTTTATCTATATTTGCGATAACGCATATTTTTTATGCCATCCATCTCCCAATTTGCAGATAAAGACATTACAGGTTTCCGGGAAATTAACCGCACGCATAACAGCGCTAGTTTATTCGCTATTTTAGAAGATGGATGCTACAGACAGGGTGAAGCTGATAGTTCTGATGATCTCGGTCATTCCGGCATAGACATCAGACAGTTAGCTTGGAATACGACCACTATTCAGTTTACAGCCCATCTTTCACCAGATACTCATGGTGGATTGGAACTTTCACATCCGGTAAATAGTTAGGCAATACCTTAAATCTGGATGATAGACGTTTAATTTTGACTGAATTTGGAATAAATAAGACGAATTATTTAACCCGCGTCCAACAATCTCCTGATCTGGCAGAAACCTGAAATCTGAAAATTTCCAGTTATTGACTTTCTATAACAATACTTATTATTTCATGCTGGATATAGCCGATTACATGCTGATGAAATTATTATACTTGCTGATATTTCCAAGATTCTTCAAATTATATTTGCTCAACTTCACTTGCTTCACCTACGGAATCAAACTTTAACAAGATCTCTCTTTTATATTTTCCCTGTCCTTTTAAGGTATTTAAAGTGCAATAAAAAAACCAGGTGAACCTCAATGAAAAAAATTCTATTCTCCGCCCTGCTGACTGTAACGGTTGCAAGCTTAACCGCCTGTTCAAAACAGGAAGAACGTGACATGACCAATACCGAGCAGGCCGATTCAGTTCTCAATTCTTCTACCTCTTCAGAACCTGCAAGCGCTCAAAGCACATCCAGTACTGGCCTGACCGCCAGTGATCGTGCAGAAACTGCCCTAGATTGGTCAGGTGAATATGAAGGTGTTTTCCCCTGCGCAGACTGTGAAGGCATCAAGGTCGAACTCGAACTTCATCCTGATAAAACCTATGAATTAAAAGAAGAATATCTCGGTAAAGGTAAAAACAATGAAACTGAAATTAAAGGCAGTTTCAGTTTTGACTCACAACAGCCTTCAATTATTATTCTGGATGCCAAGGCTGAAAACCGGAAATTTTTTGTAGGTGAAAATTTTCTTGAAGCGCGTAATCTTGAAAATGGTCAAAAAATCGAGAGCCAGCTGAATTATAAACTGCTTAAAAAAGCATCCTGATAATGCATCGGCTAAAAAAATCCCCGCTTATGCGGGGATTTTTTTAGATCGAATGACCGGATGATGAATTACATCATGCCGCCCATGCCACCCATACCGCCCATATCTGGCATAGCTGGTTTTTCTTCTGGAATTTCTGTGATCATACACTCAGTGGTCAGCATCAAGCCAGCTACAGAAGCAGCATGCTCAAGCGCTGAACGAGTTACTTTTGCAGGATCAAGGATACCCATTTCCAGCATATCGCCATATTCGCCAGTTGCAGCGTTGTAACCAAAGTTACCTTCACCGTTCTTCACTGCATTGATTACAACAGATGGTTCATCACCTGCGTTTGCAACGATTTGACGAAGAGGTGATTCAATCGCACGACGAAGGATGTTAATACCTACATTCTGGTCATCGTTTATGCCAGTCACACCATCAAGTGCTTTTGCTGCACGTACTAGCGCAACACCACCACCAGCAACAACACCTTCTTCAACCGCTGCACGAGTTGCATGAAGCGCATCATCTACACGGTCTTTCTTCTCTTTCATTTCTACTTCAGTTGCAGCACCGATCTTGATAACTGCTACACCGCCTGCCAGTTTAGCAACGCGTTCCTGAAGTTTTTCCTTATCGTATTCAGAAGTAGATTCTTCGATTTGCGCACGGATTTGCTGTACACGGTCAGCAATTTGAGCTGCATCACCAGCACCATCCACAATGACCGTATTTTCTTTAGACACTGTGACTTTATGTGCAGTACCAAGGTGTTCAAGCGCTGTTTGATCTAACTGCATACCGATTTCTTCAGAAATTACAGTACCGCCAGTTAAAATCGCGATGTCTTGCAGCATTGCTTTACGACGGTCGCCAAAACCAGGCGCTTTAACCGCACATACTTTAATGATGCCACGCATGTTGTTAACAACAAGTGTTGCAAGTGCTTCACCTTCAACATCTTCAGCAATGATCAGAAGCGGTTTACCTGTTTTTGCAACAGCCTCTAATACAGTGATGAGTTCACGGATGTTGCTGATTTTTTTATCAACCAACAAAATGAACGGATTTTCCAGTTCAGCTGTCAAAGTATCTTGCTTGTTTGCAAAGTATGGAGAGATATAACCGCGGTCAAACTGCATACCTTCTACAACATCAAGCGAATCTTCAAAGCCTGAACCTTCTTCAACAGTGATCACGCCTTCTTTGCCCACTTTTTCCATGGCTTGCGCAATCAGTTTACCTACAGTGGTGTCAGAGTTTGCAGAGATCGAACCAACCTGTTCAATGGCTTTAGAATCAGATGCTGGCTTGGCAGTTGTTTTGATATTTTCAACCACAGTTCTTACTGCAAGGTCGATACCACGTTTCAAGTCCATTGGGTTCATACCCGCAGTTACAGACTTGATCCCTTCATTCAGGATAGCTTGAGCCAATACGGTTGCAGTTGTTGTACCGTCACCTGCGATGTCATTGGTTTTTGAAGAAACTTCGCGAACCAGCTGCGCACCCATATTTTCAAATTTGTCTTTTAGGGTAATTTCTTTTGCAACAGAAACACCATCTTTAGTGATGTGCGGTGCACCAAAAGAACGGTCGATTACAACGTTACGGCCTTTAGGACCTAACGTTACTTTCACCGCATCTGCAAGCGTATTGACACCAGCAATCATTTTGCTGCGAGCTGAATCACCAAATTTTACGTCTTTAGCTGACATAGTTGACTCCGAATATTTTTAATAGCTTTACAAAATCTGATATGGAATGTGTAAGACTGTATTTAGCGAAATTAAGCTTCTAGCACCGCTAAAATATCAGACTCTTTCATAATTAATAGTTCTTCACCATCCACTTTTACCGTTGTGCCGGCATAAGTACCGAACAATACTTTGTCGCCAACTTTTACATCTAATGCGCGTACGCCATTGTCAGTGATCTGACCATTACCTACTGCAATAATTTCCCCTTGTGCCGGTTTTTCTGCAGCAGAACCTGGAAGTAAAATACCGCCAGCTGTTTTAGTTTCTTCTTCAACACGACGAATAACAACGCGGTCATGTAATGGACGAATGTTGCTCATATTTAACTCCATCAGACTAAGTCTTTTTGATTACTGATAATGACTTCGTTATTCCCTGGGTCACTATCAAAACTTTTAGATGTCACTTTTATGGAGATGGAATAAAACGCTTCAAGGGTAAAAATAAAAAAATTTCGTTTTTTTTGATATTTTTTGATCAATTACATCATTTCGTCTATTTATTCAGCGCATCGGGGTGCAATACAAAGTTTTTAGTTTGCTCATCAAATAAATATTGAGAAATTTTTCCTGCTGCATCAATCAGATTAAAACTGTTTGGTTGGCTTTTATGGAGCCGATGCGAGGTAGAAGTTCCAGCGTGTACATCATAAACGGGATGATCTACCCCAAGCCTAAACATGCAGTTTAGGTCATAGCTGGCTGGCTGATGTAGATGACCATGCAAGACCGCGAACAGGCCATGTCTGGCCCAAGCCTCCAAGGCAATCTTGGCCATGAGTGGGCTATCTTTAAAACCGCGCTTATTGTGAAAAGGCACATAAAAAGGTTGATGGCTCACAATAATTTTGATCTTAGAGGAAGGTGCCTGTGCCAACTTCTGATCAATGCGCTGAATCTGCTCAAGCGATAAATGCCCTTTGGTATGATAGCGACGCCGGATTGAATTCACTCCGATCAGATAAAAATTTTCCGTTTCGAGGGTGGGCTCCAGTTCACGGAAAAAAAACTGATAACGGGTAAAAGGACTAAAGAGGCGATTCCATAAATGATAAAGCGGAATATCATGATTACCGGGAATGACCAGATAAGGTGTACTGAGCTGATCCAGAAATCGTTTGCAGGCATAAAATTGTGCAAACCTGGCGCGCTGGGTCAAATCTCCGCTCACCACGACCGCCTCCAGAGGATGAGCCTGACAGAACTGATGGATCGCCTCCAGACACTCAGGTCTTTCTGTTCCAAAATGCAAATCAGAGAGATGTAGAATCATAAGGCACCATAACACTTAGGCTGTTTTTAAGGACAGCAATATTGAGAGGCGGTGTCATTTCTACAGTTTCTCCATCTATGGCCACCATCAGCTTGTGACGCCCTGCTTTAATACAGACATGATCTGCTGCAAAACTGTAGACGTCCGAAGCCTGATCAATTTTGCCTCTAATTAGCTGATAAACCAGTCTGAATAAAGTCAGCTTATCGCTTTTGGCCACCACCACCCCAGCGACTTTACCCTGCTCTGCTGCCTGAGCAATCCGCATTTTCATTTCTTCCAGCTGCAAAGGGTTATTTCCAAAAAAGATCAACGGCGTTTTTACCGGATATTTTTTCTGGTCAATCCAGATTTCCAGCTTGAGTTCCTTATGATTACGAATCAACACATCCAGTGCTGAGGTATAAGCATGCAAAGGCAAACGCCCAAAAAGACGATTATAATCTTCTCTTTTTTTGATAAATAAAGGATATAAGCCCAGACTGGCATTATTCAGGTAAATGTCCTGATTAATTTGTGCCACATGAATCCGCTTAGCTTGACCTGTGACAATCACCTGGGCCGCTTCAAGCAGCTCTAAAGGAATATGTAATCTTCGGGCAACATAATTAAACGTGCCCATTGGCAAAATCCCAACAGGAATGGGGGTATTAAGCAAATACTTGGCGACTGCATTTAAAGTACCATCACCGCCAGCCGCGACCACAATGCCTTTGTCAGATGCCTGAGAGTGCCGTTCCAGCACCTGCTGCATAATCAGTTTAAATTGTTCTGGAGTATTAATTTCAAAAGCCTGAGTGTCATAGCCATGCGATGCAAAAATATTAGTCAGCTCTGTATACAGCTCTTGCTGACCTGTAATACGAAAGCCTGAATTATGATTATAAATAATCGATAAAGGTTTAGATTGCTTAGACATTTTTCGCTTAAATATACTGACACCTTTAGGCATTTTGTCGAATTCATAGACAATTAAAAGGTGCTTTATGTAAAATTCAAATCACAGTCATTCATTTAATCAATAAATGAGTTAGAACAAATATTTAATTTAAGCCATTGATAAATAATATAATCAATTAAATAAATACCGCACATAAAAAAACAAAATAACAATTAAAATCAAAGATATCCTTCTTATGTGGTTGTTTTACATCAACTTAATCAATGAGCAGCATTATATTCCAAAAAAAATCTAGCGCGCCTTTAGTCTTATTTTTTTTATGATTTTATGCTTTAATACAGCCACTTTTTTTTCATATTTCATCTGAGCAGTTGCTGTATTGTTCAGATTGTACTTTGTACAACATTTTGTACACATTTGAGATAGGCCTCACCATGACCCAAGTGAACGCACCAGAATTCGTTCGTCACCCTAAGCTTATTGCTTGGGTGGAAGAAATTGCTAATTTAACAAAACCAGCAAAAATTGAATGGTGTGACGGTAGCGCAGAAGAATATCAACGTTATATCGACTTGATGATCGCTAACGGCACAATGCAAGCGCTGAACCAAGAAACACATCCGGGTTCTTATCTTGCAAATTCTGATCCTTCTGACGTTGCGCGTGTTGAAGGTCGTACATATATCTGTTCAGAAAACAAAGAAGATGCTGGTGCAACCAACAACTGGGAAGCGCCTGCAGAAATGCGTGCTCGTCTGAACGGTTTATTTGATGGTTCAATGAAAGGCCGTACTTTGTATGTGGTTCCTTTCTCTATGGGTCCTTTAGGTTCTCATATTGCCCATATCGGTATCGAATTAACAGATTCTCCATACGTTGCAGTTAGCATGTCTAAAATGGCGCGCATGGGTAAAGCTGTTTATGACGTACTCGGTACTGACGGTGAATTCGTTCCTTGCGTACACACTGTAGGTGCTCCGCTGGAAGAAGGTCAAAAAGATGTTGCATGGCCTTGCAACCCTGAAAAATATATCGTTCATTATCCAGAAACCCGTGAAATCTGGTCTTACGGCTCTGGTTATGGCGGTAACGCATTGCTGGGTAAAAAATGTCTTGCTTTACGTATCGCCTCTTATATGGGACGTGAACAAGGCTGGTTAGCTGAACATATGCTGATCCTTGGGGTAACGAATCCACAAGGTGAAAAGCACTATATCGCAGCTGCATTCCCTTCTGCTTGTGGTAAAACCAACTTTGCGATGCTGATTCCACCAGCAGGCTATGAAGGCTGGAAGATTGAAACTGTAGGTGACGATATTGCCTGGATCAAACCAGGTGAAGATGGTCGTTTATACGCAATCAACCCTGAAGCTGGTTTCTTCGGTGTAGCACCTGGTACAAATACCAAGACCAACCCGAACTGTATGGCTACGCTTCACAAAGACGTGATCTACACCAACGTTGCTGTAACTGACAACGGTGAAGTATGGTGGGAAGGTCTGACCAAAGAAGCGCCTGCAAATCTGACCAACTGGAAAGGTCAACCACATACCGGTGAAGAGAAAGCAGCGCATCCGAATGCTCGTTTCACAGTTTCAGCTGGTCAATGCCCATCTATCGATGCTGATTGGGAAAATCCGGCAGGTGTTCCTATTTCTGCATTCATCTTCGGCGGTCGCCGTGCAGACACAGTGCCTTTAATCTCAGAAGCTTTTGACTGGGTTGATGGCGTGTATAAAGCTGCAACTATGGGTTCTGAAACGACTGCTGCTGCAGTTGGTCAGCAAGGTATTGTTCGCCGTGACCCATTCGCAATGCTTCCATTTGCAGGTTACAACATGGCTGACTACTTCACGCACTGGTTAGAAATGGGCGAGAAAGTAGGTGCTAAAGCTAAAGCTGCAGGTAACAAACTTCCTGGTATCTACAATGTGAACTGGTTCCGCCGTGATGCTGAAGGCAACTTTGTATGGCCTGGTTTTGGTCAAAACATGCGTGTGCTTGAGTGGATCATTGACCGTTGTGAAGGCCGCGCTGATGCAGTTGAAACTCCAATCGGCCGTGTTCCAACTTACGAACAGTTGAACTGGACTGGTGTAGACTTCACCAAAGAACAGTTTGATCTTGTGACTGCTCAAGATAAAGATCAATGGATCAAAGAGCTTGAAAGCCACACTGAACTATTCGACAAACTGGGTGAGCGTTTACCAGAAGCGCTGAAAAAACGTCAAGCTGAGCTTTTAGAAGCAGTTAAATCAGCTTAATTATAAGTTAAAATGAAAAAAGACCGCTCATGCGGTCTTTTTTTGTCTATTTGACGACTTGAATGGATCAATGAACAAAAAATATAACAAGGGATTTTTTAAAAGCACTTATCCCAATGACCTGCTTACCTGGGCTATCCAGCTTCACTCTGGCTAACTCTACTATGTCCTAACAACCCGTTGTGTACGTCTGTGCCATTTTTTATTTTATGGCCAATTTCATTTGATCTTTTAATCAGTAATTTTAGAAGATACTGATCTAAACGCGATATTTCATCCCCATTAAATTGAAAACCAAGTTTGCTTCTACGCCATAAAATATCCTGACTGGTTCTGGCCCACTCCCGATCTACCAAATAATCGACTTCTTTGGCAAACAGGCCGTGGCCAAAATCTTCACCCAGCTCCTTCAGGCTAGAAATATGCCCTAAAAACTGCCAGACTCGTGAACCATAAGCGTGAGCCCAGCGTGAGGCCAAGGGTAAAGAGACATTTTCCACACGCTGCATAATTTGCTGAATTAAAAGTTCCAGCGAAACCAGATTTTCAGCTCCAGGCAATAACGCTTTTTCAGTCCAAGGTTTTTTTATTTCAGGAAAGATCACTGCCAAGTGCGCTATGGCTGCCTCCGCCAGCTTTCTATAAGTAGTGAGCTTCCCGCCAAATACTGAAAGCAAAGGCGCTTCATGGGGCTGCGGATGCGACAGGGCCAAAGTATAATCCCGGGTAATGGCCGATGGATTATCAGACTCGTCATCACATAAAGAGCGCACACCGGAATAAGTCGATAAAATATCTTCTGGACCTAACTGCTGCTTAAAGTGATCATTATAAACATCCAGCAAATAATTCATTTCCGGCTGAGTAATTTCAACCTGATCTAAATCGCCTTGATACTCATGATCCGTGGTTCCGATTAGCGTGTATTGCTCAAGATAAGGAATGACAAAAACAATGCGATGATCTTTATTTTGTAAAATAAAAGCCTTATCGCCATCATAAACTCTAGGCACAATAATATGACTGCCTTGAATCAGGCGCAGCCCATAAGGTGATTTTTGTTTTAAGCTTTTTTCAATAAACTGGGTTACCCAAGGTCCGGCAGCATTGACCAAAGCTTTCGCCTGTACCTGATAACTCCCTTGCGAATCTTCCAGATGAATTTTCCATAATTCATTTTCACGCTCAGCAGCTGTACAACGTGTTTGGGTGGCAATATAGGCTCCCAGCTCATGTGCCTGCATGGCATTTAAAATCACCAGACGGGCATCATCTACTGCACAATCCGAATATTCAAAACCCTGGGTTATGTCTTCCTTTAAAGGACTACTAACGGTATCAAACCTAATATGTCGAGAACCTGCTAGTTTTTCCCGTTTTCCCAGATGATCATAAAAAAACAAACCCGTCCGGATGAGCCATGCAGGACGCAAATGCGGTTGATGAGGCATGATAAAGCGAAGTGGACGAATAATATGCGGAGCTTTCGCCAACAGAATTTCCCGCTCAGCCAAAGCTTCGTGCACTAAACGAAATTCTTTATGCTCCAGATAGCGCAAACCACCATGAATAAGCTTGCTGCTGGCAGAAGAAGTGTGACTAGCTAAATCATCTTTTTCGCATAAAAAAACTGATAAGCCTCGGCCCGCAACGTCAACCGCAATGCCAACACCATTGATACCGCCACCGACAATCACTACATCATAGACCGGATGATTCATCTGCATCATCACCTCCTTGGATCTGCTCAAACAGCATATTTAGATTTATTCTTGTTCTAATAGTTGGTTTTGCATCTAACAAATTAACATTATTGAAAGGGAAATAATACTGAGAAACTGTCCTTTATTCTTCATATGTCTCGATACTTCATATTTCCACACCTCACTTTTGAGTATCCCATTCGGTTTATTTTCTACTCAGTCTCGACTCTCAAAGGAAGTGCCGAAGTGTGACAGGGAATGATTTCAGAAACAGGAAAAATGAAATAGTAATTTATTTAAGACCTATCAAAATCAAAGATACTCCAAGAACTTGGTGTTGTACTTTAAATTTTAATCAAAGTCATAAAAATAAGGGTTTAAGGCTACTTTTTTAATTCCACCTAATACCCACTATATCGATTGTATTAAAATCAAATATTTATCTTATAATTCAGCTGTAATTCATCCGCACTTTCCCCTCTAATCCCCCAGTTTTCTTGAGAGGTCTCAAATATAGTGATTTCAATATCATTTAAATCAATACCGCATAAATTGCTTATATTTTTGAACAAAGTCTTAATCAATGCTTTCTTAGTCTCTTTTGTTCTTCCATCAAACATAGAAATTTCAATAATTACATAAGATGTACTACGATCTGCTGGATAAATAAAATTTTTTGGTTCTAATGAAATAAAGCGTTGAAACTTTTTTTCTTCAGGATATTTTAATTCTTTGACTAAAGCTTGATGAATAGCTTTACTTAAATTATCCCGATGTAATTCTATTGTTTCACTTAAAGCATAAACTTTTATTTGCGACATTATTTTTCTCTATGTTAAAAAAATTAATCTTAGCTTAACCTTCTCTTTATTTAATACAGTATCCAACAAATATTGGATATAGTTTTAAGCTTTTATTCAGCCTCATAAAGACTGAACCTCTAGTTAAACTAATGTGCTTCAATAAATTGTAGTATTCCATTAAATAAAGCTTAATATCTACTCTCTCGTCCTGAATGAAATAGTAGCCAAGCTTGGATATCTATGCCGTTTTAAGACTTCGGAAGAGCCTCTCTGCCGGAGCATGATCTCATGAGCAGTATACTGCCCCAGACCTGTGCAACTCATATTTACCTCACCATCCTTTTTCAAACTATGCCCAAACATATGGCTTCTAGACTGATTAAGGGCTGTCATAAATTGTCTTGAGAATATCTGATCAATCCTTATTATTCTTTTATGACTCAACGCCATATATTAAGAGATAATCAGTGGAAGTAGATCAAAGTCTATTAGCTAAATGATCCGGTAGCATTGGAATAACTGCCAAAGATAACCGATTATTTGTTGAAACAGCTCTATACCGTGATTGCTTTATCTGGTTTTAACAATGGTCTGGCTTCATTGATAATCTACTCTAATTTTGAATAATAATATTAGGAATTTTTTCAAAAAAAATATCCCGTGCAATATCACCTTGTTGCTCAATATTATATTGCTCAAAAAGCTTGCCTTCGATCAATTTATATTTATATGGATTATATAGCTTAAAACTAAGATAATAAGCACTTTGTAAAATAAAGCCTCTTAGCACTACATTCTTATGTTTTTGATATTGAAGTATGTGGGTAAGTTCATGGATAAATACACCTTGCATAGCAATTGAACATTCAGAATAATCTTTGACGAACAACTCTTGATTTACAAATATCCTGCCATTTGGAGCCATCAATATGCTTTTAGGCTGCCAAGGTAAATAACGTATATTAAAAATCTTCACATCATTATAATTAATAAGATTATGAAATACTTTTTTCGCAATATTTACTTCGCCCTCAGTTAGACCTCTATATTGAAATTCCTTTATATTTAGCCAATTATAAAAAAAATAAATTGAGTACTGAACAATACTTTTAAATAACCTTATAAATGCATTTTTCATAAAAGCATCGTGACCCATGTTTAACCAATTTTCATTGGCAGCACACCGAAACTCATTGAATGGCAATCATTGAGCTACCCCCTAGCATCTTAGTATAACTCGAATCCCACCTAAACCAAGATTGCATTACTTGAATGCTTGGCTTAGCTTGATGGCATAATCAGTAAGCACATAAACAAGATGTATAACATCCAGCTCCGTCTCCATCAATAGCTCTCACTTTACTGCTGATGAAATTATATTTCTCTTTTAATAAGCTGAATAAATTTTCTATTTTGTTAGACTGCTTTAAGTGATATTCATCTGACATAGAGAGTTGAATAGATTCTATCTTCTTCCGCTGATAGATAATTAAATCAACACTTTGTATTTTTTATCTGTTCTTTAATTTCTGAATCATAGCGCCACAATTAGCATAGAGCTTTGCTTTTAATCCCCCCTCTCCACTGTTCACCTATTTTCATGGTTGCTGTATACGTATTCATAAAACCGTACTTACAATATCTCCTCATTGATTCATGATTAGATACAGCTTGCAGCCAAACAACCATCCCATTGAACTTTCTTGAGGTTTCAATCGTCGCTCTGCTTCGATTTTTGAAAAAAGTCATCAATAACACAGAATGAATGCTTAAAATCCAACATCGTGACTGAAAGCATAGGTTGTGGGATACCTCTGCAAGAGTTTTCTGCCATCTTTTTCAAGTCAATTTCTTATCCCTGATTCAGATTAATTAAGAGCAGTTTAAATAAAGGTCTGCACAACCACCATTGCTCCCAGCGGTCTACTATTAAGGTGCAAAAAAACAACAATTCAAATGATTTTTTATAATAACGTTGCATATCGGCAGCAATTCTCTTAAAACAGCGCTAGCTTCTCAACCAAATTGCGATAAAATACCTCAAGTATGATATTTTTAGTTCGCAAATCAAAATGTAACGATTATGCGAGATAATGACGTTTTTATTTTGGCCATTTGGCTTTTGCTAGTATCGAACTGCACTCAGCTGGATAAGTAGAATTATAAAAATCAGTAATTTAGTGTATTAACCTATAGGAATAGGATTTAATTGGAATGAAAAGTTTTAAAATTGCCATTGCTCAATTCTCTCCACATGTTGGCAATCTAGATGCAAATACGCAGGCCATCATTGATCAGGCCAATCAGGCTAAAAAAGATAAAGCTGATCTGATTATTTTCCCTGAACTCGCCACTCTGGGCTATCCGGCAGAAGATTTATTAATTCGCCCAAGTCTGGCCAAACGTACTCAACAGGCTTTTGAAAAGCTTAGCGAAGTCAAAGATATTGTGATGGTCTTTGGTTTTGTTAATCAGTCTGAAGAGGGTCAGCGCTATAATGCTGCGGCCGTCATGAAAGATGGTGAAGTATTAGGAATTTACAACAAACAGACCTTACCAAACTATAGTGTATTTGATGAAAAGCGCTACTTTGAACAAGGTCATCAGCATTTGGTATTTGAATATCTTGAACATAAATTTGGCGTATTAATTTGTGAAGATATCTGGTCCTTATCTACAGTACAGCAACTGGCACAGTTAAATATTGATACTGCCTTGGTACTGAATGCGTCTCCCTACGAAGTAGGCAAGCCACAGCACCGCATTGACACGATGACTGCACTGGTAAAACAGCTGAATATCAATCTGGTGTACTGTAACCAGGTGGGTGGGCAGGATGATCTGATTTTTGACGGAACCAGTTTCATACTGAATAAATCAGGTGATGTGGCTTTACAGGCACCAAGCTTTGAAGCTGGGTTATACATTGCAGACTTCGACGCTGAACAGTTAAAGTTCAGCAAAGGGGCCATTACCCCGACTTTAGACACCATGGCTGAGATTTATCAAAGTCTGGTGATGGCCACACGCGATTATGTTCAGCGTTCAGGTTTTCCTGGAGTGATTTTAGGCCTCTCCGGCGGGATTGATTCTGCCCTGACTTTGGCAATTGCAGCGGATGCGATTGGCCCAGACAAGGTTCAAGCAGTAATGATGCCTTATACCTATACCGCCCAAATTAGTGTCGAAGATGCGGCGGAACAGGCGAAAAGTATGGGGGTGACCTTTGGTATTGCCGAAATCAATCCAGTGGTTAACAGTTTTATGCAAACCTTGTATCCATTTTTTGGGAATGCTCCGGCAGATACCACTGAAGAAAACCTGCAGGCCCGTACTCGCGGCACCTTGCTGATGGCTTTATCTAATAAGTTTGGCAATCTCGTACTGGCCACCGGCAACAAATCTGAACTGGCTGTAGGTTATTGTACTTTATATGGTGATATGGTCGGCGGATTTGCTGTTCTGAAAGATGTGTATAAGACCATTGTGTTTGAACTAGCAAAATACCGTAACAGCATTTCGGAAACACCGGTTATTCCTGAGCGCGTAATCACACGTCCACCTTCAGCCGAGCTGCGTCCAGATCAGGTTGATCAAGACTCCTTGCCGCCATATGAAATTCTGGATGCTATTCTATACTCATATATTGAAGAAGATTTGAGCCAGGATGATATTATTTCCAAAGGCTTTGATGCCGAAGTTGTGAAAAGAATCATTCGTTTGGTGGATGTGAATGAATATAAACGCCGTCAAGCCGCAATTGGCCCTCGTATCAGTTCACGCTCCTATGGTCGTGAACGCCGTTATCCAATCGTAAATGGCTGGAAAGCAGGTATTTAAAATACCATTGTTAGATACTTTAAATCGCTCTGGTCTTCGACTTGGGCGATTTTTTTTAGGATAAAAAATTGAATAAGCTAAATATAACAAAACAGAAGTTAGAAGTTAGAAGTTAGAAGTTAGAAGTTAGAAGTTAGAAGTTATTTTTCAAATAATGTTAAAAGTTAAGTGAAGTTTTTAATTATATTTTGAACTAGAAAAAAAAGAGACCAAGCTGAGAGCTTGGTCTTTAAAATGGTGGCTATGACGGGACTTGAACCTGTGACCCCCGCATTATGAGTGCGGTGCTCTAACCAACTGAGCTACATAGCCATAAACTGTGTGCGCATTATCGTTAGTTCTACAGTCACCGTCAAGCATTTTCAAACACAAATGTTCAGTCTTTACGCAAATAAATACTGAACATTTAAACTTTAGCCAAAAAAGTTTTTATACTGTTTAATACATATAGCCATAACACCATTTAAGTCATAGAGGCTTTATTCAATGAATAAAATGAAAATCCTTATTCTCCTCCTCAGTCTGGCGAGTCTCCCTGCCTGCCAGATCATTTCGCCTATTTTTGTTGATTACAATGGAGTGAGACGTGACGTAGCGCAATGGATCAATCATCATCAACTCTTAAGCATGCAGCAAAAACGTGCCTTGGTACAATTGAGCAAAGCCCAACAAAAAATCAACCGCTTTGCCGAGTATGATCAGAGCAAACAATGGACCATCACTCAAAAAAATCAGATTGCTTTATATTGTGCCGGTCGTTCTGTAAGCGAACATAAAATCCAGCAGTTACAAGAGAAGATTCATGGAGATGAAACTGCCATGATTTTACAGCGTTACGAACAGCTTGCGCCCAAGATCAAACTTGATCTGAATGCCGTGCAATGTGAGTGAGAGTCGAGTAGCTTCTATTCACTTGCTCTTGAACGCCACAACCTTGATCCGGATCAAAAATAAGTGCTGGGGAAAATACATTTTTTTTAAAAATAAGCCTTTAGTCTATTAGACGTTATACCTATGTATTTACTTGGTTTTATTTTTATAAAATACAGGCTATGATCAAAGTATAAACAACAATTCGTACCCGTTTTAAGGCGTCACATTTTTATAATACTTTATTTCTCACAAGGAGAATTCTCGTGTCATTTGAACATATTTTAGTACCAATCGACGGCTCAGAAATATCATATGCAGCAGTGGACAAAGCAGTAGAACTTGCCAAAGCCTTTAATAGTAAAGTTACGGTTGTACAAGTACTTGCTCTGGATCCTTATATCGCCGCTGAATATATTACAGCCGCACAAACCAATGACCTGATTGAACGTGCCCGTACTTCTATTCTTAAAACGCTGGAAGAAGCAAAAGCCAGATTCTGTAATGCAGGTTTGGACGTCGAAACTCAACTGCTCGAAGGCCAAGTGATTTATAGTGAAATCGCTAAGGCAGCTCAGTCTTTAAATGCTGACCTGATCGTGATTGGTTCACATGGCCGTACCGGCTTCAAGAAACTGTTCTTGGGCAGCGTAGCGCAAAGTGTGTTGGGTCAAGCAGATATTCCGGTGATGGTAGTGCGTAAATAAATTATTTTTCCTTCATTCCTCATTTTTCCGAAAGTGAGGAATTTTATTTTTAACTCCAGCCATCCCACTGATATTGTTTTAAATTCACTTTACCCTGATTCACACAAACCCCTTCCTGACTTAACCTAAGCTGCTGAGTATTCTGACCTTCGGCATCCAGTTTGTTTAAGCTTAATTTTCCTTGCGCATTAATGACACGATACCAAGGTAGATCTGTACCTTCATCCAACTGACTTAATACCTTACCGACCAGACGAGCATGTTTGGCTAAGCCTGCCAGTTTTGCAATCTGTCCATACGTCGCAACTCTGCCATAAGGAATTTGACTGATTACCGCCAGAATCATCTCCGCCATTTCCCGGCTTGCCTGACTTTTCATGGTATTAGGTGACTCAACAACAATCTCATTTTAATAACACTTCGCAAGTCTTCAAGAGTCAGACTATTCCTGTTGAGCGATGCCATACTAGAAATTATCCGGATTTTCCAGACGTTTCACTTCCTGTGCTTTTTCAGGATGATGTACGCTGGTCACGCCATCAGCATCTTTTTGATCAATCAGCACTTCAGGCTGATAGATGGTAATGGTTTCATTGCCATATTCATCTTCCCCTACGATGTATTTGAACCCCTTACGGTTCAACTTATGGCACATTCGTTGATACCAGCCCTTAAAGCCTTGAGTCTCTTCATAGGGATTATAATAAAAAGCATTCATGACGGCAGGTAGACCCAAACCACAGACCACCCCTGAAAGTAATACGGCAATAAAAGTATAACCCACCAGAATACTGCTATAAGCTTCCAGCTGAGGAATATTGGCAACAGCAAGAATCAGGGCCAGGGAGATCCCGCCACGTACGCCACCCCAAGACAGAATGGTTAAACTGCCGTTATAGCTTTTCTTGCTTATTTTTGGAAATAAGGCAAAGGCCAGATGATTCGCAGCAAACCGGGTCAGATGCAGAATGATAAAGGCGACAATTCCACCCAGTACCAGACTAGCACTCAGGTCGAGAATAAAAAGTTCTAGTCCAATTAAAGTAAACAAGAAAGAATTGATAATGCCTTCAACAGTGTGCCAGAAGTGATTGACATCCTCGATTTCGGCATACGCCAGAATTTCCTTCCATTTATTTCCGACAATCAACCCCCCAATAACACAGGCAATTGGTGCCGATGCATGAGCCAGCAAAGCAACCAGATAGGAACCACAGGCCAATAAGGCTGTGGTCAAA
The DNA here is from genome assembly GCF_013343215.1 of Acinetobacter sp. 10FS3-1. Taxonomy (NCBI): domain Bacteria; kingdom Pseudomonadati; phylum Pseudomonadota; class Gammaproteobacteria; order Moraxellales; family Moraxellaceae; genus Acinetobacter; species Acinetobacter sp. 10FS3-1. The sequence goes on from NZ_CP039143.1 coordinate 2,006,562, forward strand.
ATTAAAGATTCCATCTCATGCTTGCCACGCAACAAACGTAAAATGGCTGCACCAAAGATCAGGCCAATTAGCACCGCCACGACAATTTCATAGAACAGGGTCTGTAATACGCCGACCAAGGTAAAGTTTTCGCCCTGTAAGACATTTAACAAAGTCATGAATAAGGCAATACACATTGCATCATTAAACAGGGATTCGCCTTCCAGTTTCACAATTAAATGATGCGGTGCCCGTACCGAACTCAATACACCTTTGATACCAATCGGGTCGGTCGCCCCTAAAGCCGCCCCCAGTAAAAGTAATACCAGCAAATCAACATGCTTGCCAATTAAGAATTGATAACCATATAAGAGCGTACCAAACAGGACTGCACAAAATACCAAGGCCAGACTGGCAAGGATTCCTATCGGCCGCCAATGATTTTGCAGATCGGATACCTTAAACTTCAGTGCCGAAGAAGTTAAAATAAAACAGATTACTCCATTGATCAGAAAATCATAAAAATCAACATTTCGAACTGCCTGCTCGATATTTTCAATATTGATACTGAAAAATGGATTGCCGTGCAAAAGGCTGGCCCCCCATTGCAAGATAAAGACAAAAATTGCCGATACAATCGGAACACCAATCGCCTGAGGAAAACCTAAAACACGCTTGTTGAACATGGTGGTGGCAATTGACAGCGCAAAAACCACTGTCAAAAGTTGTAGAAAAAAGAAACTTCCCATTCGGTGTCCTAAATGATGGCAAAATCAGGCAATACTAGGTCGCGGGTTCACTTGAAATAAAAATTGAAAAAGCAAAATATTTTAACAAAACAAGTTTAATCTGCTTTTATTGAAAATTGAGTTAAGTTTTTTTGCAATTCTTACAAATGCCGATTTAATATACACCCTAGAACACCTCTTTACTTTCCTTCTGTTTTGAAATCTTCTCCCATGCATCAAACTGTTAAAACCATCTTTCGCCTGTGTTTTGCTGCGGTTATTTTTATTGTTACGCTTTCCCTTGTTTTGACCTGTTTTATCAAGGTCCGGGACATCATGAATGCAGAACAGCACTATCAGCAAGCCACCCCTCTTTCCTTGAAAAGTGATCCTCACACCCAGTACGTGCTGCTGTCCAATAATCAAAAACCGGACAATACGATTTTTATTTTGATCGCCGGAAATGGTTATATTGCCAAAATCAGTTGTGATCACTATCCGGCTTTATGTACGGATGATTATAATCAGTCGCACACCCGTCAGATTCAGACTATTGATTTAATTAAAGCCGGTAATTTTTTCTATATTAAAAATATTCAGTACCGGGAGAGCCGCAGTGGCCAGGTGAGTCACTTTAATTACTCTCCGCAGGAGCTACAGCAGTTTTATAAAAATGATATTTACCATTTAAAGTTTATTGTCGTAATCGTGGCTTTATTTGCTTTGGCCGCTCTATTTGTAAGTCTGAAAATTTTAAGAAACTTCCGACAGTTTCTCAACAAATGAAACAAGGGAATCAGCACTCCCTTGCTCTTTGTCATTAGATCGCTTGGTTAAAGGTATCACAGTTGGCCAATTGACCAGATTTCAGACCGGTATTAAACCAGTGTACACGCTGTGCACTGCTACCATGCGTAAAACTATCAGGGATTACTTGTCCACGTGCCCGCTTTTGTAAATAGTCATCGCCAATTTTATGTGCTGCGTCCATCGCTTCTTCCACATCTCCTGCCTCAAGAAACTGGGTGCGCTGCTGATTATGATGCGCCCATACACCCGCCAGGCAATCAGCCTGTAATTCCTGTCGTACTGAAAGCTGATTACCCTCAACTTCACTGCTTTGACGGCGCGCCTGCTGAACCTGGGAGGAAATACCTAAAATGGTTTGAATATGGTGTCCCACTTCATGAGCCACTACATAGGCTTGGGCAAAGTCGCCCGCCTGATCCGTACTAGACAGCTCGGTAGTATTCTGTTCACCACTAATGCCCATCTGGGTACGCATATCTTTAAAGAATGCTGTATCAATATAAACCTTCTGGTCGGCCGGACAATAAAATGGTCCCATGGCAGATTGTGCAGTACCACAACCTGAATTCACCACCCCATTAAAAAGCACCAGTTTCGGCGGCACATATTGTTGATTCAGCTGCTGCTGAAATACCTGATTCCAGGTATCCTCAGTATCGGCCAGCACAGTGCCCACAAAATCTATCGCTTCCTGCTGCTCAGGCGTAGGATGCTCCAAGCCTTGGGTTTCAGCCGGCTGGGATTGGGAGGTTACTTGCTTGGTGGCTTGATAGGCTTGTTGAGGATCAACACCAAAGAATTTCCATGCCACAAAAGCCACTATCAACCCTAAAATACTGATGCCGCCCGCTTTAGCCCCACCACCGCGACGGTCTTCCACATTCGTACTGACACGACGTCCTTTCCAGCGCATAGCAATTTTCCTTTTTTCTAATTCACTGTATATTATCGAATTTATAAGGATTATGCTTGTTTTGATTTGGGCCAAATTTTCTGAATCCCAGCCACCACACCCAGTACAACCAAGCCAGCTATAAAGCCAATCACCAAATTAATCAAGGTCGGTGTTAATGCTCCCACAATAGTACCCACCGTTGGAATATGCTCAGCATAATCAACCGAGCCTTCCATGAAATGATGCAATAAAGGTACCCCGTGACTAATAATGCCGCCACCTACCAAAAACATGGCAATGGTGCCTACAATAGTTAGGGTCTTCATCAATTTTGGTGCAAAAGCCAATAAGCCACGCCCAATACTTTGCTTTAATGAAGAGGCTTGCTTAGTTAAATACAGCCCTAAATCATCAATTTTGACAATCATTGCCACAAAACCATACACACCGACGGTCATCAAAATTGCAATGACTGACAGCACCATCACTTTGGTACCAAAAGTAGCTGTAGCCACTGTTCCTAATGAAATCACCACAATTTCCGCAGACAAAATAAAATCTGTTCGTACCGCCCCTTTAATTTTGTCTTTTTCAAACGTCACCAGATCGGTTTCTATGGTGGCTAATTCTTGGCTAGCAGCTTCTCCGGTTTTGGCTTTTTTGTGCTGTATACTATGCAGGACTTTTTCCACGCCCTCATAACAAAGAAATAAGCCACCTATCATTAACAGTGGTGTAATCAGCCAGGGAGCAACTACACTAATCAGCAGGGCAGCAGGAACAAGAATAAGCTTATTGACAAATGAACCTTTGGCAACAGACCACACCACCGGAAGTTCACGGTCTGAACGCACCCCACTGACTTGTTGCGCATTGAGAGCTAAATCATCTCCCAACACCCCTGCCGTTTTTTTCGCTGCCATTTTGCTCATGACAGCCACATCATCCAGGACCGTAGCAATATCATCTAATAATATAAGTAAACTGCTCGCCATATTTATTATCCTTATCCTATTTCAAATTATTTTAATCACAATTCTAAAAAAAGATTGTATTCACTTGTTTAATTAATAAGATTTTTTTATTCAGGCTTTTTAGTGGCTGACATTCAAAAACAGAATGCCGTACAATATTGCCATTCATTCATATTTAGAAGTCATACTGACTACCCTTTTGGAATAAAAAATGAGTAATCAAGATAATCGTCCAGTGATCCTGACTGGCGACCGTCCTACCGGACAACTTCACCTCGGTCACTTTGTCGGTTCATTACGCTCACGTGTCGGCTTGCAAGACTCTCATCACCAGCATTTATTACTCGCTGATGCTCAAGCTCTGACCGATAATGCAGATAACTTTGAAAAAGTACGCCGCAATATTATTGAAGTCGCAACGGATTATCTGGCAGTCGGGATTGATCCGACCAAAACCACAATTTGCGTTCAGTCATGCTTACCAGCCTTGAATGAACTGACCATGCTGTATTTAAACTTTGTGACGGTTTCCCGTCTGGAGCGCAACCCGACCATTAAAGCTGAAATCCAGCTGCGTGGTTTTGAACGTGATATTCCGGCAGGTTTCCTGTGCTATCCGGTAGCTCAAGCGGCCGATATTACCGCATTTAAGGCCACTGTCGTTCCAGTCGGTGAAGATCAGATTCCGATGATCGAACAGACCAACGAAATCGTACGTCGTTTGAACCGCCAGATTGGTCATGAACTCTTACCTGAATGTAAAGCTCTGCTATCCAACATGAGCCGCTTACCAGGTTTTGACGGCAAAGCGAAAATGTCAAAATCTCTGGGCAATACCATTGTGCTGGATGCCTCAGATAAAGACATTAAAAAAGCCGTAAATGCCATGTATACCGATCCAAACCATCTGCGTATTGAAGATCCAGGCCAAGTGGAAGGTAATATCGTATTTACTTATCTGGATGCGTTTGACCCAAATAAAGAAGAACTGGAAGAGTTAAAAGCGCATTATCGTCGTGGTGGCTTGGGCGATGGTACCGTGAAAAAGCGTCTGGAAGGGATTCTTAAAGAATTGATCGGTCCGATCCGCGAACGCCGGATAGAGCTAGCGAAAGATCCAGATTACATCATGGATATCCTGAAAACCGGTACAGACAAATGCCGTGATATTACTCAGGCCACACTAGATGAAGTGAAAGCAGGCCTAGGCGTATTCCGTTTCTAATTCATGCTGCAGGTTGAAAGAAAAGCTCTTCCCCAGGAAGGGCTTTTTTTACCGCCTAAATCACCACTGAGCTATGGGTTTACCCACATATTCTCCATAATTTTTACCTTATTTAACATCTATTAACATGAATACTGATGAGTCATCTCAGGTTGGGCTTTACTATAAATCACATAGAAGGAATCAAGCTTAACTCTCTCCACAGTTAATTTTGGTTTGTTTAAAAGGACATTCCTTTTTCTACGCAATGACAACCCCAATCATTGCGTTTTTTTTGTCTGTTATTTTTATAGGCGTGTATGGGCTAAAAAATTCCGCCCGGTTGGCAGGATTTTTGAATCTCAAGTCTTAAAAATTAATACTTAAATAAGCCATGCTCCAAAGTAATTTCAATGCTTGAAGATACTCCGCCATCCGGCTATTGGCGTCAGAATCACCGAGCCAAGTATTCATTTTAAGTGGCAGATCCTGACGAATACAATAGCATGAGATCAAGTGCCTTCATTTCATCATCAAAAGCAAAGGCAGCATTGTTTTCTGCGCTACGCTCTGACTGGTTGACCTTAGCCAACAAGATGTCCTGATAAACGGTTCATCCGCTCAAAACGAATCTCGGCACCTGCGGAAATCATTTTTCAGCTTCACCATAATCGCTCATGTTAATTTTCAGCGATTCAACTGGGGCTTTTTACTCAGGCAACAAGCCCTATTTTCAAAAAAAATAACCCACGCGAAGGTGGGTTATTAGGGTAGATCAGCTATTAATTTTTATGACGCATATGCGGGAATAAAATCACGTCGCGGATACTTGGTGCATTGGCGAACAACATAACCAGACGGTCAATTCCAATCCCTTCACCTGCGGTTGGAGGCAAGCCATATTCCAGCGCTTCAATGAAGTCAGCATCATAGTGCATGGCTTCATCATCGCCAGCATCTTTCTCAGCCACCTGTGCCTGGAAGCGTTCTGCCTGGTCAATCGGGTCATTTAACTCCGAGAAACCATTGGCCAGCTCACGACCACCAATAAAGAATTCAAAACGGTCTGTAATATGTGGATTATCATCATTACGACGTGCCAATGGAGAGGTTTCCGCTGGATATTCCGTAATAAAGGTCGGCTGACGCAGTTTAGTTTCAACGGTTTCTTCAAACACAATTGTTTGCAATTTACCCAAACCAAAACCAGGTTTCACCTGCTCTTTTAATTCTTCCTGAACAAATTTTGCCAAGAACTCACGATCATTGACATTTTCAGGCGTGAATTGCGGATTGTGCTCAAGAATGGCATCGAACATCGAAATTTTCTTGAATGGTCCTTTGAAATTATAAACTTCATCACCATAAGGCACATCAGTTGTACCCAGAATATCAATTGCCAGCTTTTCCAGCATTTGTTCGGTTAATTCCATCAGGTCTTTATAATCTGCATACGCCTGGTAGAATTCAATCATGGTAAATTCCGGATTATGACGTGTCGACACCCCTTCATTACGGAAGTTACGGTTAATTTCAAACACACGCTCAAAACCACCGACCACCAAACGCTTTAAGTATAGCTCGGGTGCAATACGCAAGAACAGCGGCATATCCAGGGCATTATGATGGGTTTCAAACGGACGTGCAGACGCTCCGCCTGGAATCACATGCATCATTGGTGTTTCGACTTCCATATAACGTTTTTCAGTCAGGAAAGCACGAATCCCTGAAACCACCTTGGCCCGAATTTCAAAGGCTTTACGTGTTTCTTCGTTAACGATCAGGTCAAGATAACGTTTGCGATACTTAACTTCAGTATCATTTAGACCATGAAATTTGTCTGGCAGTGGACGCAGAGATTTGGTCAATAATTCAAATTGTTCGATATGAACATAGAGATCGCCTTTTCCAGAACGGCCAATATAGCCTTCTACTGCGATGATATCCCCCAGATCAAGTCCTTTGATGGTGGCCAGTACATCTGCAGATAGCTCTTTACGGGCAACATATAGCTGGATACGACCGGTCATGTCCTGGATCACGATGAATGATCCACGGTTTAACATTACACGGCCCGCAACTTTGACATATACCTTTTCACCAGCTTCAATTTCTTCTTTAGATTTATCAGCAAACTGGATTTGCAAATCTTGTGCATAATGCTCGCGCTTAAAGGTATTTGGCCACGGACTCTTGCCATTTTCTTGAGCTTGGCTTTCGATTTGCTTTAACTTGGCATGACGCTGTGCAATTAAATCGTTTTCGGAAATGATTTGTTCAGAAGTCGATTGAGCGTTATTTTGCGTCATCTCTGCCTCGAATAAAAATAGTTGAAAAATAGAAGTTACATAGAATAGCAGATTCCCCAGTCGAATCGTAGCTTAAAGACTGGGTGGAATTGGCTTTTCTGAAGAAAATTTACAGTATATAGCTCTTTTTTATTTTTTCTCTTTACCGCCTTTTAGCCCGGCTCTCGTTCATTTTTGAAAACGATTTCTTCTTTTATTAAAGCCAAGCTTCATATATTCAATAGCAACCTCGATTGCGGCGGCTGTCTTTCCTGAAATTAGACCAATAGCTAACTGTTTTTTATGCTGCCAGCTTTTAAGCTAGTACCCAGATTGAAACTCATCTTTCAATCACGAACTAATGACTTTGGCATGTCGGATAAGAATGAGTAAAAAATATGTCTAAAATCTTATTTTTGCATGGCTTGGACTCTTGTAAAAAATCTTCGAAATTTCACGCAATTAATACAACACAAAAATACTGTATTGATGTGGATTACCGCAATCTGAGCTATAGCTCCGTGGCCGATTTTTATCATGACACTATTAAAATGATTAAGCCGGATATTCTGGTTGGCCACAGCCTGGGAGGATATTGGGCACTCAAAATGTCACAGGCCCATCAACTTCCCTGTATCGTAGCAAATCCGAGTCTGCAACCGAATTTCCGTGATGATTATCCGATCATCTCTGATCAGGATTTACAGCATGATATTCCACAGTTTGCCTATCTTGAACTGGGCGATGAGATCCTGGATATGCATGCTGTACAGATCTGCCTAGAAGACTATATGCAAATTCAGGCAATTGAAGGGGGTCATCATCGTCTAGCACACCCCGAACAGCTCAATCAACTGATTCAGGAAGTCGAAAAGCACTTTATCAGACAATAAAAAAGCTCCTCGTTCATCTGCCTTCCCAAAACTGGACGGTTTGACTGAGGAGCTTTGATCTGGAAATCCAGATCTATTTAACTTAAGCCACCGCAACCTTAGGTTGAGATTTATCATCCAGTACTGACCAGATTTCTAAGCCCAGGTTTGCATGCGAATCAGGCAAATCGAGGAAAACACTAGCACCCAGTACTTCATGCTGACATTTTTTAGCCAGTTCATTTACTGCCTTTAATGTACCGCCAGTCGCCAGAACATCATCTACAATAATGATTTTTTGTGGCTCAATTTCAGCAGACATTTCCAGACGGTCCACCCCATACTCCAGGCTATACCCCACCCCAATCACTGGAGGCGGTAGCTTGCCAGCTTTACGCACTAACAATAAGCCCTTTCCTGTACGCTGTGCCAATAAGCTGGCCAGTACAAAGCCACGCGCTTCTACGGCTAGAAAGCTATCTACTGCTGCCAGTTTGTCGGCTGGAATGCTCTCGATTAATGCATCAGTGAGTTGACTAATATCGCTGGTGAATAAAGGTGTCAGGTCAAAGAAACAGATCCCCGGTTTTGGGAAATCCTGAACAGTACGAATGTTAGACCACAATGAAGTAGACAAATTGCTCATGGGAGATTCTTAAACATGAAAATGAATAGTTGTATATTAGACTAAAGGGTCAAAACAAACAAGGACAAACGCCTAAATATAAGACAATATTAAATTATAAGATTTTGATATTAATAATTTAATTTATTTTTTAAAAATATTTTCTAAAATCGTGCAAATTGATTAAAAATCCATCAAGTCAGAATACTTCAAGAAATATACAGTCTCCTGAATACTTTGGTGGGTTTTGATTTTAGGCTGAATCGTGCTGCTCTGACCGTATGCTTGAAATACAGATTTAGCCCTTTCATCGATAAAATTTGGCCTGAGTTGCCATTCCGATCTTAATTTCACTGTTTAAACTCTTATTCGCTTTACTTTCTGAACGGAACTGCGTAAAAATTTAGCCCAATATGTTCACTATTAAAGTCATATTATTTTAGAGTCGTGCACGTTATAGTTTTTAGCTGACTCCTACAGGTGGTCAGTTTTGGAGAGTTACATGAAAAAATATCAATGCATCGTATGTGGATGGATTTACGACGAAGCACTGGGGTGGCCTCAGGATGGAATTGTTGCCGGTACCAAATGGGAAGATATTCCAGATGACTGGACTTGCCCAGATTGTGGCGTATCAAAAGCTGATTTCGAAATGATTGAAGTCTGATCATGTCCTCTTAAAGACCATGCTGAATGGTCTTTTTTTATGTCCTTTAAAAAATTTATAAATTTAATTTTAAAAAGTCTGGAGAATATTATGCATCCTATCGTCATCATTGGTTCCGGAATGGCCGGTTATGCCGTCGCACGTGAATTTCGCAAGCTTAATCCAGACCATGAACTTGTTATGATTTGTGCTGATGATGCGATCAATTATGCAAAACCGACTCTTTCAAATGCACTGGCAGGGAACAAGGCACCTGAGCAGATTCCTTTAGGGGATGCTGAAAAAATGTCGGTACAACTCAATATGCAAATCCGGCAACATACCTGGGTAAAAGCGATTGACCCAGAACAGCATCAGCTACACTTAGAAAAAGATGGACAGGAAAGTCTGCAACCCTACTCAAAACTGGTTCTGGCGGTGGGGGCTAATCCAGTACGTTTGGCAATTGCCGGCGATGCCAGCGACGAAATTCATGTGGTTAACAACCTGAACGACTACAAAGCATTCCGCCAAAATCTGGCCAATCGTAAAGACAAACGTGTGGTAATTCTAGGTGCTGGTCTAATTGGCTGCGAATTTGCCAATGACCTGCAACATACCGAACATCAGGTGACTGTTATTGACCTTGCACCTCGACCACTGGGCCGCCTTTTACCTGCGCATGTGGCTGAAGTGTTCCAGCAGCATCTTGAAGAAACAGGTATACATTTTGTGCTGGGCACCACAGTTGAGAAAGTCTCCAAAATGGACAATGCAGATTATCTGGTCACGCTGGCGAATGGTCAATCACTGGTCGCCGATGTGGTTCTGTCTGCGGTAGGCTTGCAGCCAAATATTTCTGTCGCGAAAAAAGCTGATATTCATAGCAGTCGCGGGATTCTAACCAATGCCCTGCTAGAAACCAATCAGCCGGATATTTATGCTGTCGGAGACTGTGCTGAAGTAAACGGCATCCTGCTGCCTTATGTCATGCCCATCATGCAACAGGCACGTGCTCTGGCCAAAACCTTAAATGGCGAGCATACCGCAGTGCATTATCCAGCCATGCCGGTTGCAGTAAAAACACCAGCAGCACCATTGACCGTATTAGCGGCACCTGCTGAAGTCAATGTGACTTGGGAAACGGAAGAGCTGGAAGATGGCATGATTGCCAAAGCAATAGATGTAGAGGGTGTATTGCGTGGTTTCGTATTATTAGGGGCGACAGCAGCCAAGCAACGCCTGACCTTGAGCAAACTTGTTCCTGACTTGATTCCAGCAACTCTTTAGATGTTTAATATATGAAGGACGTTTTTTAAACGAAATGTCCTTTAATTAGGAAGCTTATCATGCATAGTGCGCTGCAGTTTAACCACTCCCCTTATACATCTTTTATGCGTGAAACCAAGGTTGATCTTGGTAATGGTATTGAATTACATGTAGAAGTAGGCGGAGAACCGGATCACCCCCCTATTTTGCTGATTATGGGACTCGGTGCACAGATGCTGTACTGGCCTGATTTTTTCTGTAAATCGCTGATTGATCAAGGCTATTATATCGTTCGTTTTGACAACCGCGATATTGGTCTGTCATCCAAGATCCATCATAAAGGCCCGCGCCTGAATACCTTTAAAATGATGAGCCGTTTTATGCTCGGTCTGGGCAATCAGGGAGCACCCTATAACCTGTATGACATGACTGAAGATGTTAGCTTGCTGATCGATAAACTGGAGCTTGGGCAGGTCTATGTGCTGGGCGCTTCCATGGGCGGCATGATTGCACAGATTCTGGCAGCCCGCCACCCGGAGCAGGTCAAGAAACTCGGCCTGCTGTTTACCAGCAATAACCAGCCGCTATTGCCTCCTCCTTTTCCAAAGCAGCTCTTTAGTTTAATTGACAAACCGGCCTCAACAGATGAAGATGGCATCGTAGATCATAGCCTGAAACTGTTTAAGCTGATCGGTTCGCCGGGTTATGTCAATCACGTGGAAGCGATTCAGACAGCCCGCAAGTTGTATAAACGGAGTTACCATCCGGCGGGTGTACTTCAACAGTTTTTAGCAATATTATGTACAGGTTCATTGCTGCAACTGGACAAGCAAATCAAGCAGGATACCCTGGTGGTTCATGGGGCTCGTGATCGATTGCTACCTCCTAGTCATGGCAAGGCTGTTGCCAAAGCAATTCCAGGGGCTAAATTTGAATTAATTGAAGGAATGGGGCATGATATCCCTCCTCATTTTATTCCACATCTTAGCGAATTATTTGCTGATCATTTTAAATCATAAATATTAGGACACTATGGCTGCATTACCATCCCTAAGACAGCTGTCATACCTTGTAACACTGTCAGAGACGCTGCATTTTACAGAAGCTGCTCGCCGTTCATTTGTGACCCAGTCAACCCTGTCTGGTGGCATTATGGAACTCGAGCGTTTACTGGGTGGCGTACTTGTTGAGCGCGACCGTCAGAATGTACGTTTAACTCCTCTTGGTGAGCAAGTGGTTGCACGTGCTCGTGTTCTATTGGCTGATGCCCAGGACTTGATGCGTTTAAGTCGTGAGATGAGTGAGCCCCTTACCGGCGATTTGCATCTCGGTGTCATTCCAACCATTGCACCGTTTATTCTGTCGCAATTACTGGATGAAGTTCATAAACAGTTGCCAAAAATCCAGCTGCATCTGCATGAAGCACAAAGTGAGAAGATTGTAGAGAAACTGGAACACGGCAATCTGGACATGGTGGTACTGGCACTGCCTTTTGATACACGCGGCCTGAAAGTAGCCGAGATTAATAAAGAAAATCTGTATCTGGTGCACCATAAGTCTGATCAAGCTTCGGCTCAGGCAGATAAGCTAGAAAATCTGGATCTGTCACGCCTGATGCTGCTTGAAGAAGGTCACTGTTTACGTGATCATGCACTCAGTGCCTGTCCAATCGGCGAACGTAAAAATGATCATCGTTTAAAAGCCAGCTCTTTACCGACACTAATCGAAATGGTTTCTGCAAATCTTGGTTTTACCTTGCTGCCTGAAATCGCGCTATATAGCAGTATGATCAAGGCCAATCCTGAGTTACAAGTCAAAGCCATTCAGGCGGCCCCTAGCCGGACCTTGGCCTTAGTGACTCGCAAAAGTACACCGCTACAAAGCGAGTTCGACATGCTATTACAAATTTTGCAAAAAATTACCCAGCACCCGGCGGACTAAAACAAGATTCACTACCTGTACATAAAAAGGAGCTTACATCGCTCCTTTTTTATTGCAACAAGATTTAATAAACCAGAATCTCTGATAAAAAACACAAGAGACTGTATTTACAGTCTCTTTTTATCCGCTACTTTATTTAAAAATTTCCAGCAGTTCACGCTGGGCATTATGCAGCTTTTCTCCTTCGGCTGGCTGGGCGCGAATCCAGGTGCCATCGCCTTGTAACAGCCAGGCTTGCTGGTTATCTTTCAGATAGTTCAGTAAACCTTGCTGATAAATCCGTTTTTTTAAGGCTTCATCTTCAACGGGGAAGCAGGCTTCTACCCGGTTAAACAGGTTACGATCCATCCAGTCGGCACTTGAACAATAAATTTGTGCATTGCCATTATTAGCAAAATAATAAACCCGCGTATGCTCCAGGAAGCGGCCTACAATCGAACGTACCCGAATATTTTCTGACAGTCCTGCCAAGCCTGGACGCAGGCTGCAAATTGAACGGATAATCAGGTCAATCTGTACCCCTGCCTGAGATGCTTCGTAAAGCTTATTGATTAACTGCATCTCGGTAAGCGCATTGACTTTGACAATAATCTGCGCTGGCTTGCCTGCCTTGGCATGGGCAATTTCATTATCAATATAGTTAACTAACTGGGCATGCAAGGTAAATGGTGCATGCAGCAGCTTTTTCAGCTTGGCCATTTTCCCCATACCGGTCAGTTCCTGAAAAATGCGGTGTACATCTTCACAGAGTTCTTTATCCGTTGTCAATAAACCGTAATCGGTATAGATCCGCGCATTACCCGCATGATAGTTGCCAGTTCCCAGATGTACATAACGGACCAGTTTGTTATTTTCCCGGCGCACCACCAGAATCATTTTGGCATGGGTTTTATAGCCAACAATTCCATAGACCACGACGGCCCCGGCTTCCTGTAAAACATTGGCCACAGCAATATTGGATTCTTCATCAAAGCGAGCACGCAGCTCAATCACCGCAGTTACTTCTTTGCCATTTCGTGCAGCCTCTGCCAGCACCTGGACAATTTCAGAGTCGGGACCACTACGATACAATGTCTGTTTGATGGCTAGTACTTTCGGATCACGCGCGGCCTCACGCAACAAAGAAATGACAGGGGCAAAAGATTCAAAGGGATGATGCAGCAAGATATCCTGCTTTTGTATGGCACTGAAAATATTTTCATATTTTCTCAGTGCTTTGGGAATGATCGGAGTATGTGAATCATAACGTAAATGGGGACGTTTAAAATTCGACAGCAGACGCGCCAGATTGACCGGCCCTGCCACTTTATACAGCTGCTCTTCTTCCAGATCAAATTCGTTGAGCAAATAATGATAGATATGCTGCGGACAATTTTCTGTCACTTCCAGACGTACGGCACGGCCAAAACGGCGAGAGCTGAGTTCGCCTTTCAGCGCTTTAGCCAAATCTTCCACATCTTCATTTAAAGCCAGATCGGCGTTACGGGTCACGCGAAATTGATAACATCCCGTCGCGGTCATACCGGGGAACAGATCGGACACATGCTCATGAATAATGGCGGAAAGCATGACATGGTGCTCCTTGCCATCTGTCAGCTCATCTGGCAAACGCACGACACGCGGCAATGAACGTGGCGCAGGCACCACAGCCAGATCAATTTGACGGCCAAAGGCATCTTTGCCTTCTAGCGTAACAATAAAGTTCAGCGACTTGTTTACCAGACGAGGAAATGGATGTGCCGGGTCTAGACTGATGGGGGTCAGGACAGGCGCAACCTGCTCCTGAAAATACTTTTTGACCCAGGCTGATTGAGCCGGGGTTAACTCGCCACGGCGCAGAAAACAAATATCTTCTTCTCGTAATTTTGGTAAGATTTCTTCATTTAAAATACGGTATTGACGTTCAATTGCAGCATGTGCCGTCTTGGAAATCTGGTCCAGTACCTGCTTGGGCGTCAAACCATCCGGGCTGCGACTTTCATTACCCAGATCAAGCTGCTCCATAACTCCGGCAACGCGAATTTCAAAAAACTCATCCAGATTGCGCGAAAAAATCAGCAGGAAATTCATGCGTTCGAGCAAGGGGTGTAAAGGATCGACAGCCTGTTCCAGTACACGTAAATGGAAGTCCAGAATAGACAATTCACGATTAATGTAACGATCATTATATGTATATTCAGTCGGTGCCGAAGTGGTTGTGGCTGCCGTATTCATATGAAACCTACGCTATTTTAAAATTTTGCTTATCTGCTTTAGTATGCTTCAATTTGATGTCATTTTGATAAAAACGCCCAAAAAAATTAGGCTTTATTTCAAATTACAGGCCTAAGGTAATTCGGCATAATTCATATAGCGTTGAATCATACGTTTGCGTGCTTTCAGGGCCGATGAATGGCGATGGTCCTGAAAATATTTTGGATTGGTCAGAATCGCTGCCAGAAAAACTGCCTGATCACGGCTAAGGCTTTGTGACGTTTTACCAAAATAATGTTTGGCCGCGGCTTCAACCCCATAAATATTGTCACCAAACTCGATTGAGTTTAAATAGACTTCCAGAATGCGCTCCTTGGACCACATGCGTTCCATCATCCAGGTAGCGATCGCTTCCTGACCTTTGCGTACAAAGGAGCGCTTATTTATCAAAAAAAGATTTTTTGCCAATTGCTGGGAAATGGTTGACCCCCCTGCCACCACGCGGCCTTCATTCTTGTTACGGTTTAATGCGGTCTGGATACCATCCCAGTCAAAGCCATGATGATGAATAAACTTCCCGTCTTCTACCGTAACAATGGCACGCTTCAGGTTCAGGCTAATTTCGTCATAAGGCCGCCATTGGTGCTGAATGGGTTTGGAAGGCTCAGTCCAGTAATCAATCCGCATCATCATGGTGGTATTCACCGGATTGGTGCGCCACCAGACCAAACTTGCAAAAATCCACAACTGTATAAGTAAAATCACACTGACGATGATTAAAATCGTGCGGATCAGAAAGGCTTTCATGTCAGTGCGTTACTCCTGAATATTTGATTTTTCGTGTTAAGCTTATGCGAAATATACACTCATCGCAAAAAAAATAGCATGTCTAAATACTCTCCACCCACCTCCTATCGTAAACCGGAAGTACAACTCTGGTGGATAACTGCGCTCCTGATTGGTATCAATGTCGGCTTATTTGGCTGGCAGGTACTAAGTGGCATGGATATTAGCCAGCCTAGCTCCAGAGATGCCATTTCCTGGGGAGCGGATTATGCTCCCTTAACTTATCTGGCGGAACCCATACGCTTGTTTAGCAGCATGTTTTTCCATTTTGGCCTGATTCATCTCATGCTGAATATGTGGGCACTGTATATTTTTGGTAGCGTGGCTGAACAGCTGTTTGGCCGTTTTTACTTTATTGGGCTTTATCTGTGTGCCGGCCTAATGGGCAGCCTATTTAGCGGTTACATGAACATTCAGGACACTTATGCCTTAATTGAAGGTGGGGTGGCCAATCCTGAGCTTTTACCCAGCGTGAGTGCTGGCGCTTCTGGAGCTGTCATGGGGCTGGGTGCAGCCCTGACGGTCTTGTCCATATTGCCAATACTGCCTCAACAGCGCTTTATTCTGGACAAGAAAACCCTGATCATGGTTATGGGCCTGAACCTCGTGATGGGATTTATGATCAGCGGGATTAATAATGCTGCCCATATCGGCGGTATGATCATGGGGGCCTGCCTGACCCTGCTCTGGTATCTGCTACAACGACTGCAATGGGGCAAACTGATGCAACTCATTGCCCTGATTCTGGGGGTGGTCGCGTGTGGCCTGCTCTATCAACATAATCTGGCCTTGCTGGAGCCAATCCGTCCTTTCTGGCAGGACATTCTCCGCCTGATGCAACAGCAGCTGCACATTTAAAGCCACAAAGAAGATGAATCTTACTGATTCATCTCGCGCAGGCTTTGCAAGGGGGGAATATCGGACAGATAACTGAGTCGATAACGCCCCACCAGCGCACAAAGCAGTGTCATCAAGACCGGTAAAATCAGCCAGATTTCCCAGTGTGGCTGAATCAGGAGATCCATTTTATAACTGGCAATGGCACTGATGACTTCGGCAAACAAACATGCCACCACGCCAGCAAACAGGCCGATAAAGCCAACCTCCAGACTCATCAGGTTTTTTAGTTTGCGTTTGGAACTGCCAAAAGAACGCATTAAAGCCACCTCTCGTTTGCGCTCATCCATGAGCAGATTCAGACAGGCCATCAATACCAGAAAGCCGGACACACTGACCAGCATCGCCAGAATAGTAATGATCTGCACCAGAACATTTACTATGCGTTTGATTTCTTCCAGAATCAGACTGACATCAATAAAAACCGTATTGGAAAAACGCTGGATAATAGAAACCAGTTGATCTTTGTCTGTTTCAGGCACATAAAAACTGCCCAGATAACTGCCGGCATTGGCATCCATGCTCTGGGGTGCAAAAATAAAGAAGAAGTTCGGACTAAAGCTTTCCCACTCCACGGTTCTCAGATTCACCACTTCCGCTTCCAGCCTCCCCTCAGGCAGACTAAAGCTTAGTTTGTCGCCGAGCTTGATGCCCAGTTCCTTGGCAGTCTGGGCTTCGACCGACACTTCGCCCGGCTGTTTTAATACCGTTTCGCCCTGAACAATGACATTATCCTGAGGATAACGGTCTGACTGGGTCAGATTCAGTTCGCGTCTTAAAGTATTGCTTTGCTTAATCAGTTCAGCGTTAAAAGGCTGGTCATTTTTTGCCACCAGGCGCCCGCGAATATTCGGATAAAGTGGCGTGCTGTTCCAGCCATTCTGTTCGAGCCGGGCTTTCAGCTCAGGCATCTCATAAGGTGGCAAACCATACACAAACTGGTTCGGTGTACCTTCAGGCAACTGTTGCTGCCAGCGTTCCAGCAGATCGGTACGCAGTACGGTGAGTACACTGATCAGACTCAATCCGAGAGCCAGTGCGGTAATCTGCAAAGCAGTCTGATACGGCGTACGGACATAAGCCGACAGGTTAAATTTCAGGTTCCGTAGCAGTTTTAACGTGCTCCAGACCGTAAAATACAGCACAGCACACAACAGGACAATTGCCCCAATCACCCAGGCGGTGAGCACAATATTTTCAGTCAGAATCACGCTAAAAACAATCAGGCCCAAGGTCCCGCATAGTAACATCCATAGCATGGACTGGACCGACTTTTCCTGCTGGCGAATTACCCGAATAGGTGGCGTATTTAACAGCTGAAACAGGCTCGGCATCACAAAACACAGCAAGACAATCGCACTGGTCAGCATGGCAACGGGTAAAGGACCCAGCAACATCTTCACCACAGAAAACTCAAGTTGCAGGTTGGGAATCAGCTGCAACATTAACTGTAACAATCCATATCCCAGACTGATCCCAATGAGCGTCCCAATCAGCATGGCAACCAGTAGCACGACTCCAAGCAAGGCCAGATAAGCGGCCAGAATCTGCTGCTTGGTCGCGCCTATACAGCGCATCAGCGCGATATAATCCTGATTCTGCTGTACATAACGTTGTGCGGTTAAAGCAATCGCAATTCCGCATAATAAAATGGTCAGGATATTGGCCAATTGCAAAAAGGTATCCAGATTGGCAATCGGACGCATTAAACGGGTATTGCCCTCGCTGGCATTACGTAATTTTAGACTACCCTGCTCCTCAAACTCCTGCCCGTCTACTTCGGCGACTGGTGCATCCCTCTTCTCTTTTTTAGATTTTATCTGCTGTTTGAACCAAGCTTCATATTCTTGCGTCTGTTCAGGATTACCAGCCAGCAGCAAACGGTAGTCAATCCGGCTGCCCACCTGAATGGCCTGAGTTCGTGCAACATCTGCCTGAGAGATGATGACAGTAGGCGAAAATCCGGAAAAACCAAGCTCCTGATTGGAGTCTTTTGCAATTTGAGCGGTGAACTTAAATTTTGCATCAGCAATATTCAGCTCATCTCCCAACCTTACATTGAGCAGATCCATCGCTCGAGGACTGAGCCAGATTTCACCGGGTTGAATGGTTGTTTTTGCAGGTTGGGTCTGCAATTGACCACGCAGCGGAAAGGCTTGATCAACCGCCTTGACATTGACCATGACAAACTGTTCATCGGTAAAAGCCATGGTATTAAAGAAGGTTACCTCAGACTGCTGTAAATCCAGCTGTCTGGCCTGATCACGCCATTCTTCTGCCAAAGGTTCATTATCTGACAGCACCAGATCAGCTGCCAGCATCTCCGCGGCCTGCAAAGCGACCGCATTTTGAATCTGTTCATTACTGAACTTCAGCGCAGTCGTGGCACTAATGGCCAAGGTCAGGGCAATAATCAGCAGATAAATACCCGTGCTTTTAAAACTTTGTGTGAGTAAGGGACGAAATAGCTGCTGCATATCATCCTCCGCTGGCATGTTCAACGAGCTGACCATCCAGCAGCTCAAAATGCCGCTGACATTGTTGGGCCAGTTTTGGATCATGGGTCACCAGAACCAGCGTGGTGCCCAGTTCACGGTTGAGCTGAAACAGTAATTGCTCGATCTCATGCGCCGTTTCACCATCCAGGTTGCCTGTAGGTTCATCTGCAAAAATGATTTTAGGTGCACTGACCAATGCCCGGGCAATTGCTACCCGTTGCTGCTCTCCCCCCGATAAGACTTTTGGCGTTTGCTGGGCCTGCCGGTCCAGACCAACTTTTTTCAGCAGCAGCAGTGCCTTCTGCTCTGCCTCGCTATATTTAAAACCCGGCTGCAAACGCAACGGTAACATGACATTCTCTAAAGCTGTCAAATGTGGCAGCAACTGAAAGGACTGAAATACAAAACCGATATTTTTTAAGCGGACTACAGCACGTTGCTCTTCACTTAAATTCGACACCTGTTCGCCACATACCATCAGCTGACCAGAACTGGCCTGATCCAAAGTCGCTAAAACTCCCAGTAAAGTCGACTTCCCCGAACCCGAACGACCAGTAATCGCCACCTGTTCCCCAGCCTGTATGTCTAGTGAAAGATCCTCAAAAATCGTCAGCTGTTTTTGTGAAAGCTGTATCTTTTGTGTCAGCTTCTGGGCAGAAATAATTGCTTGTGGCATGATGGTCGAATCGTAACTGCTTTGAATCATACGTGTCCTATATGAAAGATCGAGTTCAGAAAACCCGTGTATTGCCTTGCCTGATCCTGTGGAGTATATGCCTGATTCCTTTCGGCGTGTCGGCAAAGACCATTATGATTGTGGGTGACAGTCTAAGTGCAGGTTATGGTATTCAACCACAGCAAGGTTGGGTAAATTTATTGCAAAAACGCTTAGACCAACACTATCCGAAACAGCACAAAGTGGTCAATGCAAGTATGAGTGGCGAAACCACCAGTGGTGCAGTGGCAAGACTGCCTAAACTGTTACAGACTCATCGTCCGGATATTGTCGTAATTGAACTGGGTGGTAATGATGGCTTGCGCGGGCAGCCACCGCAAATGATCCAGAAAAATCTGGCCAATCTGGTGCAGCAAAGCCAAAAAGCCCAGGCCAAAGTGATTGTATTTGGCATGAAAATGCCACCGAATTATGGTCAGGCGTATGGCAAGGCATTTGAAAATAATTATAAAGTGATAAGCCAGCAATATAAGGTCAAATTATTGCCTTTCTTTATGCAGGGTGTGGCCGGCCATAAAAGTCTGATGCAGCAGGATCAGATTCATCCGAATGCCAAAGCACAAACGATTCTCTTGAACAATGCCTATCCCTATATTCAAAGCGCGTTGTAAAATGCATGTTTGAAAGCATTTCCCCGCCTTCCTGACGAGAAAAAACTCTTGTAAATTAAAGTTAGTTCAACAAAAAAACTCTCCTTTTTTAAAGGAGAGTTCGGAAGACTTAAAAACTGATCTTTAACTCTTAGAAATCAAAAAAAACAACTTCTCCGGTTTCCAGTGAGTATTCTGCTCCCACCACTTTTAACTTGCCTTTGGCAATCAGACCTTCTATTACGGCCGAGCCATGACGCAACTGGTTCACTGAGGCAAAGACATTGGATCGTACTGCATGCTTGGATAGTTTAGCCAGATCATCTTTGAGTTCAGTTTGCAGCAGTGTTTCAACGGATGGACGTACCCGGTTTACAATCGACATCAGATTATTGGATGGTGGACAATCTGGGCAGGTCAAGGTATCAATCGTGGCCTGAATAGCGCCACAATGATTATGACCTAATACCACTACCACCGCACAGTCATAACGCTCCGCGGCAAACTCTACGCTCCCAACCTGGGAGGGTGCTACGACATTGCCTGCTACACGAATGACAAACAGATCCCCCAGGCCTTGATCAAATACCATTTCCGCAGGGACACGTGAATCCGAACACCCCAAGACAATCGCAAAAGGGTTTTGATCCTCTGCCATTTCTGCTCGCTGTTGATGGCTCAATTGCCTTGGATGAGAGGTATCGCCCGTAACAAAACGTTGATTACCCTGTTTAAGACGTTCTAGCGCTTCCTGAGCTGTGAGCATTTTTTACCACCACTGTATTGAGTTGGAATATCTTACTGCTAGATTTTTTGAAAGTCACTTGCAAAAAAAATTAGCTGTTTAATTTTTTTGCAGTTGAATTGTTTCAGCTCTGGCTGACCATTTATGCAAATCTGGTCACATTTCACCTCATATTTATTGTCTTAAACAAAAAATTCATAGATGAACAATAGCCAATAATCCTTTAAAATAAACCAAAGATAAGGATAGATTCATCCATACTTTTTAAATTTAGAACATGGAAGTATTTTTTGGGGGGCGATTTGCCCGATCATTTAATTTGAGGAAAGTAGCAATGACGAAAATAATAAAGTTGCGCTCAAATATGTTTTGTTCGGCTTTACTCAGCCTGAGTCTGACTTTACCTGGACTCAGTTATGCACAAAATTTATTTACCGGAACCAAGGCTGAAAAATCAACACAGCTCTTACAGCAATATTTGATCCAGGAACGCCATCAGGCAGGCCTTCAGTCTAAAACACTTAAAATTGGTGATATTAGCTGGAGTTATAGTGAAGGCGGGGCCAAACATAAACCTTCTATTTTACTCATTCACGGACTGGCCGGAACCCGGGATAACTGGAATCGTGTCGCACAGTTTCTTACCCCCTATTATCATGTGATTATTCCTGACCTGCCCAGTAATGGCGAGACCAAGGTTCCTGCCAACTTTGATGTTTCAGTACCGAATGTCACCTCTCAACTGCGCCTGTTTGCTGAAACCTTAGGCATTGAGCAGGATCTGCATGTGGCTGGACATTCTCTCGGCGGCTCTATAGCAACCGTCTATGCTGCACAATATCCATTTGATACCCAAAGCCTTTTTTTAGTCAATAGTGCCGGGATCTATAAACTGAGCAATACCCCTTATACCAAAGACCCACATGCCTTAAAGGATCTGATTGTCACCAAACCTGGAGATCTGGAAGGTATATCCAAACAGCTGATGCAAAATCCGCCTGTTGTGCCCTATCAATTAAAATATGCCCAGGAAAAACTACTGATTTCACGTTCTGAGCAGACCAGTAAATCCATTGATCAGGTCGTCATGCTCAACCGGATTTATACTCCGGAAAGCTTTGCACGCCTGACCCGGACAGTTGAAGCTCCGACGCTTATCTTGTGGGGGAAGCAGGACCGGATTATCAATGTTGAAGTGGTTAAAGAACTTTATTCTTTGCTTAAACGTGCCGAAACGCCGGTCATTTTAAATAATGTTGGTCATATGCCGATTTTGGAAGCAGAAAAACAGGTTGCCCAGAGCTATTTGCCTTTTCTGGCCAAGACACAGACCCTAAAAAACCCTCTAGCTGATAAACTCATCCCTTTAAACTAAGTTCAGAGATACCATGCAGAAACATCCCATGATTGAGCAATTGATCGATGCCCAGCTTGATTTTCTGGAGCAGACATTTGCTCAGGCTGATACCATTCAGACCGAGTTTCATGAGTTCTATCTCTGGTTCCGTAAACACCCTTTACAAGAGTTGTGGAGCTGTGAACTGATTAGCCAGTTACTGCAAAAACAGATTTTAGCTACAGCAGCCACAACTTTTCTGGTCGAGCAGATTGCCGAACATATTCGTTTTGCACTGGTGCATCCAGCCAATGACCAGACTAAAATTGCCGATGTTATTCCGGTATTAACCGTTGATAAGATCGCGCAATATGTGTCCAGCAAAAGCGGACACCGTCAGCGCCTGATCAAAACCGTGGTCAATAATCCGGCATTTTCAGCCATGATTACGCAATTGATTCAGCACTCCATTCAGGACTATCTGGATAACTCCGTGATTGCCAAAAGTGTTCCCGGCGTTTCCCGTTTCATGAAAATGGGCAAATCTGTTCTGGAAAACGTCACGGATAGCAGCTTAGATGATACTGTTGCCCGTTATCTGCAAAAAAATATTCTGAAACTCAGCCAGATGAGTGAACATGTACTGAACCAGCATTTTGATGATGAAAAGCTGTACCATTTTCAGGCCAATCTCTGGCATAAGGTTAAGGAAATGCCGCTGTCGGTACTGAAAAACTATATTGAAACCCAGGATCTACCCCATACCGTCGGTTTGGCCCATGAAATCTGGGATCATTTACGACAAACCGAATATATGCAGCAACAGATTCATGATAGAGTATATACTTGGTACATCCGTAATCAGACCCATACTTTTGACCAG
Source organism: Acinetobacter sp. 10FS3-1 (assembly GCF_013343215.1). NCBI lineage: Bacteria > Pseudomonadati > Pseudomonadota > Gammaproteobacteria > Moraxellales > Moraxellaceae > Acinetobacter > Acinetobacter sp. 10FS3-1. The sequence continues at coordinate 2,029,517 of NZ_CP039143.1, forward strand.
TTATTGCGTGACCTGAATATTGATGAAGCCCTGATCCAGCATGAGTTGAATGAACTGCTCGTTCCGCTTATCCAGCAGATGGTTTCCCAGCAGCATCTGAGCACACGCGCCCGTAAATATCTTGAACAGTTTTATTATCGCGAAGAAACCTTAAAAATCTTGAATGTCTAGATAGAAAAGCCGCTTGCAGTTTTTATTCAATTGCCCAAAACCTGCCAATAGAACTCATGTCATTGCATAAAAAAATCCCTCGGCTAACCGAGGGATTTTTTTCGCTTTTTCACTCAAATATTATTTGAAATAAGCGCCTTCTGCCTGACTATGGTCAGTCTGGTCAACCACCTGCATCAGTTCAGGAACATGCTGTTTCAAGGTGGTTTCAACCCCTTGTTTCAGGGTGACATCAATAGCTGAACAGCCTTGGCAACCACCACCGAATTTAAGTACAGCAGTTAAACCATGCTCAGGATCTTCAACCACTTCGACCAATGCACAGTTCCCGCCATGGCCTGCAAGACCCGGGTTAATTTCAGACTGAAGTACGTAAGTAATACGCTCTTCGATTGAAGCATCAGGGCCTACGCGCGGCACTTTTGAATTCGGTGCACGGAAGGTCAACTGGCCGCCAAAACGGTCTTTGTTGTAGTCAATGACCGCATCTAACAGGTACGGAATTGAAGGCGAATCAATAAATGCAGGAAAATCTGGATATTCTTGCTTGTAATCTGTGGGAACAACTTCATCCGGGGCGCTATATGCCATACAACATTCAGCACGCGGTGTACCCGGATTTTCAACAAAAACGCGCACACCAATACCTGGCGTATTCTGTTTTTCCAACAAATCCTTTAAATACTCTTGGGCAGACGGTGTAATCAATAAATTCGGAATATCTTCAACCACTGCAGTGCTGCTGTTCTCAGTCGACATAACAATCATTTCCTCAAGCTGAAGTTACTATTTTAACTGAAGATGCGGGGTAAAGATAAAATTTCAACTAAAATTGTCGGAATTATTATAAAAGTGCTCTCTAAATACCAGATTAATGGCAAGATTGAGCATTATTATTCAGAATGAGAACGACCTGTTATGCTGCATTTACCTTTTAATCATACTGTTACCCTCATTCTGATTACCTGCATTATTTCTTTTATTGCTTTTTCCAAAGAGCGTGTCATGAACCGCCTGATCTTCTGGCCACCTGCCATTCAACGCGGTGAATATGACCGTTTCATTTCACATGGTTTTATTCATGCAGACGGCACTCACCTGCTGTTCAATATGATTACCCTGTTTTTCTTTGGCAGTATTATTGAAAGTTTTTATCGCCAGTATCTCTATGACCTTGGCTTTGTACTGTTCTATCTGGGCGGTTTAATTGCTGCAATTATTCCCAGCTACCTGCACCATAAAAATAATCCACGCTGGGCAAGTTTAGGCGCTTCGGGTGCAGTGTCTGCGGTTCTGTTTGCCTATATTCTATTTGAACCTTGGAAATTGATCTTTGTGTTTTTTATCCCGGTGCCCGCCATTATTTTTGCAGTCCTATACGTGGCCTACAGCATCTGGTCCGGCAAGCGCGGTAACTCTAATATTAACCACAGTGCCCACCTTTGGGGTGCAGCTTATGGAGTGATTATTACTATTCTGATCGAACCTCGACTCATTCCACACTTCCTGAATAAACTGTCGCAGCTGCCTTTCTAGCATGGTCCTGAGCTTGGGGATAGTCGCTACACTTCTATCCCTAGGTAGCAAAATAAATAATCAAATACCTAAATGGCTAAAAATCCTGCTTCCCTCGGGCAGCGTTTTATACAACCCAACCTGTCTCCAAAATGACTCATTGCGATCACTCTTTCACCGCGCTCAGCACTTCACCTATTTAAATAAAATGATTCAGCTGATCGACGTCACTACTTGACTTGCCCGAGTCTATCAACCTGGCCTCAATTGAAACATCTGGTAATAATTTTGACATATAGGATGGCAGTTATTGCCAACCTCAGCAGCAAGTTCACAGCGATAATGTATACATCTGTATATTAATTATGTTAAGCCACGAGATATTTTGCATGTCCACATCTTTAGACGGTCTACAATTTCCACGCCATACCCAACAACAAAAACCAAGTACCTCCAAAGTCGGACGTGAATTACTGGCTCATGCACTTTCTGCTGTCAATCCGCAACATGCAGCTGCAGTACAATCTGAAAAAAACTGGCGCAAACAGTATCCTGTTCATTTTAAACGTCTGGTTGAAAATGGTTTAAAAAATGCTGAAGCAGCTATTAGCATTGCAGAACATGGGCTAAAACAGGCGCATGAAAGTTTTGAGTTTTACCGTGATGGTCAAAAGTATGCTTTGAGTCGGGTCATGACGTTGGCCGCCGCTCCGCTGCATACCTTCAAAATCATAGGTCAGTCAGCGGCAGTACCAGAATGGTATGTGCCCTATCAAGGCAAAAAGTTGCATGGACCCGCCTTACTTGAGCAGATCCAAACCTGGCAAGATCAAGGCATTGTCGAAGCCAGCCATGCCCAGGCTCTGCGTGCCTGTGTGGCTCATCCGGAATGGTTTGATCTTTCGGACCGTACCACCGTGTTGTTTGGTGCTGCCTCTGAAGCCGGGCCACTGACCTGGCTGTCCAGATGGAAAGCCAATATTGTGGCCATCGACCTGCCCAATACTCGGGTCTGGGGCAAGATTATTGAGACCGTCCGTCAAGGTAATGCCACACTGTATGCACCCTCAAGTGAAGCTTTAAATACCGATACAGCAGACCATATCCTGAAAGAAAAGCTCGGTGCCAATTTATTAACCCAGATTCCTGAAATTGCCCAATGGCTGACACGATTTGAGCAGGATCTGGATTTGGCTGCGATTGCCTATCTGGATGGTGAAAAACATGTGCGTGTATCTATGGCAATGGATGCCATCATGAAATACGTCAGTGAACAAAAAACCAAGACCAGTCTGATGTATATGTGTACCCCAACGGATGTGTATGCTGTACCGCAAGATGTGATTCAGGCGGCCCAGCTTAAATACCAGCAGCGCTCCAAGGCCGAAGGTTTGATTGCTAAAGGTATTTCTACCCTGTCCGGCCAGTATTTCTTTAAAAAGAACAATACAGACCTGATTCACTCGGCTCAGGGTCAGGCCTATGGCATTGCGGACTGTCTGGTGGTAGAGCAAGGTCCGAACTATGCTTTAGCAAAACGCATCCAGCAATGGCGCGCCACCTTGGCACGTACCCAGGGTCAACGTGTCAGTATCAATATTGCCCCCTCTACCACAACCTATTCGGTGACCAAAAACCCGTTGCTCAAAGCTGCTTTTAACGGCGCCAGCCTGTTTGATGTAGAAGCTTTTTCCCCCGAAACCACCAATGCCATTATGGCCGCACTCTGGATTCATGACCTGCGCAATCCTGACTCCGTTGCCAATCCAGAAGTAAAACTTGATCATCCTTTAGAATTAATGATGCACGGCGCCAATCATGGCGGTTTATGGCGAGTGGCTTACCTGCCACGCACGGCATTGCCTTTTGCTGCGCTGTATGGTTTTGCAACGGATAAACTGCCGAAAGGATTGTTGGGTAAGTTGAAGAAGTAATTTTTTCTGAAATAAAGATGAAATCAATTTTATTGGTCAGGCGACATGGATGTCGCCGTTAGGCTGTGATATAGGGACATATCATCAGCCTAACAAAAGATTTTTGTTACTTTTGATCTTTCAAAAGTAAGGCTAAGAAATACTCATTTTTTACATTTAGTTGAAATTAGCTATTAATCCTTCTATTGAAAGTACTTTTAGCCTTCTGATTACCCTCACCTCACCCCAGCCCTCTCCCATAGGGAGAGGGAACATCCCTTATAATTTTGCAAGCCATTGGATAACAAACGGTCTTCTATTTCAGCAAAAAAATCACCAATTTTAAGGTTAGAAAATTTTCTCCCACCCATAAAAAAACGCTGCTCCAGCAGCGTTTTTCACATCAAACCTTTTTAGAATACTTTCAATAATAACCAGTACAAACCACCTGATAAACAGATTGTTGCAGGCAGGGTAAATATCCAGGCGGATAAAATTGTTTTCACCATCTGGAAATTCAAACCAGACTTGTTCGCCACCATCGTACCGGCAACGGCAGAGTTCAGAACGTGTGTAGTCGAGACTGGCATCCCCAAGCCATCTGCCGCAGCAATGGTTGACATCGCGACAAGCTCGGCAGACATCCCCTGACCATAGGTCATATGCTGTTTACCAATACGCTCACCCACAGTCACGACAATGCGCTTCCAACCCACCATCGTTCCTAGCCCCAAAGCCAAGGCTGTTGCCACTTTCACCCAGGTCGGAATGTATTGCAGGAAAGAGTCCAGATTGTCACGATATGCTCCTACTGTTTTTTCCTCTGCACCAGACATAGCCGGTAAAGCTTCCGCCTTATCCAGACGTTTGAATGCTGTTGTGCTTAAGTACATATCATTACGGAATTCAGATACCTGTGCTTCTGGTACATCCTTAATGCTGCTATAAGTACCCACTTTCTCACCTAAATGGTCTGTCAAACTCGCCAGCGCCGGCACCACTTCAGGTGTAAGTTCCTTGGTTTGAATATACTTGGTAATCACATCACGCGCTTGTGCATCTGGAATATCGGCATGCTCTGGATAGATCAAATCAGCTGTTTGTGCAGATAACTGACCAAAAGACTGGATATGCTGGCTATCAAGATTTTTATTCAGTGAATAAGCCAAAGGTACACAGCCAATCAAAATCAGCATGATCAAGCCCATACCCTTTTGACCATCATTTGAACCATGCGCAAAGCTTACGCCGGTGCAGGTAAAGATCAGAATGGCACGAATCATCGGTGGTGGTGGCTTGTTGCCTTCAGGCGGTTGGAACAGTTCCAGTTGACGCTTAAAGATTTTCTTCACCAGCAGAAACAGGATTGCTGCAAATGCAAAGCCGATTAAAGGCGAAAATAACAGCGCCTTACCCACTTTCATGACTTGCTCCATGTCCACACCTGAAGCCCCTGCACCCGAATTCAGAATATAGTTCATGATGCCTACCCCCAAAATCGAACCGATCAGGGTATGCGAACTGGAAGCCGGAATACCAAGAAACCAGGTGCCCAAATTCCAGAGAATCGCCGCGATCAGCATGGCAAAAACCATCGCAAAACCTGCGCCGCTTCCTACATTCATAATCAGTTCGACTGGAAGTAAAGCAATAATTCCGTATGCTACGGCGCCACTTGCGACCATCACACCGAGAAAGTTACAGAAACCCGCCCACATCACTGCAACAGGTGCAGAGAGCGCATTGGTATAAATCACCGTCGCTACTGCATTCGCGGTATCGTGAAAACCATTCACGAACTCGAAACCCAAAGCAATAAACAGGGCCGTGGCCAGCAGAATCACTGAATAGAGGCTTAAAGCAGGGACATGCGCTAAATCTGCAGACAATTGAAAGCCGATATAAATCAGCGTGGAAATAATAACAGTCAAAAACACCGGCATAAAAAATTTCGGTGTGGGCACATGAACATTGGTTGACTTCTGTACAGAAGCCCCTTGTTGTGCTGAATCTATGGGAGTTTGGTTAGAATTCATGCAAGCAGGAATAGAGGATACAATGATCCCCGTATTGTTCAGTTAAATTGTGACAATTATATGACAGTTTGCCGGCTTATGAAGCAAATTTTTCAGCTTTATTCCGACCAGCGCATATTATTTCATCTGAATACTGCCGCTGATTTTTTATTAAAAATTATTTATTTGCTCCTTCCAGCTCTTTTTACCCTTTCCTGCTTTCAATACAATAAAACGCTGTCATGCGTGAAATATGTTGCGATCCGAATGATGACAAAATTTTTATGGCTGCATCATGCCAAAGAAATATGACAATATTATGAATAAAAGTAGTTGGTTATTCTTTAGATCTTGATCCTCCCCAGCTTTAAGAGTTTGGCCTGCTTCCCGCACCTGTTGCTCTTATCTATAGCTGCACATCTATAGACTTATCAAATTTTTATATCACGCATATCCATCATTCTTAAGTTCATGCAGCAGATATTGGATAACTAATCTGCTAAGATTACACACATTTTTGATTCCTGCTGAGAAAGTCTGCATGTCCACACTTACCACTCTAAAAGAACTTCTTGCCAAGAAAATTCTCATTATCGATGGTGCGATGGGTACCATGATCCAACGTCACAAACTGGAAGAAGCGGATTATCGTGGTGAGCGTTTTGCAGATTGGGCACATGACCTCAAAGGTAATAATGACCTTTTAGTGCTGACCCAACCGCAAATTATTCAAGGTATTCATGAAGCCTATCTTGAAGCGGGTGCTGACATTATTGAAACCAACACTTTTAACGGTACGCGCGTTTCCATGTCGGATTACCACATGGAAGAGCTGGTACCGGAGATTAACCGTGAAGCGGCACGTCTGGCCAAAGAAGCCTGCGCCAAATATTCAACGCCCGAGAAACCACGTTTTGTAGCCGGTGTACTGGGGCCAACCTCACGTACCACCTCTATTTCTCCAAATGTAAATGACCCTGCGTTCCGTAACATTACCTTTGATCAGTTAAAAGTGAATTACATCGAATCAACCAAGGCGTTGATTGAAGGCGGTGTAGACATCATCCTGATTGAAACGGTATTTGATACCTTAAATGCCAAAGCTGCCATCTTTGCAGTTAAAGAAGTCTTTAAAGAACAAGGCTATGATCTGCCAATCATGATTTCGGGCACGATTACCGATGCTTCAGGCCGTACCCTGACCGGTCAAACAGCAGAAGCCTTCTGGAACTCGATGCGTCATGCAGAGCCGCTTTCGATTGGCTTTAACTGTGCACTGGGTGCAGATGCCATGCGTCCACACGTCAAAACCGTGTCTGACGTAGCCGATACCTTTGTATCTGCGCATCCGAATGCCGGCCTGCCAAATGCTTTCGGTGGCTATGATGAAACCCCGGAAGAAACTGCGGCATTCCTGAAAGAATTTGCTGAAAGTGGTTTGATTAACATTACTGGCGGTTGCTGTGGTACCACGCCGGATCATATCCGCGCCATTGCCCAGGCGGTTGAAGGCATTCGCCCGCGCCAGCTGCCAGAAATTGCACCTGCTTGCCGTTTAAGTGGTTTAGAGCCATTTAATATCACCAAAGATTCATTATTTGTGAACGTGGGTGAACGTACCAACGTCACGGGCTCGAAAAAGTTCCTGCGTCTGATTAAAGAAGAAAACTTTACTGAAGCATTGGACGTGGCCCGTCAACAGGTGGCCGCCGGTGCACAGATCATCGACATCAACATGGATGAAGGCATGCTGGATTCACAGGGTGCCATGGTGCATTTCCTGAATCTGATTGCTTCTGAACCGGATATTTCACGTGTGCCGATTATGCTAGATTCCTCTAAATGGGAAATCATTGAAGCTGGTCTGAAATGTGTACAGGGTAAAGCGGTGGTTAACTCGATTTCCCTCAAAGAAGGCTATGACGAGTTTGTTGAGCGTGCCCGCCTCTGTCGTCAATACGGTGCTGCCGTGATCGTGATGGCCTTTGATGAAGATGGTCAGGCTGATACTGCTGAACGTAAAAAAGAAATCTGTAAGCGTTCATATGATGTGCTGGTCAATGAAGTCGGCTTCCCGTCTGAAGATATTATTTTTGACCCGAACGTCTTTGCCGTAGCGACCGGTATTGAAGAACACAACAACTACGGTGTGGACTTTATTGAAGCGACTGGCTGGATTAAACAGAACCTGCCAAATGCGATGATTTCCGGCGGTATCTCCAACGTCTCTTTCTCTTTCCGTGGTAACGAACCAGTACGTGAAGCGATTCACGCGGTATTCCTGTATCACGCGATCCAGAAAGGCTTAACCATGGGGATCGTCAACGCGGGTCAGCTGGCGATTTATGATGATATTCCTGCCGAGCTGAAAGAAGCGGTCGAAGATGTGGTGATGAACCGCAATCAAGGTGAAAGCGGTCAGGATGCGACCGAAAAACTGCTGGCAATTGCTGAAAAATACCGTGGTCAAGGCGGCGCGCAAAAAGCTGAAGAGAACCTGGAATGGCGTAATGAAAGCGTAGAAAAACGTCTGGAATATGCGCTGGTGAAAGGTATTACCACCTATATCAATGAAGATACTGAAGAAGCCCGTTTAAAATCTGCACGTCCACTGGATGTGATCGAAGGTCCACTCATGGCGGGTATGAACGTGGTCGGTGACCTGTTTGGTGCCGGTAAAATGTTCTTGCCACAGGTGGTAAAATCTGCACGTGTGATGAAACAGGCAGTTGCATGGCTGAACCCGTTCATTGAAGCAGAAAAGACTCAAGGCGAAGCCAAAGGTAAAATTCTGCTGGCAACCGTTAAAGGTGACGTACACGACATCGGCAAAAATATCGTGGGCGTGGTACTCGGCTGTAACGGTTATGACATCGTTGATCTGGGCGTAATGGTGCCTTGCGAGAAAATTCTACAAACCGCGATTGATGAAAAAGTCGATATTATCGGTTTGTCGGGCCTGATCACGCCATCATTGGATGAGATGGTGTTTGTTGCCAAAGAAATGCAGCGTAAAGGCTTTAACATTCCATTAATGATTGGTGGTGCAACCACTTCTAAAGCCCATACTGCGGTGAAGATTGCTCCGCAATATCAAAATGATGGTGTGCTATATACTGCTGATGCTTCACGTGCAGTCGGTGTAGCGACACAACTACTTTCTGCGGAAATGAAGCCTCAACTGCTGGCCGACTATGCTGCGGATTATGAAAAAATCCGCACCCGTCTTGCCAACAAACAGCCGAAAGCGGCGAAACTGTCCTATCAGGCTTCTATTGAAAATGGTTTTAAAATTGACTTCAACAAGAATGCCCCGGCAAAACCAAACTTCATTGGCTCACAAACTTTCACTAACTATCCTTTAGAAACCTTGGTGGAATACTTTGACTGGACACCATTCTTTATTTCTTGGAGTCTGGCAGGCAAATTCCCGAAAATTCTGGAAGATGAAATTGTCGGTGAAGCCGCGCGTGACCTGTATGCTCAAGCCCAGGAAATGCTGCAAGACATCATCCAGAACAAACGTTTCGATGCACGTGCGACTTTCAGTCTTTACCCTGCGAACCGTACCGGTTCAGATACGGTTACTGTCATGGATGAAGCCGGTAAGGTCACTCATACTTTCGAACACCTACGCCAGCAGTCCGACAAAGTGACCGGCAAAGCCAACTATTCACTGGCTGACTTTATTGCCCCTAAAGATGTGGCTCAGGATTACTTGGGCGGCTTTACCGTGTCGATCTTCGGTGCGGAAGAGCTGTCGCAGGAATATAAAGCCAAAGGCGATGACTATAATGCCATTATGGTTCAAGCCTTGGGTGACCGTTTTGCTGAAGCCTTTGCCGAGCATTTGCACCAGCGTATTCGTAAAGAGTTCTGGGGCTACCAAGCCGATGAGCAATTGACCAATGATGAATTGATCAAAGAGAAGTATGTCGGTATTCGCCCTGCACCGGGCTACCCGGCTTGTCCTGAACATTCTGAAAAAGCGCCATTGTTTGACTGGTTAGGTACAACCGACAAGATTGGTACGTACTTAACCACAAGTTTTGCAATGTGGCCACCTTCATCAGTGAGCGGTTTCTATTATGCCAACCCTGAAACTGAATACTTTAACGTGGGTAAAATCTCTGGCGATCAGCTGGAAGATTATGCGAAGCGTAAGGACTGGACACTGGATGAAGCAAAACGCTGGTTAGCGCCGAATTTGGATGATTCAGTGAATTAATACACCTCGCCCCTTTCATCAAGGGAGAAAAACCAATTGAGATTTGAAAAGAAAATCCCCCTCATTTGAGGGGGATTTTTTATATTTGATCATCCTTCCTTGTTTTAAAGGAGGTGTTTCATATATCAATTGAATTGCTTGAACCAAGCGCCTATTTGACCTTGGTTTTACGGATCATTTTATACAGCATGCCTGGCGATAAACGCGACATCCAGGTTCCTAGCACTTCTTTACGACCACCGACAACAATATATTCCTCGCCCTTCATTAAGGCTTTGACAGCTATTTGGGCAAACTCCTCGGCCTCCAAGCCATTTGCCGTCGCTTCATTATCAAAGCCCTGAGCTTTGCCTTCCCCATTCAGGGCATTAATCGACACATTGGTTTTTACAAAGCCCGGGAAAATCACCGAAACATCCACACCATCCTCCGCCACTTCAGCACGTAAACTGTTAGCCCACATATGAATCGCTGCTTTGGCCGCTGAATAAGAAGCACGGTATTGGGTTCCCAGCAGGCCGGCTACACTGGAAACAAAAACAATCCGGCCAGATTTTTGCTGTAAAAAAGTCGGCAATACGGTTTTGGTCAAAAACACCTGTGAGAAATAATCCACTTCCATAATGGCGCGCTCAGTTTGCATGCTGGTATCCAAGATCAGCGCACGTTGACTCAGCCCGGCATTATTGATCAGCCAGTCAATCCGGCCTTTTTCGCTCAGGACCTGTTCATAGGCTTGGCGTACCTGGCTTTCATCAGTAATATCTGCAGTAATAGCAAGATGCTGGTCCGGATTAAGCAAACTGATACGGACTTTTTCCAGTTCTTCATAACGGCGTGCCGTCAATATGACCTGTGCCCCCTGCATCGCACACTCCTGTGCAATTGCTTTACCAATCCCCGAGGATGCCCCGGTAATCCAGACGACCTTGTCTTTTAAATTTTCCAGCTTTGCCATTGAATCCCTCTTATCTTTGATAATATTCGCTGTGTATTTAGAGTTTGCTGCCCTTTAAATGGAGTGCGCTATAAACCAGCTTGAGCAGATCAAGTAAGACCAAGTTTCATACCGAAATCTGCGAGAGTTTTAACTCCATGAGCAAGAACCAAGCATCGCGTTGTTCACAGTACAAGAGGACGAGTATATTTTTCTGCCGCTATATCTTGATGAGTCATTCATTTAGAACAACGCAACTTCTTGCCTCATCTCAGCTATAAAATCTTGCGAGATATCTCACTCACGTCGCAACCGTAAATAAAGGGTTAGCAAACCCTCACTTCATCTTCCAGAAATGCTAAAAAATGCTCGAAATAATGACTCATGGTATGTACATCATAGATGCTCCCCAGTTTATCAAAACGCTTATAACCGAGCTGCGTGGTTAAATTAATCACACCATTCAGGGTTTTATCAACTACCACATTAAATTTCAGGATACTTTTGGGCTGACGTACCAAATGGGTGACACCCTGATCCACTACTTCAATGAAAGCTTTTAAAGCCAGTGACACAGCATGCTGATTGCCGGCTTTCATATCATAGGCATAGCTGAGCAAGTCTGTCACCAGATGCGGTTCAACCGGATAACGCATAAAATAATCCCCTTCATTTTCATGCGTCAGGTCATACAAATAGTTAACCAAAGGCAGCAGCCGCTGATTGGCAAAAAATGAAACAGACCATGGCATATATTTATGAATGGTATCGAGAATCTGCTGAATCACCTTTTCTGACTCATGATCCTGGGAAGTGGACAGACGGGCGACTTGCCCAAAAACCTGTTCGATAATTTCACAGGCCATATCCGCCAGATTTTCTCCCAAAGGTTTGGCCAGGCTAATCTGATCTCCAGCATTTAACCGGGAATGAAGCTCTCTAAAACGGTGATGAGTTTCAGGCTGAAGTTGTAGATAAATGTTATAGCTCATCTGGGTCTCCTCATATCCGAGTCGTATTCTTGTCATTTGCGATGAGTCGCCTTTTATTCCGTTCTACCATAGGGCCATCAATCTCTCAAGCAGTCCGGTTAAAGTTTGCATCTGCTTGGACTGCCGCAGTCCTTATTTTTTTTGCTACAATAGCTACAATTTTTCATCTACTTTTGATCTGTTCGAACTATGACTGATTCAGCGCAAAATATTGCTACAACTTACGATCCGACTGAGATCGAGAAAAAATGGTACCAAACGTGGGAAGAGCGTGGCTATTTCAAGCCCTCTGAAAAAGGTGAATCATTCTGTATCATGATTCCACCGCCAAACGTCACCGGTAGCTTGCATATGGGTCATGGTTTTAACAATGCCATTATGGATGCCCTGACCCGTTATAACCGCATGTCTGGCAAAAATACGCTTTGGCAGCCAGGAACTGACCATGCCGGCATTGCCACCCAAATGGTGGTAGAACGTCAGCTCGGTGCAGAAGGTATCAGCCGTCATGATCTGGGCCGTGAAAAGTTCATTGAAAAAGTCTGGGAGTGGAAAGAACAATCAGGCGGAAATATTACGCATCAAATCCGTCGTCTGGGCTCTTCTGTGGACTGGTCACGTGAACGCTTCACCATGGATGATGGTCTATCCAATGCAGTCAAAGAAGTGTTTGTAAAATTGCATGAAGATGGCTTGATCTACCGCGGTAAACGTCTGGTTAACTGGGATCCAAAACTACAAACTGCGCTTTCTGACCTTGAAGTTGAGTCTGATAAAGAAGAAGCAGGTTCACTGTGGCACTTCAAATACTTCTTTGAAGATAAGTCACTTCGTACCCACGACGGTAAAGACCACATCGTTGTTGCAACGACTCGTCCTGAAACATTGCTCGGTGATACAGCGGTTGCTGTTGCGCTTGATGATGAACGCTATGCGCACTTGGTAGGTCAAAACATCATCCTGCCGATTACAGGCCGTGCGGTTCCAATCGTTAAAGATGAATATGTCGACAAAGAATTCGGTACAGGCTGTGTAAAAATCACCCCTGCACACGACTTCAATGACTATGACGTGGGTAAACGTTGCGAATTGCCAATCATCAACATCTTCAACAAAAATGCGGAAGTGTTGAGCGATTTTGAATACATCGCAAAAGCGGGCGAGCAAATTTCTAAAACCATCCCTGCCCCTGCAGACTACATTGGTTTAGAACGTTTTGAAGCACGTAAAAAATTGGTCGCTCAAGCAGAAGCGGAAGGCTGGTTAGACCAAATTCAACCGTACACCTTGAAGCCACCTCGCGGTGACCGTTCAGGTGTCATTGTTGAGCCATTACTGACTGACCAATGGTATGTAAAAATTGCACCACTTGCCAAACCTGCCATTGAAGCGGTTCAAGACGGTCGTATCAAGTTCGTACCTGAGCAGTACAGCAACATGTACATGGCGTGGATGAACAATATTCAAGACTGGTGTATCTCACGTCAATTGTGGTGGGGTCACCGTATCCCTGCTTGGTACGATGCTGACGGCAATGTATTTGTTGGTCGTGACGAAGCTGAAGTGCGGGCGAAAAACAACATCCCTGCTGACGTTCAGTTAAGCCAAGATGAAGACGTACTTGATACCTGGTTCTCATCTGCTCTTTGGACATTCTCGACTTTAGGCTGGACAGGCGATGCGAAAAAAGATGCTGAGAACTACTTCTTAAATACCTTCCACCCGACTGATGTACTTGTCACTGGTTTTGACATCATCTTCTTCTGGGTTGCCCGCATGATCATGATGACCATGCACTTCATGAAAAATGAAGATGGCACCCCACAAGTACCGTTTAAAACTGTGTATGTACATGGTCTGGTACGTGATGGCGAAGGTCAGAAGATGTCTAAATCTAAGGGGAACGTACTTGACCCACTCGACTTGATTGACGGTGTAGATTTAGAAACACTGGTACAAAAACGTACGACAGGGCTCATGAACCCGAAACAGGCTGCTAAGATTGAAAAATCAACCCGAAAAGAATTCCCTGAAGGAATTCAGTCTTACGGGACTGATGCGGTTCGTTTCACCTTCTGTGCGCTTGCCAACACCGGTCGTGACATCAAGTTCGACATGAAGCGTGTTGAAGGTTACCGTAACTTTGCCAACAAGATCTGGAACGCAACCCGTTTCGTGATGATGAATGTTGAAGGTCAAACCATTGGTTCAGAAGCACGTCAAGACCTGTGGGAATTGCCTGAACAATGGATTGTCAGCCGTCTGCAAAAAGCGGAACAGGCAGTACAAACAGCATTTGCAACCTATCGTTTAGACCTGGCTGCACAAGCAATTTATGAGTTCATCTGGAATGAATACTGTGACTGGTATGTAGAACTGACTAAACCAGTTCTGAATGATGAAACTGTATCTGAAGAACGTAAAGCTGAAGTGCGTCGTGTTCTTCTTGCAGTAATGGAAGCGTCTTTACGTTTGGCTCATCCGTTGATGCCTTATCTGACAGAAGAAATCTGGCAAACGCTTGCGCCGAAACTCAACATTTCTGGCGAAACCATTATGCTTGCGCAGTACCCTGTTGCTGACCAAGCGTTAATCAATGACCAAGCTGAAGCGGACATGCAATGGCTGCAAGGTTTGATTGGTGCGGTACGTAACATCCGTGGTGAGATGGGCTTAGGCAATGCGCGTTTGTTGCCTGTTCTGCTTCAAAACACCACTGATGCTGAAAAAGCACAAATTGCACGTATTGAACCATTGTTTAAAGCATTGGCAAAAGTTGAAAGCATTACTTTCCTGGCGGATGCTGAACAACCGCCATTGTCATCGTCTTCTGTAGTCGGTCATGTGTCTGTATTCGTTCCAATGAAGGGCCTCATTGACCCTAAAGCGGAATTGGGTCGTCTGCAAAAAGACTTAGACAAGGTTCAAAAGCAGCATGACCAGATCGCGAATAAACTTTCGAATGAAGGTTTTGTAGCAAAAGCACCTGCGGCTGTGGTTGAAGGTGAGAAAGTGAAACTTGCTGAGTTTGCGGATCAGTTAGCGAAAATTAAAGCGAATATGGAGCAGATTGCGGCGCTTTAATTTCTTGTTAAATCTCTAAAAAATAAGCTAAAATCCCCTCAAATTTGAGGGGATTTTTATGCGTTTTTATACATTTGATGAAATCAATAACTATGCTTTAAAAGCTAGATCAAAATCTCAATATTACAGCTTTGATAATATTTTAAATGAGACAATTCAAGAACAACAAAACCGCAATAGTTTTGATATTTTTCTTTCACATTCATCAAAAGATAAACAACTAATCTTAGGAGTAAAACAATTCATCGAAGACAGTGGATATAGCGTATATATCGATTGGGTAGATGATCCTCAGCTTGATCGAGCTAATGTCAATGTTCAAACTGCTGATGTACTTCGCACTCGAATGAAGCAATCCAAATTTTTATTATATGTAGATTCAAATAATGCTACTGCTTCAAAATGGATGCCTTGGGAATTAGGCTATTTTGATGGTTATAAACCAAATAAAATTGGCATTTTGCCGATTAGACAGAATCCAGAGGGATACTACACAGGACAAGAGTATTTAGGACTTTATCCCAAAATTGAAAAAAACAGCCTAAATGTTTTGAATGAATTTAAATATGCTGAAATAAATGGAAGCTTATTCACAACATATTTTACAAAAACTTCAGGTGTGTCACTTCGATGAACACACCTGAATAATTCTTAAATATTAACTCTCAAATTATATTTGTCTACATTGCTTCGGTTTCTAAGTGCTTTCTCAATCCAACTGTCAAATTGACTTAGAAACTGACTCCATGTACATGTAACAATATAATTATTATCATATAATCCATATGAATATGCAGGTTTAAGATTATTCTTATTCATTCTTACAATTTCAAATCCAAAACCATAATTATTAACATAATTATAGTTTCCAAATAAATCAGGTAAAACCACGGCTAATATGGCATTTGGATTACTATAATTGCCTCGTCTATTTTTAGTTCTAAGTGAATACGAAACTTCCCAAGGAATCCATTGATCTTTCTCAAATGGATATGAAACTTTCATATTCGGAGAAATAAGAACAATCGTAATAGAACTATCAAAAATCTTATCTGCTAGTTTTGAATATATTGTAGATTCTTTAAAGGTTGCTAGCGATTCACCATCATTTTCACCTTTGTTAAGGTGACCATATTTAGGTAAAAGTTTTTGTTGGATAATATCAACATAATGGCGTGGTGTTGTTTGTTCCCAATATGAAGTGGAACTTAGTTTTTGTACGCTTGAATCAGCATACTTATATGAAATAAAAATCTTATTCCCCACCTAAAATCCCCTTAAATAATTCGTCAAATAATGGTAAATAACAAAAATCTGTTAATAATCTTTCATTTTCAAATTTATTTTGAAAATATAAAATCCGTGAAGCTGCACCTGTTGATGCTATTGGGAATACAGGAACATCAGGATGAGCTTCTTTGAATAGTTTATATTCATCTTCTACCCCCTCCATTCCTCCAATAAAAATAGCTGCACAGAAATCATTTTTAACAATCATTTCTTCACGCATGAGCTGCAGACTAGAAGCTCTATCCTGTAAGGCATCTGTACGAATAATTTTTTCTACGTATTCATTTTCAGGTGGAAAAAATTTAGCAAAAAAATTAGATTGGTAGAGCGTAACGTGGTCTTCAACTTTCAGCTTTTGCTTTTCTAAAACCAATTTAATCAATGGAGTTATAGAGGGATGACCTCCCCACACCAACTCTGCTTTCGGTAAAACAATTCTAGCTAGAGCAATCACGGCATCACGTATTGCTGTGTTATCCGCAGTATCAAAATACTTAGGGTCTCTATCAGCTAAGGGAATACTTGCCGATAAAAATATTTTTTTTAAATTGCTAGCCATTCTGACACCTTACCAATTTCTTTGGTTTTTACTGGCAAATGCTCATTTAACCAACTTAAATGTCGCACCCAAATATCTCGAATATGAATTTCATCATATAGAATATAAATTTTATCTAAACCTTCTTCATAAATAGACTTAATCAAAGTTTGTGATTGTTCATAATTAAGTGCATTTGGTATACCAATAGCAGGAACGACTACCGATTTTTCACCATCTTTTTCAAGCTCAATGAACTTATGGCTTGAAAGCGTTGCTGTTACCTTTGATTTTTCAGCATAATGCATGAATGTAGAAATAAGCTTATCTTGACGTGAAGCTAAAGTTCGTGCTCTCAATGCTTCAGTAAAATGGACAATTTTTGAAAGACTATCTTCATTTAACTTAGCATTAACATTACGAAAATCATTGTTTATGAAGTCTGATGCTTCTAATTTGAATATTTCTGAGAGTTGCGCTCCCTGTATTACAGTATACTCGGGCCATACAATTTGAACTAAGCCAATAGATGCAAGATTTGCTTCACTTAACTCCTTCTGTGTCCATTCACTTTCCAAATAATTTTCTGTACTTAGTAATACAACCACATCGCTATCAATCATTCTCTGCAATAATTCTTCTTGGAATGACTCAGATTTACGAATCGAATGAGTATCTAAGAATACATCGAAGTTATGTTGTTCAAGATATTCATATAGCTGAATCGCAACGCCTGATGAATCGCTACGCTTATAACTTACAAATGCACGGCGCTTTGCTTTAAGTAGATTAAAAGCCTCTAAAGCATTATTCACAACTTTTACAATAGCCAAATCCGTTGTCAATCTTAAAATACTCAATCCATTATATTTTTGAATTGATTTAGGTACTAAATTATTAAATTCAGATAAATCCTCATCAATCAATGGCAGTAATAAAGTTGCATCCTTTACCAATTTATTAACAATGGCTTCATCTAAAAAGCTGGTGTCAGTTCTTTGTCCCATATAAATACAAAAAGCGGGATTTGCATCTGTATATTCTTCAAAATTATATCTATCAAGAATTTTAAAGAATGACTTATCAATTCCTAATTCATCAATTCTTTCAAAAAAAACATCTTTAACTTTTGGGAATAATTGATGATCAATTGCCCCCATAAATATTAGTTGATAATAGTGCTTCAAAGCAGCCTCTTGATTTTTAATATTTGATCAAATATATCTGTTCAAAAAGTTATAATTCAAGGCTAAATATCTATTATTTTTAATTTTTTTATAAAACTCCATGCTCCAACAACATCTCCAACCCGCTCTCTTTCTCCATAAAGCTCAGTCTTTGCTTTTCTGCTTTCAGCTGTTGCTTGACCGCAGACACATCCGCATCAATCTGCTTATATAAGTCCGTAATATTCAATCGCCCTTTCGACTTCTGGACTGCAATTTTGGCTTTATTTGACCACACGAGAAAGTTAATCAACTCCTGAATCTGTATCTTTAATGCTTGACTTTGCGCTTCCAACGCCTGTTGGTAAAACTTGACTTGCTCTGCGTTTAAACCCTTATTTGAACCAGTTTTACTTTGTTCCACTTCAAGCTGAAGTTTCAGTAAAAAGAATAAATCTTCCTGATCATAGGCTTCATTGACACGTTGTAACAGTTCGGTCTTTTCAACTCTTTTAGATTCATCTAGCTCACGGTCAGGGTGAATAATCGAGGCAATTTTTAAATACACGATTTTAAGTGACTGGTTTACTAACTTTTCCGCTTGCGCTTGTTTAGCTTGCTGACGCTTTAATTTGGCTTGCTCTTTTGCTTGTTGATATTGGTCATTATTCCAATCTTCATCAGCGGGAGATTCAATATTTTCAGATTGATCAAAACTGTCTGTATTCTTCTTTTTGGTTTTTTTCTTTGAATATTCATCTGCCTGCTGATAATAAGCATACATTTTTTCTACTTCATCTAACTGCTTTTGACTCAGCAAATGAGAACCTTGGAGTAAGCGAGCAAGCGTTTGGATTTTATCTTCCACCACGGCACGATCTGACTTGCTTAAATCATAATAACTTAGGCTATTCCACAGTATCTGCATTTGCTCATACAGCGTGCTATATAACTCGCGATACGCAGGCATGAGCGCCTTTTGACTATAGACACGAATTTCATCTTTAGCAGTTTGCCATGCCAGCAGTAACCGCTTTTGTTGCTCAATCTGATCAATCAGCACATTCAGCTTTCTATGCTGGGGTGAGACATCTAAAATAGCGTGTGGCGTAGTTTCTAACTCAAAGGACATGACGTGCAAGAAAAACAGGACAGAGCGATAAGTTTAACGCTTTTATACCTGAGCTGTATGCCCACAATCGGTACAAATATGCGCCCTATTTGGGCAGCTTTTGTTTAATATCAAGGAATCGATACGACAGGGCTTCCAGTCATCATTGTACTGAAAAGGAGATTCAGATGCCGACGCAAGCAGATTTAATCTTTAATCAGGAACTTGCCGCATGGGTGCAAGCGATTGGCTCTGTAATTGCAATTTTTGTGGCGATTAGTGTGCCCTTATATTTAAACCATTTGGCACAAAATCGTGATGATGCCCTGCAAGACAAGCAAAAACAGAAGTACTTTGTCACCCTGCTCCCTACCCTATATCGTATTCGCCGTTATAGCACTGAATTTATTCAACAAATGCAGTTACATCAGCAAAGTACCCAGAATATCCTGCAAACGCTGGAAACTGAATACCTGGAACTGATTCCAGTTTTTTCCAAGGAACTGCATATCTTTGTACATAGTCAAATTTATGACTCCAACCTGAATCAACTGGCATTTGAACTGTTTCATTCTGAAGAGATTCTGCAACAACATTTATTACAGCCGCAGGATCAAAAACAGCTCAAACATCAAGCTTTACTCAGCAAGCATAGCCAGCATATTCACGATCTAAGTCATCAGCTGATTATGCAGATTGAAAAAATTTATGCCCTACAGGATTAAACTTATTTTCAGTACTCGGTTAGATCAATAAACTCACTCAATAAAATTTATATTGCGATCTAAATCTAAAATTCGTTTTATTAAGTTAATGTTTTCTGTATTCAAAAGCTTACATAAACACAGAGCAAATAAACGTGTCAGATTGCTAGACTCTAAACCAATAATGAGATGCAGGGACAGCTTATATGGATTGGGCCACGATCTTTATCCACGATACCACCTGGGAATTTGCCACTGAAATTGTGGTGCGCTGTGTGTGTATGTTTATCATGATTATTTTATTTTTACGGCTGACCGGTAAACGTGGCGTACGGCAGCTTTCGGTATTTGAACTGGCCATTATTTTGTCCCTCGGCTCGATTGCCGGTGATCCAATGTTTACCAAAGATCTACCCCTGATTCAGGCACTGCTCATTATGAGTATTATCATTGCTATGTACCGCCTGACCACATGGCTGATGATGAAGTATCAACCCTTTGAAGATTTGCTCGAAGGCAAACCGATTTATATCGTTGAAAATGGCAGATTGGTGGTCGAAGAAATCAAAAAAGGTAAAATGTCACATGATGAATTCTTTGCTGAAATGCGTCAGCAAGGTATCGAACATCTGGGACAGGTCCGTACCGGACTACTGGAAACAGATGGAAAGTTCAGTATCCTATTTTTTAAGCCAGAGGATGTTCGACCTGGCTTACCTCTTTTCCCCAAAACCTGTATGACCATTCAAGACGTGAAGCCAGAGCAGCTTTACGCCTGTATTTACTGTGGACAAGTTCAGCATCTTTCTCATGTAGAACAGATCTGCCCACGTTGTACGAGCGCGGATTGGATAGAAGCCATGAACAGTTATCGCGTCACTTAAAGTAGACCGATGTTTCAGATAAATTAAAAATTCTAATTAGGGCCGATGCTCACAGAAAGGTCATGCTTGATTCATCATACGCCCCCCCAATGTCTAAAGTAAGATATAAAGTTGCCTAATTACAGCGCTTACTCAAATAAAAAATCCAAATTAAAACTTGTATTTCAAGCCTATAGCAATTCTCAGGCTTTATTAAAGACATCTTATCGTCAAGTATGTAGATATAAAAAATCCCACCAAGTGGTGGGATTTTTTTAAACTTCAGCTCATCAATTAGAAGCTATATTTGCTCATTAAACCAATACGGTTATCTTTGAATTTTTCATTATTAAAGGTTTTACGCTCACCGTTGACATACTCAATACCGAACTCAAGTGGTTTAACTGGTGAATACACCAGGTTTAACCATGCTTGTTGTACCTCTTTATTTGCAACAATATTAAGTGGCGTATTATTAATTTTTGCGTAGTCTGTGTCTTTGTCAGCAAACAATGCGCCATAACCAAGTGAGGTTTTTAAGTTAGGTAAAATACTGTAAGTTAAACCCGTTTGTACTGCCCAAATTTCATTTTGCTCAATACGACGGTCATCTTCAGCCTGTACGAATGCAGCATTGGCATTGGTACCATACAAAATACCATTTACACCTTTGGTATAGCTGACATCTAGCGTCGCTTTTAAAGGATCAAGCACTTGATACGTTGTACCTGCTGCTAGCCCCCAACCTGTTTTACGCTTGTTGATATCTTCATCTTTATACACTTCAACTAAAGCACGCGCAGACGCATTACCTTTGTTGTCATCAAAGTTGTGTGCCAATTTAGCGGTCAATGTTGGTACGCTTGATTTGATGCCTTCAGCACTTGAGTTTGGCTTTTCTGCCGCCAGGAACAATTGCGTTGCCGGTGCCAAATCAAAACCATACCGAACCATTGGTGTACGGGTAGTACCCCCACCGACGTTGGTGCTGAAGTCAATCATAAATGGTGCGTGATTTGACAAGAAGTTAGATTGGGTTTGACCAATCAACCAGTTTTCATAGGTTAAATATGCGTGACGTATACGGAATGAATCACTAGACCCTGCGAAATCGCTTTCAAGTTTACCGCCCACCTCTGCACCGTTGACATTGGTTTTAAAATCTAGGCCAATTCGTGTTGTTTTTGCTGTTGCAACGAATTTATCTTTGGTTTGTTGAGCATTTGGTTGACTGGTTTTACCGTTACCAACGTTAGCAACATCAGAAAAGTCACCTTTTGAACCTTCAATGATATAGTTCGCATCACCACGAACAAAACCATATAGCTTCACTTCGGTATCTGATTTTGTAGCTAGCGCTTTCGGTGCAGCTGCTGATGGTTGGGGTGCCGCTTTAACCTGTTCAATCTGCACGGCTTGATTTTGCTGAACTTGTTGCTGCTGTACGACTAATGCTTTTAATGCTTCAATTTCTTGACGCAACTGCTTAATTTCTTTTTGCTCTTGTGTTTCAGCATGTGCAACCGTCCCCATCATCAAGGTGGTTACTGCAACTGCTAATCCTTTAGCTAAAAACTTTCGTGTTAAAACTTGACTCATTACATTCTCCATATTGAACAAACGTTCATTGGCTTTGAAAGCTTGCTGATTCCCAAAAACCTAAACCGTGTTGAATATCTATAATTATAAACTGACTTATTTGATTATCTCGCGAGATAACTCCTGAACAATATGCAGGGTTAAAACATCATCCTGATCACATCACCTGATTTTACTGGATTTACGTTTTAACCTGCCTATATAACAAGTCGTTTGAAAACATCAGGAATTTAACAATTTTTAACTCAGTTTGAAATCATTTTTATCTCATACTTTTAGCTAAAATATGTATTAACGACTTTTTCAAAATATATTGATTATTTTTAATACGGATTTAATTGATGTCTTTGCAATGATTAGGATTTCTGCGTTGTTCTGCCCCACAATATGATCGGCCATAATAGCAATACACTGATCCATACAATATAGGTTAAATACTGGGTATAGCCCAGATAATCTCCTAATATCCCGCTCAGGCTATATAAGCCCCCACTCACTGTGGCCATCACCGAAACTTGAAAAGTAAAATCCGTACCCGCCAGATGCTTGCGGCTATATTGCATAATCAAGGTCAACATCACCACCAAAAGCATGGCAGACACCATATCTTCTGCGGCATTTATGGCATAAATGACCCAATGATTGATTGGTAGCTGCGCTTCATATTGTCCGGCTAACCAGGCATAAGCCATCAGCGTCAATATTTTAACTATTGAAAAAACCAGCAGACTTCGCGATCGAGACCAGTATTTCAGACACCAGCCAGCCAACCCTGCGCCGAGCAAGGCAGCAAAAGCCCCTAACATGGTCACGTAGATACCAATCTGGCTCAGGCTCAAGCCCATATCAACCATCAAAGGTTTTAATAACGGCCCGGATAATCCATCAGCGATTTTAAAGGTCAGTAAAACCAGCAGCCACCTCGCCAAGGTAGAATCCGAGCAGAAATATCGAAAATAGGTTTTCATTCGAATTCGGGTCGAAGCCGGCACTGTTTCGGATACAGCTAAATGGTGCGAGGGTTCTTTAAATTTTAAAATCGGCAGCATATTTAGAAAAACCAGTGCAGCCAAGAATAAAAAAGTGCTTTGCCATTGCAGTAAATCCAGAAACAGTAAAATCGCTCCGCCACCCACAATAAAGCCCAGACGTGAGCCAATCACCTGAAAAGTATTGCCCCAATGCTGCTGTTCATTTTTTAAGATATTAACTGCCAGCGCATCGGTAGCAATGTCCTGAGTCGCACCGACCCCATTCATCAGCAGCAATGCGGTAAAAAAAGCCAGTAGATACAATGGCTGGTTTAAAGCCTGAATAGGTAAAAAAGACAGACCTATTAATACGGCAACTGACAGCAATTGCAGTGGAATAATCCAGCTTCGATAATGCCCTTGGGCTTTAACTCCGTAACGGTCAACCAGCGGCGCCCAGAAGACTTTAATCGACCAGGGCAACATGAGCAGACCAAATCCCCCGATATGCGCCAAAGACACACCCTGTGCTCGCAGAATCACGGGTAAGGCATGAGTCATAAACCCAACCGGAAGTCCCTGCGCCCAATATAGGGAAAACAATAAAATATAAGTATTCCGCATATTTAGACTAGGTCCCCGAAAGATAAAATGCACCAAAGGCATTAAAGAATGCTATATATTTTGCCAATGATCCAGATTTTACAACAGTCTAATATGATCAAAAATAAAGAGAAATGAGTTTCAGGAAGAAACGCTGATGACCATGACACGCTTTCCCACCCTTCCTCCGCATGTTCCTTCTCGCGGTAGCAAACTGAGCCGGAGCTTTTTTAAACAGCTATTTTTAGCCCAAGGCTGGCGAATCGAAGGAGAATTTCCGGATTTGCCTAAAGCGGTTGCTATCATTTCGCCACATACCTCCAATATTGATGCCTGGTTGGGGTTTAATGCTCTGCTGGGTCTTGGAATCCAGATTACTATTTTTGGGAAAGACAGCTTGTTTCGTACTCCGCTGAAACCGATTCTGGAGTGGGTGGGTGTGGTGCCAGTCGTCCGAAGTAGCGCACAAGGACAAACCCGGCAGATTGTAGAGATTATTGAACAGTCCGAACAAATCTGGATTGGTATGGCGCCTGAAGGCTCTCGCAAGGCACCGGAAAAAATCCGTAGCGGTTTTTATTATATTGCCCAAGAGGCACAGCTACCGATTGTCATGTTCTCTTTTGATTATGACCTCAAGACCATCCATATCTTGGGGGTTTATCATCTGACCGGTGACTATGAATACGACCTGGAACAGATCTATCAACATTATACAGGCAAGTTCTCGGCAAAAAATCCAGCCTGGGTGGCGAAGCCGTTACAAAAGCTTTTGAAAAAAGACTAGGCAAAAACCGATTTTTTTGATGTGATAGCCTCAATTTTGTTGATTTAACCGTCATTTTCTACAATGAAATTCGCTCATTATGCTTTTATTGGCTGTCTTGGCCTAAGCTTGGCTGGCTGTGATAAAGCCAGTAAAACTCCGACTGCTACGACTCCGATTAAAGCGCGCGAACCGGTGGTCGCCGTTGCGCTTGGCGGCGGCGGAGCCAAAGGCTTTGCCCATATCGGGGTGCTGAAAGTCCTGGAGTCACATGGCATTAAACCGAAAATTGTCACTGGCACCAGTGCCGGAAGTTTTGTCGGCAGCCTGTACGCTAGCGGTAAGTCTCCTTATCAATTACAACAAATTGCACTGAATTTTAAAGAATCCGATATTCGGGATTTAACCCTGAACCGGCAAGGGATTATTGCGGGCCAAAAACTTCAGGATTACGTCAATAGCCAGATTGCGAACAAACCTATTGAACAGTTCCCGATCCGTTTTGCCGCAGTTGCTACCCGGTTAGACAATGGACGTAAGGCAGATTTTATTAAAGGCAATGCTGGACAAGCCGTTCGTGCCTCTTGCAGTATTCCGAATGTCTTTGTGCCTGCAGTCATTGGCGGCAAAAAATATATTGATGGCGGTCTGGTCAGCCCGATTCCGGTTAAAACGGCCAAGGATATGGGCGCCGATCTGGTGATTGCCGTAGATATTTCTGCCCGGCCGGACAGCAGCAAAGCCATCAATATGTGGGGACTGCTGGATCAAACTATTAATATCATGGGACAGCAAAGTATTAATGAAGAGCTGAAACAAGCGACCGTGGTGATTCAGCCGCAAGTGGGCCATATCGGCACGCTTGATTTAAAGTCCAGTAATGCCACCATTCTGGAAGGTGAAAAAGCCGCCCAGCTGAAAATTCGCGCCATTGAAAAAGCCATTCATGATTTCAAACAGTCTCCGGCTGCATTTAAACCGCCACGCCCTGCCAGATTCTGATCCACGAGTTTTTTTATATTCATCTGTGGCAGCATCTGTTACATTGGAGCAAATCATATAAAGATGATGATTAATTAAATACTTAGCGATATAGGTCACGATATGGAATTAGTTCTTGAACCTTGGCACTGGTTTGTATTAGGGATTCTGCTGATCCTTTCAGAATTACTCTTGCCTGCATTTGCTGCCCTATGGTTCGGGATAGGTGCCCTCATGGTCGGTATTCTGTACTGGATGTTCCCGATGATGGGTCTGACCACCCAGCTCCTGACCTGGATCGTGCTTTCGGTTCTGTGTACGCTACTCTGGTTCAAATTTATCAAGCCGCTTTCAACCGACAAGACCAAGGCCGGATTGTCACGTGAAGCCACGATTGGTCAAATTGGCATGGTCATTCAAACCAATATGGAGCATGGGCAAATCCGGGTACGCTTTCCCATGCCGGTATTAGGCTCAGATGAATGGAATTGCCGGGCACTGGATAAGGTACAGGTCGGAGATCGTGTTCGTGTCGTAGAGATTCTCGGCAATGACCTGGTCGTACAACCCCACAGCACTCATTATCAAAATGAAAAAGGTGAATAAGCTATGTCTAGTGGCTCTATAATTGTTCTTGCATTTTTAGCTTTTGTTGCAATTACCATCTTTAAAGGTGTGCGTATTGTTCCGCAAGGTTATAAGTGGATTGTACAAAGACTCGGTAAATACCATACCACCCTGAATCCGGGCCTGAATTTTGTCATTCCCTATGTCGATGAAGTCGCCTATAAAGTCACAACCAAAGATATCGTGCTGGATATTCCCTCTCAAGAAGTGATTACCCGTGATAACGCGGTGCTGCTCATGAATGCCGTGGCGTATATCAACCTGACCACACCTGAAAAAGCCGTATATGGTATTGAAAATTACTCTTGGGCCATCCAAAACCTGGTTCAGACTTCACTACGTTCTATCGTGGGTGAAATGGATCTGGATGATGCTTTATCTTCACGTGACCATATCAAGGCGCGTTTAAAATCCAGTATTTCGGATGATATTTCAGACTGGGGCATCACCTTAAAAACCGTAGAAATTCAAGATATTAAGCCATCTATTACGATGCAGACCGCAATGGAAGAACAAGCCGCTGCAGAACGTCAGCGCCGTGCAACCGTAACCAAGGCCGATGGTGAAAAACAGGCTGCCATTCTGGAAGCGGATGGTCGTCTGGAAGCTTCACGCCGTGATGCGGAAGCACAAGTCGTTTTGGCTGAGTCTTCACAACGTGCCATTGACATGGTGACCTCTGCAATTGGAGATAATGAAATCCCGGTGGCATATTTACTTGGTGAACAATATGTCAAAGCCATGCAAGATATGGCCAAATCTCCAAATGCCAAAACTGTGGTACTGCCTGCCGATATACTCAATACCATCCGCGGCGTGATGGGAAGAAATCATTAAAATACCCTCTTCCTCTTCTGAAAACAGGCAGCCATCAGGTTGCCTATTTTCCTTTGGGACAAGAAATCTCAGCAAAGAGTGTGAATTTATGGTTAAATTTCGCATTTATTTTGAAATCCTTCGGACTTGGCTGGAAATATACGTCCCGACGTCACTCTGGTCATCATGAAAGTCCTTATTTCGATCTCCTGTGAAAACTCGAAAATGGATATTGTATGAGTCCCCTAAATCCGACCTTAATTACCTTTCTTCTTTATATCGTTGCCATGGTCGTGATTGGCCTGATGGCTTATCGTGCAACCAATAACTTTTCTGATTACATTTTAGGGGGCCGACGTTTAGGTAGTTTCGTAACTGCACTTTCTGCCGGGGCTTCTGACATGAGTGGTTGGCTGCTAATGGGCTTGCCAGGTGCAATTTATCTTTCTGGCCTGTCAGAGATGTGGATTGCAATTGGCCTGATCATCGGCGCATGGCTGAACTGGCTGCTGGTTGCCGGGCGTTTACGCGTACATACCGAAGTCCAGCACAATGCCCTGACCCTGCCAGATTATTTCTCCAACCGCTTTAATGACCAGAAGAAAGTCCTGCGTATTGTGTCAGCCTTTGTCATTCTGATTTTCTTTGCGATTTATTGTGCTTCAGGCATGGTTGCCGGTGCCCGTCTGTTTGAAAGTATGTTTGGCCTGTCTTACAGTACAGCTCTCTGGATCAGTGCGATTGCGACCATCAGCTATGTGTTTATTGGTGGCTTTCTGGCTGTCAGCTGGACCGATACCATTCAGGCTGGCCTGATGATTTTTGCACTTTTATTGACGCCAATTGTGACCTTGCTGACGTTCTCCGATCTGTCACAGGTCACGTTGGCGCTGGAAGCTGCCCGTCCACAGGCCATGAATCTGGTGGGTGATCTGAGTACCGTAGCCATTCTTTCACTGATGGCATGGGGCTTAGGTTATTTTGGCCAGCCGCATATTCTGGTGCGCTTTATGGCGGCAGATTCTGTCAAGTCGATTCCGAATGCACGCCGTATTGGTATGACCTGGATGATTCTTTGCCTGGGCGGTGCAGTTGCAGCCGGTTTCTTTGGTATTGCTTATTTCCAGGCTCATCCAGAATTAGCCACTGTTGTGAGTACCAATCCTGAAACAGTATTTATGGAACTGACCAAAATCCTGTTTAATCCATGGATTGCCGGTATTGTGCTGGCTGCAATTTTGGCCGCTGTCATGAGTACCTTGAGCTGCCAGCTTCTGGTCTGTTCAAGCACCCTCACCGAAGATTTTTATAAATCTTTTCTGCGTAAAAATGCCTCACAAAAAGAACTGGTGTGGGTCGGCCGCTTAATGGTGCTGCTGATTGCCCTGCTTGCCATCTGGATGGCGGGTAATCCTGAATCTAAAGTACTGGGCTTGGTATCTTATGCCTGGGCCGGTTTTGGTGCAGCCTTCGGCCCTCTGATTATTCTGTCACTGTTCTGGAAGCGCATGACTTTAAATGGTGCTCTGGCAGGGATGATCGTCGGTGCTGCTATGGTTATTCTCTGGAAAAACACATTGGGCGTTACTGGTCTGGGAGTTATTCCAGCTGGAATCTATGAAATTATCCCCGGCTTTATGTGCTCATGGATTGCGATTGTACTGGTGAGCCTGATAGACAAAACCCCAACTGCCGCAATTACCACCCGTTTTGAAGAAGCAGAACGTCTGTATAACCAAAGCAAATAATTGAGCGATCCACTAAAAAGAGGACGTTAAGTCCTCTTTTTTTATAGATGGGTTTTCATCTGTCTTGGCACAATTTTTCCAACTAGCTTTTACGATGGAGCAGGAACTGGGTAATGTGCATCAGTTCCTCAGCTTCGCCTTCAAAATGAGCCAAAGCAGTCAATGCCTGATCATGTAATTGCTGGGCATAAATTTTGGCCTGCTCCAAACCCATTAGGGCCGGATACGTCGATTTCTCAACCTGTTCATCCTTGCCTGCGGTTTTACCCAACACTTCCGTGTCGGAAATAATATCCAGAATATCGTCCTGCACCTGGAAGGCCAAACCAATGACCTGTCCAAATTCACGCAGTTTAGGAATCGCCAGATCGGTTCCTTCAAAGATTGTCACTGCCGCCATCATAATTGCTGCGCTGATTAAAGCACCGGTTTTATTACGGTGAATGGTTTCTAAAGCCTCTTGATCAATTTTCTTGCCTTCAGACTGTAAATCAAGCACCTGACCATTGACCATTTTTGAAGAGGCCGTTGCTAAAATCTGCATCTGCTTCAAGACAATCGACGACTCGACAGCCGGTCCCTGATCAAACAGACGGCTACCCAGAATTTCAAAAGCCATGGACTGCAGAATATCTCCGGCCAACAGCGCCGTATCTTCACCATAGGCCACATGACAAGTCGGCTGCCCACGGCGTAACAGGTCATTATCCATACATGGCAGGTCATCATGGGCCAGTGAATAACAATGAATAAATTCAATCGCAACAGCCGCACGGCGTACCGCAGCGGTATTCTGGTTGGGCTTTAGGGAGGCGGTGGCATAACACAGGGCTGGACGTACCCGCTTGCCGCCAAGCATCACGGCATGATGGACTGCCGACTTTAGCGGCTCAGGAATGGCAAAAGCCTCTAAAGCGGCCAGTAAGTCGTGGTGAATCCGTTGTTGTGCTTGAGTTAATGCATGGGTTGATACGTCAGTAATAGATGACACATTCGCCTCGAATACGTAGTCCAGAAAAATAGAATGACAAGCGGCTAAACGCCTGTGTGCTTAGCAGGCATTGTACCTAGAATTACTTTGAATTTTCAGCTTTAAATCGACCTGTTGTTCTGTAATTCCTGGATTAATACAAGATAAATCCAGGAAAGCACTTCTTCTGCCCCATAAAAACCCACCGCAGGGCCAGAGGCTTACTTAGGCGATTTAAAAAAAGCATTAAGATAAAACATCTTCAGGCACCCGCACCCAGCCTTCCATCAGCACACGCGCACTGCGGCTCATGATGGCCTTTTTTACCTTCCATTCACCATTTTCCTGAACTGCTTGTGCGCCGACTCTTAAAGTTCCTGAAGGATGGCCAAAGCGAATCGATTCCCGCTCTCCCCCACCGGCAACCTGGTTTAGTAATGTCCCCGGAATTGCAGCAGCCGTTGCAATTGCGACCGCAGCTGTACCCATCATGGCATGGTGTAGTTTCCCCATAGATAAGGCGCGTACCAGAATATCGCTATCCGCTTCGGTGACTTCTTTACCGCTAGAAGAAATATAAGTCTTTGGTGCTGCAACAAAAGCAATTTTCGGTGTGTGTTGACGGGTTGCAGCTTCACTAACATCCTGAATCAGTCCCATCTGCTTGGCAGCATAAGCACGAATAGTTTCAAACTTTGCCAGTGCAGCGGCATCATTATTAATATGCTCCTGTAACTCGGTGCCGTTATAGTCCAGATCTTCAGCCTTTAAAAATACGATTGGAATACCGGCATTAATCATGGTGACTTCAAAGCTGCCAATATTTGGCACGTGCAGCGTTTCGGTCAGGTACCCTGTTGGAAACATTGAGCCACCTTCGGCATTGTCATCCGCCGGGTCCAGAAACTCAATCTGCACCTCAGCCGCCGGGAAAGTAACTCCATCCAGTTCAAAATCACCCAATTCCTGCACTTGGCCATTCTGCATAGGCACGTGCGCAATAATCGTTTTCTGGATATTCTTTTGCCAGATTCGGACTATACATATTCCATTTTCCGGGATACGTGCCTGATCCACCAGATCATTGGAAATCGCAAATGCACCTACTGCTGCGGTCAGATTGCCACAATTGCCACTCCAGTCAACAAAAGGTCGATCAATCGATACCTGTCCAAACAGATAATCTACATCATGATGTTCTTGCTGGCTTTTGGATAGAATCACAGTTTTACTGGTACTTGAACTTGCTCCCCCCATCCCATCAATTTGTTTGCCATAGGGATCAGGACTGCCAATGATACGTAGCAGGAGCTGGTCACGAATTCGGCCCGGCTGCCGGGCAGCAGGCGGCAAGTCATCCAGCTTAAAAAATACGCCTTTACTCGTACCTCCACGCATATAAGTGGCGGGAATCTTGATCTGGGCTGCAAAACTCATGAATGCTCTCTTCCTTTGATTTATCTTGATTTGTCGTTGTTTTCTTTAGATTATTGGATCTCTAGGTTTTAACTATAGTAGGTTTAAGCCACAACACTACCAAGCCCGACCTTAGTATAAAAACCGGCCATCAAGCCATTTGGTATCCTTCAAGGATTCTGACCTATCACAGTCTCCCCTTCAAACTCACCTGAAAAGGCTGCCATGACTCTATGACTTCATCCCGGCAATAGATACTCAGTTTTATCAACAAGATGATAAATAAAAAAACAGGCCGTAGCCTGTTTTTTTATTGCTGAGATAAATGTTTAGAAACGGAAGCTTACACCCAGTTTGGCAACCGGTAGCCATTCATATTCGTTATCATTACGAATTTCACGCTCTTCAGCATCAAGCGCCTGCCCCAAGGTACGGCCATCATCACCCACCAAACCTAAGGCAGCTTGGTTAGCATTTAAATTAACTGTTGGATTGCCATTATAGTAGGCACCGACTTCACCGAATACGCCCCAACGGTTGGTAATTGCTGGTGAGAAACCAATCCCTACATACGGTGCAAGATTGTTTTTATAGGATAAATCACCATTAATACGAACATCTCCACCTGTTGTGTTAGCAAAACGTGATCCATCTACTGTAAATGATGCATTAGTTCCTGGACGACGCTCTAGGCCATAATCATTATCAATATAACCTACACCCGCGGCCATATAAAACCAGTTGGCCCAAGGACGGATTTCGGCATTTAAATAGGTCAGGTTATTGTCCATATCCAGATCGTATTTCGTGCCATTGATTGACAAGTCATCAGACCAGGAAATATCACCGCCGTTATAACCTAAGGTTACACCTACATACGGGTTCACACTCCATGAAAGTGCGCCACCATAACCGGTCGTTCCAACTTCAGCACGAACAGAAGCAGGTTTAAAGAAAGAAAAAGATGCCACACCCTCATCTGTCACAACTGTTTCATCAGCCGCCATTGTAGAGCCTGCTGCTACCGCTAAAACGGATACAGCTAAAGCTTGATATAAAGATTTCATTATTTCTCTCCTTAAAAGAACTTTTTTTTGATCATTAGTTATGTGATGAGTTCAATATAAAGGAGTTAATGAATATTTTTTATGCAAGTTTTGCTTAGCTTTTGTTGTTTTTTGATACAAATTAGTTTTTCTTGTTGAATGGTAAGTGTTTTTTAAACAATGTTTGTACACATTAAAAATAAAGAAATTATACTTATCACTTTACTTTTTAAATTAGCCATCACCTTGCCGAGTTTTTACTTTTTTCCCAAAAATATAGTGTAAAATATTGGAAATTTTTTTCGGAAGGAAACTCATGCTTCAGCTTTCAACAATCATTGAGCAAGCGTTTGAAGGCCGTGCAAATTTTAGCGCAGCAGATTGTCCTACTGAAGTCCGTCAAGCAGTAGAGGACGTAATTACTGGTCTGGACAATGGTACTTTACGGGTCGCAGAAAAAATCAATGGTGAATGGATAGTTCATCAATGGATAAAAAAAGCAGTCCTGTTATCATTTAAATTAAACGACAATCAACCGCTGGAAGCTGGTGACCTTCGTTTCTATGACAAGGTAGATACCAAATTTACCGGCTGGACCGAAGAGCAGTTTAAAGCAGCGGGTGTGCGCGTCGTTCCTCCTGCTGTAGCGCGTAAGGGTTCTTATCAGGCAAAAAATGTGGTATTGATGCCTTCTTATGTGAACATTGGTGCTTATGTTGATGAAGGCACCATGGTGGACACGTGGGCTACAGTCGGCTCATGCGCACAAATTGGTAAGAATGTTCACCTGTCAGGTGGGGTAGGCATTGGGGGGGTACTTGAACCCCTTCAGGCAGGCCCAACTATTATTGAAGATAACTGCTTCATCGGTGCGCGTTCTGAAATTGTAGAAGGTGTGATTGTAGAAGAAGGTTCAGTTATTTCCATGGGCGTATTCATTGGTCAGTCTACCAAAATTTATGACCGTGCAACTGGCGAAATTTACTATGGTCGGGTTCCTGCAGGTTCTGTCGTAGTATCGGGCAGCCTTCCTTCTAAATGTGGTACATACAGCCTGTATGCTGCAATCATCGTGAAAAAAGTAGATGCCAAAACTCGGGCTAAAACCAGCCTAAATGATCTACTTCGTGAAGATTAAGATGTAGTCTGCTGCGGAACATTCATTGTTCCTCGGGGCCTCAATCGCTCCTCGTCTCTACGGTTAGCAATGATCGTAGGGATTTTTATTTTTATACCTAATTATTTTTCAGTGGTTAATAGTGTTATGAATATGCTTCGATCTTCTGCTATTCCTGTTTCTGATCCGTCTGCGGGTTTACGCATTACGGAGATCTTTTATTCATTACAAGGTGAAGCCAATGCGGCTGGACTGCCAACGGTATTTATTCGTTTAACCGGCTGTCCGTTGCGCTGTACCTACTGCGATACCACCTATTCTTTTGAAGGCGGTGAACGTCAAGCTCTGGATGATATTATTCAGACTGCACTCGCTTTTAAAACCCCTTATATTTGTGTGACAGGTGGTGAACCCTTAGCGCAGCCCAATGCCCTGCCCTTGATGCAGCGTCTGGCAGATTTGGGCTGTGAAGTATCGCTTGAAACCAGCGGTGCACTCGATGTGTCAAAGGTAGACCCGCGTGTATCTAAAATTTTAGACTTGAAGACCCCAACTTCAGGTGAAGTTTCACGAAATCTGCTTTCTAATCTGGACCATTTAAGTCCGCATGATCAAATCAAGTTCGTCATTTGTAACCGTGAAGACTATGAATGGTCAAAACAGCAGGTAGAGCTCTATCAACTGAAGCAGAAAGTCAGTACAGTTTGGTTTTCGCCCGCATTTGCGATTGAAAAAGGTTCGGTACACTTGCCTGCACTGGCACGTGATTTAGCCCAATGGATTTTAGAAGACCATCTCCCGGTTCGTTTCCAGCTGCAACTTCACAAGTTGTTATGGAACGATGAAACAGGTCGTTAATTTTTTATAAAGTTATTTTTGGAGTATCAGTTATGCGCCCTCGTGCCATTGTATTGTTATCTGGCGGATTAGACTCAACAACCTGTCTGGCTTGGGCGCAGGCACGGTATGAATGTATTGCGCTAAGCTTTATGTACGGTCAGCGCTCTACCACCGAGCTGGACGCAGCACGTGCCTTGGTAAAACGTGCAGGTATAGAACACCGTGTAATTAATATTGATTTAGGTAACCTGGGTGGCTCAGCCCTGACTGATCCTAGCCTTGAGATCCCGGATCAGGAACAGGAAGGTATTCCTATTACCTATGTACCTGCACGCAACACCATCTTCCTCTCTTATGCCCTGGCAGCGGCAGAAGTCTTACACGCTGAGGCCATCGTAATCGGAATTAATGCAGTGGATTATTCGGGCTATCCAGACTGCCGCCAAGAGTTTATTGAAGCTTTTGCCAACATGGCTCGCCTTGCCACCAAAGTCGGTATTGAAGGTCAGGCGCTCAAATTTGAAACACCTTTGTTACATTTATCCAAAGCAAATATTATTCGCTTAGGTCTGGAACATGGCGTAGACTACAGTCAAACGGTATCTTGCTACCAGGCAGATGACCTAGGACGTGCCTGTGGAAAATGCGACAGTTGTCGTTTACGCAAACAAGGTTTTGCAGACGCAGGTGTTGAAGACCCGACACGTTATATACCGTAAAGACAAGGTAGAATATATGAAAATGTTAAAATCAAGTATCGTTCTTTCAGCGATCGTTTCAGCTGCGGCAATGTTTACAACGGCAACCCATGCAGCTGAAGACAAATTACAACAAGCTTATAAAAGCACCAATGTTAAAGCTGCATTGATCAATGTTTGTAAAGATGAAACTGCTAAAGGCAAAAAACTGACTGCTGCTGAAGTGAGCAAGTATTGTAGCTGTGCTGTAGAAGCAGACGGCAAGCTGACCAATGCTCAAAAATGGGAAATCCAAAGTACGATTAACCAGAAAAAAAGCCCGGGTACTTTAGCGTTTGTACAAAAACAGAATAAAGATCTGCAAGCATGTTTCGGTCCGCAGCTGACTGGTAAATTGAAAAATTTAACTGAAGAAGCGATGAAATCTGCTCAGGCAGCAAAGAAATAATCCGTCCAGATTATTTGCTAGAATAAGCCACAATATGTGGCTTATTTTTTTGAAAAATCTATAGAAATTGGAGTAGTCATGTCTGAGATCAGTTTACTTGACCAGAATTTTCCTGCAACGACAGGTGAAATCAATTTAGCTCAACTGGATACACCATGGCTGGTGATTTATTTTTATCCTAAAGATTCTACCCCCGGCTGTACCACTCAAGCGGTCAGTTTTTCATGCCTAAAAGATCAGTTTGATGCTTTAAATACCACAATTATTGGTATTTCACGTGATTCGGTTAAAGCCCATCAAAACTTTACTGAAAAGCAAAATCTGACGATTAATCTGATTAGCGATAAAGAAGAAGTGTTATGTAATCACTTTGATGTGATCAAAGAAAAAAATATGTATGGCAAAAAAGTTATGGGCATTGAACGCTCAACTTTTATTTTCCATAACGGCATATTGCTTAAAGAATACCGCAAAGTGAAAGCTGCAGGTCATGCTGAGCAGGTGCTAGAGGATTTAAAAGCCCTTCAAGCGGCTTAACTTGCTCTCCTCCCCTAAAAAGGCATGAAGTTTCTCTTCATGTCTTTTTCTTAGATTCATGCTCCCAATAGACTTAATTTAATAAAGAAATCGCAATTGACCACATCACGCAGCCGATCAGTATATCCAGTATCTTCCAGGCTTGAGGGCGATGAAAAACCGGCTGCAAATAACGTGCCGCATAGCCCAGGCTAAAAAAGAATACGAAGGAGGCAGTGATTCCTCCCAGAGCAAAATAAAGTTGTGCATTTGCATATTGGGTGGAGATAGACCCCATTAATACTACGGTATCTAGGTAGACATGCGGATTCAGCCAGGTCAGCATTAAACAGATGCATAGGACTTTATATAAGACGGGCTCTGCATCTTGGTCTGGTATTAAGCGCTGCTCACTTTTCCAGGCCTGATAAAAATGTTGTGCACCATAGATCAGCAAGAACGTCGCACCCAAATACTTGGCAATGTCCAGCCAATGCTGGATATAACAGAATCAGCTGTGAGAAACCTAAAACTCCAGCTAAAATCAGGACGGCATCTGATAATGCACAGCAGAGACAAATGGCAAAGATATGCTGCTGTCTCAATCCTTGTTTCAACACAAAAGCGTTCTGCGCACCAATGGCAATAATCAGGCTAAAACTAATAGCTAGCCCTTGTATAAAGATGCGTATCGCATGGTGGCGACCCCTGCTTTTGTACAGTCGTGGTTTAAACGAGGGATAAGGCGAGAGGCGCTATGTAAGCCCCCTGCCGTCATTTATAATGATCAAGATCATCTGCATAGCCACACATTGTGGGTTATGGTTTAGTGCCTGAATATCAAATCGCTGACTGTCTTGAAAATAGCGCACTGGTCGAGACATTGCCAGAATGCCAATGCGATGTGCCATGGTATTGGCATCACTGGCAGCAGCAATCTCCTGCTCTTAGGGTATTAACCGGAGTGATCTTGCATCAGGCCAGCTCCTTATTAAACCAGAGCCGTTTTTAGAGCCGAGCCTATTTAAGCTGCCATTGTCCAGAAACTACAATATTGACTTTTTCTCCAATCCCGCCAAATGCTTTTTTCATTCCAAAGTCACTGCGTGTTATCACTGTCGTCGCGTCAACATCCAAACGTTGGGGCTGGCTGATACTGGGTTTTAAGATAGTATCCAAAACCACCCGTCGGGTCACGCCCCGCAAGGATAAATCACCTGTAATACTGTAGTGATGAGGACCTAAAACGATAAATTCACGGCTCGTGAAAGTCGCAGTCTGATATTTTTCAACATCAAAGAAATCTTCTCCCAGAATCAGATTACTCAACGAGGGCTTATTTAAACTCAAACTTTTGATGTCGAGAACAAACTGGGCGGAGGCATGGAGTGGAGCTGCAGGATCAAAACTCATGCTAGACTGAATCTGCTCAAATTTACCTTTTACAATCGACAACCCCATCGACTTGATCTCAAAACCGACTTGAGTTTCTGGCGTGAGTTCCCATTGCTGAGGAGTGGCATGAGTAGCAAAATTTAAGCTCAGCATTCCTGCAACTAAGACGCTTTTCGCGATCCTGACATTCATCTGCTTCTCTCCTAGGCCGCTGCAATTGCTTGCCTTGAGCTATTAGCTTACTCAAGATTGGTTTTGTCTTGAGTCAGGTATTTGTGCCGCAATTGTTGGTAAATAGGTGTTTTTTGAAATTGATGTAAAAACTCACTGGTTCCTAAAGGAAAAGCCGATTCAACAATTTTCCCAGCATAATAAGCTTCACGTAGCGGCGTTGCTGAAATTGCGCCTTTCAGGCTTTCAAGCTCGACCATCTCCCATTCAGGAAACAGCTTAAGATAATAGGAAGATTCATCCTTAAAATGGCCAATTAAACCCACTTTTGCATCTGGTTCAACGACACCTGTGACGAGTGATTTGACCAGTTTCTGCCATTTTTGGTCATTATAAACATCAATCACATGAACAAATTTGATCCGTTGCTGATCTTCAGCGGAAAAATTAGATAAAACCATCTGTTCACGCTCAGCAGCACTAAATGGATTTTTAATATTCCGTTCATTCTGTGCCGAACCTAAGGCCAGAATCACTTGCCGGCTTTGTTTTAATGCAATTTTAATGGTTTGCATATGGGCCAGATGAAAGGGCTGAAAGCGGCCAATAAAAACCAGATAATCAAATGTATAGTTCATAACAGATCAATTTTTTATGACTCGAGAGTTGTGTCGTTTAAATAAATATGCGACATAATAAACGCCATAAAATTAAATTAAGTTTTAAAGCAAGGATAGTACGATGACACTGAGCTGTATTCAACAACCTCATCCGCATTTAAACGCAATTTTAGATCAGGGCGTACTCACGCTGGCTATCAACCGCCCTGAAGCCAAAAATGCCTTGTATGGTGAATTGTACTTATGGATTGCCCAGGCCCTCGATGAAGCCGATCAGGACAGCAGTGTCCGGGTGGTAATTTTACGCGGTCAGGATGCAGATTTTAGTGCAGGCAATGACATGCAGGACTTTATGAAGTATGCAGCAATGAAGGGTCAGGCCCCTGCAGCGGAAGGCCCTCCTTTTATTTTATTAAAATCGGCAGCTAAATTTTCTAAGCCTTTGATTGCAGCCGTACGTGGTGTAGCTATTGGTATTGGGGTAACGATCCTGTTGCATTGTGACCTAGTTTATAGTGATCATACTGCCCTGTTCCAGATTCCTTTTGTCAGTCTGGGACTTTCTCCTGAAGGAGCTTCAAGTAAATTGTTAATTGAACAGGCGGGTTATCACAAGGCGGCTGAGTTATTACTTACTGCACAAAAATTTAACAGTGAAACAGCACATTCAGCCAATTTAGTGAACAGTATTGAAGAAGAGGTTTATAATAAAGCAGCGCAGCAAGCTGCTCAACTGGCAGCTCTTCCGCTGGCTTCTCTGGTCCAGTCCAAAGCCTTGATGAAACATAATTTAAATGAAATTATTGAATGGATTGATCATGAAGCTGACATCTTTATGCAGCGTGTTGGCTCACCTGAAATGATGGAAGCAGTTGCGGCCTTTATGCAAAAGCGTAAGCCGGATTTTTCTCAATTCAACTAATTTAAGTTTGTCTATAAAACCACTTGGTTCGATAAGCTGGGTGGTTTTCTTATATTTCACCCCCATTTCTTTCCACATCACTGTAAAAAGAATATAAATACCATGACTGAAAAAAAGCGCTACCACGAACCTGCTCCCCAAGATATTGATGTAGACAACTTCCGTAAGGTAATTGAAAGCCGCCGTTCGGTACGTAAATTTACCAGCAAAGCGATTCCTGCCGAAGTGCTCGATGATTGTCTGGATCTCGCCTTACTGGCCCCCAACTCATCGAACTTGCAGCCCTGGACCTTCTATGTGGTACAAAATCCTGCCAAAAAGAAACGCCTGGTGAAAGCCTGCATGAGCCAGCTGGCTGCCAAGACAGCATCTGAACTGATTGTCTGTGTTGCCCGCACTGACCGTATAGATGAAATAGCCAAACGTAATATTAATGAGTTTCCATTTCCAGAAGCTCCACCTGCAGTCAAGAAATACTACAAATACATTCCCTATAACTACAAAACCGGTTATCTGAATGCCTTTGGCAATTTTAAGAAAGTGGCGTTCAAAGTCGCCCGTACACTGGACAAGCAAATGCCGGTATCAGCATTTAATCCTGCGGATGCCAAACTGTGGGCCAGCAAAACTACAGCACTGGCCTGTGAAAATCTGGTTCTGGCCTTACGTGCTTATGGCTTTGACAGCTGCATGATGGAAGGATTTGATGAGCCGCTGGTACGTGAAATTCTGGCATTAAATGATGGACAGTATCCTGTCATGGTCATTGCAGCAGGTGAGCGTGCAAAAGATGGCGTATTCTTCCCGCAGTACCGTTTTGATCGTGAGCTGTTTATTCAGAAGGTTTAAGGTTCTTCCAGATGGACTCTTTTTCAATAAGGTCTTAATTTTGAGATTAACCTTCGCTTCGACCTACTGTTGTTTTGGGAAAAAGTAGGTCGAAACATCGAAGTATTGTCATCCACAAAATCGGCTCAAACCTTCTCACTGTCGATACATCACAGATTTTTTTTATCTTCAGTCCTGCCTCAAACCAGTGCGGATGGCGTTTCCGTGTACCAAATATTGGTTTAAAAGTTATTAGAGTGGAATCTCCACCATTTGAATAAACTCAAAAGCCGGCTCTTCATAAGGATGCATGGCCTTTAACGCCCGTGCCACCTCACTGGCCTTATGTTCAGGCACAATGGTTTCTACCCGCCATTCTGAAACTTGTTCAAGCTCACCGACCTCACCAATAAATGGATCAGCGCCTTTCAGCGGCTTAAACTGGCCAGTGCCTAAAATCTGCCAGGCACAATGTTCATAATCGCCTATCCCTCCAGCACCGGCTGTAAAAATGGCAAGTTTAGTCGATTCAAGATGAGATTCAGGAACGTAGTAAATGAGTTTAAGCATATCAATTGGTATATATTCTAGGAGTATTAATCCATCATATGGATCAACCACCATG
Source organism: Acinetobacter sp. 10FS3-1 (assembly GCF_013343215.1). Lineage (NCBI taxonomy): Bacteria > Pseudomonadati > Pseudomonadota > Gammaproteobacteria > Moraxellales > Moraxellaceae > Acinetobacter > Acinetobacter sp. 10FS3-1. The sequence goes on from NZ_CP039143.1 coordinate 2,069,767, forward strand.
ATGTCTAATCAAAGATTACTCGCGAACCTGCTGGAGGAACAGCTAAAAAACTTAACAGATAAACCATCTGCAAAGCAGCAATTACCTTTCTGGAAGATACTATTAAATTTCTCTCTTTTCATAAAGTTAATCACTGGTTTAATTCCTTAAAAGAGCAAAAAATAAAAGAAAAATATCACCCAATAAAAAAGCCACCCGAAGGCGGCTTTTCATTCAGATGAATTTATAAAAATTAACCAATAAACTTACGTGCATTACGGAACATACGTAACCAGGCACCATCTTGATCCCAGTCTTCCGGTTTCCAAGAATGCTGAACCGCACGGAAGTTACGCTCTGGGTGTGGCATCAGAATTGTTGCACGACCATCTTGAGAAGTTACACCAGAGATCCCTTCAGGCGAACCGTTCGGGTTTAATGGATATTGCTCTGTTGCCTGACCTTGGCTGTCAACATAGCGCATAATCACTTGATTACCTGCATTCAGTGCAGCCAGATTTTCAGCAGATGCAACCACACGACCTTCACCATGCGCCACAGCGATTGGAAGAATAGAACCTTCCATACCTTCTAGCAATACAGAATGAGATTTCTCGACACGAACGTTGACGCTACGTGCTTCAAAAACCTCTGATTTGTTGCGATGGAAACGCGGCCATGCATCTGCCCCCGGAATAAGGGGTGCCAATTGAGACAACATCTGACAACCATTACAGATACCTAAAGAGAAGGTTTCCTGACGGTTGAAGAATTTCTCGAACTGGTCACGTAGCTGCGGGTTAAACAATACAGATTTGGCCCAGCCGCCGCCTGCACCGAGTACGTCACCATAAGAGAAGCCACCACAGGTCACCAGACCTTCAAAGTCATCCAGACTGATACGGCCAGCCAGCAGGTCACTCATATGTACGTCAACCGTATTGAAGCCCACTTTATCGAATGCAGCTGCCATTTCAACATGACCATTCACACCCTGCTCACGCAGAATTGCCATATTTGGACGACGTGAATTGATATATGGGGCTTCAACTGGCTCATTCAAATCGAATGTCGGTTGAGCGATCAAGCCCTGGTGGGACTGGTCTGTGATCAGGGAAAATTCTTGATCCGCAGTTTCGACGTTGTCACGTAAACGCTGGATTTGATGAGAAACCTCAGTCCAGGCCACTTGTAAATCGGCACGCTCAAGTACCAGACCATTTACAGACAACTGGTCCGTATTGTTGACTGTACCCACAACAGAGATAGCATCTTTCAAGCTTGAAGCCGCAACTTCTGCTTGCAATACTTCCCAATCTGCTTTGGCGATTTGCAGAACTGCCCCGATTTCTTCAGCGAACAGTGCAGGCACAGATTGTTCTTCGAGTGCAACACCCAGACGTGACGTAAACATCATTTCTGCAACAGTGGCCAATAAGCCGCCATCACCGATGTCATGATAGGCCTTGATCAGGTCGCGATCGCTCCACTCCTGAACCAGTGCAAAGAAAGCTTTCAAGTCATCAAAGCTATCAACGTCAGGGGTTACTGAACCAATCGCTTTATAAACCTGAGCCAGAATCGAACCGCCTAGACGGAATTGGCCTTTAGAAAGATCGATACGTAGCAGTACAGAATCAATGTTTTTCAATTCAGGGGTCAATGTCTTGCGCACATCAGTCACTGGCGCAAATGCCGTGATTACCCCTGACATTGGCGAAGTCACAGATTTATCTGTACCTTCGTCATTCCAGGTCGTACGCATCGACAATGAGTCTTTACCCACAGGAATCGCGATTCCCAGTGCTGGACACATTTCCATACCGATGGCTTTTACGCCTTCGAATAAAGCTTGGTCTTCACCTGGTTGACCGGCAGCCGCCATCCAGTTTGCAGACAATTTGATGTCACTGATCTGTTTAATCTTCGCTGACATGATGTTTGTAATAGACTCAGCAACCGATAAACGTGCAGATGCTGCCGGATTTAACAATGCTACCGGTGGACGCTCGCCCATCGCCATCGCTTCACCGTTATAACCGACTAGACTGGTGGTGGTCACTGCAGCATCCGCGACAGGAATCTGCCAACGACCCACCATCTGGTCACGTGCAACCATACCGGTAATCGAGCGGTCACCAATAGTGATCAGGAATGATTTAGATGCAACTGTCGGGTTCTTGATCACGCGGTAAATCGCATCTTTCAGGTCAGTGACTTTAGACGCATCAAAGTCATCACCTTTACGCTCCACTGTTTCATATGAACGGCTCATACGCGGGGTACCGCCAAGCATCACCTGCATTGGCATGTCCACCGGCTTGTTGCCAAATAATGGATCTTCAACAGTTAAATGACGCGCTTCAGTCGCTTCGCCCAGTACCGCAAACGGACAACGTTCACGCGCACAGATTGACTCAAACAGTGGCAGAGATTCTGGACGGATCGCAAGCACATAACGCTCTTGTGCTTCGTTTGACCAGATTTCCATTGGCGACATGCCTGGCTCTAAAGATGGAATCTTACGTAGATCCAGTACCGCACCCAGTTCGTGGTCATTGACCAGTTCAGGCATTGCATTTGAAATACCGCCTGCACCGACGTCATGTACCGAAACGATCGGGTTTTCATCTTCCATGCGCCAGCAAGTATCAATGACTTCCTGACAACGGCGTTCCATTTCCGGGTTTTCACGCTGTACCGATGCGAAGTCCAGATTTTCACCCATGGTACCGCTGTCTACAGAAGACGCTGCGCCGCCGCCCAGACCGATCAGCATGGCAGGCCCCCCCAGCACGATGAGCAAGTCACCCGGCTGGATTGGATCTTTTTCTACATGGTCAGGACGGATGTTACCGTAACCACCTGCAATCATGATCGGCTTATGGAAGCCTTTCACTTCGCCATTGACGTTCTGTTCAAAAGTACGGAAATAACCATTTAAAGCCGGACGACCAAATTCGTTGTTAAACGCTGCACCACCCAACGGCCCTTCAATCATGATTTGCAGTGGCGATGCCATACGTGATGGTTTGCCGTAGTTTTCTTCCCAAGGCTGTTCAAAACCAGGAATATTCAGGTTAGATACTGTGAAACCGGTCAAGCCAGCTTTCGGCTTACCACCACGACCTGTCGCACCTTCATCCCGGATTTCACCGCCTGAACCGGTCGCAGCACCGGCAAATGGCGCAATCGCAGTTGGGTGGTTGTGTGTTTCCACTTTCATCAGAATATGAGCAGCCTGGCTCTTATATTTATAAACGTGCTGGCCGTTATCTTCCTTGGTTGGATAGAAACGTTGCGTATCAGAACCTACAATCACTGAGGCGTTGTCTTTATAAGCAGACAATACATCTGTTGGTGATTCCTTATAGGTGTTCTTGATCATCTGGAACAGTGACAAAGGCTGAACTTCACCATCAATGGTCCATTCTGAACCGAAGATTTTGTGACGGCAATGCTCAGAGTTTGCCTGTGCAAACATCATCAGCTCAATATCATTCGGGTTACGGCCCAGCTTGTTAAAGGCATCGGTTAAATAATCAATTTCTTCATCAGACAGTGCAAAACCGAATTCATTGTTCGCCTGAACTAACGCTGCCTTGCCCTGACCCAGAATATCAATCGAGTTCAAAGGTTTTGGTGCTGTTTCAGTAAACAGTGCCGCAGCATCTTCAATCGTATTAAACACGCTTTCAGTCATGCGGTCATGTAAAACCTGCAGTACTTCTTTAGAAAGCTCTTTTTCACCTTTTAAGGTAAATAAAACACCGCGTTCCAGACGATGAACTGGGGTATTACAGTTCTTGAAAATATCTGTCGCTTTGGATGACCATGGAGAAATGGTGCCTAATCGTGGTGTTACTAAAATCTGGATTTCATCACTTGTCGCTTGGTGTAAATCAAAAGATTGACCATCATTTAAAAGCTGCAAAGCGGATTGCTGTTGTTGCTCGTTGAGCGCTTGGTCAAAGAGGTAGACCCATTGACTTTCAATTGATTGAACAGAACTAATTGACGATAAACGTGAAAGTAGTTGAGTTTTCTTAAATGAAGAATGTGCAGGTGCACCGGCAACAATAAACATGCTGATTTTGGCTCCACGGGATGGTCGTAAACCATGCCACAATGTGACTTGAGAGAGCGCATATTCTACTGTGAAATAAGGAAATCGGCTAGATGGCAAATACGAAAACTACTGCTGAAATATTCTGTATTTTTAAAATATTGTTTTATTTTCAAGCAGGAAAATTGAATCGGGTAGCGTAGACTAACACAATTTGTTAAATAAAAATCAAAACCGATGAAGAATAATTTTATTTAATAAAATTGTATTATTTTTCAACAACAAGTCTACTTAAAATGCGTACAGCACTTATTCTTGAGCCGCTATAAAAACCTTATTGAGGATAGGTTTAGGCTCAAGCTTCTCGAGATAGACTAAAAACACTCGGGTTCATTTTTCAGCTCGTCTCTGTGTCCTGTCGGTGAGTTGCCATACCGCAATATTTTGTATCCCGCTATCTTCATTCCGGGCTCCAGCGTACGCGTCAAGACTCTGCCTCGCTGTGCTGTATTTTTGGTCCTACCCGGCATAGACAGTCATGTCGCCTGCTTCAATCGACTTCCAATAATATCCGGCAGCCCAGATTATCCTGCTCACCTCTTTTAATATCTGGGCTGTATTTAAAGATACTTGAATCTCATATATATAGGACCCCACCCTAGTTTTTAACAAGGAGTGAGACTTAAAATAAATAGGGTTATTTTATTAAATACATTTTAAAGAGATTAAGCCTGTTTTTATTGACATATTAACCCAGAATATTGATTCAAATATTTCTTAAAACCCTTACTCAAAAGAGTGAAATTAAACGCTAATCAATTGAAAATATAAAGCTTAAATTCAAATTGATTCTCAGCCTCTATTCTTATGTAAAAATTTAGTATATATAGGCAGCATGAGACATGAATTAATGTTAATTTCGTGGCCTATTATGAGAAAAATCACGACTCATAATGCAGAAAAAAGGCAATATTAAAATTTTGTTACTTTTTTATTTCCTGACTACTATCAATCTTTATTCTAATTAAAAACCCTGCAATAAATGGCTGTAATTCCTATAAAAATATACCACTCACAGGTCCACATATTAGAAGATGTCGAAATCGAAAATAGCCTTATATCAGCAAAGAATCTGCATAATTGAGGACTTCATCATTAAATTTGATGATTTTATGTTAACCTCTACGCCAATTGTTGAGGAAATGTCCACATTTAGGACGCATAAACCATCCTCTTTTCTGCTGCAGATATGCATATCAAATTGATATTCAGACACTGGTTTTTTATTTTCTGTAGCTTCACTGCTCTGTCTAATCTAGAGCCTTAATCTGTTGCCAATGATTTAATTTTCAAAAACAAAAGGTGACCCGCTTAAGGAGTATATATGTTTCAATTCACTAGTACAGCAACTGTACTATTGATGGTGCTTTTCTATGGCATCACCTTTCTATTGTCGTTACGCATTAAGCAAAAAAATGAAAATGTCGATGGATATATGGTCTCGAATGGCTCCATCGGCTTTGGAATGTCTGCGGCCAGTATGACCGCCACCTGGATCTGGGCCGCTTCATTTTATGCAGCAGCTTCGTCCGGATATAAATATGGTGTTTCCGGTGCCTTACACTATGGTTTGTGGGGTGCACTGATGATTTTATTTATCTATCCATTCGGCAAACGTTTCCGCGAACTGGCACCCAATGCGCACACTTTGGCAGAAATCATGCATGCGCGGCATGGCAACCAGAGCCAGATGATTCTGGCCGGCTCCAACATTGTCGGGAGCGTGATCAGCCTGATGGTAAACTTTACCGCAGCAGGTGCGCTGGTTGAAATTCTGTCTCCCCTCAGCTTTATCCATGGGGTCTTGATTACCGGATTTGGCGTCCTGTCCTATACTTTATGGTCAGGTTTCCGCTCCTCGGTATTTACCGACTTTGGTCAACTGGTTGCCATGATTGTGGCGGCAGTGATCATTATTCCAACGCTATTTTTTACTCTGGGCGGCCCGTCACTGTTCCAGACCGGCATGCATAATCTGCAACCGGAACAACTGGATTTCTTTTCAAAAACCGCATTTTTAGAACAGGGCGCACCATTTTTTGTGGCGGTACTGGCGTATGCAATTGGTAACCAGACCATTGCTCAACGCATGTTTGCAGTCCGTAAAGACTTGATCAAACCGAGTTTCATTACCGCAACCATTGGTTATGCTGCGATTGTCGTCGGTTTAGGAATGCTCGGATTATTGGCACTATTTGCCGGTATTCAGCCAATTGATGGCAACCTGAACAACCTGATTCCACAAATGGCAGCGACGTATCTGTCTCCATTTATGGTGGCCTTACTCTTTTTCATGGTGATTGGCGCGCTTTCGTCAACGGCGGATTCGGACTTATCTGCCCTGTCTGCCATCGTAATGACCGACATTTATGGCAAACAGATTGCTAAGAATCGTCCTGATCCGAAGAAGATGCTGTTTATTGGCCGGATGACCATGATTGTAGCCACCATGCTCGGTATTTTAATTGCCACGCTTAAATTCGATATTCTGGCGATGCTGATTTTTGTCGGCGCGCTCTGGGGTGCCATTGTATTCCCGGTGATTGCCAGCCTGTACTGGGACAAGGTCAATGCTCGTGCCTTTAACTGGTCTGTCGGTATCGCATTTTTAAGCTTTCTGGTGGTTCGATTTGAATGGCTGCCGATTCAGGGTCTGATCGCACTTGGCTTTGAGCTTATGGCGACCCTCGGTATTGGTGTGGTACTGGGTCTGATGAGCTTTGGCTTCTTTGGCAAGAAAGTTGGCCTGGTGGTCGGCATTCTGGCCAGTATCGGCTTCCTTCCATGGACCATCGGCTTCCTGCGTGATTATGGCACGCTATTGAGTTCTCTGACCGCCTATGGCAGCAGCGCCATTGTCTGTACCGTCCTGACTTTAATGAATAGCAAAGAACGATTTGATTTTAAACAAATCAATAAAATGGTGATTGAGTTTCACCAGGTATCTGAGAAAAGTAAATAAGGAGATTTCAGATGAGTAGTCAATTTATGACCCTATATGTACTTTTTTGGCCATTGGTGGCGACGATGATTCTGTTCGTCATTTGTATGGGAGTCTATAAAGACATCCAGGAAGCCAAGATCAGTGGTGAAGATTTGCTTTAGTACACCACTCCCATGAGACAAAAACAGGTCAATATGACCTGTTTTTTATGGCAACTGTTCAACTGAAATTTCCACAGAGTTTTGTGTGTTCCGACAATTTATGTCGCAGCACCCTAGTGCTGTCGTCACTTTTTTGGCATGATGCACAGAGCAAAGAACTGAATAATGATAAATGACTCAAATGCGTTGGTTAGAACTGCTTTCCACAGTTCGGATTGGTAGTAAAAAGCAAAGTACTGAACTGGCCCGCAGCCCGTTCCATAAAGATTATGACCGGATTATTTTTTCCCAGAGCTTCCGGCAGCTGAACCGTAAAACGCAGGTTCACCCCCTGACCCAGCATGACGGGATTCACACCCGTTTAACCCATTCGCTTGAAGTGTCCTGTATTGGACGCTCGCTGGGAATGCTGGCAGCAGAGAAAATTAAAGACCGGCTGCCACCCTGGATTTCCCCGGCCGATGTCGGTGCCATTATTCAGGCGGCCTGTCTGGCACATGATATTGGTAATCCGCCCTTTGGCCATGCGGGTGAATATGCAATTCGGGAATGGTTTGATGATGTATCGCATACGGACTTTTTAAAAGATTTGAGTGCCGAGCAGGAAGCCGATGTACGCCAGTTTGAGGGCAATGCCCAAGGTCTGCGCTTGCTGACCAAGATTGACTATCATCCCAACGACGGCGGCATGCGCCTGACATATGCCACTTTAGGCGCTTATTTAAAATATCCGTGGCTGTCCAAAACCATTGCATCTCAAGGGGACCGCCCGGCCAGTCAACGAGCCAAATTTGGCTGTTATCAGGCAGAAAAAGACATTTTAAAACAGATCGCAGAAGAGCTTGGACTGATCCAGTTAGACGAGTATCAATACTGCCGTCACCCACTCACCTATCTGCTCGAAGCAGCCGATGACATCTGTTATGCCCTGATTGACCTGGAAGATGGCATCAGCCTGAATATGCTGAGTTATGAGGAAGTAGAGCCGGTATTTTTAAATCTGTTAGGCGACTATGGTGTTCCATCCGAGATAGCCATGGACAATACTACCTGGCAGCAGAAAATTGCCGCCTTGCGCGGCCGCGTGATGAAACGTTTGGTGAATGAAGTGACCACGGCCTTTGCCCGACATCATGACCAGATTTTATCGGGTCAGTTACAGGGTGGGTTATTGCAATATTGCACAGCAGATATTGAAAGCGGGATTGACCGGGCCAAAGAACTGGCGCGTGACAGGATTTTTGAGCATCCGCAAAAAGCAGGACTGGAAATCATTGCTCATCAATGCTTGCAGAATATTCTGGATGCATTTATTCCGCTGACTATACCGCATAAAACGCTGAGCTTTAAGGAACAGCGCCTGATGTCGATTCTGCAACGCTCAGGTGCGAATTTCACAGCCAGCCATTATGAAAATATTATGCAGGTCCTGGATATTATCTCAAAATTTTCTGATCATCAGGCCTATAACCTGTCACAGGAATTACAGGGTAATAAAGTCGGATTATTATAAAATATCCTGCTGTATTAAGTGATTCTGACAGTAAAATCCCCCATTGTGCAGCAGTGGTTTTGCCTTTACTGAAAATGCTGACTACTATGCTACAAACTGAATTTAGTGATGATAAAAGATGATTGGATGCCTAATTGGTGAAGTACTGGCGCTTGAAGCACCGACTGTCCTGTTAAATGTAAATGGCGTGGGTTATGAAATTGATACACCACTTACCACCTTTTGCCAGCTCCAGAAAGGTCAGCACCTTACCCTGTGGACACATCTGGCCGTACGTGAAGATGCGCAGTTACTCTATGGCTTTTTAAATGCCCAGGAAAAAACCATTTTCCGGACCTTATTAAAGGTGAATGGCGTTGGCCCAAAAATGGCACTGGGTATTCTGTCAACGTTAAGTGTAGAAATGCTGATTCACACAGTTGAGAACGAAGATCTCAACACCTTGGTCAAAGTACCGGGGGTGGGCAAAAAAACCGCTGAACGCCTGATGATTGAGCTGCGAGACCGCTTTAAGGCGATGGCCACAGGTACCACACCGGCCAATTCTACTGCCCCCCAGATTCAGTTTATGGGGAATTCTGCAGTGGCCGAAGCCGAAGCGGCCTTACAATCACTCGGTTATAAACCAGCTGAGGCACAGAAACTGGTCAACGCAGCCAAAGGCGAGTTTACTGAAGCCAGCGATATTATCCGTGCGGCTTTAAAATCAATGAATCGCTAATGATTAACGTCAACCACATATGTTAAGCACTTAGTTTTACTACACGTTAGACGACATGGATGTCGTCCGTTAGATTGGGATATAGGGACATATCCTCAATCTAACAAAGGGTTTTGTTACTTTTGCCCTGTCAAAAGTAAAATACCGCCTACGTAATGGCCGTTAAACACAAATCATTATTTGAGGCTGTCCCAACAGCATCAAACAGCTTCAATAAAGAGATGAATTAAATCGATATGCAAGACCGTCTCATCAGTGGTTCTGAAAAACCCGAAGATCATTTTGATCGTGCCATCCGTCCGACCTCCCTCGATGACTACATCGGTCAGCCCGTGGTCCGTGAACAAATGGAAATCTTTATTGGCGCTGCTCGTGGCCGTGAAGAAGCCCTCGACCATACACTTATTTTTGGTCCTCCAGGCCTTGGAAAAACCACACTGGCCAATATTATTGCCCGGGAAATGGGCGGCAACTTAAAATCCACTTCAGGCCCAGTGCTGGAACGTGCAGGCGATCTGGCAGCGATGCTGACCAACCTTGAAGAGGGTGATGTTTTATTTATTGATGAAATTCACCGCCTTTCCCCAGTAATTGAAGAAATTCTATACCCAGCGATGGAGGACTATCAGCTAGACATCATGATTGGTGAAGGTCCGGCTGCCCGTTCAATCAAACTGGATTTACCTCCATTTACACTAGTGGCGGCAACCACACGGGCTGGTCTGCTGACCTCTCCCCTACGTGACCGTTTTGGCATTGTGCAGCGTTTAGAGTTCTATTCTGTTGCTGACCTGACCCATATTGTGTCACGTTCAGCCAGCTTAATGGATGTCCCAATGACAGACGATGGTGCAAAAGAAATCGCCCGCCGTGCCCGAGGCACACCACGTATTGCCAACCGTTTACTGCGCCGCGTACGTGACTATGCACAGGTCAAAGGCACTGGTGAAGTCACTCAGGACATGGCACAACGTGCGCTGGATATGTTGAATGTCGATAAAGATGGCCTGGATACTTTAGACCGCCGTTACCTGTCGATGTTACTGGAACGTTTTGAGGGTGGCCCTGCGGGTGTTGAAGCCGTGGCAGCGGCCATGGCAGAGGACTCCGGGACTCTGGAAGATGTGATTGAACCTTACTTAATTCAGCAAGGTTATGTCATGCGAACTGCACGTGGACGTATTGCCACCAATATGGCGTATTTGCAATTTGGCATGACTCCACCTGAATCAAAAGATAAATGACGGGAAGGGAGTACATACTCCCTTATGGTTTTCGGTCAATATTGAGCATTTTCATATCATCCTGTCCTTATTGTTAAAGCAGAGAATCCTTAGCGTTTGTCAGTCGTGACTTGGGTAAGAAACCAAGTTATTCATACCGGATAGACCGGGTATATACAGTTATGCTCTGAGTACTGCTAAAACATTTGCCGTCATTAAAATCACTCAGCAGACTCAAATGAGCTAAAAACAGAACAACACAAGCGGATTTCCCCCTATTCAGATATAGGTGAGTCAAGGTACTCACCCTGCTAAGATTGCCTCATAAATAAGCAATTGACTGCGCTCTACAGACGCAATAACGTGCCGACTCAGATTTGACATCTTGTGCCATTGGTCTCAAGGCTCACAATGCTAAACTTTGACGCGCTAATTTGCTTGGCTTCAGGAAGGAATAGAGTAGATTTCAAACCTTGCCCTCCCTTCTAAAACAAGCAAATATTTCGTAAAACCTGCATGGAACAAAACTATGGCGAATCACTTTGAATTCAATATCCGCGTCTATATTGAAGATACTGATGCGGGTGGCATTGTCTATCACGCCAACCATATTCGCTATATGGAACGTACCCGTACCGAATGGTTACGTGCGGCTGGCGTCAGTCATTACTGGCATCAGTCCGACTATAACTTTGTTGTGCACAAAATTAGCGTGAAGTATATGCGTCCAATTTTAATGGATGATTTAATTACTGTTACTGCACGTGTCATTTCATGTAAAGCTTCATCATTTGTATTGCAACAAAATATTTATCGTGGTGAAATCATGCTTGCATCTGGCGAGGTAGAGTTGGCATGTATTAGTGCAGAAATGAAACCGCGTCGACTTCCAGATGAAATACGCGAACTGATTCGAAAAGAATTGGAACAAGACTAAAAAAATTAATTGGCACACGTAACAACTATGGCAACTCAGTTAGAATCATCTCTTCAAATTTCAGATCTTATTTTACAAGCAAGCCCTGTCGTACAACTGGTGATGCTTTCTTTGCTGTTAGCCTCATTGTACAGCTGGTATCTGATTGCCAAGTTATATATGAGCTATAAAAAGGCTCAGGCTGAAGACCAGCATTTCCAGAAAATTTTCTGGTCAGGTGCCGAACTGAAAACCTTGTATAACAATGCCCAGCTGAATTCTAAACGTACCGGTCTTGAAGATATTTTCTATCAAGGTCTGGGTGAGTTCCTGAAACTGAAAAAGCGTCATGCGCCGACTACCCAGTCCATTGAAGGCACAGAGCGTATTCTGCGTGTCGGCCTCAGTCGTGATCAGGGACAACTTGAACAGGGACTGGGAGCTTTGGCCAGCATTGGCTCAGTTGCACCCTATGTCGGTCTTTTTGGTACGGTCTGGGGCATCATGAATGCCTTTATTGGCTTGGCTGATGTCGAGCAGGTAACGCTGGCGACCGTTGCACCAGGCATTGCAGAAGCGCTGATTGCTACAGCCATTGGCCTGTTTGCAGCAATTCCAGCTGTATTGGCTTTTAACCATTTCACCGCTAAAGGCGAAACCCTGTACTCAGATCGTGCCCTGTTTGCTGAAGAAATGGTGGCGCTGCTGCAACGTCAGTCGGTGGGCGTAACACAGGACACGAACTAATGGCTATTCAAGGTGCAGGACGCTTTGCGCGTATTAAAAAACCACTGAAAAGTGACATGAATGTTGTACCTTATATTGATGTCATGCTGGTACTTCTGGTTATTTTCATGGTGACGGCTCCCATGATTACCAGCGGTATTAAAGTTGACTTGCCTCAGGCCAATGGTCTACCCATCGAATCTAAAGATGCACCCACTATTGTCACGCTGAAAGAAGATGGAACCTATTATCTGGACTACAAAAACCAGACCACAGGCCCAGTCACACTAGCTGAGTTGAGCCAGACTTTGGTGGAAGCGCAGACCGAGGCTGAGAAGAATAACAAGCTGCTGAATGTCGTGATCAACGGTCATACCACCCGTCCTTATGGCGATGTCATGGCGCTGATGTCGAGCCTGCAAGATGCCGGTCTGTCCCAAGTCGGTTTACTGACCAAACCATTAGAATAAAGTATGAAAAATTATCAGAAACCACCCTTTCAGCAAAAAGCAGTGGCGATTGGATTTACCTTGGGAATCCACGCTGTTGCTTTGGTGGGCCTACTTTTTCTGGGCATGAGTAAGCCACCCGAACCACCAAAACAGATCAAAACGGTCCTGATCAAACCTGAGGACTTAAAACCGCTGACTCACGAAAAAACCGAGTTTGAAGAAACAGCCCATGAAAATGTGACAGAAGAAATTACCCAAACAGCTGAACCGAGCGTAGAGCCTGCCCCGGTGGCTCCAACAGCAGCTGCACCAACCCCTCCGGCACTGCAACCTGCACCATCACCACCACAGATCGATATTCAAAAAGCCCAGCAAGAAGCGAAAGCAGCAGAGCTTGCTCAAGCCAAGGCCGCCCAGCAAGCAGCTGAAGCTGCAAAACGCGCGAAAGCAGCCGAACAGGCTAAAGAGGCAGCTGCTAAAGCCAAAGCTGAGTCAGCGCAGAAATCCAAAGCTGAAGCCGACGCTGCTCGTAAGGCCGAGCTTGACGCACAGCGTAAGGCCGATGCTGTACAAAAAGCCAAATTAGAAGCTCAGAAAAAAGCAGATTTGGCCGCCAAACAAAAAGCCGATGCTGCAAAGGCGAAAGCTGACGCGGATGCAAAACGTAAGGCAGATGCCGATGCAAAAGCAAAAGCCGATGCGGCAGCTAAAGCCAAAGCCGATACTGCTGCAAAGGCGAAAGCCGAAGCGGAGGCAAAACGTAAGGCAGATACTACTGCAAAGGCGAAAGCCGAAGCGGATGCCAAACGTAAGGCGGATGCCGATGCAAAAGCCAGAGCTGACGCGGATGCAAAACGTAAAGCAGATGTCGATGCAAAAGCCAAAGCTGAGGCAGATGCAAAACGTAAAGCGGATGCCGATGCGAAAGCCAAAGCTGAGGCAGATGCCAAGGCTTCAGCAGCCAAACAGGCGGCTGAAGAAGCTGCTCAGAAAAAAGCAGAATCAAAACGGATTGCGTCTACTGCAAAACGTGATTTCGAAAATAAAATTAAACGTGCTTGGGATACCCCAGTGGGATCATCAGGTCAGCGTGCTACTGCTCGTGTGACCTTAAATGATAATGGTGGTGTGGTTTCTGTCATCGTAAACTCAAGTGATGCAGACATGAAAGCCAGCGTAGAAGCTGCAGTTCGTGCTGCTGCGCCCTATCCGATGCCTTCAGATCCAGATGCACGCCGAGAAGCACGAAGTTTTACCTCAACCTTCACAGCCCAATAAATAAAAAATCCAGCCATCTTCCAGAACAGGTGTGATGGCTGGATTTTTAAGTTAGACTTTAATTAAAATAGACTGAAAAATATTCGCTTTTCACAGTCGCATAACAGTTTGGTGATAAATTCATGGTTTTATTCACATAAATCCATGCGATGATGTAGCCCGATCACCTTAGAATAACGCCGTTGATTTGAGTAAATAACGAATGATGGAAAAGACTCGCAAACACCTACTCTGCCTTGCCCTTATGACCGCCCTTGGTGCAGTGACGGCGACCCAGTCACAGGCCCAGCTGCATCTGGAAATTACCAAAGCCCCCGAAGCAGCGCCTAAAATTGCCATCGTGCCTTTTAGTCAAGACCAGAGTATTTATCCGATTGTAGAAAATGACCTGAATCGTTCTGGAAAATTTACCAGTGCTTCAAAAAACCTGCCTGCGACAGCGACCATCAACACCCCTAATGCAGAAGCTTGGGCATCTGCTGGCGTACCTTATGTTGTAACGGGTTCATCTAAAACCAACCCTGATGGTTCGTTTAGCATCCAGTATCAACTCTATGATGTTGAAAAAAGACAATATTTAATCAATGAATTACTGACTGTTCCCGCCTCGCGTACTCGCCAGGCAGCGCATATGATCAGTGATGCAATTTATCAGGCATTAACAGGAATTGCAGGCGACTTTAGCGGCCGTATTGCTTATGTGCTGCGTAACCCGGCCACGCCGGAACAGCGTTATACCCTGCAAATTGCCGATACCGACGGTGAACAGCCAAAGACCATCTTGACCTCACGCGATCCGATTTTGTCACCGGCCTGGACACCGGACGCGAAAAAAATTGCTTATGTGTCTTTTGAGACCAAGCGCCCTGCTATTTATGTACAGGAACTGGCTACAGGTCAACGTGAAAAACTGGCCAGCTTCCGTGGCTTAAACGGCGCGCCAAGTTTCTCGCCAGATGGCAAAACTATGCTGTTTACTGCCTCCATGCACGGTAATCCGGAAATCTATCAGATGAGTCTGGAAACACGCCAGTTACAGCGTATGACCAATGATAGCTCAATTGATACCGAAGCCCGTTATGCACCAGATGGCAAATCCTTTATCTTTACATCAGACCGTGGGGGTTCTCCGCAGATCTACCGTTACGATCTGGTCAACCAGACCACCAAACGCTTAACCTTTCGGGGTGCCTTTAATGCTCGCGCAACTTTAAGTGCAGATGGGAAAAAGCTTGCCTTGGTACATCGCCCAAGCGGCAGTAATTATAAAGTAGCGGTACAGGATATAAACTCTGGTGTAACCAATATTCTGACTCCAACCAGTCTGGATGAATCGCCAAGCTTCTCGCCAAATGGGCAGATGGTGGTTTATGCCACACGCGAAGGCGCACGTGGTCTGCTGTCAATCATGACCTTGGATGGCCGCTTTCGTATGAATTTACCAAGTGAAACCGGTGAAGTCCGTGAACCGGCTTGGGCACCCAAATAACCGTTTAATATTTAAAAATGCTTTACCCCATAATCAACCTTCATGGAGATGAAGATGAACAAAGTAAAATTATTTGCGCTTCCTTTACTTGCAGCAGCCGTAGTGATGACGGGTTGTGCAAGCCGCAAGCCTGCCGCTGAAGTACAGACCAGCAACCTGGATACTAGCGGTAGCACGACCGTCAATACTCAAGGCTTGAGTGAAGATGCAGCATTAGGTGCACAAAACATGGCTGGCGCATCATCCAAAGGGGTGACGGCTGAGAATAAGGCTTATCTTGCAAAGCGCGTTGTACACTTTAACTATGACAGTAGCGAACTCAGCAATGACGACATTCGCACGCTTCAGGCCCATGCCCAGTTCCTGATGGCCAATGCTAACTCCCGTGTAGCTTTAACCGGTCACACAGATGAGCGCGGTACACGTGAATACAACATGGCACTGGGTGAACGCCGTGCTAAAGCGGTTGAAAGCTTCCTGATCACCACTGGTGTCAATACCAATCAACTGGAAGCGGTCAGCTATGGTAAAGAAATGCCGGTGAATCCAGGCCATGATGAAAGCGCATGGAAAGAAAACCGCCGTGTTGAAATCAATTACGAAGCCGTTCCGCCATTGTTGAAATAATCATTACCACACTCTAAGCCCAATAAAAAAGCACTCAATCGAGTGCTTTTTTATTGCATGAAGATTTGAAGATGAGGTCATCCCTGCTCTTCCTCAGCAGGTTGCATCGATTCAATCATGTCATGCTTATTGAATTTTTTATATTCAGGCTTAGCCTCATAATCCTTCCAGGCTTCTTTCATCTTGTCTTCGGAAATCTCATCAAGATTAATTGCCTCTCCTGGCGTCGGAGTCGCATCAAACTTTAATACCGTCATCTCTGTGCTCCTATATACAACTTTTTCCTTTGCCTTCAACATAGCACTTTCCAGCAGAGTTGCAAGGGCAAAATCACAACAAATAGCCCAGTTTAATTGTTCTTTTCAAGCGTTCTCATCTAAAATGTAGCCGCATATCGTTTTGATCATTTTTTCCTGATTTAAGTCTTGGAGCTTTTCTCTTATGTCATACCGCACCTTATCCCAGTTTTTACAACAACAAAGCGGGAACCTCACACCTGAACTTGCACAAGTAATTGAAACAATTGGGAATACATGTAAGCGTATTGATCAACTTCTGCAAAAAGGTGCTTTAGCAGGTATATTGGGAAGCGCCCAGCTTGAAAACGTTCAAGGCGAAGAGCAAAAGAAACTGGATGTCATTTCCAATGATTATCTGATTGATGCTTTGCAACAGCACCCGCATGTCGGCGGTCTGGCCTCGGAAGAACTGGATACCTTTACGCCTGCACAAGAAAATGGTCAATACCTGGTCTTGTTCGATCCACTCGATGGTTCAAGCAATATCGACATCAATATGTGTGTAGGTACTATTTTCTCGGTTCTGCCTGCAAAAAATGCTGTAACTCAGGCGGAAGATTTCATGCAGGCTGGTGTACATCAGGTTGCTGCGGGTTATGTGCTCTATGGTCCATCCACCATGATGGCGCTGACTGTGGGTGCCGGTACCATATTCTTTACTTTTGATCCGGAAAGCCAGGAGTTTTTACTGACTTCTGAAAATATTCAGGTTGCAGCCGATACCCAAGAATATGCAATCAATGCTTCAAATCAGCGTCACTGGGAAAAACCGGTACAACGTTATATTGATGAACTGCTCGCGGGCAAAACTGGCCCACGTGAAAAAGACTTTAATATGCGTTGGGTGGCCTGTATGGTAGGTGATATTCACCGTATTCTATGCCGCAGCGGGATTTTCATGTACCCATACGACCTGAAAGATCCTAAAAAAGCCGGCCGTCTGCGTTTAATGTACGAAGCCAATCCAATGAGCATGTTGATGGAACAAGCAGGCGGTACATCAACAACGGGCCGTGTACGCATTCTCGAAATCGAACCCACAGATTTGCATCAGCGCGTGCCTGTGATTATCGGTTCAAAAAACGAAGTTGAGCTTGTCACCAGCTACCATCATTAATTTTTAAACGGCAGTTGATGATCTGATCGACTGCCGTGGACTTTTCCCTATGCCAACCATCTTCCTTGAATCCAAAGACAATCCTAAAATTAAACACCTGCGTGGTTTAATTGAGCAGAATTCTTATCGTAAAAAACAACGGCAAACCGTGCTTGAAGGCACGCACCTGTGTCTTGCATGGTTACATGAAAATAAAAAAATCAACTCCATTTTCACAACTGAACACGCCTTGGAGCATCCTGATTTCGATACGATTTTAAAAAAATACTCAGGCGTGGTATTCGTGATTGGTGAATCACTTTATAAAGATTTAAGTACCTTAGGTACTTCTCTGGCTTGTCTGGCGATTGTAGATATTCCAAGCTCAAGTCAGACCTTGGACTACACGGCCGACACCCTGATTCTAGAAAATGTGCAGGACCCGGGCAATGTCGGCACCCTGTTACGTTCTGCTGCCGCGGCCGGTATTGATCAGGTAATTTGCACCAAAGGTTCAGCCTCACTCTGGTCACCCCGTGTACTACGTGCAGGTATGGGCGCGCATTTTTCTTTGCAAACTTTTGAAAATATTGCCCTGGAAGAGGTACTGCAAAACTTTAAGATTCCAGTGTATGTCACCAGCTCACATCGTTCTAGCAACCTGTATAGCAAGGATCTGCGTAAAGCCTGTGTCTGGATTCTAGGCAATGAAGGCCAAGGGGTATCAGATTATGCCCTGCAACATGCAGAAGCCGTGGCTATTCCGCAACCGGGTGGACAGGAATCCTTGAATGTTGCGATTGCCGGGTCAATCTGCTTCTTTGAAATGGTCCGTCAACGTATCTAAATGAGTATTTAGGTTACATTGTTTTAATTCCAACCCGTGTATTTGTAAAATAGATTACACTACAAAAATAATAAGTTTTATTGTCAACCAAATCATTAGTCCCAGCGTTATATATATAAAGTTGGGAATAATGGTGGGTGTCGAATGACAGGGTTTTCCATCTCTATGGATTTAGCACCAAAACCGTTACAGTCACAAGAGGCAAGTATTCTAAAGAGTACCGCTGAGTCTCGCTTAAAGAATTTCATGCAGGATGTGACTGGTCGCGCTTTGGTCATGATGGAAAGTGCAACTCAGGATCAGCATGGCATTGCCATGGATCTGGTTCAGGAAGCCTTTATTGCCTTGCATAAATCCTATGCTGAAAAAAGCACTGAAGAATGGTATCCCCTGTTTTATACGATCCTTAACAACAAGTTACAGGATTGGCGCCGGAAAGAAGCGCGTCGGCGCCAGCCATTTTCCTTTTTTAAAAAAGTCAGCCTCGATGACGATGAGATTGAATTCGATCATTTGGTAGATGAATCAACACCATCCCCACTCGAGTTTTTGGATCAGGCGGTTACTGCTGAAGAAATTCAGGAGGCCATTGCCAAGTTACCGTTACGTCAACAACAGGCATTTATGCTTAGAGCTTGGGAAGGCTTTGATACTCATACCACGGCACAAATTATGAACTGCAGTGAAGGAAGTGTAAAAACTCATTATCACCGTGCTATTCAAGGACTGCGTGCCTCTTTAGCACATTTAAATCCATATCTGGGAGGGTCATCCGAATGAAAGAAGATGATTTCTTAAAGCAAGTAACTTCCAAACTTGATGGACTGGCACAACACCATAAAGACAAACCAGTGGTGATGCACCATGTTCTTGAAGAAATTCAGGAATCTAAACATTCACGTTTTGCATTTCTAAAAATGTCTGGTTTTGCTCTGGCAGCCGCAATTGCAGGTGTAATCGTTTTACCGAATATTGCTACCCAGCATGAGCCACAAACCCAAACTGTTTCAGTACCCAAACTCTCTCCACAAATGCTGGAAGATTTAGAAATGCTAATGGTTTTAGGTGAGGACAAGGTTCCCCATGGCAGCTAAAAGATTAGCGATTGCGTTCTGCGCATTTAGCTTTTTACAAACCAGTTTTGCAGGGGTCGAACGTTTCTGGATTTTTTCCAAGGACGCGCATACTCAGGTCAATGATACCTGGGAAGATCTGTCTGATTCTGAACAACTGGCCTTGATTAAACGCTATCAGGCCTTGAAGGAAATTCCGGAACAGCAACAAATTAATTTGCAGCAACGTCTAGACTGGTTTACTCAGCTTCCTGAGACTGAAAAACAGAAAATGCGTGAAACCTGGCAAATGATGAGCAGCCAGGAACGTAAAGAGCTAGGTTTACGGATGCAAAAGGCGAAACCTGAAGAACGTCTGGCCATTCGTGAAGAATATATTCAAAAATATCAGCAATTGACTCAACCCAGCTCTCACTGAAATCTAAAGAATATTAAAAGCCTCCCAATGGAGGCTTTTAAAATATCAGAAGGTTGTGATTATTTTTTCCAGCGGCGATAGCCAACCAAACCAACCAAGCCAAGCAGCCCGAAAATACCGAAAGAGCCGCCGCCACTAGAAGTATTATTGGTGTTCTTCAGCGTATTGCGTAGTAAAATCTCTGCATCAGCAGACATCAGCCCATCGGCATCAAATATATTATATATAATCGTATAGTCTGCCTGACTCAAACTATTTTTCACTTTAAAAGTCAGTTGGCCGCCATAGCATCTCTCACCTTGATAATCACCTGGACAGGGACCTTCACGTTCAGCACTAACACTTACTCCTGCCGGCATTTTAATCCGGATAGGACTTTCTAGCCCGTCGTTATTCCAATAAAAAGCCGGTTTGCTATTAATCGCAGGTCCATCCCCATCATCACTGTCATTTTCCAAAGGATTAACAGTTACGCTAAGATACTTATCAGGATTAATGGCATAGACATCACTCTTGATAATGGGCTGAATATTGGCAAAAGTAACCTTTAAAATTCCCGAGCTACTCGCTCCTGTCTTCTTATCTTTCAAGGTGTATTTACAGAATTCCATATCATTAGCATCAGTTACTTTCCCATCAGTACGATACATGATGATCCGTTGAAGATCCGGCTTCCATTCACACTTTAAATTCGGATCTTCCGGATGGCCTGTTACCGTAAGTGAATCCCCCTCACCTGTTAATCCACCTACGCCCAAAGACTTCACTTCAACATCATAGTTTTGTGCATTAAGCGCTTTAATGATAATTTCTTTGGCTTCCAAGTTTTCCTGTGGCATCGCCAGCTTAAAAGGGTCAATATAAATAGCGCGATATTTTTGGTGCTGCTTGGTATATTTAAGCAGCTCTTCAAACTCTCTTAATTCTTCTTTTAAACCTGGAAGCTCTTCTGGCAAAGTATCCTTGTGATTCAGAATAGATTGAAGATCATCAATATTTTTTTGGTAAGAATTCAATAGCTCTGTTAACGATACATTTTTAAGTCCGACTATATCTGCTGCAGTAAAACGCCGCATTTCAATCGAGCCAATGTCACAGGTATTTCTTGCAGCTGGATTGAAAAGTAAAGTGGCATCAACGACACGCTCAATCCCGCGCTGATCGTTTTCAATACAATTCTTGTCTCCAATATCAACCAGATCTGTATCAGTTTGATTATCAACTGGATAATACATACCTAGATAACGGTTATTGATCGAGGGTTCTATAAAGGGCGTCAACAGCTTTTCAAGCGCTGTATTGGATACATCAATATTGGTTGAGACCTTTTCTTTCTCCAGCTCTGGCAATACACACCTTGATTCCCCAGTTTGCTCTATTGCATTGAAATCTGTCGTGAAAGAAATTTTTGGTGCTGGGGGAGGACTTCCTGCATTCAATGCATATTCACAAGATAAACCTTTATTAAATGCCAAAACATTGTGTTTAAGCGTTTTTACTCCCAAATCATCATAATATAAAACTGATTTTGCTACGTTTTCTACAATTGTATTGTTAGAAGCATTGAGCACTGAGCTACTGGTTAAAGGCCGACTTAAATGATGGACCATACGCAGAATATAGCCTTGGGCACTGGCGGTATTTTGGGCAATGGTTGAATTTTGGATATTTACTTTAGCTGCACCACAAAAATCTAGAATACTCGCTGTATGACTGGAACCATTTTGAATCAGACTGCTTCGGATAATATCCACCCCCGTTTGGGTACTGCCTAAATTTCCACTGCAATCCATGGCCAAGATGCTGCCATACGTATTTGCCACATTGTTGCGAATTAAAGAATCTACTATCTGGATATTTTTTTCATTATTCAAGGCAGTCGCATAAATTGCTCCTCCTTCTGCCTCTGCTTTAGACCCTACAATTTCACTATTAATCACGCCTAAAGGCCCCGCGACATAAAATGTGCCCCCATTGCCCTGATCATAAGAATTTTTCGTCGCATAACCATCCTTTAATATAAGGTTCTGGATATTTAAGCTCACCTGACTTTCTAAGGTGTTAAATAGTCGGGTCTTACTTTGACCAGAAATGGTGGTTTTCAGCGCTTCACGGGTAGGATATAAAAAAGTGATCGGGCTTTTTGTATTATAGCTATAGGGGGATTTACCATAGATCTTCACTGCTGACTCTACAATCAGTTCACGGTCTAGCTTATATTCACCCGCCTCAAGCTGAATGACATCAGCTGCACTCCCATCCAGTCGGAGTGTACGTCCAACATTACACCCCCCATAAGACTTATCCAGCTTTGCAGTTTTAATCGCTTCACGTAAAGAGCAAGCTTTAGAATTTTCCCCATCTTCATCTAACAGTGTGGTGACATAAATAGTTTTATCTTCAGCTGCCATCAAACTCATGGCAGATAAAATCATGACTGCAAGCAATCCTTTTTTATAATTTTTCATGATTGTTCCTTAATCTTTCAGAGAACGTTGTAATCCTATTAATCCCAACAAAGCAATTAGTCCACCAAAACCCCACGCGCCTCCAGAAGTTTTAACTGACTTGTCTTGTATTTCATTTTTAGGCTCTTGCACAATCTGTGTACTCAAAACCAGATAAGGCTTGGATTTATTAAAGCGTGTAGAAGACGTCACGACCTGAATTTCAAAAATATCTGCGCCATGCCAACCAGAGTCCGGGGTATAAGTCACATTCCCTTCAAGATCAATGGTGGTTTTACCTTTTGATTCTGTTTTGGTTTGTACAATTCTCAAACATCCATCTTGCCAGCTTTGTCCTGATGCATGTGGGCCTACCAAAATGCTGCATTGTTCTTTAGGCAAGAGGTCACTATCGCCAAGATAGGGCTGTATTGAAAATTTGGCCACCTCACCTTTCAGCAAATCCTGGCCGACCAGACTCATAGAGGTTGGAACAATCACTTCAATGGCACCGCGGTCACAAAACTGGTTATCCATCAAACGGTTATTAGTCCGCTGGTCAGCTTCTGCACAGCCAATCACTTCACTATCTATCTTATTCGAAGGCAGGCCTTTATTTACGATAGGCGAGTCTTCTACCACCGCATGACTCAACAAAATACGCGGCCGTATATACCCTAAGAACTGGTCTTTTGGTATGCTATAAGGGCATAAAATTGCTGTTGTATTTTCTCTGAAATTTTGACAAACGCCTTCACTCTGATTCATTTTTTCTGCAAATAGATGGGTTCCAGTCCAGATCTGGTTTGGATAACGGGCTTCTCCGGTTCCACAACTCCCTACTAGATTATTTTGAACAGTTGTTTTATCTGTAGCGGTAATCTGACAATCCTGTACACCATTTTTCAAGATAATACTATTGGCTACATAAGCTTTAGCATGCGGCGCTTCCAAACGTAAGGCTGTATCTGCATTATCGACAATGGTCAGGTTATTTAGTCCCATTCCATCCACTACATTAATGAGCACTCCGCTGTTTTTAAGTAGCGTACTGCTGCTCATTTCTGCATTTTTTCGTTCAATAGTTTCAAGATCAGCGACCTGACCAGCTGTATAAATATTGGCACTACTCAGATTTGAGGTTTGATTGTCTCTTAGTACACTTTGCGTGATAAAGAAAAATGGCAACTTTGTATAAAGAATGCCCCCTTGTTGTGCTTTGTTATTCTCAATCAGGCTATTTTTGATAATTACACTGCTCATCAGATTGTCACCAAACTGACCAGCACTATAAATTGCGCCTCCTTTTATAGCCGCGCCTTTAAACAAACGGCTGTGCTCCAGGCTTAATCTACCTTGGTTATAGATCAAGCCCCCTTCCTCAGCACAACTGGCCGCTCCACAGCCTTCTAGGTCTAGCTCTTTTAAAGTAGCAGTAATCCAATTTTCATTGTTAGCAATCCGGAACAGGTTATCTGTACCTTTCATCTGAATACGGGCATTTTCCCTGCCCCGCACCTGCTCGGTAGAGCTCCAGTTTCCATCATTTTCAGCAACGGATCGAATAGTCAGGGATTTTTTAACCGGAATGTGCTTATTCAGGACATAGGTGTTGTTTGCTTTTAATAAAATGGTGGTTGTAGAGTTCTCTCCTCCACATCCCAGGTAGCCTTCTTTGCCTGCCTCTCGGTTAATATATTCAATGGCTTCTCGAAGGGAACATTCCTTGTCGTCTTTTTCAATATCTTCTGTAGTGGTTACAACAATATCTGCACCATATGCCTGCCCTGCTATACATAGCAAAGCCACGCCTATGCCCCTCTTGAGCATAACCTTCTCCTTAGTTTTTTATTTATTTGTTTTTTTTCTAGAGTTGCATAATCCGTGCAACAGCGAATAATTTTGCCTTACTTTGGCATAGACTGAGTAATTACTCAAGATTTTTTATAACTTATCGATATTCGTCAATTAATGCATAAATCTGTCTTAAATTGGCATGACTTACCTTTAACTTTTCTCCTTTTAATAGCTGGATAATCTGCTCCAGGGTCTGCAATAATACCGAGGTTTGATGAGATCCGTAGTTAAGTAAATAATCAAAAATTTGTGGATCGAGATGTATCCCGCGACGATCCAGAACCGAAGAGACCAGTGCATAACGGTCAGCATACAGACTACCATTGGGTACTCGAACACTGACCGCCTGGGTCAGACGAGATTGCAGATCTGGTAGTTCCAGTTTTAATTCAATAGGCGCGAAACGCGATGAAAACACCAGCTGACCGCCCCCTTCATTATTATAATTAATCAAATGAAAAACGGCGCGTTGCCAATGCGGTACGCCACTGATGGCTTCAATATCATCCAGCGCAATCAGATCAAAACGGTCCAGAGAGGTAATGGCTTCAGTGGGTGCATCTAGCAGCTCTAATAAAGAGACTTGAATGGCCGACTTACCGATCTCCAGATAAGAGTCACAAATCGCAGACAGTAAATGGCTTTTACCTGTACCTGCCCCACCATATACATAAAAACGGTTAATTAATCCAGCATGTAACTGTCGAATGGCATCAATGACATGCCCCCAGCCCGGACCCGAAAAATCACTGATTCGGGCATCGAGTTGAGGTTCTATATCTAACTGCAATTGACGCATATAATATTAATGGCCTTATGAGTCTTTATTAAAAGAGGCATCCATCTTACTGGATTTTTCATCAGCCTGCAGTGATTTTGCTTCTGGCTTTTTCATTTCAATATCAACGTCTACGTCTGCAGTCTCAACACTGATCGACCCTGTCGAAGCATCTCTGATCACCCGGGTTTTATAACCATAAAATTCTGTATGTTCATAATACTCCCGTATATGTCGCAATAACACCACAATTACGGCAGCAACCGGCAAGGCGATCAGCATCCCTAGAAAGCCGGCCAGTTGCGCACCTGCCAATACCGCAAACACCACAGCAACTGGCGATAAACCAATTTTATCCCCGAGCAAGAAAGGCTGTAACACATACCCCTCTACGGCCTGCCCCACCATAAACACCACACCGACCAAAACCAGCTGCCACCAGTCAATCCCAAACTGCAAGAAGGTCGCGACCACCGCTGCAATGATCCCGACAGCAAAACCCAGATAAGGAATAATACTGGCCAGACCTGCCACCATGCCAATAATCAGGCCCACTTCAAGTCCAATCAGTTGCAAACCGACTGCATAAACAATTCCTAATAAAACCATGACCAGGAACTGTCCTTTGACAAAAGCCCCCAAAACATTATGGCACTCAGATACGATCTTCAAGGTACTTTTTTCATAAGGACGCGGGATCAAGCGGCGCAAGCTTTCCAGCATACGGTCCCAATCCAGCAGGAAATAGAAGGCAATAATAGGAATCAGAACAATCATCCCGCCAATCTGTAAAAAGTTAATCCCGGATTGAGCCAAACGCAGTACAAAGGCCTGGATACTATCTGCACTATAATGGGTCTGTATATAGTCCATGACCACAGTGGAAATCTGGTTCGTATCGACTTCCATTTCAACCATATTAAAGGTATTCGACAACCAGGGTAAAAAGCTTGAATTGATCCATCCAATTATCGCCGGGATGTTGTCACGTGCATACATCAGCTGCTGCCAGATTAATGGAATCAGATACCAAATGGCCAGGGTCACCAGGATACCAATTCCAATAAACACGATACTGATTGAAAGCCAGCGCGGTAGTCCGGCATCATGAAACTTATCGACCAGCGGACTTAACAGATAAGCTATCAAAAATGCCGCAACAAATGGAATAACAACAGGTTTCAGTAAATACAACATCCACAGCAATAAAGCTATCGCAGCTAGGATAAACACGCGACGCAATGTGCGATCTATCATAAATTTTGACCTTTTCTCTATTAATCATTATAAAAAGTAAAATATTTCCACAAAGATAGCATTTTAAGCCACAAATACCATAAGAGTTTTGCATATTCGGGTTATAATCCCTGCCGCGAATGCGGAGACTTCATTATGAGCAACTCAACTTCTACCCCAAACACTGGTTTAAGCTACAAAGATGCAGGTGTCGATATTGAAGCGGGCGACGCGTTAGTCGACCGAATCAAAACTGTCGCAAAGCGTACTTCCCGTCCTGAAGTGATGGGCGGTCTAGGCGGCTTTGGTGCACTTTGTAAAATCCCTAAAGGTTATGAAGAACCTGTTCTCGTATCTGGCACAGATGGTGTTGGTACAAAATTACGTTTAGCCCTGAACTTGAACCGTCATGACACGATTGGTCAAGATCTGGTGGCCATGTGTGTAAACGATCTTCTGGTATGTGGCGCAGAGCCACTGTTTTTCCTTGATTATTATGCCACTGGCCAGTTGAATGTCGATGTTGCTGCCAATGTCGTCACTGGTATCGGTAAAGGCTGTGAACTTGCCGGCTGTGCATTGGTAGGCGGTGAAACTGCTGAAATGCCAGGCATGTATGAAGGTGAAGATTACGATCTTGCAGGTTTCTGTGTGGGTGTGGTTGAGCAAAGCAAAATTATTGATGGCTCAAAAGTAAAAGCGGGTGATGTATTGATTGGTGTGGCTTCTTCAGGCGCCCATTCAAATGGTTACTCTCTGCTTCGTAAAATTCTTGACGTAAAAAATGTTGATCTGAATCAAATCGTAGATGGCCGTCCACTTGCCGATGTGGCAATGGAACCAACCCGTATCTATGTAAAATCTATTCTTGAACTGTTAAAACACGTTGATGTGCATGCAATGGCACACATTACCGGTGGTGGTTTACCAGGTAACCTGCCACGCGTATTGCCAAATGGTGCACAAGCGGTAGTGAATGAATCGTCATGGGAATGGCCAGAGCTGTTCAAACTGTTACAACACGAAGGTGGTGTAGAACAGTTTGAAATGTACCGCACATTCAACTGTGGTGTTGGTATGGTACTGGTTGTTGATGCAGCTGCTGCAGATCAAACCATAGAGCTTCTAAATAGCTTCGGCGAAAAAGCATGGGCGATGGGTCATATTGTCGAAAATGCTGAGTCTGTTGCAGATGCTGACGAAAAAATTCGTGTAGTTTTCGCTTAAGCCCTAGATGATTAAAATCGCTGTTCTTGTTTCAGGAAATGGATCAAACCTGCAAGCCCTGATTGATGCAGATCTGTCAGGGAAAATTGTCGGGGTACTTTCCAACAAACCTGAAGCATATGCCTTAACGCGTGCACAACAAGCAAAAATTGCAACTGCGGTGATTGAACACAAGCAGTATCCAAGCCGTGAAGCATTTGATGAGGTTATGCATCAGCAGCTTCTGGACTGGGAGGCGGACCTGATCGTACTTGCAGGCTTTATGCGAATTTTAAGTAAAAAATTTGTAAAAGCCTGGGAAGGGAAAATGCTGAACATTCACCCTTCTCTCCTACCGCATTACAAAGGTATGCATACGCATCAACGTGTATTAAATACCGGAGATATATTGCATGGCTGTACTGTGCATTATGTGACTGCCGAGCTAGATGCCGGTCAGGCACTGGCTCAGGGTGTACTTAGAGTCAGTCATCAGGACAATGCCACAACCCTGGCAGAGCGAGTTCATAAGCTGGAACATCTGATCTACCCACAAGTGGTGGAATGGATCTGTAGCGGAACCCTTCAGCCTGCTGATACTGGGGTCTATTACCACGGTAAATTGATGCATGAACCGGTTCAATTCTGCAAGTTTTAAAATTTCAAATAAATAAAAAACGCCTTTTCGAAGGCGTTTTTTATTTATTCTGTTAGAAAAACCAGCTGATAGATTATTCCAGCTTATCCCTGGATGAGCTGTCTGACTTTCTCTGCGACTTTTAAAGGCTGCTCCAGAGGAAACATATGTCCACCGGGGAATATCTCAAAGGGAATACCGAATTTTTTCTCAATCTGTTGAGGGAATCGACGCTCGAGAAAAGGGCCTTTTTCAGCCACCAGCACTTTCACCGGAACTTGAGGTTTAGACTGAGGCAGCCACCAAAGTGATGGATTGGTCCTGAAGATCTCGACTTCATCCATCTTCGGAATAGTCAGCTCTACACCGCCCCGCACTGGATCAATGCTGAGACCATGATCAATATATGCCTGAAAACAGTCTGCATCAAAATCTCGATAAAAACCTTTGGGACGAAGTAGCTCAGCCGCCTGTTCACGCGAGTCCCAATGATCACGACGGCGTTTGGATAAACCAGCCGGTGACATTTGATCCAGCGCCTTTAAACGCAGTATTTTTGCAGCATGTAATGCCAATACTTCTTTACCCATTATCAAGGGTGGATCCAGCATAATCACTTGAGAAAACAGTTCCGGACGTGTTAAGGCTGCCTGAAAACTCAATACTGCACCCAAAGAATGGCCTAAACCGATCACTGGCCTGCCATGTGCCTGACGTACAATACTATCAGTCACTTGCTGAGTCAGGCCCCGCCAGTGATTGTCTACCGGATAACGTTTATCTGGGCCTAGAGCCTGAACATAAATAATATCGAAGTCCGGTTGCAGTGCATCGAACAGCTTTTGATAGACTTTGGAGGGCACGCCATTGGCGTGCGCAAAATGGATTAAAGGCTTCATTGCAGCGATGTATGATTCTCTGACTGGAGTTTCTGGGCAACCGAAGTGGCAATTCCTTCACCGATTGATGATCCCATACGGCCAAGCACTGACTCAAATGGGCTATATTCGATGGTATAGTTCAAGGCTTTATCTGTTTTCAATTCACGTTTTAATGTGTTCAGACTACCAACACGATCTGCAATACCGAGTTTTACTGCCTGCTCACCTGTCCAGAACAAACCGGAGAATATGGCAGGATCAGTTGATTTCAGTTTGTCGCCCCGGCCCTGTTTTACCGCCTGAATAAAATGACTATGCACATTATCCAGCACACCCTGTACATGTGCTTTTTGCTCAGGATCTACCGGCTGAGTCATGGAGAGCAAAGCTTTATTTTCACCAGAGGTCATGGTGCGGTCTTCAACTCCCATTTTCTGTAACAGACCATTTAAGCCATAATTTGGCATAATCACGCCAATTGAACCCACCAGACTGGATGGATTCACAATGATTTCATCGGCTGCCGAAGCAATATAATATGCACCAGATGCACCGGTATCTCCAATCACTGCATACAGTTTTTTCTCCGGATGCTGCTTTTTCAGATACTGGATTTCCTGCCAGATTTCATCCGATTGCACCGGTGAACCGCCTGGCGAGTTAATATTCAGCACCACCGCCTTACTCTGTTTATTTTCATAGGCTTTTTTAAGTGATTTAATCGTATTGTTGCTATTTACACTCTGTTTGTCAGCAGCAATCGTGCCCACAATGTCGACCACTGCAAGATGTACACCTGCGCCTGAGCCGGCCTCAGAAGAAGCTACACTACAACTTTTACCGAGTGCCAATATAATAATCAGCAGATAAGCAAAAGTTAAAAATTTGAAAAAAATTCCCCAGCGACGGGCACGGCGCTGTTCTTCTACAGAAGCTAAAACTGCTTTCTCCAGCAGCTTCCATTCCGGACCAGTGGGTTGCACTGGCTGTGATGACTGTTGTATTTGGTTTTCAGGTTTTGGTGGCCAATCGGACATAAACAACCCAATAAATTGATTTATCTTGAACCCATTATATACACTGAATAAGGTAATTCTGTCTAAACAAAACGTTTTCGCCTATAATAAATTTTATTTTCTTTCATTTTACCTATTAACACTCAATGACTGAACGAAGCTCGCAGAATATTGCTTATAGTGTATTAAAGTTTATTAGCCGTCAGCCGATTCAATTTTCACGTTGGATTGCGCAGGCTCTGGCTGGTTTGGTCAATATTTTAAAAATTTCAAAAACTTCCAATACTATTCGATTAAATCTGGAAGTCAGCCTGCCTGAGCTTTCCAAGGAGCAACGGGAACAAATTACCCGCGCAGCCATCCGTAATGAACTGATGTCTTATTTTGAGTTCTTTAGTATTTGGGGTTCCAGTAACGAAAAAAACCTATCCCGCATCCATCAGGTTCATGGTCAAGATATCTTTCAGCAGGCTTTAGCTGAAAATAAGGGACTTGTGTTAATTGTGCCGCATTTTGGGACTTGGGAAATTATGAATGCCTATTTTGCCCAGTATACCCAAATGACCATCATGTATAAGCCAGTTAAAAATCCAGCTGTTGATCGTTTTGTACATCTGGCACGTAGCCGTGAAAAAGCTCATCTGGTTCCGACCAATGACTCCGGTGTCCGTCAAATCTTTAAGGCACTTAGACAAGGAGGGACGACTGTTATTCTGCCGGATCATACCCCAAGTATCGGGGGGGAATATCTGCCTTATTTTGGTATCCCGCTCGCTACCAGCAATTTAAGTGCCAAGCTTATTCAAAAAACCAAAGCCGAAGCCTTGTTTTTATACGCTTTACGTAATGACAATGGCGGCTTCGATATGCATATCGAAGCGATGGACGAGCAGATCTATGAAAATGATGCAAATTATGGGACACAGGTCATTTTTAAAACTCTTGAAAACCTGATACGGCGCTATCCTGAGCATTATCACTGGAGTTATAAACGCTTCAAGGCCAATCCAGAATTACGCGGATTGTATACCATGGAGCATCAACAAGCCTTGGCCAAAGTCCAGCAGATCAGAACAGCAGCTCAACAACAAAATAAACTTATTGCACCTATTTAAATCTGGGTTTAATTCCGCTTAAGCCAGGAAAATTTGTCACGGTAGGCGTGTACTAACATATTCTGCTCCTGTTTTGAAAATTCAATTGTGCCTTTTTCAATAGTCGTAATCAGAGGAATCGCCAGGGCGTCCAATCGAGCTTGGGTCATACCACTGGGATGCCCATAACGATTAAAACGCCCCGCA
This sequence comes from Acinetobacter sp. 10FS3-1, assembly GCF_013343215.1. Classification (NCBI taxonomy): domain Bacteria; kingdom Pseudomonadati; phylum Pseudomonadota; class Gammaproteobacteria; order Moraxellales; family Moraxellaceae; genus Acinetobacter; species Acinetobacter sp. 10FS3-1. The sequence continues at coordinate 2,101,014 of NZ_CP039143.1, forward strand.
GAAGCAATCGCAAGTTTAGGCTGGTAATGTTTCAGAAATTCATAGGCTGAACTATGCTTGCTTCCATGATGCCCCAACACAAGCACATCCACTTTGAGCGCCGGATAATGCTGCAGCAGATAGAATTCTGTTTGCCATCCCGCATCACCCATGAGCAAGAAATTCTGATACGGTGCCCCACCCTGTATTTCGATATGTAATACGCATGAATTTTCATTTTTATTTATAGCAGCTTGTGAAAGATGCTGAATTGGAGGAGATAGAACAGTAAACTTAACTTGCTGTCTCCATTGCCATTGCATACCTGCATGACAATACTGAAATGGGACAGACTGATCACCCTTAAGGGTCTCGTTGGCATAAATTTCTTTGACTTTAAGCTGATTTTTAATACTGTAATACGCTCCACTATGATCCTGGTCCAGATGGGTCAATATCAGTTGATCAAGCTGAGCTACGCCTTGCACCGATAAAAAAGGCATAATAATTTGCCGGCCAACACTAAATTTTTCTTTATCATAATATCCGCCCATATCCACCATCATACTGTGCTGACCATTCCGGATGAAAATCGCCTGCCCTTGCCCCACATCAAGTATCGATAATTGAAAAGGTGCAGCATAAAACTGCGGAATGCAAAGCGGTACACAACTTAAGGCAGCCCAGGATTTGGGCAATACACCTCTTGGCATAAAGACAATCAGAAGGGCCAATATCATCAGGCCGATCATCCAGATATTCATGGCGAATGGAATGAGCTGCGGCTTGAACCAGTAATCCAGTACATTCAAAAAGGCCAGCAGTATTTGCAAGAGAAGATCATTCAGTTGAAACAGCACGCTTGAAAATGGCTCTGCAATAAAAAACACTACCGCAGCCAGAATATCCAGAGGAACAATCAACAGGCCAATCCAGGGAATGGCGACGAGATTACTAAAGGGAGTAATCCAGGCAAGCTGCTTAAAGAACAGCATCATTAAAGGGAATAAGGCCAGAAAAATCTTCCATTGGGACTCCACCAGCACTTTGCCTGCCAGAGACAGGCGCTGCCAGGTACTGGGCTGGAGTTCACGCGGTTGTTGCTGAATCGTCTGGTAAATCCTGAGCAAGACAAAACAGGCGCCATAAGACAGCCAAAACGCGGCCGATAAAATACTGAAAGGGTCAAATAAGAGTAATAAGGCCGCACTTAAAATCAGCAGTTTTAAAGCTTGGACTTGCTGTCTCAAGATCATCGTGATGATTCCAAGTACACAGATCAGCATAGTTCGCATTGCGGGCACTTCAAAGCCCACAAAGGCACAATAAAGTAAAACACAGAGCAGGAAAGGCACACTTAAAAAATACTGACGCGGCCAACGCAAATAAAGCAGAGGTGAATATCTTGACACCATCCACTGCAAAGCTGAACAGCACATCAAGGCAAAAATCAGTACATGCGGGCCAGAGATAGCCAATAGGTGACTCATTCCAAAACGCCGGAACTGCTCTTGTGTGGCGGGTTCCAGTAAACTCTCATCGCCCGTTAACAAGGCCAGTAACAGGCCTTTATTTTGCACAGGTTGTCTAAGGATAAATGCTCTTAATTGCAGTCGCTGCTTTTCCACCCAGAGTAAAAAGCGCGATTGAAATGTTCTTTGTTCCCGAAGATGCCTGCCATAGCCCAGTGCATATACAGCAGCAGGATCGAGTTGCTGAATATTCTGGATCCGAAAACCAGCCATCACATTCTGCTCTAAAGCCCATTTTTCTGCATCAAAAGCTCCCGGTGTTGCATAACTGTGGGTTGGTCGAACTTCTCCCTGTAACAAATAATAATGCCCCAACTCAAGCGTAGAATCATGAGTGTTCTGAGTATCCACAGCTTTCTTTAGAGAAGATGGCGCTAAAAACCCCATCCATTTTATAGCGTCGCCTTGCGTTATCAGTACTTCTAAAGGCTGCTGAATCGAGCTGTTTCCCAGCTTATTCAGGTTTTTGATATAGACCACAACTTTTTTCTGCTGAACTTTATGCTCAACATTCAGGAGGCGCTGACTAAGCTGCTGATTGGCATAGCCCTGCCCCAACATCATGCCGATGATACTCATCAGGCACACGATAACAAAGCGTCGTAGCGGTGTATTCAAAAGCGGGTTAAATATAGAGCAGCCCAGGTAGCAAAATGCCGCAATCAGCATAATGAGTGAAGTACTCAGCTGAATATTCAGAATATTTCTTCCCATAAAGGCCAGACCTGTAATCCAGCCCACACACAGCCACTGCAACATGAATTATTCTATCTTGTTATTGTTTTCAGGCCATCATAAAGCCCACCGGAGTGGGCTTCAATTAAAGAAGATTTTTCTTGTAATTTAGTTCTCCAGCCACAGACCATCCTGCATATGTAAAATTCGGTCTGCTGCATGTGCCAGCTGTTCATCATGGGTAACGATCAGCATCGCCATATTAAATTCACGACGCAGCTCTGTCAGCAGTTCAAATATTTTTTCCGCTGTTTTACGATCTAGGTTGCCAGTCGGTTCATCGGCCATCAACAGCTTGGGTTTAGTCACCACAGCCCGTGCCAATGCGACACGCTGGCGCTCCCCGCCTGACAGCTCACCAGGCTGATGCGTCAGGCGATGAGACAGTCCGACACGTTCCAGCAGATATTCAGCCTGCTGTTTGGCTTCCTTAAAGCTGGTTCCTTTGCGTAGCATCAAGGGCATGGCCACATTTTCCAGTGCAGTAAACTCTGGAAGAAGATGATGAAACTGGTAAACAAAGCCCAGATGTTCATTTCGCATATAGCCACGCTCTGCCTCGGACAGATTATCAAAGCGGCGACCATTGACCATCACCTGCCCGGCAGTCGGGCGATCAAGCCCGCCCAGTACATGCAATAAGGTGCTTTTACCGGAACCACTGGAGCCAACAATTGACACAAATTCACCAGCTTGGACCTGCAATGAAATTCCCTTAATTACTTCAACAGTCGATTTTCCATCTGTAAAAGACTTCTGAATACTCTGGGCATCTAAAATCAGATTACTCATAACGCAATGCCTCTGCCGGTTGAATTTTCGCTGCTCGCAAAGCCGGATAAATGGTAGCAACAAAGCTTAGCGCCAGTGACAGACCGACAATTACAAGCACATCTTGCCAGCGCAGATAAGAAGGTAAATAGTTAATAAAGTAAGCATCAAACATATTTAAACCGAATGCAGTATTTAACCAGCCAATAAAACTGCTGATACTGGTCGCACTAATAATGCCCAGAATTGCCCCAGCACACGTACCAATAACTCCAATCACGGTACCTTGCACCATAAAGATTTTGGTAATTGTGGCAGGTGAAGCACCTAAGGTCCGCAAAATCGCAATGTCTGATTTCTTGTCAGTCACCACCATGACCAGCGATGACACAATATTAAAAGCTGCCACCAGAACGATCAGAAAGAGAAGCAAACTGACCATGGCTTTTTCCATCTGGATCGCGCTGAATAGATTGCCGTGGGTATAGGTCCAGTCAGAGGCATAGAAATTAGCTGGCAAATCACGTGCAATTTCCTGCGATACTTGCGGAGCAACGAAAATATCATCCAGCTTCATGCGTATCCCCTGCGCGCCATCTGGCAAACGCAGTAAGGTCGAGGCATCATTCAGGGCGATATAGCCCATCATCGAGTCTACTTCGGCACCAATACTAAAAAGGCCAACCACCTTGAAACGCTTAAAGCGTGGCACCACTCCTGCCGGCGAAGGTGTGGCTTCAGGTAAAACCAGGGTAATGTTGTCATTCAGGCCAACCCCCATGGCATCGGCCATCTGCTTACCTAAAACAATCCCGAATTCACCCTTTTTCAGCTGATCAATACTGCCCTCAACCATATGGTTTTGAATGATCGAAACCTTCTTTTCATATTCTGGTTCAATCCCGGTCACCATAATTCCGGCGACCTGTCCCTGAGCGGTCAGCATCCCTTGTAACTGGGTAAATGGTGCTACCCCCTGAACATGCTCATGCTGTTCAATTTTGTTTGCAAGTTCAGGCCAATTTGTTAAGATTTGTGTTGAAGAAACAGTTGCTTGAGGTATCATTCCCAAGACACGGTTTTTTAGCTCGCGATCAAAACCATTCATCACAGATAACACTGTAATGAGGACGGCTACACCGAGTGTGAGACCGATCATTGAGACCAGTGCAATAAAAGAAATAAAGTGGTTACTACGCCGTGCGCGAGTATATTTCAACCCTATATACAGCGAGATTGGTTTGAACATACCATCTAGTCCGAGGTAATAAATTATGGAAAATGTCCAGCATCCAAGCGGATTCGCGGAAAGACGCGTCATGTCTCGAATCGATGCTGCCTTACGAATCAATTATCAGATTATTTCCGATGATGTTGCCTTAAATGACCCTTATGACTCTAATTTTGTCTTGCCTCGCTATTTTCTACTACTTGCCGAGTTAGATCAATTTGATCATGCTGTTAACTACGAATTAGAACAATTGTCTGAAAAAGATCAACAAATTTCTCGAATATTATCCTTATTTAATCAAAAATTAAACCTTATTACTGGCTCTTTATACGATGCCATTGTACAAAGCCTGTTGCCTATACCGGAACAGGTCAACTTTTCGGAGACCGGTTTTAGCTTCTTTAGCAACCATCTGATCAATGAAGGCACTTATCTGCATGTGACCTTAAGCCATCCTGAGAACTTTTTCCATATCGCGGCAACCGCACAGGTGGCCTATAGCCGTGAAGAAGAAAATGGCAAATACCGGACGGGAGCTTATTTTATTACCTTACATCCGCAGGATCGCGTCAAGCTGGGTGAGTCGGTCAAAAGCAATTTCAGTCAGTAAAATGTAAATCTCAAAAGTCTTCCGGAAGGCGAGCAGAATAACTTGCCTTAATCGCTTTAGAAAAATAAACCAGTAAACCTAACAGTAAAATAACCACGCCTACCAGCGCCATAAACGACAATTTTTCATCATTCAATATCACCCCGACAAACAGGGCAAACATCGGGGTGACCACTGTCGTTAAAGAGAGTGTGGTTGCCTTAATTTTTTGTACCAGTTTAAAGTAGCAGAACATAGCGACCAGTGAGGCCATAATCACCGTATAACTGAGCCCGATAAGGGATTTGGCCTGAGGGATTTCGGTTGGTGCAAATTGCCAGATAAAAGGCAACATAGCACCAGCCAGTAGTGCCGAAACTGCAATCGAACCGGCCGCCTGCGTCATTGGCTCAAGTGGTGCATTGATCTGCTTCACCCAGAACATGGAAGCACAATAAATAACCACACTGAGCAACATCAGCCCAATACCCACAGGCTGAATATGCTGGTCTTTACCGCCAATACAAATAATACCAAGTCCCAACAGGGCAATCGCCATACCTAACCACTGTGAAGGATAAAGCTTGAGCTGAAACACAAAACGACCAATCAGGCCGGCAATAATCGGAGACAGCCCGAACATCAGCGCGATAATCCCAGAGCTTAAATAGCTCGTCGCCAGATAGGTAAAAATCTGTGAGCCAATAAAGCTGCATGCCCCGGCCAGATAACTATGCAGGGAAATCCGGTCTAAAGAAAATCGGCTTTTAAATATCCACAGCAGTACAAAAGCAAACGGCAAGGCCAAGAAAAAGCGCAAGGCCAACGCCCAAAGTGGATGCAAGTCTGTGACACTCCAGACAATTGCCAGCGGTGTTGTTGCCCAGATAAAAACCAATAAGGCATAGGTCACAATCATATTGGTTTGTATAGGCATGAAATAAAGCTCTTAGAGAACGGAAGTTTTACGTTTCTGCTTTTGAATGGTTTGGTCTAATGAACTGGAAAATTCACGCTTATCCCGTTCAGAAATGGGGGGTGGGCCACCCGTCTGCACCCCTGCGCCACGCAAGGTATCCATAAAATCACGTAAATGCAGACGTGCCCTCACATTGGCTTCGGTATAGATTTCCCCGCGTGGATGAATGGCAATTCCGCCCTTCTCTATCACCTCTGCAGCCAAAGGAATATCCTGGGTAACTACAATATCATGCGCTTTCATACGATCCACAATTTCCTGATCCGCTGCATCTGCTCCGCTCATGACCTGAATCGAGTTAATCCGTACTGAAGGCGTAATTCCTATAGGCTGATTGGCTACAAAAGTCACTTCCAGCTGGTAGCGATCTGAAGCACGGATAATCACATCTTTCAGGATACGAGGCAATGCATCGGCATCGACCCAAAGTTTAAATGGCAACACAAAGCTTTCCATAGAGGGAGAAATCCCGATTAGTGTAGCAAATCATCCGCTCAAGGTTGAAGATTAAAAATATGGTTCTGGCTTTTTCTATGCAGAAAACTAAGACTGTAATCCTTGTACAGCTGGCCTTCAAGAAAAAATAGATTTCATCCGATTTACATTTTAATTTTAAAATTCATTCAATTGACTTGAAAAATCGTAATAACCCTCGATTAACATAAATAAGTCATCCAAGATCAATTGTGTATATGAAAAAACAGAATAGCCCAGAGATCATTACCATTGATGATCAGAATTTCGGTAGTCATGTCGAGCATTGGACCTTGCTGACCGAAAATCCAGGCACAGATGTTCCCCAATGGTTAGGCCAAGCTCTTGACGCGCCTGTTATGCCCATGGGCCTGTGTACGCAAGAAGGAGAAATGGATGAAACGACCTGGCTGATTCAGGGACCTAGCAAAGCTGCAGTGCAGTTGAGTCAGGTAATTGCGGTAGAAAACAACAAGCCTCAGGCCGTAAAAACCGCATTCCCATGTTTTGAAAGCCCGTATCAGATCAAAGCCAGCATTGACCGGATTATTTCCTGTAAATCCAATACCCAAGCTGTGCTTTGCCTGAATCTTGGTGCCAACAGTATTATTTATGCTTTCGATAACCTGTATAGCGTTAATCGGCAGCATTATGAAAAAGACCAGTCTTATATCGTCAACCTGAATGCCTGGGCTTATGAGCTTGAGGCCGTCGGTGATCACGAACATCTGGTGGTAGATGATCCGGCATCCATTAAACATCACCGTGCCTTAAATGATATTCTGGCCGCCAATAACGGTGTGGCTCCTGAGAATTTGCAGGAACAGATTGATGCATGGGAACCAAAAACCGAAGAAGATAAAGAACCCGTCACTGTCGATTTTTCCAAAATGGTGGCCTATCTCTACGGCGAAACCTTGGGGCAGGAAGATGAAGCCTGGTTCCAGGGCAATATTGTCGGCAAAACCACCATGCAATTTATGGCTCAGAACTATACTTTATACGATGTCACCCTGCTTCATGATGAAGGCCAGCCCGCCACCCTCATCCGGATTGCTACTCGCAATACCGAATATAAGGATTTTGAAATCGGCCAATATATTCGAGGCAATCTCTGGATTCAGGCCAGTATCTATAAAAAATCAGCATAACTTGCAAAGAGGAGATATTCACTTATAGCCGAATATCTCCTGATTATTTTTAATTTAATTTTTTCTATTTTCCGATTATTTTTAATGGGTTGATTGAAGCGAAAATAATAGATCTCTTTCATAAATCTTAGATTAGCATTTGAAGTGCAACACCATGTTGTTGCCATAATACCTGACTCGGACTTTTAAAGCCGAGTCTTTTTCTTGGACGATGATTCAAGCGTTGAGTAATTTCTGCAATATAGGCATCCGTATAGTCATTCAAGTCACTGCCTTTTCTAATATATTGTCTGATCAATCCATTCGTATTTTCATTCGTTCCACGCTGCCAGGCGCTATAGGGATCAGCGAAATACCAATCTATATCTAATTCCTGAGCAGCATACTCATGCAGGCTGAACTCTTTACCATTGTCCGCGGTAATTGTTTTTAGATGCGCTTTGATGGGTTCCAATAATCTGATCGTAGCCTGGCAAACTTCCTCAGCCTTGCGCGTGCTGCACTTTTTCAGCCAAAGATAACCTGTCTTCCGATCTACAATTGAAACCAGGGATTGTTGGTGATTCTTGCCAACAATCGTATCTATTTCCAAATCACCGAAGCGGGAGCGCTGCTCAATCTCAGCAGGTCGATCGTGAATGCTTTTGCGGTTTGTCAGTTGGCCACGAGTCTCAACGGAGCCATATTTCCTCTTTCTTTGATTTCTGAAACGTAAGTTGCGGAAGAGCACACCACCTCTGCTTTTATCCTGCTGTATAAACCTGTATATGGAATGCAGGCTGACTGAAACATGAGAAGCAATCTGTTCGGGGCTCCATTGGAGATCAAGATAAGCAATGACCTGTACCCAAGTATCATAAGGGATTGTTTTGGGATTAGGACAATGCCGTCTGCGAGCTAATTTATTGGCATGTTGAGCGAAATAACCATTCCTTGCCCGATTGCGTGCTATTTCTCTGGAAATAGTGGAAGGTGAGCGATTTAGCCTCCATGCGATATAACGCTTAGAAAAACCTTCACGTAACAATGTGGAAATCTGATATCTTTCTTCTTGAGTAAGATGAGTATAGTTCATGATGCAACTTTGACTTTGGTCGGTCGGAAGCAAAATGCTAGCTCATCTTGCTTCCTTCCAATAATTTAATCTCTGTTGCACTTCATTTGAGAATCCAAGAATCAAAAAAAGATCTACTTTTTGCTGCTTATTTATACCAAAGAATTTTTAATATTCATACATAATCTACGGATGAAATACATCGATTCAAAGAAGCTTTCTGAAACACAGTTCAAGCGATATACCGGCATCTCATGGTCAACCTTTGATTTAATGGTTGAGCAATTGAAGAAACATGTCCCTGCCAAAGGCAGACCGCCTAAGTTAAGCCTGGAAGACCAGGTTCTGCTCTGTCTAAGCTATTGGCGGGAATACCGAACCTTATTTCACGTTGCGACGAGCTACGGGGTTTCAGAGTCCACAGCCTCAAGAATTGTCCGTCATGTTGAAGACTGCCTGATTCGCTCCAATCTCTTTAATTTACCCAAAGATTTACCCGAGGGCGAAGGCATCGATTGGAATGTGGTAATTGTAGATGCCACAGAAATTCCAATCCAAAGGCCTAAAAAAACAGAAGAAAAGCTATAGCGGCAAGAAAAAGACCCACACCTTCAAAGTACAGGCCATCATTCATTATCAAACTCAAAAAATCCTGAGTTTATGTACCAGTCGTGGTGCCGTACATGATTTCGAACTCTTCAAACGTAACTTGAATCAGATTCCTGCAGGTGCATTTATCCTTGCGGATAAGGGTTATCAGGGAATTTATACAGTGTATCCAAATAGCTTGTTGCCATTAAAAGCAAAGAAGCGCTGTAAACTGGATTCCGAACTAAAAATCTATAATCAGCAAATCAATAAAAGAAGAATTGGAATTGAGCATGTATTTGGCAGTTTGAAAACCTTCAAAATTCTTGCTGAGCGATATCGCAATCGAGGCAAAAGACTGGGATTAAGATTCAATTTAATTGCTGGAATCTATAATTTGGAACTGAGTGAAAAATGACTTATGAAAGAAATCTAATGAATTTCGGCTTTATTTTACTTTGTTTTATAAAAGCTTTTAAATCCAATGAAGCGTTCTTGTGAATTTGTTTAATTAGGCTTTTGAGATTATAAAAATTATGAAATTAAAAAACTTAGAATAAATCTTTAGATATTTAACCTGGTTATTTAAACAATACGAACTTTAACAAGTTTAGCTCGGAATGTTCTTTATTTAATCAACTTTTTATGATAAAAATACGGTCAACAAATAATGATTTACGATAAATAGATCGGACTATAAATATCTATGAAAATCGTGCAAGAAGAAAATTTACAGCAAGTCGAACATCGACTTGGTTCCCGCTATGATCTCGATATGATGTCATGTGTGTTTTTTGCACTGGGCATGCTGATCTGTGGTTTTATCCTTCATACTTTTATTTTTTAAACTATAGCTGCACAAAAAAACCCGGCCATTGCCGGGTTTCTGCTTTTCAGGCATTAAGCATTGCGTTGAGCGAAGTCATCCATAAAATTCACCAATGCCTGCACCCCTTCCAGAGGAACAGCATTGTAAATGCTGGCGCGCATACCGCCAACTGAACGGTGGCCGGCAAGATTCAACAAGTGATTGGCTTCAGCTTCTTTCAGGAACTGTTTTTCAAGTTCTGGATGAGCCAAGGTAAATGGCACATTCATGATTGAACGGTTTGCCTTAGCAATCGGATTCGCATAAAAATCGCTGGCATCAATATAGCCATAAAGCAAGTTTGCTTTTTCCATATTCCCTTTATGTATAGCCTCTACACCGCCATTTTCTAGCAGCCACTCAAATACCAGACCTGACAGGTACCACGCATAGGTCGATGGAGTATTGACCATAGAGCCATTTTTAGCCTGATCCGCATATCTCAGGATGCTTGGAATCTCAGGTTTTGCCTGATCCAGCAAGTCTTCACGGATAATCACCAACGTTAAACCGGCAGGACCAATATTCTTTTGCGCACCGGCATAAATCAGACCAAATTTAGACACATCCAGTGGCGCAGACAGAATACTTGAAGAGAAGTCACATACCAGTGGCTTATCTGTTTCTGGAATATCCGCAAATTGCAGACCGCCAATGGTTTCATTGTCGGCATAATGCACATAAGCTGCGTCATCAGACAATGTCCATTCGCTTTGTGCGCTAATGGCATATTTACCCTCAATCTGGGTACCAGCTTCAACGACATTAATATCGCCATAGCGCTTTGCTTCTTTCAGGGCTTTTTCAGACCAGATCCCCGTGTGAATATAGTCAGCTTTGTTTTTTTTACCTAGCAAATTCAAAGGGATCGCCGAGAATTGTAAGGATGCTCCACCCTGCAAAAATAATACTTTATAATTTTCAGGAATATTCATGAGCTTACGTAAATCAGCTTCTGCTTTTTCAGCCACCGCAACATAGTCGGCACTACGGTGACTCATTTCCATGATCGAAAGCCCCTTACCGTGCCAGTCCAGCATTTCAGCTTGAGCTTTTTCAAGAACGGCAGTAGGTAATGCAGCAGGACCAGCACAGAAGTTGTACGCGCGCATGATTTTTCCTTTCAGAGTGAAACACAATAAAATGATGGCATTTAACCATATATCAGCCTTCCTTGCACAAAATTATTTCAATCCAGGAAGTGAAATACAGTCAAAAAATCAATCTAGATTCAAAGGATAATTTGAATTTTTTCCATTTTTAGTTTTTAAATTCATGATTTCACTGCATAGAAGTTATATAGATAAAATATGGCCGCACTCAACTCTGAACTTATTTTAGGATCGGGGGAAGTTTGGGAATAGAAATAGTATAATTTTTCAATTTGTGCTTGTTTAGACACGATCAGGGTAACAATCAAAGTAGACCATTTAAACGGGATCGGTTTCAATTACAACAATACTACAACTTTACTGTCGCCTGTCTTGCAAATACTTGATTTATAATTCAGCCTAGACTGATTTAATGTGACTTTTACATCACTAACTTGATGAACATGAAGAAAAATAAACCATATGTCTGCTGGGGTTTTAGTGTGCTTGCATTCATGATGTATGGCAGTTTTAGCTATGCACAAAACATCAGCTTTCAGGATGCAGAACGACAATTGCTACAGCGCTCTTATTCGGGTCAGGCTTTTCAAAGCCTTGAGCAGGCTTCTAAACTGGAAGCCGAAGCGATTAAAGGAATTGGATTACCACGTATCGACCTTAATGTCCGGGCCTATGCCTTTCGCAATGAATTAGACATTCCTTTAGGGGCGGTTAAAAATAATCTTGAGCAGTCTCTGAGCAGTGGTTTAAATAATAAGATTGATGAGTTTAATTTAGACCAGAGTATCGCTGACCCGCTTAAAGAAAGCCTGAAACAACCTATTCGGGATGGCGTGGGTTTAATTCCAGATTCAACCAATGTAGTGCTTGAAGACCAAGTGGTCCGCCCTAGTGTTTCAGTGATGATGCCACTTTATACCGGTGGACTGACCCGCAGTGCCAAAGAGGTTGCCACGATTCAAGCTGGACGCAGTGAACTGAGCAATCAGCAACAGCAAGATACACAGCGCTTTGAACTGATTCAGGCCTATTTTAGTGTACAACTGCAAAAGCAGTTATTAGAGGCAGCGCGTTTTAACTCAAATGCCATGCAACAACATTATCGCAATGCCCTGAAAATGGAACAGCAGGGATTTATTAGCAAAGGGCAGCGTATGCAGTTTGAAGTGGCGCGTAATAATGCTGATCGAACCCAGCAAAATACTCAGGCTAATCTGAATGCTGCACTGTTCCAGTTGAACAACTTATTGCGGGACAATACTATTACCGAGTTGAGCACACCTTTATTTGTCAATCGGGCTGAACCACAAAATGTAAATATCCTGCTCAGCAGTTTTAGCCAGAATTCACCTTTAATTAAAAAAATGAAACTGGATACCGAACTGGCCAAAACCAATGTCAAAGCCCAGCAGGCAGCTCAAAAGCCAAATGTCTTTGCCTTTGGCGAATACAGTCTGGACGCACAGCAAAACTGGATTGTTGGGGTTGCAGCACGTTATAACTTGTTTTCCGGCATTGATAAAAACAAGAATATTCAAGCTGCCGAACTGAAACGTTATGCTGCCGAACTGATGACAGCACGTACACAGCAGGAAGTTGAAAACCTGATTTATAAATCGTTTAGTGAAGCAGTCAGTGCCCAGCAAAGCGATGTTTTATTACAACAAAATATGAAAGCAGCTCTGGAAAACTTGCGTATTCAAGAATTGTCTTTTAAGGAAGATGTCGGCACTGCAACTCAGGTGATTGATGCACAAAATATGCTGAGCAGCTTAAAGGCAGAGACAGCATTAAATGCTTATAAGTATGTCATCTCCCTCGCCACATTATTACAAAGTCATGGCTCTATTGCTGAGTTTCCAGACTATATGCAGCATGCCAATACTCACTATATTCGTTAATGGAGCCAAATATGACTGATGAGCAAAAGCCTGATCCTCCGGTTAATGAACCTGCTTCAAAAGTAGCACACAACAATCAAACTGAAGAAAATCCTGCCGAAGCAAAACAGAAAAAGTCTGGCAAGAAATATCTGCTGGGCAGCTTGATTCTGGTCATTCTGGTTTTGATTGGATTTGGCCTCTGGAAGACCTATCAACCTAAAGCGCTCGAACTGCAAGGCCGGGTTGAAGCGGAAACAGTGCAGGTTGCGACCAAAGTTCCAAGCCGGATTGAAAGGATCTATGTACACGAAGGTGATGAAGTAAAGAAAGGTCAGGTACTGGTTAAGTTACATAGTCCTGAAATTGAAGCGAAAAAACAGCAGGCACTCGCCACTTTGCAGTCTGCCCTAGCCCTCCAATCCACCGCAGAACGCGGTTCACAGGACGAAAATATTGCTTCTCTGCATGCCAACTGGCAATCACTGAAAGCGCAAGAACAGCTGGCAAAAACCTCCTATCAGCGGGGGGCAAACCTGTTTAAAGAAGGAGTGATTTCCCGTCAGCGCCGCGATGAACTGTATGCAGCATCACAGTCGGCCACACAAATGACTGAAGCGGCCTATCAGCAATATATCCGCGCCAAACGTGGCAGTACACCGCAGCAAAAAAGTTCAGCCGATGCACAGGTGGACATCGCCCGGGCAGCGGTAGCCGAAGCCAATGCCCTTGAGGCAGAAACTGAATTACTGGCACCGATCGATGCCACGGTATCCAAAACCTATGGCAATGTTTCGGAGCTGGTCGCAACTGCTGTACCTCTGGTCAGCCTGATTTCGGCAGAACGCTGGGTCAGTCTGAATATCCGTGAAGATCAATATGCTTCTTTACACGAAAAAAAGCAGCTCGAAGGTTATATCCCGGCCCTTAATAAAACCGCGAACTTTAATGTAAAAAGTATCAGTGCTGAAGGTGAGTTTGCCACGATCAAGACTACCCGCCAAACTGGCGGTTATGATGTGCGCAGTTTTAAAGTTCATCTCGTGCCTGCCGCCAAAATTCCAGAACTGAAAGTCGGCATGAGTGTATTGTTTAAACTGCAAGAGCCGAAATAAATGGCAACTGGATTCTGGGCCGGCATTCAGCGTGAATTAGCCTATTTATATAGAGAAAAATGGGATCTGGCACTGGTCTTGCTGGCCCCTGCCTGCATTTTAATTTTATTCGGCAGCATGTTTGCCAAAGGCAAACCTGATCATTTACCGATTGCTATTATTGACCAAGATCAAAGCAGCCTGAGTACTCAGATTTATGATCATTTATCTCTGAATTCTACTCTGCGAGTGTATAGCGTTTCTGATCAGAGCGTTGAGGTTGAAAAACTGCTCAACCAGAATAAAATCTGGGGCTACATCCATATTCCTACAGGTGCTGAACAGCGACTGGTCCAGGCACAAAATGCCGAAATCAGTATTGCCTTTAATCAGAGCTATTTCAGTATCGGCAATACCATTTCTTCAGCCATGTTACTCAGTACACTACAGGCAATGGCTGAGTTTACCGGAAAACAGTATCTGGGCAATACTCTGCCTGATCTGGATGCACCAACACCGAATATTAAAATTTCTCCACTTTATAACCCGCAGCTGAATTATGAGTTTTATCTGGAACCGTATATGGTTCCGGCGATTCTGCATTTGCTCTTGTGTTGCTGTGTGGCTTTTTCAGTAGGTCAGGAGCTCAAGCGGCATACTTTTCATCATTGGATTAATAAACAGAATCTCTGGTCAGCCCTTCTCTCTAAGAATCTGGTCTATGTGGCGATCTTCTGTCTCTGGACCTGGGCCTGGATGTTGTGGATGGTTGAGTTCCGCGGCTGGTTTATTGCCGGCTCATTCTGGCTGATTGTATTGGCTCAAATCTTATTCTATAGCGCCTATGCCTTTATCAGTAGCGCGGTCGTACTCGCTACGCAGGACCTGACCAAATCTTTTGGCCTACTCGCGGTCTATGGTGGTTCATCGCTCAGTTTTGCCGGTGTGACTTTACCCTTAAATAATGCCCCGCTGTTTACCCAGTTCTGGGCCCATATTATTCCTTATACACCTTATGCCAAATTACAAACCGAGCAATGGGTGATTGGCAGTCCTCTAGCTATTTCACTGCAACCGATGTTAATACTGATAGTCTATGTACTGCTTTACGCCGGACTGGCCTATATTTTTTTAAAGAAGACCGCTAAAGGAGTGTCGACATGAAAGCACTCTGGAGGGCTTACTGCAAAACCTTTAAAGATATTGTCAGCAATAGCAGTATTTTTACCACGCTGATTCTCTCGGTACTATTTTACAGCTTTTTCTATCCAACCGCCTACAAAGCTGAACAGGCCAAAGCCTTGCCGATTATTATTGTCGATGAAGAGCAAAGTGCCCTAACCAGCAGCATTATCAGTCACGTCAGTCAAAGCCCGAATGTACAGACCATAGCCGTCACCGGGAATTTTGCTGAAGCCAGGCAATGGGTAGAATCTCAAAAAGCTGACGGGATCTTGTTATTACCGGATAATCTTTCACAATCCATTCGACATGGGGAAAATGGGGGGATCGGGCTATACCTGAGTGCAGCCAATTTCCTGATTACTAAACAGATTGGCTTAGGTCTAGTGGCTTCCGTTGAAAATACTCTAAGTGAATATACTGAACGTTTTAGCGAAATTTCACATTTCTCACCTGCCCTGTCTATTCACCAGATTCCGCTTTTCAATCCCCTATCCGGCTATGGCAGTTATGTATTTCCAGCTGTTGCACCACTGATTATTCATCAGACAATTTTTTTGGGACTTAGCATGCTGATTGCCCTGTACCGGGAAAATAAACAGATGCTTAATCTAATCACCTTGAGCGGGATTGGTCTGGCTATTTTGACGATTGGCTGTCTGGGTTGTTATTACCTGTTTGGCTTTACCTTCTGGTTGTTTGACTATCCACGTGGGGGCAATTTCTGGGGCATGCTACTCGCTGTACCAGTATTTGTGTTCTGTATGATTGGCATCACGATCCTGTTCGCCAGTTTTCTAGATATGCCGGAACGTGCCGGACATATAATTGTCTTCACTTCCATTCCATTTTTTATGCTGTCTGGAGTTGCCTGGCCACACGCTGCAATGCCCGTCTGGATGCAATTCATTGGACAGGCTTTACCTTCAACACAGATCGTTCAAATGTTTATCCAGCTGAATCAGATGGGCGTACCCACTTACCTGATTCTAGGAAAGCTTGCTTATCTGTTTGTGGTCGGCATGATCTGCATGGGCTTAGGCTATTATCGACTACGCCCACGCAGTTAAATTGAGCCGTGTTTCATTAAGACCCCTCCAACACAACGTTATTCACCAAAAACCTGAATATTAAAGTTACGAATTTTGCTGCTACCATGAGGCTGGTCAAAACTGACATCATATTGCACCAGATTTTTGGGATAGGCAATTTCATAACTGATCTTATATTGAGTCACTCCTTTTTCCTCTTCAATGCGTTTGCTCATTAAAGTTTTGGACTTATAAGCTTCTTGAGGAATCGTGCGAGAAAAGCGCTTCATTAGTTTCTGGTTATCTTTAAATTCTGCCTGTAGCTGAGGTTCAAGATAGGTCAAAAATTTATCATATTTACCCTCGCGCAAATCATTATAAGCAGCTTCCGCAGCCTGTTCCTGTGCCGGACTAGGATTCGGAATCTCCTCTTGAGTACAGCCATGTAATCCGATCAGGGTAGCCAGTAGCATTAATCTGGTTTTCATCATTCACCTTTTTTTAGTCGATGTATGAAAAAGGACGCCGCAGCGTCCTCTTGTTCAGTGAAGAATTTACTCTTTTACTGTAGCGTTATCATCTGCCTGTTCAGCATCTTGCTCACCAGCCACAAGATCCGCAGTTGACTCTGTATTTTCAGTATCAGCCAATACATCCAATTCTTCATCTTCAACCGCTTCAATGGCTTCTACACCAACCAGTGTTTCATCTTCACCAAGACGGATCAGACGAACCCCTTGAGCATTACGGCCAGTTTGTGCAACTTCGGATGCACGAGTCCGTACCAATGTTCCGCCATCTGAAATCAGCATCAACTCTTTAGAAGCATCAATCGCAACTGCACCTACAAGTTCACCATTACGCTCGGACGTCTTGATTGCAATTACGCCTTTACCGCCGCGTTTCTTGGTCGGGAATTCATCTACTGTGGTACGTTTACCATAACCATTGGCAGAAGCACACAGCACTTCACCTGTTTCTGGAACGACCACCAGTGATACGATACGGCTAATAAAGCTAGTTTCAGTCGCCTCGTCATCATCAGACTCGACATCTGCATCTTCTGCATCTTCGACCTGAGCAGCGCCGATGGTTACACGCATACCGCGTACACCTTTGGCTGAACGCCCCATAGCACGAACATCAGTTTCCGCAAAACGGATTGCTTTGCCTTCATTCGAGAACAGCATGATCTGCTGTTCGCCATCGGTAATGGCCACGCCAATCAGGGTATCATCGCCATTCAGCTCAATCGCACGCAGACCATTTGAGCGGACATTGGAGAACTGTTCCAGTTCTACACGTTTAATCGTACCGTACTCGGTAGCCATAAACACATAGAAGTTTTTACGCAGGTTTTCTGCCAGCTCTGCAAATTCAGCAACAACTTCATCATCCAGATCAGTCGCAGAAAGCTCAACGCCCAATTCCTTCAGCTGAACACGCAAGGCATCAGACAGATCATCTCCATCTTTAAGCTCTGCAAATGCTGCTTCCAGACCCGCATAATACTTGGCGATAATGTCATTCTTCTGCAGCTGTTCCATATTTGCTTTTACAAAGCTACGGAAGCCTGCCAGACGCTCTTTGAATTTCTTCGGGGCTTCCATGACTGGCAGAATCGCAGTAATGGTTTCATGCTCTTCCAGTGGTAACAGGTTGACCATTGGACGGCCTTTGGAACCACGTGAGGCTTGCGGCACTTCAAACACACGCAGACGATAAACTTTACCAACATTGGTAAAACAAAGCACCGTAGCATGGCTCGAGGTCACAATCAGATGTTGGATATAATCATCTTCTTTCATCGAAGTAGCAGACTTGCCGCGGCCACCACGACGTTGTGCGGCATAATCAGACAATGGCTGAGTTTTTGCATAACCTGACTGGGAAACAGTCAATACCATCTGCTCTTCTGGAATCAGATCTTCACGCGAGAAGTCGATACGAGACTCAACAATATCTGTCTTACGTGCATCGCCATATTGTTGCAGCACCAGCGCAAGCTCTTCTTTAATCACATTCATCAATAAGTTGAAGTCATTTAAGATAGCAGTATATTCAGCAATTTGAGCCAAGATTTCAGAATATTCAGCTTGAAGTTTATCCTGCTCAAGACCGGTCAAACGGTGTAAACGCAATTCCATAATCGCGTTGACTTGAGTCGGAGATAAACGATACACATCACCATCAATACCAAATGGACGGTTTGGATCTTCGCCTTCAATTTCATCAGGACGTACAGAAACAGCGCCCGCCTTTTCAAGCAATGCTGCCACACCACCTGCTGCCCACTCACCCGCTTGCAAACGCTCACGCGCTTCAGCAGGGTTAGCAGAAGTTTTGATGGTTTCAATGATGGCATCAATATTTGCCAGCGCAACTGTCAGGCCTTCTAATATATGACCACGTTCACGTGCCTTGCGTAATTCGAACATGGTCCGGCGGGTCACAACTTCCTGACGGTGACGGATAAACGCTGCAACGATATCTTTCAGGTTCATCAATTTTGGCTGGCCATTGTCCAGGCAAACCATATTAATGCTGAACGAGTTTTCCAGCTGGGTATTCAGAAACAGGTTGTTGACGATGACTTCAGCATTTTCACCACGCTTCAGGTCAATCGCAATACGCATCCCATCTTTATCTGATTCGTCACGAAGTTCTGAAATTCCTTCGAGTTTTTTCTCTTTAACCAGCTCGGCAATACGCTCAATGGTTTTAGCTTTATTGACCTGATAAGGAATTTCAGTAAATACAATAGTGGTACGGCCAGACTTCTGATCTTCCTCAAAATGGTATTTACCACGGATATGCAAACGGCCTTTACCGGTGCGGTAAGCATCAACAATCCCTGATTTACCATAGATAATACCGCCTGTAGGGAAATCTGGACCGGAAATATGCTCCATTAATCCTTCAATGCTGATATTCGGGTTATCTGCATAGGCCAGACACGCATTCACCACTTCTGTCATGTTGTGCGGCGCCATATTGGTCGCCATACCAACTGCAATCCCCGCAGCACCATTGACCAGCAGGTTTGGAATACGGGTCGGCATCACTTGTGGAATACGTTCTGAGCCGTCGTAGTTGTCTTCCCAGTCAACGGTATCTTTTTCAAGATCCGCCAGTAATTCATGGGTCAGCTTACGCATGCGGACTTCGGTATAACGCATCGCAGCAGCACTATCGCCATCGATCGAACCAAAGTTCCCTTGTCCATCTACCAGTTGGTAACGTAAACTGAAGTCCTGTGCCATGCGTACAATTGTTTCATAAACGGCTAAATCCCCATGCGGGTGATATTTACCGATGACGTCACCTACAACACGGGCAGACTTTTTGTAAGCTTTGTTGTAGTCATTGCCCAATTCGTGCATTGCGAAAAGCACACGACGATGAACAGGTTTTAGACCATCTCGTACATCCGGCAAGGCACGTGAAACGATCACGCTCATTGCATAGTCTAAATACGAGTGCTTGAGTTCATCCTCAATGGCAATCGGTCTAATTTCCGATACGCTCATGCATACTCCTTATTCTATAAGCCAGCTTTGGCTTATATTTATATGTCGTAAATCCAGCAAAATTATTAACTCAAACGACAGAGCTAAAAACTAAAATACAGCCCTAAATTATAGCATAAACCTGGCTAATTTTGTGCTTTAGCTTCAATCTTAATCTTGTTAATTTACTTAAATTTAGTGATTATTTTTTACACAAACCGCCAAACAAAAATAGAAATATAGCCATATATCATCTTATGCTAGAAATTGGCTAAATCGCTCACATTTCAAATCAAGCGGGCTTAAAAACCTTTCATACGCAGCAGTTATATTTATTCGGATTTATCTTGCTTCATCAAATGAAAGCTGATCAAAAATAACCCTAGGATTAAGGGGAATTCATAGAGCTCTTCCATCAAATCTTTATACTGAATGTCGCGTAGAAATAATGTATCAATGGCACGCTCATGCTCAATCGCATCTGAAATAATTAAGCCCGAACAAGCCAATACTAACGCCCATACTGGCAGCATAAAATGCTTAAGCTTTCGAATAATTTCTTTTCTTAAATGCTCAGAAAACAGCATAAATATCACAGGGGAAATCAACATGATCGAAATTGCACGAAAATAAGGCTTAGGAACCTCAGGAAAATAATCTCGCCCCCAACTGGTGCTGCGCCCAAACAGCAACAACCACCACAGGACTGCCCACAACCAAAACTGCTTTTTTCCGTCTTGCAAATCTAAGGGCCGAATATAGAAATAGCTAAATATGGCACACATTAGCAATAACAAGGCTTGTAAATTTTCCACAAAACGAACTATTTCACCATCGTGTAATGGTACTTGCAGATCAGCAGAAAATGGAAATAAAAAACACAGGATGGCAATGGCTATAATCGGCCACGTAAGCCGGGTATCGACCAACAAAAGACTACTCCTACCCAAACGACAAAGTAGGGTAAAGCTTAAAAAAAGATGGCGAATAATATCATAAATGCTTTATACGAATAATAGCCCTGTGTGTTTTAATCATACATTGCAAAGACACAATACGAGCATAGTCCTACTCTGCCCTCAACTTAGAACTGCTCCTATTGGAAATGTAACATACAAAAATCACTGATTGCTCGGACTTTAACACCGACCGTAAAAAACGCCCTTGAGTAAAACAGTAAAGTATTACTTTAACTGCTTACACAAGAGCGTCTTTTTTAAACCTGATTCAGGAATTAGATTTTAGAAACCAATTCAGGAATAACAGTATTCAAGTCACCTACTAACCAGTAATCAGCAACTGCATTAATTGGTGCTTCTTCATCTTTGTTGATCGCAACGATCACTTTAGATTCTTTCATACCTGCCAAATGCTGAATCGCACCAGAGATACCGACAGCGATATAAAGTTCAGGTGCAACAATTTTACCTGTTTGACCCACTTGCATGTCATTAGGAACAAAACCAGCATCTACCGCAGCACGTGAAGCACCTTGAGCAGCACCCAGCTTGTCAGCCAGTGGATCAAGAATCGCGTGATAGTTTTCACCCGAACCCACACCACGACCACCTGAAACCACAATACGCGCAGCTGTCAGTTCTGGACGCTCAGATTTCACAATTTCTTCTGATACAAACTTAGAAATACCTGCATCACCTTGGGACGCAGCAGCTTCAACCGCAGCTGAACCACCTTCTGCTGCCACAGCATCAAATGCAGTACCACGAACCGTGCCCAGTACGATGTCTTCGCCTGATTCTACAGTTGCAATCGCGTTACCTGCATAGATTGGGCGCTTGAAGGTTTTAGGACCGTCAACCGCAATGATGTCAGTGATCATGCTGACATCTAATAAAGCAGCTGCGCGTGGCAGAATATTTTTACCAGTTGTCGTAGAAGCAGCCAGAATATGGCTATAGCCTTTGCCTAGTTCTGCAACCAGTTTCGCTACGTTTTCAGCCAGCTGGTTTGCATAAGCAGCGTCATCAGCAAGTAATACTTTACTTACACCAGCCACTTTCGCAGCCTGATCAGCAACTGCCTGCGCGCCAGAACCCGCTACCAATACAGTGATATCACCACCGATTTTTTGCGCCGCAGCAACAACGTTTAAAGTAGCAGCGTTTAATGCTTTGTTGTCGTGCTCAGCGATAACTAAAATACTCATGATTTTTATCCTTCTGTATTAGATCACTTTCGCTTCGTTTTTCAATTTTTCTACAAGCTCATCTACAGACTTCACTTGTACGCCAGCTTTACGCTCTGCAGGAGACTCAACTTTCACTGTTTTCAGTTTAGTTGTAGCGGTTACACCGAAATCTGCAGGAGACTTGGTATCCAGCGGCTTTTTACGCGCTTTCATAATATTTGGCAGAGCTGCATAACGTGGCTCGTTCAAACGCAAGTCAGTGGTAATGATCGCTGGAAGTGATAATTCAACAGTTTGTAGACCACCGTCGATTTCACGCGTCACTTGTACTTTATCGCCTTCAACTTTAACTTCCGAAGCAAATGTACCTTGACCTGCACCCATAAGCGCACCCAGCATCTGACCAACCTGGTTAGAGTCGTCATCAATTGCCTGTTTACCCAGAAGGATCAGTTGCGGTTGTTCAGCGTCAACCACACCTTTTAGAATTTTGGCAATTTCCAGTGCACCCAGCTGACTATCATCAGCTTCCACCAGAATACCGCGGTCAGCGCCAAGCGCCATCGCAGAACGGATTTGTTCTTGCGCTTCTTTAGGACCAATAGACACAACAACGATTTCTGAAACAGTTCCTTTTTCTTTTAAACGAACCGCTTCTTCCACTGCGATTTCACAGAATGGGTTAATTGACATTTTAACGTTTGTTAAGTCAACACCACTGTTGTCCGGCTTAACGCGAACCTTAACGTTGGCATCAACCACACGTTTTACAGCAACAAGAGCCTTCATGTAATCCTCGGCTGTTTTAGCAAATGTAAATGTTGAGAAAAGTTATTGTAACTCTTCACTTAAATTTTTTTAGGTGCCCTATCTTGCAATGCGTACGGCATTTCGGTCAAGTCACAATTCAGGAAAGAGCTGTAAAAATATATAAATTTCCTTGAACGATGCGTTCACAATTAATAAGTATCTTTTTATTACAAGGGATTGCACCCAGTTTTATATAAAAATTAACCTTTGATTTTTAGTATTTTTTTATTTGATTAATCCCATCAGTAGTTTTGATGTAGTGCTGCTAAAATATCCAGCCCACCTCTTTTGGCCCACAAAATAATCAATTCTCTGGCCTTAATATTTTTGTCATTTTAGACATAGCTTTCTCTGACTGACCATTCATCTTCAATGAAGTATTATTCTGATGTCTATTTCTCCTCCATTCAGGTTAAATTTTCTTGTACTTTCTCCCTTCTTTCATACCCAAAGCATGCCGAATTCAGGGGGGTTGATTTTAAAGTCTGAGGGTTCAGAATTAGCGACTACTTACAAACTGTAGACGGGGTTAAATGAGCAAATATACTTCCCCTTCCCTCGTAAAAAACCTCCGGAATATTTTATGCCTATTGAAATTGAGACCACACGGTTATTACTGCGGCAATGGCATCCGTCGGACTATCCGGTTTTTGCCAAGATGAATGCAGACCCGGAAGTGATGCGCCATTTCCCACAATGCCTGAATAACAGGCAAAGCAATGCCTTGGCAGATAAATTCTACCAACTGATTGAAAGACAGAGTTGGGGATTTTGGGCACTAGAATTAAAACGCAGCCGACAATTTATTGGTTTTACCGGCTTACATTATCGACCGCAACAATTCAGTTTTTCTCCCTGTACTGAAGTGGGCTGGCGTCTGGCTCAGGCGTATTGGGGAAAAGGCTATGCAACTGAAGCGGCACTTGCCTGTCTCGTCTTTGCATTTCAACATTTAAATCTTGCCGAAGTTGTGTCATTTACCGCAGTGAATAATATAAAGTCACAAGCCGTAATGCAGCGTTTAAATATGAATATTGTGGGATATTTTGATCATCCTGCCTTGGACAGACACCACGCTCTAGCCCCACATATTTTATATAGCCTTAAGCAGGCTGACTTTCCAGGAAATCACGATGTACATGGCTTAAGTCAATCAATTCATATTGCGCAAGTTTAAAAACCTCCCAAACGGCCATAAAGTCTTCTTTCAAATCAATATGAGCCGAGGGCTGTGCTGTTTCTTGCCACTGCAGGTCTGAAATCCACAGATAATATTGTTGTGTAACCGGATTTACCGCCTGAACTTTACCGGCAGCATTGACTCCTTGAACCACGGTATTTTCCGGAAGTACAGGTTCAATCTTGGCTAAACTGATTTCTACAAAGTGTTTGACCTGACGCAAGCCATAGCCTGCAAAAATTTCTTTTTGTGCAGCAGTTAATTGATCATATTTCTCTAAAATATCTAAAATCATTACTTTGCCTATATTTTTCTTTCCAATATTTACATGACGAGTGGGGGCAGTTAATAATTTCCTTCCCTTCGATTATTAATGCCACCCACTTTATACTGATAGGAGGCTGTTATACCTTATAAATTGACTTTTTATTATGCGACAATAGTTCAAATGCCATCTAGATAGACTCCCTATTGTTTCACCCCCTGATTTAAATTAGATGACAAGGAGGTCGCCAGAATTAACAAACCATAAACCGGCAAAGCCTGCTTGCTCTCTTAATTTTTAAAAACTGTCCGATTTTTTAAGTTGGGCGCGAGGATGGGCTTGATCATAAATCTGTGCCAGACGGTCAAAATCAAGATGGGTATAAATTTGCGTGGTGCTTAAGTTGCTATGCCCCAGCATCTCCTGAACGGCACGTAGATCTCCGCTATTTGATAGCATATGACTGGCAAAACAATGTCTTAATAAATGCGGATGCAGATCGACATTTACACCGGCGCGCTGTGCCTGAAACTTGACCCGGTTTTCAATTTGACGGGCGCCCAGTGGCTGGCCTTTTTGGGTAATAAAGACATTCGCATCTGCGACAAAGTCACCATTCCATAACGGATAAATTTTCAGCCATTCCATTAAGCTGTCTTTGGCTTTTGAACCAAATGGTACCACTCGAGTTTTGTTCCCCTTACCGGTAATTCTTAATAATTGACGATTGAAATCAATGTCCTTGATTCTTAGACCTTGAATTTCCGCTAGCCGCAAGCCGCTGGAATATAACAACTCCAAAATTGCTTTGTCTCTCAGCCACATCTGCTGCTGTGCTTGAGTTTCGGGCGCGGACTGATCTAGAATTTGGTTGACCGTTTCAATATCAATCATTCCCGGCAAAGGACGTGACTGACGCTTCAGCTGAAAATCATCGGCCGGATTAAAGGCCAGATACTGAGACTGCTGCGCCCATTTCATGAACTGGCGGATAGAGGACAGCATGCGTTGCAAACTGCTTGAACTCAAGCCTTGCTGTTCTACCTTTTCAGCCAGAAACTGACGCAAATCTGTGGCTTCGACATCATTTAAAGCCAGTTTTTGCTGTGCACAGAATTTCAGAAAATCAGTCACATCACGCGTATAAGCCTGTAAAGTATGTTTGGACTGGTTTTGAATTTCCCGTTCTTTTAACCAGATCCCGAGCAACTCTTTAGCAGTTCCCTCCATATACCCCATTAAATACGCTCCAGATAGGTATCAATCAGCGCAGCCACCTGTGCAGGCTGACTGGCAGCAAAAAAGTGATCCCCGCCTTGGAGGGTATGTAGTGTTGCACTTCGAAAGGTCTGTTCCAGATATTGTCCTAGCTGAACAGTACTTAAAGAATCCTGATCTCCCCAGATCAGCAAGATGGGAACCTCAAGGCTGGCAAGTTGCTCCGGACTAAATTCGGTTTGGTCTTCTAAAAAACAGTCAGGGACTGCCTTAAACTGCTCGCGATAACCTGTTCGCCAGTCTGCACAGCCGAACTGCTGCACGTTTAGGCCGCCAGATGTAGCCAGTAAAACCAGTCCTTTGACTTTTTCGGAGTGATTAAGCGCAAGCCCAAGCGCCAGCACACCACCCATAGACTGTGCAACCAGGATAGAATCTGCTTCAATCTGCTGATTCAGATAGGCTTGCAGATCATGCAGGTTGTGAATGGCCGAATTTGGCGCGATGCCATCGAATCCTGGATAAGCCAAAATCTGATAAGCCTGTCCTGGTGCTAAATAAGTAGTCAAAGGCTGCCAGAAACCTTGACTGCCTGATGCTCCTGGTAAAAATACAAGCTGATTCATGGCGTTGTTGTTCTATGCATTTAATATAATTTTATCCTAACATAAAAAAAGCGCCGTTCTGAGCACAGCGCTTTTTTAGATCGCCCGAGGTTCTGCATTAACTCTGGAAATAACGTAGATCCAGACGTCCTTCATAGACATTTGCCGTTGGCCCGGTCATCCAGACCAGATCGCCCTCGACCCATTCAATCTGCAATTTGCCACCAGCAAGTTCCATCTCGACCTTACTGGACAGCAAGCCACGGCGCATACCCGAAACTGCTGCCGCACAGGCCCCTGTGCCACAGGCCAGAGTTTCCCCGACCCCACGCTCATAGACTCGCAAACGTGCATGCATTTCATCCACAATCTGCATAAAACCGGCATTGACCCGGGCAGGAAAACGCTGATGCGATTCTACCTGCGGACCAATTTTTGCGACATCTGCGGTGAGCACATTCGGAACAATAGTCACCGCATGTGGATTGCCCATATTCACCACATCAATGGTCAGCTTTTTATCACCTTCCAAATCAATGTCATATAAATTATCCGGCTCATCCGCCAGGAATGGAATCTCCTGCGGCAGGAATTTCGGATAGCCCATATTGACCCGCACCCAGCCATTGGCCCCCAGCTCCGGCTCAATAATGCCAGCTTTGGTCTGCACCTTGATTTTGGTCTTGCTGGTCAGTTGACGCTCATGCACAAAACGCGCAAAACAACGCACGCCATTACCACACTGTTCAACCTCAGAACCATCGGCGTTAAAAATACGATATTTAAAATCTGCAGTTGGAATATCAGGCGGTTCAACAATCAGCAGTTGATCAAAACCCACACCAAAATTACGGTGAGCCAAACGTTGAATGGTCAGCGTATCCAGATAAGCGCGTTGGCTGATCAGATCCACCACCATAAAGTCATTGCCCAAGCCATGCATCTTGGTAAATTCTAATAACACTTTGATTTACTCCTTTTAAGGCAATAAACGCTCGCGTTCCCAAAGTGATTCAATCGTTTCACGTTCACGAATCAGATGTGCCTGATCACCATTGACCATCACTTCAGCGGCTCGGCCACGGCTGTTATAGTTCGAGCTCATCACAAAACCATATGCGCCTGCACCGAGTACAGCCAGCACATCATTTTCCTGAATAGCAAGCTGACGCTCTTTACCCAGAAAGTCACCCGTCTCACAGATCGCACCGACCACATCCCACTCTTTACTCGCTGTATCTGTACGTGGCGTTACCGGCTGAATATCCATCCAGGCCTCATACAACGCCGGGCGGATCAAGTCATTCATCGCGGCATCGATGATGGCAAAGTTGCGGTGAACCGTTGGTTTCAGTAAATCCACTTTAGTCAGCAATACGCCGGCATTGGCTGAAATGCTACGGCCCGGTTCCATATAAACTTTTAAACCCAGTTTTTTCAGGGCCGGACGTAGTGCATTGGCATACTCTTCGACAGATGGCGGAGTTTCATCTTTATAGGTCACTCCCAAACCACCTCCAATGTCGATATGTTTCAACTGAATCCCCATCTCTTTCAGCTTATCAATCATCACAATGACACGATCCAGTGCATCGACAAAAGGCTGGGTTTCAGTCAATTGCGAACCGATATGACAGTCAATTCCCACTATTTCCAGATTCGGCAAAGATGCGGCGTATTGGTAAGTTTCAAATACGCTCTCCGATGGAATACCAAACTTGTTTTCTTTTAAACCCGTCGAAATATAAGGATGGGTTTTGGCATCAACGTCTGGATTGACGCGTAAAGAAATCGGGGCTTTTTTACCCATCTTAGCCGCTACTTTCTGGATACGATCCAGCTCGGCATGTGACTCAACGTTAAAGCAGGCAATCCCCACTTCCAATGCTTTTTGAATATCCGCTTCAGATTTACCCAAACCCGAGAACACGATTTTTGCAGCTTCACCACCGGCTTTGAGTACACGAGCAAGTTCACCACCGGTCACAATATCAAAACCGGCACCTTGCTTGGCCAATACATTCAATACCGCAATATTAGAGTTTGACTTTACCGCAAAGCAGATTTGATGATCGATAAAGCTAAAAGCACGGTCCATCTCCAGATAATGCTTTTCAAAAGTGGCTTTGGAATAAACATACAGTGGTGTGCCAAACTGCTCGGCAAGCTGTTGCAGTGAACATTGCTCGGCGTGCAATACCCCATTAATACGGGTGAAACTCATGAACGTATCCTTTCTTTGAACGTTTTAAGGAGATGATGTTGAATCGGATTCTACGGGTGCTTCAAACTGCTGCCTAACTGGTGCATCCTGTTTTTCACCAGACGCAGGTGTCGCAGGCTCGGTGTTTTTGTAAAGCAGATATTTGGCACGCTTATCGTGATTTGGGTCAGCAGGAAGATGTAAGGCTCCCGATTGTCCACAACCTGCCAGCACAAAGCCGGCTGTAATTAAACTGATGTAGCAAATGACCTGATGCATCTGACCACCTAATCTGAGTATTTTCATAAAGTATAACGCGATGATAGAAATAGACCAAAGCGCTCAACCTTAGAGAGTATCTTGAGACATTAAAAAACGCCAGCAGATCGCTGACGTTTTTATTGATATGGATTATTTATGTTTCTGTTTATAGAAGCCCAAATAACCAATAATCAGTAAAACAAACCAGATCGGACTGACCATCAGGGCACGACGCGTATCTTCTTCCAGCGCCAAGACACCAATCATGGCAACAAAGAAAATAATCACGATCCAGCAGGTCACCAGTCCACCAGGTAATTTAAACACCGATTTGGCATGCAACTCGGGACGGGTTTTATAGTAAATCATATAACTCCAGATAATCATGAGCCATACACAGATAAATAAAATCGTCGACAGGGTCGTTGCCAGAGTAAATGCTTCTACGGTGTTCGGCACGAAGTACTGTAAAGCTGCGCCTAATAACAGACATACTGCAGAAAAATACAGGGCATTGGCAGGTACAGCGCGACTGTTTAAACGTCCAAAGGATTTCGGTGCCTGCTGTTCACGTGACAAACCAAACAACATCCGGCTGGTCGAAAACACTCCACTATTCATGGAAGACATGACCGAGGACAATACGACCAAGTTCATGATAATGGCAGCCGCAGCAATGCCCGCCTGACTGAACAGATCAACGAATGGCGAAATATTCGGGTCAATCTGGTTCCATGGCGTAACCGACATCACGATAAGCAAGGCAAGCACATAGAAAATAATGATACGAATCGGAATCGAATTGACCGCTTTAGGCAGGTTTCTTTCCGGGTCTTTGGTTTCAGCAGCTGTGGTACCGACCAGCTCTACCCCAACAAAGGCGAAGATGGCAATCTGGAAACCCGCCAGGAAACCCATGGCGCCCGTTGGGAATAAACCTCCATGCTCCCAGAGATAGCTAAAGGAAGCCTGTGTACCCGCATCGGAGGTAAATCCGGTAAAGATCATCCATAAACCCACCGCAATCAATACGATAATGGCAATAATCTTGATCAGGGCAAACCAGAACTCCATTTCACCAAACAGTTTTACCGTGACCAGGTTCAGTCCCATGATAAAGACAATAGCAGCAATACTGATCAGCACCCCTTCACCCGCGGTGAAAGGCAGGCCGTTATTGAAGAACTGCAGGTAATAAATAATTGCAGAAAGATCTGCAATACCAATGGTGATCCAGCACAGCCAATAGGTCCAGCCGATAAAATATCCTGCCCATGGTCCGATCAGGTCAGTAGCAAAATCAATAAACGATTTATAGTGCAAATTAGACAGCAATAATTCGCCTAATGCACGCATGACCAGAAACACCATGAAGCCGATGATCATATAGATCACCAGAATAGACGGTCCTGCCAAACTGATGGTTTTTCCCGAGCCCATAAACAGGCCGGTTCCGATTGCCCCACCAATCGCAATTAGCTGCAGATGCCGGTTAGACAAGCTACGCTGTAATTCACCCTCTTGCGATGATGAGTGGCTATATTTTTCTGACATTATTCATTTCAACTTTGTTTTTAATGGCGACAAGTTAACTTAAAAATATAAAAATACAAAAAAGAAAATCGCTTTTCATTTATATTTTCCCATTCACTCGAGTCGCGGCTAAGAAATTGACTTGAAACCAAGAGAACCAGAGCCATCCATTCAGTGAGTACACCAAACTGACCCCTCTGGTTTCCAGGAAAGCTATAGTAGCGAATTATTCTGCATTCTTGAGGATTTCTCTAAAATTTGAGTCAATCGGTGTCGATATTTTTCAGACAACTTCCTTCCTGCCTGAAAAATCAAGCTACTTAGCCAAATCTTGTTGAAATTATTTTTTATTAGGCTTGAGGATAACTCGTGTATTCCAATAACAGCCTTTCTTCTATGAGCAGATGACTGGTCTCCTTCAATTCCCATCCCCCCCCACAGGCCTGTACGTCATGCTTGATATTTAGCGCTCTCTTTTGTCCTGCCGAGTTTCTCTATCTTCGTGAATTGAACAAGTATTTTCTTGTCAAAACTTTTAAATTGTGCAAAAAATAGAAGACAAATCCGCCATTATTTGTGTTCAGGATGAACTCACTTGGCATCGTAATTACTTTTTAATCAAGACCTCAAATAAAACTGACATGGATCAATAAGAAGAATTTTATGCAAAATTTACAAAGTCTGATGGAAACTTTGAGCGGCTGGATCTGGGGCCCTTATATGTTGGTACTGCTGGTTGGCACCGGTGTATTCCTCACTTTCCGCCTAGTATTCTGGCAATTCCGTATGCTGCCTTTTGCAATCAAACAAGTGTTTGGCAAGCATCCTGCTCATGAAAAACATGGAGATATTTCCCATTTTGCCTCTCTCATGACTGCCCTGTCTGCCACCATTGGTACCGGTAATATTGCCGGGGTGGCCACGGCCTGTGTATTGGGCGGTCCGGGTGCAATCTTCTGGATGTGGATGACGGCGCTGTTTGGCATGGCCACCAAGTATGGTGAAGGCGTACTGGCAGTGAAATACCGCATTAAAAATGAAAAAGGTGAAATGTCCGGTGGCCCGATGTATTACATTGAACGCGGACTTAAATGGAAGTGGCTGGCCCTGATCTTCGCCCTGTTCGGCACCTTGGCCTCTTTCGGAATCGGCAGTTCGGTTCAATCCAATACCGTTGCGCTGGCTGTAGAAAACAGTCTGGGAGTTGAAACCTGGATCACTGGTGTGGTGATTACCCTACTTTCTGCCCTGGTGATTCTGGGCGGGATTAAATCCATTTCCAAAGCGGCTTCCCTGATTGTTCCGATCATGGCACTGGGCTATGTGGCCGGAGGCTTAATTATTATTTTCACTCACCTTGAACTGGTGATGCCTGCCCTAAAAATGATTTTCACTTATGCCTTTACTGGTGAGGCTGCCATGGGTGGTGCCGTCGGTGCTGCCATTCGCTATGGTGTGGCGCGCGGAGTATTTTCCAATGAAGCTGGTATGGGTTCTGCCCCAATCGCTGCTGCTGCGGCCAAAACCGACCATCCTGTCCGGCAGGGTCTGGTATCGATGACCGGTACATTTATTGACACCATTATTGTCTGTTCAATTACCGGTATTGTACTGGTAATTGGCTATATTCTGGCTGGCAGCAGTTTTGGTGGTGAAACTGGCGCTGTGCTGACCACCCAGGTATTTGACCGGTTGCTGCCGGGTGTAGGGGGCTGGGTGGTGACTTTCGGGATTATTTTCTTTGCCTATTCCACGATTCTCGGCTGGAGCTATTATGGTGAAAAATGTGCCACCTATCTGCTTGGTGAGAGGTTTGTCCTGCCGTATCGCATCATTTATATCCTGTCGGTTTTTGTCGGCTGCGTCGCCACTCTAGATCTGGTCTGGCTCTTCGCCGATACCTTTAATGGCCTGATGGCTGTACCTAACCTGATTGCGCTGCTATTACTGTCCGGCATTATCGTTAAGGAGTCCAAAGACTTTGTTGCCCGTCGCCAATCTGGCGAGCTGTATTAAGACCAGAAATTTTCTAAACTAGCAAACTACCTTCTCTTCTGGCTTCTGGTGGTTTTTGATTTTCATCTTCGCTGAATGATTTTAAAAACCACCTTTACTCTGTATGCTGTGCAGTAGTTTTATCAGTTTTTATATCGATTATGGCTAAAGCAAAAAGTGTATATCGTTGTGAACAATGTGGCACAGATCATTCTAAATGGGCTGGTCAATGTTCAGAATGTGGTGAATGGAACAGCTTGGTAGAAGTGACTATTGCCCCTGCAACGACACACCGTGCCCAGCCTAAAATGGGCGGAGGTTATGCCGGTCAGGCCGCCGCAATCACCACCTTAAATAAAATTTCCGTTTCTCATGAAACCCGTCTTCCGACTGGAATCAGCGAGTTTGACCGTGTATTGGGGGGTGGTCTGGTCACAGGTTCTGTGGTCCTGATCGGAGGGGACCCCGGTATTGGTAAATCCACTATCCTGCTGCAAACAGCCACTCATATGGCAGCAGGCAACAGCTCGGCGCTTTATGTAACCGGTGAAGAATCTTTATCGCAGGTGGCTTTACGCGCCCAGCGTCTGGATCTGCCAACAGATCGGCTTAGAGTCATGGCTGAAACCTGTGTGGAACGCATCTGTGAAGTGCTGGCACAGGAACGTCCTGCGGTGGCCATTCTGGACTCGATTCAAACCTTATATACCGAAACCTTACAGTCTGCACCGGGTGGTGTTTCCCAAATCCGCGAATCGGCGGCCCTGCTGACGCGTTTTGCTAAAAATAGTGGTACTGCCCTGTTTATTGTCGGCCATGTGACCAAAGAAGGTGCGCTGGCGGGTCCACGTGTGCTGGAACACATGGTGGACTGTGTGCTGTATTTTGAAGGTCAGTCAGATTCACGTTACCGCATGATCCGTGCAGTCAAAAACCGTTTTGGGGCAGTGAATGAACTCGGCGTGTTTGGCATGACCGATAAAGGCCTGCGTGAAGTGGCCAACCCTTCTGCGATTTTCCTGAGCCGCTATGATGAAGCTATTCCGGGTTCAATCGTGATGATTAGCCGTGAAGGTACGCGCCCTTTACTGGTTGAAGTTCAGGCGCTTGTAGATGATGCTCATGGTCAACCACGCCGTGTGGCACTTGGACTGGAACAGAATCGGCTTAATATGTTACTGGCAGTGATGCACCGGCATGGAGGCGTTCAGACTTCCGGACAGGATGTCTATGTCAATATAGTCGGCGGCCTGAAAATTACCGAAACAGGTTCAGACCTGGCTGTTCTACTTGCCTGTGCTTCCAGTATCCGTACCAAAGCCCTGCCTCAGCAGCTCGCAGTGTTTGGTGAAGTCGGATTGTCTGGAGAAATTCGTCCGGTACCCAATGGCCAGGAGCGCCTGAAAGAAGCAGTCAAACATGGCTTTAAATATATTATTTTGCCACGTGCCAATGCACCGCAAAAACCGATTCCAGGCGTTCAGGTGATTGCGGTAGCACGTTTACATGAAGCCTTGACAGAAGCCATCAGCTTAAGTGACGAACTAAATTAGCGTGGATTAAAATCGGGAAAAAGCCTAAAAAAATACAGATTTCTAATTGAAATTCTCTATAAAGCCTATATAAATAGAGAGTTCAAATAGATTTATTCATATAGGAAAATTGGATGGAAGTTCGACAGCGTGGTTTGATCGCCGGCTTTTTAACAGCAGCATTACTGGTTGCACCTTTAACTGCTGAAGCAAAACGTGCCGGTGGCGGTAAAAGCCACGGTATGCAACGTTCTGCGGCGCCTACTCAGTCTTATCAGCAACCTCGTCAGGCTGCACCTGTACAACAGGCTCCAGCCGCGGGTGCTGCAACCCAGCAAAAATCTGGCCCAGGTGTAGGTGGTATGGTTGCTGCGGGTGTTGCGGGTGCTGCCATTGGTGCAGTTGCTGCCAACGCACTGGCTGATGATCAAAATGCTGCAGCCTCTGAAGCTCAGGCAGCTCAAGAAGAGGAAAAAGGTGGTATTCCAGGCTGGATCTGGATCCTGCTTGCTGCTGCTGTTGCCTTCTTCATTTTCCGTAAGATGGGCGCAAAAAAAAAAGTAGCTTCTAATCCGTATGCGCCAAATAGTGGTGCTGGTCAGCCAGCACCCTTTGGCCAAGCGCCTGCTGCACCGCGTGGTGGTGATAATACCAACATCTTTGGTCAAAGCGTGAGCGGCAACACTACGGGCAATAATGCACCATTTGGTTCAGCGCCGGTAAATAATGCGCCATTCGGTACAGCGTATACCAATAGTGGTCAGCAGTTACCAGATGGAACTGAGCCGGCTGCCTTCCTGCGTGTTGCACGTCAGCGCTTCAACCATATTCAGTCCATGAATACAGCAAGCAATATTTCTGAGATTCAGCGCTATTTAACTCCTGACCTGTATCAGTCCATGTATAACGATATTATGGCCAATCAGGATCAGGACGTAGCGGAGTTCTCGAACTTGAATGCGATGGTTGCAGATTCATCTACAGAAAATGGTCAATACGTGGTGAGTGTACGCTTTACCGGCACAGTAAGCGAAGACCTGAACAGCCAACCACAACCATTTGCTGAGATCTGGCACTTTGTAAAGCCTGCCGGTTCCCAACAAGACTGGCTGGTTGCAGGCATCCAGCAAGAACTGTAATTTATAGCAATTTAACAATACTATTTTAAAAGCGATCTTCGGATCGCTTTTTTATGGCGCAGTATTAGCTTTTCTTGAGCTTTCATTTTACCCTAGGGCCACTATATTTGAGGTTGCCTTATGACTCAGCGTATTAGCTTTTCTTGAGCTTTCATTTTACCCTAGGGCCACTATATTTGAGGTTGCCTTATGACTCAGCGTATTTCTCCTCCTGCTGCCCTTTCTAATCGTGCCCTTGCCGGTAATGCCGAAGCGCAATTTGAACTGGCTGAACTGTATATGCAAAGCGAGTATGAAGATGACATCATTCTGGCAGAAGAATGGGCTTTAAAAGCAGCCAACGGCGGACTGGTTGAAGCCATGTACTGGCTGGGTGAAGGCTATACAGTCTATGCCAAAGAACTGGCGGAAGAAGACCCGGAAGAATCCAAAGCACACTTTGAGTTAGCCTATTACTGGTTAAGCAAGGCCAATATCGAGAAGCACCCTGCAGCAACCTTGGAACTGGCA
This sequence comes from Acinetobacter sp. 10FS3-1, assembly GCF_013343215.1. Lineage (NCBI taxonomy): Bacteria > Pseudomonadati > Pseudomonadota > Gammaproteobacteria > Moraxellales > Moraxellaceae > Acinetobacter > Acinetobacter sp. 10FS3-1. The sequence continues at coordinate 2,136,173 of NZ_CP039143.1, forward strand.
GGTTTTTACCGCCGCGGTGATGTCATTGAAAAAGATGTCGAAAAATCTATCACACTGGTGAAGCAAGCTGCTGAATGGGGTGAGGTTCAAGCGATGCGTGATCTGGCCTTTATCTATGCCAATGGTCTAGGGATTGATGCTGATGAAGAACAGGCAGATTACTGGACACAAAAAGCAGATGAAATTGAGCAGAAAATAGAATAAATGAGAAGCCCATCAGATGATGGGCTGTTCAATCTTTTCAGATTCGCCAGTTTTTTATGCAATCAAAAATATCTTCAGTTTTTATAGTTAGATATTCAATACTTAAGTTCGTTTGTCCAAATTTATAATAGCAATTTGAATTTCCTCTTTACTTTAAAACAAGATGAAAATCAGCACACTCGTCTGAGTCCGAAAAAATAATCAGGAATCATCATCTAATCACTTTTTAGCAAGACTTCTGAGCATAGCTATTTACTTTTTATTGGTTAAACTCCACACGCGATTACTATTTTTACAGACTAACTTTCCTAAATTTTGACCATTATCTATAAATAGCGCAGCGATAGAGTTGGAACAGAATTAGTTTCCAAGTACAATACCCCGCTAGTCGAGGGATGCTGCGACGTTTTACAGGTACAAAATGTAAAAGCGCCAGGCTCGACGATCGGCCAGTCTTTTTCTAGACAGACCAACAACGGCATCCGCGAACTGAATGATCAATTATTGTTTTTTATAAGGAGATCGTGATGAACGCGGTTAATGCTTCATTTACAGATTATAAAGTTGCTGATATTTCACTGGCTGACTATGGCCGTAAAGAAATCAAACTTGCTGAAGCAGAAATGCCAGCATTAATGGGTCTGCGTAAGCGTTATTCAGCTGCGAAACCACTGGCAGGCGCGAAAATTCTCGGCTGTATCCACATGACGATTCAAACTGCAGTTTTAATTGAAACATTGGTTGAATTAGGTGCAGAAGTTCGTTGGACTTCTTGTAATATTTTCTCGACTCAAGACCATGCTGCGGCTGCAATTGCAGCGTCTGGCGTACCTGTATTTGCCTGGAAAGGTGAAACCGAAGAAGAATATGTATGGTGTCTAGAACAACAGATTAATGTCAATGGCAAACCTTGGGATGCCAACATGATTCTGGATGATGGCGGTGACTTGACTGCACTGGTTCATGAAAAATATCCTGAAATGCTGGCAAAAATCCACGGGATTACTGAAGAGACCACTACAGGCGTACAACGTCTGCTAGAAATGTGGAAAGACGGTTCTCTGAAAGTACCTGCAATCAACGTCAACGATTCAGTCACCAAGTCTAAAAACGACAATAAATACGGTTGCCGTCACTCACTTAACGATGCGATCAAACGTGGTACAGATATGCTGTTATCTGGCCGTCGCGCGCTTGTGATTGGTTATGGTGACGTAGGTAAAGGTTCTGCCCAGTCACTTCGCCAAGAAGGTATGATTGTACGTGTTACTGAAATCGACCCAATCTGTGCCATGCAAGCATGTATGGACGGCTACGAAGTGGTTGCACCATACAAAAATGGCGTTCAAACAGGCAAAAAAGAAGACATCAACCTTGAGCTTCTGCAAAACACGGATCTGATTGTTACCACAACAGGTAACTACCACGTATGTGATGCTGCCATGTTAGACACTTTAAAACCGGGTGCAGTGGTATGTAACATCGGCCACTTTGACACTGAAATTGACACCAACTATTTACGTGGTTACAAGTGGGTTGAAGTAAAACCTCAAGTTCATCAAGTATATCGTTCTGAAAATGAAAACGATTACCTGATCCTGCTTTCTGAAGGTCGTCTGGTGAACCTGGGGAACGCAACAGGTCACCCATCACGTGTGATGGACGGTTCTTTTGCCAACCAGGTACTTGCTCAAATGCACTTGTTTGCTGAAAAGTTTGCCGACCTGCCTGAAGATCAAAAACAGGCTGCGATTCGTGTAGAACTACTTCCCAAGAAACTAGATGAAGAAGTGGCTGCTGCAATGGTTGCTGGTTTCGGCGGCGTATTAACGACTTTAACGCAAGAACAAGCGGATTATTTAGGTGTTCAAGTTGAAGGTCCGTTTAAATCGGATGCTTATAAATACTAATTAAACTCCACCCTCTCCCTAACCCTCTCCCATAGGGAGAGGGAACATTCATTACCAAATGTATGTCATCGAGGGTAAGTCCTCTCCTGAGCGTGCTTAAAGCACTGCTTTGAAGCTCAGCGCAAGAGAGGATTTAGGAGAGGTAAAACTAATTAAAAAGTATTTATAAAAAAGGATTTGAACATGTCAAAACAGATTCCAATTTCGTTTGAATTTTTCCCGACCAAAACTGATGCAGGTGCGGAAAAGCTCAAAACTGTACACCAAGAGCTGCAACTTTTAAATCCAGAATTCTTCTCTGTGACTTATGGGGCTGGCGGTTCGACGCGTGAACGCACTTTATCGACCATCAATGATTTCAATGGCAAAGGTACACCGGTAGCACCTCACCTGTCTTGTATTGGAGATGACAAAGCGCGTATTGCCGAGTTACTAGATCTTTACAAGCTACAAGGCATTGACCGCATTGTAGCGCTACGTGGAGACTTGCCTTCCGGTCAGGTTGGCTTGGGAGAGCTGCCTTATGCACAGGATTTGGTTCGCTTTATTCGTGAACATTCAGGCGATCATTTCACTATTGAAGTCGCAGCTTATCCGGAAATGCATCCACAAGCTGAGAGTTTTGACCAGGATATTCAGCGTTTCTGTGAAAAAGCCAATGCGGGGGCCAATGCAGCGATTACCCAATTCTTCTTCAATCCGGATGCCTACTTCTACTTTGTTGAGCGTATTCAGAAAGAAGGTGTCAATATTCCGGTAGCGCCCGGGATTATGCCGATTACCAATGCCAGCAATCTGATTCGCTTTGCAGATGGTACAGGTGCCGAGATTCCACGCTGGATTCGCAAGCAGTTAGCCGCCTATGGAGATGATACTGCCAGTATCCGAGCCTTTGGTCATGAAGTCGTGGTGAAATTCTGTGAGCGCCTGATTGCTGGCGGAGCACCGAGTTTGCATTTCTATACCATGAATACCACCGACCCCACCCTTCAGCTTGTGAAAGACCTTGGTCTTGCATAATTCAATTTCCTAGTTGAGAGTAATACCTGAATGCCACGTTTTTTTATTGAAGCTGATTTAGCAGTTGATCAAACTCTTGAACTGACTGAACCAGTATTTCATCACTGGATCAAAGTATTACGTGCTCAAGTAGGAGAAAAAGCCACCTTGTTCAATGGGCAAGGTGGTGAATATGAGGTTGAGCTTGTAGATATTGCCAAAAAGTCGGCAATGGTGCAGGTCAATCACTTTAACCCGACCAATCGCACGCCTAAGTTTAAAGCTCTTCTGGGTCAGGTGATGAGCAAGGGGGAACGCATGGACTATGCGATTCAAAAAGCGGTAGAGCTGGGTGTCTCTCATATTCAGCTTCTGACCTCAGAACGCTGTGAAATGCGTCTAAAATATGAACGTGATCAGAAAAAATTAAATCATTGGCGTGGAGTAGTAATTGCAGCCTGCGAACAATGCGGTTTAAATCTTGTGCCTGAGATTTTAGCTCCCCTGTCTTTGCAAGACTGGTTAGCAAGCGAACTGCCAGCGACCAAACTGGTTCTTGCTCCTAATAAAGATGAAGTTGATGTACTTGCCCAGGCCACACCTGATCTTGCCCTGCTCATTGGCCCGGAAGGTGGTTTAAGTGAGGCGGAAATTCAGGCAGCAAATGAAAAAGGCTTTATAAACTGGTGTATTGGAGAGCGGATACTGCGTACCGAAACTGCGCCTGTGGTAGCGCTTTCGATTTTAAATTACCGCCTATAAATAGGGATATTATAAAATTTAGTTATTAATTTTATTGATTTTTATTTAAAAAAATTCTACTCTGAATTCAATAATAATTAGGCAATATATTAATTTAAAGTTGGGTTTTAGTAGATATAACAACAAGGGCAACCAGAAGTAGGGTACTTAGGACGCACAAAAGGCTTTTTTGACATGGTGGATAATCGAAATGATTATGTTCAAACGTATTTACATTACGCTCAAATTGCGAACACGCTTCGCCACAGTCGATATTTTTTACTCAGCATCCTGATTATTTGTCTTTATATTTTCAGCATTTACCAGATTTACTACCACCCTTCTCATGTATATTTTAACCAGTGGTTTATTTTTACAGAAATTACCGTCAGCCTCTGCTGGCTGACCAGTACGCTCTATTTTAAACCTGGACAGTATCAGCTTAAAGTTGCCCATCGCTGGCTGCAAGTTCAGAGCCTGTTTGTTGGCCTGTGTATTGCGCTGGGTATTTTTATTATTTATTACTATCTGCCAACCGCGGACCCAAATTTCAGTACAATTGAAGCGCTTACCCTGTCTACTTTACTGCTGATTGTCACTCAGACCTTTGGACTGACTTATCTGACCCAGAAAATCAGCTATTTCTTACTGACGTTTATCCCCTGTCTGATTCCCTTCTTTGCCTCCCAGTTTTTACACACTGCATCAGAGAACCCTTTCTTGGGTCTGGCTTTAAACTTTGTCATGATTGTGATCCTGCTCTGTGCCACAAGCAGCTACCGTATTCAACGACACACTTCCTGTCTGTCTGCGGAAAATCATTTACTGGTTGAGCAAGCCAAACAACAGGTAGACTGGACCGATGAGCTGTGTCAGCAATTACAAAAAGAAGTCAACAAATCCAAAGATATTGAACAGCAGCTCCAGCTCATCAATCAGCTACTTGAACAAAAAGTGCGTGAACGTACCTATGATATTGAGCAGATTAATCTTGACCTGAAAAATCAGCAGCAGAATCTGGAGCTGGCACACAATATTGCCGGACTGCGACCATGGGATTGGGATATTGCCAACCGGAAAATCACCCTGGTCAACCATAAGAATGAAAAAATCCTGAGAGGCTCCAAAGAGCATAATATTTATTTAAAGCAACTGATTCACCCGGATGATCTTAAATCTTTTAAATCTGCTATCAAGCAGCATCTACGCGGGCAGGTTGACCGTTATGATGTGACTTACCGGATTCAGCTATCACCAGGGGTTTGGAATTGGGTGCATGATGTTGGTCGTGTGATTAGCAGCGACCCAGTCAGCCATAAACCGCTGAGAATGGTCGGTATTCGTCGTGACATTCAGCAGGAACGCACATCTCAGGAACGTTTAAAACTGGTTGCCAGTGTGATGGAACAGGCCGCCGAAGGGATTTTTATTCTGGATCAGGAACTCAATTATATTGATGTCAATCCCCACTATGAATATCTGACCGGCTTTAATCGTAATCAATTAATTGGACAATCCCTTTTTGATATTATTGCCCCTTCTAAAATCGGGCAACGGCCCAGCATGCGGGCGACCATCATCAAAAAAGTTAAAGACACCGGCTCTTATGATGGGGAAATTCATGCAAAATTTCGATCAGGTAAAAAACTGACTTTGTGGCTCCATATTAATGCTACCACTGATGAAAAGGACCGTATTACCCATTATATCGGTATTGTCTCGGATCTGACCGAGCGCAAACTGCAGGAACAACGTCTGTCCTACCTTGAAAACTATGACGCTCTGACCGACTTGCCCAACCGTTTTTACTATAATTATCAGCTACATCAATATCTGGTTTCACAAAAAGATTCCATCCAGAAAATTGCCGTCATTCGACTCAATATTGATCGCTTCCGCCCGTTAAATGAATATCTATCCAATAATGGGGGGGATGAACTGTTACGCCAGGTGGCACAGCGTCTGCGCATCACCAATGCTGAAGCCCTGTTTGTTGCCCATCTGAATGGAGATGATTTTGCGATTCTATATGAAATATCGCATATTCGGCCCTCGGTGCAGGAGCATTGCCAGTGCATCGTTGAAGCCTTTAAAGTACCCTTTCATATTTATGGACAGGATTATGTGATTACCCTGTCGATGGGGATTGCATTTTATCCCGACCATGGCCGTCAGCTGGATTATCTGAATAACTGTGCCGAACAGGCTTTGAGTGAGGCCAAGGATCTGGGAGGCAATACCATTCGTTTCTATTCCAGCAAAAATACTGCACTCCTCGAGCAAGGGATTTTTATTGAACGCGATCTGCGCAAAGCACTGCATAATAATGAACTGGTGGTGTATTATCAGCCCAAAATTCACTTCCACAACCAGAAAATTTATGGCTTTGAGGCTTTGGTACGCTGGAACCATCCTGAAAAAGGCATTATTCCACCCGGTCTGTTTGTTCCACTGGCTGAACAGACCAGCTTGATTTCAGATATTGGCCGCCTAGTGATTCAGCAAACAGCACAGCAAATTAAAAAATGGAATGAACTGGGTTTTAATAATATTTGTGTCTCAGTCAATATCGTGGCACAGCAGTTACGTCGCGGTCAGCTCCTGAATGATCTGGATCATGCCATTGCAGAAAACCAGATTTCTGGCAGCAGCCTAGAACTTGAGATTACCGAATCGTCCCTGATTGAAAATTCTGAGGCAATTAAAGTGCTGCTAGATCAAATCAAGCAGCGCCAGATTAATATTTCTCTAGATGACTTCGGTACCGGCTATTCGTCTTTGTCCTATCTTGCCGACTTTCCTATTGACATCTTAAAAATTGATCGAAGTTTTGTCTCTAAAATTGGGGAAACCAAACAGGAAGCGCTGGTAAGCGCCATAGTTGCAATGGGCAAAGCAATGGGAATGATTGTGGTTGCTGAAGGTGTCGAAACTCGGGAACAATTTGACTATTTACTTGATTTAAATTGTGATATTGCCCAAGGCTATTTATTTTCCAAACCTTTGCCAGAGCAGGAAGCGACTGCCTATTTGGAGCAAAACCGCAACTTTGCTTCTTATACCCTGCACGTCTAAGTTCATAGCCCTGTTCAATAATTTTGTTTGAAAAACGGGCGGCTTTGACTGGGCTAAGCGCCTAACAAATGGTATATTCGAAGCCATAAATCTAATTTATTTACCCGGTTGCCGGGTAATCTTTACAACGATCGAGATACAGATGGACGAACAATCTTTAAAGCAACAGGCTCTTTACTATCACGAATTTCCTACTCCGGGAAAAATCAGCGTTACACCAAGCAAACAATTGGTCAACCAACGTGACTTAGCCCTTGCTTATTCGCCTGGCGTAGCGGCTCCATGTCTTGAGATTGAACGTGATCCTTCAACAGCTGCCCTCTATACCGCACGTGGCAACCTGGTGGCTGTCGTCACTAACGGTACTGCAGTACTGGGTCTGGGAAATATTGGCCCGCTTGCATCTAAGCCGGTGATGGAAGGTAAAGGCGTACTGTTCAAAAAATTTGCTGGCGTTGACGTATTCGATATTGAAATTGCAGAAAATGATCCGGATAAGATTGTTGATATCGTTGCTGCTCTGGAACCCACCTTTGGTGGCATCAACCTTGAAGATATCAAGGCTCCAGAATGTTTCTATATTGAACAGAAACTGCGTGAGCGCATGAATATTCCTGTATTCCATGATGACCAGCACGGGACCTCTATCATTGTAGGTTCTGCCCTGTTAAATGCGCTGAAGCTCAACGGTAAAAAAATTGATGAGATCAAGATTATTGCTTCAGGTGCGGGTGCTGCTGCGCTGTCTTGTCTGAATCTGCTGTGCGCACTGGGTGCCAAAAAAGAAAATATCATTGTGGCGGACTCACGTGGCCTGTTAACGTCTAAACGTGAAGGTCTGGACGAGTCTAAAAAAGCCTATGTACAAGATATTGAAGAGACTCAGATCGGTGAAGTGATTGCCGGTGCAGACATGTTCCTCGGTCTTTCTGCGGCAGGTATTCTGACCAAAGAAATGGTTAAAACCATGGCCAGAGATCCGATCATTTTTGCCTTGGCAAACCCGAATCCGGAAATTCTGCCTGAACATGCCCATGAAGTTCGTGATGACGTGATTATGGCAACTGGCCGTTCTGACTATCCGAACCAGGTGAATAACGCCCTGTGCTTCCCTTATATCTTCCGTGGTGCGCTTGATGTAGGTGCGACAACGATTAACGAAGAAATGAAAATTGCCTGTGTACATGCAATTGCACGCATGGCGCATATCGAAGCTGATGCCTCGACTTATGGTGAAAAATCGGCATCTTTCGGCCGTGACTACCTGATTCCGGGTCCACTGGATCAACGTCTGATTCTGGAAATTGCTCCGGCAGTTGCCCAGGCTGCTATGGATTCTGGCGTAGCAACTCGCCCAATCCAGGACTTCGCAGCTTATCGTCAGCGCCTGTCTGAGTTCGTCTATAATTCTGCCTTCATGATGAAGCCTATCTTTGAACAGGCAAAATCTGACCCGAAACGCATTGCCTATGCCGAAGGTGAAGATCTGCGCGTACTTCGTGCGGCACAAATTGCAGTCGATGAAGGTCTGGCCAAACCGATTCTGGTCGGCCGTCCGGCAGTGATTGAAGCCAATATCAAGAAGCTGGGCTTGCGTCTTGAAGACGGCGCGAACATCACGATTGTCGATCAGGAGAAAAACCCGGATTACCAGAAGTTTGCGGATGACTATTACACCATCATGCAACGCAAGGGCGTTACGCCTGAGTATGCTCAGCGTGAAGCACGTCGCCGTTCAACCCTGATTGCTGCAATGCTGGTCAAACATGGTCTTGCCGATGGCATGTTATGTGGTACTTACTCCAGCTATGACATCCACCTGGACTTTGTCAGCAACGTTATTGGCAAGAAAGACGGTCACAATACCTTCTTCACGCTGAATGCCTTGATGCTGGAAGATCGTAACCTGTTTATTGCAGATACCTATGTCAACACCAACCCGACCGCTGAACAACTGGCAGAAATGACTATTCTGGCTGCTGAAGAAGTTCGCCGTTTTGGTATGACTCCACGCATTGCCCTGCTTTCACATTCGAGCTTCGGTTCCCATCAGGATGATGTCAGCGCGCAAAAAATGCGTCGTGTATTTGAACTCCTGTCTGAAATTGCACCAGAACTTGAAGTTGAAGGTGAAATGCACGGTGATGCAGCCCTAGATGAAAATATCCGTCAGTTTGCTTTCCCGAACTCACGCTTCAAGGGTTCTGCCAACCTGCTGATCATGCCAAATCTGGATGCGGCTAATATTTCATTTAACCTGTTAAAAGCAACATCAGGGAATAATGTAACAATTGGTCCAATTCTACTAGGTGCAGCGAAACCGGTACATATTCTGACCCCAACCGCAACTACTCGCCGTTTAGTGAACATGACAGCATTAACTGTGGCTGAAATCCAGGAAGTTGAAAAAAACGCCCTATAAGAACTATACGCATTCGCGTCACTTCTTAACTTGAGAAAACCTCTATTCTGTAGCATGATGCTGTTAAGAATAGAGGTTTTTTCATGCAAGTTTATTTAGTAGGCGGTGCAGTGCGAGATCACTTACTCGGGCATCCCTATCACGAAAAAGATTATGTGGTGGTTGGTACCACGCCTGCACATATGCTGAGCTTAGGCTATCATCCTGTCGGGAAAGATTTTCCTGTTTTTTTACACCCAGAAACCAAAGAAGAATATGCGCTAGCCCGCACCGAACGCAAATCCGGTTCTGGTTATCATGGTTTTGAATTTCACACTGACATCAGTGTAACGCTGGAACAGGACCTGATCCGCCGCGACTTGACCATCAATGCTATGGCCATGGATGAGGCCGGCCAGATTTATGATCCGTATGGCGGTCAGCAAGATCTGGAAAATCGGGTTTTACGTCATGTGTCCGATGCCTTCATTGAAGATCCATTAAGAGTCCTGCGGATTGCCCGTTTTGCTGCACGCTATCATCGTCAGGGTTTTCAGATTGCTGATGAAACCCTGCTACTCATGCAACAATTGACTGAATCAGGTGAACTGGATGCGCTAACCCCGGAACGGGTCTGGAAAGAGACAGCACGTGCCCTGATGGAGCGTGATGCGGATGTTTATTTTGAAGTGTTACGCAGTTGTGGTGCTTTAAAAGTTCTGTTCCCGGAAATTGATGCGTTATATGGTATTCCGCAACGCCCTGAATATCATCCGGAAATTGATTGCGGTATTCATACCATGATGTCTTTACAACAAGCTTGCCGTCAGAATTATAGTCTGGATGTACGTTTTGCGGTTCTGGTGCATGATCTGGGTAAAGCGCTGACGCCTGTAGAAGAATTACCGCGACATATCATGCACGAAGAGCGCGGCATTAAACCGGTAACGGCATTATGTGAACGGCTCAAAGTACCGACTTATACCAAACAGCTGGCGTTGGCGGTATGTAAGGAGCATCTAAAATGCCATCAGGCTTTTAATCTGAAGCCCGGCACTTTATGGCGTTTATTGCAGCGGCTGGATGTATTACGTCGTCCTGAGCGTGTCGAAGCATTTATACAAGCCTGTGAATGTGATTCGCGTGGCCGCTTAGGTCTGGAAGACCGGCCTTATCCGCAGGCACAATATGTACTAGAAGCCATGCAGCTGGTACGAAATATTAAAGCTCAAGACCTACCCTCCGATATTCAGGGACCGGACATTGGGGAGATGCTGATTGAACGGCGTATTCAGGCACTGGGAGTATTAAAGGAACAATATCAACAGACTATTGATATTGATTAAAAAAGCACCCTTGGGTGCTTTTTATTGTTTAAGGCCTACACCTAAGCTTCTTGTCTCCAAGAAAGCTTAAACAAAATTTAAGCCTGGATCAGGAAATATCTGCTGGAAAAGCAATCACCTGCTCTAGCTTCATCTGCCGGGTTGCAACCATCAGCAGACGGTCCAGCCCCAAGGCAATGCCTGAACATTCCGGCATCTTGGGCAATGCTGCCAGCAGATATTCATCGATGGGCATCACATGCAAACCGAGTGCTGCTCGTTCGGCATTATCCGCTTCAAAACGAGAGCGCAAAACCTCGGCATCTATTAGCTCGTCATAAGCATTCGCCAGTTCCAGCCCTTCAATATACAGCTCGAAACGTGCAGCAACCAGTTCACCGTCTTCATCAAGTGTGGTTTTAGCCAGTGAGGCCAACTCAGGCGGGAAATCTGTCAGAAATACAACAGTATCAAAACCCAGGCTTGGCTCTACCATATGTGAAAATAACAGATCAATATAGCCCAGACGGTCATTGCCCAAGTCCAGATTCAGTCCTACCCTGCGGCAGCAATCCTGCAATTGTGGCACAGTCGCCTGGAGGGGATTTAAATCCAGACGATCCATAAAGGCATGTTTATAACTCAGGACCGTTGGCCGTACTTCACCAAAGCGTGCTTTGAGGACGCCATTTAGCAGCTCAGTCACTTCAAACATTAACTCTTTCAGACTGAAACCCGGACGGTACCACTCCAGCATACTAAACTCGCTGTTGTGTTTATGGCCATGTTCATCATCACGGAAAACTTTACAAATCTGGTAAATCGGCCCGCTTCCACTGGCCAATAAACGCTTCATGGCAAATTCTGGGGAGGTTTGCAAATAATGAGTACTCAGCTTGCCCATGACATGGCGCTGTGCCTGAATAGATGCTAAATGTACATCGGTCACACCTGCCTGTGACAAGACAGGGGTTTCAACTTCCAGCACTTTACGTTCAGCAAAAAACTGGCGGATTTGAGTATACATTCTGGCGCGCGCTTGAATACTTTGCAGATCACAAGTCGGTTGATAGGACACGGACTGGCTCATGCTTGTGGCCCTCCATGTGCTGCCCATTCCCGGCGTAGCGGATAGGTTTTACGTAAATGGTCAAATGCCTGCTGGTCAACCTTGCCGTCTTTTAGACAGGCACGCAGACTGGCATCATCACGGGCAATGTCGTAGATTTGAGACAGATGCTGTTGTAGCGACATTTTCAAATTCTGGTTTTGGAAAAATGGCTCACAGACAGGCAACTGGGTTTCAAACTGTTTATGCCTGTCAAAGCCAAACGTCTGGCAAAATGCGTCATAAATTATTTGTGTACCACGTGCCTTGCCTTCCAGACTATAACCGGCAATATGGGGCGTCACCAAAGTCAGCAGATCAAGCAGCTGTTCAGAAATTTCCGGTTCGTGTTCAAAGACATCCAGCACCACTTTTCTTCCAGTCTTCTGAATATCCTGAATCAGGGCCTGCTCTTCAATCACCGGACCACGTGCGGAATTAATCAGGAAGGTCTCAGGCTGCATGTGCGCCAAGCTAACCGCGTTAATCAGATGATAGGTCGGGTACTGGCCAGTTTTGGTAAGCGGCACATGTAGCGAGACTGCATGCGCTTGCTTAAGTAGTTCCGTCCATTCCACTTGCTGAACCTGTTCCTGCTGTACATAGGGATCATAGGCAATTACCTTCCAGTCCAGCAGTTTTGCCAGAGTGGCCAGACGCGAACCGACATTGCCAAGGCCGACAATACCCAAAGTAAATTGCTGACCAGCATTGAGTAGGTCTGGCTGCACATGCAATAAAGCCGTAATCACATATTCAGCCACAGCCTGCGCATTACAACCCGGTGCATTGGCCCAGCTGATCTGCTTATTTTCCAGCGCTGCAATATCCAGATGATCGGTGCCAATCGTGGCACTACCCACAAATTTAAGCCGACTGCCCTGTAACAGGGTTGCATTCACCTGGGTCACGGAACGAACCAGTAAAGCATCCGCATCTTTAACATCCTGTGCAGACAGGCTGCGTCCTGCGCGATGTTGAATGTCACCAAATTCGGCAAAGAAATAGTCGGTAAATGCCAGATTTTCATCTGCAACAATTTTCATAATCTGTTCCAATGACTGCATCTGCGTATCATACCGCGTCCACTGGCATGTGACTATTTTCCCTTAGAATCAATCCTTAGCAAAAATACCAATATAAAGAAGCCGAAGTAGAGATTCACTCCGGCAAAGGCATGTCATGAAAGCAATATCAAGGCGCTGCTTTCAGGCCACCGTCTCATCGGCAAGAGAGTGAATCGAGCCATCAATAATGCCTTTGGCCTGCAATGCAGCCAATTGTTCCGGAGTTTTGAAGCGGGATAAGATAAAGCCGGTATGTTGGCCCAGTTGTGGCGGCGCATGCCGATATTCTACCGGGGTTTCAGACAGCTTGATCGGCGAAGCAATCACTTGGAAGCGATCATTCAATGGATGTGGCACATCGACCACCATGCCGCGATGCTGGACTTGTGGTTCAGCCAATGCCTCTTCAATCGAGTTAATCACCCCGACCGGTACTTTGACAGCATGGATCGCATCAACCCAGTCTTTGGCATTTTTTCTGAGAAAATATTCAGATAATAATGCAATCAATTCATCCCGATGTTTTACCCGATCCTGATTACGCTGGAACCTGCTGTCTTGTAGTAGCTCCGGCAAATCAATGGCCATACATAAATCTTTAAATTGCTTGTCATTACCACAGGCAATAATAAATTCCTTATCTTTTGCTTTAAAAGTCTGATAAGGCACAATATTTGGGTGATGATTTCCCATCCGCACCGGCGAAACACCCGAGCTTAAATAGTTCATGCCCTGATTGGCAAGTGCTGCGACCTGCACATCGAGGAGCGACATATCAATATACTGGCCGCGTCCGCTCTGTTGACATGACCATAGGGCGGCCTGTATGGCAATGGTTGCATATAAGCCGGTCTGGATATCAACTACTGCCACGCCGACCTTCTGTGCGCCTCCACCTGGTCTATCATCACTTTCACCGGTAATACTCATCAGGCCCGACATGCCCTGAATGATGAAATCATAGCCGGGTTCTTCGGCACGTGGCCCATCCTGACCAAACCCAGTAATCGAACAATACACCAGCTTCGGATTTAGTGCGCTTAAGCTGGCATAGTCCAGGCCATATTTTGCCAGTGAACCTGCCTTATAGTTTTCAATCACCACATCTGCCGTTTTGGCAATTTCCCGGATCAGTTCCTGACCTTCGGCACTCGCAATATCGACTGCAACCGAATATTTATTGCGGTTGGCACACTGAAAATATCCGGACTCACGTGTGGCATTGCCCTCCTGGTCCGACATCCAGGGCGGTCCCCACATCCGGGTATCATCCCCGACATGCGGCCTTTCAATCTTGATGACTTCAGCGCCCAGATCAGCCAGAATCTGTCCGCACCAAGGTCCTGCCAGCACGCGACTCAAGTCTAAAACACGAATTCCCTGTAAAGCTCCCATATCTTTCTTCCTTTTTAAGGGGGATGGACCTTACTGCTCCATCCTGATCATTTTTATTTCAGGTTTTATTTCACAGCAGCTGGTCGGTCCGACACTACCGTCTTCTTAGCTTTAGCTTCTTCATCTGCTGGAACCACCAGATTGGCTTGCGGGTCATATTGACGCTCACGAATAAAGAGTCCAGGAATTACACCAGCAATAAAGTAGGCGGCACCCATCACAATAAAGGCCAGGGTAAATGAACCGCCCGCAGCAATAATTCCAATCGTTGCAGGAGCAATAGCTGCGCCCAAGCGTCCCATATTGTAGGCACCGCCAATCGCAGTTCCCCGCACATCAGTAGAAAAGGTTTCCGCCATATACGTTGCATTCACGCCATATGGAATGCCATATAAGAAGCCAAATGTGACCAGTAAGTAGGCAATATTGGTCGGGCTGTTATAGAAAATGATAATCGGTAAAAAGGCAGCTGTACTGACCGTACCAAATACAAAAGTGATCCGGCGGCCAAATTTATCTGCCAGATAACCCGCTAAAATCTTGCCCAGGATCATGGCCGTATATGCACCTACCATATAACCGGTCAATGCCTTGAAGTTCATGTTGAGTTCGGTTTCAAGATAGGTAGGCATCCAGTTATTTACGCCATAATAGCCAAACTGTAAAAATGCCGCAGTGGTCATCCACAGCAAAAACATTTTACGGTGCTGCTGGTGGCCAAAAATACGCTTATAAATACTTTCCGCTGGCTGTTGGGCAACAGGTAGCGTCGGCTCAGCTTCAGCTTTTATATGACGATTTTGCAATTGCTTGATTTTTTCTTCCTGCCAAGATGCCGGTTCTGGCACAAAGCGCATAAAAATCAAGGCAAAGGCCGCAGGAATAATAGTTACATAAAACAGCATGCGCCAGCCATAATCAGGGATGATGGCTCCGGCCATTAAAGTGGCGACAATATAGCCAATCGTCTGTCCAGTTTGTAGCGTTCCTAAGACTGTGGTCCGGTATTTGGTCGGTACATATTCAGCCATTAACGTATTACAGGCCATGTAGAGTGAACCGAGTCCAAAAGCACCAATAAAACGTAAAATCATGAACTGCTCATAACTTTGGGTAAATCCCAAAATACAGGTCATGATCGAGAAAAACACCACAGACCAGGCAATGGTTTTTACCCGCCCGAACTTGTCACAGGCCCATCCACCCGTAATGCCGCCCAGCGCCATCCCTGCCAAAGAAGCACTTCCTAGCATGCCAGCCTGAAAAGAAGTCAGGCCAAACTCTGCTTTCAAACTGGTCAGACTGAACGACAACAGCATGATATCCACGCCGTCAATCACCAGTGAAATAAAAGCAAAAATAAAGGCCAGTTTCCAGGTATGTGCTGTAATACGATGCAGAGTGCCTACATTCGAGGGCAACTTCAGCGCTGCGACCGCAGACGTATGATTAATCTCATTCTTCATTCCATTTACCTCATTTTCCCAAATGAGCCATCGACAGTCCCAGTCCTCCACCTTTGCTTGCCTGTTCTTTATTATTTTTATTCCGATATTTTTTAGACACAGGCTTGCATAAGCATCGATTGACAAGAATGTTTTACGATGAATCCTTTATTGACGTTTTGATTAATTTTTTAAGATAAGTATCCTGCAGGATGCTCAGGTATGAACATCCTCAGATCAATAAGAAAAGTTTGATTTAATTAATTGCAGAATGCGGCAATGCCTGTTTGAGCCCGGCCCAAAATCAAGGCATGTACATCATGTGTGCCTTCATAGGTATTCACCACTTCAAGGTTCACCAGATGACGGGCAACGCCAAACTCATCAGAAATACCGTTCCCGCCCAGCATGTCACGTGCAAGACGCGCAATCTCCAGCGCTTTACCACAGTTATTACGCTTGATCAGTGAAGTCCCTTCCACTGAAGCAATGCCTTCATCTTTCATTCGGCCAAAACGTAAAGCCACTTGCAGGCCCAAAGCAATTTCAGTTTGCATGTCCGCCAGCTTCTTCTGGATCAACTGATTGGCAGCCAGTGGACGGCCAAACTGTTTACGGTCCATGGTGTACTGATGGGCGGTATGCCAGCAAAATTCAGCTGCGCCCATTGCACCCCAGGCAATACCATAGCGTGCACTGTTCAGGCAGGTAAATGGACCACGTAAGCCGCGAATTTCCGGAAACGCATTTTCTTCTGGCACAAAGACATTATCCATCACGATTTCACCGGTAATCGAAGCACGCAGACCGACTTTGCCGTGAATTTCTGGTGCAGACAGCCCTTCCCAGCCTTTTTCTAGAATAAAGCCGCGAATATCACCGACATTACCCTCTGCTGAGACTTCTTTGGCCCAGACCACAAATACATCGGCAATCGGACTGTTGGTAATCCACATTTTCGCACCTGTCAGACGGTAACCACCCTCGACTTTCTTGGCACGCGTGATCATGCTACCTGGATCAGAACCATGATCCGGCTCGGTCAGACCAAAACAGCCAATGTATTCACCCGAAGCCAGTTTCGGTAAATATTTCTGTTTCTGCTCTTCAGAACCAAACTCGTTGATCGGCACCATCACCAGAGAGCTTTGTACGCTGGCCATGGAACGGTAACCTGAATCGACCCGCTCCACTTCACGGGCAATCAGGCCATAGCTGACATAATTTAAACCCGCACCGCCATATTGCTCAGGAATGGTGGGACCCAACAGACCAAGCTCGCCCATCTCACGAAAAATAGCCAGATCGGTTTTTTCATGACGGAACTGCTCGAGCACACGCGGCATCAGCTTGTCTTGACAATAAGCCTGTGAGCTGTCCCGAATCATGCGTTCTTCTTCAGTCAACTGCTGTTCCAGTAAAAATGGATCTTGCCAGTTGAAGTATGATTTGCTTGCTTTTTTAGTATCGACCATTTGATTCATAATGTCCTCTGCCAATCCTTCGTTGATATTATCTTGTTTTATCCTTAAGACTGACTTTATGCATGAATCGCCACTGCTTCAACCAATTAATTTGCATGCAGTTATGCGTTTTACGCATAACTTGTCTAGATACTTCTTCTTAAAAAGAAATTTAACCCGGTAATGACTATTTTTCACCCTAAAGCCCTATACTTGGACAACATGAACATACCGTTTATTAATATCTGATTATTTTTTTACCATGCGTCAAGGATGACCAGATGCGCCGAAAAATCCCCTCCCTGCAAGCCCTTATCTGTTTTGAGTCTGCTGCACGCCACGCCAGCTATACCTATGCAGCACAGGAGCTGTTTCTGACACAAAGCGCTGTTTCTCGCCAGCTCCAGCAGCTAGAGGACTATCTGGGGACAGCACTATTTACCCGAACACGGCATGGCGTAGAGTTAACCAATGCCGGACAGCAATACCTTAAAAGTATCGGCCCGCATCTAAAAGGGCTGGAACAGGCTACTGTAGATGTCATTACCCATCAAGGCCGTGGCGGCACCTTAAAACTGGGCGTGGTTCCGACCTTTGCCACCCGCTGGCTCTTACCAAAACTTCAGGGCTTTCATCAGCTTTATCCTGAAATTACGGTGCATCTGGAAACCAGTACCCGGCCTTTTTTGTTTCAGGAACATATTTTTGATGCGGCAATCTATGCAGGTACACCGCAGCAGCTGGAACAATGGCCTGGAACCTATAGTCATTTTTTAATGCATGAAGATGTGGTCGCGGTTTGCGCACCCAGCCTGATCCGGCAGTATTTTCCGGATGCCAGCATGATCAACTCTTATAGTTTTGATCTGAGTGCGGAGCAGCTGATTCGACTACCTTTACTCCAACAGACCACCCGGCCCAATATCTGGGAAGACTGGTTTAAACTGCATCAGATTCAACATGCCAATCCTTTTCAAGGCCAGCGTCATGAGCTGTTTTCCATGCTGGCAGTCGCGGCAACACATGCTATGGGCATGGCCTTAATTCCGCAAATGCTGATTGAAAAAGAATTAAATAAACAGGAATTGGTATTGGTGTCGACAAAGACACTCGCAAAGCAACGGGCTTATTATCTGGTGCATTCCGGTCAGGAAAGTTCCCCCCTGATTGAAAAGTTTGCCAGCTGGTTACAGCAGGAAATCCAAAACCCCACTTCTATTGCGAATATCTGAATATTCACTATTTAGCCATAAAAAAACCCCAATCATTGACTGGGGTTTTGAATCTGGCGGAAGCGGTGAGATTCGAACTCACGGAGGACTCACACCCTCGTCGGTTTTCAAGACCGGTGCATTAAACCACTCTGCCACGCTTCCATGGCCGCCATCATATAAATAAATTGCCGAATTAGCAATAAAATTTAGCAAAACTTGTGTAAAAACCGGTTTATTCAGCTAAAAATCAGCCGGAAAGAATAAGTTGAATAAAGATAAAAACTCAGTAGGACGAAACAATAAATAAAGTCAGCAGCAACGAATCAATTGGCGCTTTGAGATGCCGTATTTCTCTTCGTCTATATCCCTTCATTCCTGCGACAGAAATTTAAGCAGCTATAAAAAAACCCAGCCTGTAGACTGGGTTTTTGAATTTGGCGGAAGCGGTGAGATTCGAACTCACGGAGGACTCACACCCTCGTCGGTTTTCAAGACCGGTGCATTAAACCGCTCTGCCACGCTTCCATGGCCGTCATCATATAAATAAAAATCGCCCTTGGCAAATATTTTTATAATTTCCCTGCATCAACTGAACAAAATAAAATCAATTCTATTAATTTGCTGAATTTTCTGGCTTTTCATAATCAATCGAGTTGATATACCAAAGCTTCTTACCTGACGGTGTAATAACCTCGATTTCGTCATCCACCTGCTTGCCCAACAAGGCACGTGCCATAGGAGACTCAATCGAAATATGCTGTGGATGATGATCATAAATTTCATCGACCCCGACGATCCGCAAATTCTTTTGTTCACCCTGTTCATTTTCAATTTCAACCCAGGCTCCAAAATAGACTTTTCCTTCCTGTTCAGGTGAAAAATCAATAATTTTTAGCTCTTCTAAACGCTTACCCAGATAACGCACTCGACGGTCAATCTTGCGTAACAACTGCTTGTTGTACTGGTAATCGGCGTTCTCTGAACGGTCGCCCAGACTGGCCGCCCAGTTTACCTTTTTGGTAATTTCCGGACGTTCTTCATGCCACAGATTCTTAAGTTCTGCCACTAATTTATCGTGTCCGCCACGGGTGATCAGGTTTGATTTCATTGCGCTTAACTAAGTTAATTTGCTCATTATTGACAACTCATCAGCTTATTTTATTCACCATTTTAGGGCAAGCTTAATTTTAAAAAAAATTCCCTAATAAATTTAACCACTTAAATTACATTTCAAAAATAAATCACCTACAAAATTTGACAATCATTTTTTACATCATTACTATGCACCCATCTTTTGAAATTGATCACTTTTTACTCTATGTAGTTTTTCTACACAATCCCTTGTAATTCTCTTGTCATTCTGAATGACGTCATGACTGCCCAACCCTTATTGAATTTATCAAACTTTTAAAAGTTTCAGGCTGTGTTACCTGTAATTTTTAGGGCATAAATTACTAGTAGCGGAGACAACATGCACAGTAGTTCAACCACTGGGTCTACGAGGCTTTGCCTAAGATCTTTTATTTCTTCTCTCCCCGTTAAAGCACTTGTATTAAGCACTGTATTTATTCCTTTTCACAGCCTGAATGCAAGCAACACTGCCTTGCAGTATGACCAGGTAGTCAACAGTCAGCAGCTGACCGTTGTGGCGGTCAAAAATCCGAGTACCGTCTTTCAGGATGGTGAACATCTGCATGGGTTTGGTTATGACCTGGTGCGTAGCTATGCCAACAACCTGAATGTCAAGCTGGACTTTAAAATTGTTCCTGACAATGCCACTGCCCTGTTATGGGTGGCTAAAGGAAAAGCCAATCTGGCGATGACCACATCAGATATACAGGCTATTGAAAAGCAACGCTTAACTGGGTTCTCTGCGACCTGTGGAGATCAGTATAGCCTGTCCAGCAACGGCCTGAATACCAATCTGAATCTGGTCTTTAAGTCAGCGAATGATCCACTCAGCCAAACAGCAAGCGCTTTTGTCTGTCGCGGCAAACAAAGTGGTGTCATTAAACAGCTGGCTTCTTTTTATAACCGCAATGTGGTACAGCAAGAGTCCTGGAATACCATTCAGCGTGATTTAAGCAATCGCCTGCCCATCTACCAGGCCAGCTTTAAGCAGACAGCCAAACAATATGACCTGGACTGGCATTTACTGGCAGCCATTGGTTATCAGGAATCCTATCTTAAACCGAACTCAGTTTCACCAACGGGTGTACGCGGCCTGATGATGCTGACCAATAGTACAGCCAAAGCAATGGGCGTCAGCAACCGCACCGATCCACTGCAAAGCATCCAGGGTGGTGCCAAGTACTATGACCAGATGCTGGATCGCTACGAGCATATTCCTTATCCAGACCGGAACTGGTTTGCGCTGGTGGCTTATAATATGGGTCCAGGTGCCGTCAATCAGCTGCAAAAGCGGATTCAGGCCCAAGGCAAGAATCCAAATAACTGGGTGAACTTATATGCCTATCTGGATCAGAACAAAGCCAATAATGGCCGTTACCGTCAGGCAGTACAATATGTGACGCGTATCCGTGCTTATTTAGAGCATATCAAGACCACGCCACAGCTGGTAAATATCTAAATATCCCGTATTTAAAACTGGCAGACATAAAAAAAGCTTACCTTCGGGTAAGCTTTTTTGGTTTATACGAGCGTTCAGCGAGAATTATGCTGTCGTATTTTCAAGCACTTTTTTGAACAGGTCTTTTTGCGCCTGACTTGGTTTTGCAGTTTGCAGCGCCATTAATTGCGACATATCGCCCTGTACTTTAATTTTACCTGTCATGAAGGCTTGCATTGCGGCAGCCATATCAAATTCCAGGAAGACTTTACGTAAGGTCTCTGCATCCATATTTAAGGTTGTTTTCGCATTTGAAGACAGACCTTTTTTGATCACGCCACCATCTAAAGATAATTCAGTATTACCTGTTGTATCCGCAACCACCAAATTAATTGCAAGGTTTGCCAAAGCGGGTGGCAAATCCAGATTACCCGCTTGTGCAGTCAATGTATCTACAGTTGAAAACCAATCATCAGATAAAAAAACAGGCATGATCTTTCCTCAATTTATTTGTTCATTTGTGTCGACTATCCAGACGACATCAGGGTGAGCATTTATGCTAGTACCTTGTTATAACATGATCATTGTGGCAATGGCTAACAAATTTTGTACGCACCGTTCAATTTTTGTAGTTCTGGTTTTAAGTTATTTTTCAGCAACTCGAGTGTTGACTCTTCCCCGAGAGGCAACGACACATATTTTTGAGCTGATCTAAAATATAAGGCAGGAAATTGCATCATTTTCAAGCAATGACATCTAATGCTAGAGCAGCAAAATATACTTTTTCCCTTGCGCTTTCAATAAAGCAAGGTTGGTCATTTCTTATATAGTTAGAAGACCCTCATAATTTATAGCGTCATTCTTTTATAAGGGGTCAACAACGCAGACATCAGCCCGAAAGCTGATGCCTGCTTTTTAGTCTTAGTCTAAGGCAAAGCCAAGATTGACCATATTGATACGGCGGTTCTCACCTTCAACAGCCTCTTCAGTCGAACAGCTGCCTTTAAAATCAAATTCGCGTTGGCTGTCCAGCACTTCAAAATCAAATAGCTCGCGATCTGCCAGCTGAGATGGCGATACGTTTTGCAGGGCACCAAAAATGCTGTGCAAACGTTTAGGATGCGCTTTATCCCAGTCACGCAGCATGTCATTAATAATGGCACGTTGCAGATTGTCCTGCGAACCACACAGGTTGCATGGAATAATCGGGAACTGGCGCATTTCTGCATATTTGATAATGTCTTTTTCTTCCACATAAGCCAGCGGACGAATCAGGATGTTCTTTTTGTCAGAAGACAACAGCTTCGGCGGCATGGCTTTCAGGCTGCCACCATGGAACAGGTTCAGGAAGAAAGTCGCCAGAATATCATCACGATGATGGCCCAGCGCCACTTTGGTGGCCCCGATTTCCTGAGCAAAGCCATACAGTGAACCACGGCGTAAGCGTGAACAGACTGCACAATAGGTCTTGCCTTCAGGTGTCAGCTTTTTAGTGATGCTATAGGTATCTTTTTCCAGGATGTAATACGGAATGTTATTTTCTTCTAAATAACGTGGCAGAACATCTTCAGGAAAACCTGGCTGTTTCTGGTCCAAATTTACCGCCACCACATCAAAGTTGATCGGTGCAATGCGCTTGAACTGAAGCAGGATATCTAACAAGGTATAACTGTCTTTACCACCAGAAATACACACCATGACCTTATCGCCGTCTTCAATCATCTTGAAGTCGCGAATGGCATGTCCGACCTGGCGGCGAAGCTTCTTCAACAAACGGTAGTAAGCAGAGCTGGTTGGCGGTTCAGGTTTGAAATTAAATCCTTGCTCGGGTTCAACTGGCGAGTACATAGACGAGACTAACCCATAAATAAAAATACCGCGCAATTTTAGCCGATTCGGGTGCATATCGCATCAAAAGAATTTAATTTCCTGCAAATGTCATGCTAGCTTCATGTTGATGCTTTATTTAAATAGCTAGGCCGAAACTTTTGCGTTCATTTTTCCAGCAAAGTGCTTATCTTTTACACTTTTCCACAGTTGTCCACAAAAGCTGTGGATAACTTTGTGGATTGAAAATGACTTGACAACTTGTCCGCCTCCAAATTTAAGGCTTCCCCTTAAATTGATCACTTATTGATCAATTTATTTTTTCATAAAAAACAATGTCTTACCCCTGTCAAGCCTAGGCTTTTAAATTAAATAAAAATTTTTTTTGATGAATAAACTCTCAAACAGATCTTGCATTTACAAACTCGTTTAGAAATAAAGCACAGAATACTGTTCATTCCGTAATTTTTTGTTAAACTCACCCCTGAACTTTACTCGCTTATTATCTGTCAAATATAAACAATGAAAATAAAGCTATCTTGGTTGGGGTGTCATCTGATTAGTGCAGTAGTCTGCCTGCAGAGCAGTCAACTTGCCTCTGCCGGTGAAACGATCTATCAATTGCGTGACAGCAATGGCAGTACCTTATTGACCAATAAAAAGAGCCGTTATAATCATTTACAGGTCGAAAAGAAGACCTACTATCCAGACAGTAATATTCACAGTTATAGCAACTGGGGCAACAGCGAAGCTGCTGTTTTACCAAGCTATAGTAAAAATAAAGATGCTTTTGATGCCATTATCCGTCAGGCAGCACAGACCCATGGTATTTCCGAAGGTCTGATTAAAGCGGTGATGCATACCGAATCCGGTTTTAATGTGCATGCACGTTCTCCGGTTGGAGCACAAGGCCTGATGCAACTGATGCCAGCTACGGCACGCCGCTTTAATGTCAGCAATGCGTATGATCCGCACCAGAATATTATGGCAGGTGCCAAATACCTGGCTTGGCTGATGAAACGTTTTAATGGCAATACCACGCTGGCATTGGCCGGCTATAATGCCGGTGAAGGCAATGTCGCCAAATATAAGGGCGTCCCTCCCTTCCGTGAAACTCAGGACTATGTTCGCCGGGTAACGAGCCGTTATCAGAATTTATATAGTAATGGTGTCCATGTTTCACAGGCCAGTTATTCCGCTTCTGCCGATCAGGGCCGGGTGATTGCCAGTTCAGCCCACTATACTACGCCTGCGACCAATACAGCCCCAATGCAGGCTGCTGCTCAATATCAACGTCAGGTGATTGTGAATGCCGATGGCAGCTATACCGATGCTCCGATAGGCTCTTATGCCACCGCAAATGCTTCAGCAGCAGCAAAAATCTATTTGAGTGATTAATAATAAAGATTTTTTTGCTCGAAAATGGCCTGTAATTCAGGCTAAACTCCTGCTAACTTTTTGTAGCTGATTGCGAATTTTTTCTTGAATTTTTAATAATTCCACCTCATATTGAGTTCAATGATTTTATTTGCTAATCAGATTATTTTTCTATAATAAGAGGATTTCTCAATGATGCGGATTGGTTTGTTCTTGCTAACCAACCTCGCGGTACTGGTTGTAGCTGGCATTATTCTGTCACTCTTCGGTGTCGGTAGTTACCATGGCGCGGGTGGCTTGAATCTAGGCAACCTGTTAGTCATCTGTTTTGTGTTTGGTATGGTAGGTTCCCTAATTTCCCTGTTCATGTCTAAATGGATGGCGAAAAAGACCACAGGTACTGAACTGATTGACCCGAATGCGCCACGTAATCAGGCAGAAGCATGGTTACTTCAAGAAGTTGCGCAACTGTCTCAACGTGCTGGTATTAAAATGCCAGAAGTCGGAATTTTCCCGTCTTATCAGTCGAATGCCTTTGCAACTGGCTGGAACAAGAATGATGCGCTGGTATCAGTATCGACAGGCTTGCTGGAACGCATGAACAAAGACGAACTACGTGCAGTGCTGGCGCATGAAATCGGTCACGTTGCCAATGGCGATATGGTCACACTTGCGCTCATCCAGGGTGTAGTGAACGCGTTCGTGATGTTCTTTGCTCGTGTGGCAGGTGATTTCATCGACCGTACTTTCTTTGGCCGTGAAGAAGGCGAAGCTCCAGGGATTGGTTATTTTGTCATTACCATCGTTCTGGATATTGTCTTTGGTATTCTGGCTTCTGCCATCGTGTTGTGGTTCTCGCGCTATCGCGAATACCGCGCTGATGAAGCGGGTGCACGTCTTGCAGGCAAGCAGGCCATGATTTCAGCCTTATTACGTTTACAGGCCGAATCAGAAATGCCGGATGCGATGCCAAAAGAGATGAAGGCCTTTGCCATTGCTGAAGGTCAGTCTCAGGGTTTCAGTCTTGCAGCTCTCTTCCAGACGCACCCGACAATTGAACAGCGTGTCGCGGCCCTACAACAGCTTGATTGTCCTTAATCAACCGGTTGTTCCTGATTTAAAAAAAGTCTGCATCTGCAGGCTTTTTTCTGGCGTTTTAAAGTGCGTTGATTCATATCTTAAAGCTTTGGAGTTTAGCTGCTCATCCATTGATACAATACAAAACTCCCCCATCCAATGAGACCAGTCAGCAAAATCAAGAATAAAGCCCCCAGCAGATCAGGAATATGAATCCACACCCAGGCCACCACAGGATTGCGCCAGAACCTGGACTGCTGCTGTTTACGCTCCAGACTTTCATGTAAAAAAGGATGCACCACATGATCGTCGCTAAGGATCTGATATTCCTGCCTGATATGATCATGCACAACATCTAATGCCTTACGGCTAGGGCGTATGAAAATATCAAAGATGGTGCCCACTACTGGAATAAAGCCGACCACGGCATCCAGTACAGCCAGTTTCATGACCGGATTTAACTTGCTGCGCGGTACACCAACCTGCCTGGCTTTATAGATGGCATAACAGGTCAAGACAAATCCGGCTAGATCGCCCGCGACTGGAATTGTACTCAAGGCAGCATCTGCTCCTACGCCCTGTTTGGTAAATGGAATCCTGACCAGGGAATCCATCAGATTGGCGAATTTGGCCAGATCCCGTTCCAGACGGATGACTTCCTGTTGGGTCAAGACTTTCTTGCTGTCAGAATCAGACATGTTTAGGTCCAAATTTTCTATTTATTTCGTGAGCATACCGTATGCTAAAGCCTAGGATATATAAATCTGTCAATCAGAGCAGCAGTTTTGACGCTACAAATAGATAGATTACCACACCAGTTGCATCACAAATTGAGGTGACCAAGGGAGCCGAAGCACTGGCCGGATCCATATTAAAGCGATTTAGAATAAACGGCAGGCTCATCCCAATCAGGCAGCCCATCACCACAATTCCCACCATACTGATGGCCAGAACAATAGCGACCATCATATCTCCTCGAATATAGCCCAGAATCGAAACTGCAAAAGCCATGGTTATTCCCAGGCATAAAGCGACCAGAATTTCCCGGCTGAGCAGACTGAACCAGTCCTTAAATTCCACATCATCCGTGGCAAGCGCACGTACCATCAAGGTGGCCGACTGAGAACCGGCATTCCCGCCGCTCCCGACCAGCAGCGGCAGAAAAAATACCAAGACGATATTGGCCGCAATAATCTCTTCAAAATGTGCAATCCCAATTCCTGAGAGCAGGCTACCAAAAATCAGCACGACCAGCCAGAATACACGCTTCTGATACAAGGTCAGAATCGGTGCGGTTTTCAGGCTGAGTTCATCCAGAGGCTCAACTGCACCCGACTTTAAGATATCCTCGGTAGTTTCAGCTTCTACAATATCCAGTGCATCATCATAAGTGATAATTCCCAGAATCCGTTTATGCTCATCCACTACCGGCAAAGCCATAAAATCATAATAGGCCAAAGCACGCGCCACACTTTCCTGATCATCTTCGAAATGGGCATATAGAACATCGCGGTGCATGACTTCTGCAATCGTCTTTTGTGGATCGGACTGAATAATCTCCCGCAAAGAAATAACCCCGATTAACTGCTCCTGCTCATCTACGATATAAACCAGATAGATGGTTTCCTGAGGAGTGGCCACCATTCTTAAGGTCTGAATGGCCTCATCCATGCGTAAATCCTGATGCAGCTTGACAAAACTGGAGCTCATCAGCGCCCCCGCAGTGCCTTCTGGATAAAGCGCCAAATTCTTCAAGGTCTGCCGGGTGTCTTCAGACAGTTGCGGCATCAACTGTTGCTGATACTCCGAGCTTAAACGCTTATACACATCGACAAAGTCATCCGGATTCATGGTGTTCAGAATAGGAATGATGATGGCTGCTGGCAGTTGCTCGGCCAGGCTGACCTGTTGATTGAGTGGCATAAACTCAAATGCTCCGCGCGGCTCATCCAGCTCTTGCAGAATCTGCACCTGCTCGTCTAATTTCAATCCTTTCAGAATACGCGCCTGATCTGCAACATTTAACAGATTTAACAGGCCCATCGCTTCCTGATAATGCTCAGAGCGAAGCTGTTGCTGCACATGATGTATTTTTTCGGCGATTTGTGGCATGGAATTCTCTTTTTTAATCTTGATGCGTCATGTCATTGTTCGGGTCTGTCCTGCGTATTCCCTATTTCCAAGGCTAAGATAAATCAGCAGGATATTCATTATTAATCATGCAATACCTGATTCTCATCACAGCGGATAAATCAGAATTTTGCCGCGCACAATAGAAGAGCCTGATCAGCTCAGACTCTTGCTCGCTTGAATGAGACAGATGACTAGGCGGGTGAGTGTTTACGAAACAGGCTGCGGATCAGTACATACATAAATGGGGTAAAGATCAGGACCAGTACCGTGCCGAAGATCACGCCTCCCAGCACACTGACTCCAATTTCCTGACGGCTGACCGCACCAGCACCGAAGGCAAAAACCAATGGCATAATCCCGGCACCAAATGCTAGCGAGGTCATCAGAATCGGACGTAAACGCAGGGAGGCTCCTTCTAGGGCAGCCTCGATCACCGTTTTTCCTTTATCCTGAGCCAAAGAAGCAAACTCTACAATCAGGATGGCATTTTTACAGGACAGGCCAATCGTCGTCAGTAATGCAATCTGGAAATAGATATCATTTGGAAAACCGGCCAGAGAGCTGAAAATAATATTCCCCCCAATCCCCAAAGGAATGGCTGACATCACCGCGGTTGGAATACTCCAGCTTTCATATAAAGCAGCCAGACACAGGAAAATAAAGCCAACGGAGACCAGATAAAGCCAGATCGCCTGGTTATTGGACTGTTTTTCTTCAAAAGATAAACCACTCCAGACCACATCCACACCCTCTTGCTGACCGACCAGATGCTCTACATCCTGCATGGCTTGACCAGAACTGGCACCTTTGCTGATATCTGCTTCCATTTGCAGTGCAGTATAGCCCATAAAACGGTTGACGACCTCAGGGCCACCACTCCAGCCGACCTTAGAAAAATTACTGAATGGAATCATCTGGTTCTGATCATTACGTACATGCCATTGTGCCAGATCTTCGGGTTTGGAACGAAACTCTGCATCGCCCTGCATAATCACCCGTTTAATCCGGCCACGATCAATAAAGTCATTAATATAGTTGCCGCCCCAGGCCGCTGAAAGCGTGCTGTTGATTGCTGACTGGCTTAAACCATTGGCCATGGCCTGTTTCTGGTCAATATTGACTTTAAGTTCGGCTTTTTCAGGATTGGAACGCTTATCCAGATTTTCAAAGCTACTATATTGAGCTGCACTAGCCTGCATATTCTGGAACTGCTCTTCCAGATACTGACGGCCATTGCCATTAATATCACGAATCCAGAAATCCAGGCCGTCGGTTTGTCCCAGACCATTCACCGATGCGGGCATACTAATATTGATCTGAGCATTGGGATTATCACGGAAATGTGCCATGGCACGTTCACGAATCGCCTGCGCGGTATTTTCTCCCCCTGAACGATCATCCCAATGCTTCAAGGCTACAAAACCGGTCGCCAGGTTCTGACCGGTACCTGAGAAGTTACGACCATAACGTATCATGACCAGATTAATATTGGCTTTTTCCTGTTCCAGAAAATATTGACGTACCTGCTCACCCACTTGAATAGTATTTTTCATAGGGGCACCTTCCTGCAGGCGAATTTGCAGGCTCAGAATTCCCTGATCTTCACTGGGCAAAAAGCTAGTCGGTAAAGCGCGGTAAAATAGAGCAAAAATGCCAATCAACCCGATAAAGAGCACTAGACAGATCGCTTTATGTTGCAAGGTCATGGTGGAAAGATGCACATAACGATCTTTTAAATTGTCGAGTTTCTGGTTAAAGCAGCTGGCCCATCTTACAGGTTGAGGATTCGTCTTGAGTATAAGTGCGCAGAGTGCCGGGGTCAGGATGAGCGCCACCATCAGGGAAAGCGACATGGCAGCAACCAACGTAATGGAAAACTGACGATAGATCACGCCGGTTGATCCCCCAAAGAATGCCATCGGAATAAACACCGCAGTCAACACCAGAGTAATCCCGACTAGGGCACCACTGATTTCCTGCATGGATGCCAAAGCTGCCTCTTTGGCAGACAGCTGCTGCTCGTGCATCAGACGCTCTACATTTTCCACCACGACAATCGCATCATCGACCAGTAGACCAATCGCCAGCACCATCGCAAACAGTGTCAGAGTATTGATGCTCAACCCCAGCGCATATAACACCGCCATCGTTCCCAAAATGACCACAGGCACAGTAATTGCAGGAATCAGGGTTGCCCGCCAGTTCTGCAGGAAAATAAACATGACTATAATCACCAGGATGACTGCTTCGATCAGGGTTTTTACAACCTCCTTAATCGACTCCTGCACAAATGGCGTATTATCCCGGGGATAGGCGATTTTATAGCCTGGGGGTAATTGTGTGGCAATACGGGAAATTTCGGCCTTGATCAGTTGTGAGGTAGCAATGGCATTCGCCCCGGAGGCTAGTGAAATTCCCAGACCAGCCGATGGAAAACCATTATTAGTGCTATAAGACTGATAATTTTCAGCTCCCAGTTCTACCCTCGCCACATCTTTTAAATAGATAAAACTGCCATCTTGAGCAGATTTCACAATAATATTTTCAAACTCTTCGACCGTTTTTAAACGGCTGCCAGAGGTGACTTTGGCATTCAGATACTGGTCTTCGACCGTAGGCAGGTCTCCTATCGCCCCGGCAGCCACTTGGGTATTCTGGGCTTCGACTGCTGCCCGTATATCGCTCGGCATCAGGCTATATTGTTTGAGTTTGGCCGGATGTAGCCAAATCCGCATGGCGAACTGTGAACCAAAAACATCCACCTCGCCCACCCCATCAATCCGGGCAATATCCTGCTCCAGATGAGTCATTAAATAGTCCGAAAGTTCGATATTGCTGCTGCGCCCACTTTCGTCATACAGACTGATGACCATATGGGTATCTCCCAGAGACTTAAAGACATTAACTCCCTGACGCTGTACCTCTTCCGGCAAGCGGTTTAAGACCCCGTTAATGGCATTTTGCACCTGCACCTGTGCGGTATCCGGATCTGTCCCATTTTCAAAACTGATGCTGATCCGGCTTCGTCCCGAAGAATCACTACTGGAACTAAAGTACAGCAAATGATCAATCCCTTTGATTTGCTGTTCTAAGACTTGGGTGACACTCTCCTCCACCGTTTCAGCAGAGGCACCGGTATAGGTAGCCGCCACAGTGATCCGAGGTGGTGCAATGTCAGGATATCGTTCCACAGCTAAATTCATCACCGCAAAAAGCCCGATCGCCATCACGACTATGGCCAATACACCGGCAAAAATAGGACGATGAATAAAAAATTTAGACAACATAAGTCCGGATCACTTCAGATTTGATGAACGATAAGAAGGTACACAAAATAAACAAGCTTTATGGATATTCAATGACATAGCTTGAGAATGCAAGAATTAAACACAAAAAGCTGTGATAACACCCAATCATGAAGAAATAATGAATACCTGAAAAGCAGGCTGTAAAGAGCGTTTTATTTTTTTGTTTGTATTTTTTTTGACATAAAAAAAACCCTGCATAAGCAGGGTTTTTTTCGAATCAGTTCAGTGCTTATGCAGAGAATTGGTTCATCGTGTTTTTCGCATCGTCACCCGCTTTAAGCGCGTTGTCACCAGCGAAGATTTCTTTGTGGTCATCACCGATGTCAGAACCTGCCATTGCTTGGTGTTTAACACACGCGATACCACCACGGATTTCTTTACGTTGTACGCCAGCAACATAAGCCAACATACCTTCAGAACCGAAGTAACCTTCAGCCAGCTCATGAGTAGAAAGAGCAGCTGTGTGGTAAGTCGGAAGTGTAATCAAGTGATGGAATACACCCGCTTCACGAGAAGCATCTGCCTGGAATGTACGTACTTTCTCATCAGCATCAGCAGCCAATTCAGAGTTGTCGTACTCAGCGCTCATTAACTTAGCACGGTCGTAAGCAGAAACGTCTTTACCTTCAGCAACCCAACGGTCGTAAGCTTGTTGACGGAAGTTTAAAGTCCAGTTGAACGATGGAGAGTTGTTATAAACAAGTTTCGCATTTGGAACAACTTCTTTAACACGGTTAACCATGTGAGCGATTTCTTCAACGTTTGGCGTTGCAGTTTCGATCCACAGAAGGTCAGCACCGTTTTGTAAGCTAGTTACACAGTCAAGTACAACGCGGTCAATTTGAGTGCCTTCACGGAACTGGTACAGACCAGACGCTAGACGCTTAGGACGGTGTAATTTACCATCACGCTTGATCAGGATTTCGTCTTCTTGAGCTTCAGAGATATCAATTTCTTGAGTGTCTAGGTAGCTGATGTATTGAGAAGCAATGTCGCCTGGCTCTTTAACCACTGGGATTTTTTGAGTCAAGTCAGCGCCTTCAGAGTCAGTACGCGCAACGATAATACCATCGTCAAGACCCATTTCCAGGAACGCATAACGTAACGCGTGGATTTTAGCGATGAAGTCTTCGTGTGGAACAGTTACTTTACCAGCTTGGTGACCACATTGTTTCGCGTCAGACACCTGGTTTTCGATTTGAAGTGCACACGCACCCGCTTCGATCATTTTTTTAGCAAGCAAGTAAGTTGCTTCTTCGTTACCGAAACCAGCATCGATGTCCGCAATGATTGGCACAACGTGAGTTTCGAAGTTGTCGATTTGTGCAGTGATTTCGGCAACTTTAGCTGTATCACCAGCTTCTTGAGCCTTTTTAAGTTCACGGAACAGATCGTTTAATTCTTTTGCGTCAGCTTGACGTAAGAAAGTGTAGATTTCTTCAATTAATGCAGGAACCGAAGTTTTTTCGTGCATAGATTGATCAGGAAGAGGACCGAATTCTGAACGAAGTGCAGCAACCATCCAACCAGAAAGGTAGATATAACGCTTAGAAGTTGTACCGAAGTATTTCTTGTTCGCGATCATTTTTTGTTGTGCGATGAAACCATGCCAGCAACCCAGAGACTGAGTGTATTTGCTAGGATCAGCATCATATTCAGCCATATCACGACGCATAATCGCCGCTGTATATTTAGCAATGTCTAAACCAGTTTTGAAACGGTTTTGCATTTGCATACGCGCAGCATCTTCAGGACTGATGTCTGCCCAAGTATTACCGAATTTCGCTTTTAATTCGCGGATTGCATCAATCGCTGTTTGGTATGTAGTCATGATCTTTTCCTGTAATAATATTAGGATTTTTCTACAACAAGTAGCAAAAATCGTACCCTCAACAACCTGTTTAGATTTTCGCCGCCCCGTTGGGATAGCTAAAGATTAGTGGGCTTGTCAAAATTAATCCAATATTCTCCCAGAATCTTCACTATTTATTTAAAAAATATATAGATAAAGGTCTAAAGATAATTCAATATGCTAGACATAAGACATTGTTTTTAAATATTTTTAATATATAAGAATTTGCTTACAAATTACCCAACATGTTTAAATTTTATCCATGCGACTTAAGTCGGACTTGGAAATTT
The DNA here is from genome assembly GCF_013343215.1 of Acinetobacter sp. 10FS3-1. Taxonomy (NCBI): domain Bacteria; kingdom Pseudomonadati; phylum Pseudomonadota; class Gammaproteobacteria; order Moraxellales; family Moraxellaceae; genus Acinetobacter; species Acinetobacter sp. 10FS3-1. The sequence goes on from NZ_CP039143.1 coordinate 2,168,953, forward strand.
TAGGTAATATAAATGGCAAATTCCGCCATTTTCGGGAATTTGAACTGTCCTATTCGGGTCTTCACCGCTGTTATTTTTTATACAGCCGACAGATTGATTGAGCCACCTCAGACTTGACGCTACGGGTTTTAAGGCTAAAAGTGTGCAACATACCTGACTTTGTTTTAGACTATTCTCCATTCAGTTTCTTGCCACGTTGAGCACTATAAAATTAAAAAATGTGCCGAAAAAGCATGGATAAAATTTCAGCAAATTCAGCTTGATTTATCAAAATCAGCTGGGCTTTTTTTCTTCAATTCCACACACAAACCCCGGTTGTTATGGCATAATCAACATAATTTCATGATTTTATTTTCGGTATTTATTTTATGAATCTGGAGCGGGTCGATCTTAATTTATTAATTTATCTTGATGTACTTTTACGTGAAAAAAATGTGACTCGGGCTGCTGAACAACTGGGGGTCACCCAGCCAGCAATGAGTAATATTTTACGTCGTTTACGCAATTTATTTAATGATCCCCTGCTGATTCGCTCGTCTGAAGGCATGACCCCGACCGAACGGGCGCTGGAATTACAGCCAAGAATTCGCGATGCGCTGGCGGATTTATCGATGATTCTGGAGCCACGTACCGAGTTCCGTCCTTATACATCAAATCGCGTATTCCGGATTATGACCTCAGACTACGCAGAAGCTACACTGGTTCCACGTTTAGTCAAAGCCTTGCGTTCAGAAGCACCCAATGTGGTTCTCGACTTTTTAACCCCAAGTGATGTGTCCTACCGCGACATGGAACAGGGTAAGGTCGATCTGGCCATTAACCGTTTCAATGAAATCCCGCAAAGTTTTCACCAAGTGCTGGTTTGGCGTGACAGTTTTTCCTGTCTGCTGAACAATAAACACCCGGCCGCCAGCAATTTAAATCTAAAAAGCTATCTGGATGCCCAACATATCTGGGTGTCTAAAACAGGGATGGGGGTTGGCTTTGGGGTTAACCCAGAGAAACAGGCCGGCTTGGGCTGGATTGATCAGGCGCTGGAACGGATTGGCCAGAAACGTAAGATTTCCGTGTTTACCCGACATTATCAGATGCCAGCACTTTTGGCCTCGAATGTCGATTTGATCGCCACCTTGCCTAGCCGGATTGCACGCTTGCAAGCCAAAAATCAAAACTTGCAGATTAAAGATCCGCCCTTTTATATTCCAGAGTTTGAGTTGAAAATGGCATGGTGCCCTCTATTGCATCATCATCCGGCCCATCGCTGGTTACGTCAGCTCATTCTGTATGTGGCACGTCAAATGATTGAAGAAGAAAACCGCGAGTTTATGCTGAATAATTCGCAATTTTCACACTATTAAATTGAATAGCGTCTAAATTCTTCTTTTTTAAGCTTATACTGTAAGGACTTGAGAGCTGCTGTTTACCTCTCAAGTCTTTTTTGTGTTAAAAATATTCCAATATAATACTAATCCACAGGTGAATTTGTGAGCCTCTTTCAAAACATCGTGGTTATCCTGATACTGATCGCGGGGGCTGGTTTTTTATCTTTAACAGAAATCGCGCTCGCCGGTGCCCGCAAAGTCAAACTGAAAATTTTGGCCGAAGCAGGAGATAATCGCGCTCAAAAAGTTTTAGATTTACAAGGAAATTCTGCTGACTTTTTTGCCGCTTCTCAAATCGGTTTAAATGCGGTTGCTATTCTCGGCGGTATTTTGGGGGAAGGTGCTTTCCGCCCTTATATCATTGAGTTTATTGCACGTTTTTATCAAGGTCCCTGGGCAGAAACCATTGCTTTCTCGCTGTCATTTACTATCGTCACCTCGCTTTTTATTTTATTTGCCGACCTGATGCCCAAACGTCTGGCGATGATTGCGCCTGAAAAAATTGCCGTTTCGGTCATTAACCCGATTCAGGTCTTTATCTTGGTCTGTAAACCGCTTGCCTGGTTTATCAATGTCATTGCTAACATGCTGTTTCGCCTGTTTAAGGTCAATACTGTGCGTGATGACAATATTACCTTTGATGATATTTCAGCGGTAATGGATGCAGGTGCACAAGCTGGCGTCTTACAAAAGCAGGAACATCATTTCATTGAAAATGTGTTTGAGCTTGAAGAGCGTAATGTGCCTTCAAGTATGACCACGCGTGAAAATGTGGTGTATTTCACCTTAAACGAAACTGAGGACAGTATCCGCCAAAAGCTGGCTGAATATCCTTATTCCAAGTTTCTGGTCTGTAATGAACATATCGATGAAGTAATTGGTTATGTAGATGCCAAAGATATTTTGGTGCGGATTTTAAATAACCAAAAAATCAACCAGCTGAATGAATCCACGATTCGTAATGTATTGACTATTCCAGATACATTGACCCTGTCTGAACTGCTGGACCGTTTTCGTTCTACCAAAGAAAAATTTGCTGTGGTTATCAATGAATATGCCTTGGTGGTCGGCGTGATTACCCTGTCCGATGTCATGATTACCGTGATGGGAGACTGGGTCACTCCTCTGGAAGGCGACCAGCAGATTATCAAGCGCGATAGTAATTCCTGGCTGATTGATGGCAGTACGCCTATTGAAGACATGAAACATGCGTTAGAAATCAATGAAATGCCGGATCAGGACAACTATGAGACTCTGGCCGGTTTTATGATGTTTAAGTTGCGTAAGATTCCTCGTCCTGCCGATGTCGTCCTGCATGCTGGTTATAAGTTTGAAGTGGTAGATGTTGACCATTTTAAAATTGACCAGCTTTTGGTGACCCGTATGTTAGAAATTAAAGATGAATCCCCACAGGAATCAGAGTAATCTGATTCCTGTCACTTCAAATACAAAAATAATCAGCGTATAAAATGAATTTTATTGCCCTTCTGGCCTGTCTGGCTTTTTATTCCGCCCTTTATCTTTTATATTTCTTTTTTGCCAAACAGCAGAATCCTTTATTGCTGTTGGCTGCCATTGGCATGCTGTGCATGACCGTACTTATGACTCCCTATCCTTTTGAGAAAAGACGGTATGGTTTTGATGCCACCCTCAACTTTGGCAACTATCTTTATTGGCCGCTTTATAGCTGGTGGCGAGTATTTACTTTCCCAATCCGCTGGCTCTTGTCTTTGTTTTTTCATGATTAAAAAAAGCACCGCTCTTGGTGCTTTAATCAGGGTCTATTGCCATTGCATAAATGGATTGCGCTATAAGAGCTAAAACTGAGCAGATGATGCATGAAACGAGGAAAACAGCGAGACTATTGCCAAGTTTTATAACGAAATCTGAGAAGTTTTAGCTCCATGCGCAAGAACAAAGCATAGATGAAGTGTTAACACCCCCAAATCTATCAGGCTTTAAACTTTAGTCAGTAAAACATCTAACACGGCCTGATAGTGAATCTGAATATCGTCTTGCAAAATCTTATAGGCATTATCGTACTGTACCATTGGCCAGCCTTCTTTCCAGAACGGAAAAATATTATGCAGGTCATGTGTGACAATAGCATCTTCACGGGCAATCGCCTGTGCAATCTGGGCCAGTACAAAAGCAGTTTCTGCGCCATCAATTGCCAGATAATCAATCCCGCGTGCTTTTAAAATGCGGATACGGTCTTTCTTATAGCGAATCTTTTTAATCTGAGCTTCATTTAAGTGCAAGGCCAGTGCAACGGCTTCCACGAATTTCGCTTCAAATGACTGATGCAGGGCGACCAATGCCTGTTTGTGCGCTTCCTGACGACCCGCTTTACCACCCTGACGAATGACTTCTAATGCTTCAGTATCGAGTTCATCATTCTTCATACTTTGAAGAATGTCTAGAATTTCGATGTCGCTTAAAGCCTCAGGAGATTGATCAGTCATACACTGTCCTTAAAAATAATCTTTAATTGACTATTTTCGCATAAATCCTAACTAAAAAACTAAAATCTTGTGCTGTCAGTGCCGATAAGTCTAAAAATTTTGTTGAGCCTATCATTCTTGGACAGATCCTCTATAGTAGGGCCAGTCTCTTCCGCAATTCTGGTTTCATAATGCGCACCGAACAGGTCAGTCTTCTGTTACAGCAACTGCAATTACTTTATCCCGCTGCCTTTAAAAGAAATTATCTGTTCTATAGCCAACTCAAGACACACGGTATATTGCTAGAAGATCGCAAGGCAATAATTTCCTGGATTCTGGCCGGCATGATTTTTATACCGGTCTGCCTGTTGTTACGGGATTTTTTGCAGCTCTCATTTCCAAAACTGTCTGCCTTTCAGACGCAAAGCACAGCTATCTTGATAATCCTGCTCTTTCTGATGCTGGTGGTGCCTTTCATCCTCAAGCAGGTCAAACATTCTTCTTATTCTCTTTATCATGTCTTGCGCTATGCTCCACTCAAGTTGACAGTGGTCATTATTTTAGAAGGTTTAAATCTACTAGTTCTGGAAAATGAATGGGTCATGTGGGGCTTGTTCTTTTTTGGTCTAAGCGTTGGATTTGTGCGTATTTATAAAGAAAACCTGTTTCGTAGCAGTACCCAAAACCATGAATATTATCAATTGCAACAACTCCGCCGCGCGTGTTTCTGGGCTTATCGTCAAACCGTTGCCCTGCGCCTGCAATTAATTTTTTCTGCTAAAGATCACCCACAATATAAGCAACGCAAACAGCAGCTCGAGTGCTATGCCGAGCTTTATACCCGTTTGCTCAAGTCTGAATATGAGTACTGCAAAACGCTTAAATATCTCGATATAGAGACCTATCTGAATGAGCGGCACTAAGCCTGATCCTCTCCAGTTGTTTTAAATCAGCTTTTTACAAGGCCAAGCTTCAGTGATGGAATTTATTCGGGTTCATGAGAGATGATTCACATCTTAAGTCGCAAAACTGATTGAAAATAAAGCATTCGTAGAGAAATTTGCTTGCCAAGCTTTATTTCGTCCTCTATGATTGCGCACATGCCCGAGTGGTGAAATCGGTAGACACAGGGGATTTAAAATCCCCCGCCCACAAAGCGTGCCAGTTCGAGTCTGGCCTCGGGCACCATTTTAATTCTGGTTAAAATGGTGCAATAAAAAAATCCAGCATTAAGCTGGTTTTTTTGTGCCTGAATTTTCTTTGCCACCCGAAATCTTCATGTCAGAATTAAAATCATTCAATTTCGCCAGATTACAATTACAGCATCCCGATGCTTTTTTTCTGAAACTGCATTACAGCCGCTTCAAGTTTAGTACGCTACAAAAAATCCAGTTTGTGATTGCCCTTAATCTGCTATCGCTGCTGATTTGTCTGCTTTGCAGTCTGGGTTCAATTGCTTTGGAATATTATTTCTTTCATGAAGCCCAAGCAGCCTTTAACATGAGTTTGATGCTGCTCATTACGCTATTTTACCCTTATATGGCCTATATCCAGTATCAGGCCAAGTTCAGTTCCAAAGTCTATGCCGCACATCTACAGCACTGTCTGTATCTGCACATTCCAATCTTCTTGGGTCTTCTAGTTAACCTTTATCTGATTCATTCAGACTGGCTGGTTATTCTGAGTATGCTGCTGGTTTCGGTTTTATTAGGTGGAGCTACTATTTTAGAGCCGTTTTTTAAGCCTAATACAAGCGTTCTGGATCAGGTTCGACTGCAAAAACTTCGCCAGCTCGCCTTCTGGGCCTATCAGCAATCGCGTTCTCAGTCTCCACAATATGTCCCCGATCAACCTGATCTGCCCGCCTATTATAAAAGCCTTCATATACGCTGCATGCAGGAAGAACAGCAACTTCTTCAGCGTATCCGCTTCACCAGCTTTAAAGACTATTTTAAGAACACATAAAAAAGCCCTGTATTTACAGGGCTTGAAATGATTGGGTGTTACCATTCACGGTTAGCGACCAGCTCTTCCACCTCGAGATCAAACAGACCAAGCTCCTGTACCACCATCATCATGGCTTCTGCAATATAATCTGCAGCCGTACCATCCAGAGAAGAATCCAGATCTTCAAACTGCGGCTTCATGGCATTAATTTCAGCAACCGCAAGATGTGCAAGTGGATATACCTCTTGCTCAGTCAAACCGGACTTTGACACTTTTTCAGCGAAACGCTCAATGTGCTGCTTAACCTCAGCAACCAGAATATCGGGATAATATTCATCATCGAACATAGGGAGAAGTAAATCTGCAAACATTACAGGTACTCTAAAAGATGATAGTCAAATAAGCGTGCTGTATAACACATTGCTGATCAAAAGCCAAACAGCCCGCTGTGGCCACCTGTCTTCCAGTTATTAAATTGCCTGCTGCATCGCCTGCCAGATCTTGATTGCGTCTACGGTGGCTTTTACATCATGGACACGCACCATGCAGGCCCCTTGCTGGATACTGAGTAAATGTGCGGTTGCCGAGCCTACTGCGCGCTGCTCTGGGTCTGTAGCGTCCAATACCGCTCCAATAAAACGTTTACGTGATAATGCCGATAAAATCGGATAGCCCATCTCAGTCAGTTTATAAAACTCTTGAAGTAATTTCAGATTTTGCTGGGCATTTTTAGCAAAGCCAAAGCCTGGATCAATCATGATATGTTCAGGCCTAACTCCCGCGTCCAGAGCATCCTGAACCCGCTGGCCCAGTTCACGCATGACGTCCTTAGTGACATCCTGATATTGATCTAGATTGTTCATGGTGGTCGGCTCACCACGCATGTGCATGACAATCACGGGGATATTCAACTCTGCCGCAGTTGCTAATGCCAGCGGACGAGTCAGCGCACGTACATCATTCCAGATATGTGCGCCTGCTTTGACCGCAGCCTTAATCACTTCTGGCTCTGAAGTATCAATGGAGATAATCACATCATGTTTGGCCAGTGCCTCAACCACCGGCACCACTCGACGGATTTCTTCTTCTACTGTGACTACAGATGCACCGGGACGGGTAGATTCCCCACCAATATCAATAACTGTTGCACCTTCTGCTAGCATAGCCAGTGCCCGCACGAGTGCAGCATCTTTAGAGTTGTGTCGTCCGCCATCGCTAAAGGAATCTGGAGTCACATTTAAAATCCCCATTACCTGCGGCTGAGACAAATCCAGGGTTAAACGACCAAAATTCCAGATTTGTGGACGTAGCGGCTTCAGCTGCATGTGTAATCTCCATGATAAATTTGCGACTTATTGTCCATGTTCTATCAGACAACGCAAGCTGTGTTCTGCCTGGCCTGTAAAAGAATCAGGCATGATGTTCTGAAAACTGCTCTAGTTTGGCTTTTACCTCGAACCATTCGTTCTGAAGAGTACTAAACATCACCGTATCACGAATGGTCTTGCCATCTTTTCTTAGGGTATGACAGCGTAGGGCACCCTCTTGTCTAGCACCTAAAACCTGAATTGCTGCCTGACTCCACAAGTTCAGATGATCAGTTCTAAACGCAACCACTTGAGCCTGTAAGATTTCAAAGGCATGTTTCAGCAATAAGTATTTGCAGGCTGGATTGACATGAGTATCCTGAAATCTTTGTGCATACCAAGTATAGCCAATCTCAAGTCTAGGAATTTCTGGCTTAATATCATGATCACTGATTGAACCAATGGCTCGATTGCTCTGCTCATCAATCACTGCAAAAGCTAGACCTTCATCCCTCGCCTGCTGCACTAAAGCTTTCTCAATATAGACTTCAACTGTTTCTGGATAAGGTGCAGAGGCATAAAAAACCTCTCTCAATTTATCATCAGCACAGGCAAGTTTCAGATTCTCCATATGCGCTCGATAAAGGCTCTAATCGTACTCCGTATCCACTGGAGACTAATAAATTCGTGTTGATTTTATAGCTCTTTTATTTTTATAAGCTCCGCAATTTAACCTACTTTGCAGCAATTTTTATAGTTATAAAAAAACCACCCGAAGGTGGTTTTAATTTTTCACTTAGTTCGCTGGTAATGGCGGAGGAGTCATCGGACCATCGTTCGGTGTTACATCAATTACAGGGTTTTCTGCAACATACACCTTCGGTGGTTGAGGCTCACGACCTTCCATGATGTCTCGAATCTGTTCACGATCAATCGTTTCCCATTCCAGCAGGGCTTTCACCATTGCATGTGCGATATCTTTGTTATTTTCAAGGATATCTCGTGCAACCTTGTATTGCTCATCAATGATGCGGCGAACTTCAGTATCCACCTGTTGCTGGGTAGCTTCAGAAATCGTACGACTACCAATACTGCCCATGAAAGATTGCTGTGAATCATCTTCATAGACCATGACGCCCAATTTGTCAGACATCCCGTATTTGGTCACCATTGCACGTGCCATTTTAGTTGCACGTTCAAAGTCATTCGATGCACCTGTTGACATCTGGTTAATAAAGACTTCTTCTGCAATACGGCCACCAAACAGGATTGAAAGCTCATTCAGCATCTTGTCTTTATAATGACTGGTCTGGTCGTGTTCAGGCAACTGCCAGGTCACACCTAACGCCCAGCCACGCGGCATGATCGTTACCTTATGCACCGGGTCTGTACCTGGAAGCATTTCAGCCACAATCGCATGACCAGCTTCATGATAAGCCGTTGCACGACGCTCTTCCTCACGAAGTACCATCGATTTACGCTCAGGCCCCATATACAACTTGTCTTTGGCATCTTCAAAGTCATGCATGTCGACCGTGTTTTTGTTACGGCGTGCGGCAAATAATGCTGCTTCGTTTACCAGGTTGGCCAGCTGTGCACCAGAGAAGCCCGGTGTACCACGCGCCAGCACTTTGACATCGACCCCTGTGGTAGAAGGCAGTTTTTTCAGGTGAACATTTAAAATTTGTTCACGACCTTTAATGTCTGGCAGGCCAACCATCACTTGACGGTCAAAACGGCCCGGACGCAGTAAAGCTTTATCCAGCACGTCTGCACGGTTCGTTGCAGCAATCACGATAATGCCTTCATTACCTTCGAAACCATCCATCTCAACCAGCATCTGGTTCAGGGTCTGTTCACGTTCATCGTGACCGCCACCCGTACCTGAACCACGGTGACGACCGACTGCATCAATCTCATCAATGAAAATAATACATGGCGCATGACGTTTTGCCTGTTCGAACATGTCACGCACACGAGATGCACCCACACCGACAAACATTTCAACGAAGTCAGAACCTGAAATACTAAAGAATGGAACTTTGGCTTCACCAGCAATTGCTTTGGCCAGCAGGGTTTTACCTGTACCCGGAGGACCGACCATCAATACGCCTTTGGGAATGGTCGCACCAAGACGTTTGAACTTTGCAGGATCTTTAAGAAAATCAACAATTTCAACTACTTCTTGCTTGGCTTCATCACAACCAGCCACATCAGAAAAGGTCACTTTGATCTGGTCTTCAGAAAGCATTTTCGCTTTAGATTTACCAAAGCTCATCGGGCCATTCTTGCCACCTGCGCCACCACCCATGTTGCGCATAAAGAACATGAATAACAGAATGATCAAAAGCACAGGGAAACTTGCAATTAGCAATTGCATGAGCAGACCTTGGCGCTGAGGTGCTTCACCTTCAACCACCACATTATTCTTAATCAGGCTTGGCATCAGTTCAGGATCCTGAACTGCCGGACGAATACTTTCAAACTCTGAACCGTTTGATTTTTCGCCACGAATCCTTTCGCCGTCAATTGTAACTTGTTTAATTTGGCCAGCATTGACCGCGGCAACGAACTCTGAATAGTTCATTGTAGTCGGTTGATTGCGGTCACTGACGTTGCTGAAGATGAGCACCAGCACACCCAGTATCACGAGCCACAATACGGCATTCTTAAAAAGATCGCTCAAAGCTTTATTTCCCATTCCAATCTAATTTGATCTTGCCCTCAAGGGGTGACCTTAATCAATATGCTGCAAATCGTTTTGCAATAATGTAAAAATGTACAAAATGCACAATTTTTAACGCCTTGGCAAGTAAACTTTATTTTAAAGCTTTCTTGCGACCCTGTCCCACCAGAAAGACTTCTTTAGAACGGGCACGTGATGCAGCAGGTTTAACCGTCTTCAATACATCAAAACTGTTCACGACTTCTTTACGGAATTCATCAAAGCCGGAACCCTGGAATACCTTGACGATAAACTGCCCTTTCGGTCCCAAGACTCTATTGGCAAAATCCAAAGCAAGTTCACATAAATAGATTTGACGCGGTTGATCTACAGCCTTATTACCTGATGTATTGGGGGCCATATCCGAAATTACAACGTCTACTGTGCGTCCGTTTAAAATATTTAACAATTTATCGAATACTTCTTGCTCACGGAAATCGCCTTGCAAGAAGGTCACATCGGGAAGCGCGTCCATTTCCAGAATATCCGATGCAATCACCAGACCTTTATCACCCACCAGTTTACCGGCGATTTGCGACCAGCTTCCGGGTGCAGCCCCCAAATCCACTACTGTCATGCCAGGTTTGATGATGTTGTATTTTTCCTGAATCTCAAGCAGCTTGTATGCAGCACGAGCACGATAACCTTCTTTTTGTGCTTTCTTCACATAAAAGTCATCTAGATGCTCTCTCATCCACGCACGACTACTTTTGGATAACTTCTGATTGGTAATGCGTGTTGCCATAACTCTCTAAATAAAAAAAACTTCCAATTTGGGATTGTACGTGAAAAACACAGTTTTTGCAGTATACATGTGTATCTAAATCTCAGTTTAGCTGCCGAAATACCAGCCTCTTGTCCTTGATAATTTCCTTAGAATTTACAGCGTTTATTCTTTGCTTTTGTTATACTCAGTCGTTTTAAAATTCAGGTTATCTCTCATGGCATCTTTATCTATTCAGGAACGTAAGCGTTTGCGTCAAATCGGACATGCATTAAACCCGGTCGTTATGCTGGGCGACAAGGGCTTGTCTGAATCTGTGGTTGAAGAGCTGAACCGCGCCCTTAATGATCATGAACTGATTAAGGTTAAAGTGGTTGCAGAAGACCGTGAAGCGCGTGCTGCAATGATTGTCGAGTTGGTCGATGTTACGAGTGCTGAATTGGTACAAACCATTGGTAAAATTGCCCTAATTTACAGAAAATCGCCAAAACAAAACCAGAAACTGTCGAATCTTGTCCGTTTTGCTCATCTGTCTAACTAAGCACAACATCTATTATGGCGAGTTATGAACTAAGCGCTTTTGATCGCCGTTTTCAGGCTATCTCTCTGGTGGGAGCTATTGAACCGCAAAACCCATGTAGCTTGAATGTGGGTTTCTGGTTGAGTGATCCAAACCAGTATGTATTGTGGCCAGATTTAGTGGCAGCCCATCCACGTCAGGATTTCTTATGGGAGCAGACCTGCTTTGAAATTTTTATCGGGGTTCGGGATGAGGATTTCTATCGTGAAATTAACCTCTCTCCTTCTCAAGCCTGGCAGGCCTATCAATTTGAAGAATATCGCTATCCAGAGGACATGCCTCCTCAAGCAGCAAATGATATTGAGTTAAATCAGCTCAAGCGTACTCATTATGGCCTGAATGTCAGTCTGGATCTGACCGACTTTATGTCCAGCCATGAATTAAAGTGGTCTGACCTCTTTATTGGCCTGTCTGCTGTGCTTAGCACCACTCAAGGCACACAGTTCTATGCCATGCAGCACAGTAGTCCGCAAGCGGATTTCCATAATAAACGTGACTGGTTGCATGTATTTTAATGCCAACGGCGTCAGTTCAAAAAGTCAGATCAATGTGAGGCCTTCAGTCTCACATTTTTTTGATGATTAGCCCTATAAAAACTTATTTAAATGATAATTCTTTAAAATTAAGTTATTGAAGCGTTTCTGAAATATCTGAAATTTACTGTTTTGTAGAAAAAAGAGGTTTTGTTATTTCGAATCCTTTTAGAAAAAAACAAAAAAATTAAAAGGATAATAAAGCAATATGATTAGTTATGTTTTCATAAAGCCTTGACCGAAATGTAAAGGAGAACACTGAAATACTCTCCCTTAATCTTATTAGATGATGCTTGCTTTATCGCTTAACTTCCCAGCCCCGACTTTTTATCAGACTCTTCAATTTTCAATTCCGGTTGTGCTGGTTCTGCAATCTTATTTTCTTTAACCACCAGTTTTACTTTCTTCAGGACTTCAATTGTACTGTCTTTAGAACGTTTCAAGGTGCCCGTTAAAAGCTCTTTATGTTTGCTGGAAATCTGCGTGACATCCTGTTTAAACTCTTTACCCAGACTGGATAAGTCTTCAAGTACCGCAGTAAATTCGATCTTGATAAAGTTCTTCAGTTCTTTTTGTGAGCCAAACCATTGCTCCTTTATGCTATCAACACGCTGAAGCACATCCTGACTAAATTGACGTAACTGTTCCTGAACCGTATCGCTTAACTGCTTCGCTTCAACTTCCAGCTTTTCTTTACTTTGCCCGATACTTTCAAGCGCCTGTTCCTTGGCTTCCACTGTGGCCTTTTCCAGTTGCTCTGCAGTTGCAGCAACGACTTTGTTTAACGGCTTCTTGGAATTGGTGGTTTTGGATGCTGTAGTCATGAATCTTGTTCCTGTTTTTATTATGACCCGGCAATATTATGTGGATTTGATCAAACTTAGAATCTGATTTGTCAGACAATGCCAACTCGCTTACATTTTTCTAACACTGTCAAAAAACAGACTTCATAATAAAAAGCAAGGGATTTATCTTACACTTTCGTACCAAAGCTATTGGACTTGGAAACTGTTTCTGCGTATAATGCCGTGTTAAGTTCAAGCGAGCAGACATAGGGAGGGTGGGTTTTAAAGCAGCCTTCCTTTTTTTTCGTCTTCTCGCTTTTTTACAGCCTAAATTTCAGGAGCTTTGGTTTGAGCACCCCAGCAATTTTAGCCCTAGCCGACGGTACTATCTTTAAAGGTACCTCAATCGGTGCATCGGGTAGTACGACTGGCGAAGTCGTTTTCAACACTGCCATGACTGGCTATCAAGAAATTTTGACTGACCCGAGTTATGCACAGCAGCTTGTCACCCTAACTTACCCACATATTGGTAATACAGGCTGTAATGATGAAGACACTGAGTCAGGTCGAATTCATAAAGTATGGGCCAACGGATTGATCATTCGTGACTTGCCTTTATTGCATAGTAACTTCCGTGCAGAGCAATCACTTGGTGATTATCTAAAACAACATAACATTGTAGCTATCGCAGACATCGATACACGTAAATTGACACGTATTCTGCGCTCTAAAGGCACACAAAGTGGCTGTATCCTTGCTGGCGAAAATATCACTGAAGAAGAAGCATTAGAAAAAGCACGTGCTTTTGGTGGTTTAACTGGTTTAGACCTTGCAAAAGAATGCTGTGACCCTGAAGGGTTTGAGTGGACTGAAGGCTCTTGGGAGCTGGGTAAAGGCTTCTCTCAACCAGAACTTAAATTCCATGTTGTTGCATACGATTACGGTGTCAAAACCAACATCCTACGTATGCTTGCAGATCACGGTTGTAAATTGACTGTAGTTCCTGCACAAACTCCTGCAGAAAAAGTCCTTGCTCTGAATCCAGATGGCGTATTCCTGTCAAACGGCCCTGGCGATCCGGCAGCATGTGACTATGCAATTGAAGCTGTAAAAACAATTGTAGAAGATGCGCGCAACATTCCGGTATTTGGAATTTGCTTAGGCCACCAGATTCTTGCGCTTGCCTCAGGTGCTAAAACGGTGAAAATGCCTCACGGTCACCACGGTGCCAACCATCCTGTACAAAATCTTGAAGATGGTACAGTGATGATTACTTCACAGAACCACGGCTTCGCGGTAGATGGCGAAAGCTTGCCGGCCAACCTTAAAGCAACGCACAAATCTTTGTTCGATCAAACCCTGCAAGGGATTCATCGTACAGACAAACCTGCGTTCAGCTTCCAGGGGCACCCTGAAGCAAGCTCTGGTCCGCATGACAGCGCGCCATTGTTCGACCATTTCATCGAACTTATCGAAGCATCTAAGAAGTAATTAAGGAGCAAATAATGCCAAAGCGTACGGATATTAAAAGCATCTTAATTATTGGTGCTGGTCCTATTGTTATCGGTCAAGCCTGTGAGTTTGACTATTCAGGTGCTCAAGCATGTAAAGCGCTGCGTGAAGAAGGTTACCGTGTTATTTTGGTTAACTCGAACCCTGCGACTATTATGACTGACCCAGCAATGGCGGATGCAACCTATATCGAGCCAATTACTTGGCAAACGGTTGCAGCCATCATTGAAAAAGAACGTCCAGATGCAGTCCTGCCTACCATGGGCGGTCAAACTGCATTGAACTGCGCACTTGCACTGGATGCCAACGGTATTTTAGAAAAATACAATGTTGAACTGATCGGGGCGAGCAAAGAAGCCATTGAAAAAGCCGAAGACCGCAAACTCTTCGACCAGGCAATGCGCAAAATCGGTCTTGAGTGTCCAAAAGCGGCCATTGCTGAATCAATGGAAGAAGCGCTGGAAATTCAAGCACGTTTCGGTTTCCCTGTCATTATCCGTCCATCTTTCACCATGGGTGGTTCAGGCGGTGGTATTGCGTATAATCGTGAAGAATTCCTTGAAATCTGTGAACGTGGTTTCGATCTTTCTCCAACCAAACAGTTATTGATTGATGAATCTTTAATTGGCTGGAAAGAATACGAAATGGAAGTTGTTCGTGACAAAAACGACAACTGTATCATCGTATGTTCGATTGAAAACTTTGACCCAATGGGTGTACACACTGGTGACTCCATCACTGTTGCACCTGCGCAAACATTGACTGACAAAGAATACCAATTGATGCGTAATGCATCTTTAGCGGTTCTTCGCGAAATCGGTGTAGAAACAGGTGGTTCTAACGTTCAGTTCGGGATCAACCCCGAAGATGGCCGTATGGTGATCATCGAGATGAACCCGCGCGTATCACGCTCATCTGCCCTTGCCTCTAAAGCCACTGGTTTCCCGATTGCGAAAATTGCAGCGAAACTGGCTGTGGGTTATACCCTGGATGAACTGAAAAATGACATCACCGGCGGTACAACTCCTGCGTCATTCGAGCCTTCAATTGACTACGTGGTTACCAAAGTTCCACGTTTTAACTTCGAGAAATTCCCACAAGCTGACGCAACGCTGACCACCCAGATGAAGTCGGTGGGTGAAGTGATGGCAATCGGCCGTAACTTCCAGGAATCTGTGAACAAAGCGCTTCGCGGTCTTGAAGTAGGTTCATGTGGTTTTGACGAACAAATTGCCCTGGGCACTGAAGGCGCACGCGAGAAGATTCTGCAGGAACTTAAAGTGCCGGGTCCAGAGCGTATCTGGTATGTGGCTGATGCGTTCCGTCATGGCTTTAGCTTAGATGATATCTTTGAAGCCACCAAGATTGACCGCTGGTTCCTGATCCAGATTGAAGACATCGTTAAGACTGAAAATGAAATCAAAACTTTAGGTTTTGGCGATTTAAATGCAGACAACATCCGTTCGTTCAAACGCAAAGGTTTATCTGACCTGCGCATCGCGAACCTGATGGGTATTTCACAAAAACAATTCCGTAAGCACCGCTGGAACCTGGGTGTAACGCCAGTTTACAAACGTGTCGATACTTGTGCAGCAGAGTTTGAATCTGATACAGCGTACATGTATTCAACTTACGATGAAGAGTGTGAATCAAATCCATCAAGCAAAGACAAGATCATGGTGATTGGTGGCGGTCCGAACCGTATTGGTCAAGGGATCGAGTTCGATTATTGCTGTGTACACGCTGCGCTTGCCATGCGTGAAGACGGCTATGAAACCATTATGGTGAACTGTAACCCTGAAACAGTATCTACCGATTACGACACTTCAGACCGTTTGTACTTTGAACCGATTACATTGGAAGATGTACTTGAAATCGTACGTACTGAAAAGCCTAAAGGCATTATCGTACAGTATGGCGGTCAAACTCCATTGAAATTGGCTCGTGCTTTAGAAGAAGCAGGTGCACCAATTATCGGTACCTCTCCAGATGCGATTGACCGTGCAGAAGACCGTGAACGTTTCCAGCAAATGATTCAACGTCTGCAACTTCGTCAGCCAAATAACAGCATTGTTAAATCTGCTGAAGAAGGTATCGCGGAAGCAGCGAAAGTAGGCTACCCGCTGGTTGTACGTCCATCTTATGTACTGGGTGGCCGTGCGATGGAAATCGTATATAACGAAGAAGAGCTGAAACGCTACCTTCGTGATGCAGTTCAAGCCTCTAACGATGCCCCTGTCCTGCTTGACCGCTTCCTCGACGATGCGATTGAAGTTGACGTAGACTGCGTATCTGATGGTAAAGACGTGGTGATTGGTGGGATCATGCAGCACATTGAGCAGGCTGGTATTCACTCGGGTGACTCTGCATGTTCGATTCCTCCATATTCTTTATCCAAAGACGTACAGGATGAAATGCGCCGTCAAACTGTGGCTATGGCCAAAGAACTTGGCGTAATCGGTCTGATGAACGTTCAGTTTGCTGTAAAAGGTGAAGATGTTTACATTCTGGAAGTGAACCCACGTGCATCACGTACTGTGCCGTTTGTTTCTAAGTGTATCGGCGATTCTTTAGCGAAAGTTGCTGCACGTTGTATGGCGGGTCAATCTTTAGAATCTCAAGGATTTACTAAAGAAATTATCCCGACTCACTTTGCTGTGAAAGAAGCGGTATTCCCATTCAACAAGTTCCCGGGTGTTGACCCGATCCTTGGCCCTGAGATGAAATCGACAGGTGAAGTGATGGGTGTAGGCAAAACATTTGGAGAAGCGTTCTATAAAGCTGTATTAGGCTCAAATGACCGTTTACCAGGCCTGCCAACCGAAGGTGAAATCAAACATGCTTTCATCTCTGTACGTGATTCCGATAAACCGCGTGCAGCAGGTATTGCGAAGCAACTTGCTGATTTTGGCTTCAAAATTATCGCAACTGGCGGTACTTATGACGTCATTAAAGCGGCCGGTATTGAATGTGAGCGTGTGAATAAAGTAACCGAAGGCCGTCCAAATATTGTGGACCGCTTGAAAAATGGCGAAATTCACCTCATTATCAATACCACT
The DNA here is from genome assembly GCF_013343215.1 of Acinetobacter sp. 10FS3-1. Lineage (NCBI taxonomy): Bacteria > Pseudomonadati > Pseudomonadota > Gammaproteobacteria > Moraxellales > Moraxellaceae > Acinetobacter > Acinetobacter sp. 10FS3-1. The sequence continues at coordinate 2,185,951 of NZ_CP039143.1, forward strand.
GAAGGGAAGCAAGCTCAGCAGGATTCATTCTCAATCCGCCGTTCTGCACTGCAAGGCAAGGTGTATCACACCACGACCCTGAACGGTGCTGACGCTGTATGCCAAGCTCTCGCTATTAAATTGCCAATGGATGTATATCGTTTGCAAGACTTACAAACAGTAGGTTAATTCGTTACTGAGAAGTCCCGTCACCTTCTTGGTGGCGGGCTTTTTTCATTTCTAGACTTTATTTTTTTTAATTAATGAGGGACAACTATGCAACGTTATCCTATGACTCCCGAAGGCAAAGAAGCCTTAGAGAAAGAATTACATCAACTGAAAACTGTAGACCGTCCACGTATTACTGCAGCGATTGCGGAAGCACGTGAACATGGCGACTTAAAAGAAAATGCGGAATATCATGCTGCACGTGAGCAGCAAGGTTTCTGTGAAGGCCGCATTCAGGATATCGAAGGTAAACTTGGTGCTTGCCTGGTGATTGATGTCAAGGAGCTTGAGCAAAATGGGCGTGTAGTTTTTGGTGTCACGGTAACGATTGAAAACCTGGACACTGAAGAACAAAAAACCTATAAAATCGTAGGGGATGACGAGGCAGACTTTAAGATTAATAAAATCTCTGTCAACTCGCCGATTGCACGTGGCCTTTTAGGTAAAAATGAAGGCGATGATGTAAAAATCGTAACCCCACAAGGCGAAGTGGAATACGAAATAGTAAAAGTCGAATATCTTTAAGATTTAAGACGATTGAATAAAAAGCCCCTCGATTGAGGGGCTTTTTATTCTAAATTCACCATTAAACACTATAGAAATCAATTAAAAATGTTTATGCTTTTTCAATATTCAATACAACTGATTCCAGACTTAGCATGCAACTTATTTGGTTTAGACAAGATTTAAGAATTCATGATCACACGGCACTTTGGCATGCTCGCCAAGCGGGTGAATGCATTGCACTGGTGGTTTTATCACCCACTCAGTGGCAACAACATCAAGATGCTCCAATTAAAATTGATTTTTATCTTAGACAACTCCAGCAACTCAAAAACGAACTTGCTCAGTTAAATATTCCTCTTATTCACCTCATCACCCCGCTCTGGAAAGATCTACCACAACAACTTCTAAAGCTTTGTAAAACACATCACATTCAAAATGTACATGCCAATATTGAATTAGGTATCAATGAATTAAAAAGAGATACTCAAGCACAGAAACTCCTTGAATTGAATGGGATAGGTTTTGAATTGTATCATGATCGAACGCTTTTTATGGTCGGAAATATACGCAATAAAAGCGGACAGCCCTACCAGGTTTTTGGTGCATTAAAAAAACAGTGCTACGAACAGTTAAGTATCAGTATTCCCACTTGTTACCCAACTATTGAGGCACAGCCCCCAATAGCACCTCATGAGGATTTTTCACGCCTCTTGCCCAGTTTTGAAGCGATTTATCCAGATCAGCACATCTCACAAGAACAACAAACACTTTGGCAAGTTGGAGAACATCATGCCTGGAGTATATTAGATGATTTTATTAAGCATCGAGTCAGCCATTACCACTTAGAACGAGATTTTCCTGCACTCAATAGTACAAGCCAACTTGCTGCTTATTTGAACACTGGAATCCTGTCTATTCGCCAATGTTTAGCAGCATTATTTGGTCATACAGGTTATCTTCATTTTGACAATCAAGGTCAGCAAATATGGTTAGATGAACTCCTATGGCGTGAATTTTATCAACATATCTTGTTCGAATTTCCCCGTGTATCAATGTCTTTGCCCTTTAAACAAGATACTCAGCGTATTCAATGGAGACATGCACCTGAAGATTTACATGCTTGGCAGCAAGGACAGACAGGCATCCCTATTGTGGATGCCGGCATGCGGCAACTACTCGCTACAGGTTGGATGCATAATCGCGTTCGCATGATCTGTGCGATGTTTTTATCGAAGAATCTATTAATTGATTGGCGTCATGGTGAAGCATGGTTTATGCAACATTTAATAGATGGTGATTTGGCTGCAAATAATGGTGGATGGCAATGGTGTGCATCTACAGGAACTGATGCTGTACCCTATTTCCGTATTTTTAATCCTGTCAGCCAATCTCAAAAATTTGACTCTAACGGTGATTATATTCGTAAATGGGTACCTGAGATCGCGCATCTAGATGCCAAACAAATTCATGAACCTTATGCAAAAAGTCCAAATCCAGATCTGGATTATCCACGCCCTATTGTTGATTTAAAAAGTAGTCGAGTACGTGCAATAGAAGCTTTTCAGCATTTAAACCAAACTCAGTTATAATGGGTTTGAAATTATTAAGTCTGTAAATTTCATGTCTGAATGTTTAGTTAATTCCCCGGTAAAGCATTGGTGCGAATTCGAGTTTATTTCCAAAACGGTGAAGAATCCGAATATTCACATTAAGGGGAATTATAGTTATTACTCAGCCTATTGGGATCAGGGCTTTGAACGTTGCGTGGTTCGCTATTTGCATGACAAGCCCTCGACACCTGAGAAGCCGATTGATCAGCTTTATATTGGTAATTTCGTCTGTTTTGGCGCCGAATGCGTGATCATGATGGGTGGCAACCAGTTGCACCGTACTGACTGGATATCAGCATTTCCTTTCGATACTCGCAGTTTTGTACCGGCAGGTGACACTATCATTGGTAATGGCTGCTGGGTTGGTTCACGTGCCATGATTATGCAAGGCGTGACACTCGGTGAAGGTGCTATCGTTGCCACAGGTGCGGTCGTCACCCAAGACGTGCCACCTTATGCGATCGTCGGTGGTGTACCTGCCAAAATTATTAAATATCGTTTTCCACAAGAAGATATAGAAAAACTGCTTTCTCTTAAGCTTTATGACTTAGATGAAAAGCAGTTTTTAAAAATGCGTGAACAATTGCAGACGGATGATGTGAATAACCTTTTCAATTATGTACAAAATTTAAACTAAGACTTATATTTATCTTACATTAAATAAAATCCGACAAATATGCTTCTTTCACCTAAGACACTTGAAAAGCTTCGTGATCTGATCAATGAAATAACTGAATATAGATCAGGACCTAAAATTATAGATTTCTTCGCTACTTTTGATTATGAAGATGTCTATGGGAATGACTATTTAAGAAAGTATGGACAAGGTTTCCCTTCAAGATGGTTATATACAGATCAACGCTTATCTCAAATTAACAATACTCCTAAAATCATTACCTGCATTCAAAATTTATTCACTCCTATCAACTATATGGAGAACTTAAAAAGACTCGATGAGTTGATAGCTGACTTTAATAAATATCTTCAATTCGATAAATACCGAGTAATTCGTGCAAACACTGAAATTATTGTTAAGCAAATTAATTCTATAAATATTGATGATCAAATTCAAGAAAGTACACAGGATTTAGGTCGTGATTTTATCAAATATGAATTTAAGATAGATCTCGCAACGATAAACTTGACACCCACACTCGTTCCAGTTATTGAAAGTCGAATGTCAGAAATTGAGAAAGCATTTAAAGGGGAAGCATTTTTATCTGTGGTTTTATTGGCAGGCAGCACTTTAGAAGGTTTATTTTTGAATCTTGCCTCTCAGAATCCCCAAATTTTTAATACATCACCGATTAGCCCTAAAAAAGATGGCAGTGTAAAAAAATTTGATCAATGGACTTTAAATAATTTTATTGAAGTTGCTCACGATATTGGAATTATTGAAAAAGATACTTATAGATTTAGTAAGGAGCTAAGAGATTTTAGAAACTATATACACCCATTTCAGCAAATGACTGAAAAATTCACTCCTAGAGAACAAACAGCAAAAATCTGCTTACAAGTATTAAAATCTGCAATTTCAGATATTAACAATAACAAAAATAAAATTAAGACATAAAAAAACCCACTCAATCGGAGTGGGTTTTTTCAGAATATGGTGGCTATGACGGGACTTGAACCTGTGACCCCCGCATTATGAGTGCGGTGCTCTAACCAACTGAGCTACATAGCCTTAAACTGTGCGCGCATTATGAGATTTTCTTTAAAGAGCGTCAACCCCATAATGCACTGTTTGATCAAAATTTGTTGAAGTGAGCCGATAAGCCGGGTTCTGTCGAGAACGATCATTCCTCTAGGCGTACAATCACTCATACGCTCAAGCGACCTACCCGGATCCAGCATGGGCCATGCCTAACGGATCCCTATTTGGTCTTGCTTCCGGTGGGGTTTACCATGCCATGAACTGTTACCAGTCATGCGGTGCGCTCTTACCGCACCCTTTCACCCTTACCTCCGGTTCCGATTGCTCAGAACCACAATGAAGGCGGTCTACTCTCTGCTGCACTTTCCGTCGGCTCGCGCCGCCCAGGCGTTACCTGGCACCTTGCCCTATGAAGCCCGGACTTTCCTCCCCTGCTTCAATCACGGAGATTTCCACAGCAGCGATCGTCTGGCTCACTTCGAGCCGCATAGTATCAAATCTGACAACTAATTGCTTGATGTTTTTTGAGCAGTCAGTTTTTCATACTTGGCCTGTAGCTGTTCCTGCGTCTCTACATGGTTCGGATCAAGCGGAATACAATCTACGGGACAGAATAACTGGCACTGCGGTTTGTCATGATGTCCGACGCACTCGGTACACAGATCAGGATTGATCTCATAAATGAGTTCCCCCATATAAATTGCCTCATTCGGGCATACAGGTTCACAGACATCACAATTGATACATTCATCGGTGATATATAAAGACACTCTACCAACCTTGTTGAAGTTTACGCTCGAAGGCAGCAACCACATTTGGTGGAACAAATTTGGTTACATCCCCTCTTAAACGAGCAATTTCACGCACCAATGTGGATGAAATAAATGAATATTGCTCTGAAGGCGTTAAAAATACCGCTTCAAAATGAGCATCCAGTTGACGGTTCATATTCGCTAGCTGAAATTCATACTCAAAATCAGACACTGCACGTAAACCGCGTAATACCGCTGTTGCCTTCTGTTCACGGAAGAAATTCACCAGCAAACCGTCAAATCCTACAAATTCAACATTGTCCAAATGGCTTAAGGACTGTTTGGCTAGCTCAACTCGCTCTTCCAGACTAAATACCGGATTTTTATGATGACCAATGGCAATAGCCACCACAACTTCATCAAACATTCTTGATGCACGTGTTACCAAATCAATATGACCATTGGTAACTGGATCAAAAGTTCCCGGATATATCACACGAGTTTTAGACATCCATTTGTACTCTGTTTGTTATGTAGGCCGCTATTTTAGCAAAATCTTGATTTTTGTTGAAGAAACTCCACTAATTTAAACTCTTCAACTCAATAAAAGTTACGGTACAATAGCTTTAACTTTGGAAGTGTCGGATTATGGCGAAAGTAACTGTAGTTAAAAAAAATAACGGCGGAACGATTGCACTCAACAAACGTGCCCGTCATGATTATTTTATTGAAGAAAAATTTGAAGCTGGACTTTCCTTACAAGGCTGGGAAGTCAAATCTTTACGTGCGGGCCGTATGACCATTGTAGAGAGCTATATCACCTTTAAAAATGGTGAGGCTTTCCTGTTCGGGGCGCAAATTCAACCTCTGCTCAGTGCATCTACGCATGTCGTGCCGGAAGCCACACGTACCCGCAAGCTGTTATTGAACCGCCGTGAAATTGAAAAACTGATGGGGGCGATTAACCAGAAAGGTTATGCTTGCGTACCATTGGCCTGCTACTGGAAAGGGCCAAATGCCAAACTGGAAATTGCCCTGGTAAAAGGTAAGCAGCTGCATGATAAGCGTGCGACTGAAAAAGACCGTGATTGGCAACGTGATAAAGCACGTTTATTTCATAAATAAGAGCTGAACCCGGTCAATAAAAAACCTCCCTAGTACGGAGGTTTTTTTATGCTTTTAAACTTTGCTATGTAATCTGGCTAGCGTAAGGGCAATATACTCCCCAAACCAGAGTGCAGTCTGCAAATCCCCTTCTGGCGGTGTCACTTCAACTGGTGCATTATCCGACTGGGTCATCAGTCCTAAAAAGCTCGACATGCGGTTCAGGTCTGTTGCAGAACGGCCGGTCGGCATCAAAGGCAAACCCGACCACAACATGCCATGCTGCATCGCAAACAGGTTAATCTGTTGTAAAACAGCAAGCTTGTCACCACTTAAACCACCACCATTGGTAAATGCAGCAGCCAGTTTCCCCTGCCAGTTACGTGCTACCCAGCGTTTGGACGACTGCTCCATAAACAGTTTCATGGCCGCCGTCAAACTGCCCATATAGGTGGGGCAGCCAAAAACAATCGCATCACTGGCATCCAGTAACTCCCAATCAATCTGCTCAACATTCATCATATGTACCTGAACACTTGCCTTTTGCACACCTTCAGCAATAAAGTTTGCCACTTTAGCCGTGTGTCCATAAGGACTGTGATAAACAATCGCAACAGATTTGGAAGATAGGGACATAACAATCAAAAACCAGTAATTTCAGTCAAGTTTAACAGTTTCAGGCCATAAACACGAATGTTGCCATGCGCCCGGTTTTGGCTTCACGGCGATAGGAAAAGTATTCATCGGCCTGAGTATAAGAACACTGATCGCCGCCCAAAACGGTTATTATCCCGTGTTGCTGCAAGATGTAACGCGCAATTGCATACAGGTCGGCATAGTATTTTTCGGTCTGCTGTCCCGCCTGAAATGCGCTGTCCAGCTCAGGATATTTTGAACAGAATGCCTCTTTCACTTCTGTACCCACTTCAAAGCAAGGCTGGCTGATGGCCGCCCCCAACCAGGCCCAGACCGGCCGGGACTGCATACTGGCAATGGTATTTTCAATAATTCCACCTGCCAGACCCCGCCAGCCAGCATGCAGGTTGGCAACCTCAGTTCCTTCCCCATTCACCAGCACCACCGGCAAACAGTCTGCCGTCATCATTATGAGGGCATGCGCTTTACGCTGCGTCACCAGACCATCTCCCACCAGTGCTTCAAACGGGAGCTGCTCATTAATAGTATGGCAAATCGTGCTATGCGTCTGGCTCATCCAGGTGATTTTATCCACACCGAAAGGCTGAAAATCCTGTAGCAGCTGAATGCGGTGCTTGTAGACACGTGCAGCCTCATCATTTACATGCAATGCCAGGTTAAAACCTGCCAGTTCCGGCTGCAGAGATGGCTGAACCTGATCATGATGGACACGGGTCTGACCCACATATACCCCTTGAGGAAGTCCTGCGACAAATTGCATCTCGATTCCTTATACTGATGACGGCCTAGATAGAAAAATTAATACGCTTTGTTTTCGCTACGCAGTACTTCAACCAGATGGGCGAAATCTTCTGGCCACGGCGCTTCAAACATCATTTCCTCATGGGTACGCGGATGAACCAGTCCGAGCTTAGCGGCATGCAAGGCCTGACGCTTAAAACCGCGTAGAGTATCTTCAAGGAGCTGCGATGCACCTGCCGGCAAACGTACACGCGGCATATATACCTGATCGCCAAGCAGGCCATAGCCTAAATAGCTAAAATGCACACGAATCTGATGAGTACGGCCAGTTTCCAGACGCGCCTGAACACGGGTGAAATGCTGGAAACGCTCTTTCACGTTGTAGTGTGTGATGGCATCTTTACCGCCGGGCAATACCGCCATTTTGACACGATCCACCGGGTGGCGTTTAATCGGTTCATCAATGGTGCCACCAGCAATAATATTGCCGTAAACCACCAGATCATACAGACGATACACCGATTTCTTTTCCAGCTGTTTACTTAAAGCAAACTGAGCCTCAAGGTTTTTTGCCACCACCAATAAACCACTGGTGTCTTTGTCGATTCGGTGTACCAAACCTGCGCGCGCCAGCTCAGACGATTTCGGATAATGATGCAATAAGGCATTGACCAGAGTTCCTGAAGTATTGCCTGCACCCGGATGCACCACCATACCCACCGGCTTGTTAATGACAATAATGTCATCATCTTCATATACAATGTTTAACGGAATATCTTCCGGCAGGCTACGGGTCTGTGATTCAAGCTCAACATTGAGTGTTAATGTTTCAAAACCGTCACTTTTAAATTTGGGCTTAACTGGTTGACCATTCACCAATAAATTGCCCTCTTTAATCCACTGCTTGAGTTTTTCCCGAGAAAAGTCACTCCAGACCATTGCAGCAATCTGGTCGATACGCAGGCCGATATAAGTTTCATCCAATTGAAATTGCAACGATAAACGTGTTGCAGTTGGTTCTGAAGTATGGTTATCTGCATCCTCAGAATCTTCAAGTAAATTGAAATCAGTCTCAGGGATATTAGAATTGGAAGATTGTGCTTGACTCATTTGCTCATTCAGACAAAAGTGGTTTAATAGTGCAATTGTAGCTCATTGCCCGTATTAACAGAGGAATTTTTATGTCGCTACCACATTATAAAATGACAATGCTTGCAATTACGTTAGGCGTTGCATCGGCAATGGTAGGCTGTAGCAGTAATCCCAAAAAAGAAGTCGTGGACAAAGGTCCAGAGTCTAGCGAACAAGTTTATATTCAAAAAGCACAGAAAGCGCTAGATCGTAATCAATATAGTGATGCGGCAAAACAGCTTGAAGCACTGGAAACCTATTTTCCGACCAGCCAATACGCACCGCAGGCCCAGCTTGAGCTGCTCTATGTCAAATTCCAGCAAAAAGATTTTGAGGGTGCTGTCGCACTGGCTGAACGTTTTATCCGTCTAAACCCGCAGCACCCTAACGTAGACTATGCCTATTATGTGCGTGGTGTGGCCAATATGGAACAGAACTATAATGGCCTGATGCGTTATACCTCACTAAAACAGTCGCACCGTGATGTCAGTTATCTGAAACTGGCCTACCAGAACTTTGTCGATTTCATTCGCCGCCATCCATCCAGCAGTTATGCAGTAGATGCCGCGCAACGTATGCAGTTTATCGGTCAGGAACTGGCAGAGCATGAAATGAGTGCAGCGCGTTTCAACCTGAAACGTAAGGCGTATCTGGCTGCTGTAGAACGCTCATTGTGGGTGATCGAACACTATCCGAAAACACCTCAGATTCCGGAAGCTTTGGCCACAGTCGCCTATGGATATGACAAGCTGGGAGATAAAGCGACTTCCCAGCAGTATATTGAAGTTTTGAAGCTGAACTATCCGAATCTGGTGAAAGCCAATGGTGAGGTCAACCTGCGCGCAGCACGTCATGAAGGCAGCTTCCTGAACCGTGCGACTTTGGGTATCTTTGGTAAGGGCGCCAGCACGGCAACCGATACTACAAGCCAGCCAGCAGAACTTGAACCACCAAAACGCAGCTGGACCAACCGCATATCATTTGGCTTACTGGACCGTCCGGAGAGCGAAGACTAGGTCTGACAGAACCGTTCAATCAAGTCACGGTTCGAGGTGCAATTTTATTAAGGGCAAGGTATCATACTTGCCCTTTTGTTTTGTCCGGGCAATGCTTGAACAATCTGCTCAAAAGGTATACAAAGGAATTTGCAAGACGACAGTTCCATTAGACTATTCTCATTTTTTCAATGATTTAGAATTTAGACACGCAGCACGAGCAGCTCAATACACCATGGCCATTCCTCAGCATACGATTGATCAGATTCTCGATCGCACCGACATTGTCGATGTGATTGGTCAATACGTGAAATTAAAAAAGACTGGCCGTACCTATTCGGGCTGCTGCCCCTTCCATCAGGAAAAGTCACCTTCTTTCCACGTCTATCGCGACAAGCAGTATTTTCACTGTTTCGGCTGTCAGGCCAACGGAAATGCCATCCGCTTTTTGATGGATATTGGCAGCCGTAATTTCGTCGAGGTGATGAAAGAACTGTCCAGCCAGACCGGGATTGAACTGCCTAAAGACAATAAAGATTCCAACCGGCTGAAATACAAGCGTGAAGCCAAGCCCAAGCCAGTCACAGCACCGCCTGTAAAAATAACAAATCTACCCGCAAATCCTGCACCTGAACAAGCGGCTTATTTTGACCCTTTTGCTGAAATTCAGGCGCCAGACCCTGAGTTTTATACCGATGATCCATTTGCCTCTTTTGAGCAAATGCCAGCTATAGAAAGTCAGGCTGACGGCAATCTGTATGACTTACTGGAAAATATTGCACAGTTTTATGAACGCCAGTTACCTCACAGTCCCAATGCCCAGCAATATTTTAAACAGCGCGGTTTAAGTCATGAAACTGTGGCCTACTGGCGCTTAGGCTACGCACCTGAGGACTGGCAACATCTGGAAAAAGCCTTTCCACAGGATATTCAGGGACTCAAACTGCTGGGCCTGATTCGGACCAGTGACAGCGGCCGGGATTTCGACCTGCTGCGTGACCGCGTCATCTTTCCGATTCGTGACAGCAAAGGCCGGATCGTCGGTTTCGGTGGCCGTGCGCTAAATAATGAAATCAAACCCAAATATATCAACTCACCAGATTCAGAGGTTTTCCATAAAAACCAGCTGCTGTACGGTTTATACGAAGGCCGCAAGCAAAAAGCCCAAGACTGGCTAATGGTCGAAGGTTATATGGATGTGATTGCCTTACAGCAAGCCGGCATCCATGGCGCCGTGGCGACCCTGGGTACAGCCAGTAATACTGAACATCTGAACATCCTGTTTAAGCAGAATAATCGGATTACTATTGCCTTTGATGGTGATGCCGCCGGACAAAAAGCTGCACGGCGTACTCTGGAAATTGCCCTGCCGCTCTTAAATGATGGCCGTGAACTTAAGTTCTTTGTCCTGCCGGATGATCATGACCCAGACTCGTTAATTCGCCGTGAAGGACTGGAAAATTTCCGCCGTTTACTGGATCAGGCCCCGCTGCTTTCGGACTTCGTCTTTGCTCACCTGACCCGAAACCATGATGTGGCCACGCCCGAAGGCAAAAGTCAGGTCATGGGTGAACTGCGCCAGCTAACTGAACTGTTGCCCAAAACAGGCTCATTTCGCTATCTGCTGCAGCAGTTTTTCCGGGAGAAATTAGGCTTTAGCCGAAAGTGGCAACCCAAAGTCAATAATGACGCCTCTTTAAGCTTTAGTACCAAGATTGATGCTGAAGAATATGTCATTGCAATTTTAATGAATCACCCCTATCTGTATATTCATTTTGAGCCTTTGCGTGCCCTGATTTCGCCTGATCAGCTGCTGTTTAAAATTCTGAATATTCTGAATATTATTTTTGATGAATTACCGGATGATCCCGAGCTTTCGATTTATTATGTACTCGGGGCCTGTGCGGCCTATCATCGTGAATTGCAGCATATTCTGCAACATGCCAATGTCAGTGACTATACCTCCTCCCCGGAACAGGCGGACAAGCTGGCAGCTGACTTTTCAATCAAGTTGCAATATCAGTGCTTACAGCACAAGATCAGATCGAAAAAATTTAATAGTATTGCAGAAATGAAAAATCTCAAGATGCAGATTTATGAAATTGATAAAAAGCGCTCAATGACTCTGCTGGAAGATTAAGCGCTACTATAATTATCATTTTTAGCTCCCTATCAAAGTTTCAGACCTATATCGCATCTGCCATTTTTCTAGCGGAACTCGATTAAAAATATAGTTTGGAAATAGAATTTAAAGCGCTTGCTATGCAGGGTTTTGCAAAACCTGCTAGTGTTTCAGCCAGCAAATAAAGTCAGCATTCTGCAAGATAAATCCACCAGAAAAAGCTATCGAGCAAGAAAACAACAAGAGTAATAGCAGTCTTTCGTTAAATATCTATAGTCTTATCTATCAAGGATAAATCCTCATGCTTCGGCTTGCGGCGCTTATCCATCACATCATGCAGGTTATCACGCATCAGTTCAAAAACGCCTGGATCTTCCGCTTTTGCGGCTTCACGTAACAAAATCGAAGTCGGATGCAGCAGTTTCTGGGTCAGACGATGAGAAAACTCGGCCAATACTTTCTCTGCATTTTCTCCCTTGGCAATGCGCTGGGTCGCAAGTTGCAGCTCTTCCTGACGCAGAACTTCACCATGTTCGCGATAGGCATGAATGGTACTACCGGCCTGATTGACCTTTTGCTGGGTCATCAGCTCAGTAGCCAGCTGGTTGACCATCACTTCTGCTTCAACGGCTGCCTGACGACGCTGCGCCAGATTCTCATCAATCACACTTTGCAGATCATCTACACCGTAGAGATACACCCCATCCAGTTTTTCAATTTTCGGATCAATATCACGCGGTACAGCCAGATCCACCAATAACATTTGCTGATAACGGCGTTTCTTTAAAGCGGCTTTGACATCGGCATAAGGAATTACCTGGTGCAGACTACCAGTACAGCTGGAAATCACATCAGCACGATGCAGATGAGCCGCCAGCTGGTCAAAGTCGATAATTTCCACATCAACCCGATGGGCAATTTCCTGAGCCAGAGTTTCAGCACGTGCCTGGGTACGGTTACAGATAATGATCTTACCCACCCCCATTTCCGCAAGGTATTTGGCCACCAGACTGTTCATCTCTCCTGCTGCAACCACCAGAATAGTCAGCTTTTCAGGGTGACTAAACACCTGAATGGCCAGTTGGGCAACGGCATAACCCATAGAAACGGCATGACTTCCTACAGCAGTTTCCGAACGTACGCGTTTGGCTGCATAGAAAGCATATTCAAAAATACGGTTTAAGTCCTGAGAAACAATTTCGGCTTCTTTGGCCAGCGTTAAAGCAGACTTAACCTGTCCCAGAATTTGAGGTTCCCCGAGCATCAGTGAGTCCAGACCGCTGGCTACCCGCATCAAATGTGTAACGGCTTGGGCATTTTCATAACGATAGACATGATTTTGCAGTTGTTTGACATCAACCCCATTTTTTTGGGCAAGCCAGTTCAGCACAATGTCGACATTGTCCGACATCGCGTAAACTTCGGTCCGGTTACATGTAGAGACCACCACCATATCGTTTAATTCAGGGTGTTGGCTCTGTGCAGCGAGCAAGGCACTTAATTTTTCAGGATTAAATGCTATCTGTTCGCGTAGCTCTACAGAGGCAGTTTGATGGTTGACACCCAATGCAAAGAAAGACATATCAGGTCATCATTTCAATAAATTTATGCTATTGTGCAACATCGGTGTCATAAAAAGCATTACTTGGATCAAGAAAAATTGCGTCAAACAGCTAGCCGTATGAACGGGCCTACAATTAAGCAATATTCTACCACATTCTTGCTGGTAGGGAGCATGGTTTCAACTGTGCATCTTCATGCAGCAGGAACAGCCTACCATGCAAATCAGAATTATGATGCCATAAAGCAAAGTATGGTGGCTGAGTTTGCGCTGGCCTATCATGATATTCCAACTGCCCTGCATAACTATACCGTGCTGGCGATTAAAAGTAATTCCACCGCTGTGAAAGAGCGCGCACTCAATATTGCCCTGGAACACGATGACCTATCTGCGGCACTGGACATTTCCACGCATTGGGTGGTTCAGGAACCGCAAGATGTGCCCGCATTGTTCTACTTGTCGCACATCGCCTTAAAAGCACATGAGTATGAGCTGGCCGCAGAAACGCTGGAGAAAATCCTGCACATTGATGACAGCGCAGATCTAGAAGAGATTCTGGCCGGAATTTCCCCTGAAGATTCTGAGGACCGGGCCTACCTGATCAATGCGCTCAGCAAAAGCAGTGCTAAAAATAACCCCTCGATTCTTGTTCTGATTGCCGGCCTTGAAGCCCAAAATGGCCAGCTGGCTCAAGCATTGGAAACCATTGGACAAGCACTCAGGAAAAGACCAAAAACAACCGGCTACATACTGCTCAAAGCCAACCTGCTGGATGCCATGGGCGATTATAACGAGACGCTAAAATGGTATGAAAAATCCAGCCGTAAACATCGTAACAACCTTGAGGTGCGACTGGCTGAAGTAAAATACCGCATCAAACTGAATGATTCTGTGACTGCCTTAAAAAAATTGCAGGATATTTTAAAGAAATGGCCGACTGCTGAAGAAGCCCTGTTTATTGCCGGTCTGACCAGTATTGATTTAAAAGAATATGAACAGGCTGAAAAATATCTGGTCGAGCTACGCTATTCGGCGCAGTATCAAAACGAAGCCTATTACTATCTGGCTGTGAATGCCGAACGTAAACAACATTATGAAACAGCAAAAGCCTATTATCGACTGGTAGATGGCAGCCTGTATATCGTCTCTCGGCGTAATATTATTTCCATCTTTGCCAAGCAGGACAAACTGCATGATGCTTTACGTTTCCTGACCCAGGAACGGGTAAATTATCCACAGCACACCAGTTTTCTGTATCTGGCCCAAGCCGACATCCTGAAGCGTATGGACAATAAAAAGGCTGCGATTCGTCTTCTGGAAGAAGCCAGTAACAACCTGCCGGATGACCCAGAACTGATCTATGCCCAAGTACTCTTGCTTGACCCTTTTGCAGACCGTAACAAGCTGGATAAACTGCTGCAAGCCCTGCTCAAAATTGAGCCGCATAGCCCAACCTATCTGAATGCTTATGCCTACACCCTCGCCATGCAAAATCGCCGCCTTGAAGAAGCGCGGCATTATGCAGAGCTGGCCCTGGAATATGCACCGGAACAGGCATCAATTCTGGATACTTATGGCTATATCTGCTATTTGCAAAATGACTTTGCTAAAGCCTCCCAGGTGCTGGCCAAAGCTTATACGCTAAATGCCAGTCTTAAGATCGGAATACGTTATGCACGTGCCTTATATATGCATGGAGATTTACAGCAATTTCATCAAGTGTTACAACAACTACAACAAAATCACGCAAATGCCCCCGAATTAGAACAACTTAATTCGCTATTGTTAGCACCACAATAAACAACAGGTAACTACACCTATGCGCTATTGGAACTCTTTAGGCTGCAGCATGTTTGCAGCCACTGCCTTATTCATGACGGGCTGTCAGCACATTGTACAGCCTCAAGCACCGACCACCGGTACGGTACTGGAAGCAGAAAACCAGTTCCAGTTACAGGGGAAAATCGGCGTACGCACCCCACAGCAAAGTGGCAGTGCTTTTTTCACCTGGGTACAGCAGCAGGAAGAATTTGACATCGAACTGACTGGCATTTTAGGCGTAGGTCGAACCCAGATTTCAGGCAAACCCGGCCAAGTCACTTTAAATAGCGCAAAAACCGGACTGATTCAAGCGGAAAGCGCTGAGGAACTGCTGCAACGTGCAACTGGCTGGCAGGCACCCATAAGCCATCTGGTGGACTGGGTACAGGCGCGTCCTTCCACTCAGGCTGCTCAAATCCAGAAAGATAGTGCCCAGCGCATCAGCCAGATTATAGAAGATCAATGGAGGGTAGAGCTAAGCTATAACCAGCAGGCAAAACTGCCAAACCGCCTGATTTTAAAACACGCGCTTGAGAACGGTGGTGAAAACCGTATTACAATGCTGATTCAAAACCGTTAACTGCTCTGATCCAGATATGATGATTCGTGTTCCCTCCCCTGCAAAGCTGAATTTGTTTTTACATATTACCGGTCGCCGGCCGGATGGTTATCATGAGCTGCAAACCATTTTCCAGCTGATTAACTTATATGACTGGCTGGAGTTTGAACAAAGCGCTGATGATGCGATTCAGATTGAGGGACTGGCTTCGGTCGATCAGGAACACAACCTGATTTATCGCGCCGTGCAGATGTTACGGCCCCATGCCAAGACTCCTTGTGGTTTAAGCATTCATATAGAAAAAAATATTCCAATGGGTGCAGGTCTTGGCGGCGGCTCTTCCAATGCAGCCACAACGCTGATTGTGGTCAACCAGCTCTGGCAATGTGGCCTTAGCACCGGGCAACTTGCCGAACTTGGGCTAAAGCTCGGGGCAGATGTTCCCATTTTTGTGCATGGTCTGAATGCTTGGGCCGAAGGCATTGGTGAACACTTAACATTCATAGACTTAGATCAAAAAAAATTCATTGTATTAAAACCTGACTGTTTTATCAGCACTCAACAGCTTTTTTCACAAAAAATGTTGACAAGAGACACGAAGCCATCTAAATTTTGCGCCTATCAGCAAACACCATCTGATTTTGGAAATAACTTTGAGCCAGTAGCGAGAAGCCTATATCCGGAAGTCGATGCAGCCATGCAATATCTTGACCAGTTCGGAGTTGCAAAGTTGACAGGTACAGGTGCCTGCGTGTTTATTGAGGTAACTGATGAATTGAATATCGCGGATATTCTGGTAAATGCGCCATGTAAAGCTTACCTGGTGGACAGTTTACAAGAATCCCCTTTACGTCAATTCAAAGTTCAATAGGGGTATCGCCAAGTGGTAAGGCACCGGGTTTTGATCTCGGCATCCGTTGGTTCGAATCCAGCTACCCCTGCCATTTTTCACCTGTAGATGTATGTATTAGGGGTATCGCCAAGTGGTAAGGCACCGGGTTTTGATCTCGGCATCCGTTGGTTCGAATCCAGCTACCCCTGCCATTTACATTCATCAAATCTAGGGGTATCGCCAAGTGGTAAGGCACCGGGTTTTGATCTCGGCATCCGTTGGTTCGAATCCAGCTACCCCTGCCATTTCTCGAAAAAAGACAGAACATCTATTTGCGGTAAGACTGTTAATTTACCTTGACATAACATCGCAAAAATATTAAAGTTCTGCCGCATTAGGGGTATCGCCAAGTGGTAAGGCACCGGGTTTTGATCTCGGCATCCGTTGGTTCGAATCCAGCTACCCCTGCCATCTACTTCCATACATACCAACCGCCAAGGGTGCTTCATGCCCAATCTTGTCGTTTTTAGTGGAACTGCACATCCACAATTCGCTCAAAAAGTCGTAAGTCATTTACATATTCCTCTAGGCGCTGCCTCTGTAGGTCAGTTCTCTGATGGCGAAATCGCTGTTGAGATTACTGAAAATGTTCGTGGTAAAGACGTATTCATCGTACAACCTACTTGTGCCCCTACCAACGATAACCTGATGGAAATCCTGGTGATGGCTGATGCATTGCGTCGTGCAAGTGCTGGTCGTATTACTGCCGTGATCCCTTACTTCGGTTATGCCCGCCAAGACCGTCGTCCTCGTTCAAGCCGTGTACCAATTACTGCAAAAGTTGTTGCAGACATGTTGACTACCGTCGGTATTGACCGTGTGGTGATGATTGACCTGCATGCTGACCAGATTCAAGGTTTCTTCGATATTCCTGTCGACAACATCTATGGTACACCAGCATTGCTTGCTGACCTGCGCCAGCAGTCACATAATAACCTGATGGTTGTTTCTCCTGACGTTGGGGGTGTAGTCCGTGCACGTGCTGTTGCAAAACAGATGGGCGATATCGATCTTGCGATTATTGATAAACGTCGTCAAAAAGCGAATGAGTCACAAGTGATGCATTTGATTGGTGACGTGAAAGATCGCGACTGTGTCATTGTCGATGACATGGTCGATACGGCAGGTACCCTGTGTAAAGCAGCAGATGCACTGAAAACTTTCGGTGCACGCAAAGTTGTTGCCTATGCTACTCACCCTGTACTGTCTGGCAAAGCCATTGAAAACCTGAAAAACTCTGTAATTGACGAGCTGGTAGTCACTGACACCATCCCGCTTTCAGAAGAAGCTCAGAATCTGGGCAAAATCCGTCAGGTTTCGGTTGCAAGCATGGTTGCTGAAACGATCCGTCGTATCAACAACGAAGAATCTATTAGCGCAATGTTCGATTCTTATCTATAATAGTGCGCTGAATTTCTAAAGCCCTGCCATTTGGCAGGGCTTTGTATCACCAGATCGGTCGCAGATCTGGTTCATTTAACTTAAATAGGATGTCTATCATGGCAAACTTCGTATTAAACGCAGAAGCACGTGAAGTAGCATTACAAGGGAAAGGTTCGAGCCGCCGCCTTCGCAATGCTGCTAAAGTACCTGCTATCATCTACGGTGGTGCTGCTGAGCCTGTAGCTATTACACTTGAACTTCGTGAGCTTGTTAAAGCTTTAGAAAACAACGCTTTTTTTGAAGAAGTGATTGAAGTTAAAGTAGGTGATAACGTTGAAAACGTGAAAATCCAAGCGTTACAGCGTCACCCAGCTAAAAACACACCAATGCACGCTGACTTCAAACGCGCATAAGTGTTGATGGTGTAAATTAGTGTCTAGTATTTCACTGATTGTCGGTTTGGGTAACCCAGGTTCTGAGTATGCCCAAACCCGCCATAATGCAGGCTTCTGGTTTGTAGAACGTCTTGCAGACCAATATGGCATTAGCCTTAAAAAAGACCCGAAATTTAATGGAATCAGCGGGCGTGGCAATATTGAAGGACAGGATGTTCGTCTTCTCATGCCTACAACCTTTATGAACCTTTCTGGTAAAAGTGTTGTTCCTTTCGCTAAATTCTATAATATCGCACCAGAATCGATCCTGATCGCCCACGATGAGCTGGATATGAATCCCGGCATCATTCGCCTAAAAACTGGCGGTGGCCATGGTGGACATAATGGTTTACGCGATATCGTGCCGCATATCGGTGCAAATTTCCATCGTTTACGTATTGGGATTGGTCATCCGGGCACTAAAGAACGGGTTTCTGGCCATGTTCTGAGTAAGGCACCAAGTAGTGAACAGGGTTTAATGGATGATGCTATTGCGCACGTACTGGCCCGTACCAAAATACTGGTTAACGGTGAAGTACAGCAAGCCATGAATCAAATTAATGCCTATAAACCGAACTGAACATTCAATAATTGCTGGACAATTACGCTTGCCTTGCAAGGCGTTTAGGCGCAAAATGCGCAAGCCTACTCACTGATCCAGTGCCGTAGAAACTGATTCAACCATAAGGTCAAAATCTTAGGTCAACTAAGGGGACGCTAGCCATGCTATCTCGTTTATTAAAATGCAAAATTCACCGCGCTTTTGTTACACATGCAGAATTACACTATGAAGGTTCATGTGCAATTGATGGCGTTTTAATGGATTTGGCTGGCATTCGTGAATATGAAGAAATTCATGTATGGAACGTGACCAATGGTAAACGCTTTACTACTTATGCAATTCGTGGTGAAGATAATTCCGGAATTATTTCGGTGAATGGTGGTGCAGCACATCAGGCCGATGTTGGCGATATCATCATTATTGCCACCTTTGGTGATTTTACCGAAGCTGAAGCCAATGCACATAAACCACGTCTGGTTTATGCAAATCCGGACAATACGGTAAATCACACTGCTAACTGTATTCCAGTACAAGTAGCGTGATTGATCACTCAAGATTCAAAAGCCCGCATCTTGCGGGCTTTTTTATTGCTAAAAATACCTCCCCTCTACAAGAGATCAACTGTCCTGCCACCAGCTTTTACGAGTTTTACAATTCAAGGAGTTAAGCTGCTGATCGACCAGATCCACTAGGACGGCCTCACCATTTTCCTGTACTTTTAATTCAGCAAATTTAGCATTTCGATAACAGGACTCCAGCCCTTCAGCGAACATAAAACTGTTGGCAGCAGGATATAAACTCTCAAAAGTATTACGGGGATTTTTCAAAACAAGCTTGCTAAATGCTGCTGACCCACCAAGAAGCCTTTGATCAAAACTGGTCGTGATCACTCTGCGCTGTTTATCCAGCTGCACATAACTTAGCACCTGGGACTGATTTTCAAAATCGTCAATACGAAGATTCGAAAAAGATCGCTGGCTACTCTGCCTCGCTGCAGCACCAAAATGCAGCTGATAGCTCAGGGCCATATAATCTCCCTGAAGTATAGAGCGCGGATCTACAGGCATCAATTCAACAAACATGCTCTGGCTATTTCTTAAATGCCATTCATGCTGCAAAATCAGCCCACTAAACAAGGCTATATTCAAAATGGCCAAATAAAGAGGAAGAAACTTTTTCATCTGGGCTCTCCTTCTCTACCTTCCAGCATTGGTCGGTTTAAAATATAAGCCAGCAGCAGTACCAGCAGCCCGGATGCAAAAATACTGAGACTTTTAAAAAGAAAGCTTAGACCCAGATTGTAATACAGCATCCATAACCAGAAGACCAGCAGCAAGATGGACAGCGCCTGTATCCAAACGTGCCGATAAACAATCGCCCACGCCATCAGCAGCAGAATTATTAAAATTTCAAAATAGCCCAGCCAGATTAATACTATTCCCAAGACGGGAACCAGCCACAGGAAATGCCGATTAAATTGCTGTTTATATAGCAGAATAAAGCTCAGTAGCCATATTGCCGGTAAAGCATAAAAAACCATGAGATTTTCAAGATAATGATGATCAGCTGGATGAACCACCACCTGCTTAAATAAAGTTTGCAATATCGCCATGGCTGCCAGTATGCAGATCATCCATAACTGTATGCTTTTGCTATAGCGGGATTCCAGCCAATGGCTGGTACTTATTAAAATAACAATGAGAATCAGATAATTGATTGACATTGCAATCAACAACAACTGGTCATGCTGTATTTTTGAATAGAAGGCTGCAATCGCTAAAACATGTGCTATTAATAATTGTAAAACCACCACCCACCAATGCATACGGCTCCGCATACTCAGCAGTGTAATCCCTAGCTGAATCAACCAGATCAGCACCAGGCTATCTGTTAGCCACTCCGTATGAATCAGAACGGCGGCCTGACCACATAGCCACAAACAATACGCAAACTGGCGCAGAAAAACAGAGTTCCTGGTATGAATCAACCAGCAGGCAGCCACGATAAAAACCGCTCCCATAAAAATGGAAAAACTTTTCCAATAGGTCAGTAATAAGGCAGCCAGAATGATTCCAGCAATCCATGCACCTAGCGCCAGTGGAATCACTGAAAACCTGCTTTTGGGGAGGATCTTCATTAATAAGCCACTGATCCCAGCGAACCAAGCAAAGATCAGTACAGCCAGAACCAGCAAGCC
Organism: Acinetobacter sp. 10FS3-1; assembly: GCF_013343215.1. Classification (NCBI taxonomy): domain Bacteria; kingdom Pseudomonadati; phylum Pseudomonadota; class Gammaproteobacteria; order Moraxellales; family Moraxellaceae; genus Acinetobacter; species Acinetobacter sp. 10FS3-1. Next base: position 2,206,843 of record NZ_CP039143.1, read on the forward strand.
TCCGGCTGATTCCTGAAAATGGGACTTGGTCAGATCCAAGATCAGCACACTCATACTCAGCGCGAGTCCAGCCACCAGCAAACTGGTTTCCAGCTGCTTACCAAGGCTATAAAAATAAGCACTGAATATGAGGGGCAAACTTAATACCGAACCTAAATACCAGATAGAGTTCGAGTTGATAAACTGGACCATGCTCACTATAGAAATTATCACCACAGCCACAATCAACAGATAACGCAAAACCGAATAAAATCGCAGTGCATAGAAAAAGCTAACACCGGTGAGTACATTCAGAGTCAACCAATAGGCAGGCTCGGCACGCTCCATCCAGAAGCTCTGCTTGAAATACAGATACAGTGCCAGCTGGCTAATCACACAAAATAAAGCAAAAACACCAATATTCAGACGATACAACCAAGGCAAGAGCAATAAAGCCCACAGTAAAAAAAGCTGATAACTATCCGCCCCTGTTTGATAAATCTGCCCTATCACCGCTAGGCTTAAGCCCAGCATCAGCCCCACAACACCATCTAGACTTTGTCTTACCATTTCTCGTGCACTAAAGCGTATGCTGAGCAATGCCGAAATCAGCACTAAGGCTTGTGGAATCAGGAGCTGTACCCACTTGGGAAGCATCCACCAGTTCGCAGCCAGCAGATATACAATACTGACAGCGATCAGCCGAATTCCAATGATCTGTAGGTATTGAATAACAGCAGGTTGACTAAATAGCAGGGGTGAAAATGGATGGTCTGACTTTATGATTATTTTAGACATTCTGAGCGGTTCAGTTTTATTTGATTTTACCTTAGCATAATTTTTACTGACTCTTCCAGACAGGATCGTTAAATTTTATTTAGCCAGACCCTTGTTTTTATTGATTTTATACTCAAATTAGCAAACTATACATACCATAAAAGGCAACCATGACCAGAATCACACCACACCCTGCCAGCAAATACGGATAAAAACGAGAGTGCGATAAACGGTTAAAACCTAAATACACAATAGATAAGCAAAGAAAGTCCAGTACAACCCAGCTTAAAATCAAAATGATTAAACTCAAATCAAGATTTGGCGTAATCCCGATAAATTGCGGAAAAAAGGCAGCGAAGAAAAGAATATCTTTAGGGTTGGAAATTCCGACCAGAAAGCCGCGACGAAAACCGCCGGATGCTGCCGACAGAGACTGATGTCCCTGTGCTACCTGACCTTGCCAAACTTCTCGGAAAATCTGCAAGCCCAGATAGCCAATATATATGCAGCCCAATAGCTTGATAACATCCCACCATTGTTCATTAATGAGCAGCAAGCCCTTTAGACTGAGTACTGATAGAGCAATGAGCACCAACGAAGCCAGGTTGGTTCCAAAAATAGTCTGTAATGCATGCCGATAACCACCTTTTAAACCAGCACTGGCGACCAGCAACATAACAGGCCCAGGCGTAGCGATCATCATTACGACCGCCAGACAGTACAGCATATATTCACTGATATTCATCCGATTCCTCAGCGATACTTACTCTATTTTTATATTAAAAAAAGAGGACTTAGTCCTCTTCTTGTAAATGAATCAAATGCTGGCCAATGCTATCAGCCCGTAAAAAGGCCAAGTCATAACTGGCTTGGGCCAAGGCCAGCACCCGACGTTCAAACTCCTGCCAAAGAGGACGCACTTGCTTATAATGAATGCCCAGCCCGCTTTCATCGGTGAAATGGCGGTTCTTTTCACACAGCTTTAAAGCATGATACAACTTTCGACCTTTGCTGGCATCATCACGCAAACGTACACGTTTGGAACGGACAAAGTTTTCTACATGCTTTAAATCAGCATGAGGCAGCATCGGCACTAAAATCTGGTCTAACTGTATATCTAGCCGCTGCCAGACCACGCTATGCTGGTCAGCAGTATAAGTATTCCACTGAATGACTTCATGATTAAAACGGCGACAGCCACGACAGACCGCATCTCCAAATACGGTAGAACAACGCCCTGCACAAGGGGTTAAAGATGCAATACGACGATCCGAACTCAAAACTTACTCCAACTGTGCTGCAATTTTTAGCATTTGCATCATTGTCCCAAAATCTTGGGTCGGCATGACTATACACGCTCTCCTGAATGAATTGAAGCCTGTTAAAAGCCGGTGTTTTACTCGCTTATTCACCCGAATCACGTTAAAATATGCGCCTTTTAAACTATCATGCTACGTTGGAGTATTCCATGAACGCTACTGTAGAACAGCTTGCACCTGTAGAACAGCAAGCGACGACTGGTTGGGTTGTTGCCGCACTTTATCAATTCAAAGAAGTTCAGAATCCTGCGAATCTGCAACAACGTCTTTTGGACTTGGTAAATACCATCAACCTTTGCGGTACTCTGATTGTGGCAGGTGAAGGCATTAACGGCACAGTGGCGGGTGACCGTGCTGCTATTGATCGAGTTCATCAGTTCCTGCTTGATGAAGGTTTTGAACAGATGGAATATAAAGAGTCACACAGCTCTGACAAACCCTTCCGGAAAATGAAAATCAAGCTGAAACAGGAAATCGTGACCTTGGGCGTAGAAGTGAAACCACGCGATTTGGTCGGCCACTATCTGGACCCTAAAGAATGGAACGAGCTGATCGCACGTGATGACGTGATTCTCGTCGACACCCGTAACGATTACGAATATAAAGCCGGTACATTTAAAGGTGCGATTGATCCGAAAACTGAAACTTTCCGTGAATTCCCGGAATACGTAAAAAATAATCTGGAACAGCACAAAGATAAGAAAATTGCCATGTTCTGTACTGGCGGAATTCGCTGTGAAAAATCAACTTCTCTCTTGCTTCAAGAAGGCTTTACCGAAGTTTATCACCTGAAAGGCGGCATCTTAAAATACCTGGAAGAGACACCACCTGAAGAAAGCATGTGGGAAGGTGAATGTTTCGTATTTGATGGCCGTACTGCGGTCACACATGGCATGGAAGAAGGCCAGAACACCAAATGTCACGCCTGTGGCTGGCCGTTGAGTCCAGAAGAAGTAGCACTACCGAGCTATGAACATGGTGTTTCCTGCGTGTACTGCATTGATAAAACCACCGAGAAGCAAAAAGAAGGTTTCCGCATGCGCCAATCGCAAATTCTGGCGGCAAAACGTAAACGTCTTTAAACCAAGCTTTGTAAACAAATATATATAAGCCCTCTTCGGAGGGCTTTTTATTTACATAAAAACACATCCGCAATAAAAAGCTTACTAATTATTTACCAAGACACGCATTTTTTTCAGATCAAGCTTGCTAGTCTTATAATCAAGCACCTTTAAACACCTAAGTCTTTCATTAATAACTAAATATTTAAAATGAAAAGGAACGTAAAATGACGAGTTCACTTGCACCGGATTCTGAAAATATTGTCAGATTCCAGACTCAAGAAAATATAAAATTACAACGAATGAATCAGGTTACTGAGGAACTTGAACGCCAGTCACATTTATTTATTGTCATTCTAGGTACCGTGATTGGGGCAATTTTAGCCCTGTTTGTCAGTTATCACATTAATGCTACCGCGGTACATTTTTTATTGCTAAGTGTTTTGCCGATCTGTTTGGCCTATCTATTACGTAAAGTTTATATCTACACCTTAAGTCACAGTTAATTGCTGCGATCTCAGTTATATATCTCAACTTTACTGTATAAAAAATACTCCTTAGCATATGGGGATTATTTTTTATTGACTTATTTACCATGAATCTAACCGAATGGATTATCTCTGTCATGGAAAAACTGGGCTACTTCGGTATTGCCCTGCTGATGTTTCTAGACAATGTCTTCCCTCCTATTCCCTCTGAAATCATTATGCCCTCTGCAGGCTATTCAGCTTCTCAAGGCCAATTGCTTCTAAGCGGAGTGATTATTGCTGGCTCTTTCGGTTCCTTAATCGCTGCCGCTCTCTTGTACTGGATTGGCTATAAATTCAATCATGACAGCATTTTCAAATTCGTCGACCGTTATGGCAAACTCCTGTTTATCAAATCCAAAGATGTTAAAACATCTCTGCAATGGTTTGAAAAGTATGGGCATCGGATTGTATTTTTTGGCCGCATGGTGCCTGCAGTACGCTCCCTGATCAGCATTCCTGCGGGTATGAGCGGTATGCCTTTCTGGAAATTCATGTTCTATAGCAGTTTAGGAACGGTCATCTGGACCACATTTCTGGCCTGTGTCGGTTTTTATTTTGGTGAGAATCAGCAACTGATGCAGCAAATCTTCAGCAAAGTTAGTTATGTAATTCTCTCTATCGTCCTAGTGCTGATTAGCTGGATATTATACCGTAGACACCAGCGTAAAAATCAGCCATCCTGAATCGGACTCTACAAAAGGAGGCTAGAACAATGTCGCATTATCTAAAATATTTTGCCACTATTTATCTTGCCTTGGTGATATTGATTGGCATCCTCATCTATATATTGAATCTGGGAGTCATTATCCTGATCCCGGCCCTGATTGCTGCGGCTTTCCTGAGTGCCCGCCATTTTGTAAAAACACAACAGCGTTTACCCAGCAAAGAAGAGAAAAGTAAACTGGTATGGGGGTCGACCACCATCGCGATGGCTTTCGGGTTTATTTTTCTATTTGTCATGATCTGGCTTCATCCACAAACTGAAGAAGTTTTCCGAACCACAGCTTATGCAGGCAGAGGCCCAAATTCATTTTTGGTCGCCGCCCTGATTGGCTTACATGGCTTAGTCTTTCATATCGCTTATAATGGCTATGCCCGCTACAGTCTGGCCAAATTTCTAAAGAAACCTACTTAAAACTGGCCTTTTCCTGGATGGGTGTCAAAATACTGGCTGGTATCAAATGGCACTCATCCAGTTTATGCTAATGTATCTTGCTGAATATTATAATTCTTAGATTAGCATTTTAATAAAACAGCAAAACTCACTGACCTTCCTCCTCCAGGTTAAGTGAACACAATACATATCCTATTTAAGATAATAAAGTCGGTTGACACTTCATAGATGTTTGCGACATACAGGATAGATCTGGCAAGATTTTTAGCTGACGTGAGGCAGGAAATTTCGCCCTTTTAACTGGAGGACGCATAACGAAATAGCAGCAAAAAATATGCTAATTGATCCTCTACGCAGTATGACTGCAATATGAGCTGCTGATGTAGCAACCCCGATCAAATTTGCACACGAAGCAACACTTACCCAGTAAGGGAGGGGAAAAAAAGCTGGTTTGGGGCTGTCTCGGGGTCAGTGTATTGCTGAGCCTGAGCATCATGGTGTTGTAACTGGTATTCCAAGAGAGAAATCTTACGCGAGATGCTGTACCGCCCTTATGTTTCGGCGAATTCAACAAAAACAACCTTAAAGCCATTCAGATAAAGTCACAACTAAAACCATTGGCTTATCACCAGAATAGCGAGACATAAAAAAAGCACCCAGTGGTGCTTTTTTTATTTTACAGAATTATTCTGGTGTGTGATACATCAGATATAACTCATTCAGGTTTTCCGGGATTTCTTCTGCAAGTTCATCCATAAGCTGACCATTGCGACGGAAAGACTCCATTTGCGGATCTTCTTCATCAATGCCACTAAACACCATAATTGGCAGAGTCAAATCTACCAGCTGTTCTTCAAACTCTTCAGTGAACCAGGCTTCTTCGTTCAGGAACATGGCGTCAACAAAACCTACACTCCAGTCCCCCAGACTAGAATCGGTATCTGCTTCTTCAATCTCGAAGGGGAAACTGATTCCTTCTTCGTTGGCCAAGCTTTGACGAATTGCCTCTAACCATGTTTTTACCTGATTGATGATTTCTGCAGGTACTTTTTTCTGGTTACTTTCAAACAGCTCATCTAACCATTTGTCGAACTGTGGGCCGACAGCAATTGCACACAGGAAACCATGAGTTGCTGCAAAATCCAGACCATACTCATTTTGGTCGCCATCCAGATATTCACTCAACTGGTCTAAATCTAAAGCACTCATTTCATATCCAAACTTAGAAAACCGAAGGGTTTAGCATAGCATTTATTCAGTCCATGCTAAATCCAAATCGGCTAATCTTCCTCATCGAAATCGTCATCATCGTCGAAGTCGTAGTCAAAATCTTTGAGTTCACGTTCCAGTCGGCGCTGAGACAACAACTCATCAATCAGACGGCGTTTTTCCAATGATTCTTTCGCACTCAGCTTACTTGATGCTTCATCAAAATTAACGTCATCATCACCGTAGCTATCATCCAGCTCAAAATCTGTTGAAGACACTAAAACTACCTCGTAGTGAAAAATATAATGGGTCTAGGCGCTATTTATCTTGCCTTCTAAAACTTGTCAAGTTTTATTTATATATTTTGTATGTGTATACCAATTGGCTCTTGTTTTTCTACTACATAATTGTGTATTAATTAGCATATTAGGTATTGAATGTTTTTTATCCACCAGATAAAAGACATTTCTATAAAATAAGATCAGGAAATGCACTTGAAAAGATAAACTTAGGCCTAATATTCATATTCAATTGTACTTTCAAACATTTTGATAAAATCATGCTTGACTGATCAATTCCAAAATTATTTCAGTGAATTGTGCTATGATGCACGGTTTTTCACTGCCACAGATTCAACGAGAGTAAGCAAAGATGAGCGATATGACTTCCCCTACTTCTCAAGTAGCGGCTCTGATTAGCCGAGGCAAAGAACAAGGTTACTTAACCTTCGCTGAGGTTAACGATCATCTCCCGGACTCCATCACAGAAAGCGAACAGATTGAAGACATCATTCAAATGCTGAATGACGTGGGTATTCCTGTCCATGACCGCGCTCCTGAATCTGATGATGCGATGTTTGAGGATAATGCAGAAGCTGCCGATGAAGTTGCAGAAGAAGAAGCTGCAGCGGTACTTGCATCTGTAGAAAATGAACCAGGTCGTACCACTGACCCTGTACGCATGTATATGCGTGAAATGGGGACGGTTGAGCTCTTAACGCGTGAAGGCGAAATTAGCATTGCAAAACGGATTGAAGAAGGTATCCGTGACATTCTGCACTCGATTGCTTACTGGCCAAATGCAGTGGGCGTTGTACTCCAAGAATATAAAGATTATGAAGCCGGCGAACGTCGTCTGGCTGACATTCTGTCAGGGTATTTAGACCCTGAAACTGATGAAGCAATTCCAGAAGTTATCGAAGAGGAAGCTGAGCTTCCAGAGGAAAAAGCATCTGCCGCCAAGTCCACCAAAGAAGTAAAACTGGATGATGACGAGGAAGAGGAAGAAGCTGAAACTGAAGAGGAATCTGAAGCAGATTCAGGTCCGGATCCAGAAATTGCCAGAGCCCGCTTTACTGAACTTTCAGATGCCTGGAAAAACACCAAAGCGGTTCTGGAAAAACACGGCCGCAATAGTAAAGAAGGCGAAGAAGCCCTGCAAGCACTCGCATCTGTGTTCATGATGTTCAAATTTACACCGCGTCTGTTTGATCTGATTTCTGAAATGATTCGTGGTACGCATGAGCAGATCCGTAGTGCAGAACGTGAAGTGATGCGTTATGCAGTCCGTCGTGGCCGTATGGACCGTACCCAGTTCCGTACGACATTCCCGGGCCAGGAATCAAATCCAGCCTGGTTAGATGAGCAAATCGCAAAAGCACCTGCTGATCAGAAAGGCTATCTGGAAAAAGTTCGTGCTGACGTACTGGCCTTCCAGCAAAAAATTGCAGATATTGAAAATGAGCTTGGCTTAAGCGTTCGTGACATCAAAGAGATTGCGAAACGTATGGCGGTAGGTGAAGCAAAAGCGCGTCGTGCCAAGAAAGAAATGGTGGAAGCGAACTTGCGTCTGGTGATTTCGATTGCCAAGAAATACACTAACCGCGGCTTGCAGTTCCTAGATCTGATTCAGGAAGGTAACATCGGTCTGATGAAGGCTGTAGACAAGTTCGAATACCGTCGTGGTTACAAGTTCTCGACCTATGCCACCTGGTGGATTCGTCAAGCGATTACCCGTTCAATCGCAGACCAGGCGCGTACTATCCGTATTCCAGTACACATGATTGAAACTATAAACAAGATCAACCGTGTATCGCGTCAATTGCTTCAGGAAATGGGCCGCGAACCGACTCCTGAAGAACTGGGCGAACGTCTGGAAATGGACGAGGTTAAAGTACGTAAAGTACTGAAAATCGCCAAAGAGCCGATTTCGATGGAAACACCAATCGGTGATGATGAAGATTCGCATCTGGGTGATTTCATTGAGGATAGCAACATCACTTCACCAGTTGATGCAGCAACCTCAGAAGGCTTGAAAGAAGCAACCCGTGAAGTTCTGGAAAATCTGACTGAGCGTGAAGCGAAAGTCCTGAAAATGCGTTTCGGTATCGACATGCCAACGGATCACACGCTGGAAGAAGTCGGTAAACAATTTGACGTAACCCGTGAACGTATCCGTCAGATTGAAGCGAAAGCACTACGTAAATTACGCCACCCTTCCCGTTCTGAACACCTGCGTTCATTCCTGGAAAACGACTAATTCTTAACGCGTGATGGGGACTTGAAAGATTGCTATGGGTCTCCATTATGTATTTAAGAGAATCTCAAAGCCTGCTCTTTTGCAGGCTTTGTCTATAAAATTTGAGGTGAACTATGATAGACCGCACTCCATCTCGCGAACTCCGTGAAGATCTTTGGGTATTTCCAATGGACTACCCAATTAAACTCATTGGTAATGCAGGTACAGAATTGCACGGTGCTGTCGTAGAAATTTTAGTGAAGCATTTTCCTGAATTTGACCAGACGACTTTAAAAGTGCAGCCGTCGCGTACAGGTAAATATCACTCTATTACTGCGCAGCTTCGTTTTGAAGAGCTTGACCAAGTTCATGCGCTTTATGCGGACCTTGCAGCTTGCGAACACATTCGCACAGCGCTGTAATCAGCATAATAAAAAAGCACGCAAATATGCGTGCTTTTTTATGCGCTTTACGCCATGAGCCACAATAAAAAAATAGAACTCGGAGCCTACCCTATTGCTCTATTGGCCTTGCAATTCATTATAATGAATCTGATAAATTTGACCCAAAAAGGACTTTCACAGCGTGGCTGAAACTGTTCAAAAACCTGAATTGATTATCCGTCAGTACAACCAGCTGACGCCTTATGAAGACCGTTTTCTGGAAATGAAACATTTTACCGAAAACCGTGATGCTCATACCCCGGATGAGCTGTGGATTTTACAGCACCATGATGTATTAACCCAAGGTCAGGCAGGTAAACCGGAACATATCCTGATTCCTAGTAATATTCCTGTTATACAAACAGATCGTGGCGGTCAGGTCACCTGGCATGGTCCGGGGCAGCTGGTGGCTTATTTCATGTTTGATCTAAATCGTCTCGGCTGGAATGTGCGTACACTGGTGTCGTATGCCGAACAGCTGATGATTGACCTGTTAAAAAAATATGGTATAGAAGCCTATGCCAAAGCTAATGCACCGGGTGTGTATGTCGCAGAACGCAAGATAGGTTCTTTGGGCTTTAAAATCCGTAAAGGGCGTTCTTACCATGGCTTGGCACTCAATATTGACTGCGAATTGACAGGATTCCAGACCATCAATCCCTGTGGCTACGCTGGGCTGGAAATGGTTCGAATCCATGACCTGCTGAGTCAGCCACCGACATTTGCCGACTTGTGTCAAGATATTATTGAAAGTTTAAGCAGCAGCGGTTACTTTGCACACATTAATATTGAACAAAAATAAAGCCTTTGCATTTCACCTTTAAATAAATTAGAGTATTTACTCTAAACAAATAATACCAAGATAAGGATTATCATGTGATTGCGAAGAAATCCGTAAAACCTGCTTTGCAGCTTGCCTATGTCAAACTGATGATGCATATCATCGGTCGCGGTCTGGTCATGGCCAGTCAGGTAGATGCAGAAATCCAACAGGAAATCACCCAGTTTCCTGCCAATTTTAGCCTTTCAATGAACGTATTTCCGAATGGCCCGGCCTTTGTTGCCAGAGTGACTGAAAACCATCAACTGGAGTTGGTGAAGAACAGCAAGATTAAACCCGATCTCACCATTACCTTTAAGCATTTACACCATGCCTTTCTGGTATTTTCTTTTCAGGAAAGTACTTCACAGGCTTTTGCCAATGACCGGATGATTGCGGATGGCGATATTTCCAATGCGATCCGTCTGGTACGCTGCCTCAATAAAATGGAAGCGTTGATTTTACCGAAATTAGTAGCCGAACTGGCTGTCAAAGAATATCCAAGCGATTTGAGTTTAAAAGAAAAATTAACTGGGGCTGCCAATATCTATCTCAAAGTAGCCCAATCCTATTTCAAGCGGAGTGCATAACCCATGGCTAAACCATATTACGAATTTTTCTGCCCGGTCAAAGTCATTGCCGGTCATGCCGCGTTAGAACATATTCCATTTGAACTGGCTACCTTGGGAGCAAAGCGTCCACTGATCATTACCGATAAAGGGGTACGCGCCAACAATCTGCTTATACCGATTGAAGACGCTTTTGAATCTGCCGATGCCGTGATTGCGGGCATTTTCGATGATGTTCCGCCAGATTCGAGTCTGGAAACAGTACGCAAGGCTGCAAAACTTTATCGTGATCAGAACTGTGATGCCATTATTGCAGTTGGGGGCGGTTCAGTCATTGATACTTCAAAAGCGACCAATATTCTAGTCTCTGAAGGCGGTAATGATTTACTGAAATACTCAGGCGCACATAACCTGCCTAAACCGCTCAAGCCTTTCTTTGTGATTCCGACGACCTCAGGCACTGGCTCAGAAGTGACCATGATCGCTGTCGTGTCAGATACTGAAAAGAATGTCAAAATGCCGTTTGCCTCTTATTATCTGATGCCGCATGCAGCAATTCTTGATCCGCGCATGACCCAAACGCTCCCCCCACATCTTACGGCAATGACAGCGATGGATGCCATGACCCATGCGGTAGAGGCCTATACCTGCATGGCGGCCAATCCGATTTCAGATGCTTATGCCACCGCAGCAATTAAAAAGATCAGCGCGCATCTATTTAATGTTCTGGACACGCCAACCGATGCACAAGGACGCTTAGAACTGGCTCAGGCATCGACCATGGCCGGTATTGCCTTTTCTAACTCTATGGTGGGACTGGTTCACTCACTCGGTCATTCCTTAGGTGCGGTCGCGCACCTGCCGCATGGTTTATGTATGAACCTGTTCCTGCCTTATGTGCTGGAATACAACAAAGAGGTCAATGCAGAGAGAATTGCCGATTTACTCCTGCCTCTGGCCGGTGCAGATATTTATGCACAAACACCAGCGCATTTACGTGCTGATAAAACCATCGCGATGATTATGACGGTGCGTGACCGCATTTATAGTCTGACTAAATTACCGCGGACTTTAAGTGAAACTGGCAAAATTTCTGAAGCACAACTGGATGAAGTGGCGGAAAAAGCCCTGAATGATGGGTCAATCATTTACAACCCGAAAGAAGCCACGCTAGAAGATTTGAAATCTATCTTAAAAAAGGCTTGGTAATTACTGAAAAATAAGCCAATATAGCGAAAATTTTAGCCTGATGTTTTTTTAAACATCAGGCTTTTATCTTGCATGAACGCTATTTTTTAAGAAACAGCATATTTTTGCAGTTCTAAAGTTAAAAATAGCTAGTAAAAGCCATCATTTTGGAATAGATTGGCGCACTTTTACAGAAAAATGTAGGGGGGATCGTTCGTCTCAAACGATCCTTATTTAATATGACTGATCCTTGATCAACGATTAAGAGGATAACGCCGTTGACTAATTTCTCTGGGACTCAATCGGCAGCTAAACTGCAAAAAACGCTAGGACTCTGGCACATCATTATTATTGGTTTGGCTTATATTCAGCCAATGACCTTATTTGATACTTTCGGTTTAGTATCAGAAGCAAGTCACTTCCATGTTCCTACTTCTTACATCATTGCCCTGATTGCAATTTTGTTTACTTCGATCAGTTATGGTCATATGATCCGTCGCTACCCCTCTTCGGGTTCAGCCTATACCTATGCGCAAAAATCAATTCATCCAAATATTGGCTTCATGGTCGGCTGGTCGTCGTGGTTGGATTATCTGTTATCACCGATGGTCAATATCATCCTGGCGGTCATTTATCTGAAGGCCTTGTTCCCGGATATTAACCCCTGGGTTTGGGTGGTAGCTCTGACGGCCTTTATGACCGGGATCAACCTGCGTGGTGTGCGTTTTGTCGCTAACTTTAACAGTATGATTGTGTTGATCCAGTTAATCGTGATCGCGGCCTTTACCTGGATGGTATATACCAAGCTTCAGGCCGGTTTCAATGCTGAAGGTCTAATTACTGCGGAACAGCGTTATCAGTTATGGAGTATGGAACCGTTCTGGAATGAGTTAACCTCGGTCGGTGCCCTGATTACAGGTGCTACCCTGCTATGTTTTTCTTTCACCGGATTTGACTCTTTAAGTTCACTGGCGGAAGAAACCAAAGATACCGAGAAAACCCTGCCTAAGGCAATTTTCTTAACCGCTTTAATTGCCGGTGTGATCTTCATTATCAGTACCTACTTCATGCAGCTCTATTTCCCGTCAGCACCGGGGACTTACTTTAAGAATATTGCCGAGACCCAGCCAGAAATTCTGTTATTGGTCGGTGGCTCGCTGTTCCAGTCTTATGTACTGGCATTTGCGATCGTAACGGTGATGGCATCCGGCATTTCTGCACATGCCGGTGTATCGCGTTTAATGTATGTGATGGGTCGCGATGGTGTGATCAACAAGAAAATCTTTGGTCATATCAGCCCACGTAATTTCACACCGTCTTACAATATTATGATTGTGGGTGCTGTGGCGCTGACTGCAGGCTTCATGGATCTGGATATCGTGATTTCCATGATCAGCTTTGGTGCATTGACTGCATTTACTTTTGTGAACCTGTCTGTCATTTCACGCTATGCTTTGCGTGATGGCCGGACCAAAACAGCAAAAGATATTTTCAGCTTTGTGGTTATTCCTTTACTGGGCTTCATCAGTGTTTTTGCTATGTGGCTGGAAATTGAAGAAACTGCATTGAAATATGGTTTATGGTGGGCAATGTTTGGTATTTTGTACTTGGGTTATAGAACCAAGGGCTTTAAGCACCCAGCTCCTCAACATAACGAATTTGAATAATATTTCACTTTAAAAAAGGCGCTTGATGCGCCTTTTTTAGGCTTGGATTTTGCTGCGCTTAGTGTAAACGGCAATCAAAGCCCATCTTGGTATTGACCCGATTATTCTGATAACCCAGTTTTTCAATAAACCCATCACGATTCGACAAGAGTTTCTGGTCTTCGGGGCGTAAACGGGCTTTATTTTCAACCATGAGCTGATACATTTCATTGACCACTTGTTGGAAAATATCACAGACTTCCTGACGTTTGGACTGCTTCAGTTTACGTCCATGCCAGGTCCATTCAAAATCATCACGCTGAAGTGTTTGCCCCCACTGCTCAATGCGAAAATTTAAACGCTGCTGCATCTCTGCCAGACTCTGCTGCACTTCTGCCTGAGTGATAGGCTGAATCTTTTCTGGCGCTGCTACTGTTTCCTCTTCAGCATGAAGCGGTAAAGCGGTCATTCCCAAATATAGGGCGAGGGACAGTGTTAAGATCGGCTTCAGACACATATCCTTGTTATTTCCGTTGCTTTTATTCAGCTCATCATAACAAATGAAGCCAAGAGGAGGATGAGTGTTGGGAAAATAAAAAAGCTGCCCTTAGGCAGCTTGTCATGCATCCAAAGATTAAAGAGCTTTAAAACCCTGCTGACGCCAGGCTTCATAGACAATCACGGCAGTGGCATTCGACAGGTTCAAACTACGGGAATTTTCAGCCATCGGCAGACGAATCCAGTGCTTTTGTGGGAACATCAAACGTACCTGTTCAGGCAGGCCTCGGGTTTCAGGCCCCATGAGTAGCGCCACCGGGCGGTTTAAATCTGAGGTATGCGGCGTTTCAAAACCTTTGGTGGTCAGCGGATAAACCGCATCAATTCCCACACCCTTGCTGGCCAGATCAGCCAGACAATCTTCGATATTGTCCCAGATCTGTAGATTGGCATATTCATGATAATCTAAACCAGCCCGTTTCAGTTTTTTATCATCCAGCTCAAATCCTAGCGGTTTGATCAAATGTAATTGTGCGCCGGTATTGGCACACAGGCGAATGATATTCCCTGTATTTGCGGGAATTTCTGGTTCATAGAGAACGACATGGATCACTTTTATTCACTCAATATTTTAAATATAGGCACAGGGTTTAGCTGATGTATCGGATCTAAACATTGTTCCTGCATAGTTTTTTACAGATATAACAGATCAAGGGCATCAAGTATCGCTCACCTTATACAGGACTTACGACCTGCGCTTAACGTTCTTACAGAGCCACAATCACGCCTCAGCGCGCTCCTGCCATTGCAATTGTTCACGCAAGCGGACCACCTCACCAATAATGGTTAAAGTCGGGGCCTGTATTTGATGTTCGGATACTTGAGCTGCAATATTTTGCAGGGTTCCCACTACAACTTTCTGCTCGGGTGTGGTGCCTTTAGACACCAAAGCCACAGGCATATCAGAACGCTGACCATGCTCAATTAACTTTTTGCAAATAGTTTCCAGTCCGATCAGACCCATATACAACACCAGTGTCTGATTTTCATAAACCAGCTCAGACCAAGGCAGTTCAGGTGAACCTTCTTTTAAATGTCCGGTCAGAAAACGTACACTTTGTGCATAATCACGATGAGTCAGTGGAATTCCGGCATAGGCTGAACAGCCCGATGCAGCTGTAATCCCCGGAACCACCTGAAATGGAATACCTGCAGCAAAGAGCTCTTCAATCTCTTCCCCCCCTCGCCCGAAAATAAAAGGGTCCCCCCCTTTTAAACGGCAGACCCGCTTGCCTTCACTGGCATATTTCACCAGCAAGGCATTGATTCCTTCCTGTGGAACGGCATGATTGGAACGTGCCTTACCAACATAGACTTTTTCTGCATCACGGCGGCACAGCTCCATAATCGGTGCCGAGACCAGACGGTCATAGATGACGACATCCGCTTGTTGCATCAAGCGCAAAGCCTTGAGGGTCAAAAGCTCTGGATCACCTGGTCCCGCTCCGACCAAATAGACTTCACCTTTCGGTTGCTGCCATTCATTTAAGGTTTGCTCAATCAAGCGATCCGCTTGGACCAGATTGTCATTAAATACATGTTCTTTCAGCGGACTGGCGTATAGGTCTTCCCAGAAAATCCGGCGTTTATCCGGATTGCTAATTTTGGCTTTCACCGCAGCGCGCCATTTTCCAGAAAATTCAGCCAGTTTTCCCATACCATGCGGAATAACAGCTTCTAGCTGGGTACGGATCTGGCGAGACAGCACAGGTGATGTGCCATTAGTCGCCACAGAAATCACCAAAGGAGAACGGTCAACAATCGCCGGCACCATAAAACGGCAATGCGGCGGATCATCAACACTGTTGACCAATACATTTTCAGCTTCACAGGCTATAAATACCTGCTGATTAGTATCGGCTTCATCGGTCGCCGCAATCACCAAACGGTATTGGCGCAGCGGCAGGTCGACACTAAAACGTGCCTGTACATACTGCCCAGCGGACTGCTGCACAATCTCCAGCAAAGCCGTTTCAATTTCAGGAGCAATCACATGAATGATCGCCCCGGCTTTCTGCAGCAATAATGCTTTCCGGTAGGCAATATGCCCACCACCGACAATCAGACAAGGTTGCTGCTGCAACTTTAACGAGATTGGAAAAATATCCACGGATTACCTCAAAACTTTAAATCTGACTGTCTATACCTTGATGCTGCACAAAATGCTGTGTACCGACCTTAGTCGATATAGCTTACCCCACCCATATATGGACGCAATACTTCCGGAATCTCGATTGAACCATCAGCACGCTGATAGTTTTCCATAACTGCCAGCAAGGTACGACCTACAGCCAGACCTGAACCATTCAAGGTATGCACAAATTCAGTTTTCTTCTGGTCAGCACGGTAACGCGCTTTCATACGGCGTGCCTGGAAATCTCCCATATTTGAACATGATGAAATTTCACGATAGGTATTTTGGCTTGGCACCCAGACCTCCAGGTCATAGGTCTTGGTTGCCCCAAACCCCATATCGCCCCCACACAAGATGATTTTACGGTATGGCAGACCTAAGGCTTGCAAAATACCTTCTGCATGACCGGTTAGCTCTTCCAAAGCCTGCATAGAGGTTTCAGGTTTTACGATCTGCACCATTTCCACTTTGTCGAACTGGTGCTGACGGATCAGACCACGGGTATCGCGGCCATAAGAACCTGCCTCACTACGGAAACATGGCGTATGCGCTGCATATTTCAGGGGCAGACGTTCTGCATCAATGATTTCATCACGTACAAAGTTGGTCACTGGCACTTCAGCAGTCGGAATCAGATAAAATTCTTTTTCACCTTGCAGCTTAAATAAGTCTTCTTCAAATTTTGGCAACTGGCCTGTACCACGCAGGGAATCCGCATTGACCAGATACGGGACATAGGCTTCGGTATAACCATTTTGCAGGGTATGCGTATCCAGCATAAACTGGGTCAGCGCACGTTGCAGACGCGCCAATGGCCCTTTTAATACGCTAAAACGTGAACCGGTTAATTTGGTCGCTGTTTCAAATTCCAGACCGCCCATCATTTCACCAAGGTCAGTATGGTCTTTGATTTCAAAGTCGAAGGCGCGTGGTGTACCCCAAGTCAGGACTTCTACGTTGTCATTTTCATCCTTACCTTCAGGCACGGATTCATCCGGCAGGTTTGGAATAGACAGGGACTTTTCTTCGAGTTCAGCTTGCAGCTCAGCCAGCGCAATTTCAGCTGCCTTGATTTCATCACCAATCGCCGCCATACGGGTCATGATCTCAGAAGCGTCACCGCCTGCTTTTTTGATCTGACCCACTTGCTTGGCACCCGCATTACGCTCAGCTTGCAAGGATTCAGTTTTGGACTGAATCTCTTTACGGCGGGCTTCCAGTGCAGCCCACTCTTCTACATTCAGTTGCACGCCACGTTTTGCCAAGGCTAGATTTACAGCCTCAATATTATTTCTGAGTAATTTCGGGTCGATCATAACCAATCTTTGGATAAGAAAAAAACTGGCTATAGTGTAAGCTTTTAACGTTAAAAAATACAGTGATCAAGCCAATAGCTGGGGGTTATTAGAACAATATTTAAGGGCGCTCTTTAGGTGCAGCCGGCAAATATCGTGGCTGAAGAATACCGTTTAACTGTGAATAAGGCACTTTTAATTCCAGCACTTCCTGGGTGCCCAGACTCAACTCGTTCTGCGCATAAACCAGTACCAGTCCCTGCCGATCCAGATAATAATTATCGCTCAGCTTAAGCTGTGACTGTTTAACTGTTCCTTTCTTTAATTTGTTTGGATATTGCTGATCTACAACATTCATGAGTTCTGCCTCTCGCGTAGCCAGCATGATTTCATGCAAAGCCAGACGCTTTTTATGCTCCAGATCTAAATTGATATATTCCTGATGCTGAATACGCCGACCAGAAGCTTTGGCCAGATGGCTGCTTTCCAGCACAAAGGTAGCAATCGGCCCCTGCTGCCCCACATAACTGACCCGAATCCTACGCTGGTCTATAAGTCTGGATTGAGCCTGAGCAGATACCAGCGGACTAAAGGCAACCGGTTCAGTACGTTTGATCCGCTCGATAAAATATTGGTCAATCCACGGGATATGGGTATCTACGGTAGATAGATCAAAGCGGACACAGCCTTCTTTGTCACAGACCATCGGAGCAGCCTCCTGAACAGGTACTGTTTTGACCTCAATCTGTATTTCCTCTTTTTGTACCTTATTGTGAGATCCAGGCTGGCAACCGTATAAACCCAGCATGAAGACACTGCTGATTGACAGCCAGCGTAGGATATAAAATGGATATTGTTTCATCCCAGGCTCCTTATCCTTCAGTGCTTGTCACCTATTTCAAGCCAAATTCTTCTATCTCTCTAAAATATGGCTGCTTTCAAATTGCACTCTACATATCAAAAAAGCAACCCGTAGGTCATTGCTGTCCCACAATTTTTCACAAGAGGAAGCTCATTTGAGCTTCCTCTTGTTTTATGGGTATTTTATCGGGTGAAAATAAAGCTTTTAAAGTTCTTCTTTCAAACAAATTCACTTGAATTATTCTGAGTAAACGTTGAACTGTCCAACCTGTTTTTCCTAAATGTCGAGCGAAACTCACCAATAAATAGGCGATCATCGCAATCCAGATTTGTGTCTGAATTGCGTTCCTGCTGCGGCCTAGAAACGCTTTTAATTTGAGATTCTGCTTAATCGCCTTAAAGAACAGCTCAACTTTCCAACGATCTTTATAAATCGCCGCAATGGTGGAGGCGGCTAAATGAAAGTTATTGCTGAGAAAGCTAAAGTGCTTGCCACTTTGCTGATCTCTATATTCAATTCTTCTTAACACTGGGGCTTTTCTTTTTAGGGCATGTGCGCTATTCAGCTGAATGGTTTCATCTTTTAGAATACCTTTGGATTCAAGCACTGGATGTTGCTGGATCACCTGATACACAGATTTAGGCCTAAAACGTGTGACAAATCCAATGTTTTGAGCAGTCAGATTTGCATACCATTGGTAATCGACATAGCCTTTATCAAAAACTACAATGCTGCCAGCAGGAAACTGGAATTTGCGGCCTTGTACCATGTCATTTTCTTTGCCATTTTCAACTGCAACAAACTCAGGAATATCATTGCTGTGATTCAATCCTATACTGAGTTTCATGCTGGCTTTTGAGTCGTGAACTTTGGCCCATTCACATAAGGAAAGCGACAGGTCAATATGACTGGCATCCAAGGAATACAAGGGATTCTTAAAGCGAAATTTATGAGCTACTTTTGAGTGTTCATAGTATTTAAGCAACTTGTAAAATAGCTGTTGATACAAGGTAGCAGGCTGCTGCTCATTGATTCGTGCCAGCGTGCTTCGGGGAATAGACTTTGCTCCGAGATGACTTAGCTTTTCCTGTTGGCACTCCAAATTGGATTGAATATCTCTCAGACTTTGCCTACAAGAGAATTGAGACATCAATATGGCAATAAACTGATCCCACCGGGAAGCCGCTCTAAATTTCTGTCCAACATGGTGTACTTTAGCAAGTTGTTCAAAATCCTGTCGCACAACAGGTTTAATTAGCTCATGAAATACGGTATTCTGATGTGACAAAACCTGAATCCTGGTCGTTAAAGTGTTTGTTTGCACTCATATTTTAACTGTTAGGACTCAGGTTTTTTTATTTAAAGCAAACTATGGGACAGCAGTGACCCGTAGGTTGCTTTTAACTGTATTTATTCATCCAGCTTATTGATCAATAATGTCCGTTCCCTTTGGCGGAGTAAAGTTAAAGGTGGAGGCCGGAATACTGCTATTCACTTTTACATTATTAAAGCGAATATGGGTCGTCTGTCCTAAAGAGTCCTGTAAAATCATCAGAGTAGGTGCTTTATTCGCGCCAAAACTGATGGTCAGACTTTCAAAGACACCATCGGTATTTTTGGGATACAGCGTATAATAAGTCTTGCCTTTGTTCGGCTGGGTCACACGATAAGACTGCATGATCTGACTGGTATTACCGGACAATAATAATGCAGGCGTGTTTGCTACCTGTTCATCCAGACTCTGACGTACTGCTTGTTGCAGGTCGGGGTCATAAATCCAGACGGTTTTACCCGTGGTCACAATGGTCTGTTTCGATGGGCTTGACGTTTCCCAATAGAATTTACCCGGACGTTCTACCTTCATTACCCCTTTAAAGGTCTGATTCATATGCTGCGCGGTCAGCCCTTTATTCTGGGTGGTTTTAGGAGCGGTCAGCTTGGTGGTCTGCTCAAAGTTTGCAGTCAGACTACGAATATTGTTCAGCTGTTTGATCAGGCTGGTAGTGGCCTGTTGCTCCGAAGCCGCTACTGGCGCAGCAAACACGGTTGTACTCATGACCGGCCCTAAAGTGACTGCACCCAAGGCCATCGCACATACGGTTTTACGAAGCATTTGCATAATTTCACCTTTATATTTGCGTCAGCGCAATTTATTCAATGTCTCATCTTAAACGAAAATAAAAAGCTAAAATGATAGAAAATAAGAATTTTTGTATGGTTATTAATTCGAAATTGATTTTTTTGTTCATCATGATGAAGAAAAATTAACAATCCCAAAGAAGCTCCTGCTCATTTCGGAGCTTCTTAAAATTCTCGTTATTTTATGAGTCTAGCCGCTATTTCCTTTATCATCCCACAGAAAAGCTCGTGCCAAAATAACCCGATTAGTCGTAGTGGCCAGTTTATAGACATATTAATGGTTTTCAGTTAGATCACTCCAACCGATGACACCTCCCTGTTCACTTCCCCATACTCCAACGCTGATACTCAGCCCAGCATATTGAAACCCACCTCTGTAGGCTGTGTATTACCTTTGAAGCAAGCCTTGATCAAGAGTTTTTTCAAAATTTTATTCATATCTCTATTCTATTTTTATACTTTTTGCTTTTAATTACCCACCTTAAAACAGGTAATTCAAATCACGTTTAACTCTATATTTAAAAATTTTTTATTATGAATAGTTTTAAATTACGGATTATTTTTCTTGTAAACTGGTAATTATTGAATGTTAGTTCAGCTGTGTTTAATAATTCAGTTAACATAAAAAAACCCGCAAAATTTGCGGGTTTTATTTCTATTAAAGCTTAAGCTTCAACAGATACGTAGCGACGACCGAATTGGCCTTTCACTTCGAATTTTACTACGCCATCAGCAGTAGCAAATAAAGTATGGTCACGGCCCATACCTACGTTTACACCAGCATGGAATTCAGTACCACGTTGACGAACGATGATGTTACCTGCAGTTACAGTTTGACCACCGTAAACTTTAACACCTAACATCTTAGGATTCGAATCACGACCGTTCTTAGTCGAACCACCGGCTTTTTTAGTTGCCATGTCTATTTACTCCTAGTAATTAGCCTGAGATACCAGTAATTTTCAACTCGGTGAACCATTGACGGTGACCTTGTTGCTTACGGTAGTGCTTACGACGACGCATTTTAACAATACGGATTTTGTCGTGACGACCATGGCTAACCACTTCTGCAGTTACTTTAGCGCCAGCTACAACTGGAGCACCGATTTGAATGCTCTCACCGTTTACAAGCATAAGTACGTCGTCAAACGTAATCGTTGCACCAGTTTCAGCTTTCAATAATTCAACTTTAAGGGTTTCGCCCTCAACTACACGGTGCTGTTTACCACCGCTTTGGATTACTGCGTACATAATGTACTCCAAATATGCCCGTGTCGTCGTGCCGATAAAGGAATATACCGATCTTAAAACGAACGCCACTGGGGGTTGCACAAGGGCAAGGATTTTAAGGGATATTTAAGAAAACAACAAGCCATTTCAGGCAAATAGTGCGATGTAAACTCACTGAAAATTTTAACAATTTAATTATGCTCATAAAATCAATTACTCATCTACGAGCTAATAAAAAATGATAGCGAAAAACAGTCAACTTTAAGTAATATAGCCAACCTATAAAATTCAAAGACATGCAAAGTCAGGCAATTTTTTTTAGGCAAAAATGCCTGACCCACCCAAAGAAGTACGATAAAAGCTGATTTGTAGTGGAGTTTATGCATTTCTTATGTTTCACTCATGTTATAAATTGTTAAACTACGCGCTGCGATTTACCGAATTAGAGGTTTTCTTTGAAATGACCATCGACTTTAAGCAAGATATTCTCGCTCCTGTGGCTAACGACTTTGCTGCGATGGACACATTTATTAATGAAGGGATTACTTCAAAAGTTGCTTTGGTTATGGCAGTTAGCAAACATGTGGTGGAGGCTGGCGGTAAACGCATGCGCCCGATCATGTGCCTTTTGGCAGCTAAAGCCTGTGGTGCAGAAAACCTGGAACAACACCGCAAACTGGCTGCGATCATTGAAATGCTGCATACCGCCACGCTGGTTCATGATGATGTCGTAGATGAATCTGGCCTGCGCCGTGGCCGACCGACTGCCAATGCCACCTGGGATAACCAGACCGCGGTTCTGGTTGGAGACTTCCTGATTTCACGCGCCTTTGACCTGCTGGTTGATCTGGACAATATGGTCCTGCTCAAGGATTTCTCGACTGGTACCTGTGAAATCGCAGAAGGTGAAGTCCTGCAACTACAGTCTCAGCATCAGCCAGATACCACAGAAAAAACCTATTTAGATATTATTCACGGCAAGACTTCCCGCCTGTTTGAACTGGCGACCGAAGGTGCAGCCATTCTGGCTGGTCAGTCTGCATTTCGTGAACCTTTGCGGAAATTTGCCGGCCATTTTGGCAATGCCTTCCAAATTATTGACGATATTCTGGATTACACTTCCGATGCTGAAACCTTAGGCAAAAACATTGGCGATGACCTGATGGAGGGCAAACCGACCCTACCACTGATTGCAGCCATGCAGAACACCACTGGCGAAGATCATGAAGTTATTCGCCGTAGTATTGCCACTGGTGGTACTGAACATTTGGCACAGGTGATCAGCATCGTCAACAGTTCAGGAGCATTGGATTATTGCCGCCAGCGTGCGACTGAAGAAACAGAAATTGCAATTTTAGCCTTGAACGCCTTGCCTGACTCAGAGTATCGTCAGGCCCTGATCAATCTGGCCAAACTGGCGCTAAACCGTATTCAATAATGACCTTTCCTGCCTATGCATATTAATTTTGTTGATCTTTTCCAAAGTATGCAGTACCAGCTTGAGCAACCTCAGGTGGTACTGGATGAAAACCTGCTAATCCAGCTTGTAGAGCGTATAAGGCCAGAGGACAGCAGAGATACCGAAGAGATCGAAGCAAAGTTTAATATCTTTATTCGTGCACTGTTATTGACTCCCAATGCAGTGTCGACCTTGCAGACTTTTACCCTAAGAATTATTAACCGTTACAAGCAGACTAGCCTGTTTTCCGATACTGGCATCCTGTCGCTGGACGGTTTCTGGAACCAGCTGAACCAGCGGATTGGAGCGCATATACTGCCGATCATTCCAGATCATCGAAACCTGCAAGAACTGTTCCGCAAGATCTTTTATCTGCGTACTGATCAATACTGGCTGGATTATTTTGATGAAGCCGACTGGCAGCGACTGTTTTCGGTCATGAATCAGGGACATTCCAATCAGCAGGAAAAAACCCGTATTAAAGATGAAATCATCAAAGCTCTGACTATTCTATCTTACCGGATCAGTGGTATTGGCTTGCATCCAGAATTCATTAATGCCCAACCTGAACTCATGGAATATGAATCACCTTTTCTGGTACAGAACCGTGAGATCAACGAATTTATCCAGGAATATAAAAAACGCTATAACACGGTCAAGCTGGTGGATTCGATTACCCCCCCGGATGCCTCACAAGCGCTGGTGATGCTGGAACAATGTCATGATGTAGTCGCCAAGATTCGCCGTTCTACTAAACGGATTGGAGTCAGTGTCAGCCTGACCTATATGCTGGCCTTACTTGAGCAGTGTCTGGAACGCGTTGAAATTTTGCTCAACATGGTCATGGATGAAGATGACCTGCGTTATCAGTCTATTGGGCTTTTTATTGCAGATATTACCGAAGCCATTTATAGCGAGCGCAGTGTCCGTGCCTTGCTGGCAACCAATAGTGAATTACTGGCCTTACAAGTCACTGAAAATGCCAGCAAGACCGGCGAGCATTATGTCAGTACGGACAAGCAAGGCTTTCTGGGCATGTATAAGTCAGCGGCCGGTGCGGGTGCCATCATTGCCATCATGGCAACGCTCAAAATATTGATGGCCCGGGTCAGTATGGCACCGCTGATGCAAGCTTTTAGCTATAGCATGAACTACTCTTTAGGTTTTATGCTGATCCATGTGCTGCATTTTACCGTGGCGACCAAACAGCCCGCGATGACCGCAGCCGCCCTAGCCACCACCGTCCAGCAGCGCAAAGGCGCGAAAATGGCCCGAATCGCCGAGCTGGCCGCCCTGATCGTGAATATTATCCGCACCCAGTTTGTGGCAATTTTGGGAAATATCTCGATTGCCATTCCAGTGGCCGCCCTGATTACTCTGATGTGGGAAGTCGCCTTGCATGAACCGCTGCTGACCCATGCCAAAGCAACCACCACCTTACATAGTCTGAACCCGTTTACTTCTCTGGCGATTCCTCATGCTGCCATTGCCGGGGTTTGCCTGTTCCTGTCAGGGCTGTTGGCCGGTTACTTTGACAATATGGCCGTCTACCGCAAAGTCGGTCCACGTCTCAAAGCGCATGTGCGTCTGTCTCAGCTGATGGGCCACGAGCGTCTGCAACGCTTTGCTGACTATATAGAGCGCAATCTTGGCGCACTAGCGGGTAACTTTCTGTTCGGGATCATGCTGGGCAGTATGGGGACCATCGGTTTCATCCTCGGTTTACCTTTAGACATCCGTCATATTGCCTTTGCCGCAGCAAACTTCATTCAGGGTCTGCTCAGTATTAATGGACCGGATATTGGACTGATCATCGTTTCTTTTCTGGGGGTTTTGCTGATTGGCCTGACGAACCTGTTTGTCAGCTTTACCCTGACGATTATTGTGGCTTTACGTGCCCGTCGGGTTCGTTTTGAACAGTGGAAACCTCTCGCAAAATTAGTGATGACTCACTTCCTGACCCGGCCAAGCGATTTCTTCTGGCCACCTAAGCAAGAGATTGAAATTGACGAAAATCATACATCGACTAAAACTTAAAACTGCGACAATTATCCGAGCTTTATAGAGAGAATTCCTTAATAAATAAAAGGAATTCGCATAAAATACGCACACTTGAAAAAAAGTGTACTGACAAGTACACTTTGGTTCAGACAATCAACCGGTCTTTTATCGGTGAGAGGGACAAGGATTTCCGGCATGCCTTACTTGTTACTTTTTGTCGGCATTTTGCTTTTAATTTTCAGTGTCTTATTCTTGAATATTGCAGCTTTGAGCCGGCTTGACCTGCTCAGTATGCAATGGCTGAGTGAGTATCGCACCCAGACTTTAAATCAGATTGCACAGTCCTTATCAGTGATAGGTGGCATGCCATTTGTATTATTTTTATCCACACTATGGTGTATTTCTTTACTGTGGTATAAAAAATATGCAAGCGTAATTTTTATATGTATCGGAGTTATCGGAGGAATACTTCTAGCCTGGCTACTGAAATTCGTGATTGCCCGACCACGCCCCCCAGCATCCTTTCATCTGGTGGAAAGCTTTGGAAGCTCTTTTCCAAGTGCCCATAGTCTATATGCGGCCTGTCTGAGCTGTCTGGCAATTTACATATATCGGCAACATTCCCGACATACCATTATCATAATGATTGCCGTAGGGTGGCTGCTGATTATGGGTATTTCAAGAGTTTACCTAGGTGTACATTTTCCTTCAGATGTCATATCCGGCTGGAGTATAAGTTTTATTTGGATTTCGTTGTGGTATATGGTGTGGATCAGATATTGCACGATTCTAAAATAAAAAAATATTTAGATAAAAATCTAATTGAGGTGGAATAATGATGTCTGCAAAGCTTTGGGCTCCCGCCCTGACTGCTTGCGCATTAGCAACAAGTCTTGCACTTGTTGGTTGTAGCAAAGATCCGAGTGAAGGCCAGCAAGCTGGTGCTCAACAACAAATGCCACCGGCTGAAGTCGGCGTGCTGGTTGCACAGCCCCAAAGCGTCGAGCAATCTGTAGAGCTCTCAGGTCGTACAACAGCATTTGAGATTTCAGAAGTGCGTCCACAAACCAGTGGCGTGATCCTTAAACGCTTATTCACTGAAGGTAGCTACGTTCGTGAAGGTCAGGCCCTGTATGAAATCGACTCCAGTACCAACCGTACTGCGGTAGATAATGCACGTGCTGCGATTGCCCGCGCTGAAGCAAATCTAGGCGTACTGCGCGTTAAAGAGAGCCGCTATCGTCAGCTGGTCGGCACTAATGCTATTTCCAAACAGGAATATGATGATATTGCAGCCCAGGTCAAACTCGCTGAAGCAGATTTGAACGCCAACCGTGCGACCTTGCGTAATGCTGAAATCAATTTAGGCTATTCAACTGTACGCGCACCAATTTCGGGCCAGACCAACCGTTCATCCGTGACGGCAGGTGCCTTGGTCACTGCCAGTCAGGCTGAACCACTGGTCACGATCCAGCGTCTGGATCCCATCTATGTAGACATCAACCAGTCCAGTGCAGAACTGCTGCGTTTACGCCAGCAGCTGAGTCAAGGTAGCCTCAACAGCTCGAATAATACGAAAGTCAAGTTAAAACTTGAAGATGGCAGTATCTATCCGGTTGAAGGCCGTCTGGCATTTTCGGATGCCAGCGTGAATCCTGACACAGGCACCGTTACGCTACGTGCAGTATTTCCAAACAAGAATCACTTGCTCCTTCCTGGTATGTTTGCTACAGCGCAAATTGTACAAGGTGAAGTACCGAATGCTTTCTTGATTCCACAAGCCGCATTGACCCGTACCCCAACTGGCCAAGCCATGGCGATGCTGGTTGGTGCCGATAACAAGGTGGTTGCTCGTCCGGTAGAAACAGCAGGGATTCAAGGCCAAAACTGGATTGTGACCAGTGGTTTGAACACTGGCGATAAAGTCATTGTAGATGGTATTGCCAAAGTTAAACCTGAACAACAGGTTGTGGTAAAACCGTATCAGCCAAAAGCTGCTGCTCCACAAGGCACTCAGGCCCCTACAGCTGAGGCGAAAAAGGCAGAAGATGGAAAAGAACCAGCTGAACAAAAACCTGCTGCAAATGCATAAGGAGTACTAGTTCATGGCTCAATTCTTTATTCATCGCCCCATTTTTGCCTGGGTGATTTCTTTGGTCATTATGTTAGCCGGTATTCTTACCCTAACCAATATGCCTATTGCCCAGTATCCGACCATTGCTCCCCCCACCGTAACAATTGCTGCAACTTATCCAGGTGCATCTGCAGAAACTGTTGAAAATACAGTGACCCAGATCATTGAACAGCAAATGAATGGTCTGGATGGCCTGCGCTATATTTCTTCAAACAGTGCGGGTAATGGCCAGTCCTCAATTACATTGAACTTTGAACAAGGTATCGATGCAGACATCGCACAGGTTCAGGTACAAAACAAATTACAATCAGCCACTGCGCTTTTACCTGAAGACGTACAGCGTCAAGGGGTCAAAGTAACCAAGTCTGGCGCAAGCTTCCTGCAAGTTATTGCCTTCTATTCACCAGACAGCAGCATGTCAGCCGATGATATTAAAGACTATGTCAACTCGAACATCGCTGAACCTTTAAGCCGCGTTGCAGGTGTGGGTGAAGTACAGGTATTTGGTGGTTCATATGCCATGCGTATCTGGATGGATCCATCGAAAATGGCAAGTTTGCAAGTCACGCCAAGTGATATCGCAGCAGCACTTAGAACACAAAACTCCCAGGTCGCAGTGGGTCAGCTCGGTGGTGCTCCTTCTATTGAAGGTCAAGTACTGAACGCCACAGTAAATGCACAGAGTCTGTTACAGACACCGGAAGAGTTTAAAAACATCTTTCTGAAAAATGCGCCTAACGGTGCACAAGTCCGCCTGGGTGATGTGGCTCGGGTAGAATTAGGTGCAGACAACTATCAGTTCTTGTCTAAATTTAATGGTAAACCAGCAGGTGGTGTGGCCATTAAGCTGGCAACCGGTGCAAATGCGCTGGATACCGCCACTGCTGTTGAAGACCTGTTGACTGACCTGCGTAAAAACTACCCGGCAGGCATGGAAGACAAGCTTGCGTTTGATACTACGCCATTTATTGAGCTTTCAATTAAGAGTGTGGTGAAAACCTTAATTGAAGCGATCATTCTCGTCTTCCTGGTAATGTTCCTGTTCTTACAGAACTGGCGTGCAACGATTATTCCCACCATGGCTGTGCCTGTCGTGGTCTTGGGTACATTTGCAGTTATTAATGTCTTTGGTTTCTCAATTAACACCTTGACCATGTTTGCCATGGTTCTGGCCATTGGTCTATTGGTGGATGACGCGATTGTCGTGGTGGAAAACGTGGAACGGGTCATGGTCGAAGAGCACCTCGATCCAGTCACGGCGACAGAGAAATCCATGCAGCAGATTTCTGGTGCCTTAGTCGGTATTACTTCGGTATTGACCGCGGTATTCGTACCGATGGCCTTTATGAGTGGTACGACGGGGGTGATTTATCGCCAGTTCTCGCTCACGCTGGTGACCGCGATGATTTTATCGCTGGTGGTGGCCTTAACCTTTACCCCTGCACTTTGTGCAACCATGTTAAAACAACACGATCCGAACAAGCCGGAAAGCAATAATATTTTCGCGCGTTTCTTCCGTTGGTTTAACAAAAGTTTTGACAGCCTCTCGGTGAAATACCAGCGCGGTGTTGACCGCATGACACATGCGAAACTTTTCTCAGGCGTATTTTACGGTGCCGTGATTGCTGTTTTAGCTTATCTGTTCGTTCAACTCCCTTCTTCATTCTTGCCAGATGAAGACCAAGGGGTGGTGATGACCTTAGTGCAATTACCACCAAATGCGACCCTTGAGCGTACTGAAAACACCATCAATACGATGACCCAGTATTTCCTTGAGCAAGAAAAAGACAATGTTGATTCTGTATTCAGTGTAGCTGGGTTCTCATTTACCGGGGTGGGCCAAAACGCTGGTCTCGCCTTCATTCAGTTAAAAGACTGGAAAGACCGTACCACAGCCGAATCACAGGTGGGGGCAATCATCAAACGTGGTATGGCTTTAAACATGATTGTAAAAGATGCCTCTTACATCATGCCTTTACAGCTTCCTGCGATGCCTGAATTAGGCGTAAGTGCGGGCTTCGACTTACAGTTAAAAGCGGCTGCTGGTCAAAGTCACGATCAACTGCTGGCGGCGCGTAATACCATTTTAGGTCTGGCCGCACAAGATCCACGCTTAATGGGTGTACGTCCAAATGGCCAAGAGGATAACCCTCAATACACCATTACTGTGGATCAGGCGCAAGCCGGTGCCATGGGTGTCAGCATTGCTGAGATCAATAGCACCATGGGTATGGCCTGGGGCGGCTCATATATTAATGACTTCATTGACCGCGGTCGTGTCAAGAAAGTCTATGTTCAGGGTGAGGCCAACTCACGCATGATGCCGGAAGACCTGAACAAATGGTATGTGCGCAATAACAAAGGTGAAATGGTGCCATTCTCGGCATTCGCAACAGGTGAATGGACGTACGGTTCGCCGCGTCTAGAGCGCTATAATGGCGTATCTGCGATGAATATTCAGGGTACACCTGCACCGGGTGTCAGCTCGGGTGATGCCATGCTGGCCATGGAAGAAATTATTGCCAAGCTTCCTGAAAAGGGCTTACAAGGTTTCGACTATGAATGGTCTGGTTTATCTTTAGAAGAACGTGATGCAGGTTCGCAAACCCCATTCCTGCTGGCTCTGTCTTTACTGATTGTATTCCTTTGTCTGGCAGCGTTATATGAAAGCTGGTCGATTCCATTCTCGGTGCTTCTGGTGGTCCCGTTGGGTATCGTTGGTGCGGTTGGAATGACCTTCTTGGGAATGATTATTTTCAAAGATCCGAACCTTTCAAATAACATTTACTTCCAGGTTGCACTGATTGCCGTCATTGGTCTGTCTGCAAAAAATGCGATCTTGATTGTAGAGTTTGCCAAAGAATTGCAGGAACAAGGTGAAGAGCTGTTTGAAGCCACTCTGCATGCTGCAAAAATGCGTTTACGTCCAATTATTATGACCACACTGGCCTTCGGTTTTGGTGTACTGCCATTAGCACTTTCTACAGGTGCCGGTGCCGGTAGCCAGCACTCGGTCGGTTATGGTGTCCTGGGCGGTGTGATCAGCTCAACCCTTTTAGGGATCTTCTTTATTCCTGTATTCTACGTGTGGATTCGAAGCATCTTTAAATACAAACCAAAACAACAAAATCAGGAGTACAAGTCGTAATGCAAAATCTATGGTCTATTACAGGTCGTAGCATTGCGGTATCTGCCCTTGCGCTTGCTTTGACCGCGTGTCAAAGCATGCGTGGCCCAGAGCCGGTTGCACAGGCAAATATCCCAAGTAGCTATACCAATGCGTCTGGTACTTCTGTGGCAGAACAGGGTTATAAGGATTTTTTTGCAGATCAGCGCCTGTTACAGGTACTTGATCTGGCACTGGCCAATAACCGTGATCTGCGTACGGCAACCTTGAACATCCAGCGCGCCCAGCAGCAATACCAGATTACTGAAAATAACCAGTTACCGACTATTGGTGCCAGTGGCAGTGTGCTGCGCCAGGACACCCTGAATAACAATGCACAAGGTCGCGGTCCGAGTACCACTTATAATGTCGGTCTGGGTGTGACTGCGTATGAACTGGATTTCTGGGGCCGTGTGCGCAGCCTGCGTGACAATGCACTGGATACTTTCCTTGCCACCCAAAGTGCACGTGATGCTACACAAATTGCCCTGATTGGTCAGGTGGCACAGGCCTGGCTCAGCTATTCCTTTGCCAATGCCAATCTGGCACTGGCTGAACAGACGCTGAAAGCCCAGCTAGAATCATTTAACCTGAACAAGAAACGTTTTGATGTTGGCATCGACAGCGAACTACCAGTGCGTCAGGCACAGATTTCGGTTGAAACAGCACGTAATGACGTGGCCAATTACCGCACTCAGGTGGCACAGGCTACAAACCTGTTAAACCTGCTGGTCGGTCAGCCTGTACCGGCGAACCTGTTACCGGCTAAACACATCACACGTATCACTTCCAATACGGCTATCGGTGCAGGCCTGCCAAGTGATCTGCTCATTAACCGTCCAGATGTGCGCTCGGCAGAATACCGTCTGTCTGCGGCAGGTGCCAATATTGGCGCAGCACGTGCACGTTTGTTCCCTACCATCAGTCTGACCGGCTCAGCAGGTTATGCATCGGCTGATCTGGGTGATCTGTTCAAGTCTGGCAGTTTTGTCTGGGCAATAGGTCCAAGCTTGGATATTCCAATCTTTGACTGGGGCACACGTCAGGCAAACATCAAGATTTCTGAAACGGATCAGCAGATTGCACTGGCTGATTACGAAAAGTCGATCCAGACTGCCTTCCGTGAAGTGAACGATGCACTTGCTGTACGTCAGAATATTGGTGACCGAATTGCGGCTCAGCGCCGTCTGGTTGAAGCCACCAATACCACTTACCGCTTGTCTGAAGCCCGTTTCCGTGCCGGAATTGACAACTATCTGACTGTACTGGATGCACAGCGTGCCTCTTATGCAGCAGAGCAAGGCCTATTGCTGCTTGAACAAGCCAACCTGAACAATCAGGTAGAGCTGTACAAGAGTTTAGGTGGCGGCCTTAAAGCCAATACCGCTGATGCCACATTACAACAGCCATCAACTGCTGAACGTAAAGCGGCAAACAGTGATCAGTAAATTTTAAAGTTATAATAAAAAAGCCTGCGCAATGCAGGCTTTTTTATTGCTTTTTGACCCTCAATTTCCTATCTTCACAGCCATCCTATTTTCATTTGAATATCACAAAAATGCTGCTCAGTAATTTAGAAACCGTTCCCGGCCATACCATTAACCGTCAAATTGATGTGGTGTATGGCAGCACGGTACGAAGTAAACATGTGGGACGTGACCTGCTGGCGGGTCTGAAAAATATTGTCGGTGGTGAACTCACAGCCTATACCGAACTGCTGGAAGAGTCCCGTCAGGAAGCCATGAACCGTATGATTGAAAAGGCTCGCGCACTGGGTGCGAATGCGATTGTAGGTATCCGCTTCTCGACTTCAAATATTGCCCAGGGTGCATCGGAACTGTTTGTATATGGTACCGCCGTGGTCGTCGAACCCCATACCACCAAACTTCCTGACCCCTTCCCTCCGGCAGCTTAAATCATGGACGGTTTAATTCTTCAGATCACCATTTTTGTGATTCTGTTCAGTGTGGGGTTTGGCTTTGGCCGCTACGATGAGCGTAAACATCTGCAATATCTGGCAGAACAGGAACAGCGCCTGGCTTATATTGCGGTCAATAACAGCCGCTTTATCCTTTCAAATTTTCCAGGTCAAATGATCAGCAGCAATGTGGTGATTTCCCATGACTATTTTAAATATGCCATTGCCAATATTCAGAATTTCTTGGGGGGACGTTTGACCAGTTATGAAAGCGTGGTTGAACGGGCTCGACGTGAGGCAATCGTGCGCTTAAAACTTGAGGCTGAGAAAATGGGTGCACAGCAGATTATGGGGATTCGGCTAAGTACCACCGAACTCGGCATGCAGGGCGGCATGGTCGAAGTCTTTGCTTATGGCACCGCGATTCAGGTACCAGCTACCCCCTAAGGTCTGTCTATCCACAAGCTCCTATGCAGATGATCAATTGTATGCTGCGCGATCCGGGCGGGAAAATCGCGAAATACCCACATGACTTTACTGCCTGCTAAAGTAAAATAACGCAGCTTGCTCTGTTGTTCTCATGCCATTTGCCCGCTGGTGTCCTGCACACTTACTTAAGTAATCTGCTTCCAAGACCTGGGCTGCCATTTCTATTTTCCGGATGGATTGAGCTCACCGGTTGCATATACAGCGCACCTGGATAACGTGAATTTGCAGGTGAGACGATAAGGGGCTGTTGATATTTCGTCTATGTTTGCCATGTGAGAGATATCTCGCAAGAGTTTTAGCGGATATAAGCCATCAGACAGCCCAATGAGCCATTCTAAATAAATGACTCATCACGAGATTGAGATAACAGCAAAAATATACTCGTCCTCTTGCCCTTTAAACAAAGCAATACTTTGTGCTTGCTCATGCAGCCAAAGCTTTCTCAAGCTTCATTATAAAACTTGTCAAAAGCCTCTATTTCCTTCATTTCATGCCTTATTTGTTCAGCCTTTTTCTTTTCATTGAAATATTTCAATCTTTTTTTCTGTTTCTTAAGGCTATTTTTAGCTAGAGACCGCTGAGGGATTCAAGAAAAAGTACCCAAATTTCAGTCTAGACATTTATATATTCCAAATAATTGAATAAAAATGAAATCTGATAACTTTTAGTTAAAATCAAACAAAGAAAGTTTGATTATTCAATTAAAAAAGCATTCTTTAAAATCAATCATCTAGGATTATTTATTAGCGGAACTCAAGTATGGTTGCTCATTCCAAACTCACCCGTGCTGACAAACGCACCCTTGGACTCTCCTCTTTGGGCGGCGCACTCGAGTTTTATGACTTTGTCATTTATGTATTTTACGCCAAACTGATTTCTGAACTGTTTTTCCCCAGTACTTTAAGTCCATTCTGGGGCATGCTGAACACTTATGGCATCTTTGCTGCAGGTTATTTTTTCCGCCCGCTAGGGGGCGTGGTCATGGCGCATTTTGGCGACCTGATCGGGCGTAAACGCCTGTTCAGCTTGTCTATTCTGCTGATGGCTCTACCTACCCTGATGATCGGGATCATGCCGACCTTCGAAAGTATCGGTTATGCCGCCCCTTTGCTGTTATTGCTGATGCGAGTCATGCAAGGCATCGCGATCGGCGGAGAAATCCCGGCAGCCTGGACCTTTGTTTCGGAACATGTTCCGGAACGCCGGATTGGTATTGCCAATGGCGTTCTGACGGCAGGTCTGTCCTTAGGTATTTTACTCGGTGCCCTCATGTCACTGTTCATTTCCCTGCAATTTAGCGAAACTGAAATCAAGCAGTGGGCATGGCGCATTCCGTTTATTTTAGGCGGTATTTTTGGCTTTGTGGCGCTGTACTTACGCAGTTATCTTAAAGAGACCCCTGTCTTTCAGGCCATGCAGGCTAAAAAGGAACTGGCCAAAGAGCTGCCTGTGAAACAGGTACTTGCCCAGCATAAAACCGGTGTAGTTCTGGGCATGCTGTTTACCTGGTTCCTGACCGGCTGTGTGGTAGTACTGATTTTAGCCATGCCGAACTTGTTGGTGGCTGGTTTTGGTTTTGAACGGGCCGATGCCTTTAAAATGCAAAGTGCGGCAATTGTCATGCAAATGCTGGGCTGTATTCTGGCAGGCATGCTGGTAGACCGTTTCGGCGCAGGTAAAATCATGTTGCTTGGTGCTTTATTTGTCGCACTAATGGCAGGTATTTTCTATCATAGTCTGGGGCATGTGGAAACTTCGACGGTGTTTATGCTGTATATGCTGCTCGGCTTAAGTTCCGGCACCGTGGGCATCGTCTCCTACAGTATGGTCAAAATGTTCCCGGCCCAGATCCGGTTTAGTGGCATTTCATTTTCCTATAACCTTGCCTATGCAATTGCCGGAGGAATCACCTTGCCGCTGGTTCAATGGCTGAGTCTATATAGCAATATTGGCGCCATGTACTATATCTGGGCGATCTGTCTGGTAACCCTGTTAAGTGCTGTAATTTATCAAAGAAAATTTGAAAAAATAGGATAAAGCCCATAAAAAGAGCCTGCTTATCAGGCTCTTTTTTATCAAATATTGAAAGACCGAAACATCAAAAATCAGGCTGACAGATTCTTACGCAGCTCATCTTCGACAATATTGATTTCAATCTCGCTAAATTTACGGATTTCTCCTTCAGCATGCTTTTCCAGCATATTGCCCAACAAAGGCACTTTAACTTTAACGCTCCAATCCAGCTGAAACTGGATCTGTGCCTCATCACCTGTCACCACACGCTGACATTTCGCTTCAATCGGCAAATTTGCACCTAATTCTACAATTGAAGTCATTTCTTCCAGATTGCTTACATCGGTGCGCTGCAAGCGAAAGGCATCTTTTAATAGTTTTTTCGCCATATCTGGAATTTTAACATCCAGATTATAGGCACGTTTTAAAGTATAAATCTGACCCTGCTTTTCAGAGACTAGAATTTCCATATTCTGTGCAGGGATGCGGTGACAGACCGCTTCATGCATCCGAATATCCGCGGCCAGACGTTTAAAGTCATCAATTGAAATACCCTGAATGATTGCTGTTACGGTGAACTGGTGTGCCATACAAATTTTCCTTATTTTTATTGCTTGGAGGATGGGCGTGTCTTGAATCAGCTAAGGGAAAACCCTCAATAGAGCAGCTATTTAATTCAATTTTAAAGCAGATGTCATTACTCGATTGCGGGTAAAAAATGACAATCTGGTCAATGTTTCCGGATGAGCTTTGCTGATACCTCTGCACCGCAGCTGAGCTGAAGACAGGCATCCCGATAATAAATGACCACATCAAATTCCTCGGCGCCATCATCCAGACCACTCACATACCAGTGTGTACCTCGAGGAAATTCATGTAACCAAGCGGATTGATAGAACTCAGACACCGAATCAAACTGTAAATATTTTTCGGGATTCGCTTCAATCCGGACTGCAAGCTGAAGGAAGTGATTCAGCTGCTTATAATAAAAGTCAATCAACATCCGGCGTCCTTGAGTTTAAACAGCGCCTTAAAAGACACTTGGGCTTATGTAACGGTTTCGATGCAACAGCTCTTGCAAACGACTGTAGAGTTTTGACATCTCTGGGCGGATCTGCTTAAAACTACTATAAATGATTCTTATCCTGATCGCTGAAAATAAAAGGAACTTAGTATGACACAAGGAAAAATTCAGACCCGAACCGTGCAATTTCTGGCGGAAGACGGCTACACCTTAAGTGGCAAGCTTTACCAGACAGAAATGCCCGCTCTGGCCAATATCGTGGTGGCCTGTGCCACCGGTGTTCCGCAAGCGTTCTATCGGCGCTTTGCTGAATATGCGACCGCGGCCGGTTTTCAGGTATTGACTTTTGACTATCGTGGCATTGCAACTTCAGCACCCAAAACGCTCAAAAACTTTAAAATGTCCTATCTGGACTGGGGCCGTTATGACCTGACCGCCGCGATTGAGTATTTAAGCAAAACCGGTCTGGACATTTATATGATTGGGCATTCCTATGGGGGGCAGGCTCTGGGGCTGAGTAAATATCATGACCGGGTAGAAGCGCTCTACTGTTTTGGTACGGGTGCAGGCTGGCATGGCTATATGCCTTTTAAGGAAAAAATCAAAGTTCAGGTGATCTGGAATATTATCTTTCCCCCGATGGTGGCTGTTAGTGGCTATCTGCCGTGGAGTCTTCTGAAAATGGGCGCAGACCTGCCCTATGATGTGTATCGTGAGTGGCGCAAATGGTGTAAAAATCCGACTTATTTTTTTGCTGACCCTGACTTGAAAGCATTGCATGACCAGTATGCCAAGGTTCAAACCCGGATTTATGCCATTGCCGCTCTGGACGATGCCTGGGCCTTACCCGCTTCAAGGCATGCCTTTATACAGCACTACGCTCAAGCTAAAAAATCCTATATTGATATTCGCGCAGCAGATTATGGCCTTCGGGAGATTGGCCATATGGGATATTTCCGTCAGGGCGCAGAAAAAATCTGGGATGAAGCATTGAACACCTTTAAGCACTTACATCAGCAGAAATATGCAGCCTGAAGATTGTTTTGATCCGGGGCCTGATTGCTGATAGATATCAGATACAGGGCGAATGTGATAAGTTTTTAGCAATCTCCAGCTTATGTTCCTGCCCGAAGCGGTCAACGTGCGTATAAAAAATGCCATAGCAGCCCACATAATATTCCAGGGACTGGTCATAGAAATTCCAGTAAATTGACCATTCTCCCAAGTCCAGACGACGAATATGTGTAGTGGTCCGTCCCGGCATTTTATAGAACAGTCTTTGTTGCAACTGTTCAGCCTGAGCCGGATCCTGAAGATCTGTTTTCTGCTGAAACAGTAAACTGGCGACATCATCGAACAATTCCTGTTCATGGGCTTCTACCACATGAACCATTTCCCGCCTGACGTAATTGGAGAGAGGAACGGCAGCCAACGCTGTAGCTATGTTTGATGCTTTGCCCTTGAGATAATGACGGATTTTATAAGTCTTTAGGCCCACCTGACAGGCTGCATAAAAGATCAGCAGCAGACAAAACAATAGCAAAAATTTAAGCATAATGGATTATCTCACCGGGCTGGTTCTAGGGATAGATGTCGTTTATTCATTTGAGAGTGACTTGAAGCTAAAGGCGGCTTCTCGGCTTAGCCTTCTTAAAGCGCTCACAAGCCTATTTTTATAGAGTCTTTTCTTCTAATTTTTCACTTCATATTAATAGCAGTCTTTAGACCGTCTGCCTTACTATGCTTAATCTAATTTAAACTGTTCAGACTTTAGGCAAAAGATAAATAAATGAGACAAATTATCAACAAAAAACGGCTTTTGCACGGCATTGTTTAGCAAATTTATCCCAAAATGACACAATCACGCTCTTGGTTTTCCAATTGGCTTTGCCGTCAAATGGAACCTCCCTATAAATGGTCGAGTAAATGAATAAAATTATGATTCGTGAAGGGAAGGTTCAGGATATACCGCAAATCATTCAGGTCATTCATGACAGTATTCAATCTTGTGTGCTGGATCATCAACGCGAAGACAGTGTGATCCAGACCTGGCTGGAAAAATTTAACCAGGCCTACCTGATCGTTGAAATGCTGTATAACGATTGCTGGGTCTATATTTTACATGACCGGGTTGTGGGCTTTTTAATGGTAAGTGACCGCGGTGAAATTCTGATGCACTATGTCAGTGCTGACTGCCAGCGCATGGGTTTTGGTACTCAGTTGATCCAGCAGATGTCTGTCTCTTTAGCCAGAAAAAAGATTCATCAGCTTGAAATACAGTCGACCCAGACCGCTTTAGCCTATTATCAAAAACATGGCTTTCTGACACGTATCAGCCCAGATGCTGAAGACCCTTATCGTTTATATAAATATACCTTCTGATCATTTTATTCTGCCATTTTTAACTGGTCACGCCCCGCCTGCTTTGCGGCATAAAGTTGGACATCCGCAGCTTTCATCAATTCATGAATATCGGTATAACGCTGCTGATCATCCATCCAGGCCACGCCTATACTCACCGTCACATAAGTCTTAGATCGCCCCGGTTCAAATGCTCAAACTGCTGTTCACGAACCTTCCGCAGTACATTTTCCAGATAAGCTGAGGCGACCTGAATGGTCACATTTTTCAGCAGAATCGCAAATTCCTCTCCCCCATAACGTGCTAGATAGGCAGATTCGGGTAATTCTTTCTGAATCACCTTCACCAGATTCTGTAAAATTTCATCCCCCTTCAAATGCCCATAATAATCGTTATAGTTCTTAAAATAATCGACATCCAGCATGCTAAAAATCAGGCTTTGCTGTGAATCTTGGTGCAGATGAGAAAAGTGCTTTTGTATTTCTTTATTCAAAGCTCGCCGGTTAAAGGCTCCTGTCAGCGCATCTATATTCATCTGGTCTTCCAGCCTGGTATTCAGCTCATATAATTGCCGGGTACGCTCCTTCACTTTCTGGTCCAGCGAGCTGTTTAGCTCCTTTAAACGTATATTTAGCTGCTCGGTTTGATAAGTGTGATGGGCATAGTTTCTGGACTGCTGAAACATGGTCAACAAGGCATACAGACTGGTTGAAATAAACAGTAAATTTGTAGTTTCAATAACATTGATCAGTAATAGATAATCATTCAAAAAGGTCAGGCACAAAAAAACCACTGCATATAAGGTGAGACGTGAATAAGGCAGTTTTTGCCGCAAGGTCTGATAAAAACCATAGATGAAATTACCCCCAATCACCCAACAGAAAATAGCGCTATACAGTGCCACACGTTCAAATATTTCCGGTTGAGTAAATAAGGTCACCGCACAGTTAAACAGCAGAAAAGCCACTGCTATATAATAAACATAACGATGCAGATAACGCTGATTAAACAGGTACATATAGCTGAGGAAAAACAGAATCGCCAAGAAGGTGAATAAATATTGCAGACGCATCCCCCAAAGCCAGTCAATACTGGTAAAGACCGAATAGGCATAAGGGGCATTAAACAGGTTGTGCAAAGCCAGAAAAACAATAAACAGGCCAAAGGTGAAAATACTTCTACTATTACGTTCCTTGGAACCACGAAAGACTGAAAATAAAATTGTAAAGCAGCCGATTCCCAACACCATGCCACTGACCATGCTGATACTCATCATAATCTGCTGGTACTGCCGGTTAATGGTGCTTGCTGTTCCAATCCGCAGCGGACGTTCGAGTCCTCCATGTAAAGTACTGTAGTTGGAGACTTGAATACTCAGGGTAAAATACTGGCTTTCTGGTACAAAATAACCGATCTGGGGCGCTCTTTTGGTGACTTGACCTGCCGCAGTGGTGCTGACTTTACCTAAACGCAGAATAAAATCACCATTCATATAGACCTGATAAGCGCCATATTGCGCCGGAATATGGATTGCTATTCTTCGTCCAATAAATTCTTTAGGAATTTTAAAATGGCCAATAAAAGTGCCATACCCCATATTTGATCCGGTCAGATTTTTAAAGGACGCCGGGAGCTGACAAACTTGTGGCTGGACCACCGGACTAGGTGCAGTAATAAACTGCCCCTGATAAAACAGCCAGTCCGTATCCAAAGACGTACTGGTGTTCTCAGTAAAGTTAATTTCCGCAATATCATGTTCGGGAGGCGGTGCAAAAGCAGATAAGGCTTGGGCTTGAGCTATCACCGATACAGTCAGTATGAGCCAAGCCACCACTACCTTATAGATATGCCTTATCATGTTTTGCAAAAGCGCAATATTCCTGAAAAACCGGTTATTTTTCAATCTTACGTAGAATCAGAACAAGTACAATTTTTTTTTGTAGTGAATACGACGAAGCCTACCCAAGCCATGACTTCGTCTTTTTTATAGAGAGTTAAAAAACAGGATATCGGCAGCCCGATTATTCATCACGGGTTTTTACGTCGTACAGTTCAATTTCAAAAATCAGATTCGAGTTGGCTGGAATGATTTTCCCCATTTTACGTTCACCATATGCCAGATGTGCCGGAACCCGCAATTTACGTTTGCCACCCACTTTCATTCCTAGGATGCCTTGGTCCCAGCCCTTAATCACCCGACCCGTACCAATCACGGTTTCAAAGTAATTTCCGCGATCCAGTGATGAGTCAAATTTGGTTCCATCTTCGAGCCAGCCGGTATAGTGCGTGGTAATTAAGGCACCTTTGACCGCTTCTTTCCCCTCACCTACTTTTAAATCAATAATTTCAAGTTCGTTGATCATCGTCATTCATCCAAAACTGGTATTTAATTCAGGCAGTATAAACCGGATTTACTCAAATTCCTTGCGCTTTCATGGCAAGGGCCTAAAAGCTGAGCTGCTGAATTTCCTCATCCTGCAGCAAGCACTGAGTTAATTTTTGATGGTTTTTGGCCGATCCCATTAAGACCCAATGCCCAGTAATCTGTCCTTCCATTTTTTGATGGTGAGAATAGATCACCTTTAGATGATGGTCTTTAAACAGTTGTTCATAATGGTCGATTTTATGCTGTTCAAAACAGCAGACCATGTCATAGCTGCGCTCCTGATTCAGCAATTCAATCCCGCGCTGGACATACAGCAGCAATACCAGCACCAGCATGACTATGATCGTGGTCCAGATACTTAATAAGGCATAACCTGCACCGACCGCCATGCCCAGCGCAGCCGTCATCCAGATAGTGGTTGCGGTAGTAATGCCGGAAATCCGGTTCTCATCTTTCAATATAACCCCGGCACCCAGAAACCCCAGACCCGTCAAGACATTGGCTGCCAGCCGGTCAGGATTTTCCACACCAATTTTCAGGGAAATAATGGTAAACAGGCAGGAGCTCAGGCTGACCATGATCATGGTGCGCAGCCCGGCGGATTTACTGTGATATTCCCGCTCTGCGCCAATAATTGCACCGAGCGCAACTGCTAGCAGCAGCTCATACAACTCATGAGGCATGTCTCGACTCTGAAACTGACCCGACCTCCCAGATATACGAAATTTTGCGACCAGGATGCAAGTGGAGACTTGCATCCATCCTGACGCTTATTGTAACTGTTCCCACTCGATGACCGCCTGTGCCTGATCACCAATCAAGGTCCATTCTCCATCCATGACATTGAGCTGCAATTGCATGGTTCTGGCACATAATTGCTGTATCGCGTCTGTACTTACAGGAGATAGTTTCCAGACTTCAAGATTGGACAGGGTTTTCAGTTTTGGGTTGCGCTTATACCATTCATCGACCGCTGTACCATAAGACACAATCGCCACCTGCTTGCAGCGGGCACTGGCTTTTTTCACCTTGTCTTCATCCGGACAGCCGACCTCAATCCATTTCAATAATTGACCGGTCAGGTCTTTTTCCCACAGGGCGGGTTCATCTGTTTCAAACAGGTCTTTGGTAAATTCCAGCCCTTCCTCGGCATAACGTGCAAAAGCCAAAATTCGCACCATTAAACGCTCAATCGTTTCTGAAGGATGCTGCGCCATCGTCAACTGATAATCCGCATAGTGGTGCTGATCCATGTCGGCAATATTCAGGTCTGCCTTATAAATTGTTGCTTTTAACGCCATAATATTATCCTCAAATTTGGCGCCTAGCATATAAGATTTATTCTGGCTTTGCTGCACAGATTCAGGCCTGAAGCGGACTTTTATCAGGCTTCTTTCTTTTCCGGATCAATACGACATTGCAATAAGGCAGTTTCAAATCCCAGCCAGTCCCGATCCTGCTGATAAATAATTTCAACCCGATTATCAATGCCTTCTTCAGCCGACTGATAATTAAACTGCTCCGGGTTGAAGTTAAAGCTTTTCCAGCCTTGCTGGGTATTAAAAATCCCTTTAATTCTGAGCCAGTCCTGCTGCTCACACAGCAGATCAAGCAATTCATAAAAATCGAACTGCCAGCGTTTTGGAAATTTCCAGCCGGCCACCTGATAGCCTTGGGCACGCTCGACATAATGATAAGGCAACTGCCGGATAACTACAGGTGCCTCATCAGTTTGGGACAGCCGTGGGCGCAGCTTTAATAAAGGTTGCAGCTGGCGTGGGCTGCCCTGATAGTCCTGCTGGATTTCAGTGATGTCCAGCTGGCCTTGTTCCGCCATCAGCCAGCGCTGGGCATAAGGCTGATATTCGGCTTTTAAATGTTGCAGTGCCAGATGATCGGCCTTTGCCATCAAGTCTGGATGGGAAATCACGATAAGCTGTGCCGCTTTTAACTGATCGGCATACAGATATTGCTGGGTCCAGGCCTGATCATGCAAACGTGAGCCATCCACCACCGTAACCAGCACCTGCATCTTTAACTGACTGTGCCAGTACGGTTCTGTCAGTTGTTCTAACAGCTGTGCAGGATGACCTAAACCAGTCGGTTCAATAAACAGCCGGTCCGGTTTGGCTTCGGAAAGCAGACGCGATAAGGCGATCTGCATCGGTAACTGGCTGCTACAGCACAAACATCCACCGAGCAGCTCTTTGACGGCATAGCCTTCATCCTGACTTAATAACTGCTGGTCTACCCCTATCTGACCAAATTCGTTCATCAGCACCGCCCAAACCTCCTGTTCAGGTTTCTGAGCCAGCAGCTGTTTTAACAGGGTGGTTTTACCGGCTCCTAAAAAGCCGGAAATAATATGCACAGGAATAGCAGGTGAAGCAGCAAGAACTTTCAAAATCGACTCACAACAAATGAGATAGAAAACAGCAAACGCTGACCATTATAAAAGATGAATCTACTAAAAGGCTGATGGACAAGCACAGGAATTCAAATATGGCTCCGTTTTTTGCTTACAGAGCTTTTTTTGCTGCTTTTTATCCATCCGAATCACCCAATAACAAGTAACTCTGAAATATCTACACACATTTTTTGCTAAGCTTCTCCTATACAATTAACAAAAAACAAACAACTTTCTTGGATTTGTAAATGTTCAGTTCGTTCTGGTGTGCGGCTTTTGTTAATTCATTTGCCCGGCCTATTTTCGCTGCTTAGGATGAATTCCTGTCAGGCCGGTGTGATGATCACGCTGACATGTTAAAAATGAAATA
Source organism: Acinetobacter sp. 10FS3-1 (assembly GCF_013343215.1). NCBI lineage: Bacteria > Pseudomonadati > Pseudomonadota > Gammaproteobacteria > Moraxellales > Moraxellaceae > Acinetobacter > Acinetobacter sp. 10FS3-1. Next base: position 2,249,961 of record NZ_CP039143.1, read on the forward strand.
ATCAAGGATACTCAACATGAAATATGCACAACTTTTACTTGCAACCACTTTAACTGCAGCAGCAGCCACCAGCTTTGCAGCAACAGAAAAAGCAGCTGAACACACGACTGAAGAACAAAAAGTAATCGTCAGTACGCAGGAAATGCCGACTTCTGGTGCAACTACAGAACAGCCGGCTTCTGAAGCTGCTGCAGAAGGTCAATCTTCAGCAACGCCTGCTGCTCGTTAAGCTGATCTAAACCCTCGGAATGAGAAGCATAGCCAGCACAGTAGAACTCCAGTAGGCCTCGGTCTATACGGCTGGTTATGAAAGAATGCTGAACCACGCGAGAGCGGGTTTGGCATTTTTCTTATAGGTTAAAGCTCATCTACCATAGTCATAATTGATCATAAAATTGCTAGGGGCTATTAAAGAACAATAAATTAATCATTTAAAATCAATAAATTATTCCGGACTGTCTAACCCTTTATTTATTCATTTAATACACATTACCTACTATGGCCTAGCTTGTCTGAATACCCGATTTATCCCTTAATGACCCATATTGATTGTGGATTGAATGGATATTCGCTATGGGTAAAACAAATTATACAACTGAAGTCGCGATTTTAGGTGCAGGCCCAGTAGGCTTGACACTTGCCAATTACCTGAGCAAACAAGGCATACAAGTGACGGTGGTCGAACAGTTGGATAGTTTGATTGATTATCCCCGTGCCATTGGGATTGATGATGAGTCGCTGCGTACGATTCAGTCTTTAGGTCTGGTCGATCAGGTGCTTCCACATACCACACCCAACCATGCGATGCGTTTTTTAACACCTAAAGGTCGCTGTTTTGCCGATATTCAGCCCTTAACCCGTGAGTTTGGTTTCTCACGCCGTAATGCCTTTATTCAGCCTCAAGTCGACCGTGTTCTGTTAGAGGGCTTAAAACAATATAAAAACACTGAAGTGCTTTTCTCACGTCATTTGACTGACTTTAGCCAGAATGCCGACGGTGTAACACTAAATGTCCAAACCAAAGAAGGCGGTACAGAAACCATTCAGGCGCAATACCTGATTGCCTGTGACGGCGGTAATTCTTATGTACGCCGTACTCTGGGCGTGGCATTTGATGGTGAGACTGCACCCAACCAATGGATTGTAATTGATATTGAAAATGATCCGCTAGCGACCCCCCACATCTATTTATGCTGTGACCCGGTGCGTCCTTATGTGTCTGCTGCCTTGCCACACGGTATTCGCCGTTTTGAATTTATGGTCATGCCCGGTGAGACCCAAGAAGAACTTAGCCAGCCTGAAAATATTGCCAAACTGTTATCTAAGGTTTTACCAACCACTGATGGTATCGAAGTGATCCGTCAGCGTGTCTACACCCACAATGCGCGTATTGCCGATAAGTTCCGTGTAGACCGTATTTTGCTGGCAGGTGATGCTGCCCACATTATGCCGGTATGGCAAGGTCAGGGCTATAACAGCGGTATGCGTGATGCCTTTAACCTGGCCTGGAAAATGGCGCTAGTCATTCAGGGCAAAGCAGGTCCGGCACTGCTTGACTCTTACCAGATTGAACGTAAAGACCATGCAAAGGCCATGATTGATCTGTCGGTGATGGCGGGTCACGTACTGGCACCACCCAAAAAATGGCAAGGTTTTGTACGTGACGGGATTGCCTATGCACTGAACTATATCAAGCCCATCAAGCAATACTTGCTAGAAATGCGCTTCAAGCCAATGCCTAAATATCATGACGGCGCGCTGATTCCACACAACAGTAAAAACTCACCGGTAGGTAAAATGTTCATTCAGCCGCAGGTGCGTGTGGGATCAGGTGAAACCGTTCTGCTGGATGAAGTGATCGGAAATGATTTTGCCATCATCGCTTGGGGTGTAGATCCGAAATGGGGACTTTCAGCAGAAAATCTGCAAAAGTGGCAAAAGCTGGGCGTAAAATTTATTCAGGTGCTGCCTGCCATACAAATGGATAATCCGCAGCGTCAGCACTATAAACATGTAATCACCATTGGTGATATGGGTACAGATATTCGTGCTTGGTTCGGTCAGACGTCTGAATCTGTGGTGATCTTGCGTCCAGACCGTTTTGTGGCGGCACTTGCTATCCCACAAACCCTAAACCGCATCAGTCAGCAATTGTTCAGCAAGCTTTCGATTCAAGTTTAAGTTCCTCGAGTAGAACTCACAGAAGACCATGCCTTGGCGTGGTCTTTTCATATCATAACTCTCAGTTTTCAATAGCCTTTTAAGACTCTCTCAATAGGGAATTACACAAACTGCTGCCCCGCCTTAAATCACCCGTACTCATCTTTGAAAGCAAGCTGATTAGAAATAGCATTTTCAATATAAGCCATGTCCAGCCTTATATTGCTTGATGTCTATCTGAACGTTTTAATTTCTCTTCAATAGCGCGGAGACTTTCAATATCTATTTAAATACTTGAATAGAAAGATGGTTTTTTAATTCTTAGATTGGCACCTGAAGTACAACAGAGATTAAATTATTGGAAGCAAGAAATGGTTGTTTTGCCAAGCAGGTCCATAAATTAGCGCGAAGAGCTCATGTTTCCAGTCCTAAAAAAATCCATGATAAAAGGCAGGCCCAGGTGATTTCTCGTCTTAAGCTTCAAAGCAGTCCTGAACAAATTGCTTCATCTAACAGGATAAAAATAAGGGCGGTACACTCTTTCCCCTCCTAGGTTTGGGAAATCAGAGAAACAGAAAATACGGCTCTTCTGAAAAACACGTGGCCAGCTGTGCAAGAATGAAAATACCAAAGGTTTAATCCGGCCATATATTCAAAGAGGCAGTGATTTAAAGATCTAGATGGATGACTATCTCTTAGAAATCACTCAAGGCTTGAATCATCACCCAAGAAAAAGACCCGGCTTTAAAAGTCCGAGTCAGGTATGGCAGCAACACGATATTGCATTTTCAAGGCTAATCTGCAATTTATGAAAGAGATCTGATTGAGAAATTAAAACAGATTCATATAAAACTGTTCATTCAGGATCTTTAGGATCAGTTCAATCAATTCATTTCTCTGGCCTTTACGGTAACTGGCATACAGGTCAATCATCGGTAAAGGTTCAATGGTATTTTTAACCACAATCTTGTCACCCAGTAGAGGAATCACATAAGCAGGCACCAGGCTCCAGCCCACTCCCATCCCCACCAGATTAACATTGAGCAAAATATTGGTGGATTGCTGGACCACATTCACATTAATTTTGGACTGTTGTAAAAAGTCGGTCACGATCTTGTACAGCTGGGGGGAAGCCCCCTCATCACTGATAATAAAATCCTGTTGGTTCAGACTTTTGATACTGACATGACGCTGTTCAGCTATCGGGGAACTTTTGGGCACAATCAGCGCCAAAGGCTCACTAAAGATCTGCACATGTTCCAGCTCTTCGGCATTCTCGATATAACGGGTAAAAGCAATATCAATTTCCCCTTTCTTTAAGGCCCTGAACTGCTGCGCATCTGTCAGACTATGAAAATTGATTTTCACTTCCGGAAAATGTGCCCGGATGGTTGGCATGATATAAGGGAAAACTTTCATTTCCGCCACAGGTACAAAGCCGATATTGAGCTGGTCCTTATTGGCATGGGCGATTTGTCTGGCCACTTGTATGGCACGCTCGGCATGTTCCAGACTCAATAGCGCCTCTTTTAAAAAGGCCTGTCCGGCTTCGGTCAACTCCACTTTACGGTTATTGCGTTTGAGTAACTGTACCTCGACTTCGCGTTCCAGGTCCTTAATCTGCTGGCTCAAGGAGGGTTGTACGGTATTTAATTTTTCAGCGGCGCGGGTAAAGTTCAGTTCATTCGCCACTGTCACAAAATAGCGTAAATGTCTTAATTCCATCTGCTGGTTCCTCTCTTAGCTGCCCACAATTGCATGGTGTTTTTTGGCCACATATTGACGATAAACCCATAGGGTCAACATGATTAAGACTGCACAGAAGATATAGGTCTGTTCAAAGCCCCATTGTGCAATCAGCAGCCCCATCACGATCGAACCCACAGCCAGACCGAGATCAAACAGGGTAAAGAAAGTCGAAATCGCATGGCCCATGCGCTGTTTTTCAACCGACTGAATTGCCAGAGTTTGCAAGCATGGAAATAAGGACCCATAGCCGATGCCGATAAAGATTGCTGACAGCCATAATATCCACTGATTAGAAACCAGACTGACGACGAGCAGACCAATTGCGAAAAAAACAAACGAAGGGTAAATCACTGCACTTGGACCTTTGCGGTCATAAATTTTGCCCACCCAGGGACGCACCAGCAGCATCGATACAGCAAACACAATAAAAAATATTCCGGCATAAGCCAAGAGCTGCTTAGACTCACTATAAGGCGTAATAAAGCTGGTGATACTGGAATAGGAAAATGCCGTAAGCAGCGCCACAAAGCTGACTGCCAGCACCCTTAACTCCAGAACATCATGCAGACTAAACCTGGATTTTTCCGCCTTTCGCGGTGTGGCTGGAGGAAGTTCCGTGATATTCAGCATCCAGCAGAAAATCAGCCCGACGGAAATAATCACCGCCAGCAAGCCAAAGAGCACCTGAAAGCTGGTCACTTGTATGATACTCAGCGCCAGAAGCGGCCCAAAGACCACTCCCAGATTGGTGGACATCACAAAATAGCCCATCCCCTCACCTTTACAGTGCTCCGGTATAAATTCATTGGCTATCGGTACCGTCACGGTGGTCAGAATACTGAACCAGATTCCATGAAAAAACCGGACTGCCAGCAAGGAGCTCATACTGTCGACCAGCAGATAACTAAAGGCAAACAGGGCAAAGATCACTCCGGCAGCACGTAGAGAGACTTTTTTGCCCAGCTTTTCAATGATCAGCCCGGAAAACGGCCGGATCGCAATAGAAGATGCCAAAAACAGGGTTAAGGCCAAACCCGCCTCCTTGACCGTTCCGCCCAGATCTTTCATGATATAAATCGGCAAGATGGTCAATAAAGCAAAGTAATAAACAAACAGAAAAAAATTATTCAACAAGCAAAGAATGAATGAGCGATTCCATAACCGCTCAGGAGCAACTGACATAACACCCACTATTAAAAGTCACACGCTCAAACAGAAACCAGCACTGGAGCTAATACAAGGTCGACCAGCTTCTGAATATAGACTTCATCCGGCAGCCGGTTAAAAAAGATAATCTGATAATGAATCGGGCCATACAGGCTATCCAGCATCAGATCAAAAGGATAATCTGCCCGGATCTCACCGCGCTGAATGGCCTGTTGCAGTAATTCATGGGTCTGCTGGCGACGCGGCAATAAATACTGCTGAAAAAACTCACTCGTCAATTCCCGATGATCCGCAATCACCACCAGCAAGGCTCGCCCCACTGGATGATTTAAAGCCTGGGCAAGCAGGCTTAATTGCTGGATCAAATTGGTTCTCAAGCTTTCTTCTGCATTCAGTTCAAATACCGAAGCGGTATGCTGCTTGAAGGTATCCAGCACCAGTTCCGATTTATGTTTCCACCAGCGATAAATGGTTGATTTTCCTACGCCTGCCCGGGCAGCAATATCTTCAACGGTCAGCTGCGAATAGTCACCTTCAGTCAAAGCCTGCTTGACTGCCTGTAAAATCTCGTCCTGACGGCGTGAGGATTTTTCTTCCACCTTTAAAAGCTCCACAATCGAAACGATACGTATCGTTTCATATTAAGATAAAAATAAAGGCCCGACTAGAGCCTGTATTTGGTTTTCATCAAAAAAAGACCTTTCAAAAAGCCTTTTTTATGACAATTTCACTATTTAACTATGGGCAGTTTTTTTATAAATGCTGCAGGATGGATGATGATTTTCCTGCAAGCGGGCCACTTTACGTTGCTCTGCAGCTTCAAAACGGCAGCGTTTCCAGTCATTATCGAGTTTCAGCGGTGGAATCTGTTTTGGCTTACCATTTTCATCGACTGCAACCATGGTGAAATAACAGCTATTGGTATGACGTACAGTACGTTTTTGAATATTCTGTGCTTCTACACGAATACCAATTTCCATAGAAGTACGACCAACATGATTCACACTAGCCAGGAAAGTCACCAATTCACCGACATGAATCGGCTCTTTAAAATTCACCTTGTCTACAGATAGGGTCACGACATAACTGCCCGAATAGCGGCTGGCACAAGCATAAGCCACTTGGTCCAGTAGTTTCAGAATGGTGCCCCCATGAACATTTCCTGAAAAATTCGCCATATCTGGTGTCATCAGAACGGACATCGTTAACTCAGACTGGTCATCCGATACTGGGGCAATTTGATCTAAAAGGGTCATCGTTTTTTCTGAACTCTTTGAATGACAATGATATAGGTCATTATTATATCAATTTTAACATAAATAAAATGTTCAATTCGGCAAATAAAACATCACAATTATTTATACAGAAAATTACTTTATATAGAAAAAAGTATATTTAATTATTTCTATCGCATTTTCAGCATGCAGAAAATAAGCTTAAATTAAATAAGAGTTTATTTAAGGCAAATAAACGATCTATATTTTAATATGCACATTATCAGCAAATACTCGACTTTAATCAGCAGCACTTTAATGCTTAAGCTATTTTTCTTCCTCGACCCGTTTGAGCATTTCTCGAGCAACCTTTTCATAATTGAGTATTTGCTGCCCATCAAGTGTGGTTTCAATATCAACCGAACCATCTGCATGCACAGCAGTTACGGTGAAAATATAAGATTCGAATTGTGCCAGTTTAACGTGTTGTCCAATTTCAATATGATTCATGAAGCTCTCAAATTTTTTAGTATTCATTAAAATACATTCTGGCATGCAGATTATGTTTTTGAAATATTTGCTTAACTTAAGTCTATAAACAAATATGTTAAAAGTTCAAATTAGCATCACTAGAGTTTTATAAAAAAATTATATTTTTATAATTCAATCTCTTGTATTTAATTATATTCTATATTTTGTGAATATATAAGCAATAAATAGCTGGGGGAGATAATCAGATCATAGACAAAAACGATAGCCCTGCTCAGTATCTGGAGGAGATCGAGTTCCAACAGCTTTCATCCCATATTCCAAAAGAGGAAAAATCGGCTGATTTTCCAAAACGTTATTGTGATTCATGGGTCAACAATTGGGGAATACGATGTCCGCGAATATAATTATGCTTTTGATAGACTTGGGCAATCTCGGTTAGCTTGTATTGGGTCGCCTCAATTCCGGCCTGCATCGTCATTTCCCGACCGCGTACATCGAAAATATGGCCTTTCTCACGCAAGTCCGGCTGAATGACGACATCGGCATATTGCAGCTCTTCATGGGCCAGACGCTGCTGCATAATATTAATATTCTGGTTAAACAGTCCCCAGACATTGCTGGTTTCGGTGTGTATAGGCTGTGCCAGTATATCCACGGCGATAACAATATCGGCGCCGAGTTCACGCGCAACCTTAACCGGTACCGGACTCACTAGCCCCCCATCCACATACTCCTGGCCCTGAATCAGCGTGGGAATAAACATGCTCGGAATGGATACGGATGCACGTACCGCCTGTCCAGTATTGCCGTAATTAAAGACCACCTTTTTGCCTTCTTTAAGTGCTGTTGCCACCACAAACATTGGAATTTTCATGTCCTGCAGCGGCATCTGGTCAACCTGCAGATTGACATAATCTTCGACCTTTTTACCATCAAAGAAGCCTTTCAGGTCCAAACGGATCTCCCGGACATCATTCGCTTTCATGTTAAGGGCAATATTGCGTAATTCAATTGCCGGCTTACCACTGGCATAGATGGATCCGACCAGACTGCCAGCACTGGTACCTACAATAAAGTCGGGACGGATGCCCGCCTGCTCCAGCACCTCAATCGCACCAATATGCGCATACCCACGCGCCCCGCCACTACCTAAGACCAGGGCAACAATCGGCCGCTGTTCGGTTTTTTTTATCTTCCAGAAATTAATAAGATTTGGACGTGACTGGGCTTCTACAATGACAGCAGACTGTAAATGATTGGTCAAAGATGTCATGGGCACAGTTTGGCAACCACCAAGCACCACGACACTTATAATGAGCAGACTCAATACATAATTCTGCATGTAGCGAAGACCTTCCTCACCCAAAACAGCATAGTGTATAAACACATGCGCAAATAATCTGTAGAATTTCGTAAAACTGTCATACAGTTGGCTTAGCTTATCTATATTTTTGCAGCAACTGTATGACTCGACCTTCGTTATACCAGATTTTCCTGATTTTCCTACAACTTGGCTGTTTTTCCTTTGGCGGACCTGCTGCCCATCTGGTATTTTTTCACCGTAAATTTGTCATGCAGTTAAAGTGGATAGACGACCCGCTATATGGTCAGCTGGTAGCGCTGGCCCATCTGCTTCCGGGTCCAAGTAGCAGTCAGGTCGGTCTTTCCATTGGTTACCTACAGCGAGGTTATGCCGGCGCATTGATGGCCTGGCTGGGATTCACCCTTCCTTCTGCGATGCTCATGACAGGCATTGCACTGCTAGGACAGCATTATTTTTATATCTTAGATGCAAATAGCTTTCACACCCTGCAACTGGTGGTTTTCGCTGTGATCGCCTGGGCGTTCTGGCAGATGTTGAACAGTCTCTGTAAAACGGCCTGGCAATATGCCGTGGTGCTGATCTCGACCCTTTTGCTTGTGGTGATCAGCGTCAGTTTTAACCAGCTTTTAGTAATTCTGCTGGGAGCCATCAGTGGCCTGCTCATGGCCAAGTCTGGGCCAGCGTCTGCTCAACAGCCAAATGCAGAGCATGCTCCAGCTATTGATTCAGCATTTGCCAGAAAGTCTGCTGCACCTTATTGGCTGCTTATCTTTATCGCGCCCTTTTTCCTGCTTCCGCTTATTGTCCACTTCACTGAATGGAAAAGTCTGCAATTTTTCGCAGATTTCTATCAGACCGGTTCCTTGGTCTTTGGGGGAGGCCATGTGGTTTTACCATTGCTCTATCAGGATTTTGTGGCCACACATCTAGTTTCCGGGCCGTCATTTGACTTGGGTTATGCCTTTGCCCAGCTGATGCCCGGTCCCCTGTTCAGCTTTGCCAGCTATGTAGCTGCCTTGCTTCCATGGACAGCCTTTCCCTGGCTCAATGCCCTTCTTGCCACTTGTGCGATTTTTCTACCCTCGTTTTTGCTGGTCTTTGCCGCCCTGCCTTACTGGTCCTGGCTGATGCAACAACGCTATATTCAGCGGGCAGTTAGTGGCATCAATGCAGCTGTGGTGGGTTTGTTATTGTATTTATTGCTTGATCTGTCGCAGCGTTCTTTCAGCTCTTGGTCGGATCTGCTATTTGTCCTCCTCATGATTTTATTGCTTCGTTCCAAATTGCCGGTCTGGGCGAGCCTGATCAGCGGTTTTATCATCTATCAGGGCTATCTCCACTATTTTTAAATCTCTTTTCCTATTTCCAGCCAGTAAAAAAGCCCCGAACCAGTCGGGGCTTTTGCTTCCAAGTCTTAACAGCTCTTTAAATTGACTTAATCTTGGTATTCAGCAGAATAGCCATGCTGGAACAGTTCGCTATGTGCCTTGATTAACAAAATTGCAATCAGGTACATACTGGTCATTATTTCCATTAACCGATCTGCATTACCAAAGTTTTGTATACAAAGAATTATATAAAGAACTTTAGAATCATCTGAATGACCGTTGCATTGATCAGGTCAACAAAGAATGCACCACATAGCGGCACAATCAGGAACGCCTTATGCGATGGGCCATAGGTATTGGTGATCGCCTGCATGTTGGCTACCGCAGTCGGAGTCGCCCCCATACCAAAACCACAGTGACCGGCTGCCAGTACCGCAGCATCATAGTTTTTACCCATCACACGGAAGGTAATGAAACCTGCATATAAGGCCATGGTTAAGGTCTGCGCCCCCAGAATCACCATCAATGGTCCTGCAAGATCTGCCAGTTGCCAGAGTTTTAAAGAAAGCAATGCCATCGCCAGATAAAGCGACAAGGACGCATTTCCAAAAACATCAATCGCCCGGTCAAAGACCTGAACTTTAAAAATACCTTCCAGCACATTACGCAAAATCACGCCGCCTGCCAGCGCCCATACGAAAGTCGGCAGCTCGAATGCCGTCCCTCGGCTAAAACCGGTCATAAATTCTGCAAATGCCAGACAACCGGCAAACAGGCCTAGCGTTGTAATTGCGTTATCCGCGGTAATCAGACGTACCTGATGTGGATATTCAAATGGAATATATTCCGTAGAATTAATATCCATCGGGGTATTGTTGCGCTTTTCAATCTGCTGGTTGGTACGCTCAGTCGCCAGATTGTGACGGTTAATCAGAAGCCTGGCCAAAGGTCCACCAATGATTCCGCCAATAATCAGGCCAAAAGTCGCACTGGCCATTCCCAGTGCAAGCGCACCCTGAATACCGTGCTGAACTTCCAGAATTTCACCCCATGCTCCTGCTGTACCATGTCCCCCGGTCAAGGTAATTGAACCAGCAATCAGACCAATCAGCGGATCGATGCCCAGTAAAGTCGCCAGACTGATCCCTACGACGTTTTGTATCACAATGAATGTAGAAATCGCCATCAGGAAGATCACCAGCCCGATCCCGCCTTCACGTAGTTTGGAAAAGTTGGCGCTCAGACCGATTGAGGAGAAGAAAATTAGCATAAAACTGGTTTGCAATTGGGCACTTGTGGTAATGCTATAACCCCAGAATGTGTGTACCAGCAATGAGAGAATCGCTGCAACCAGACCACCTGCTACAGGCTCAGGAATGTTGTAACGTTTTAAAAATTCGATTTTATTGACCAGGAAACGTCCGAGTAACAGCACGATAGCTGCCGCGATCAAGGTATAAAATGCGTTAAAAGTAAAATCCATAATTTTTGCCCAAGATGATCTGGAGTTTTTTGTCGTTCTAAAAGTCACTTTATGTTGCAGTCTGCTTGCAACCTATGATGACTACGCCAGAAATGCCTCGAAGTCATCTCTCACTTTTAGAATCACAAAACGCTTAATCATCCCTTTCAAACTTATGAATATCATCATGATGATCATATTCAATAAATGAGAGATTTATAAAAGCGAAAAAACAGCCTGTCTTTCAACTTCATGCCTGCTCAAAACGAGCAGTTAATTATATGAAAGCTGATGAATCACTGTCATTTACTACCCAAAAATATTTTACATTTTTCTGAGCGCTTTCAACCTAATTGGCTTAAAACAAGCCGTTTGGAATAACTTTATTTTAAGTAGATCTTAGCCATGTAAAGCTGAATTTCTTCAAAGCACATGTATTCAGATGAAAAGTCGCACATTATGCTGTTTCTTTGTATAAAGTTTTATTATTTTTTATTAGAAATAGTTAAATCACCTATAAAAAATTATTATAAGTTATTATTTCTTATATAAAATTTAGCATTTATTAATTCAAATAAACTCTTAATCTCTACATTAAAATTTGATCTTCTGGCTACTTTAGTCGTCTACCATCTGGAACTTTCCAGGAGCTTAAAGGCCTCAAGAGATGCCTGTTATCACGCTTTCAGCCGCTTATAAGAGCTTGCAGCAGTTTATCCTGCATATTATGAGCCTAATATATCACTTAAAAAATCAGGAGATTTAGCTCTTGAAACAGGCATTTTAATTCCCCTCAGAATGAAAAAAAATTATAACAGCTCATCACGTTATTCACTTTGTACCCACCAAACTGTTTGTTTAGTTTATAGTCATTCAAAATCGTAAGGATATAAGATTGGATATCAAAATGGATCAAAACCTCGTTCGTGCAGTAGACCAAACCATTCGCTCACGTCATTCCGTGCGTGCTTTTTTAGATACTCCGGTCAGCACCGAGCTGCTCAAAGATATTTTAACCGTTGCGAGTCGTGCACCTTCAGGAACCAATATCCAGCCCTGGAAAGTGTATGTGCTGACAGGCAAAAAGCGGGATGAACTGGTACAACGGGTGTGTCAGGCGCAAATCGAATTACAGGCCAATCCTGCGCTAGCAGAACACTATGGCGAAACTTTTTCCTATTATCCGCAGCAATGGTTTTCGCCTTTTATAGAACGTCGTCGTGAAAATGGCTGGGGCTTATATGGCCTGCTCAACATTCAAAAAGGCGAAAAAGAGAAGATGGCTCGTCAACAGCTGCGAAATTATGAACTGTTTGATGCACCGGTAGGGCTCTTCTTTACTTTACATAAGGCGCTGGGCATCGGCTCTAAAATGGATGTTTCCATGATGATCCAAAATGTCATGATTGCCGCCAAAACGCGTGGCCTAGATACCTGTCCACAGGCTGCCTGGAATCCTTTTAATCAGCTTGTGCTGGAAGTGGTCGGTGCAGGACAAGAGGAAGAACTGATTTGTGGCATGGCGCTGGGTTATGCCGACCCTGATCATATTATCAATAGCTATATCACCCCGCGTGTTCCGGTAGAAGAATTCGCAGTATTTTTAAATCACTGATTAAGAAGTTTTACTTTACTCAAAAAGCCAGGGACAAAGCCCTTGGCTTTTTTTATACTCCACCGCTTTAATGCTTTCTTTAGGCTCGATTGCTCAGGCTAATTTAAACTGCATCCGTATTGCAATACAGACCAGCAAGGTCATCACCAAAGCCATATTCAATAATGCATTCCAGAGTAAAAAGTTGAGCAAAACCCCACCCAACAAGCCGCAGGTAAATTGCATACTGCCGATAATGGCACTGGCGGTGCCCGCTCGCGCGCCCTGTTCGGACATGGCCAGTGCCATCGCATTGGGACCGGTAAAACCCACTGCCGCCACGACCAAAAACAGGGCGACCAGAACGGGAATGACTGACTGAGTATCCAGCAGCCCCATAATGAGTAAAGCACTCACCCCAAGGGCTTGTAGCCACAGTCCTAGTTGAAGTCGTCCCCGTATCGTGAAACGTCCCACCAGATGTTTATTAAGCGCTGAAGATAACATGATACCCATCGCATTTACTCCAAATGCATAGGCAAACTGCTGTTCACTCAGCTGGTAACGGTCCATAAAAATAGCCGAAGAGGCACTGATATAACTAAACATGATGCCACCCGACAGACAGCCTACCAGCATTGGATGCCGGAAACTCTCATCCTGGAAAATGGCACGGTACAGACTTAATACCTGCTGAAAGTTCAGTTTCAGCTGCTGTTCCGGCTTTAGCGTTTCTTCAAACAGAAAATGTACGCAAGCCAGCATAAACAGGCCACTCATCATGAGGACCACAAAGATCATGTGCCAATCATAAAAAATTAAAACCCAAGCGCCCAAGCTGGGTGCAATAATCGGTGCGATGCTGGTCACAATCATCATGCTGGCAAAAGCTTGAGCGGCCGACTGCATATCCAGACGGTCACGAATCGCAGCACGCACCATGACCACACCTACACAGCCGCCTAAGGCCTGCAAAATCCGCGCTGCAATCAGGCTCCACTCATTCTGGGCAAAGATACACAACACGCTCGCCACAATATAAAGACAGAGCCCGAAATACAGTGGCGGCTTACGTCCAACCCGGTCACTGATCGGACCATAAATCAGCTGCCCAAGCGCCAGCCCCAGAAAATAGGCAGGTAAACTGTTAGCGACCATCTGGGTACTGACCCCAAAGTCAGCGGCCATTTCTGGCAAGGCAGACAGATACATATCAATGGATAAAGGCCCCAATGCAGTCAGCGAAGCCAATAAAATAATCCAGGACATACGATAAGGCTGCTGTACTGTATTGCTTGAGTTCATGATTTAAGATTTAACGCGATGAATGCAGACAAGTTAACACAGCACATAGTATGATTTATATGGAAATTAAATGTTATCGAGATCGCATTTTTACGCGAATATTCACTCTCCCCCACACCAGACCGAAGGATAAAGGATCACCGTTGAAATCTTGGCTTAATCATCTTAAACGCACCACTTATAATACGACCTTGATGTATAACCTGCGTATGCTGGTCGCGTTTATAGGCACAGCCTTTGTGCCCTATTTTATGGGGCAGCAATTAATGACTATTCCCCTCACCTTGGGAGTGGTAGCAGCTGGCTTAAGCGATATTGATGACCGCTTTTCGGTGCGCATCCTGAATCAACTGTATACCTATCTCGGTTTCTTTATAACCGCTGTTGGTGTGTATCTACTATTTCCTTATCCGATTCTGTTTGCGCTAGCTTTAATTGTCTCCTGTATAGCCCTGATTCTGCTCGGTTCACTGGGACGGCGTTATGCCACAATTTCGTATGGCTGTCTGGTGGTGTCCGTCTATTCCATGCTGGGCGTTGACCTGTTTGATGGCTGGTATGTGCAGGCCGGCTTATTGGTGATTGGGGCCATGTGGTATGGTCTGCTCTCCACCTTAAGCTTTCTCTTCTTTCCGGCGCATCGTGCGCAGGATAGTCTGGCCAAATGCTATGCCTCACTGGGTGACTTTCTATATGCCAAGTCCAATCTCTTTGATGTCGACATGACCCCGAACAGCTATCAGCAGAGTATCATTGAGCTATCTCTGGAAAATGGCAAACTCATTTCGATTTTTAATGAAATGAAAACAGTGCTGTTAACCCGCCTGAAAGGTGACCGTGGTCAGAAGGACACACGCCGCAGCCTGCAATACTATTTTGTCGCGCAGGATATTCATGAGCGGGCCGATTCGGCACATATTGACTACCAGAAACTGGCCAAGCTGTTTGAACACAGTGATGTGCTGTTTCGTTTTCAACGCATCCTGTCCCTTCAGGCCAAAGCCTGTAAGGACCTGGCGGACAGTATTCAGCTCCGCACCACCTATGTACATAACAAGCGCTTCAAACATGCCTTTGGCAATCTGAGACAGTCTCTGGAAAAGCTACGACAAGAACAGCAATATGATCAGGTCTGGGTAAATGCCTTATTTTCGCTCTATCAGAACCTGAAGTCGATTGATGCCCAGCTGCGTAATCTGGAAACTGAGCGTCATATCAAATTTGACCGGGCCAAGTATATTGACCACCAGCTGAAAGATGATGATCTTAAAGGCTGGGAGGATATTAAAATACGGATCAAGCAGCATCTGACCCCTGAATCCGTGCTGTTCCGGCATGCCATCCGCCTGTCGATTGTGCTGCTGATCAGTTATATCTTTGTGCAGCTAACCGATATTGAATATGGTTACTGGATTCTGCTGACGGCCCTGTTTGTCAGCCAACCTAACTTTAACGCCACCAAGCGCCGCTTACGTTTACGCATTATTGGGACGCTGGCCGGTATTACGCTGGGTTATGCGATTTTATATTTTGTACCTTCGGTAGAAGGACAGTTATTACTGCTGGTCATCAGTGGTATTTTATTCTTTGAATTACGCAGCAAACAGTATGCTCAGGCCACGGCCTTTATTACCATTTTGGCCCTGATTAACTTTAACCTGGATGGAATGGGCTTTGCCGCAGCCTTCCCGCGCATGATCGACACCCTGATTGGCTGTGCGATTGCCTGGTTTGGGGTGAGCTTTATCTTCCCCGACTGGAAATTCCGTCGTCTACCGCGCAGCATCAATCGTACCCTACAAGCCGAGTGTGATTATCTGGGCGAAGTAATTGAACAGTATAAGTCAGGACGCAATAATGGCCTGAAATATCGGGTGGTGCGCCGCGCTGCGCATAATACCGATGCCGAAGTGGCTTCGCTGATTTCGACTTTGGCTACTGAGCCCGACTTCGATCCGCAGCAAAAATCACTGGCTTTTGAGTTCTTATGCCTGAACCATACCTTTATCAGCTATATTGCGGCCTTGGGTGCGCATCGGGAAAAAATTCAGGATCAGGATATTTTGGACTTGCTCGACAAGGCGCTGATCGATATTCACGGTGCATTGCTGCATGATGAAATGCCGGATCTGAGTGCTCCCAAGATGCTGCTGGATATTCGTCAGCGCCTGTCCGACAATCGGGAAGATGACCAAAAGTCGTTGATCATCTTACAGCAACTGTCGCTGATCTTTAGTATTCTGAACCAGCTCAGTCAGTTAAAGCAAAGTTTAAGCCATGAGCACGATCAACAGGCTACCGAACTGGCTTCCCTATAATTTGACTGATTTTGGAACAATATACTCACTGAATGCATCCAATTAATGCTAAACTTTTTAAAGTTTTAAATCTGTTAATTTCATTATGACTGCGAAAAATTTATACGCTTATACCCTACAGCCTGTGAACTATGAAATTTCAGAAGCAGAGCAGCGCCATGCTCAGCTGACGATCTGGCGTAGCACCAATAAAATTGGCATGAAAGCCTGGCTGATCATGGGTGTTATTGTGGCCCTTTCCATTCTGGGTATTATTCTGCTCAAGAACTATTCGACTGTCTTCTGCTGGGTGGCGATTGTCTGTGTGGTGCTGTACTACCTGATTCGTACATTTGGCATGGAATGGTATGTCAAACGCAAGATGAATGAATTTCCGGTTCAGGAAATCAAAGGCATTCGTCTGGGCGTGCAACCGCATGGCCTCGTGATGCGCCAGAAAATGGGCATGCAAGAAGGTGTAGGTGCGATTGGCTGGAAAGATATTTACGAGTGGTATAACACTCCTGAATTTATCTTGGTCAATTTCAAGGTAAAGGGCCAACAAGGTGCTTATATTCTGCCAAAACGTATGGACAGCAAGAATTTCTCTTTTGCCACCATCCGCAAACATCTACAAGCTGAAGTGGGCGAGCCGAAGCAGATCTAAATAGAAGTGAAGCTCAAAAACCTCCTGCCCGGGCATGGAGGTTTTTTTACAATATTTTTTTATAAAAAATCACCTATATCGCAATATAAATGATAATGAGAATAAATATTATTTTCAAACTCTATAATTTCCAGCTATAATTTTCGTAATTTTGTATAAACCACTTTCATCTGACGCCCATGTTAAAAAAAATGTTTTTCCAAATCCACTGGTTTCTGGGGATTAGCGCTGGTTTGATCCTTTCTATCATGGGAGTCACTGGAGCTATTTATTCTTATGAACAACAAATCTTAAAATGGATAAATACTGACAGTTATGTGGTTCAGATACAAAATCAACCAAAACTAAGCCCCGCTGAGCTATATCTACGCTTCCAGCAAAACCAGCCTGAGGCCAAAATTAATAGCGTTACGGTGACCAGCGATCCGGCTGCATCTAGCACAGTGAATATCGCCAAAGAAGGTGCACGACGCGGCCAGAATATTATGCTGAACCCCTACACGGCCGAAGCCCTGCCTGAGCTTAAAGGCCGTGAGTTCTTCCAGTTTGTTCAGCAGTTACACCGCTATTTAACATTGGGTCCATTCGGCAAGCAAATTACCGGTGCCTGTACCCTGATGCTCATCTTCTTCGTACTGTCCGGCCTGTATTTGCGTTGGCCCAAACGCCACTCAATTAAACAGTGGTTCCTGGTTAAGCCGAAGTTAAAAGGCCGAAATTTTATCTGGGATTTACATGCCGTAGTTGGAACTTGGGTAGTTATTTTCTACCTGCTGCTCGCATGCACCGGCCTGTACTGGTCGTATGACTGGTGGCGTAATGGCATGTTTAAAGTATTAGGAGTCGAGCGTCCACAACCAACCATGCAGGCCAATGCCAATCCGGGTCGCAGTGGTAAAAATACTGAAAACACTCTGCCTCCAGAAACAACTGTGCAGATACTGGAGCAAAGCTGGATGGGTTTTAATACGGAATTCTCCGATAGATACTCGAGCGTGACGTTTACTCTTCCGAAAAAAGCCGATGGTAAAATAGAGTTGAGTTTCGTGGACCCGATCCCCCAGCATGAACGTGCGCGAAATACGGCAAGTTATCATTATTCTGATGCCAAGTTTTATGATGTCCAGCTCTATAAAGATAAAAAGTTAAATGAAAAAGTTATGAGCAGCATGTTGCCCGTCCACCGGGGGAGCTTCTTTGGTCCGGTCTACCAGTTCCTAGTCATGCTGGCAGCTTTAACAATGCCTCTATTCTTCGTGACTGGCTGGATGCTGTATCTGAAACGCCGTAAACAGAAGAAACTGACGTTGACTGCCCGTCAAAGTGCTA
Organism: Acinetobacter sp. 10FS3-1; assembly: GCF_013343215.1. Classification (NCBI taxonomy): domain Bacteria; kingdom Pseudomonadati; phylum Pseudomonadota; class Gammaproteobacteria; order Moraxellales; family Moraxellaceae; genus Acinetobacter; species Acinetobacter sp. 10FS3-1. The sequence continues at coordinate 2,268,049 of NZ_CP039143.1, forward strand.
CTGCCATTCCTTTAGATTCAAATACCACCCCCTGGCTGATTGCCTATGCTTCACAAACTGGTGTCTCCGAGCAGTTGGCCTGGCGTACTGCAACCGCCTTACAAGAAGCGCGTCAACCGGTTAAAGTTAAAACAGTACAGCAGTTAAGCCTGAGTGATCTGCAACAGGCTGAACAGGTGTTATTTGTTGCCAGCACCTATGGCACCGGCGAAGCACCGGATCTGGCTGCATCTTTTGAGAAAAAAATCCTGTCTACAAAAACCGATCTCAGTCATCTCAGTTATGCAGTTCTGGCACTCGGCTCCCAGGAGTATCCAGACACCTATTGCAGTTTTGGCCATCGTATTAATGCATGGCTGCAGCAGAATGCCGCCAGACCATTATTCCCGACCATTGAAGTGGATAATGCCAATCATGAGCATATCCAGCAGTGGAATCAGGCACTGGCACAGGTCACGCAACTGGAATTACAAGCCATGCGCATTGACAAGACTTTTGATTCATGGACTTTGCATCAACGTGAGCTGCTCAATCCGGGCAGTCTGGGTGCGCCAGCCTTTAGTATTGAACTGACTCCCGAGCATGAAGCCATCTGGCAGGCAGGTGATATTGCCGAGATCCAGCCAGGCAATAGTCCTGAGCGGATTCAGGCCTTCCTTAATGAACATCAGATTGCAGCTGGTACACAGGTCCCATCTCTGCAACAAAGCATTGAACAGGCGCTTTGGGATCGTGACCTGACTCAAGCCAAGCCTTTTGACTCTCTGGAGCAGCTACTTGAGCAATTACCTGTTCTGCCTACCCGGGAATATTCGATTGCCAGTATCCCCAGCCAGCAGGTTTTACGTTTAGTGGTTCGTCAACAAAGCGATGCCCTAGGCCGCTTTGGTCTGGGTTCAGGCTGGCTGACCGAGCATGCGCCGTTAAATACTTCAATTGCCTTACGTATCCGTAACAATGAATCCTTCCATCTGGTAGATGATAACCGTCCAATTATCTGTATTGGTAATGGTACTGGCATTGCCGGCCTACTCAGCCTGCTGAGCGCACGTAACCGTCAGGACTATACACAAAACTGGCTAATCTTCGGCGAGCGCCAGCGTGAACATGATTTCTTCTTTGCAGAAACGATTCAGGCATGGTTACAGATGGGCACACTGCAACGTCTGGATCTGGCCTTCTCTCGCGACCAGCCGGAAAAAGTCTATGTACATCATAAGCTGCGTGAACAGGCAGAAGAGCTAAAAACCTGGATTGCTCAGGGTGCAGTGATTTATGTATGCGGTAGCATTAATGGCATGGCCAGTGATGTTGATCAAGCCCTGATCGAGATTCTGGGAGAAAGTAGTGTCGATCAATTACGCCAGGATGGGCGTTATCGTCGTGATGTGTATTAAAACGATATAAAATCAAAAAAACCGGGCAAAGCTGCCCGGTTTTTTATTGCATACAGAGATGACAACTTAATCTGTTCTTAAACAATCAGGACATAAAAATTTCCAGTCAACTTAAACACAGCCTGAGCTTGATCCTTACTGTGCTACTGCTCATGAACGGGGTCTGGACAGCCCCTCCCACTTTAAAAAAATGTCTGGGGACTACAGCAGCATATGCTCAGCCATATCTGGATAACTTGATGATTATCACGGGCGGATTCGGTTTTCATACGCCACGCGCCCGTGCGATTGCCCAACATGAGAGCTATCAGCATGTTGTCATCAACCTCAGTGCCGCCATTCCTCTGTGTATTCGCTATCACTTCTGGTTAGGCAAATAGTTTGTGTTGATGAGTAGCTCTTCAATGGATATGAGGGTCTATTTAAATACATCCTAATGTAAACGGATCTGCCGCGGCAACGGCAGATCCAGATTTTTAAACAGTTCGGGTTTTTGTATATAGATCTGATAGAGATAATTTTTAATATCAAGCAGTAACTTTTCTGGCGCCACCAGAATATTTTGCCCTTCCGGAGTTAAATCCAGTGAAAGAATGGTCTTTTCCTGACGTAAAAAAGGAATGACTTTCTCAACAAAATCCTTGAGACTGATTTCCTGGACCTGATAATTGGCCCAGTTGTCTTTTATCAGCAGCCTGGCCAAACCCTTGCTTTGCCAGCTGGCAAAAGCCCGCTGTCCGGTCGGAGTCGCACAAAGTGCCCAGCCGTCTTGATAAAGTGCAAAAATGCCTGCATTGGCGACAATCGCTTCAATATACTGTTTATAGGCATATTTGGGATCGTAAGTAGAATTTTGGGTTTTTGAGGCGGCTTTGCGCTGATATGGATTTCTCATGGCCATGAAATCTTCAAATTATTATAGACTTTGAATTCTAGGGAATAATCAGATTTTAGGCAAGAAAGATATGGTGGGCGCTGACGGGATCGAACCGCCGACATTCTGCTTGTAAGGCAGACGCTCTACCAACTGAGCTAAGCGCCCTGAGGAATAAAATAGCAGGACTATTTTATGACGCAAGACCAACAAGTCTTGGTATGAATATCTTAAACTCAGGAATTTAAGCAGAATGATCTTAGGATGGCGCAGCGGACGGGGCTCGAACCCGCGACCCCCGGCGTGACAGGCCGGTATTCTAACCAACTGAACTACCGCTGCATCGTAAGAATCTGGTGGGCGCTGACGGGATCGAACCGCCGACATTCTGCTTGTAAGGCAGACGCTCTACCAACTGAGCTAAGCGCCCTGATAAAGAGTGTCAATCTTTAGTTTTATTAAATTTAAGCTCAGGGACCTAAATCTAATCTCTCTTGAGATGGCGCAGCGGACGGGGCTCGAACCCGCGACCCCCGGCGTGACAGGCCGGTATTCTAACCAACTGAACTACCGCTGCATCGCAAAAGAATCTGGTGGGCGCTGACGGGATCGAACCGCCGACATTCTGCTTGTAAGGCAGACGCTCTACCAACTGAGCTAAGCGCCCTCAAAAGGTCAATCATGTAAATGGCGCAGCGGACGGGGCTCGAACCCGCGACCCCCGGCGTGACAGGCCGGTATTCTAACCAACTGAACTACCGCTGCACTTACACAATGTCACTATTGCGGCAAACGAATATCAAGATCTTAAAGTGGCGCAGCGGACGGGGCTCGAACCCGCGACCCCCGGCGTGACAGGCCGGTATTCTAACCAACTGAACTACCGCTGCACTATAAGGTCTCAACGTGAAAGAAGCTTGGTGGGCGCTGACGGGATCGAACCGCCGACATTCTGCTTGTAAGGCAGACGCTCTACCAACTGAGCTAAGCGCCCTTTCTAAACGTCTTCATCGTTTGATGAGGTGCATTATAGAGAATCCTCACAGACTGTCAAACGCTTTTCTGACTGTTTTCCACTTTTTCAGTGTGAGTGATTAAAAAATAGGTTAATTGTTAAAAAAAACAACACTTTTTGTTTATTTTTTAAGTTTATAGCAAATTTCAAGTGCTTTCTGTGAGCAGCGATCTGCACTTTTTCAGCTCTTAAATGAAAATTTAGGCCAGCACTTACCGAAAACGTCAAGACTGCTGAAAGATTATACAGGGCCTCAAAACTCTTCAGGTGGTAATCCTGTAATTCAAACATTTTCAGTCTTTCTAGAGTTTTAATATTTTATGATCCAGTACTGTCGCTAACTTTCCTTTCCCTATATTTCCTTCAGATCATCCAGCAGTGAATTTAACACTCAGGACTTATTCACCTGGTGAAAATAAGTGATATTTCATCTGATTTTATTCATTCATCTGTCTTACTTTTAAAGATTCAGGTTCAATCTCCAGCGGCTGTTCCGAAAGATAGACCAGTGCGTCTTCATTCACCAGACGAAACAGCTCTGCTATATCTGCATTGCGCATCCGGATACAGCCATGTGACCTCGGCGTACCCATTGGTTCTGAATCTGGTGTGCCATGAATATAGATATAACGCTGATAGGTATCGCAGCCTTCGCCCTGATTAAAGCCGGCTTCCAGACCACAAAGCCACAAAATACGGCTTAAAATCCAGTCCCGCTCAGGAAACTGGGCTGCCAGCTCAGCATCATAAATCTCACCCGTGGCCTGACGGGCAATAAATACACTGTTTAAAGGCATTTCCTGACCAAATTTTTCTGCCACCTTATGCCAGCCACGCGGGGTCTTGCCACTATTTTCAGTTTCACCTATCCCGTTTTTTCCACTTGAAATCAGATAGCTCTTATTAAAGCGCGGCAAATGCAGTTTTTGCTGGGCTAAATCAATCAGAATTTCGGCCTGAGCCAGCTGTAAGTTATTCATGACTTATCATTCTCGGTCTTTTTCTTGATTAAAGAAGATACTGAGGTGGCGATCTGCTCATGTTGCTGGTTCTCTGCCAGGGGTTCAGGACGGCGCCATAACCAAATAGCCACAATCAGCAAGATGATATCAGTAAAGATTTTGACAGCGACAGGGGCTGGGGTCACCAGCATAATGATTCCACTGATCAGCATCATGATACTGGCCAACCATTTGGCCTTACGAGGCACCGTACCATTGGCTCGCCAGGCGCTAAGCGTAGGCCCATATTTTGGATGGTTAAGTAGCCATTCATCCATCTGTGGCCAACCTTTAGAAGCCGCCCAGGCAGCCAGAATTAAAAAGACTGTTGTTGGCATACCCGGCAAAAATGCACCGATAAAACCTAGGATCACAAACACCACCACTAGGCTTCGCCAAAACAACATTTTCATAAATCAGTCCCAACCCCGGAATTAGGGTAGTATAAAGTGTTTTTATCTGCTCTCCGTTATATTTCTGCACTTTTCACAGGTCACGTGATGCCCTTTTCCCGTCTAAATCAAAATTTTGTAGAAACATGGCAATGCTATCAGCACCCTTTGGTACGACAATTGGCCTTCGCTGTCGGCAGCCCCAACATCCTGTCCGGACTCCCAGATGAGCTGACGATTGTGCATGGTTTTGAGCTACACAATAACCAGCACTGGCAGCAGCATCTACAGCACTATCATCCGCGCCTGAAATATCTGGATCAGCATCCACAAGAACTGGAATATTTTGTCGGGCAACTGAAAAGCACCCGGCTCGGCCTGCGCTTTGAAATGCTGATCTGGTTCTGGCTATTGGATAATGCCTATCATCCTTACCAGCTTTTAGGACATAGTATTCAGAAAATTGACGGCGCCAAAACACTGGGTGAGCTGGATTTTTTAATGTTAAATAGCGATAGCGGTCTGGTTGAGCACTGGGAAATCGCCCTGAAATATTATCTGGCTGAGGCCGATTTCAGCCTGCCACACTGGTATGGCCTGAACCGCAGCGATACTTTAATCCGGAAAATGAAGCATTTTACCCAGAAACAGTTTCAGTTTACCGAGGCGCTTGGGCATCCTATCCAACAACGTTTTTGTGTGATTAAGGGCCAGCTTTATCTACCACTTCATCGTGCTGATCAGCCCCTGCCCGCATGGGTAAATACTGGACGGCGTCTGGGTTTATGGGGACAGCAGATTCCTGATCCCAGCTCCGGTTTTTATCGTCTGCAACGACATGAATGGATTTATCCAAATGCTCAGCCAAGCAGTTTAAAGCCATATTGGTGGACAGATGGATTATATAAAAAAGCAGATCAAGAAGATTTTTATATGTACCGCAATCCCTTACTACTTCCTTTATCTACACATAAGTCACTATAAAACATTACATCTATTAACCGAAGCACTATGAAAACCTCATGTTTTTTAGAACATATATTTTCTAATCTAAGTTCCACATCATAATAATTTTATTATTGATTATATGGAGATGATGATGAAAAAAATTCTTGCTACTTCATTGCTAATGGCTTTTGTATTGACTGGTTGTAATACGTTCAAAGGTCTGGGAAAAGACGTTTCCAAAGCTGGAGATACAGTCACTAATACCGCGGAAAAAACGTCTGAAGAAATCCGTCACAATTAAGTTTTTTCAAGTACCAGGAAGCCCTATCTACGATAGGGTTTTTTTATATGGCATATTCACATTCCAGCTTATATTCCCCTATTATAGAAGCCATAAATTTACCCACTTAAGAATACCCTATGGACTCTTCTGCCACTCTAGACTTAAGCCTGCAACTGTTACGCCAGCCTTCTATTACCCCTCTGGATCATGACTGCCAGACGATCATGGCGGAACGTTTAAAGCAGATCGGCTTTCATATTGAAGCCATGCGCTTTGAAGATGTGGATAATATCTGGGCGCGTAAAGGAACAGAAGACCCGGTATTCTGCTTTGCTGGCCATACGGATGTGGTACCTACAGGAAATCTGGAAGCCTGGAACTCGGACCCATTTCAGCCAGAAATCCGTGATGGCAAGCTCTATGGTCGTGGCAGTGCCGATATGAAAACAGCGCTAGCTGCTATGGTGGTGGCCACTGAGCGTTTTGTAGCAAAATATCCAAATCATAAAGGCTCGATTGCCTATCTGATTACTTCAGATGAAGAAGGTCCCTCCATCAATGGTACGGTGAAAGTCATTGAAACGCTGGAGGCACGCAATGAAAAAATCACCTGGTGTCTGGTGGGCGAACCATCAAGCACACATCAACTCGGCGATATTATCAAAAATGGCCGTCGCGGTTCATTAAATGCCCATCTAACGGTTAAAGGCAAACAAGGCCATGTGGCTTATCCACAGCTTGCAGTGAATCCGATCCATACTGCCTCTCAAGCTATTGCAGAATTATGTAATACGGTCTGGGATCATGGCAATGCCTATTTCCCGGCCACTTCTTTCCAGATTTCCAATATCAATGCCGGTACGGGTGCAACCAATGTGGTACCGGGCAGCATGGAGCTGCTGTTTAACTTCCGTTATTCCACCGAAGTGACTGCCGAAGAACTTAAGGCACGTACCCTTGAGATTCTGGACCGTCATGGGGTGGAGTATGACATTTCCTGGACATTGTCTGGCTTGCCATTTCTGACCCCGGTGGGCGAACTGGTAAATGCTGCCAAGAATGCCATTTTGAGTGTGAAAGGTCGTGAGGCCGAACTGTCTACCTCTGGTGGGACCTCGGACGGCCGCTTTATTGCCCCTACTGGCGCTCAGGTGCTGGAACTTGGGGTACTGAACGCCACCATCCACCAGATCAATGAACATGTAGATATTGCCGATCTAGAGCCACTGGCTGAAATTTATGAGCAGATTCTGGTGAACTTACTGAGCCACTAAGCGCTAGATGAAGACATAAAAAAGGAACTCCGTAGAGTTCCTTTTTTATGTTTATATTTTTTATAGACCAAGTGTAGCCTGAATATGTGCCATATTCGGGATATGGAATAACTGTTCTGCCATACGGACATACTGGAATACGGCAGGATCATGATCGGACTGCTCCGCATCCACCACTTCAGAAATACGTAAACGGATCGTTTTTGGCATTTCATTGCACATCAAGGCAAAACGCTGGTAGATTTCATCCCCTTCAATCACCAGGGCAACCCCCTGTTGCTGAGAAGGCTCATTCAGCGCATAGACCGGCAGTTTGGCTTCATGCCACTCTACGGTTTTGACTTGGGTCGAACTATCCAGCGCTGACAAAACAATATTTTGCGGTAATAGCATCGGCGCTTTGCCGTGACAGTCAATAATATAAGCATCAATAAATCCGGTAGAGACCGTAATTAAATGCTGTAATTCCTGCTGACTAATCTGATCAGCCATCGTGCTGCTTAAGTTACTCTGACTCATCTATGACCCCTGTTGTACTGCAATGATTTCCTGAATATTCTCCAGCAACTCTGCTTCCTGGAACGGTTTACCCATATAGTGAGTAACCCCCAGACTGAACGCCCGTTCGCGATGTTTTTCACCGGTTCGCGATGTGATCATGATAATTGGCAGGTTACGGTGAATATCATGGTGACGAACCAGGTTGGTCACCTCGAAACCATCCATACGCGGCATCTCAATATCAAGCAGCATCAGATCCGGACGGATATTTTCAAGCTGCTCAATCGCATCGACACCATCTTTCGCCGTTACCACATCATAACCCTGACGTTCTAGCAGACGTGAAGTTACCTTACGCACTGTCACCGAGTCATCCACAATCATCACCAGACGACGTGTATTCGAGTAGCGTGAACTATCACGATGATCTTGCAACTGTTTCAGACGCTGAGTGGTTTGAATCTGACGGGCAATATTCTGACCATCCAGAATCAGACAGACCTGACCATCACCAAGAATCGTTGCACCAGCCACTACGCCAATATTGGCAAACTGCTGACCCACTGGTTTCACGACAATCTGGGCGCGTGAGCCGACCAGCTGATCAACCAGCAAGGCAATGGTCTGACCACTATTGCCTTTGATCAGCAGTACCGGAAGTGAATGACCGATATTGTTCAGACGTGGAATTGGCTGATTGGCAACAAATTCGGACAAAGAACGTAGCTTGTAATTTTCATTATCAATCTTGAAGTGGTCATCTTTACTATTAAAGTAAGTTTCCAGTGTTGACGGCGCAATACGGACAATACGGTCAATCTGGGCCAGTGGAATGGCATATTGCTGATCCCCTACTTTCACCATCAGGGCATCGCTGACCGCCACTGTTGTAGGAACGCGAATGCTGAAGGTGGTTCCCTTGCCTAATTCGGATGTCACCGAGACATGACCGCCGAGCAGCTTGATCTGACTTTGTACGACATCCAGCCCGACCCCACGACCGGAAATCTGGGTGACCGCTGTGGCAGTACTAAAGCCAGGATGGAAAATCAGCTGCAAGATTTCTTCCTGATCCAGCATCTGATCTTCTTTGATAAGACCCAGGCCAAGAGCCTTTTCCCGAATCTTTCCGGCATCAATGCCTTTACCGTCATCACTGAAGGAAACGATAACATCTGTTCCTTGGCGGCTAATATTTAATACAATAGCGCCCACTTCCGGCTTGTGCAGTGCAAGACGCTCAGCGCGATCTTCCAGACCATGGTCAATCGCATTACGCAGCATATGCTCAAATGGAGTCACCAGACGTTCCAGAATATTACGGTCCAATTCGCCTTCATTATTTTGTACGATTAATTCAGCAGGACGGCTCAAGCTGGTCGATGTCTGACGTACAATACGTTGCAAGCGCGGCAGCATGCGGTCAAATGGAACCAGACGGGTACGCATCAGGCTCTCCTGAATCTCGGCCTGAATCCGTGACTGTTGCAATAACAAGCCTTCAGTTTCCCTAATCTTGTCTGCCAGGGTACTTTTGAAATCCACCAAGTCAGATGCCGACTCCGCCAGAGATTTAGACAGCTGGTTCAAAGAAGAATATTGGTCCATTTCCAGTGGGTCAAAGTCTGCATAACGCGAGTTTTCTGAACCGTGTTTGGCAATAATCTGGGATTCCAGCTCACCTTCCATTCGGCGTAACTGATCGGCCAGACGCTTGATCGCAAGCTCCATCTCGTTCAGGGTATTGCCCAGCTGCCCCAAATCCATTTCGATACGGGAACGGTTAATCGCGTTCTCACCCGACAGGTCGATCATCTTCTCCACCAGATCGGCCGAGATACGGATCATCTCATTGCTGGTATCGCCCGTACCTGTATGCGCCCACTCACCCATCATCTGAGGTGGTTCAGTACCATCACCTTCTATAAATTCGAAACTAGGAACCGCAGCCAGATGTTCAGTTTTGGCCAGGTGTTCAGGCAATTGTGCCGTTACATCTACATACTGGATCTTTGCCAGACCGCTTTGAATCTGCTCAACATTGCTATAGTCGCGCTGGAAAATTGCCTGTTTTAGCCAGGCCAGCGTTTTTTGCAACAGGCCATCATACGCATTCGAGTTAAAATGATAGACTGCGAACTGCTCGAAAGTAGTTTCCAGCTCATAGGCAATGCTCGCAACCGTTTCATTGTCAATCATACGTGCGCCACCTTTAATACTGTGGGCGGCACGTTGTAATTGTAGTAACAAGCTACGGTCGCTACGCTGTTCAAACCATTGCTTCAGCAGTTTTTCTGCATTGTCGAGAACCTCTTCAGATTCTTCTAGGAAGCTTTCTTCAACGATAGATTTCAGCTCATCCTCTGCCGAAAGCTCGGCAGTAACTGCCACTACTTCAAGACCAGATTCTATTGCTGCCGGTTTTTCAGATATCAGCTCATCAGTGCTGTCATCAGCAGTTTCAACTATCAACTCATTTGCTAAATCACCCAGCGCATCAGCCTGCGCTGTATTCTTCAGCTCAACACTTGCTGGTACTCCCGTTTCAACAGGTGTCTCAACCGCCTGTCCTGCTGCCAGCGTCTGAATATTTTGCAGAATTGCAATTGCTTCAGGTGCCGGATAGTCAATGCCTTCATCACGCATCGCCTGGATACGGTCAGAAACGTTGTCCTGTACCAGACGAATCATCTGGATTAAGGCGGGAGTGACCTGAATTTGCTGGCGAATAATCCGCTCATAAATACTTTCCAGTTCATGCGCAATTGCACCAATATGTGACGCCATAATCATGTTTGCGCCCCCTTTCAAGGTATGCAAATGGCGCATCAGATTATTTAATGAAGCCGTGTCATTTTGTTTTTTGGTCCAGCTATTCAGGTCTTCATCAATACTGACCAACAATTCATCTGCTTCTTCCAGGAAAATATTCAGCAGGTCTTCATCAAAGTCACGCTGTGCCTCACTACTTTCAATCAGCTGACGGTCTGCGGCAATCCGCTGGCTTAATACAGCAAAATCCACACTCCCCGTAGTAGCAGCTTCAGCTAATGGCTCTGCTTGAGCGAACGTATTTTCTATCGGAGTTTCTGTACACTCATCCTTCAAGATTTCCAGATCCTGCTGTACAAATGCCGACAGTTCGCCCAGGGTCTTATGCACTTGTTCGCTTAAGATCACCCGCTGTCCCGCTGCCAGCGTATCGAACAGATGAATGAATTCCTGATGTGCCTGTGCAAACAGCTCATAAGCATAATTACTGCCGAGCAGTACCGGCTTTTCCAGTAAGGCATCATAGGCCAGTTTCAGATCAGCAGTAAACTCATGGATGCCAAGTGCTGCGCGATTATCGGTATGTGCAAGCAGTTCTGCTGCCTGCTGGCTTAAAGCCTGAATATATTCCGGATAATCCATCTGGGCACGTTTATCAAACTCAAACTCGGCATCCAGCAACAGATCAATATTCAGCTCAACCAGTTTGGAAACCAGACCTTGAGTTTCCGGACGATCTACTTCACTGGCTGCATAGCCATAATCATCCCAAACCTTGATGAAAGTAGCATAGACCTTGTTCAGGGCTTCCTGCTCACTCTGGCCCAATAAATGCAAATAGTCACTGATAAATTCAGCATACTGGATCAATAAAGCCGTCTCTTTAGAGGTCGAAACGATTTCATCCTGCACCAGGGTTTTAAACAAATGTTCCACTTTGGAGCTGGCATCAAAAATCTGCTCGATTTGCGCCATGGATGAACTGCCACGTAAAGTATGAATGGCACGAATCAGGGCATTATAATCCTGAGTTTTTTCATCTTCATTGCCCAGGAATCTGGCAATTGTTTCAAGATGCTCTTCTGCTTCTTCAATAAAGATTGCGACAGTTTCATCAATATCATTCTGAGCCATCGTGTCCTGATTTTCAGCGGCCTGTTCTGGGCTAAGCGGAGCACTATCAAGCTCGCTACCGGAACTGTCTGCCAATTCAAGACCTGTGATCTGGCCTTCAGCCGTCAAGCTGTCTGCCAACTGCAAGAGTTCTTCTAGCGCTGGCTCAGGTGAAATTTGTTGTTGTAATTGTTGTCCCAACAGGATGACTGGGCGCAAATCAACATCCAGCTCCCGCACCTGCTTAAATTTTGGATATAAAACAAACTGGTAAATATTCAGTACAGCTTTGGCATATTGCTGAATCACCGGTGTTAGCTGAATCGAGCCTGAGAGGACCCGGTTTAAGCTATCCTCAACTGTCCACGCAATTTCCCCGGCTGTTTTTGCCCCTACCATCCGCCCTGAACCTTTCAGGGTATGGAAATGGCGACGAATCGTAGTCAGCGTCTCCTGCTGACCTGGATTGGCAAACCATTCTGGAAATAAAGCATTTAACTCAACGAAGATCTCTTCGATTTCTTCAACAAAGATTTCAAGAATTTCTGCATCTTGATCAAGATAACTATCTTCAGGAAGCGTTGTCGTTTCAACTAAATTTTTTAATATTTCTTTCATAGCTCATGCTTCTTACGTTGTGCCGCCAAGAAGGGCGCTCAAACTTAATTGTCATCGTCACGCGAGACCTAACGTTATGAAGTTAAGTACATCTTGTCGAGGCTTTATCTGTATGTCCCAATGTGCCTCAACCTAGATCAAGGCACATTTCCTCCATATGCTCTAACTTTATTCTGGCAGTTTAAAGTCAGATACAGATTCACGTAATGCATCGGCCATGTTTGCCAACTCAGAAACAGAGCGGGCTGTGTCAAAAGTTGCACTCGTGGTTTGCGACGTAATTTCCTGAACAACGTTCATCGTGGTCGCAATATGACCTGCAGAAGCAGACTGCAGTTTTGCTGCATCAGAAATGCTTGCAATCAGTTTTGCCAAGTTATTCGATACAGTTTGAATCTCGTCCAGTGCTACACCGGCATCTTTAGACAGGTTCGCACCACGCACAACCTCGGCTGTGGTTTGTTCCATCGAAATTACCGCTTCGTTGGTATCGGTCTGAATCGTTTTTACCAGGCCTTCAATCTGCTTGGTTGCAGAGGCAGAACGTTCCGCAAGACGTTGTACTTCATCCGCGACAACCGCGAAACCACGACCGGCCTCACCTGCCATCGACGCTTGAATTGCAGCGTTCAAGGCAAGAATGTTGGTCTGGTCAGCAATATCGTTAATCAGGGCAACGATGTTACCAATTTCCTGAGAAGATTCACCCAGACGTTTAATACGCTTCGAGGTTTCCTGAATCTGTTCACGAATGGTGTCCATCCCCTCAATTGAGCGGTTTACAACGTCTGCACCATTGGCAGCAATTTGTACCGAACGTTCCGCAACCATGGCAGATTCTTCAGCGTTTGAAGATACCTGATCAATCGACATTGCCATTTCGTTAATTGCAGCAGAAGCACCGGCAATTTCTTGGGCCTGGTGTTCAGAAGCTTCCGCTAACTGGTTGGTAATGCTTTGTGTGGTTGCCGTATATTGCGCTACTTCATGTGAAGTTTCGGTAATACGTGATACCAGATCACGTAACTGGTCAATCGCAAAGTTAATCGAGTCGGCAATCGCACCGGTAAAGTCTTCAGATACTGTCGCATATGAACGTAAGTCACCATCTGCAAGGTCGGCAATCTCGTCCAGTAAACGTAGAATCGCATTCTGGTTACGGTCATATTCATCTTGCAGGCGTGTTACACGCTGTTTATCCGATGCTCCACGCAGGGATAGCAGTTTAAATACACAGATCAGGAAGCCAATCAATAACAGAATTAATAAAACCGCTGGAAGAATCGTCGTCAGACCGGCTTTGCTTGACAGCTTATTCAGATTATTCAGCAGCACGTCAGATTCGGTGAAAACCGCAGCAGAAGCTTGACGAACGTTGACAATTTGAGTCGAGTTTTTCAGGATCGTTGCAGACGCAGACTGCAATACATCATCATATTCAGCCTTGATCCCTTCCAGAGATTCACGCAGGTTCGGATCATTGACACGTTCTACACCCAGTTCAGCAGAACCGTTCAATTGGGCATTTAAATAAGAACCAAAAGTTTCCGTATCGGCACTGAAGTCATCCGCTGATTCACGGGAACCATCGCTACCCGTCAATACCAAACTGATTGAACGCAAGATACGTTCTGCAATAAATACCTGGTTTTTCGCAATAACAACCTGGTTAGAAGGCATGTTCTGACGCGCCATCTGGTCAACCATCAGGTTATATTCTGCCTGAATCCCCGGGATGGCTTCACCAATCGCGATATTAGTATCATACAGCTGGTTAATGATTTTTTGTTGCGACGCAATCAGGTCAATATTAGATGACATCTTGCTCCACTGTTGATTCACCGTGTCCAGTGCTTCATTGTCCGGATGAATACTTTTCACTGTTTCCAGGTTTTCAGCAAACGCTTTTTGTGATTCAGTCAGGCTTTTCATCGCTTCAGGTGTTCCCGAAGCAGTGGCTTCTGTCGCCTGACGTGAAATCATTTGCGAAAGTAGGCGTAAATCACCCAGACTTTGAGTCAGCTGGTTGGTACGTGGCACGCTATAGAAAAGATATAGCAAGGTAATGAGTGCCGCGAGTAGACAGCCTATTGCCCCGTAAATAAGCGGCTTAGACTTTTCACTGTCACCAAATACACGTGATAACTGATCTGTTTGTGATTGAATCTTGGCTAAAAAAGCATTGCCACTTTTGCGGCTGGTACTTTCACCTGTATTCTTCTTTTTAAGTTTAAAGCCCATGCAGCTTCTCCCCGATTTACGCCTTTATTACTTTCGTGTGCGACGTTTAATTTATAAATTTTATTGACGCGTTCATAAATTTTGGATTTTGCAACAAACGACTGAATAAGAAGACATACCATTGCTGGTTATGCTGGTGAAAAAATCCCTGACAGTAGTCTTGCAGGTTTTTATCCAATTCAGTGGTCTTAGAAAAGAAACTTTTCTTGTTAAAGTGTTGAATCCCCAAAACTTGATCAACGACCAAGCCGACATAATGGTCATTATGATGTATACATAATACTTTTTGAGTAGGCAAAAACTGACTGGCATGCCCCGAAACATATTGTGCCAGATCAGAAACAGACAACTGTCTTCCCCGGATATTCGCCAAACCCAACACCCAGGATTGTGTATTAGGCACTGGCGTATATTTTGGAGGATAGATCACTTCAGATACTTCCCCCAGCGGCGCAACAAAATATTGCCCCATCATCTCAAAAGCGATACCTGACCATCGGTTGACTTCATTTTCATTGGAAACGTAGTTTTTATTCCCCCGTTTCGCAATGCGAAGCAATTCGATAAATCCATTTGCTGCCATAGAGCTTATCCTGCATTGAGGTGTTGCTTAATCACATCAATTAATTGTTGTTCATCAACAGGCTTGGTCAAGTAGTCCGCAGCACCCTGCCGTTTACCCCAAACGCGGTCAGTGGCCTGATCCTTGGTACTTACGATCACAATCGGAATATGCTTGGTGGTTTCGCCACGCGCAATCTGACGGGTCGCCTGAAAGCCGTTTACCCCCGGCATTACTACATCCATCAGCACCAGATCAGGCAACTCTGCCTGCGCCATGGTGACCCCATCGGCGCCATTGGCTGCTTCAATCACCTCAAAGCCATGTTTGCTAAGAATCTCTCTAAAGCGAAAGGTTTCTGTCGGTGAGTCATCTACAATTAAGATACGTGCCATGCCATTCCCCAAAAAAATCAAATATTAAGCACTAATATGGTTACGGATTGCGTTAAGCAATTCATCTTTACTGAAAGGTTTAGTTAAATATTCATCCGAACCGACAACACGACCTTTGGCCTGATCAAATAAACCGTCTTTACTCGAAAGCATAATCACAGGAATATTCTGATAGTTCTGTGAGTTTTTGATCAAGGCACAGGTTTGATAGCCATCCAGACGCGGCATCATGATATCGACAAAAACAATATCCGGATTGGCTTCTGCAATTTTAGACAATGCTTCAAAACCATCAACGGCAGTGACGACTTCATAGCCTTCGCGTTGCAGTAAAGTTTCTGCGGTACGGCGAATTGTTTTTGAGTCATCAATGACCATAACTTTTAAATTCTGGAATTTATCATCCATTTATTGCCCCGTCCCCTTTTAGAAATGATATGCCATAAGGCTGATAGCATTATTTTATTACGATTCGCCAACATTTTTAACACAAACTTACTTATATTATCAATGAGCATTTTTTGTACAAGTTGGCAGAGTTTACAAATTACAAGAACTGCTTCACACTTTATTTATACTGGTGATTTTTTTTTGATTAACGGTGGTTTTTTATTGAAGAATTTGGGTCTAATATAACCATATTATTACTTTAAAATAAGTAATTTAGTCAACTTTAAATTTGGGGAGCCAATGATGGGTCAGTTTTCGGAAAAACTTGCTGTCATTGATAAAAATAAAATGACTGGCCAATTCATTCTTGTACTTGCCTTATTTGCGCAGGTGAGCCTGAGCTATGCCAATACCCAGCAAAACCCACAAAAAGCCACCTGGTATCGCTATTATGACAGCAAAGGTGTGGCCAATATCAGCACCAATGTCACCCCCAATCATATTCATTATGGTTATGAAGCACTTGATCAGAATATGCAGGTGATTAAGCGCGCGCGTCCTTATAATGCCGAGCTGGATATCAAGCAGGCACCGCAACGTGCTCAGCAGGCAAAGCGTCTGGCCGAGGACCAAAAACTTAAACGTGCCTATAACAGCAGCCATATAGCCTCCCAGAAAAAGACCGAAGCCCTGAACCAGTTGAAAAAGCAGATTAACTTTCAACAGGAACAAATGAAGCAGTTACAAAAAGACCGGATCATGTTTGTACGTCAGGAACGTGAATATTTACGTAAAGGCAAAGCACCGCCTGCGGCTTTAAAAACCAGCCTGCAAAACAACCAGAAAAATCTCACTTTCCAAAAAGAGAATATTCAGTCTTTACAAAGTCGCTATCGAAACCTGGAAGCAGAATACGACAGAATTATTGCTCGTTTACAAGCACTTGAATAAACATATAAAACTTGTCGTTGCTTTTGGCGACCACAAGTATGAAGGACTCTTATGCAATCTGCACCGCCTCATCTTTTGGATATGCCCTCTCCGCGCTCAGTCTTGATGATGAGTGCACTTTGCTTAAATTTACTGCTACTTGGCTGTGGTCAAAATGAGTCAGCCCCACCAGCAACGACTCCCCAAACAATTGAACTGATTCCTCAAGATCTGGTGGCGGTGAAAGCCGGCAATTCAGTCCAGAAAACCGCTTTTACCGGTACAATTCGTGCCGTAAATCAAAGCAGCATTCAGGCCCAGGTCACAGCAACAGCTACCAGCGTCAATGCCCAAGTAGGTCAGACAGTGACCAAGGGGCAGCTTCTGGTCCGGTTAAACAATCAGGATAATGCAGCCCGTCTGGCTCAGGCACGTGCCAATCTGGCTGCGACTCAGGCGCAGGCCAATCAGGCCCGCACTATGATGCAGCGAAAGAAACGCCTGCTGGATCAGGGCTTTATTTCTCAGGTTGAATATGAGCAAAGCCAGGTAGACTACCGGGCCCAACTGGAAAATGTACACGCCCAGCAAGCCAATGTAGATATTGCTGAAAAGGCTGATCATGATGGAATAATCACCAGTCCTATGAACGGTGTAATTACTCAGCGTCAGGTTGAGCCTGGACAAACAGTCGCAGTAGGCCAAACCCTATTTGAAATTGTGGATCCGAATCAGGTGGAAATTCAAGCACGTGTACCGAGTGACATGCAGGCCAGCCTGCGCCCGGGTCATCGAATTGAATACCGGCTTCAAGGCAATCCGGATCAGCTCACCGCAGTCATTAGCCGGGTCTCCCCGATTGCCGATCAGGCCAGTCGCCAGATCGAATTCTTTGCAGCTCCGAATGAAAGCATCTCTTCTTTAAGTATTGGTTCTTTTGTTGATGGCTCTATTTTAAGCTCGCAGCAACTGTCAGGACAAATACTTCCTCTGGATACCATCCAGAATATTCAAAACCAGCCCTTTGTCTGGGTAATTCGTCAAAACAAGATCAAGCGAGTCAATATAGAGATATTGGAGCAACGCTATAACGATAATATCGCCGTGGTCAGAGGCTTGGAAACAGGCGATCAGGTCAGTCGTATTGCTTTTACCGAAGCAGATCTGAACAAGGCCGTGACTTTGGGTTCTCCCTAATCTGACAGGATTATTACTATGTGGTTTACCCGAATCAGTGTGAAATATCCAGTCTTCACCATCATGATGATGTTCTGTTTGATGGTGCTGGGGCTGGCTTCCTGGCAACGGATGGGCGTAGAGGAGTTCCCGGATGTCGATTTTCCGTTTGTGGTGGTATATACCACTTATCCGGGTGCATCTCCTGAAACGGTTGAATCAGAAATTACCAAAAAACTTGAGGATCAGATCAATACCATTTCTGGTTTAAAACAGGTAATTTCCCAATCTAGTGAAGGCTTGTCGATGATCACGGCCGAATTCAATCTGGATATTCCCTCCACCACAGCCGCTCAGGATGTGCGGGACAAAATTGCGTCGGTAACAGCCGAATTTCGTGATGAAATTCAGGAACCGGTAGTCGAGCGCTATGACCCGACAGCGAATGCCATCATGTCGATTGTCTTCAAGTCAGACAATATGGACTTAAAAGCCCTCAGCTCTTACTTAGATCAGCGGATTGTGCCACAGCTGCGCACCGTTCCCGGCGTAGGCACTGTGAACCTGCTCGGTGATGCACAACGTCAAATCCGGATTCAGGTTGAACCTGAAAAACTGCGTGCTTTCGGGATTGGGGTAGACAGTGTGATAAATACCCTTAAAGCTGAGAATATTGAGGTGCCGGGTGGTACTTTAAAATCTGGCAATTCTGAACTGGTGATTGAGATCAACTCTAAAGTCCTGCATCCCCTGGCCTTTGGAGATTTAATTGTTGCTAACAAAAATGGCGCGCCCATCTTCCTAAAACAGATTGCACAAATTGAAGACAGTCAGGCTGAGCTTGAAACAGGGGCTTTTCTGGATGGCAAGGCTGCCGTCGCCATTGATATTTTGCGTAGCTCGGACGCCAATGTAATTGAGGTCGTGGATCAAACCTATAAGACGCTGGAAAGCATCAAAACTCAATTACCCTCGGGCACCAGTTTGGAAGTCGTGGTAGATGCTTCGAAAAGTATTCGTGGCACGATTAGCGATGTGGCGCGTACCATCATTGAAGGCGCTGTGCTTGCGGTATTGATTGTCCTGCTATTCTTAGGTTCATTCCGTTCGACCATGATTACCGGCCTGACCTTGCCGATTGCCCTGTTAGGTACTCTGACTTTTATCTGGGCCTTTGGCTTTACCATCAATATGATGACCTTATTGGCTCTCTCCCTCAGTATTGGTCTGCTGATTGATGATGCGATTGTGGTACGGGAAAATATTGTCCGACATGCCGATATGGGCAAAGATCATGTTACCGCAGCCCTGGAAGGTACCCAAGAAATCGGCCTTGCTGTTCTGGCTACGACATTGACCATTGTTGCAGTCTTTCTGCCTGTCGCCTTTATGGGCGGGATTATTGGACGTTTTTTCTATCAGTTTGGGGTGACAGTCAGCACCGCCGTTCTCATTTCCATGTTTGTCAGTTTTACGCTCGATCCGATGCTTTCTGCGCATTGGGCAGAAAAGCAAAAAGATCCGAACAAACGTCCTGGAGCAGTTAAACGCTTTTTCATGTGGATTTCACATCACCTGGACAATTTAAGCCAGGTCTATGAAAAACTGCTCAAGCTGGCTCTGCGCTTCAGGCTGCTTACGCTCCTGATTGCGTTCGCTTCTCTGGTCGGTGCATTCGGACTGTCCAAACTGATCGGCACTGAATTTGTACCCGTCCCCGACAAAGGTGAAATCCGCATCAAATTTGAAACTCCGGTCGACGCCTCTCTTGAATATTCACAAGCCAAGCTGCAACAAGTAGATGCTATTATTCGTCAGCATCCGGATGTGCGTGCGACCTATGGCGTGATTAACGGTGTCACCGACCGCGGTAAAAACCATGTCAGTCTGCGTGTAAGCGTTACCCCACGCACTGAACGCGAAAAAACACTGACTGATTTAAATAATGAATTCCGTCATCGCCTGCAATCGGTGGCCGGTATTATGGTTACCTCGGTGGCTTCTGCCGATGAAACCGTATCTGGCGGTCAAAAGCCAATTATGATTTCAATTAAAGGGCCTGAACTGAGTGAATTACAGAAAATTTCTGATCGCTTTATGCAGGAAATGACTAAAATCGAGGGTATTGTCGATTTAGAGTCCTCCTTAAAAGCGCCTAAACCGACTTTAAGCATACAGGTTAATCGTGTTCTGGCCAGTGATCTCGGTTTATCGGTCAACCAGATTGCCAATGTCGTCCGCCCTCTGATTGCTGGTGATGACGTCACTACCTGGCAAGATGAACAAGGCGAAACCTATGATGTCAACTTGCGTCTCACTGAAGACCAACGTACGCTTCCAGGTGATTTACAGAACATGTACATCACTTCAAATAAAACTGATGCTGCGGGGCAACCGATCCTGATTCCGCTATCCAGTGTGGCAAATTTTGAGGAAAAACTTGGTGCTTCACAAATTAACCGGCGTGATCTGGCACGTGAAGTACTGGTTGAAGCCAATACTGCTGGCCGGCCTGCGGGCGACATCGGCTCGGATATAGAAAAAATGCAAGCAAGTTTCGAGCTTCCGCCTGGTTATAGCTTCGATACTCAAGGCTCAAATGCCGATATGGCTGAGTCTGCCGGCTATGCCCTAACCGCAATTACCTTATCGATCGTATTTATTTATATTGTATTGGGTTCGCAGTTCAACAGTTTTATTCATCCCGCCGCCATTATGGCCTCCCTGCCGTTATCACTGGTCGGGGTATTTTTAGCCCTTTTCCTGTTTAACTCGACCATGAACCTGTTCTCGATCATTGGCATTATCATGTTAATGGGCTTGGTCACCAAGAATGCGATTCTGCTGATTGACTTTATTAAAAAGGCAATGGACCGGGGAGAAGCGCGTTATGAGGCCATTATTGCAGCCGGTAAAACCCGTTTACGTCCTATTCTGATGACTACCAGTGCCATGGTCATGGGTATGGTGCCGCTTGCACTTGGACTAGGTGAAGGTGGAGAGCAAAGTGCACCAATGGCACATGCAGTCATTGGGGGGGTCATTACCTCGACCCTGCTTACCTTGGTTGTAGTACCGGTAATTTTCACTTACCTGGATGATGTAAAGAATTTTATGCTGCGCCATATGCGTAAAATCATGTCATAATTTAAATCACAAGCATGAGGTGATATTCAAAAATGATCACCTCATTTTTTATTGTATAATCTCTGCTTTAACGCTTAATTTTTAGGACAGTTTCCATGCGCGCGAGTCGCTTTTTATTTGCAACGTTAAGAGAAACCCCGAATGATGCTGAAGTTATTTCACATCAGCTGATGCTTCGTGCCGGTATGATTCGTAAGTTGGCTTCAGGTCTATACACTTGGCTGCCGATGGGCGTTCGCGTATTAAATAAAGTGGCTGCGATCGTTCGTGAAGAAATGAATAATGCTGGTTCACTTGAAGTCTTTATGCCTGTAACCCAACCGGCTTCACTTTGGGAAGAGTCAGGCCGTTATGTAGAATATGGTCCTGAACTGTTACGCTTTAAAGATCGTCATGACACTCCTTTTGTGCTGGGTCCAACGCATGAAGAGGTCATCACGGATCTGGCACGTAATGAATTAAAGAGCTACAAACAGCTGCCAGTCAACTTCTATCAGGTACAAACCAAATTCCGTGATGAAATTCGTCCACGTTTTGGCGTCATGCGTTCACGTGAATTCATCATGAAAGATGCTTATTCTTTCCATGCAAATCAGGAATCACTGCAAAAAACCTATGATGCAATGTATGAGGCCTACTGCAAAATCTTTAGCCGTTTAGGTCTGGATTTCCGTCCGGTACAGGCAGATACAGGTTCAATCGGGGGGTCTGGTTCGCACGAATTCCATGTTTTGGCTTCTAGCGGTGAAGATGATATTGCATTCTCAACTGAATCAGACTATGCAGCCAATATTGAAATGGCTGAAGCAATTTTAGTCGGTGAGCGTGCTGCTCCAGCTCAAGCACTGAAAATTGTTGATACTCCCAATCAAAAGACCATTGCTGATGTTTCTGCATTCTTAGCGACTGATCCTGCGCATTCAGTTAAAGCCCTGCTGGTTCAAGGTGTTGCTACTGAAGAAGCCAAAGCTGTACCAGTGGTTGCGCTATTCCTCCGTGGCGATCATGAACTGAATGAAATTAAAGCTGAAAAACATCCTTTAATTGCAGCGCCACTGACTTTTGCCACTGAAGAGCAAATCAAAGCGCTTGGTTTGACTGCCGGTTTTGTAGGCCCACAAGGTCTGGTTGAAAAAGGGATTACCGTCATCGTTGATCGTGCTGCGTCTGTACTGTCTGACTTTGTTGCGGGTGCCAATGAAGCGGACAAACATGCGACTGGTGTCAACTGGGAGCGTGATGCACAGTTTACTGAAGTTTATGACCTGCGTAATGTGGTGGAAGGCGATCCTTCTCCAGATGGTAAAGGCGTACTTCAAATTAAACGTGGTATTGAAGTCGGTCATATCTTCCAGTTAGGTAAAAAATACTCTGAAGCTTTAGGCTGTAAAGTTCTCGGTGAAGATGGCAAGCCGTTCACTGTGACCATGGGTTGTTACGGTATTGGTGTAACCCGTGTGGTTGCTTCTGCCATTGAGCAGAACTTTGATGAAAAAGGCATTATCTGGCCAATGGCCATTGCACCATTTGAAGTTGCGATTGTGCCAATGAATGCACATAAATCACCACGCACTCTGGAAGCAGCCGAAGCACTCTATACTGAGCTTCAAGCTGCGGGCTTTGATGTGCTTCTGGATGATCGTAATGAGCGCCCAGGCGTAAAATTCTCTGATCTTGAGTTAACGGGCATTCCACACCGGATCGTAGTGGGAGAAAAAGGTTTGGATGCAGGCACCTTTGAATACAAAGGTCGTCGTGATGCAGAATCAGTCAACCTGTCTAAAGAAGAATTACTGGCTAAAATTGCCAAATAATTCTTGTCAAAATAAAAATCCCGCTCAAATAGCGGGATTTTTTATAGGCATTCGTTAGCAGAATCTATGCCCGCCAAAGCAGTTTGGTTTAAAGTTTTGTCCTTGCAGACTCAAGTTGGTTAAAGGGAAATCTAAAGTTGTAGAACCCATAGGCACATTACCAACCACTAATGCGGAACCACCTATACACCCTGTTAAAAGGTTGCCACAATTTCGCGGGTTCTCCGTTAAATCTTTATTAATTCCAGCAATGGTTTGTTTCAAGACTTCATCCGTAATTGCAACTTCAGTATTTGGGCTCAAACTTCCAAGTTCGACTTCATCCTCCATTGCCAGCCACCAACCTTTATTTGCTCCGACAGCCGCACCCGGCCATAAGATACTTTCAGCTTGTAAAGATAATGAGGCAGGATTATTCAAATACAGAGCATGAATTAAGCCCAAACTCTGATTCACAGTAATATCTGTTTTCAAGCCTGTAATATTACCCGATACCTGCTTCTCTAAATTTAAGAGTCCTAATACTTTAGCCGTTAATTGCCCACTAAAATCAATCTTCCCAACTGTACCACTGCCTTTTAACATTACATCTTTCATTCGCGTCCCAGATACAATGGTAGAGTTAATTGTAAAAGGAGCAGAAGTTGAAGATAAGTTTAAATTATAAGAATCAGAGGTATAAGAAACATTATGACAAGGATCTAAAAAACCACCTACACAAGTTGTACCCGAGCTACTGCCCAATAAACGTCCTGAAACTTCCCCATTAATCTTTAACTGGGTATCTGCATAAGTCATAGAACGACTACCTGTTACAGCTACACCGGATGCCGTTTTGGTTTTCATATAACCACTAAAGCTATTAATTCCATTCGGAATACCATTACCTTTTGCATCCTGGTCATTATGTGTACCCAAAGTTAACAGTCCTGCAATTTTCTCTGCACTCACGCGGAAGCCAAGAACCTGTCTGGTTGCTGCCGAATCTGGATTTTTAATCGCAATCTGGACAAAAGGATTGGTAATTTTAGCTGAAGAGGCTGCTCGTTGATCAGCTGTATAATTTGTATTAATGCTGCCATCCGCATTTAAGGGTAAGCCGCTCAAACCAAGATTATCAATATCAATATCACAACTTGCGGCACGAATAGCATTATTTTCACCACCACAGCCTAGCTGTAGTTTTTTAATATTGGCATTCAGTTCCATTTCAGCACTAAGAGCAAGTTTATAAAATCCCATATTGGTTTGATTATAAGATTTACCTTGTGCATCAGTGGCACTAATTCCTTTCTGGTATTCAAGGTTGATTAAAGCTTGGCCCTCTACTTCAGATAATTGCTCATCATTTAATATGGTCATCGCGTAGGTATGAGAGAAACCAGTAAATGTACCCACCAGTAATGCAATTAAAGATTTTTTCATAATTCTATCCTTTATTCTTTTTATCGCGGTGTAATTCCCAGCGTACTTCTTAATGTGCCACCAGTAATTGCGATATCCGCAATTTTTTGCATAGTCGTACCTGAAGGTGACATCGCCATTTCAGCTTTAAAAGGTACACCATGCCCTCTATTGGACAAGGTTGACTTATAATTCAGTTGCACCTGAGTGTCCAAGGCTACAGCATTTTCCTTTAAATAAATTTGCCCGTTTAAACCCACATGACCCTGTAATTTATTTAAATTTAAACTTGATTTCTTAGTTACACCCGCAATCGTATCTTCAGTGCTTAAACTGATATAACTCCCTAAATATTCGGGTGAGGATTCTGTTAATGGAGTAAATTCAAAATTGGCCTTGAGCGATAAAAAATTGGTTTCGGGCGTTGCGTTGATACTTTCTACGCCCGGAATAATCATGAGCTCACCCTTACCATCTAATTTAAAGGCCAATGTATTTAAAACATCCTCTTTCTTAGCAAAAATATCATCTGCTATGACACCATTACATTTAGCTGAAACTGAACTGGCACAATTATATTTTGAACCTGGCAACTGACCGACAGCAATTTCCGCATTTGCTGCAAAAAGTAACTTGTCTGCCCGAACATAGATTCCTTCATCTTCATAACCAATTACGCCCTGCGACTCAATAAAAGTATCAATATTACGCAAACCCGCATAATAGTTGACCGCTTCACCATGTACCCCATTGTGTCCATCAATCAAGATCATAGAGGTAGTACTTGGGCCTTTTGGACCATCGACCCCGTATCCGTCGGTCGAAGCCATAAGATTGTAGGCAATACCTTTTTTATGCTCTGTGCCATAAGTCGCTCCTGTCAGTGCAAGATTGGCATTCAGATTATAAATAGGAATACCAATTCCCCAGGTTCCAGTATCATTATTTGCTGGAGCAGTCTGTGAAATAAAACGTGCACGTGAAGCAATAGTCTGGAAATCCATGCCCCGTATGGCAATCAGGGCAAAATCACCACCCTCAGTCGTATTATTTAAAGTCTGCGCTAAAATTGGGCTTGCCTTCGCCAGAGTATCCTGCATATTTTTATTAATGACAAAATCAAGTGTTTTGGCTTTTTGGATTGTATTTATATAAATATCGCCAAAATTAATAGAAGCATTCGCCTGCTGGGTTAATGCCCTTAATCTTGAAAACTCAATTGCATAACTTCCTGTACCCGTGTGGCCAATTTCAAGTGTTGTAGGCATCTGGCCAGGTTTTAATGCTGCATGACCTTTACTTAAAATATCTGCCGCCACTCCAAAATGCAGTCCCCCACTCCCCAGTTCACTATAACTTGTGCTTGATGAGGAGCGACTAGGTGTACCAAAGTTTTTAATACCTGCCTGATCAGCATTTAAGAAAATTTTGGCATTGGTAACTGCACCTGAAGCGCCCATACGGATAATATTTTTACGCTCATTCGATGGTGTGCTATAGCGAAAATCTATATTTACACCTGGGTTATTTCCAACTTTATTCAGGTTAACTGTATTTTTATCAACCCCTTCAATACCATTAGACGTTGCTAAAACCACCCCTTCCTTGGCATCCACATACATGTATCCTTCCCCTTCAAAATTGAAGTTGAAATCATTTAATATCAAGCTATTGCTATTTAAACTGTGGCTAATTGAGGTGTTTTTCAACTGAAAATTGATATGGGTTTTGCTATCTTTGTTAAATAGGCCTGATGTAGTTTGCAGAACCAGATTGAAAGGAGATTTCATATCAATTCCTAACTCACCAAGATTCTGCTTGCTTTGTACACAAGGAGCCTCATTACAATTATTTTTTACAATATTCAGATCAGCTTTGAGCTGGAGCGGATCTACACTGGCTTCAAGTCTTAATCCTGCCCCCTTCTCGGTTGCTCCGACATGCATAGCAAAAGTACTAATAATAGGCTTTTGCTTAATTCCTTCAATTTTTACATGATGTAGACCTAAACCCATTTTTGTATTTGAGATGGGATTAGGGTCATACCAGTTCACCTGATTGACTTCCGCTTTTGAAATTTCATGGGTAATAATAATCCCATCTTGACCAGTCACACTGCCTAAGTCCTGATCTTTAATCAATTCCAGAGCATAGCTCTGCTGTGCCATACATATACAGACGGTAAGTAATTTGAACTGCGATTTAGTTTTCATTCTAATATCCTTATTCTTCTACCGAGCTAGCAACGGCTTGCTCCATCGCCCGTACAGTTGACGCTAAATATTTTTATATTTCCATTCATGTGCATATTGCCATGAATATTCAAACCCATGAATCCCTTTTCCTGCCCTTGGTCAAATTGAGGGACATTCCTGCCTGTTGCATAAGTTTCATATTTAGTGGTATTAAAATATCCTTCATCACCCGCTTCAATCGATACACTTTTAAAACCTAAATTTCTGATTTTAAGTGGTTTATCATCATAGAATGTTAAGCGCATAGCGCTTTGTGGATTATTATATTGATTGATAAATGTAGTACCACTTAAGGTGAACTGATCAATCTGTAATGTGCCCTGAATTTGCTTGAAGACCAGCCATTTTTTGGCTATTGAACCATCCGGCTGTTTTTCTGTATGGTTATTTGGAGAAATAGCCAACCGGCATAATTCCAGTAATGGACACTCCAGATTATTCGTCATGCGATAATAGGCTTGCGTCACCTTGGCAATCCCGTTCGCTTCAAAACCATTAACCAATGAAATCTCTTTTTTACTGAGGTCACTGGCATACTGATGATTTAAAGATAAGGTCCAGCTTAAATCTGCCCCCCCTAAAATCTCTGTGCCTTTCCCACTAATAGCGACCATTTCTTCATTATTCAGACTTTCTAATGCCGCATAGGCCCATGAAGGTACAATAAGTACGGCAGCAAATAACATTTTCAGCTTCATGCTCATCTCCTAAAGCCCTGTCGTTTTAAACTTCAGATGTTGAATCAGCACACCATCAATCACCACAGAGCCCAAGTTTACTGGAGCTGTATTGGTAGGTCCCCTAAACACGATACCAGTTGCATTATCATTTTTATTTGCTTCCAGCAGCTTGTTATTAATTGTGACACTTCCCACACTGATACTACTGTGGGTCGCTGTATTGGCCTGATATTTGATATTACTAATCATGGAGGCTTGGCTGCCACAAGAGGCTACATTACATAAAGTAGCGGCTTTAGAAGCTTCACTAGAATAGTCCGTATAAATTTTATTATAAATATCAGGTACGTTTGGAATCCGTGTAACTTCCAAAACGATATTATTGCCTTCTGAGCCAACAATAAAGGGTTGATACATATTACCAAAGACCAGGTTGATATTAGGGCTATAAAGATATAAGCCTTCACTCGCGTGAAAGATGGGGGCATACGAACGATTTAGTGCAGGTGTCGAT
Organism: Acinetobacter sp. 10FS3-1; assembly: GCF_013343215.1. Classification (NCBI taxonomy): domain Bacteria; kingdom Pseudomonadati; phylum Pseudomonadota; class Gammaproteobacteria; order Moraxellales; family Moraxellaceae; genus Acinetobacter; species Acinetobacter sp. 10FS3-1. Next base: position 2,295,745 of record NZ_CP039143.1, read on the forward strand.
GCTGTGCCATCATCAATCGCCGCCGTACTAATACGCAGGGCTTTTTTATTTAAGTCTACCAGGTTGATTGCTTCGCCATTCGAACCTTTATTAAAGGTTAATGACGCTGGATTATCATGGGTGTTCTGCCGGATTAAGCTGGCCATACCGAGTGTTTGGTTCTGCTGTGCCACAGGTGAGGCTTGTGTTTGAAAAAGACGGACCTGAGAACCACTTAAACTTAATCCGTTTGCAACCAGTTGAAGTCGAATACGCTGGTCGGTGGGTAAATCCGCAGTAACTGTCGGTGCACCTGTAATCTCATCTACTTGATTATTTGAGCCCCACTTACGTGAAAAAGCATCCAGCCAGTATCCTAGCTTAATATTGTTATCTTCTTCATATACCCCTTCTCGTGCCAGAGGAGCTTCAATTGACAGATAACTGACATCCCCATTATTGGTATTTATAAATTGCTTTACATTCGATTGCGTACCTGCTCGTACCACCCAAGGGTTAGCATCTGAACCCCAGGTAAAACCTGTATTACTAAATCTTTGATTTAAATTATCATTAGTTCGTGAAAGTGCTAGACCATAAATAAAAACATCAGCCTTGGTGCGTTTTTCTGCCAGATTCTCGTTTGAGTTGACATATCTTGAATAATCTTCCCCGACCGGAATAATTCGAATAAAACCGGTATCAAATTGGCTCGGATCCGTAGCACCCGTACCTGTCAAAGGGCGGTTATAACTGGAACCTGTAGATTTATCATTCGGCATTTGAAAAACAAGTTTAAAATCCTCAGGTAAAATCGCAATTCCTTCACCTGTGGTATCTGACATCGTATCATCAGAAAGCTGCTGCATCGCGAAGGCTGGCGGCATTGAAAACATACACAATATGGTGGCTAAGCACGTTTTTTTAATAGTCAAGTGCCTGCTGTTCTTCTTCATCATCACTATCCTTTTCTTATCTGATGCTCCGCATCTTTATCCTTTAGCTTCCTAGCTACCACACTTTATTTTTTGTTAAATGATGCATCACGCATCTTTTTTATATTGATTATCCATTATGCTTATTTTTTGTGTAATTACCAAAGTCAAAAGAGCAGAAATTCCGAGTTTCCGATGAATGAAAGAATAAAAAAAGCGAGGCCAATGCCTCGCTTTTTGATCTATCTTTCTTTTAAAAGTATTTAAGCCTTCGGCAGCGTCACACCGGTCTGACCTTGATATTTACCACCCCGGTCTTTGTAAGATGTTTCACACACTTCATCAGATTCAAAAAACAGCATTTGCGCCACCCCTTCACCAGCATAAATACGGGCAGGCAAATTGGTCGTGTTTGAAAATTCAAGCGTGACATGACCTTCCCACTCTGGTTCAAGCGGAGTAACGTTTACAATAATTCCGCAACGCGCATAGGTCGATTTCCCCAGACAAACGGTGAGTACATTTCTCGGAATACGGAAATATTCTACTGTACGCGCCAAAGCAAATGAGTTCGGTGGAATAATACATACATCCGACTCAATATCGATAAAGCTTTTTTCATCAAAGTTCTTTGGATCGACAATTGCAGAATGAACATTGGTAAACACTTTGAATTCACGTGCACAGCGCACGTCATAGCCATAGCTTGAAACGCCATAAGAGATCAGTTTTTGACCATTCTCATCCAGACGAATCTGGTTTTCTGCATACGGTTCAATCATGCCGTGTTTTTCGCTCATTTCGCGAATCCAACGATCAGACTTAATTGCCATTGATATAATCCAAAAATCTTAAATATAAGTAATTACGACGTACTTTAACTGAAATTGGCAGTAATGAAAATAAGTGAAATCCTGACAAGTAAATTTCACAAACATTCGTCACTTTTTCTGGTTTATAAGCTAAGCAGTGCGGAGTAGCTTAAAGGCACAGAAAAGCTCATTAAAATAATCGAAGCGGTCTTTTGCAGGTTCTTCTGATTTAGCCAGCGATTATTTTTACGCGCCAGAATTGTGCCTAAAAATGTCCAGAAAAATGCAATTGGAATCAGTAAGGCCAAGAATACCAGCATATAAGTCACATAATAGAGACTGCTTTTCCAAACCATCACCGGAAAAATAGCCGAAGCAAACAGTAATGCTTTAGGGTTCAGTAAAGTCGCAAAGAACAATTCACGTGCAAGAATGGTTAGCTGCTCAAAATTTTCATCCAGCTCTGCCGTACGCCATAATTTCAGGGCCAGAAAAAGAATATAGGCTGCACTAAACAGTTTGAGAATATGAGGAAGTGGAGGAAAATAAACCGAGATCTTTCCGATTAAAATGCCCCAAAAAGTAATTGCAATCAAATAACCAAAGGCTTCTGCAGGAATAAGACGAAAAGCTTTCTTAAACCCGACCTGGATGCCCGACGATGCCAATAAAGTATTGGTTGGGCCGGGTGTTAATAGAATACTTATCACCAAACCAATAAAAAACCATGAAACCATAGCTTGACCTCGCTCTTATGCCTGCAGCATAAAATAATCCAGTCAAATCTGCAAAAAAATATTTGTAAGCGAACATATTAAAAAAAATTATATTTTATTTTTCTATTTACTATTAAGTAGTTGGTTAAAAATATAAGAAAATTTACTTTTAGTCAATTTTGTCAATTTATAAAGCTATAAGCAAATAGTAAAACTGCTAAAAAGTAGAGGTTTCAATGAGCGTATTCGGAATTAGAGTTCCAGAAATACTGATCCACACCCTATGAAAGGAAAATTGTCAAAACTTAAAAAAATCATTATTTCTGGTAATCTTTGATTGAAATTCAACCAACCAAAAACCTCTGGCCTTGTGTATGAACTTTGGACATTCCTATGAAAAGATATTGTGGTTGGAGCAACTTTTACCTCACTCCTCATGCTTAAATTTCCGCTCTCCATTTAAGCTGTCTATCTTGCTCAATTTGTTCAACCTATTGATAAAGTAAATTTTTGAAAAAAATGCTATTAATGGTATTCAGAGAAAATAATTGCTGTTAAATTGTACAAAGACAGCAATTGATAATTCACATTTTTTAACCTCCAGACGGTCTAGCACATTGTTGTTTTAATTATATTTTAAAAACTGCAGAATAATATCAGGAGTCATAATATGAATAAATGGATCAAGCTTTCAGTCATGGGTTTAGCGCTATCAGGCGTAGTTGCTTGCTCGAATGATAATGCACAAAATAAATCGAATAGTCAGGCTGCATCCGGCGAAAGTGTGGCTGCAGATAAACTGCAAACCCATTTTGTCAATATTGCCACAGGTGGTGCCTCAGGTCCTTATAATGTCATTGGGACAGGATTGGCTGAAATCTATAACAAGACCTACGGCGTGAGTTCTAAAACTCAGACCACTGGTGCTTCTGTCGAAAACCTGAATTTATTGAAACAAGACAAAGTTGAAATGGCTTTTGTCATGAGTGACAGCTTAACTGAGGCGATCAATGGCCAAGGCAGTTTTAGTGCCAAAATTGACAACGTGCAGCAGATTGCTGCTCTTTATCCCAACTATGTACAAATCGTGACTTCGAAGCGTTCTGGGATTAAAAATATTGAAGATCTCAAAGGCAAACGTATTGCGGTGGGTGCCCAGAACTCAGGTGTAGAAGTGAATGCACGTAGCCTGCTGAATGGTTTTGGCATTACTTATAAGGATGTAAAAGTAGATTATCTTGGTTATGCTGAAGCAGCGGATGCTTTAAAAGGTGGCAAGCTGGATGCAGCCTTTCTGACCAGCGGCCTCCCAAACTCTTCTCTGATGGAATTACAACAGGGCTTTGATCTGCAACTGGTGAGTATCAATCCTGACAAAGTCAAAGCCATTGCCAAAGATCAGGCTTATTTCCTGCCGATGACCATCCCCAAAGGGACCTATGGCAATGCTGAAGATATTCCAACAGCGGCGATCATGAATGCACTGGTGGTTCGCTCAGACTTGTCTACTGATGATGTATATAAGCTGACCAAGACTTTCTTCTCCAGTCTCGATCAACTCGCCAACTCACATCAGGCTGCTAAAGAAATCACTTTAGAAGGTGCACAAAAAGGTCTGGTGGCTCCACTACATCCGGGCGCGCAAAAATTCTATGATGAGAATACAGCGAACTGATGAAATGGATACAAGGTGCAGCGATTGCTGCACTTTTTAGTTGGGCTGCTTTTTTTATTAGCTGTGTTTGGCTGACATTTCCTTATATTTTTGTTGAAGTGAGAGAACAAAATTTTCAGTGCAAAATTGACCAGAAATCTTTTCAGCTCAGCTGGATACATTCGGTAGAAAAAACACAGTGGAAAGAACGCTATCTTCAAGATGAAAACGATTTGATTCTGGCAGAAACACAGTTCATTTCATTTGGCGCAGGTACACCTGACCAAGGCACCATTACGCGGCAGGATGATGGTAGCATTCATATACAGATCAACCGAAAATTGAAAGAACTCAACTGGGTCATTTCGCGCAGGATGCAGGGAAAAATTGAGAGTGCTGATCGGGTCTGGAATATTTATCAGGATTTTCCCGACTACAGTACGGTACAGATCTCTATAAAAAAAGACAGCCTATGGAAAAAAAGAGGTTTAAATGACTGCCTATGAATCCACAAGACATAAAAAATGTGCCCGAAGCACTCAATGAGCAACAGCAACAAGAATTATTAGAAAAATTTGACCGTGAATCTGTTACCCGTAACCCGATCAATAAATCGGTTCGCTGGTTTATTGCTGCCTTAGCAATATCCTATTCGTTATTCCATCTCTATATTACCTTTAATCCTTTACCCGAACTGATTCAACGTGCGGCACATGTGTCCATTGGTTTAGCACTGATTTTCCTGCTCTATCCAGCACGTCAGGCCAGCAGCCGGCAAAAGGTCGCATGGACTGACTGGATTTGGGTAATCGCCTCTTTTGCTTCGTTCTTTTATCTGTTTAAAGAATACCAAGCCATTATGACCACTCGCGGAGGCATTCCCAATACGCTGGACATTGTCTTCTCGATTATGACGGTCGTATTAGTGGTTGAGGCAGCACGGCGGGTAATGGGCTGGATGCTGCCGATCCTAGGACTGATTTTCTTAAGCTATCCATTTGTCAGTCATTTTGACTGGATGCCAGATCGCTTGCTCACCCGCCCCTATACATTCAGTGATATTTTCGGCCAAATGTATCTAAAGACTGAAGGGTTATATTCCTCAGCCATCAGTGCTTCGGTCACCTTCATTTTCCTGTTTATCCTGTTCGGTGCCTTTCTGGCGAAATCAGGCATGGGAAAATTATTCAATGACCTGGCCATGGCACTTGCCGGACATAAGCAAGGTGGCCCTGCCAAAGTTGCAGTGATTTCCAGCGGTTTTATGGGCAGCATTAACGGGACAGCGGTTGCCAATGTGGTGGGAACCGGTTCATTTACCATTCCTTTAATGAAGAAAATCGGCTATCACAAAGACTTTGCCGGTGCGGTTGAAGCCAGTGCGTCTGTGGGTGGACAGATCTTGCCGCCAGTGATGGGTGCCAGCGCCTTCATCATGGCGGAAACCACGGGTGTCAGTTACGGCACGATTGCCTTAGCTGCGGTATTGCCCGCCCTGCTATATTATCTCGGTGTGATGGCACAAGTACATTTCAGAGCCGGCCGGGATAACCTGAAAGGTGTTCCCAAAGCTGACCTGCCACGGGTCAAAGAAGTCCTAAAAGAACGAGGACATTTATTACTCCCTATCGTTGCCTTAGTGTTCTTCTTATTTCAATCCATTCCGGTTAGCTATGCGGCTGTGTATACGATTTTATTGACTATCGTGGTTGCAGCATTCAGAAAATCGACCCGTATGGGACCGAAAGAAATTCTGGAAGCCTTAGCTGATGGCGCTAAACAGTCACTTTCCGTGATGGCAGCCTGTGCCGTCGTCGGTATTATTATTGGTGTCGTGAGCTTGACCAGTTTCGGTTCAGTGATGACTTCTTCAATCATGAGTATTGGTGCCGGCAGTCTGTTCCTGACCCTGTTCTTCACCATGATTGCATCGATGATTCTCGGTATGGGCCTGCCATCCATTCCTGCCTATATCATTACCGCAACGATGGCTGCCCCTGCTTTGGCCAACTTTGACATTCCTATCTTAGTCGCCCATATGTTCGTGTTCTATTTTGGTTTGTTTGCCAATATCACCCCACCCGTGGCCTTGGCCGCCTTTGCCGGTGCCGGGATTGCCGGTGGTGATCCAATGCGGACCGGATTCCTGGCCCTACGCCTATCTCTAGCCGGTTTTATTGTGCCATTCCTGTTTGTCTATAACCCGGCGATGCTGATGATTGACACGACAGATATTGCCGTGAATGCCAAAGAATTTGCCTTACCGGCATGGAATGTCATTTTAAGCATTACTGTAACCTCCATTGTCGGTATTCTGGCACTGGGGGCTGCAGTAGAAGGTTATTTTAAAACAGCCCTGAGCTGGTTCTGGCGGATCTTCCTGGGGGTTGGCGCACTTATGATGATCGTGCCGGAAACCATGACCGATATTATCGGCACCCTCATGGTGATTATTGCGATTGGCTTTAATATCGTTCAGGCAAGAAAAGAAAATACAGTGACTACTAAAATCTCATAAAAAAGAGAGCCGAGGCTCTCTTTTTTTCACTATAAAATCTTAGAAAATACGAGTTTTATCTTTTTCTGCTTGCGGCAAGCGATCTGCAATTTTCTGGGCAATAGCCATGTAACTTTCAGCAGCATCATCTCCAGCAATCACCGAAGGTTTACCGGCATCGGCATTTTCACGAATTTTCACATTTAAAGGTAAGCGTCCCAGTAATGGAATGTCATATTGTTCTGCCAGTTGGTCGCCGCCACCCGTACCAAAGATCTGTTCTTCATGACCACAGTTCGAACAGATATGGGTCGACATATTCTCGACCACACCCATCACTGGAATCTGCACCCGATTGAATAATTCAATACCTTTGGTGGCATCCATTAAGGCCACATTTTGCGGTGTGGTCACAATCACGGCGCCTGTTACCGGAATACGCTGAGCAAGTGTTAATTGAATATCGCCTGTGCCTGGCGGCATATCAATCATCAAAACATCCAGATCCGGCCATAGGGTCTGGTTAAACAGCTGCATCAAGGCACCCGTGGCTTTTGGACCACGCCAAGCCACGGGAGTATTATGATCACCTGTTAAATGGCCAATAGATAATACCGGCATGCCATAAGCATCTAAGGGCACAAACTGCTCGGCTTCAATCATTGGCGTTTTACCAGCATTACCCAGCATGGTGGGAATACTTGGACCATAAATATCAGCATCCAGCACCCCCACTTTTAGACCGAGTTTTTGCAAGGCCAATGCCAGGTTGACGGTCGTGGTGGACTTACCCACACCGCCTTTGCCAGAGGATACTAAAATCACATTCTGAATACGGGGATGTTTCGCTACATCACGCTGTTGGGGTGCAGCTTTTTGAATTGGCGGATTATTGGGATCAGCTACTTCTGTTGAAGCTGTACCACCTGAAGCATCAACTACAGGCGGTAAATTGCTTTTGCCTGTTGGCGTCTGGTCCGTCGTAGAGCAGCTTTCCCCCGCGGCATGCGAATGTCCGCAACCCCCTGATTGCGTAGATTTATGGCCGGTTTTCTGCTGAATGACATGCATATTCAGCTCTTTAATACCACATTTTTCTAGCGCATCTGCCAGTTCATCATGAATCTGTTGTAATTGCTCTTTTTCTTCCGGGTAAGTATTTAAAGTAATTTGTAAAATCTCGCCTTGCACATTGACCTGAGTAATACGATCTTTCAAGGCATGACTGGAATTCGGCAAAATGTAGTTTTGGAGTATGTGCTGCACAGCTTCTTCGTTCACTTCCTTGGAAGGCGAAAAAACCGATTTAAGCGAAGAAAGCCACGACATAGGTTACTCCAAAATTAGGCTGAGACATCTGAAGTACTTAGTTTAACGAGGTTTGGGTAGAAGGTTAAGCATTGTCTTGAACCAGAGATATATTTATAGCACTATTTCCTACTATTTTAGTCGGTTTTTATATTTTTTCTGATTTAATACCGCTAAATAATGGCCTTGTCGCTCTTTCTGTCTTTTATATGCCTAAAAATTTTAGTTATTTTTATTCACTCCTGCCTTAAAAGACCACTTCAATCCCTTTCGGAAGTGGTCGCTTGGCAGATCATTCTTTATTATTTTTGAGTGTTGTAAGACGTGTCCTTATCAGCCTGATCCTTCTTGGCTGTATCCTGCATAGATGATTGATTGTGCGTCTCTGCTTCGGTCAAATCCTGCTTTTCATCATCCTTCATGTGGGTATTTTCAGCTTGCCCGTCCGCAGCTTGATGATCTTTCTTCATTTGAGTCAGCTTTTCGGTCGCCATTTTTTTGAGTTCATCAAATTTTTCAGTCGCCTGAGTTTTCAACTCACCCAGCTTAATTGAAGCATCATGAGCAAGTTCAGTGGCTTTGTGCTTAGCTTCTTCAAATTTTTGTCCAGCTTCAGTTTTAAGCTGTTCTAGTCTTTCCTGGGTTTCTGTCTTTTTATCAGACTGACCCGTGCTATCAGATTGGCTATCCTTCGAAGCATGCTGTGATTCTACTGATTCACTATCTGCTGCCTGAGAACTTTGCTTACTCTCGGTGTCAGTATTTGGATCCGCCTTGTGCGGTTTGGCACCTGGCTCTTCCTGATGATGCTGATTGTGCTGTTTATCATTCTCGTTTTGCTTTTGCTCTTGTTCAATTTTCTGATTTAAGGCTTTTGTCTGCTGGGTTTTATCTTGGTGTTGCTTCGATGTACTGGTCTGTTGATGTTGAGTCATGAGTACTCTCCTAAGCTAAATTTTATTTAAATCATCAAACGTTTTTAGCATAAAGTACGTAGGTAGTCGGGGGGAATTAAGCAAACTGCAACAAAGCCTGTACATGTTGTTGCTGTTATTTGCAGGATGTAGCAGCTGTGCAATTCTTCTATTTTTTAGCCTTAGCCGGCTTTAATCTGTCCGCTATTTGAATTTCAGATATTTAGCTGTCCTAATTAGTGGTGTTTCAGACAAAGCATTGCTTTGTAATCCCTCCGGCATCATGTAAAATTGTGGCCCATTGCATAATGAATATGAATGAGAGAGTGAATCCGTGCGTAAAATCCTAGTCACCAATGCCCTTCCCTATGCCAATGGCCCCATTCATATGGGTCACTTACTTGGTTATATCCAAGCAGATATCTGGGTTCGTGCAATGCGTGCGATGGGTCATGACGTGACTTATGTCTGTGCGGATGATGCTCATGGTACCGCGATCATGTTGCGTGCTGAAGCCAATGGTATTTCGCCTGAAGCGCAAATTGCCAATGTGCAAACTGAACACATTCGCGACTTTGACGGTTTTGGTGTGCATTTTGATCATTATGATTCTACCCATAGCGATACCAACCGCGCGCGTGCATCAGAGATCTATATCAAAAACCGTGAAGCAGGCAATATTGCCGTTCGCCCTGTTACCCAGTTGTTTGATCCTGAAAAAGGCATGTTCCTGTCAGACCGTTTTATTAAAGGCACCTGCCCTAAATGTAAGGCGGAAGATCAATACGGCGACTCATGTGAAGTTTGCGGTACGACTTATAATGCCACTGAACTACTTGATCCAAAATCAACCTTAAGTGGCGCGACCCCTGTTGAAAAATCTTCAGATCATTATTTCTTTAAACTGCCGAACTTTGCAGAATACCTGCAACAATGGACCCGTGATAAAGGCCGTTTACCAGTCTCTATTGCCAACAAATTAGATGAATGGTTTGAAGCTGGGTTGTCAGACTGGGATATTTCCCGTGATGCGCCATACTTCGGTTTTGAAATTCCAGATGCGCCAAACAAATATTTCTATGTTTGGGTGGATGCGCCGATTGGTTATATGTCGAGCTTTGAAAACTACGTTAAAACCCAACGTCCTGATTTAAGCTTTGACGATTTCTGGAAAAAAGATTCTAAAAATGAAGTCTATCACTTCATTGGTAAAGACATCGTGTATTTCCATGCCCTGTTCTGGCCAGCCATGTTGGAAGGCGCGAATTACCGTACTCCAACTGGTTTATTCGTCAACGGTTTCTTGACTGTGAATGGTCAGAAAATGTCGAAATCTCGCGGCACCTTTATTAAAGCGGAAACGTATTTACAGCATTTGAATCCTGAATATCTGCGTTATTACTTTGCCTCTAAACTGTCTGACAAAGTGGAAGATTCTGACTTAAATCTTGAAGACTTTGTTCAGAAAGTAAACTCCGACCTGGTCGGTAAAGTAGTCAACATTGCCAGTCGTTGTGCCAAGTTCATCAATACCAAGTTTGACAATAAATTATCAGCAAGTTGTGCAGAACCTGAACTGGTGCAAAGCTTTATTGATGCTGGTGATTCAATCGCTCAAGCTTACGAAGCACGTGAGTTCTCAACGGCCATTCGTGAAATTATGGCACTTGCAGACAAAGCAAACCAATATATTGATGAGAAAAAACCTTGGGCTTTAGCCAAAGTTGAAGGTGAAGAGCAACAAGTTCATGAAGTCTGCTCGGTAGGCATTAACCTGTTCCGTCAATTGGCTGTTTACCTGGCTCCTGTTCTTCCAGCCCTGGCTACTCAGGTTCAGGACTTCCTGAAACTGGCTGCTTTCGATTTTGCCTCTCGTACCGAAATTCTGGTGGATCACGAAATTGCATTGTTCCAACCGCTGATGCAACGTGTAGACCCAAAAGCGGTTGCAGCGATGGTCGATGCGTCTAAAGATTCTTTGACTGCTACAGCTGAACCTGCAAAAACTGAAAAGAAAAAAGAGAAGAAGACTGAGAAAAAGCCCGAACCTAAAGTCGGTGAAGCTGAAATCATTCATATTGATGATTTTATGAAGGTTGACCTGCGTGTTGCTGAAGTTTTGCAGGCCGCTACGGTTGAAGGTTCTGACAAGCTGCTTCAACTCACTTTAAATGTGGGGGAAGCTGAACCACGCAATGTGTTCAGTGGTATCCGTGAGTTCTATAAGCCTGACGACCTCAAAGGTAAATTGGTGGTGATGGTAGCGAACTTAGCCCCACGTAAAATGCGTTTCGGTATTTCTAACGGTATGGTCTTAGCCGCAGGCAATGGCGAAGGTGTTTGGGTGATTTCCCCTGAAACGGGAGCTAAACCGGGTGATAAAGTGTCTTAAGATTTAGGTCTAAGATAAGAAAAAAGCCTCTATTGATTTAGAGGCTTTTTTATTTCTAAACCGCTCAGCCTTGCAGCACAAATTCCCAGATTACATAGCCAATGCCGAAGCCCAGCAATGAATATAACGTTATGATGAAAAACACAAAGTTGGCATTGTTCTTTCTTTTCCAGAAACTCATAGTGGCACTCAAAACTGTTCGTTATCTCCCCATACTAACGGTCTTTTCATGAAAAGTGAAATATATCTAAACAATCTGTTTACAATAATATTTTAATAAAAATACAGGTTTTGTTTCTCAAAAAATTTAATATACAGGTGCAGACTGCATTTTTAGTACAGAAGAAAATATATGCTCGGCCTTGTAAAAAGGTAAATATATTCATATTCTTTTTTAATGATATTCATGCTAATACATAAAATTGACTTCAATTACATAAGAATAGCCATGAAATATTTAACTGTCCCTTTAGCCCTATCCGTATTTGCTTTCAGTTCACTTGTTGGCGTTTCTCCAACCCATGCCCAAGCTCCGTCTTCGACTCTACCGCAACAGAAACAGGTTCTCGGTTATTATCAACACAGCTTTGGAGATTATCAAATTACGGCGCTGCTTGATGGGAGCAATTATTTATCCCAAACCTTATTTAAAAACCTGCCTGCAGCTGAAATAAATCAGATTCTCAAAAAATATTATATCCACCACAGCCACGGCATTCAGACTTCGGTGAATGCGTTTTTAGTGAATGATGGAAAAGGATTAACTTTGGTCGATAGTGGCACTGCCAGCTGTAATGGTCCTCATTTGGGTTCGGTATATTCCAATTTACAGACTTCAGGACAAAAACCAGAGCAAGTCAGTACTATCCTGCTCACCCATTTACACCCTGACCATGTTTGTGGCATCAGTAATCATGGCAGTGCAAATTTCCCCAATGCGACCGTCTATATTTCTCAAACTGAACTGGATTTCTGGATGAATCCAAAAAGTGTAGAACACTTGCCGCAACAAAAGCGTGCAGCTTTTGCAGCTACTGTAGATAAAATCAAAAAAGCCATTGCTCCTTATCAGGCTAAAGATCAGCTTAAAACTTTTAAATCTGGTGACAAAATTCATGGATTTCATGTCATCAGTTCGGCAGGACATACGCCGGGACATTTTGGTCTTAGCTTAAAATCACAGGGTCAGGAGCTGATTTTTATTGGAGATATAGTACATTCACACAGTATTCAGTTTGACCGGCCTCACACCACGGTCGACTTTGATATTGATCCGAAAAAAGCGGTAGAAACCCGCTTAAAATCTTTCGCAAACTATGCCAAGCAAGGACAAACGATTGCAGCTCCGCATTTACCTTTCCCTGGAATTGGACATATTTATTCAAAGGAGGGAAAAAGCTATCAGTGGATGCCTATACACTTCAAGAATTAACAACTGTCTTGGGATCGCTTAATGAGGAGTAGATTGGAGAAGAATTAGGCTTTCCCCCCTCAACTTGACTGAAATATGCAAAGAGCTTTTCGCTACGCGCAGCAGGAAGTGTTATCTAACAAATAACAGAGCTTGTGTGGATCGAAAGCAAGGCAGAATAAGAGTTAAAAATAAAAAAACTACACTCCCGATCTGTCTTGTTTTTAATAAGTTCTGGCGCTGTTTTGCATATTTTTATAGCGACAGAGATCAGCTTCATTTATATGTTTTTTATGTGCTTTCATGTCCATCATTTATAAACTTTAAGCAATCATACCAATCAGCATTTCATGCTTTTGCAAACACAGAACCTAAATCTGGATATGCAGCTAAAGTGAATAATAAACTTACTTCATGCCAAAAATTAACTTCAAGCCGAGCACGGTCATGACTGCACCTGCTGCCCGGTCGAATATTGCCTTAAACTTTAAATACACACGGCGTGGCTTTTCCGCAGACAGAGCCACAGCGACCAGAGAGCACCAGCCTGCATCAATAAAAAAGCACAATACTGGCAGAACAATATAAAAATAAGTGGGAATTTCTTTCGGTAAAAGTGCCGTAAAAATACTGGCCAATACGATCGCAATTTTTGGATTGGACAGTTGGGTAATCAGACCGGTGGTAAAAGCGCGACTTAAAGATATCTGCTTGTTGATAGCGGTGTCTGTTTCAAGAGGTTCTTTGGCATGTTTAATAATTTTAAATGCCAGCCACAGCAGATACAAACCGCCACAGATTTTTAAGGCCAGATAGGCCGAAGGAACGGCCAGTAAAAAGGCCTGTAAACCTAGCACAGCAAGCAAGCCAAAAACCGCCGCACCTAAACCGGTGCCCAGTGCAGTAAATAAGCCATGTTTACGTGAAATTGCAATGGAATTTTTTGCCACATAGATAGAGGTTGGCCCAGGACTCATTGCACCTAACATAAGGGCAAAAGCAATCGAGCCTAAAATCCAGAATGATTCCACGAGATGACCTACCTAAAAATCGGGTTCTTATTTTAAACAAAAATCTGATTATTTGCTTTAAAAAGTTTTGTATTTATCCTGAATTTCAACCAGGTGAAGGTGTTAAGGTTTTAACTGATTCTGGACAATAAGATGTTCATCTCGCAGCTGATAATCCTGATCATGCACTGGCACGCCTCCAATAATCATGGTACGGGTATCCGTTCTGGGTTTGTTGAGCGGATCCTCACAGCCGGTCAAACTCAGTCCGACAATACTCAAGGCAACATAGAATAATATTTTCATTATTGTTATCCTCCATGAGGTTGTCTTTATCAGACTAGCACTGTGGTTTAAATTTTCAGCAACTAAATTGTGACAATGTGCGTCCGTTTTTTATTGATAAGCCACCGGTTAGCCTGCAGCTTATCTTCAATTTGCTCATTTTCAGCTTATTCTGATTTCTTATCTTTCAATTTTTTTAATGTTTATGTTTGACGCTCTTGCCCATACTATTCCAGATCAGCACTTTTTAATTCAGAATATTTCGGTGACGGTGCGCCGTCTGGATCTGGTGCATCCTCATATATCAGGCAATAAATTTTTTAAGCTGAAATATAACTTTCTTGACGCGCAACGAGCCGGTTATCACCAACTATTGACCTTTGGTGGTGCTTACTCCAATCATATTGCAGCTACGGCTTTTGCCGCACATCAGTTTGATTTTAAAAGTGTCGGTATTATCCGTGGTGCAGAATTAAAAGATAAAGAACTAAATCCGACTTTGGCACTGGCACAAGAGCTCGGTATGCAGCTGCACTTTGTCAGCCGTGAGGAATATCAGCGCCGGCATCAACCTGACTATTTGCAAGAGCTGACGCAACAATTTCCTGAACATTATCTGATTCCTGAAGGCGGCACAAATACCTTGGCCATTCAAGGCTGTCGGGAAATTTTAAGACCAGACGATGAACAGTTTGATGTCATCTGCTGTGCAGTGGGTACAGGAGGCACCTTAACAGGTCTGATTGAAGCCAGTCATCCTCACCAGCAGTTATTAGGATTTTCTGCCTTGAAAGGTGATTTTCTAAAAGATGAGGTTGCCAAATTTACGGTAAAAAAGAACTGGTCCATTCTCGATGATTATTGCTGCGGGGGGTATGCCAAAACCACGCCTGCCCTTATCCAGTTTATTCAAGATTTTGAAGCTAAATATGATATTCCTCTGGAACAGGTCTATACCGGAAAAATGCTGATGGGTCTCTTTGAGCTCATTACGCAAGGATATTTCCCGGCTGGATCAAAACTGCTGGTCATTCATACAGGCGGTTTACAAGCTAAGAACCTTAAAACCTGCTCCTAGATTCATAGCGTTCTTTTCCTCATCTTTTAAAAGTATTTTCGATCAATAGCGGTTCAGCATCCACGATTTAGCTTTTAGCTCAGTATGAATAGAGAAAGCTGAAATAAAATTGTCTATAATGCTTTCCTTTTCTTCTCCCTTGAGTGTGTCATGTCTTCCAAGCAATACGATGTTTTAGTCATAGGTGCCGGTGCCTCAGGTTTAATGACGGCGTATATGGCTGCACAACGTGGTCGCAAAGTGCTGGTCGTCGAAAAGGCCAACAAGGTCGGTAAGAAAATTTTAATGTCGGGTGGCGGAAAATGTAATTTCACCAACCTGTATGTCGAAACAAGTAATTATATTTCGCATAATCCGCATTTTGTGATTTCAGCTCTAAGCCGTTATAGCAACTGGGATTTTATTGGTTTGGTCTGTGAATATGGCATCGAATATGAAGAACGCAAACATGGACAGCTGTTTACCTTAAATGGAGCCAAAGAAATCCTGTCAATGCTGCTGGCAGAGTGTGATAAGACCGGTCTGGTTGAGATTAAGACCAGTTGTGAAGTAAAAGCAGTGAATACGGTCGCAGAGCAAGGTTTTCAGGTGGCTACCTCTCTGGGCTATTTTGAAGTAGAGTCTGTGGTAGTGGCGTCTGGCGGCCTGTCGATTCCGACCTTAGGAGGTTCAGGAATCGGCTACGAGATTGCCAAACAGTTTGGCCATCATGTCTATCCAACTCGTGCCGGTCTGGTGCCTTTTACCTTCTCGGATCATTTTAAAGAAGTTACCACCCGTCTGAGTGGCAACGCCATTGAAGCAACCTTATCCAATGATTTAAACAGCTTTACTGAAGCGCTGTTATTTACCCATCGCGGTTTAAGTGGTCCCAGCTCCCTGCAATTGTCCAACTACTGGGATGTGGGCCAAAGCTTTAAGGTCGACTTTTTACCGAGTATGGATTTGATTAATTTCTTCAAGCGTAAAAAACAGGGACAACCTAAAGTTTTACTCCGCACTTTATTAAGTGAACATCTACCGAAAAGTGTCGTGATTGAACTACAAAACCTGGTCTGGGCTGAGGTCGCCGATACCCCTATTGGTAATCTCAGTGATGACAAGCTGGAGCAGATTGCCAAGCGTATACAGGGCTTTGAATTAAAGCCGTCAGGAACAGAGGGTTACCGTACTGCCGAAGTCACTTTAGGCGGTGTGGATACCACCGAAGTATCTTCCAAAACCATGGAAAGCAAGAAGCAAAAAGGTCTGTATTTTGTAGGTGAAGTTCTGGATGTCACCGGCCATTTGGGTGGCTTCAACTTCCAATGGGCCTGGGCTTCTGCGCATGCTGCCTCAGAATATGTTTAATCTATTCAAATCCAGACATAAAAAAAGAGCTGAATCATTCAGCTCTTTTTATCTTTCACTTGCAAACTTATTCAAGATAGTCTGTTTGAAACAATAGAACGTCTAGAGAAGAAAGACGTTCAATCGTCAGATCCATTTTCTCTACAGCTTCTGCAATATGCTGTGGTTGCTGTACTGTGTCTGTGAATGTCGTCCATAAATTATTTAGCATTGAAATTACCCTCATTATTTTCATTCCTTTGAACTTAATTTAAATACTTTATATGACAGGAATATTAAATTTAAGTATCTATATTTTAAGTAATATTTCATATATCACTCTTATGAAAAATACCAAATCCAGTATTAATTTCAATCATTATTTTGCATTTCCTCATCCGTACCTTCTGGTGAGTGGACTTGATTTTCATTTTGTCTGCTTTTAGCACGTTGAGATTTTACAAAAATAAACCGGCGTGCCCCTGCTAAAAAGCCTACAGTAATTCCAGCAATAACCACGGGCGCTAAAAACTTATTCGGTGCTTTTGCCATAATTATTTCCCTTTTTTCACTAGCAAAATCGGCCACTTAAGCGTGGCCGATTCTGTTGGTCCTGAACAGGTTATTTCAGGTCATCTTTTTTCTGAGTAGAATGATCAATATCTATACCAGGTTCGTCCTCACCTGTTGAGCCAAATGGATTATTGGCTGGCGGATGAGCCGGATCAACTTTGACTGAATCCGGGACAGCCTGATCGGCATCCGGAGTGACCGAATCAATAGATGCATCATCATCTTGTAGTGGTGCAGTAGTGAGCGTTGCTGGTGTCGTATTCGACAGATCGTTAGGATCTGAATCTGAACCAGTAGCTCCCGGGGTGGTGAAGGCAGAACCTGTCGTACCTGCCCTATCGGCGACACTTGTACCTGTAGTAGCAGTCTTGGCGCCTAATCCTGAAAACATGCTATTTTCAGCTTTATCCTTGACTGGATTCGGTTCCTTGGCTTCACGTTTTGCCTTGTCAATCAGATCAGTCAAGACACGTTCTGCAGGCTGACGACCACCCAGACCAAAAGCCAAGGCAAAGGCAACAGCTACCGCACCCAGCGTCAGACCAAATGCCAGGTTCACGATCGAATCTGCAATGCCCATTGCACGCAGACCCATGGCAATAACCAGTCCCATGATCAGGACACGTACCAGATTAGCTAACCAGCGTGAACTGTTATATTCACCACGTTGTACAATATTTGCCACGATATTGGCCAGCCAGAAACCGATGACCAGAATCACCGCACCCAGCAGAATATTCGCACCAAAATAGATAAACATGGCAATCAGACCACTGATCTGTTCAAAGCCAAGACGGTTGGCGGCTTCAGAAACCGCGAACAGCATGGTAAACAGAATGATCAGGTAACCCACCACATTGGAAAGTTTAGTGCTACCAAAGAAACGTTGTACATCAAGCTTGGCTGGAATTTCATCGACACCTGTGCCTGCAACAACTTCTGTGACCAGACGTGCTACCAGTTTAGAAACCACATAAGCCAAGATCAAAATCAGGGCTGCCGCAATAATATTTGGAATGGCATGCATGATTTCATACAGCATGGCAGTTGCCGGCTCAGAAATCGCTTCAATTCCAAGCGCTTCAAAGGCAATGATCAGCGATGTGATAATCACCACTGCAAAGACAAATGAACCCAGTACCTGAGCGACATTCGAGTTCTTGAAGATCCCGACTTTTTCAGCCTGATGCTGTACATTCAGACTGTTCAGCAAACCCTCCACAATACCGCGGACAATTTTCGCGAGAATATAACCGACAAATACAATGACTGCAGCAATGAAAATATTCGGAAGATAACTGACAACGTCTGTCACCATGTTCTGAACTGGCAATAACAGGCCGTCTAATCCGAGGATCGACAATACAATTGGCAAGAATAGTAATAAAATTAACCAGTAAACAATTTCACTGATATTCTGGCTAATTGGACTGACGCCAACTTCTGCACTGAGCTTTTCATCCAGTTGGGTACGGTTCAGCACTTTCTGCAAACCCATTTTCACCAGATTTGCCACTATCCAACCAATAAAGCCGACTGCAATAGCGGCCAGCAATTGTGGAATAAATAGCAAGAACTGCTGGATCATGCTACTGAAGGGGTCACTGATCCCTGTCAGGTTCAGCACATTAAATGCACCTATCACAGCAATGATCAGAATCAGCCAAAAGACGACCCGGGCAATAATGCTTTCCATGTTGGAGCGATGTCCGGTTGCGGTACTCAGATGCCTATTTGTCCCGAGCTTCTGCAAAAGCTTCTTAATTCCGGCAGAAACCAGTAGTGCAATGATCCAGCCAACAATTAATATGGCAACTGCACTGATTATGGGATGAAACTGATCCCAATAGTACATGGCATCATAGCCCCCGCGTGGACCTCTCATATAATCATTCATGTGTTTTATGCCCTCTTTGTTATCACGCTATTTATCTGAATTTGAAAGCCTTAGAGTTTTAAATACTTGGCTTCTTCCTTATACAGCCTGGACTTTATCTATTCAGACGCTCTGGATATGCAGAGCTTAGAAAACACCACAATCCATTAAAAAAGCCCCAGTGATTAACCAGAGCTTTTTTGATCTGTACCTTATTGATTAGCCTGTGCAGTATCAGTTGCCGTTGCCGTCGCTTCTGTATCAGTCGCTGTCGCCTCGGTACTTTCACCGCCTGTGTTCGGGCCAGTACTCGCAGGAGCTGTCGTCGCTGGTACAGGCGTATTAGGCCGTTCCGCAGGGGAATCTGGCTCCATATCCGCAAACATATAGAATAATACGGCGAGCAAAAAGATACCGACTAAAATCAAAATATAGACGGGGATACGTTTTTTCTGTGTAACTTCGTCCTGATGATTTGAAGGTGGTTTGTTATTAAAATCATTGCCCATGACCATCCTCACTATTTCTTATTCATAAGTAGATTTTTATCATAACAAGCAGTTAGCGACACTTCTGTGACAAAACATGGTGAGATAGTGACGGGATGTAAGTTCTATGTATCAAACGAATGAGTCTGATTTTTGAGCACAGGAATCCGGTTTTAAAGGGGGTTAAACGTTTTTGAAAATTTGAATGATTTTTTTTGTGCGATCACCTAGATAGGCTGGGCAAGCGCTCTTGCAACCCTCCCTTATGCTACTTCTACTGATAGCTGTAAGCCCAGATTCTTCATAGATAAGGGAGACTAAAAATCCTTCCCATCTCCCCTTTGCTCCCGTCCAGGTCATGCCCAGATCGCTAGTAATGAATAGACCTGCGACTTTGCTTAAAATAAGCTATAATCATTGACCTTATTTTTCATGCATTCGAGCTTTATGGCGTATCGTCAACAGAGTGTATCGCTTGATCTTGACACTGATATTACACATCAGTGTGCTTTGCACTATACTCGTGATCAGCATCTGATTGGAATTATTGAGTTTAGCAAGCCAGGCTATTTGCTACGCTGGCAAGACCTGGAATATTTCCGTCGCCGTACCGAGGAAATGTCGGTCATGCCCTTTCCTGATTGCATCAATGCCATGGTGATTGATGTGCGAAATGTGGTGGCGTGGCTGGACAATGAAGTTCCCATTATTCCGTGGCGTTTACTGGAAGAGGATTGCCCGGTGCGTTTGGTTGTACCTGCTGAGCGGATTGAACATTATGCAGGCTTCTTTGAGCCGACCTGGCTAACAACCGATGTCGATAGCGCGATTCAGGAAATCCGCGATTTTATGGATATGTTTGTCCACTAAGTGTTGAAGAGCAGAAAACCTCCCAATTGGAGGTTTTTTTATGCCAGAAAGCCTGTTTCTTTTTCCAAAGGAGGAGGCAAAGTACTTACCAGTAATTCTCTACTGCAATATTTCCTTCACCACGACGGTTCATGCTCAGACCTCGAGCTTTAAGCGCCTCTTTAGTATCTTCTACCATTTGCGGGTTTCCACAGAGCATAATATGGCTACTGGCCGGATTAAATTCGAGTCCCGCCGCTTTCTCAAGCTGACCATTTTTAATCAGTACGGGTAAACGATCATGCAAAGCAGCATGTGGATCGCGGGTAATAATCGGAATAAATTTAAAGCCGCGATGACCTTCACCAAAAGTTTCAGCAATTTCCTGGATACGCGTCACATAAGCCAATTCAGCTTCGGTACGCACGCTATATACCAGATGAATATTTTCGTATTTAATCCAGGTTTCAAAGTCCTGTAGCATTGAAAGAAATGGCGCAAGTCCAGTTCCCGTCCCCAACAGCCATAAGTCTTTAGGCAGTGGCAACTGATAACGTGCAAGCGTCAAAAAACCATAAGGGATTTTTTCCAGATACAGCTCATCTCCCACTTTTAAATACTGCAAATGCGAGGTAAATGCCCCCTCCGGCACCACAATCGAGAAAAATTCCAGGGTCTCATCAAAAGGTGATGACACGACTGAATAGGCTCGAACGACCAGATGATCTCCGACTTTTAAGCCAATACGCGCAAACTGCCCGGCCGTAAATTTAAAATGCGCAGGGCGTGTCATAGTGAAACTAAACAGCGTATTGGTCCAACGGTGTACAGATAAAACCTTTTCCAGGCTAAATTTTTCAATAGACATGATTCAAACGTGGCATCAAAGACTATGCTCATGGTAGCATGACCCTATAATTTATTAATATTTTTTAAATGTTAAGGCTCTATTCATGCGCATGACTTTACGCCAGCTGGCTGTTTTTGTAGCAGTTGCTCAAGAAGGCACCGTCACCAAAGCCAGTGATGCAGTCAAACTCACCCAAAGTGCGGCGAGTATGGCTTTAGCAGATTTAGAAGATGGCCTTGGGGCACCTTTGTTTGATCGGCTCGGAAAACGTTTACAACTGAATGATTTGGGCCGTTTTTTACTCCCGCAAGCCCTAGAAATTCTGGGCCGTTGTGAGGCATTTGAGCAAGCAGCTCAAGGCGAGTTACAGAGTATTGATCTACGTCTGGGTGCGACACTCACTATTTCAGATTATTTAATGCCTGATCTGATGGCAGGTTTCTTAAAAATTCAGCCCCAAGCGCACTTACAGCTGCAAGTGGGAAATACCAGACAGATGATTGAAGCCGTCAATCAGTTCCAGCTGGATCTGGCCTTAATTGAAGGTTCCTGTCATCTGCCGCAGCTGCAATGTATTCCTTGGCGTAATGATGAACTGGCCGTCTGCTGTGCGCCCGACCACCCTTTGGCACAGCTTGACCGTGCCTTAACGGCAAAAGATTTCAAGTCTGTAGAGTGGATCTTGCGTGAAGAAGGTTCAGGGACGCGTGAGGTCTTTGACAATGCGATTTTGAAAGATGTTCCTGATGCCAAAATCCGCTTGACGCTGGGTCATAATGAAGCGATTTTAAAAATTGTCGCAGGTGGGATTGGCATGTCCTGTATTTCCAAACTGGCGGTTGAGCCTTTGCTCGAAAAAGGTCATCTGGTAATTCTGGACACCCCATTCTGGTCACTGACCCGCCCCCTGTTTATGCTGGTGCACCGTCAGAAATATCAAGGCCCGGGTCTTAAGGCCTTTATGAAATTCTGTGAAGCTTAGAATTCTGTTGAAATAAAAAAGCGCCGAAGGGCGCTTTTTTTAACGGTGAAACTGATGTTCACAAGGAATACCGTCACCATCTCCATCCATCTGGGTACCAGGGCAATGTCGCAAAAAGAATACCGCTTCATCATAAGAGTGCATCTGGCTACAGTGGGTTCTGCCATCACACTGATAAGGTGACGACACTGAAGTGGAGGAAGTAGTACTTCTAAGAGGGGTATTGGTGGATACCTCTAAATTCTTCTTAGCTTGTTCGTTTAGGCGTTGTTCAGGTAAATTACCTAAGGCTGCACGTTGTTCTGAAACCAGCCTTTTTTGTTCTTGTATTAAATACTCAAGTTGCTGTTGCTTTTGTATTTTATAGTTTTGGTATTTTCCATAAGCCAATACAGCAAGTATGACGATAATAACTATGCCGATACTGATAAACAGTTTAGATAACGCTGGCTTTTTAGGCGGATGATAGAGTGTTGCTCTTTCTACCTGAAGATCATTATGTTGACTGACACTGGGTGAAGGCGTCTTTTGATATGAAATATCTAAGCGAACAATATGATCCGCTTTAAACTTGCCTTGATCCTCCACAATTAGAAACTTTAACCTTTCCCCAACTTTTGGTAAAACATTTTTGTTTGGGAAATCTTTTATGTGGAAGAATAAATCTTTTGCTTCCCCTTCAATTTCGATAAAACCAAAACCACGTTCTTGATTATAAGTTTTGATCTTCCCCTCTTGAAACATAAGCAGCTCTTGTATTTGATATTTTGAGTAATTATATTCAGAAATCCTTTAAAATTCTCAAATAAAAAGCACCGTACGATGCTTTTGTATTTGAATGATGAGACAAATAGCTTAGTAAAATTATAATAGGACGGTTTATACCTAACTTAAATTTCTCCAAAAATCATAAAACCGATCGCTGTTACCAGCGCCAACCAGAGTGTGGGGCTAAAGAAAATAGTATGGCGTACTGGAGTAACCATCACTGCAGGAGCTAGAGACGGTAGCGCAACCACTTCAGAGACCTACTCTTCCTGACGCTTAATATCCAGACGTACCATATTGTCCAGTTGAATCGTATTCTGCTCTTCAATTATTCTAAATTTAAGTCGCTCCCCGACTTGTGGTGCGATCTCAGAGGAAGGTAGATCCTGTAAGCGAAAATCTAGCTCTTGCGGCTTTTCTATGAGCTCAATCGTTCCAGTCCCACGTCTGGCATCGTAGCTTTTAATTCTTCCATCTGTAAACATGATATATGTCCCTAGATCATTCAACAGATGCGTATTTTATATGGAAAGGCTCAAAGGATATTGTTGAGCTTTGGTGAGTATTTTATTGTTTTAGTAACGCTATACAGAACTTGGATTACACAAGCTCCTACAAATCACGTTAGCCTAATACTCAAATAAAAAAAGAGGCTCTAAAGCCTCCTTCTGGATGTATTTTCCAAGCAAAAATTAACGCTTTAAATTCGACAATAGGGCTGAGGTAATCGAAGTATTGACTGCTACCGCTTTGGCTTTTTTGGCTTTCTTGGATTTGTCTTCTACACGTTCAATTTTGATGGCTTTGTAGCGATCTCCATTTTGAACTACATTAAATTTTACCCGGTCATTGCGTTTCGGTTCACCTGAGTCAGCAGGGAAATCCGAGATATGAAAAAATATCTCACCTTCAGGTGAAGAAATAAAACCAAATCCTTTTTCTGGATTGTACTGTTGTACTTTTCCTTGATATTGCTCGGAAGTCATAAACATCCCCTACTCTGCTTCTGTCAGTATTCAGTATATAAAAAAGAGGCCCTAAAAGCCCCTTTCCTGTGCATTTTTAACCATTAGTCTTTTTGAACTGAACCAAAAATCTTGTCACCTGCATCACCTAGACCCGGCACAATATAACCATTGTGATCTAAGCCTTTATCAATGGCAGCAGTGAAAATCACCACATCCGGATGTGCTTCTTCAACCCGCTTAATTCCTTCAGGCGCCGCCACCAGCACCATGACCCGAATATCTTTACAGCCATTTTCTTTGAGTACATCAATTGCCGCAACCAGTGATGAACCTGTCGCCAGCATTGGATCAATGATCATGGCAATCCGGTTTTGTACATCTGGAACCAGTTTTTTATAATAGGTACGCGCTTCCAGTGTTTCTTCATCGCGTTCCAGCCCCAGTACAGATACTTTGGCACTTGGAATCAGATTCAGGAAACCGTCCAGCATCCCAATCCCTGCACGCAAAATCGGTACAACGGTGATTTTTTTACCCGCAATGCGGTCAACTTTGACTGCACCATCCCAACCGTCAATTTTATGCTCAACCATTGGTAAGTCTTTGGTTGCTTCATAGGTCAGCAGCATGGTCACTTCTTGTGCCAGCTCACGGAAATTTTTCGTGCTGATATCGGCACGACGAAGCAGACCTAATTTATGTCGGATCAAAGGATGACGAATTTCATGGATAGCCACGGGAGAACACCTAAAAGGGTAAAACTAAATTTCTACCATTATAGAGGCTTTTGTTGATTTTTATAAATAAAAAAGCCCCCAATCATGGAGGCTTTTTTGTAATAGCTTAGTCAGGCACGAAATCAGTTAAAACCACTTTGCACCAAAGTGAAAATAAACTGCTGTAATTCAGGCGACAGGGCAAAGAATGCAAACTTGGAGATTGCAATCATTGGATCCGGGTAGACACCCAATACCAACACCAGTAATGCCACTGCCAGTACCATGATACCGCCCACTTTCTGGCCCCAGTGATTCACCGCATCGATACGCGGCGTTTCTGGTGGAGTCATATACATCACTACCATAACACGCAAGTAGTAGTACAGACCGATACCTGAACCCAGAATGACCATTGCTGCAAGGAACCAAGCCTCGCCTGCAACTGCAGTTTTAATCACCAGGAACTTACCAATGAAACCAGCCGTTAACGGGATACCTGCCAGCGATAACATCATGACAGTCAATACCGCTGTCAATACCGGACGGCGCCAGAACAGACCACGGTATTCCGCCAGGCTGCCTGCTTCGTCAGTATTGTTATATGGGCTGGACATCAAGGTCACTACACCGAAGGCACCCACTGTGGTCAGTACATAAGTAATGACATACACGTTCAAGCTTTCAAAAGTCGCAAAACCTTGTACTTGCAAGAAGTCAGTATTACGTGCCGTAACGATCGCCACCAGGATATAACCAAAGTGAGCAATTGAAGAGTAGGCCAGGATACGCTTTAAATTCACCTGCTTTACTGCCAGCAAGTTACCGACCAGAATCGACAGTACCGCAATCACAGTCAGAATCGTAATGAAACTATCAGACAGTAACAAGCCTGAAGACAGAACGTAACGTGCAAACAGACCCAGCGTTGCCACTTTTGCAACTGTCGCCAGGAAAGTCGCAATCGGCGCTGGTGCACCGGCATAGACATCTGGTGTCCATTTGTGGAACGGGGCAAGTGATAACTTGAAGCCAACGGCAAATATAATAAATGCCAGACCCACCACAACTGCTGGTTGGTTGAACACGCTCAATAACTTGCCTGGTTCGCCAACAAAGCTTAAAGAACCTGTATAAGCATAGATATATGCCATACCCATCAACAACATTGCAGAAGCAGTTGCCGAAAGCACCAGATATTTCACACCTGCTTCAAGCGATTGAGAACGCTGATGTGTATAGGCCAGCAAGCCGTAAACAGGGATCGACATTAACTCAAGGCTGATAAAGAAAGAGGCATAGTGAGAACTTGCTACCATAAGCATTGCACCTGCAACAGATGCCAGCATCAGGATATACAGCTCTTCACGGTTATCTTTATAAGTTTCGATGTAAGCATGTGACAAGGTACAACATGCCAGTGCAGCAATCAGAATCATGAACTGGTACAGCATCGTAAACGGATCTACGATGAACATGTTCATGATATTGGCAGGTGTAAATTTACCCGCCAATAAAACAAAGACGATATAGAACGCAGCTAGGTTTAAACCCACTACGGCCGTAGTCGCAACTAAGTTATGGTTACGCTTAATTGCAGTCAACAACATGACCGCGATCGCAGTTAATGCCACGATCATCACAGGTGCTAACGGCATAAGCTCAGAAAAAGACATTGTGAAGTTCATGGCTTATTGGATCTCCACATTTTCAAGTTGAACCGGTGCTTGTTCAGCAACCACTTCAACAACTTCTTGAACTGGAATGTAGCTATTTGCTAACCACGCCATGCTTGAGTTTGAAACATCAAGGAAGCTTTGTGGGTATAGACCAAGCCATACAAGACCAAGCGCACAGATCAGCAGAATCACTACTTCACGCGCGTTCAAATCTTTCAGTGGATGTGTATAGTGCTGTTTTTGCTCTTCGTTTGGTGTACCGAACAATGCCTTGTGAATCAGGATTAAACCGTACAGACCTGCGAACACCAAGCTGATTGCAGCAATGATGGTAAATGTCGGGAATTTGTTGAAAGACCCCATCAGGATCAGGAATTCACCAATAAAGTTACCCAGACCAGGAATACCCACAAGCGCCGCAATGAAGAACATCAGGAAGAATGCAAGATAAGGGAACTGACCACGCATACCGCCCATCAAACGCATATCACGAGTATGCACACGTTCGTAGACTTGACCACACATAATGAACAGTGCAGCAGAAGACAGACCGTGAGCCAGCATCATGATCATCAGACCCTGGAAGGTCAGGATATTACCTGCATAAATCGCCAGTAATACGAAGCCCATGTGCGAAATAGAGGTGTACGCCAACAGACGTTTCATATCTGTTTGCTGGAATGCACACCAGGCACCGTAGAAGATACCAATCAGACCCAGAATGATCGCGAAGTCTGCAAATTGTGCAGAAGCTGCCGGGAAGAATGGAATCACAAAACGAAGTAAACCGTAAGCTGCTGTCTTGATCAGGATACCTGCAAGGTCTACCGAACCCGCTGTAGGTGCTTGCGCATGTGCATCTGGTAACCAGCCATGTAATGGGAAAACTGGAAGTTTTACCGCAAAGCCGATGAATAAACAGATCATAAACGCATAAGCAACTGCTGGAGCCTGTGCATCAAGCGTATTCGCTACTCCCATCAGGTAGTTGTAGTCGAAACGAATTTCGCCAGTCATGTTGAAACCTACGGTCACCAGACCCAGGATACCAATCAACATGACCAAACCAGCAACTTGCGTATAGATGAAGAACTTGTTTGCCGCATAAACGCGCGATTTACCTTCTGCTCCCTTATGCCCCCAAAGTGCAATCAGGAAATAGATTGGAACCAGCATCATCTCCCAGAAGAAGAAGAACAGGAACATGTCAATCGCAAGGAAAACACCGATCACCCCACCCAGAGACCATAAAAGGTTTAAGTGGAAGAAACCAACGTTCTTCTGAATTTCACCCCACGAACAGCCGACTGCCAGTACACCCAGAAGTGCAGTTAAGCCGACCATCAGCAGTGATAGACCATCTACTGCCAGGTGAATGTTAATCCCTAGGGTTTGAATCCAAGGTAATTTGAACTCGGCTGCCCACGAAGGGTTTGCACCGCCAAGTTCATAGTTATAAGTACCAGACTGCCAGAGGACGATGGTCAAAACCAGCGTCACCAGCATACCAATTAAGGCAATATAGCGTGGCAGGTGTTGGTCGAGTTTATCGACCAACCAGCACACAAAACCTGCAATGAACGGAATGAGGATCAGAGCCGGCAAAATAATATTGTTTGGAGCTTCCATTTTATTTCCCCACTACCTGAATCACGAGCAAGATCATCAGTAGGACAACGACGCCGAGCCCCATGCTTGATGCGTATTCACGCAGTGATCCTGTTTGACGTGAACTGGTAAAGCTGTGACCACCTTTAACAAGTGCAGGAAGTACCAGCCATAGGCCATCAATCGGATCACGACCAAAAATCTTCGCGAACAATAAATATGGTTTAACAAAAATAAGGTCGTAAAGCGCATCGAAACCTAGTGCATTACGGCAAATATTTGCAAGACCTGCACCCAAAGAAGTCTGGGCAAAAGATTTGACTGCATTGTAGGCAAATGCGAACAATACCACACCCACCGCAAGACCAGCTAAAGCTACACCAATCGCGACATATTCAGCGCCATGTGCGCCTGCTTCCAAAGCTTCAGGAATAATGAACGCTGGAATTTGTGCAGCATTCAGAATATTCATGACGGGTGCTTTCAAAACGATTGCAAGACCTGTTGACAAGACCGCAAGGATTGCCAGTGGCGCCCAGTATGTGATGCCTTTGATTTCATGGTAAGGCGTGTTTTCTTTGCCAAAGAATACAATCCAGATTAAACGGAAAGTATAGATTGAAGTTAAGAATGCACCTGCAACACCAACCCAGTACAGCGTATTGAATACCGGTAAGCCTGCAATATGGCTTTGTGTCCAGACTGCAGCAAGAATCGCATCTTTCGAGAAGAAACCGATGGTCAGGAATGGAATCGCAGCGAGCGCACCACCACCAATGGCAAAACAGGCAAACAGGAATTTGTTCTTGTAGAACAGACCACCCATCTTGAAGATGTTTTGTTCGTGATGGTAAGCCAGAATCACCGCACCCGAAGACAAGAATAACAATGCCTTGAAGAATGCGTGAGTCAGCATGTGGAACAGACCTGCCTGGTAGGCTTCAGCACCAACCGCCATGAACATATAACCCAGCTGACTCATGGTTGAGTAAGCCAGAATACGTTTGATGTCGGTTTGAACCAATGCAGCAAAACCAGCCACTAGCAATGTCACTGCACCCGTAATCGAGATGAACACCATGACTTCAGGGGCCAGTTCAAATACTGTGAACAGACGGCAGCACAGGTAAACACCCGCGGTAACCATCGTTGCCGCGTGGATCAAGGCCGATACAGGTGTTGGACCTGCCATCGCATCTGCTAACCATGTTTGTAACGGGATCTGTGCAGACTTACCCGCAGCACCCAGGAACAACATTAAGGCTGTCCAGATGGTCAATGACGAGCTTTGTGTCATTACAGTTGCCGCATTTTCTACGATGTACTGAGTATTCAATGTGCCGAACTGCTGGAACAACAGGAACATGGCAATCAGCAAGAATACGTCACCAACACGGGTCACGGTAAATGCCTTGATGGCTGCAAAACCATTAGCAGGATTTTGGTAGTAATAACCAATCAGCAAGTAAGAACACAGACCTACACCTTCCCAGCCCAAGAATAATAACGCCAGGTTATCGCCCAGAACCAGCAGCAACATGCTGGCAACGAACAGGTTGAAATAAGAGAAGAAACGTGCAAAGTCTTCTTCGCCGCGCATATACCATGAGGCGAAGATATGAATCAGGAAACCAACCCCTGTCACCATGCCCAGCATCAATAATGATAAACCATCAAGATGCAAGCTGATCCCCGGTGCAAAACCGCCGACATTAAACCATGTCCACAGGTGTTGTACCGTCGCGGTTGAACCATTGTTGACAAAGTCCAGACCGGCAATAAGTGCAACCAAGGCCGACAGACCCACTGCACCCACCCCAATAATGGCAGCAACTGATTCAGGCAGTTTATTACGCCCTGCCGCCAAAAGGATGAAACCAATTAACGGGAATAAAATTGTTAGATATAAATAACTCATCCGCGCATCTCACTAGCAGCATCCACATCCAGGTGATGGAAGCGATGATAGAACTGAAGGACGATCGCAAGACCAATACACGCTTCTGCCGCAGCAAGCGTCAAGATCAGAATAAACATGATCTGACCGTCTGGCTGTACCCATGCACTGCCTGCCAGGACGAATGCTAAAGCCGCAGCATTCATCATGATCTCAAGGCTCATTAAAATAAACAGAAGGTTGCGTCGCACCATTACACCGTAAAAACCCAGTGCAAAAAGAATAGATGCAACGATCAAACCATGCTCTAAAGGGATGTTGCCCATTATTCTTTGTCCTCTTCTGCACCTGGCTCACGTTTACCCAGATGGAATGCAGCTACCAGGGCAGCCAGCAATAACATCGCAGCAACTTCTACCAATAATAAATACTGTGTAAAGAGCGCTTGACCCACAGCTTTAGGACCGACCATTTCAGTGCCCATCACCAATGAAGGTTGTGTGTAGTCAGAGTTCAATACCCAAACAACTACAAGACCGATCAGGAAGCTCATCAGTGCCGGGTAAGCCCAGGTAGATGAGGTCAACCATGTACGTTCTTGTGCAACAGTCTGTTCGCCGAGATTCAACATCATCACCACGAATACGAACAGGACCATGATCGCACCCGCATAGACAATCACTTCCAGCGCACCGGCAAATGGCGCACCTACGATCATAAACAGACCTGCAACGGCAAGAAGTGAGACAATCAGGCTAAGTAAGGCATGTACCGGGTTCGTATTGGTCACAACACGAACCGTAGAAACGATGGCCACGAGGGCCATTAAATAAAATGGCCACATCATGGTAATAGACTCCGTACATCAACAGGTGCACTTTCACGCTGTGCTTCACCCTTGCCTTTGCCTGCAACTGCCATACCGGTCACGCGGTAGAAGTTATAGTCAGGGTATTTACCAGGGCCAGAAATCAGCAAGTGTTCTTTTTCATAGACCAGGTCTTGACGAACATACTCACTCAGCTCGAAGTCCGGTGTCATTTGAATGGCAGTCGTTGGACAGGCTTCTTCACACATACCGCAGAAAATACAGCGAGAGAAGTTGATACGGAAAAACTCCGGATACCAGCGACCATCTTCTTTTTCTGCTTTTTGTAGTGAGATACAGCCTACTGGACACGCAACCGCACACAGGTTACATGCCACACAACGCTCTTCGCCATCCGGGTCACGCGTCAATACAATACGACCACGGAAACGTGGCGGCACGATTTCTTCGGCTGGGACTTCTGGGTAAAGAATGGTGTCACGTTTACGTGTTGCGTGGCTGAACACCATCCACAACGAACGTACGATTGACCCGAATCCAGCTAGAAATTTAAACATTTTGTTCTCCCTGCTGTCTTAGGCCTGATTCAACAGAATCACAGCACCAGTCACCAAAAGGTTAACCAACGCCAATGGCAAGCAAATTTTCCAACCAAAGTTCATCACTTGGTCATAACGTGGACGCATCAAAGAGCCACGTGCCAATACGAACATCATGACAAAGAAAGCAGTCTTGATAATGAACCAGAATGCCGGTGGCAAGAAATCCAGACCGAACGGCGCTAACCAGCCACCAAAGAATAAGGTTACGATTAATGCTGAGATCAATACCACGTTAACGTATTCCGCAACGAAGAACATGCCCCATTTCATCCCGCCGTATTCTACGTGATAACCTTCGGCCAGTTCCTGTTCTGCTTCCGGCTGGTCAAATGGATGACGGTGAGTTACCGCTACCCCTGCGACCACAAAGATCAGGAAGCCCAGGAACTGAGGAATAACAAACCAGACGTCTTTTTGTGCTTCTACGATTTCACGCATGTTGAATGAGCCGGCAATTGCCACTACACCCATCAGCGAGATGCCGAGGAACACTTCATAAGAAATCGTTTGTGCTGCTGAACGCAGACCACCTAGCAGTGCATATTTGTTGTTAGATGACCAGCCACCAAACAGCACTGCGTAGACTGCAATCCCTGCCATCGCCATAAAGAACAGCAGACCGATGCTCATATCTGCCACACCCAAATACGGTGAAACAGGAATGACCATGAATGACAGCACCGCTGTTGCCATCGCAACGCCTGGTGCCATACGGAATGTCAATTTATCAGCAAATTTTGGTGTCCAGTCTTCCTTGAACATGATTTTCAGCATGTCGGCAACAATCTGGAACATACCGCCCGGACCTACACGGTTCGGACCGTAACGGTCTTGCCACAAGCCGAGTAAACGACGCTCAATGAAAGACATCAACGCTGCAACCAATACCACAACAAGTAAGATTACGATCGCTTGAAGTACTGAATAGGCGATTGGCCAGTTTTCAGCCCACAGCGGCGTTTGACGGATTAATTCTTGTTCCATGAATTACACTCCTACCGCGACTGAAACAGGCTCTGCAAGAGATACCGTCGGTGCAAGACCGATTGGGTAGCCAATACAACCTGTTGGTAAGTATTCAATCACTTGAACTGGAAGAACGATCGAGTTATCCCCTGCTTTCACAGTAATTTTCTGACCATCCTGAACATTCAAGCGCGCTGCATCCTGTTCACCGACGGCAAAAACCGCTTCAGGAATACGTGATTCCATCGCCGGTGTTTTCACGGTAAATTCGCCGGAAGCAAAAATGTGATGCATCGGAACCAGACGGAAGCTGCCAGCATTCGCAACCACTGGGGCTGGTGCAACGAAAGTACGTGCTGGACGTTTTGGTAGACGATCAAACAGACGAACGCCTGAATCACCACCTTTCAGATGGCCACCCACGTTGTCCTGGAACTTGTTCCACGCTTGTGGAGAGTTCCAGCCTGCCGACCATGCGAACGGTACCAGCGCAGATGGTGTCTGGTCACCGACATAACCTTCCATTGAGAAAGTTAAGGCAGAATCTTTGTCCACGGGCTGTTTAGGCTCGTGTACAGATAATGGCGCACGCATCGAAGTACGACCTGAATAACGGCGTGGTTCACGTGCCACTTTCAGACCATGTACACGGAAGCCCGCATCAGGTGCCACATCCAAAATACCTTCTAAAGCAGGTACGTTTTTCGCTACAGACTCGATCACATCATCCAGCAAGGTCCATGAAATGGCTTTACCTTTCACGCCCGTTTCAATCGCATGTAACCAGCGCCAAGATTCCTTGATCGCCAATTCCGGATTGTAATAGCTTGGGTCATATACCTGATAGAAACGCTGTGCGCGGCCTTCCTGAGAAACCACTGTACCATCGCCTTCAGCAAAGCTTGCAGCAGACAGTACAATGTTGGCTTTCTTCACCGTTTCTGTTTCTGAATGATCAAGCACAATCACTTCTTTGCCAGCAAGTGCAGCGTCGACTTGGGTCTGCGGTAAACGACGGTAAAGGTCATTTTCAACAATCACGACTGTGTCGAAGTCTTGGGCAAAAGCTTGTTCCAGACTGTTACCACCCAGAATTGCAAGCCCCATTGAGTTCACTTCTGGAACAGTCAAGGTTAAGCCTGCATTACCCAGATTTTGTGCTACTTGTGCAGCCGCTTCCATAATGGCAGCGTCTTGCAAGCTGGTACCAGAGACAATCAATGGTTTTTTCGCAGCTTTCAGGGTATCAGCAATGGTTTGGGCAAATGCTTTAGCAGCATCGTCCAGACCTGTGATGACTTCACCTTTTACACCCGCAGCAATTGCAAAGCCTAAACGTGCAATATCGTTTGGAGACGCAACCACTTCACCTTCGGCAACGTCAGACAAACGGGTCTGTGTTGCAGCCAGAATGTAAATCGGAGATTTCGCATCTTGAGCAATACGCTGTACCGGTTCAGCCAGCCACTCTTGAGTACGACGCTCTGCCGCCATCTCTTTGCCTTTATTTTTCGCAGCCTGGCGAACAGATAAAGCCATACGTGGTGCAGTTTGAGTTAAATCTTCACCTAGAATTAACACCGCATCGTAGCTTTCGATTTCACGCATCGTTGGGTTATAAACACCCTCGGTTTGCATGATTGAAGCTGCCAGTTCAACCAGATTCTGCTCTTTTTGAGACAGACCTGTTGAATAGTTCTCTTGACCGACCAGCTCACGAAGTGCGAAGTTCGATTCAAGTGATGCACGCGGCGAACCAATACCCAGAACTTTTTTACCCTGAATATTTGCAATCACCGTGTCTAGTGCGGTATCGACTGAAACAGTTTCTACATTGTTGCCGGTACGGAATTGCGGTTGACGTGGGCGATCAGCACGGTTCACATAACCGGTACCGAAACGGCCTTTATCGCATAGGAAGTATTGGTTCACTTCACCGTTGAAACGGTTTTCAACGCGACGAAGTTCGCCATAACGTTCACCCGGAGAAATGTTACAACCTGAAGAACAGCCTTGGCATACGCTAGGCGCATACTGCATGTCCCATTTACGGTTATATCGTGCAGAGTGGGTTTTGTCAGTGAATACCCCTGTAGGACACACTTCAGTCAGGTTACCCGAGAATTCAGATTCCAAAGTCCCTGATTCCGGACGACCGAAATACACACGTGATGCGTTGGCATATACGCCAAAGTCTGTACCGCCGGCATAATCTTTGTAATAACGCACACAACGGTAACATGCGATACAACGGTTCATCTCATGGGCAATAAACGAACCCAGTTCCTGGTTGTAATGCGTACGTTTAGTGAAACGGTAGCGACGACGGTCATGCTGCGTCATCACTGTCATATCTTGCAGGTGACAGTGCCCCCCCTCTTCACAGACCGGACAGTCATGCGGGTGGTTGGTCATCAAGAATTCAACAACAGAAGCACGGAAATCTACTGCTTCTTTGTCTTCAACCGAGATGTAGGTATTGTCAGCAGCCGGTGTCATACATGACATGACCAAACGACCACGCGTATCTTCTGGATTCGCGTATTGGGTCACAGCACATTGACGGCAAGAACCGACAGAACCTAAGGATGGATGCCAACAAAAGTATGGGATGTCGATGCCGAGACTCAAACATGCTTGCAGCAAGTTTTCCGAGCCGTTGACTTCATACGATTTTCCATCGACATGAATTGTAGCCATAGTCGAATTCCTTAAGCTTGTTCTACGTTGCGGGTTTGAGCGGCAGCATTTACTACTTTTGCTTCAAACTCGCCACGGAAATGTTTGAGTGCGCCCATTAATGGTTCCATCGCACCTGGTGCGTGAGCACAGAAAGTTTTACCAATCCAAAGCTTGCGGGTCAGTTCCTGCAAGTGATCGATATCTTCTTTTTTACCTGTACCATCTTCAAGTGCTTTCAGCGCTTTCACCGCCCAAGGCAAGCCATCACGGCAAGGCGTACACCAGCCACATGATTCACGGGCAAAGAACTCTTCCAGGTTACGTGTTGCTGAAACCATACATTGCGTTTCATCCACCACCATCAATAAACAGGTTCCTAAACGTGAGCCTGCTTTCATGATGCTTTCTGCATCCATCGGAAGGTCGATATGCTCTGCGGCCAGGAAGTCAGTCGAGGCACCGCCCGGCAACCATGCTTTTAGCTTTAAGCCATCACGCATACCACCGGCATGTTCTTCAATCACTTCACGAGCCGTGGTACCAAATGGAAGCTCCCATAAGCCAGGGAATTTCACCTTACCAGATGCACCATAGATTTTAGTGCCTGGATCTTTGGATTTACCCGCAGACAGACCAATATACCATTCAGGGCCACGCAGCATAATTGCCGGCAAGTTGTTGTAGGTCTCGACGTTGTTGACAATCGTCGGACGACCCCAAGCCCCTGCAACTTGCGGGAATGGTGGTTTGGTACGCGGGTTGGCACGGCGGCCTTCCAGCGAGTTAATCAGTGCTGTTTCTTCACCACAGATATAACGGCCTGCACCGGTATGCACGTGCAACTCAAAGTTCCAGCCAGAATCCAGGATATTTTCACCCAGATAACCTTTGGCACGGATTTGTGCAATCGCGTCGTTCAGGTATTTTGCCGCTTCGATATATTCGCCACGGATAAAGATATAACCATGAGTCGCTTCGAGGGTATA
This sequence comes from Acinetobacter sp. 10FS3-1, assembly GCF_013343215.1. Classification (NCBI taxonomy): domain Bacteria; kingdom Pseudomonadati; phylum Pseudomonadota; class Gammaproteobacteria; order Moraxellales; family Moraxellaceae; genus Acinetobacter; species Acinetobacter sp. 10FS3-1. Next base: position 2,331,384 of record NZ_CP039143.1, read on the forward strand.
GCCGGCAATCAGCATACCTTCAATCAGCTGGTGAGGAAGATCTTCCATCAACAGACGGTCTTTGAAGGTACCTGGTTCCATTTCATCGGCATTACAAATCAGATAACGAGGACCTGAATTGTCATTTGGTGCCATCAGCGACCATTTGATGCCTGCCGGGAAACCTGCACCACCACGGCCCTTTACTGTTGCCGCTTTAATGACTTCCAGCACTTCTTTCGGCTGCATGCCAATGGCTTTTTTAAAGCCGGCATAACCCTCTAGGGCTTCGTAATCATCGGCATTACGAACGTGCTCTTGTTTACTCAAACGCCAGGTCAATGGATGCGTTTCTGGGTTACCGTCACCATAAATTGGTTTTGGTTCAGTATTCATACATACTTCTCCAGCAACTGTTTAACCGAAGTCACTTCAACTAAACCGTGCGTATCTTCATCAATCATTAAGGTTGGGCCCTTGTCACAGTTACCCAGACAGCAAATTGGTAGCAAGGTAAAACGGCCATCAGCAGTCGTCTGACCAAACTGGATACCCAGTTCACGCTGGAAAGCTTCTGCCAAAGTTTCCGCACCCATCAAGAAACACGCAATCGAGTCACACAGTAAAATTACGTGACGACCCACGGGCTGGCGATAAATACGGTTATAGAAAGTCGCTACACCTTCCAAATCCGCAACACTCATGCTGAGCATTTGCGCGATAGCATTCATCTGCGCATCATCTACCCAGCCATTACGGCGTTGTACACACTTCAGCGCATCAAGACACGCTGCACGTGGATATGGATAGTGGCCCATGTGCTGTTCGATTTCGTGGATTTCTTCCTTCGTTAAAATCCCTTCAACATTCACACGTGGCTTTCTATCAGTCAAAATCATCATAATGCGTTACCCCTTAGCGATCCACGTCAGCCATTACGACGTCAATTGTCGCTAAATAAATGATTAAGTCAGATACAAGACTGCCGTTAATCACAGAAGGCATTTGCTGTAAGTGCGTGAAAGTCGGTGTACGGATACGGGTACGATAACTCATGGTTGACTTGTCTGAAGTCAGGTAGTAGTTCGATGCCCCTTTCACCACTTCGGCCATTACAGATGCTTCACCAGCAGGCATTACAGGACCCCATGACACGCTTAAGAAGTGCGTAATCAAGGTTTCAATATCTTGCAATGTCTTGTCTTTTGGTGGTGGCACTGCCAATGGATGGTCTGCTTTATAAGCACCAGATGGCATGTTATCCAGGCACTGACGAATGATTTTCAGTGATTCTTCGATTTCACGGAAATGAACCAGCACACGTGCATAGGCATCACCTTCATACTCTAAAGGCACTTCAAAGTCGTAGTTTTCATAACCGCTATATGGACGGTATTTACGTACGTCGAAATCAATGCCTGTGGCACGCAGACCAGTACCTGTTACACCCCAAGCCAGCGCAGATTTTGCATCGTATTGCGCCACACCCTGGGTACGGCCCATGAATACCGAGTTGCGTAAAGCAGCTTTGTAGTATTCATTCATACGTTTTGGCATCCAGTCGAGTAATTCTCGAACCAGTTTATCCCAGCCATTTGGCAGGTCGTGTGCAGTACCACCAATCCGGAACCATGCCGGATGCATACGGTAACCGGTAATCGCTTCCACGATGTCATAGACTTTTTGACGGTCAGCGAACATATAGAATACAGGTGTCATACCACCGGCATCCTGAATCGCAGTACCAATGAACAGCAAGTGGTTATTGATACGGAACAGTTCTGACATCATGACACGAATACATTGCGCGCGGTCAGGGACAGTAATGCCCGCCATTTGCTCCACACCCATCACATAAGGCATGTTTTGCGCACAACCACCCAGGTAGTCGACACGGTCAGTATAGGGAATGAAGGAATGCCAGGTTTGACGTTCAGCCATCTTCTCCACACCACGGTGGTGATAACCGATATCAGGCACACAGTCCTTCACTTCCTCACCATCCAGCTGCAAGATCACACGGAAGGCACCGTGCGCAGATGGGTGGTTTGGACCCAGGTTCAGGAACATGAAGTCTTCATCGGCATTACCGCGCTTCAGACCCCAGTCCTCAGGGACGAAACGTAAATGTTCCTGTTCAAAATCCTGCTTGGCCTTATCCTGAATATACGGCGTATATTCAGTTGCACGTGCAGAATACTCTTTACGTAACGGATGACCTTCCCAGTAGGTTGGCAACAAGATACGACGGAGCATTGGATGCCCTTCGAAATTGATACCAAACATGTCATAAGCTTCACGCTCATACCAGTTCGCATTCGGCCAGATATTCGTTGCGGTCGGCATATTCAGATCGCTGTCGCTTAAGGCCACTTTAATACGAATGTCACAGTTACGCTCTAACGACAATAAGTGATAGAACACTGTGAATTCTGATGCAGGCAAACCGTCACGATGGGTACGCAAGCGCTCATCTACTGCAGACAAGTCAAATAGCATCACATAAGGACGTGGCACGGTACGCAAGAACATTAAAACTTCTTGTACACGTGCGCGCTCAACCCAAACTGTCGGGAAATCCTCGAAAGTCGTTTGCACAAAGAAGTTCTCACCAAATTTGGTTTTGAGCTCTTCAATGATGGCAAATGCTGGGCGTGAATCAACTGCTGTTGATTCTGGCATAGCAATGTCAGTTTCAGCCATTGGCTTGGCTTCCTATTTAATACAAATTCAGTCAACCTAAACGACGACTACACCCAGAGCGGGTGCAACAGATCATCTGTCGTTTAAATTATTTAATTTCATCCATAGAGCGTAAATTTTTCACAGCAACACGCTGATCTTTCTTACGGTCACGTTCCGGCATCATCTTTGGCTTATACACTGGCTTAAGATCATCACCGATCACCGCAGAAAGCGGACGACGCTCTAGTTGAATTTGGTCTTGCAACAGCATGAGTGCCTGAATCAGGGCTTCAGGACGTGGCGGGCAACCTGGGATATACACATCGACAGGAATGATTTTATCAACACCCTGTACAACTGAATAAATATCGTACATACCACCTGAGTTTGCACACGCACCCATTGAAATTACCCACTTTGGTTCAAGCATCTGCTCGTACAGACGTTGAATCACCGGAGCCATTTTCACGAAGCATGTACCAGCGACGATCATCAAATCGGCCTGACGTGGTGAAGCACGGATGACCTCGGCACCAAAGCGTGACAAGTCATGTACACCGGTCAAGGTCGTTGCATACTCTACATAGCAGCAAGACGTACCAAAGTTAAACGGCCAAACTGAGTTCTTGCGTCCCCAGTTTACTGCTGTGTGTATTACATCCTCTAAGCGAGTCATGAATACGTTTTTATTCACTTCTTCTTCTAAAAGCGGGTCTTCTACCAAGATACGCTCTTGAAGTGGATATTGATCAGCATTCGGATTCGCACGGGTTAATGTGTATTTCATCCCGAGTTACTCCTTATCAGATGATTGAGCTTGTGACTTTTTCACAAGACCAGATGATTGAGCTGGGATTTGGCCAGTTGGGTCCATAACCAATTCTTCAACTGAGTTGAAGCGCGTAATTTCCGCAAGATCCATATTTGGCGAACCAATTTTAGGTTTAATCCCGGCTGCTTTACGTTTGTCTGAAGGTGCCCAGTTCAGTGCGCCTGTCGATAATTCGTAAACCAAGCCAACGAGTAAAACTAAAATAAATATAGCTGCGGTTACAAAACCAACCCAACCTACTTCACGAACAGAAGCTGCCCATGCGTACAGGTAAAGGGCTTCCAAGTCAAACACGACGAAGAAAATTGCAACCAGATAGAATTTTGCGGACAAGCGGATACGGGCTCCACCTGCTCCAACTACGCCTGACTCAAACTGCTCCTGCTTGGCACGGCCCCATGATTTACCCCCGAGGAGTAATGGGACAGTGAGCATAAAGACGCACAAAAATGTAACACCGATCACGAAGGCAATAATTGCCCATTCGTATGGAGTAATGGCATTCATGCGGGGATAACTCCTGGCAGGCCTATTTATTAACAAAGAATGTATGTATTGGCCTTCAAATACACCAAACACAAAATTAATCCCGCCAATTGTACCTGATTTTGGATTTCACTTGCTAGCTTCTCGCCCTTAGTCTTTGGGATGATTTTTTAGGCATTTCAGTATTTAATTGGGCGTGAGTGCACTCAAAGCTGCACTAATTGCTTTATTTAGTTGATTTTCGACCTTCAATTATTTTAACAAGCCTGTAAAAATCCAGTTTTCAGTCCTGACAGTCTATTTCAACTTGAATCCATCAAGTCAGGAAAGTTTCTATTTAGGTCTTAAATCGAATTAACTAAAACAAAATAAGTTTGCCACAGCAAAAAGTAACTTTAAACACGATTTGCGTCGTTTAAATTTTCAGCAAAAAAAATAAATCAGGCAATTTAAACCCTGTTCCGGCTGCGCCACCTCATCAAGCAATTGTATTTTTTTGCAACACATTCAACAGATTGATTCAGATTATGTTATTTGTATTTCTAGGCCTGATAATCACATAAATAAAGCAACTAAAGGAGTCCAGTATGTCTCTACATTTTACGCATAAACCTAATTATTTTTTATTTGCCCAACTTTTGATTCGACATATCGAAACTTATATTCATAAACACCCTGATGCCAGCAATGCTATTTTTGACTTACGCGAAATTCACGACCTGTTCCAAGCCGATCAGGCCTCTTCGAGTATCAACCTAGAAGGCATTTTAAATATTGTTGATGAATATAAAGTGGAAACCATCTCTGGCGACCAAAAACTGATCCAGAATTATAGTATAGATGCCAAATACAATAAGCTGATGATTGATTTTAATGCAGAACCCTTAGATAGCCTGCGTGATGGCAAACCGCTAATTGAACCAGACGTCACCGTACAGGAATAAATCCTCGTAGCATAAAACAAAAAAAACGATACTGAAATCAGTATCGTTTTTTATATCAGGCGACTTAAACACAGATTTTAGGCTGAACGCTCGCTGCTGGCTTCTTCAACATGTTCCAGCGTTTTCGGTCTGGATTTCTTACTATAACGATGGGCCGGCCAAGTCATAATAAAGCGCGCGCCACCCAGTTTCGGACTCTGATCAACCTCAATGCTTCCTCCGAACCAGTAAGCAATCCGACTAACAATAGAAAGCCCCAAACCATACCCCCCTGAAGCCCGGGTACGACTATCATCTAAACGGGCAAAAGCTTCAAAGATACGGGCGCGGTCTATTTCCGGAATCCCTGGACCATCATCTTCTATACAGATATAGGCTTGTCCTTCAGCATCCAGCCCACCACTTAGCAAAATTCTGCTATCGCAATAACGTACGGCATTCCCTACCAAATTTTGAATCACCCGGTGCAAATAGCGCCGCTCCGCCTCCACCACTATGTCATCAGACATTGCTTGCAGCTCAATAACTTTTCCGGTCTTCAGAGCTTCAGTTTCCACAGCAACCTGATTTAACACTTCATACAGATCTACATGTTCAAACTCAATTGAAGGCATGCCCTGCTCAAGCTTGGCATAGGTCATAATCTCATCAATCAGGGTATTTAGCGCCTCAATATCCTTATCGATCTGTTCGACTTGCTGTAGGCGGTAATCGTAGTCATCTTCATCTGCCATCATTTCTACCGCAAAACGAATCCGCGCAACAGGCGTACGCAGCTCATGCGACACGGCACGCATCAGCTCACGCTGCGCTTCAATAAGACGCTGAATATGATCTGACATATTGTTATAGCTGGATGCCAGAGTCGCCATTTCATCATTTCCCTCAATCGGAAGACGGAGCGACATATTCCCGCTCTTCATCTTGTTCAGGGCATAATTGACTTCGCGCAGTTTACGCTGCATCGGCACCAGCAAACCATACACCCCCAGACTTAAGACAAACAAGCTGAGCAAGGTGATACCCGCCGCCAGCTGAAATGGCATCCAGTTAAAGAGTGGTACTGGCCCCATAACCAGTACTTCCGAGGTCGAACCTGGAATGGGTGACACAATGGAAATAGTGGTGCCACGAATCGAGGCACTATCACGATACAGAATAATACTGTGATCCAGGCGTAAACGTCCGATCTGTTCGGAGTCCAGCGGCAGCGCCTGTACGGTCTCTATTGAAATCGGGTAGGAAAAATATGACTGAATACGCTCAAGGTATTCTTTTTCCTGGCCCGGATAGTACACGAGATAATCCAGAATAAAGACTGGCAAAGCCTTCATCTGACGTTCGGTAATATTGTCCGCCTTGATATAAAGATAATGCTCCGGATCATCTTGCAGCGCTACAACAATATAGGCCACGCTGGTTTTGGCATCCCAGCGCACGACGGCCTTGCGCTCAGCCAGTCGTCGGGCTTCGGCGCGGGTAACATCAACTTTACTGGCTTCAATATAGTAAATCGGGAGTTCTAATAAATCCGAGGCATCGGAAATCCAATCCATCTTCTGCTGAAGGTTGGGCTGACGCGCAACCCCCTCACTGATGATATAAGCCATACCATCAGTCAGGGATTCACGATATTCCTGCGCACGCTGATAGTTAATAATCTGTACCAGCAGGTAGCCAAATATCGCCACCAATACAACAAGGACGACCAATCCTGCGTAAATACGCAAAAATATACTGTGTTTAAACACTTATATTTATCCTGCTTTTCAGGCAACCAACCGTCTGATCCTACATTCCGTTGGTTTCTTTGACGAATAGATAACCTTTACTACGTACTGTTTTAATACGTTTCGGATTCTCTGGATCATCACCAATTTTTGGACGAATGCGCGAGATACGCACATCAATTGAGCGGTCCTGACCATCATATTCAATGCCGCGCAAGCGTTCGAAAATGTCTTCACGAGACAGAATACGCCCCGCATTTGAGGCAAGCAGCCACAACAGATCGTATTCAGCGCTGGTAAAATCAACCAGCTCGCCATTTAAGGTCACTGAACGCCCACCATTGTCGATGACCAGGTCATCAAACTCAATACGCTGTGCCACTTCATCTTCCGGCACTTTGTCGGTACGGCGTAGCAAAGCACGAATACGCGCTAAAAGTACACGTGGCTGTACCGGTTTAGCCACATAGTCGTCCGCCCCCATTTCCAGACCCAATACCTGATCCATATCTTCTGTGCGTGCGGTCAGCATTAAAATCGGCTGATGATAATGTGGACGCACTTCACGACAAATGGTCAAACCATCTGCACCCGGCAACATCACATCGAGGACAACCATATCAGGCTGCTCGGCAATAATACGACGAATTGCACGATTACCATCTGGCTCAACTCCAACTTCCAGCCCGTTACGGATTAGATATTCTTGAGTTAAACGTGCAAGACGTTCATCATCTTCAACAATTAAAATCTTGGGTAACTTTTCTTCTTGGCTCATGTCTTGCCTCTTTATTTAATGGACGTATGCTATGGCGTATCCTTTTGAAATCCAATAGATACGATTTTAATATGCTTGCAATATACACACGTTTACATTGTAAACAATATCCTGTTCACCAAACTGATACATCAAAATAGCATTTTGTAATACTTATTAGGCGCCTTTTCAGACAAAAGCGCTTTTCTCAAGAGTTCGGCCATCCTCTCACCTTTACAATAAAAATTACATGAATAAAATGTGACTGCTTGAGTCAAGGCTTTTTAGTTATCCACAAGGTTATCTATAAGCACTTGAGGCCAGCTTTGTTATGCTATGCCTTACCGGACAAGGCTTATACAAAAATCAATAAAAATAGGGATTTTTTTACAAAAGTTCGAGATAAAACTTCAGAAAAATATTTAGCAAAATGTCAATATTGATCTACCCTGATTTTTCCCGTATCTTGTGTCCAATTAAACTTTAAACCACTAGGTCTTGTGTTTATTCCTCAAACACTGTGGCACAAAAATCGCCCAGTTCAAATGGTCTATAAACATAAAAATAGATGACAAATGGAGCTATGCTAGCATGAGCGTATCAATTTCAACTCCTGGTCAAATTCAGGTGATTAAACGCACCGGAGATGTTGCCAGCTTTGACGCGGAAAAAATCTCTGTTGCCATTGGTAAAGCTTTCTTGGCTGTAGAAGGCCAGCAAAGCGCTGACTCAAGTCGTATTCACGATCGCATTGAACAACTGACGGAAATGGTCCTCAACACATTCAAACGTCGCTTGCCTTCAGGCGGAACCATTCACATTGAAGAAATCCAAGATCAGGTTGAACTTGCGCTTATGCGTACAGGCGAACAGAAAGTTGCGCGTGCCTATGTCATCTATCGCGAACAACGTGCTGAAGCTCGAAAGCAGCTGGGTGCAAACCATCACCCTACGCTTCAAGTCATGGATGCTGACGGGAAGCTTAAGCCACTCGATTTAAGCGCTTTGACTGCAAAAGTGACCAAAGCTGCTGAAGGTTTAGAAGGTATTGATATACAGGCGATTGTCAACGAGACTGTCAAGAACCTGTATAACGGCGTGAAAGAGTCTGACATCTCAACCACAATGATGATGGCGACCCGTACCCGTATTGAGCAAGAGCCTAACTATACGTATGTGACTGCACGTTTACTACGTGATGATCTGGTAGCCACCGGTTTAGAGTTCTTGGGTCTTCCGACAGACACCAATGAAGGCGATGCGCTTGAAACTTTCCTGAAGAAAGGTATCGAGCTTGAGCTCCTTTCTCCAGAACTGTTGAACTTTGACCTGGCAAAACTGGCAGCGGCAATTCAACCAGAACGCTCAAACCAGTTTACTTACTTGGGCCTGCAAACTCTATTTGACCGTTACTTCATCCATTCAGATGGCGTACGTTTCGAACTTCCGCAATTGTTCTTTATGCGTGTTTCTATGGGCTTGTCACTCAATGAAGAAAACCGTGAAGATCGCGCGATTGAGTTCTATAACTTATTGTCTAGCTTTGACTATATGGCATCAACGCCTACCCTGTTTAACTCGGGTACGTTACGTCCACAATTATCGAGCTGTTACTTGACCACCATTGATGATGATCTGTATGACATTTATGGCGCGATGCGTGATAACGCAATGCTGTCTAAATGGGCAGGCGGTTTAGGTAATGACTGGACGCCAGTGCGTGCCTTGAACTCATACATCAAAGGCACTAACGGTAAGTCTCAAGGTGTAGTTCCATTCCTGAAAGTAGCAAACGATACAGCTGTTGCGGTGAACCAGGGTGGTAAGCGTAAAGGTGCAGTCTGCGCATACCTTGAAACCTGGCACTTGGACATTGAAGAATTCCTGGAACTGCGTAAGAACACCGGTGATGACCGTCGTCGTACCCACGACATGAACACGGCGAACTGGGTTCCTGACCTGTTCATGCAACGTGTATTTGAAGATGCAGAATGGACTTTATTCACTCCTTCTGAAACGCCTGATCTGCATGATTTGACTGGTGCAGCATTCGCTGAGCGTTATGCTTACTACGAAAGCATTGCCAAAGAAACAAATATGCTGCACAAGAAAATCCGTGCAAAAGATTTGTGGCGCAAAATGCTGTCGATGCTGTTTGAAACCGGTCACCCATGGATCACTTTCAAAGACGTATGTAACCTGCGTTCACCACAACAGCATGTAGGTGTGGTTCACTCTTCTAACCTGTGTACTGAAATTACATTAAACACCAGCAAAGATGAAATTGCGGTATGTAACCTGGGTTCGATCAACCTGGTTCAGCATGTTCAAGGTGGGGTCTTAAATCGAGAGAAGCTTGCTCGCACGATTAAAACAGCCGTTCGTATGCTCGACAACGTAATTGACATCAACTACTACGCTGTTCCGCAAGCAAAAAATTCAAACCTGAAACACCGTCCAGTTGGTATGGGAATCATGGGCTTCCAGGATGCACTGTACGAAATGGGTATGGCTTACGGTTCTGATGAAGCGGTGAACTTCGCTGACGAATCGATGGAAGTGATTTCTTACTATGCCATTTCAACCTCAAGCGATTTGGCGGTTGAGCGTGGTACTTATGAAACCTTTAAGGGTTCATTATGGGATCAAGGCATCTTGCCGATCGATTCACTGGATCTGGTCGCAAAAACACGCCCAGAGCGCATGTTTGAAGTGGATCGTACGCAACGTCTGGATTGGGACAGCTTACGAGCCAAAGTTCAAAAAGACGGTATGCGTAACTCGAACGTGATGGCAATTGCTCCGACTGCTACGATTTCGAACATTTGTGGCGTGTCTCAGTCCATTGAGCCGACCTTCCAGAACTTATATGTGAAATCTAACCTGTCTGGCGAATTCACCGTGATCAACCCGTATCTGGTTCGTGCATTAAAAGAACGCGGTCTGTGGGATGCGGTCATGGTCAACGACCTGAAACATTTTGAAGGTTCGGTGCAGAAGATTTCTCGTATTCCAGAAGAACTGAAAGCAATCTTCGCAACTGCATTTGAAGTTGAGCCACGCTGGATCGTGGATGCTGCTTCTCGTCGTCAAAAATGGATCGACCAAGCGCAATCGCTGAACCTGTATATTTCAGGTGCAAATGGTAAGAAGCTGGACATTACCTATAAAATGGCGTGGTTACGTGGCCTAAAAACCACTTATTACCTACGTGCACTGGGTGCCACATCTGCTGAGAAATCAACGATTAATACAGGCACACTAAATGCTGTTAAAGCAACTGCGACTACAGCACCTGTTGCAGCAGCCGCTCCGGTGGTTGAAGCGCAAAAACCTGAAGCTCCTGCAGAGGAAGAAGGTTTTGCTCAAGCGGCTCCAGTACCACAAGCATGTTCAATTGACAATCCTGATTGTGAGGCTTGTCAGTAAGCTTTGCTTGACCTCCCCTAACCCCTCCTAAAAGGAGGGGGATCACAGCCCATAATTTGAGATGTAAAAAGCCCCTCTTTCTTAAAGAGGGGTGTGGGGAGGATTTAGATGTTAATACAAATAAGGAAACCTCAATGTCCCCTATGACCCATAACTACATGTTAGGACTTGCGGCATTGCTGATTTCCTTTGGTATTACCTTTTACGTACCGATTGCTTATTTCTGGTTCAAAGTTCGCCAACAGCGTAAGCAAAATAAGTAGTGGGGATAGTGCTGCTGTATAAATTCACAGCATTCATCGACAAAACTTAATTTTGCTTACACAAATTAAGCGTATAGTAAGACATCTCAGCCAAGCTGAATGTCGCATAAAAGATATAAAGCAACGTAGAGAGAATTGATATGTCTATCCTAAGTTGGGACGATTTCGAAGATGATTCGCAAAAACCGGCTGCACCTGAACACCAGCCTACGCCCGTCGAGCCGCAAAAAGCGACTAATTCACAAGTGGTATCTGATGCAGGCAACACATCGCCGGATGTGGCAACTGCACAACCCGCTCCAGCCCCTCGAAGTACAGGATCAAATCCAGCCGATTCACTGGCAAAAGCATCTGCTTCCTTAAGCCAGCTGGATGTTGCACCAGGTCTTGAAGAGCTTGAGATGGGTGCAGAGCGTGTACAGGTTGACGACAAACGTATGATCAACTGCCGCGCCGACTTGAATCAGCTTGTTCCATTCAAATATGAATGGGCGTGGCAGAAATATCTGGATGGTTGTGCCAACCACTGGATGCCACAAGAAATTAACATGAACCATGATATTGCATTATGGAAGTCTGAAGATGGTCTGACTGAAGATGAACGTACTATCGTCATGCGTTCGCTTGGTTTCTTCTCGACTGCGGACTCACTGGTAGCCAATAACCTGGTACTGGCAATTTACCGCCATATTACCAACCCAGAATGCCGTCAGTACATCTTGCGTCAGTCGTTTGAAGAAGCGATTCATACCCATGCTTACCAGTACTGTATTGAATCTTTGGGTATGGATGAAGGCGAAGTCTTTAACATGTACCGTGAAGTTCCATCAGTGGCACGTAAAGCAGCGTGGGGGCTGAAGTATACCCAGTCTTTAAGTGATCCTACCTTTAAAACCGGTACACCTGAAAACGACCAGATTTTGCTTCGCAACCTGATTGCATTCTATTGCGTGCTGGAAGGGATTTTCTTCTACTGCGGTTTTAGCCAAATCTTGTCGATGGGTCGCCGTAACAAGATGAATGGTGTGGCTGAGCAGTTCCAGTACATCTTGCGTGATGAGTCGATGCATCTGAACTTCGGTATCGACATGATCAACCAGATCAAGATCGAGAACCCACACTTGTGGACAGCTGAGTTCCAGCAAGAAGTCATTCAGATGATTCTTGAAGGCACTATGCTTGAAATCGAATATGCACGTGACACCATGCCACGCGGTGTATTGGGTATGAATGCCAGCATGATGGAAGAATACCTGAAGTTCATCTGTAACCGTCGTTTGAGCCAGTTAGGCTTACCTGAACAGTTTACTGGGGTAAACAACCCATTCCAGTGGATGTCAGAGATGATGGATCTGCGTAAAGAGAAGAACTTCTTTGAAACGCGCGTCACGGATTACCAGACAGGTGGTGCGTTAAGCTGGTAAGGGAAAGATAAAAAATCCCGTCTCTATGACGGGATTTTTTATCACTACTCTTTTTAGTACACTCAACTCTTTCTCCACAAACGCCATTTTTTGCTCAACTTAAATACCCCTCTCACCCCCTAAATCATGCTTAAAAAAACCAGCTTCATTCCAACAAAATTTGGAATATCATTGTTAGCAAAGGCAAACCTCAGATCAATTAAAAAAATACAACAGACAAATAAGAGAAATTTTATGAATATAAAAAAACTCGCGACCATTCCTCTGCTCTTAATTGGAGAATATGCGATGGCTCTTCCTATTGTTCAAGTCAATTTTATATTTGCCACACCCCATGTTGAAGCCCAAAAATTTGATAACCCAAGCCAAATCAAAAAAGAAGTAGATATTTTAAATCGCTATTTTGTCACTGAGAAAAATCAACCCATTTTTAAATTCGAGTTAAATAAATACATTCCATATCAAAAATTCAAACAATTAAACTGCAAACTCAGCCATCTTTTAGAAAGCCCTAAACCTATGGAACGACCGGCACTTATTAAAATTTTCCGGCAGTGCTTTCCATCAAAGAGTAAAGAAGCTGAAATTTATATATTTATTTTTGATAGCTACAGCTCAAAATCAGGATTTAAAGCAGCAGATAGTTGGGGCTTTCATAACAATGGACGACCTATCATACTACTTGATTGGGAGCGACTAAATTACAACATTCAAGCTGCTCTCCCCCATGAAATGGGACATGCCTTTGGTTTACGTCATGTTTGTGTTAAAGGTGCAAAATTTAAAGACACCACTAACTTGATGGCAAGTAAAGGTGGCTGTGACGGCAGTGGTGGGCAACGTAATATAGGCTTTAATGATCAACAAATTCAGATCATTAAAGAACATTATCAAAAATTAAAGTCCCGCTAAACTAGAGAATTTTTTTCTCGAAATAATAGGGCCATTGCGCGCGGTTAATAGCATTAAAATCGATATCTCCATAATAATCAGCCACTTGATTAAAATCATCTAATTGTACAAAATCGGGTTGCCACATGGTTTCACGGTTATTAGATTGAATTGGCAATAGGCGTAGATTTAAACTATCTTTCTCAAAAATCAATTGTGCAATCATGCCAAATGGCAAAGCATCTGGATAACCATCATATTCACCATCACTATTAAAAATACCATTACCTAAACTATAAATAACGGTTGAATCTTGGATCGTTTCCATCGACTGTAAAGTATGAGCACCATGACCTAGAATCAAATCTGCCCCCTGTTGAACCAATCGGTTTGCGAGTATTTTTTGATAGGCTTGAGTCGGTAAGAAATCTACTCCCCAATGTGCCAACACCACAATAAAATGCGATGGATATTTTTGCTTTTCTAATGCAACTGCTTCATACAAAACACTTTCTAAGGTCGCAACACCAGAAGAAGAAGGTGTGGCATAAAATTTAAATATTTTTTCGTTAGTGGCTCGATGCCAATAGCCAGAATAAAAAGAAATAATACGACCATTAATCTGAATTCTCATGGGCGTGCATGCTTCAAACTCATTTTCTCCCACTCCTACATAATGTATTTGCGCATTTTGCAACGTTTTTAGTGTATGTGTGATACCTACTGCACCAAAGTCAGCAGTGTGGTTATTGGCTAAACATAAATAATGAATATTGGCTTTTTTAAGCGCATTGACTGTTGGTACATCCTGTGCACCCAATATAAATTTTTTCAATCCAACCAAGGGAGATTGAATTTGATTATTTACAAAACATGCTTCGTGATTGGCTAGATTAATATCGGCTGCATTTAAAAAAAACTTTAGTTTTTCAAAGCTATAGTCATAGCCATGATTCAATAGAGGATCAAATACTTTTCGTTTACGACGTCGCTCAGTGTAATATTCGCCTAAATAGGTATCACCAATAATATTTACAATGGCACGATCTTGCTTGAGGGTAGTCACTACATTTAAATCAGAAATAAGTCGATCCAGCCCTTCATGGCCCAATAAGTGCCGTTCAATCACAGAATCTTGTTGAAAACTACTCTCAATTCCCTGTGTAATGACAATCGTAAAATCAAATGATGTATGCTTTTGCCATGCTATGGAAATATTAAGAAAGCTGAAAAAGTAATTAACCTTGCCTTGATCGAGTAAAAATGTTGGGCTTAGAAAATTTCTAGCTTTATATGCAATTTTACCCAGCGTTAAAATTTGCAGATAAAAGGGATTAATTTGAGTCATTAATTCAGCGATTTTAAGCACATCATTTAAGGTATATTGCTGGATAAATTTTGAATTCTTTTTACCTGAAAGATTTTTGGCACTATTTGGACTTAAGTTATGTTTTTTTATTAACTCTTCAAAATAATGGCTCATGCGCTTTTGGGTCTTATTATAAACATGCTGAGCCAAAAGAAATAGAGAATCTACACCCGCTGTTACTTTGTAATGCATTAACACTTGTAATAAATTGACTTTATCATGTAATGCATAACCAACAACACCTCGCCCTCTTTCTTGGAGGGCCGTCTCTGTAATCTCGACGCTATCATCCAAACTTAACTTACGTTCATCTAATAACTTATAAACTACATAAAGCACCAAAAGTGGACCTAGCCCTTCATTTTGGTCAGAAAAATCGACGTGTTGGGGTTTGGAGTGCGGCAATAACGCACCATTTTTTTGTACTAAATAGTTATACATAACTCAACTCCAACAAATGATCTAACCATTTCTTTTTATAGTCATTCAAATCATATTTTTTCGCCGACTTAATCGCATGGGTTCTCATATGTGGGTTTAAGTAGCATTGCTCGATTGCAATAGCTAAGGCTTGAATATTTTCATTTTCAACTAAAACACCAGAAAGATTTTGTTCAATTAGTGCATTTGGACCATACTTAATATCGTAGGCCACTACAGGCGTTCCTACACTTAAACTATCCAAAATTCCAATACAGAAACCTTCTATTGTACTCGTCACAACAGAGACATGTGCATTTCGGATTTTGTCCGAGATATTGTGCACATAGCCTTTGAAATGTACATTCGTCTCTAAGTCGTGATCATCTACATATTTGCGAATTTCTTTTTCATATATAAAGTTATCTCTAGAGTCACCAAAACCATAAAGATCAAGCTGAATTTCAGGATACTTCTCTTTTAAAATTTCAACAGCCTGAATAATATGATGAAGTCTTTTTTCTACATAATATCGCCCTACAGAAATGACGTTGAAGGGGGATGCTACGGCATTGACAGTGAGTTCAGATTCTATGTGGGCAAATGTCGGAGGAATCACCCAAATTTTTAATTCTGAACCAAAACGTGCCCAAAGATCCTGCCGCTGTTGCTCTGTGGATACAATATAACCGTCAAATTTATTTGTTTCTGCTAAAGATATTTTGTAATTGGAGTTAATTCGCCCGTCTCCCATCTTCTGAGGATTACTGACATGCACGCTATGGAAAATCGAAATTAACTTAAATGCAGGAGACTTTAACTCCACTAAAATATGATTATAAAGTCTGTTTTTATCGACATAAAAAACAGGCTGCTTATAAAAGGTGATAATTTTTTGAAACCAATGCTTAATCCACTGATCACGATCTTGAAAAAAACAAGATGAACCATTGGATTCTTTTAGACTTAAATAACTAAGCTGATTATCTTGGGTGTAGTGCTCCTCTAAAACCACAATCCCCTGCTGATTATAGTAAAGACATGATTTGACTTGGTTTTTCTCTAAATAGATTTCTTTAGATAAATAGCCTGACTCCGTATACAAAGCTCGCTTGAATTTCGTTCTCGCTTTATCAAAATAATTAATGTATGAAATGTTCCCATTTGAGAAAAAGTGGATATAAAATAGGTAATTCCCATTTATATATACTTTTACATCTGTATTGGCATTGTTTTTTTCTAGGGTAACCTCTCCTACAATATGACTCAAATAATCTTCTAAAGTATTTGATCTCAAAGCAGCAAAAATTAAATATTGGTAATCGTCATATAAATTCAGAAAACTATCAGCCCGAATATGATGGATATTTAAACTCTTTAAATAATTGGCGTTGTAATTTAAGGTTACAATCTTATGCGCTAAACCACAGCTATCAAAAACATGTTTTCTTTTTAAAATCGCATGCTCAATACCGGTTAGCTTTTCCCCAATTCCTGCACTTAGAAAAAAGAACATTATCAACCTCTAAATAAAATAATTTAAATAAGCCACATACCCAGATAAATTATGTTCCTGATCATCGATACGTGTTCTAAAACGATCATGCCTTACATAAAACGCATTAAGAATTTTTTCAGGCTTAGCCATATACATTGCTATTTCAGGATAAAAGTACCCTGTTGCTCTTTGAAATTCGACTCGTAATTCTATTAAGTCTTTTAGTTCATCGAATTTAGCCATATTAACTAAATCGGTAAATCCTTGCTCTTTTAATCGCACCACCATCTTATATGCAGACATCATCATTTCTAAAAATGTTGCATATGCTGTTTTACGATTTTTAATAAAATCCATGTGTTTTAAATAGTTATTTAAACCAAATTCAAAATACTTTTTTTCTGGGCAAATCTTAGTTAATTCATTGGTACAATAACTTAACCAATGATCATGATACTTATCATATTTTTTAGTAATAAAATGCTCAAACATTAATTTAACAGTTTCAAGCAAAATTGGATTTTGATTAACTTGATAGAGTCTAAGTAGACCTAAAGCAGCTTCCCCATCATAATAAACAATTCTGAACTTTTCTTTGACTGCAAGTGATGGGAAACTTAATACATGAGTCGTCTCCCCTTTACCATCAATCATAAAGCGAATGCCTTCAGCAAGCATTTCGGCATACTTTTGGTATTTGGAGTCGCCAATAATTTCCTGATATTTAGCAAACATAAAAATTGCAGCGGCATTTGAACCTAATTTAATTTCTAGATCAGGTTCATTACCATCAATCATAAAGGCTTTTCCATCTACCTCTTTATATAAATGATCAATGGCATACTGCATAGCAGTTCTAATTTTTGGTAGATATGCTTCATTATAATTGACTTCAAGTGTTTCAAGTAAGGCATATATGGCAGTACAGTGACGGACTGTATTATAACTTTTAATTTCCCGGTTATAGGCAGGGAAATAGCCATAAACCAGCCTCCCACTCTCTAAAATTTCATTATGTAAAAACTTGGCATTATTTAAAACAAGTTCTTTTATATGTTCTTTTTTATTACCCTTTAATACACGTATACCATTTTCTGGACCCGTAGATATTAAATCAATCAACTGGTTATTTTCAAAAAAAACAGCTTGTGTATCAAATACCCAGACTTTTTCAATTTTATTTAGTGAATAATTTGCCTTAACATTGGTATATTTTTTTCTAATAGCATCATTTAAATTTTTTTCATCAAAAAAATTAGGTTCATTATATACAACCCCTCGAATAATTGCTTTTGCATAAATCTCTTGCTCCAAAAAGCAAATACTCAAATTTTCATCAAAAGCAATTCCTTTTCGATAATGATTATTATGTTTTTGCTCACTTACTTCTTTAACAAGATCTGTCCATTTTCTTTCTTCAATATTTTTTGCAAAGTCAAACTTTAAAAATTCAGGAAGCCGGTTATTCTTTTCATATAATTTATCGATAAAATTCAGAGTTCTTTTAACTACTTTATCGTAATTTTTATCCGCCGTATTCCAAACACGACAGCGTATACTTTTATCTCCATATGAAAAAAATACACTATAAAAATCTTGCTGATTCTCTCTTAATGAGAATAACCAATCTGTTAGTTTTATTTTAAATTCCTGCAGATCACTATATTTAGATATAGCCATATTGCTCTCATATTTAACCCTATTAATCAGCCTTATTGTATATTATTTAATATTTCATTTACAGGTATATAACGCTTATAAAAAGTAATATTAAAGAATATATAATAAAAAAAGAGGATCTCTAGAGACCCTCTTTTTCATTACTCAGATAAAACTTAATTAAAATAAATGACCGTTATTAATTAAGTCATCTAACAATGTATCTGTCTTCTCCACCCCAACCAAAGTTAAGAATGATTCTGACTGATAGCTAGTACCAGCTGTACCGTCGCGGTCAATATTCAAGACGACATTACCTTCTGCATCTTCAGTTAATGTAATAGCATCAGCAAGTGTTGTGCCTTCACTCAGTAAATCACTTACCTCGATCTTATCACCCTCTTCCATACTGAAGTCACTCCAAACATCGTGACCATTACCGCCAACATTATCGTCAGCTAATAGGTCGAAGATGACGGTGTCACCGCCTGTTCCCATAGTAAAGCTATCATTACCTGCTGAACTATCCACACTATCAGCATGTTCAGATGCAGTTACGGTTTTGCCAACATTGATTTCTAGGATCGCTGTTTCGATTGTTCCTACTTTAGAAGTCGTCTCATAGACAAACTTTTCAATGCCGTATACACCACCTTTAGGGGTATAAGTGTAACTACCGTCTTTTCCAATAACCAATGTACCGTAATTACCTTCAACTGTAATAGTTTGAGCACCTTGATTAGGATCATTGACAAAAACAACTTTGTTGCCAAAGCTCAACGTATCAAGTATTTGAATACCTTCATCATTGGCAAACAGAGCACCTTTGATTTCTGGTAATTCAGTTGTTACGTACTCTTCAGAGTGAATGATCTCATCTGTCACAAAATGGATACTCTCTAAGTTACCATTTTGCGCAGTAATATCTAACTTATACTTTCCTTCAGGCAAATTGTCTAAGGTAAACTCAAGCGCTCCATCCTTCCCTCTTGCCGCTTCAACACGATCAGAATATATCTTTCCTGTTGTCGCATTCGTTAATGTATAAGTCAGAACAAGATAACTACCTAGAGGACCTATAATAGTTGGACTACCAGTAATTTTGAGTGTTACGCCTGCATCTAAATCATGTTTCGCTACGTCAAATTCTTTGGTATAAGATTTTCCATAGTCACCGATTTTATCTACTTCGTTATACTCAATCTTCGACACCTTGTTCGTTTCAGACACAGATACAATATCAAAGTCATCCTCAGCAGAATGCGTACCCACTTTAATATTCAGGTACTCAACAGTAGTTTTACCATTTTCATCCTGCATCACCAATTTAAAGCGATCAACTTCACCATAAGGTGGTTTCCAGTCGAGAGGAGCATTGTCTGGTTTTTCAACAGTATAGGTATAGGTTCCATCAGAAGAAATCACCAACGTACCATATTCACCCTGAATGACTGTTTCTTTACCAACTTTTAGATCCTCACCATCTACTTTCAATAAAATGGTTGAATCTTGTGGCGTTGCATCGCCCTCTACAGTTCCAGTGAATTTGGTTGGACTTTCATAATCATAAACTGTTTCATGATCGACATATAATCCAGCACCGGTTAGTAATCCCAGACCTCCAGAGCTCTGTAACAGTGCTTTATATTCACCTTCACCAAACTGTAAAGTCAATTGTTCAGATTTTCCACCTAAAAAAGCAGCCATAAACCAGTCTTTTTCAAGATGAACTTGATTATAGTTGCCTGTTGCAGGATCTAATTTATAGATAAAGAGATCATAGCCAACGCCTAAAGCTACGCCGCCCGCACTACCATGGAATGTTAGCTCTTTAACTTCGTTTTCACCAACATTAAACTCCATTGCACCAGCACCACCTAAGGCTTCTGCACTTAAAACAGGTCCTAACAAACCTATATCAATCACTTTAAAGCCGACAACATCTGCAATAGAGCTGTTATCAGAATCAAATGCAATGATAGGATCTACATCTAGAATAACCGTATTATCAATTTCAATACGATCCTCTTTTGCTGTCAGATCTAATTCAAAGGTTAATTCAGCTTCAGAGACTTTTCCTGATGGCGAAGTAACGCGATAAGTAAATACATCTTTTTCACCATAGCCGCGGAAATCTTCATTTACAGTATAAGTATAAGAACCATCCGCTTTAACAGTCAGGGTACCGTACTTACCTTCAATCTGAATTTCACCGCTAGTGGAAGTACTTACCCATTCGCCATCTTCTGCTTTAATTTCGGTAACGGTACTACCCGCTGGTACCTCATCACTACCATACTCAGAATCATCATCTGTAATCATATTTCCTTGAGCAGAACCAGAAATACTTTCAGCATTGGCATAATCCAAAACGACATCTTTAGTAAAGTTGAGACCATATCCAGTTAATGCTTGGATACCTTCACCACCAGCCATCACAAACATCCATTTCCCTTCTGTCAAAGTGAAATCTGTTTCTTTTGACTTTCCTCCAAGTAAATAAGAAATAACCCAGTTCTCTGTAACTGATTGTTGTTCCCACTGCCCTGTACTTTCGTTAAGTTTATAAACATACAGATCCATCGTGGCAAGGACTTGAATACCACCAGCATCACCATACATAGTGACTTCACGAACCTGGTCTTTACCTACTTCAAGTTGAACTGAATTTTTTATAACATCAGCCAATACATCCAAGCCCAGTACAGGTCCAAGCCCTACATTTGCAACAGTAAAGCCCTTCTTGTTTAAATCACTCGGAGTTTGGTTTTCTTCTCTAGAAGGTGTGGCATCCAAGATTACGTCAACATTATTATCTACCGCCCCAAAGATCTCATCAACACCAACAATGATATCGACTGGTGCTGATTCATTACCTGCTTCATCTGTGGCAGTGACTTTAAGCTCGCTTCCGCGCTCTAATGCCGGACTAAACTCATAAGTTACATCACCATTCGCATCCGCTTTAATCTCTATTGGATTACCGTTGCTATCTAGCATTGGATTACCTTCAGAATCATAAAGTTTTACAGTTGCATTCGGCTCCGTTTTCACAGTTAAAACAGAATAACTATCATCAATCGCAACTTCAGGTGCATCTGGCGCGATCGTATCTTTATTACCGGTAACTTCTGTAGATTCAGATGTATTACCAGCCTGATCTTTCGCAGTGACATCGACGACCTCACCATCCGTTACCGGACGCTTAAGCTCAATAGCAAAGTCACCATTTTCATCTGCAGTACCCGTACCAATAACGTTACCATTTTTGTCGGTTACATCTACAGTTGAACCAGCTTCCGCTTTACCGCTAACAGTTAAACCATCTTCACCGATTACAACATCGGTTGGGACTGCAGGTGCAATGGTGTCTTTCTCGCCCGTGATTTCTACAGGCTCAGACTCATTACCAGCTTCATCTTTTGCAATAACGTCAGCAGTGTTGCCATCAGTTAAGGCAGGATTGACTGGAACAACAAAGTCACCATTTTCATCTACTGTACCTGTACCAAGGATGTTGCCATCTTTGTCAGTCACTACAATTTCTGAACCTGGTTCACCTTTACCTGTCACTTCCGTACCATCTTCATTCAGAACGACATTTGTCGGCGCTTCAGGTGCTTCGGTATCTACATCGCTGTCTGAATCCGAATCGCTATCTGAATCCGAATCGCTATCTGAATCCGAGTCGCTGTCCGAGTCTGAATCAGAGTCGCTATCCGAGTCCGAGTCGCTGTCAGAGTCTGAGTCCGAATCGCTGTCTGAATCCGAATCACTATCTGAGTCCGAATCGCTGTCTGAATCCGAATCACTATCTGAGTCCGAATCGCTGTCCGAGTCTGAGTCGCTGTCTGAATCCGAGTCGCTGTCAGAGTCTGAGTCCGAATCGCTGTCTGAGTCCGAGTCGCTGTCTGAGTCGCTGTCTGAATCCGAATCGCTATCTGAATCCGAGTCGCTGTCAGAGTCTGAGTCCGAATCGCTGTCTGAATCTGAATCGCTGTCTGAGTCCGAATCGCTGTCCGAGTCTGAGTCGCTGTCTGAATCAGAGTCGCTATCCGAGTCTGAGTCGCTGTCTGAATCCGAATCGCTATCCGAGTCTGAGTCCGAGTCGCTATCCGAGTCCGAGTCGCTGTCTGAATCCGAGTCGCTGTCCGAGTCTGAGTCCGAGTCGCTATCCGAGTCCGAGTCGCTGTCTGAATCCGAATCGCTGTCCGAGTCTGAGTCGCTATCCGAGTCTGAATCGCTGTCAGAGTCGCTATCCGAGTCTGAGTCGCTGTCTGAATCCGAATCGCTGTCTGAATCCGAGTCGCTGTCAGAGTCTGAGTCCGAATCGCTGTCTGAATCTGAATCGCTGTCTGAATCAGAGTCGCTGTCCGAGTCTGAGTCGCTGTCTGAATCCGAATCGCTGTCTGAATCCGAGTCGCTGTCAGAGTCTGAGTCCGAATCGCTGTCTGAATCTGAATCGCTGTCTGAATCAGAGTCGCTGTCCGAGTCTGAGTCGCTGTCTGAATCCGAATCGCTATCTGAATCCGAGTCGCTGTCAGAGTCTGAATCGCTGTCTGAATCAGAGTCGCTATCCGAGTCTGAGTCGCTGTCTGAATCCGAATCGCTATCTGAATCCGAATCGCTATCTGAATCCGAGTCGCTGTCAGAGTCTGAATCGCTGTCTGAATCAGAGTCGCTGTCAGAGTCTGAATCGCTGTCTGAATCAGAGTCGCTATCCGAGTCTGAGTCGCTGTCTGAATCCGAATCGCTATCGCTGTCTGAGTCCGAATCGCTGTCTGAATCCGAATCGCTATCTGAATCCGAGTCGCTGTCCGAGTCTGAGTCGCTGTCTGAATCCGAATCGCTATCTGAATCCGAGTCACTGTCAGAGTCTGAATCGCTGTCTGAATCAGAGTCGCTATCCGAGTCTGAGTCGCTGTCTGAATCCGAATCGCTATCGCTGTCTGAGTCCGAATCGCTGTCTGAATCCGAATCGCTATCTGAATCCGAGTCGCTGTCCGAGTCTGAGTCCGAATCGCTGTCTGAGTCCGAGTCGCTGTCAGAGTCTGAGTCCGAATCGCTGTCTGAATCTGAATCGCTGTCTGAGTCCGAATCGCTGTCCGAGTCTGAGTCGCTGTCTGAATCCGAATCGCTGTCTGAATCAGAGTCGCTATCCGAGTCTGAGTCGCTGTCTGAATCCGAATCGCTATCTGAATCCGAATCGCTATCTGAATCCGAGTCGCTGTCAGAGTCTGAATCGCTGTCTGAATCAGAGTCGCTATCCGAGTCTGAGTCGCTGTCTGAATCCGAATCGCTATCGCTGTCTGAGTCCGAATCGCTGTCTGAATCCGAATCGCTATCTGAATCCGAGTCGCTGTCCGAGTCTGAGTCGCTGTCTGAATCCGAATCGCTATCTGAATCCGAGTCACTGTCAGAGTCTGAATCGCTGTCTGAATCAGAGTCGCTATCCGAGTCTGAGTCGCTGTCTGAATCCGAATCGCTATCGCTGTCTGAGTCCGAATCGCTGTCTGAATCCGAATCGCTATCTGAATCCGAGTCGCTGTCCGAGTCTGAGTCCGAATCGCTGTCTGAGTCCGAGTCGCTGTCTGAATCCGAATCGCTATCTGAATCCGAGTCGCTGTCAGAGTCTGAATCGCTGTCTGAATCAGAGTCGCTATCCGAGTCTGAGTCGCTGTCTGAATCCGAATCGCTATCGCTGTCTGAGTCCGAATCGCTGTCTGAATCCGAATCGCTATCTGAATCCGAGTCGCTGTCCGAGTCTGAGTCGCTGTCTGAATCCGAATCGCTATCTGAATCCGAGTCACTGTCAGAGTCTGAATCGCTGTCTGAATCAGAGTCGCTATCCGAGTCTGAGTCGCTGTCTGAATCCGAATCGCTATCGCTGTCTGAGTCCGAATCGCTGTCTGAATCCGAATCGCTATCTGAATCCGAGTCGCTGTCCGAGTCTGAGTCCGAATCGCTGTCTGAGTCCGAGTCGCTGTCAGAGTCTGAGTCCGAATCGCTGTCTGAATCTGAATCGCTGTCTGAGTCCGAATCGCTGTCCGAGTCTGAGTCGCTGTCTGAATCCGAATCGCTATCTGAATCCGAGTCGCTGTCAGAGTCTGAATCGCTGTCTGAATCAGAGTCGCTATCCGAGTCTGAGTCGCTGTCTGAATCCGAATCGCTATCTGAATCCGAATCGCTATCTGAATCCGAGTCGCTGTCAGAGTCTGAATCGCTGTCTGAATCAGAGTCGCTATCCGAGTCTGAGTCGCTGTCTGAATCCGAATCGCTATCGCTGTCTGAGTCCGAATCGCTGTCTGAATCCGAATCGCTATCTGAATCCGAGTCGCTGTCCGAGTCTGAGTCCGAATCGCTGTCTGAGTCCGAGTCGCTGTCCGAGTCTGAGTCCGAATCGCTGTCTGAATCTGAATCGCTGTCTGAGTCCGAATCGCTGTCCGAGTCTGAGTCGCTGTCTGAATCCGAATCGCTGTCTGAATCCGAATCGCTATCCGAGTCCGAATCGCTGTCAGAGTCGCTATCCGAGTCTGAGTCGCTGTCTGAATCCGAGTCGCTGTCTGAATCCGAATCGCTATCCGAGTCCGAATCGCTGTCTGAATCTGAATCGCTGTCTGAATCAGAGTCGCTGTCCGAGTCTGAGTCGCTGTCTGAATCCGAATCGCTGTCTGAATCCGAGTCGCTGTCAGAGTCTGAGTCCGAATCGCTGTCTGAATCTGAATCGCTGTCTGAATCAGAGTCGCTGTCCGAGTCTGAGTCGCTGTCTGAATCCGAATCGCTATCTGAATCCGAGTCGCTGTCAGAGTCTGAATCAGAGTCGCTATCCGAGTCTGAGTCGCTGTCTGAATCCGAATCGCTATCTGAATCCGAATCGCTATCTGAATCCGAGTCGCTGTCTGAATCCGAATCGCTATCTGAATCCGAGTCACTGTCAGAGTCTGAATCGCTGTCTGAATCAGAGTCGCTATCCGAGTCTGAGTCGCTGTCTGAGTCCGAATCGCTGTCTGAATCCGAATCGCTGTCTGAATCCGAATCGCTATCTGAATCCGAGTCGCTGTCCGAGTCTGAGTCCGAATCGCTGTCTGAGTCCGAGTCGCTGTCAGAGTCTGAGTCCGAATCGCTGTCTGAATCTGAATCGCTGTCTGAGTCCGAATCGCTGTCCGAGTCTGAGTCGCTGTCTGAATCCGAATCGCTATCCGAGTCCGAATCGCTGTCTGAGTCGCTATCCGAGTCTGAGTCGCTGTCTGAATCCGAGTCGCTGTCAGAGTCTGAGTCTGAATCATCAATTACTGGAGCAAATACCTGCGTAGGAGCAGACTCATTACCCGCATCATCTTTCGCTGTAACTAATACTTCTTCACCATCAACGAGCGCAGTCTCTAAGTCAATCTCATAGTCACCATTTACATCAGCTTTGCCAGAGGCAATGACTTTACCATCAGCATCTTTAATTTGAACTAAAGCACCAGCTTCGGCTTTACCAAAAATAACTGTACCTTCTTCATTAAATTCAGCAGAAGGCATCGCAGGTTTAATGGTGTCTTTCTCACCCGTGATTTCTACAGGCTCAGACTCATTACCAGCTTCATCTTTTGCAATAACGTCAGCAGTGTTGCCATCAGTTAAGGCAGGGTTGACTGGAACAACAAAGTCACCATTTTCATCTACTGTACCTGTACCAAGGATGTTGCCATCTTTATCAGTTACTACAATTTCTGAACCTGGCTCACCTTTACCAGTGATCTCTGTACCGTCTTTGTTGATTTCAACTTCAGATGGTAGTGCAGGCGCAATAGTGTCTTTCTCGCCCGTGATTTCTACAGGCTCAGACTCATTACCAGCTTCATCTTTTGCAATAACATCAGCAGTGTTGCCATCAGTTAAGGCAGGGTTGACTGGAACAACAAAGTCACCATTTTCATCTACTGTACCTGTACCAAGGATGTTGCCATCTTTGTCAGTCACTACAATTTCTGAACCTGGTTCACCTTTACCTGTCACTTCCGTACCATCTTCATTCAGAACGACATTTGTCGGCACTTCAGGTGCTTCGGTATCTACATCGCTGTCTGAGTCCGAATCGCTGTCTGAATCAGAGTCGCTGTCTGAATCAGAGTCGCTGTCCGAGTCAGAGTCCCCTCTACTATTCGAATCACCTTGTACCGCTGCAATCGCCCCGCCTAAACCTGCAGCAAGGCCTGCCCCAATAAGCCATGGTGAAATAGCAAGTCCAGCTACCGACTCCTCAATGGCGAGCTGCTCCAAAGGAATGTAATTAATCGTGTCTAAAATGGCACCGGAGGCATCAGTAAACTGCGCCCAATACAATTCACCATCATTTTCAAAAATAATTTTATTAGATTCAGCCGGGAAATCGAAGTAATTTTCCAGCGTTATTTTTTCACCATTTTTAAGTGTAATAACTGCCGCATTACCTTGACGGGTAATTGTAGCTACTTCCTCAGTATTTAGATTTATCTTAACAATAGAATTTTGTGTAAGCTTCACAACATTCGTATTTAGGCTTTGAATGAGTTTGCCGTTTTCAGGCGAGATTATGTCTATATTTACCATTTGAAGTCCTTAATTTAAATACAGCGTATTAATTTCTAAAAACCAACAAAAGTTACATAGCACCAAAATCAAGAATATAGAATTACAAGAATAAGTCCTATATTTATTCCTGTCTTTAATAAAAAAATTGAGAGAAGATTGGGATAAAAAAAATAAATATAAACAATTGATTTAAAACAATAAAAAAAATAAAATCCCCTATATTTTATAGGTGATTTTTCATATGAAAATAAAGTAATGTATATACAACATATTGATAAATCTAATATTAAACATATTTTGTTGTATTTTTGTTAAAAGAGTTATATTTATTACAATACAAAACAATAAATAGCTTGAATTAATATAAATTAAACACAATTTTTGTTATTTATATCTTATGCTTAAATAAATTATATTTTACGTATATATATTGATTGTACATTATATCAACTAAAAGATTAATATATAGCCATTACTTATGACTGACTATATATTTTTAAAAAAGAAAAATTAATTCAAATATTTTAAAATCTATTTAAAATAATTTAACAAATCACTAAATTTTTCTATCTGATATTTTGGTAGAGCGAGCTTTAATTCTTCTTCACTACCATAGCCATAATTCACAGCAATCGATTCGATCCCATTCTGACGTGCCCCCAAAATATCGTACTCACGATCACCGACCATCATGCACTGATTGGCCTGCAACTGTTGTTGCTCAAGAATATACTGGATCAGTTCTGCTTTATCGGTTCTATCGCCATTGAGCTCACTGCCATAAATTTCAATAAAGTATTCAGCCAGTTCAAAGTGCTCCAAAATCTGTTGAGCATAAACAGTGGGTTTCGCTGTTGCCACAAATAAACAATAACCACGGCGTTTCAGCTCAGCCAGCGTGTCTGCCACCCCATCAAACACATGGTTTTCATACAGACCTTTGACTACGAAACGCTCGCGATAACCCATTAGGGCTTGTTCAGCCAGAACATCATTTACTTCAATATTTAAAATTTTGGCAAGAGAGGCTTTCAAGGGTGGACCGATAATCCAGTCAATATTGATTTCATCGCCAATCGGATGGCCGACTTTCTCCAGACCATAACGGGCAGAAGCGGTAATTCCAACTTTTGGATCAGTTAAAGTCCCATCCAGATCAATCAAAATATTTCGTATCATCACTTTCCCCATAAAAACCTATATAAATTCATATCGAGAGTTTAGCCAAATTTGCCTATACTAGGATAATTTTTCATGAATAAAAGGACATCATTTTGCGCCCTACGGTACTTTGCTTTTCAGGTTTAGATCCATCTGGTGGAGCAGGTCTTCAAGCAGATATTGAAGCCATCGGTCAAAGTGGTGCTCATGCTGCAATTGCCTGTACTGCACTTACCATTCAAAACTCGCAGCAGGTATTTGGCTTCGAAGCTACCTCAAGGGACTTACTTCTGGCTCAGGCCAATGCAGTCGTGAATGATCTGCCCATACGCTGTGTGAAATCCGGTATGCTGGGAACCACCGACAATATTGCCGCATTGGCCGAGTTTTTAATGGCGCATCCTGATTATCTCTATGTGCTCGATCCGGTTCTGGTCGCCAATAGTGGCGGCTCTCTGGGCAATCAGGAGACTCTGGTCCAAGCATTTGCCCAACTCATTCCACTGGCTACAGTTTTAACACCAAATACCGTTGAGTTACGTGCCCTGACTGGTGAGCAGAATTTAGAACGTGCGGCTAAAAAGCTGTTTGAAATGGGCGCACAGGCGGTTCTGGTCAAAGGCGGTCATGAAGATACTCCAGAATATATTCAAAATAGCTTGTACATTCAGGGCGAACTGGTAAATGAAACCCGCTGCCCGCGCCTGGCAGGCGAATATCATGGCTCGGGCTGCTCTCTGGCCAGTTTTATAGCCGGACGCCTGGCAATAGGCGACCAGCTGAAAACAGCGGTACAGCATGCTGAAACCTGGTTATTTGGCGTATTAAAAAATGCTGACATCCCGGTCCCGAATGGTCAGAGAATTCCAAAGCGTTTCTAAGATCAAAAATTAAAGCCTGAGTCATTCAGGCTTTTTTTAATCGCTACTATTGTTCTGGATAGTATTGTTTTATTAAATAGAGAAGGATTTGACATCAATCGTATGCTTGGTCTGTACTGCTCAACTCAAAACACCTCATATGAACTTTTTATCCAGTGTCTTCAGGCTAATACCAACTTTTGATCAGCTTCCTCATATTTAAGGCTATTGCTACTATTTTCGCAGCTTATTTTAATCCCTCAGCCACAAGCCGCTTTCCATATGAATAAGCATCTTGCTAGCAAAAAACGACACCCTAAGGGGACTGAATTGTCGCCTGCCCTGCCTGAATCTTGATGTAAAAAATGCCGTCCAGTCATGACCACAAAACTCAAGCTGAGATATGGCCCGATCTGCGCGCTGTAAAAAGGTCAGAATTCTCTAAGTAGAGAGCAGTTTTAATGAGAAGTTCTAGTTTTGAGCTTATCTGTAAACTGCGATTTTTAAAATTATGATAGACCTAAAATTATAAAAGTCTTTTCTGTTTTCTCGCTAAACCGTAAAGAACGAGATTAAAAGCTCCATATAAAAAAGCTGTAGAGCAAAGATCCCGCCAGATCTCGATCTACAGCCAAATATTAAATGCTAAAGCCAGCCTTTATGCTTTCTTTACATATTCCGATTTCAGTTTGATTGCGCCCATGCCCTCAATTTTACAATCAAGATCATGCCCATCACTGGCATCAGGCAAAAGACGGATGTTCTTCACCTTAGTCCCTACTTTAACGACGGAAGAAGAACCCTTAAGTTTTAGATCCTTAATAACTGTAACCGTATCACCATCATTCAGGACATTTCCATATGCGTCTTTAATGCTAACCTCTTCCTCGCTCACTTCTCCCTCTTTCCATTCATATGCACATTCAGGACAAATCAGCAGGTCGCCATCTTCATAAGTATATTCAGATTGACATTTCGGACAGTTTGGTAGAGCCATAGTGACCTCAACGAAATAAAAAATATAGAAAAATCAAAAATAAAGAAACAGTATAGCATCTTTGACCCATAAACTCATGGCTCGGCAACAGAAGCCTTTCTGTCTCGACGAGAAACTCAAATATCTGAAATATGCGGATTTACCAGCCAAGATAAAAGTTGTAACGATTCCTGCCAGCAGAGATGACTCACCGCCGGAGGCACCAGATCCGGATAGCCGACCTGAATAATATGCAGACCAGTGCCAACAGAGACTTTTTCAAAGATGACCGTTACCTCAATTTCTCCTTCCGATTCCGGTGTAGAAAACTGATCGCTATAACGCAGTAGCTGATTGGGAATAACCTCATGATACATGCCATAAAAATAATGCTGAGTACCGGTCGAAAAATTGGTAAAAGTAATTCGATAACGCCCGCCCGGCCTGATCTCAGCATACTCGACTGCGGCAATAAACCCATGCGGCGCCAGCCACTTCGCCATTGCACCGGGATCGACAAAAGCGCGATATACCCGTTCGGGCGGCGCACTAAATACACGATACATTTTGACGGTATAACTCATTTCGGCTCAGCCTTTTTATTTATATTTATTATAAGGAAAGGATCTTCCTGATCCTGACCATGCCATCGCTCATCTCAATCAGCTTTATATTTTATCCAAGCCATCCGGGTATATATATTATTGCTCTGTATCCAGAATCTGCCAAACGTTCCTCCAGATTGACGCTGAGGCACATTTTTCAACTCCTCTCAGGCAGGGAACAAAAATAAGGCCAATAAAAAACCCGGCAATACCGGGTTTTTTATTGGATCATTCTACAAAAGACTAACTGTTGAGCGGCGAGTTTTCCTCATCCAGATCGTCATCATATACATAGGCCATACAGCCCCAGCCATCATATTCGCCTTGAAACTCGGAAGCAATTTTACTAAACCATTGTTCCAGATCGACAATATCTTCATAGGCCGGTTCCATATAAATATAAATGGTAATAACCCATTCCAAGGTGTCACTTTCTTCATCCTGAAACAGGCTGATTTTCTGTTCTTCTTTTAATAAATGCAGCGCACAGCGATCGGCCTGATCCTCATCACTAAAGACGATTGAAAATTCAATTTCATGCGCTTCATCCAG
This sequence comes from Acinetobacter sp. 10FS3-1, assembly GCF_013343215.1. Lineage (NCBI taxonomy): Bacteria > Pseudomonadati > Pseudomonadota > Gammaproteobacteria > Moraxellales > Moraxellaceae > Acinetobacter > Acinetobacter sp. 10FS3-1. Next base: position 2,362,463 of record NZ_CP039143.1, read on the forward strand.
ATCATCGCCATCCTGGTGCATTTGCCACAACACATTGCCATTTTCATCATCGGGGAATTTTTTGTAATCGCGTGACATAAACCTGTCCTTATTCTGATGGTGTTTTATTGTGCTGCTAGATTAACTGATTTTCAAACCATTATCGAGTTTCCTACAAAAAAACATGCGCTCTTAAACAAAAACAAACATATGATTTTTATACATAAAGCTTTGTATAAAGTCAGCCACATTCAATCCTGAGAAACCCGATAGCCCCAACCCTATATTCAGCAAATACGCAGCTATTGAAATCCAGCAAAAAAAGGGGAAAGACTGATATTCAGAGCAAATGTATTTAAATCGGCTAGAATGGAACCTGGGCATGAATCTCAACCTTAATTCCACTCAAAGGCTGCTCGAACATCAGCTGACTGGCATGCAGTGCCATCCGCTTTAAAGGACTGCGCTGTGGTTTCGGATGATAAAGTTTATCTCCGGTAATCGGGTGGCCAATATGTAGCATATGCACTCTAAGCTGATGTGAGCGACCTGTAATCGGTGTCAGTAAAATCCGGCTAATATCTTGTTCCGCAGAATATTCAAGCGACTGATATAAGGTCTGGGCTGCCTTCCCCAGCTCATAGTGCACCATCTGACGTGGGCGGTTTTCCCAGTCTGTAATTAAGGGCACATCTACACAACCTTCGCCTTTGAGCTGGCCTTGCACCAAGGCCACGTACCGTTTGGAGACCGTTCTTGCCTGAAACATTTTACTGACCGCAACCTCGGCCGCACGATGTTTGGCGAACATTAAAATACCTGACGTTGCCATATCCAGACGGTGAGTAATTTTTGCCTGTGGATACTGGTCAAGTATGCGTAAATAGGCACTATCCTGATGCTCGGGCAAACGTCCCGGAACTGACAATAATCCGGCTGGCTTTTCAATCACCACCAGATCTTCATCTTCATAAAGAATCTGTAGCGCGTCCTGTGGCGGAGCATAGACAAAGTCGTCGTTAATTGGCATGTGCAAGTGAAGAATCAGGTGAAAACCGGCAAAATAACAAGCCGTCTTCCGCCTGTCAATCCAGCCCCCTAAAGTACCAGCTAATCTGCCAGATAGGATTCAACTGTTGATACCATCCGGGCTTTCTTCAGATAGGGCGTATTGCTATCCCGATCTTCAATACTAAACAGCCCCTGATTGGCCAACTTGATTTTCCCCAGACTGCTTTTTTGAATAAACTGATTTATCAGCCTCCAATCAACGCCTTTGATATTTTTACACTTATTTTTTATAGTTTCGACTTCAATCTGCAACGCATAGCCTTTATAAGCTGATTTATATAAAAGCTTCCTCTCTGTTGGGGTTCTAAAGTAATCAAGAGTCTCAAAATAAGCTCATTAAAAACTCCATTTAATAAATCTATACCCTATAAAGCGCTACTCATACAGCGGGATTTAGATGAGCTGTATCAAAGCGTCTGAGGCTAAAATAGCAGATTGATGCAGAAGAAATGAACGCTTATGTGTATATGCTGTAAGTCTGGAAGGATAATCAACAGCTGATTTATTTTAGTTCTTCTCTGGTTATTCTTTGAGAATTCTTTAGGGTGTTGGGAAAACTCTGAATGGTTTACTTCAACTATCACTCTTTGTAAGAAATGATCTTATAGCCTATAAACTTTTGATCTATAGCGTCCTAAGCCGAATCGAGACCTTTTGGGTACGTACTGCACTCGCGTTTTGCGCCGCTCACAGCATGCTACTCTTTTCGATCCCATCACACCCTTGAGAGATATAATAGATAAAACCCGACGGGATTAATTTCCTATGTTTTTTTAATTTTCTGGATTTTTGAAAATTTATTTCTTTAGACATCTATGAATCGAAAAATATTTCCCCTCTCCCTTATTTGATGCTATTTTCTTCTGGAAAAACCAGTTTTCACGGTATTTTTATACGTGAGTTTTTACAGCAGTCATTTTAAAAGCATGGCCTATTATTGTACTTAGATTAAATTCTACTGATGGACTGTAAAGATAACTCCGCTCTAGTCAGCCTCTGATTTAATAATGTCAGGCCGAATCCACCTGTCGCCCATCCAGCCCATTATTAAAGGCTTATAAAAGTTTTTGATTAATCAGTTTGATCACCACAATCCGAACAGCTTTAATGCACAAACAGATGACGGGTATGATGATTGATATAGGCATTCAAGCCATCGCCATATTGAGCCAGCTGCTTCATATTTTCGACATGCTGATAGCCTGCGCTACTATAGCTATAGGTATAAACTTTTGAGCTTTTCTTAAATTGAACCCGAATAAACTCTCTACCAATCTGATAATTAGCCACACCTGAATCATGATTCAGATCGAGATAATGTTGCAATTGAGCCGTTCCTAACACTATAAGTCTTATCGTTTATATGGGGATTTTTCGATCAATTTTCAAATTCTATTTCTCGCCTTAATCATAGCTTTGGTGTAGTCAGACATTCTGAGAGTCGAGGTGAAATTAAATATATAAAAATCAATATAATTCAGCATCTAGATAAGAATTAAGTAGTTTAAGCATGAGCAGATATTGAAAAACCCCACCTTAGGAGTGGAGTTTTTTCAGTAGTTAATTTTTTTAAGTTTTAGACCGGTCTTATACAGCACAGCATTTGCTACAACCTTCTACTTTTTCAGTCGGCCAATTTATTCTTGCACGCTGATAAGCCAGTGCATAATTGGCGAAATACCCCAGCACAACTTGATCGTCAAATGCGGGTAAATCCTCACAACCGAGCGTTGCATTGTGTATTAGGTGTATGCCTTGGGCTATCGGTTTTTCATCTACAATAAATTTTATCATTTTTAGTTCCCCCATGTTTTTTTAGAATTTTCAACCTTCAAAAAACCATACAAAAATTATGTGTTTATAAAATTAAACCGATAATGCGCAAAAATCAATCATTTTCATAAAAGATGATAGTTTTTGAAATTGAATAAAAAAGACAGTTAATTATAAGAAAAATAGTTTAAAAAAGAGATTTTGCCTGATTGAGAAATTCGTCTTGGCTTTTTAAATGGTATGGGAGGTTTTTATAAAACTTACTGTCAAATTAATGAAAATTAGCTTTGTATCATAGAACAATCTATATCTTCCTGTTTCTTCTGTTATAGCCAATGCACGCCTCATATCACCTTCACAACCAGAACAACGCCCAATACTGGCACTCAAAATGACAAGACGGACAATAAGCCGATCTATTCCCTCTTGTTAGACAACACACGATTGAACTCCCTAGGGTTACAGTCGACAGGCCACGCGCATTGAATGTACTCATTTATACGGTTCCTGCCGTACCACTCCCTACAATAATCGCCTTGGCCCAACTGGCAAACTGTGACATTGCTCCACCACTGACAACCATACTGGTGAGTGTGCCCGCGAGCCTTTTTGCCGGGGTCGCTATGGTGTCTAAGACATTATCGCCCCATGGCATATAGTAAGTTGCGATTTCACAGAAGATAGCAATACGCCAAGCGATACCCACGAATAGTATTGCCAAATACTCAAAACTTCTCATAGGTTCAAACCATCCTATGAGAGCAGCAATACTCATCAGCAACAAGGAAAAAATACGTGCAAACCGTAGGCTGTATCCAAGCCACGCCAAGGCATAAACCTAATACTGTTTCTCTATATATGCCCATCTAGTGCTTGATGCTTTTTATAAAGTTCTAGATTTAAAGTAACAAAAAAGCCCTATGGAGTAATAGGGCTTTTTTTAAAACAGGGAGTAACTGTTTTATTTATGCTGCTTAGGCATTCTTATTGTTGAATTGATTGCCAAGGCATTTGGTACACGGGGGTAAACGATCAGTACCAATTTCTAAGTAGGTGCGGTGGCCGCATTTGACACAAAAATAGAAGCCTGTTCCGGGTTTTTGACCAGCTGTAACCATCTTTGCTCTCCATAGGTTTTAGAAATGGTGAACTTAGTGTATATCCAAAATGTAAGGGCTGTCTATTGGTTATTTTGAATAAAAATGATGTCATTTTTGCAAGAAATGATTTCAGAAAAATTATGCTGGGTTTATAAAGGTTGAGGGAGCATCTTTAATGGTTGCAATTTGCATTACAGCTGAAGCGCTTTGTGATCTTGTGCTGGCTCCTCCTCTCTTTTTATAAAAAGTCAAAGAGTATGGATGTCAGAACTTTAAGCAAGCTACAGTGACTATTTTTTTTACGTAACGTTAATTTGTTACCACAAAGGAAAAATTCAGCTATTTTTTCTTCAAGGTGAACTTGCTAAGTCAGCAGATAGCTTGACTACAACTTGTTATATAACTTTCGCGACAGTCATTAGATTGCTCTATTCCAATTACTTAAACCATGATTCTTAATCCCTGATTATAAAACACATCATATTTATGCAGATAATTTGAACTAATACTCTCGATTAATTTCTGATATTTCATAAAATGAAGATTGAGTCAGGTTTTACTTTCGCATGCGCTCTCATGATTCTGCGAATATACCTAACTTTAAGACTCACTACACAGGTGCCGCACTTGGAATTTGAATCCGCGGTTAAATAAATATAAATTAATCATATTGGGCAGTATAACCACCGTCTATTACCACAGCTTGTCCTGTCACACCGCCCGCCTTATCACTGGCAAGAAAAATTGCATAATCTGCAATTTCTTCCACACTCAGTAAGCGTTTTTGTGGCACCATCGCCAAAATCACATCTTCTAATGCACGTTGTTCGCTGACATTGCGTGTTTTAGCCAAGTCATGAATTTGACCACGTACCAATGGCGTATCAACATAACCGGGACATAAAGCATTTACTGTAATGCCCTCACCGGCGCACTCTAAAGCTGCGACTTTGGTCAAACCAATCACACCATGTTTAGCACTGTTATAGCCCGCCTTACCTGCAAATCCAATTAAACTATTAATCGAAGCCATATTAATAACACGGCCAAACTGCTGGGCTTTCATGATTGGAAATGCATACTTGATACCAATAAATGAACCCACCAACATGACATTTATTAGCTTTTGATATACTGCCGTTGGAAAGTCTTCAATCAGGGCGATATGTTGAAAACCTGCATTATTAATTAAAATATCCAGACGGCCATAAGTTTTTTGAGTCAGTTCAATGGCAGCTCTATATGCCTCTTCATCTGTGACATCACAAGGCGCAGACAACGCGTCAAAGCCTTCTTTTTGAAGTGCAATCACAGCCTCAGCGCACTTTTCTACATTCATGTCAGAAATAACAACTTTAGCCCCCTCCTTGGCAAATTTCTTTGCAATTTCATGCCCAATACCACTGGCTGAACCTGTAATAAATGCAACTTTATCTTTTAGCAGTTGACTCATCATATCCTCCGTTGTCTGATTTTTTCATTCTAAATTCTTAAACAACACCCAACCAAGTAAAGGCAGCAATCACTACAAATACAGCAATGGTTTTAATGATCGTAATGGCAAAAATATCTTTATAGGATTGATTGTTTATGGGTTAAAACCTGTGACCACCTGTAAGGTAACTGCGCCATTATGCGTAAAGTATCTATACCGCATAATGCCATTGCAGCATTGTACTGATCCGCCATCACACCTAGGACAATACTCATCCCCTCCGAGGCTGACCCCATACTCATGCCAAAACCACAGTGGTAGCAGTTCATATTGCTGGGCATTTTCATCAATGATTTTTTAATTAATTCCAAGTGATAGACTCTAGTGCTTAAATTAAGCAGACCAAATAGTTTAGTGCGATCAATTGGTGACTTTACACTTCAATATATGACGCTTGTTTAACATCAGATGTATCGCTATGGTTTGATTTTTTTGTTATCTATGGTTGGTGAATAAACATCAACTAATGGTTCTAGCTTGGTATAGCTACAGTATTCGGCTTAGTTGAACCCCATTTAATATAATTTTTTTGTTGTAAAGAAAACTCAAAAGACAAAAAATACACAGCTTCCTATCAAAATATAAATCAAGAGTTACAATAATACGGTGGAACTAATATTTCTTGGCTCATCGCATTATTTATTTTAGTGCGTGTAACGGCATTATTTTTAATTTACGCCTAACTCAGAAAATGAAACCTGTATAACAACAGTGGTTAGTTTAATAAACTCAATTGATTAATTTAAAATCATTATACTAAGGTGAAACTGGCTTAGCGTCAAAAGGGTGTCAGCTTAATAAGTTAATAAGGCAACCATGATCCTAGACCTTTTAGAAAAAACGTTAGGGATAACGATAAAATAACAACAGGGAGAAATAATGGGCACTTTAGCAATCCTCATCTCATTGGCATTACTGATGTTTTTTGCCTATCGAGGTATTTCAGTACTGATTTTGGCACCAATTATGGCAGCGATTGCCATTTTTCTTTCTGGCGACATGCTATATATGATGCCCCAGTACACAGAAACCTTTATGTCTGCTTTGGGCGGCTATATTTTAAAATTCTTTCCTATTTTTTTATTGGGTGCCTTATTTGGCCAGTTAATGGTTGATTCGGGTGCTGCATCCAGTATTTCAAACTGGATCATGAAGAAATTAGGGTATAACCGAGCTATTTTGACCGTGGTATTGGCGTGTGGTGTATTGACTTACGGTGGGGTATCACTGTTTGTGGTGGCTTTTGCTATTTACCCCATTGCCAAGTCTATGTTTCAAGCGGCAAATATTCCAAAGCACTTAATTCCAGGTGCCATCGCTTTAGGCTCATTTACCTTTACCATGACCGCTCTACCAGGTTCGCCTTCCATTCAAAATGCGATTCCGATTCCTTTTTTTGGTACCAATGTATTTGCTGCCCCGGGTATTGGCGCCATTTCCGGTTTGATCATGTTTGGTTTGGGCTGCATCTGGTTACAAAGCCGTGCCAGTAAAGCCTATAAAAATGGCGAAGGATACGGTATTGATACCCAAGAAGCAGAAAACTTAGAAGACGGTTTGAGCTCTCAAGGTGAAATGCCAGTATTTTTGGCATTTTTACCCTTGCTGTTGGTCATTGGTGTAAATGCTCTGTTCACCTACATTCTTTTTCCCAGCATGGACTTCAGTTCGTTCAAAGAACTCTATCCAAACTTAGATCCAAGCAAACAAACAGGTTTGTGGGCATTGGTGATTGCCTTGATGGCGGCATGTTTAAGCTTGATTTTATTACGCTTGGGCAAATGGAATAACTTAAAAGAAACTGTGAACAAAGGTGCGTTGGGTTCGATGTTGCCAATTTTCAACACAGCTTCTGAAGTGGGCTATGGTGCAGTTATTGCATCATTGGCGGGCTTCGTGATTATCCGCGATATGGTGCTAAATGTATCAAGTAATCCATTGATTTCAGAAGCCATCGCCATGAATATTTTGGCAGGCATTACCGGTTCTTCTTCTGGCGGTATGTCGATTGCCTTATCGACTTTGGGTGCCGATTACCTGGCCATGGCGACTGCTGCTGGTATCAACCCTGAATTATTACACCGTATTGCGGCATTGGCGGCAGGCAGTTTAGATACCCTGCCTCACTCAGGTGCGGTTATCACATTACTGTCTATCTGTGGCATGACGCACAAACAATCTTATGGCAATGTGGCCATGTGTACGGTTGCCATTCCACTGGTATCGCTTGTTGTAGCGATTACTTTGGGTACGCTTTTCGGCTCATTCTAATCCGTATTTACAGGATGCTGCAAAGCGTCCTGTAGCCATTTTTAAGGATTAAATATGAAACTGGCTTAGATAGATGACTTTCATATAGATTGATCTCATAGCTTAACCTACACCATAGCCCCCGAAAAAGACTCTCAATTTGCAATTTTTGAAACCGGTTTATGAGAGTAATGATATTGATATCATCGCTACAGTAACCAAAGTTGTTCATGAGCGGAAACGGTTTTACTGTGACACCATTTACAACATACATGGCCAAAGAGTGATTGAGGGCGAAGTAGAATTCTGGGGACCTAGCCTCACAGTTGCACTTTACTGCTGACTTGTGAAGCTCATTTACTAAAATGTCTTGAGAAATCAGAAGCTCTCTATAAAAATGCAATCCGTTTTAGCACTTATTGAGCCATTTGGAATTAAACCAACTTGTGTACACATTGATGCAAAGGTGTCTTCACTAATTTACCCAAATCTCTCATATATGCTTAAAATCTTTTTAAATAAAAAAACCCCACTTAACAGCAGGGTCTTTTTACAATAATAACAATTACTTTAAGCTTAAAGTCTTATGCCACATTGCCTTCCAAAAAATCCTGTGCAAAGCGCTGCAATACCCCACCGGCTTCATAGACAGACACCTCTTCCTCAGTATCCAAACGACAGGTCACCGGGACTTCAACAATCTGATTCTTGCCATCTTCAGTTGCACGCTCAATCACCAAAGTTAAGTCAGAACGCGGCGCAATATTCCCCATCACGCTATACAGCTCCGTCCCGTCCAGCTTCAGGGTTTTACGATCCGTGCCCGGTTTAAACTCCAGCGGCAACACTCCCATACCGACCAGATTGGTACGGTGAATACGCTCAAACCCTTCTGCTACAATCACTTCTACCCCGGCAAGACGCACCCCTTTGGCCGCCCAGTCACGGCTTGAGCCCTGACCATAGTCCTTGCCCGCAATAATGATCAGCGGCTGTTTGCGGTTCATATAGGTTTCAATCGCTTCCCACATCCGCATCACTTCACCTTCCGGCTCCACCCGTGCCTTTGAACCCTGTTTGATGCTGCCGTCAGAACGCACCACCATTTCATTAAACAGTTTCGGATTGGCAAAGGTTGCACGCTGCGCCGTCAAATGGTCACCGCGGTGCGTTGCATAAGAGTTAAAGTCTTCTTCAGGCACCCCCATTTTGTGCAGGTATTCACCCGCTGCCGAATCCAGCATGATGGCATTCGATGGTGACAGATGATCCGTGGTGATGTTATCGCCCAAGATTGCCAGTGGACGCATATTCGCAAGTGTACGTGGTGCAGCCAGTGCGCCTTCCCAGTAAGGCGGGCGGCGGATATAGGTACTTTGCGGACGCCAGTCATACAGCGGACTTGCTGCCTGCTCACGCTCCCCCAGATCAAACATCGGGATATACACCTGCTTGAACTGTTCCGGTTTAACCGATTCTTTGACCAGGGCATCAATTTCTTCATCCGACGGCCAGATGTCTTTTAAGTAAATCGGGTTACCGTCTTTGTCATGCCCTAATGCATCTGTTTCGATGTCAAAACGGATGGTTCCGGCAATGGCATAGGCCACCACCAAAGGCGGTGAAGCCAAAAATGCCTGCTTGGCATAAGGATGGATACGTCCGTCGAAGTTGCGGTTACCTGAAAGCACCGCTGTGGCATACAGGTCACGGTCAATAATTTCCTGCTGGATGTTCGGATCAAGCGCACCCGACATGCCGTTACAGGTGGTACAGGCATAAGCGACAATACCGAAACCCAGTTTTTCCAGATCACCCAGTACTCCGGCTTCTTCCAGATATAAAGCCGCTGCTTTAGACCCCGGGGCAAACGATGATTTCACCCACGGTTTACGCACCAAACCAAGCTCATTGGCTTTACGTGCCAGCAAGCCTGCTGCCACGGTATTACGTGGATTTGAGGTATTGGTACATGAGGTAATCGCAGCAATAATGATCGCTCCATCTGGCATTAAGCCTTCTGCTTCTTGCGCGCGAGCTGCTTCTAAATTGCCGGCAATGCCTTTTTCTTTCAGGTCCGCCGTTGAAACACGCGCATGCGGATTGGAAGGTCCGGCAATGTTACGTGTAACGGTAGAAAGGTCGAAACGCAGCACACGCGGATATTCCGCCTGTGTCATGTCTGAGGCCCAAAGACCGATTTCTTTGGCATAGGTTTCAACCAGCCTGACCTGCTCGGCTTCACGGCCCGTCAGCGTTAAATAATCAATGGTGTTCTGGTCGATGTAGAACATCGCTGCAGTTGCACCATATTCAGGTGTCATGTTGGAAATCGTCGCACGATCCCCCACCGACATGCTGTCTGCACCTTCACCAAAGAATTCCAGATAGGCACCCACCACACGCTCTTGACGCAAGAATTCTGTGAGCGCCAGTACAATATCGGTTGCGGTAATGCCCGGCTGACGCTGACCGACCAGCTCCACCCCGATAATGTCAGGCAAACGCATCCACGAAGCACGGCCAAGCATTACGTTTTCAGCTTCTAAACCGCCCACCCCGATTGAAATCACGCCCAGAGCATCGGTATGCGGTGTATGCGAGTCGGTACCGACGCAAGTATCCGGGAATGCCACGCCATCACGATTTTGAATGACTGGAGACATTTTCTCCAGATTGATCTGGTGCATGATGCCATTGCCCGCCGGAATCACATCGACATTTTCAAACGCGGTTTTGGTCCACTCAATAAAATGGAAACGGTCTTCATTACGACGGTCTTCAATGGCCCGGTTTTTTTCAAAAGCATCCGGGTCAAAACCGCCATATTCCACCGCTAGAGAGTGATCAACGATCAATTGCGTTGGTACCACCGGATTGACTTTGGATGGATCGCCGCCCTGCTCGGCAATGGCATCACGCAAACCGGCAAGGTCAACCAGTGCGGTTTGACCGAGAATGTCATGACAGACCACGCGGGCGGGATACCAGGGGAAATCGTGATCCTGTTTACGGTAAATCAGTTCTTTTAATGACTGTTCCAAAATGGCAGGATCGCAACGGCGCACCAGCTGCTCGGCCAGTACTTTGGAGGTATAGGGAAGTGTGGCATAGGCGCCTGGCTGGATATCTTCCACAGCCTGACGCACGTCATAATATTCCAGCGGGGTGCCTTGCAGCGGTTTACGATATTTTTTGTTCATAGCTTACCTGCCTCTTGCATCATTTTTTCCTACATCATTGTTGTTAAGAATGACCATCGCTTAAGTGGCATAGTACACTGCCGAAAAGCCACTTCCCAAATCATTTATATTTCATATACTTAGTTGCAAAAATCCGCATTTCAGCAACATTTTGTTATATATTTTTTAGAATATCCGCTCTAAATGTTCTTTTTTTAAGCAATTTTAGCATTTCCTTCCTATTCTTTAGTATGAGATCGATTTGCTGAAGTAAAAATTAATTGAATTCTATATATTTAAATAAACCTTTTAAGCATTTATAAAATCTATATTTTTTATATTTACCCCAGTATTTCTAACCTTCAAAAAAATGAAAATGGCGAACTGGCGGCTTCGGGGCGTATAGTTATTCTGTGGCAAGATAAAACCACGCTCATACTTCCAGTGAATAAATTCTGGTGTTGAAAAAATTCAATACGTTTGTGCAGTACCACCAATACATCAACCAAGGCTAATTCAAATGGTTGTATCGGATAGAAGATTATACCGAACTGAATAATCCTAACTCCTAGGGATTAGCCACTCACACATCTCGAGCTGGCGTTCGTGATGTCTTGGGCCTAACCCTCAAAGAATGGTCCAATAAACTATTGCAGCCTGTTCACAATGTCGGACCAGAAACTGAAAAAAATGATTTCGATCAGCTTAAGTTTCTTCCTGTCACGACAAGTACCTACGATGGTTTAACTATCGATCAATTACCCCATACTTTCTGTTTTGCATCTTTTAGATCATGAAGCTCGGGGCATGATGGAAATTATGCGGATCTACGATGACACATTTGACTGTAACCGCAAACTGCCCTCACCTCCTATGAGCTTGCCTATTACCGCAGAGCCCAATCGTGTTCATTAATGAGCAGTTTTACAAGTTTTATTCAGCCTAGAGCAATATGGGCTTTTTGTTTGCCTATCTGCCTTGCATGTTGCAAAATATCAGGATTAATGATTTGTGAAAATATACCCAGAGGCTAAACATGGCAACATCTACTGCTTTTATACTCTTCACTCTAAATGGTGTAGATGCGCAAAAATTCCTTCAGGGTCAAGTGACTTTAAATACTGAAGCATTAGCCGAAAACCAGACGCGTTATACTGCCATCTGTAGCTTAAAAGGGCGTATTCAGTTTGGGTTGTGGCTAAAGAAAATCAATTCAGAAAGCTTTGAAATTGTCACCACCCAAGACCAAGCCGAAGAATTTGCCAAACATATTAAAAAATTCGGGGCTTTTTCAAAAATGAAACTGGAAGAAGTCGGCACGGTTTATCCGACTTTACACGGTGAGCATACTGAATTTTCCCCAGCCGAAGCTGATATTGCCCTGTGGAAACAGCAAGCTATTCGAGCCGGACAAGCTTGGATTGAAGCAGATATTGCCGGAGAGTTTCAGCCGCAGGAATTACGTCTGCATCAGCGTGAAGGGGTGAATTACGACAAAGGGTGCTATTTAGGGCAGGAAGTGGTGGCACGCCTGTGGTTTAAAGCCAAACCAAAAGCCTGGTTGCATCTCATTCAAGGTACAGGCCCTGCGCCTGCACAAGCTGAACAGTTAAATCGAGGTGTCCAGGTGGTCAACAGTACCGCATGTGAAAATAGCTATATTGCACTGGTGGTTGCCCGCCCTGAAGCTTTGACTGAACTGGATGTGACGGTTTTGGATTTACCTGAAAGCTTAAGTGGCGATGTGGCGCGTCCGCAGTAAGTGCTTTTATTTTAAAACTCATCCAAAAAGCCAAGCCTCTACGCTTGGCTTTTTAGTTTCTGTTTCTCGTTTAATCTTGTTTTTTAACTGTGTATTCAGGGAGTATCTGCAGACTTTAAAGATAAAATCGATGCATAATTGATGCTGAAAATACAGATTAATGCCTAATTTTAAATTATTTACCAGTCAAACAACTGTTTTTTATTTCGTGACAAATTCCTTATTTACAAAGTCCAAAATCCTTTTATGATGGAAGGACAATGATTAAAACCACACCATGGAATCAGGTGTAAAAAATATTAAGGTTATAGGAACCATGAAGAAAAAGTTAGTACTCGCTGCAATTCTTGCAGTTTCTGCACAATTCACGCTGGCCAATACTGCTGCTGTTCCAGTTGATCCACAATTTACTAAAATTGAAGAAATGGTTAAAGCCAATAATTTTAAGGGCGCCTATGAGGCCTTAAACAAGCTGGCGAGTCAGGGAAATGCTCAGGCCATATATAACTTAGGCTATTTAACACAATCTGGCCAAGGGACTGTCAAAGACGAGAAAAAGGCCGTTCAGCTCTATGAACAGGCTGCCAGCAAAGGCTATCCGGTTGCGAATTATGTCCTTGGAAAAAACTATGCTGCTGGCACTTTAGGCTTAAAACAGGATCTGACCAAAGCCAAACAGCATTTAGAAAAAGCATCAGCTGCAAATTTTGATGATGCGACCATTGATCTGGCTGTGCTGCTGTTTGCAGAAGGTAAACCCGCCTCTGACAAAAGTGCCCTGCAAAAATTACAGCCTCTGCTGAATAAAGGCAATTTGCAGGCAATTCATGCCAAAGCACTATATGACATCAGTCTGGGCTTTAAAAATAAAGATGAAAAGCCGGTTCAGCAAGGGCTGAGCAGCATTCAGGATCTGGCTAAAAAAGGCTATATCCCTGCCCTGATGGCAGTGGCCAACATGTTTGCCAATGGCAGCATCGTGCCGCAAAACCTGCCTGAAGCGAAAAAAATCTTTGCGGCACTGGCAAAGGAAAATATTCCACAAGCCAAAGAGTCCTTGGTCACAGTGGATAAAATGATTGCGGAGCAGAAAAAAGCACCGGCGAAAAAAAGCTAATCCCTTTTTCTTCAGTTCTGAAAAAAGCTCCAACAGGAGCTTTTTTGATGCGGACGTTTTCTTGAATATCAGCTTTTAACTCCACCATAAGGTAATCAGTCCACTGGCGACAATAAAACCTGCAATAGTACTCATCAATAAGGGAGTTAAAGTCCGTTCCTTTAAACCATAAGCCTGCCCCAACATGCCATACAAGGTGGGCATCGGCAGGGCTGCAATCAGGGTCCCAGCATAGATCATTTCCTGACTTAAGCTGGTCAACTGGCTGAGCCCCAGATACATCAGTAAAGGCATCAGGATATTGCTGGAAAACACCAGATAACAACTTTCTACATTTACATATTTCAGACTGGTACCCACAATTCCGCCGCCAATCACAAAGAGTGCCAGCGGTGAAGCGGTTTGTCCTATCATGGCAAAAACCTGATCAAGATAAACCGGCACCCGGATCTCGAATACGGCACAGCTGATGCCCAGTATGACTCCGACAAATAGGGGATTTTTAAAAAGCGGCAAGATGGTACTTTTCAAAATACCACCCAGATTGGATTGCTGCTGACTACCCATTGCCGCCAGTACCAGCACCATAGGAAGCAGCAGCATACTTTCAATAATAACGACCAGAGAAGTATAGGTCAGGGCTTGTGGTCCGACCAGCAAGGTCAGCATAGCCGTCCCGATCAGCCCGGTATTGGACATGGCTGCACCCAGAGATAAAATCGCGCTATGTGAAAAACTATTCTGGAAATGACGACGCATTATCCAGAAACCGGTCGTATACAGCACTAAAGTAACCGTGCTATAGACCATAAAGTATTCAAAATACCAGATTTCATGCAGGTCTTTAGAAGACAGAACTTGAAAGAACAGCAAGGGCAAAGCCACTTTAATAACAAAAGCACCAACTGTATCAACCTGTTCTTTTTTTAAGATTTGACATTTCACACTGAGGTAACCCAACCCCACCAAGAGAAAGATAGGTACAATGACCGAAAAGATCATATGAAAAAACCTGTTGCAAATGAAGCATGATTATAGGCCCTGGTACGGGGAAACAGGCTTTAAAAAGGCTTAAATAAACCATTTAGCCCATGAGGTGCAGAACGTAAATATTGGGGTGAAATTTTAATTTCCTGTTTCAATTCGGCAGCTGCATGCCAAGGCCAGTGTGGATCATATAAAATGGCACGGGCAATCGCGATGGCATCGGCCTGATCCTTCTGTAAAATTTCCTCAGCCTGTTCAGCATCAGTAATCAGCCCCACAGTAATCACCGGAATCTGGACTTGGGGCTTAATTGCTGCTGCAAAAGGCACCTGATAACTTGGTTTTATATCGATTTTTTGCGCTATATGCAGGCCTGCGCTGGATACATGAATATAGGCAGCTCCCAGAGCTTCCAAAGCTTTAGATAGTTCAATAGAGGCATTAATATCCCAGCTTGGCTCTTCTTCAATCCAGTCTGTTGCTGAAATACGCACACCCACCGGATAGCCTTCTGGAACGACTGCTTTCATCGCCTGGAACACTTCCAGAGTCAAACGCATACGATTTTCTAATGAACCACCATATTGATCTGTACGCTGATTCGACAGCGGAGACAGAAATTGATGCAATAAATAACCATGTGCAGCATGTAACTCAACCAGATCAAATCCAGCGTCTACGGCACGTTTGGCACTGTGTGCAAAGTCAGAAATGACCTGCTGGATTTCCAGCTCACTCAGTGCTTTAGGAGGATGCTCATCTGCCTGAAAAGGAATACTACTGGCAGATACGGTTTGCCAGCCATGCGGTTCATCGGGCTTGAACTGCCCTCGGCCCGACCAAGGCTTGTCAGTAGAGGCTTTACGGCCGGCATGCGCCAGCTGAATACCAAATGGCATAGGCGAGATGGATTTGACTTTGGTCAGCAACGTCTTGATCTGGTCCGCCTGCCGATCATTCCATAATCCCAGATCGGCATAGCTGATCCGACCCTCGGGCTGCACGGCCGTCGCTTCTACAATACATAGCCCCGCACCGGAAAGTGCATAACTCGCCCACTGCTGTTCATGCCAATAAGTAATTTCACCCTGATCCGTTGCAGAATATTGACACATAGGTGCAATGACAATTTTATTGCTGAGTTCTAATGCACCGAACTGGAGAGGCTGAAATAATAATGTCATGGGTTCTTCCTTTTTATTCATTTTCAATCAGGGTCAGGCAAAACTGATAAACAGGCCATTGAGACCTGGTTATTTATAACGTGAATGCTGCTTTTTTAAAAGATGATACGGCGACTGAGTCCCAGGACCGGCATATCATCCTTATTTTTTGTAGCACCTGGATTCACCAGCTCGTGCAGGTTCGAAGCTGATATCAGCCCCGGCGTTGCATGAATTTTAAATTCCAGTCTTTTTTTATCCTTTCTGAATAAAAAGTATAAATACCTATTCAAACATCGCACTATTTTAAAATGCACTAAGTCGGCAATGATCGGTCATTTTTCTCACTCCCCAACGTGATTCACTTGCAATCCCTTTCAAATCACCCAATATTAATACCATTCTCCTGTTGCTGATGTGTTATGCCTGAATTACCAGAAGTTGAAACCACTAAAACCAGTTTATTACCCTTAGTTGAGCAAAAAGTGCTACGTGTCGAAGTACGACAGCCAAGCCTACGCTGGCCGATTCCAAATGATCTGGCCAAATTGCAAGGTCAGCGTCTGATCGGACTAAACCGTCGTTCCAAATATATTCTGGCTGAGTTTGAAAACGACAGTATGCTCTGGCATCTGGGCATGTCAGGCAGTTTTCGCCTCTGTGAACCGCATGAAGAATTACGTAAACATGACCATTTAATTATCCAGTTTGAAGATTTTGAATTACGTTATCACGACCCTCGCCGTTTTGGCTGTATTTTGTGGCTAGATGAGTATTCACAAACGAAGTTGATTGATACTTTAGGTCCTGAACCTTTAAGTGAAGCATTTGATGCTGCATATTTAGCGCAAAAATTAAAAAATAAAAACACTGCGATTAAAGTTGCCATCATGGATAACCATGTCGTGGTGGGCGTTGGCAATATCTACGCAACCGAGAGCCTGTTTAATCTTGGCATTCATCCGGCCCAGCCCGCCAAAGACCTAAGCCCAAGTCAAGTTGAAAAACTGGTCCTTGAAATCAAGCGCATTCTGAAGCAGGCGATTGAGCTCGGTGGCTCGACACTCAAAGACTATACCAATGCCATGGGTGAAAACGGTTATTTCCAGCAGACCTTGCTGGCCTATGGCCGTGCCGGTGAGATGTGTGTCAACTGTGAAACCCCCCTTGAAAATCTCAAACTGGGACAGCGTGCATCGGTATTCTGTCCACAATGCCAGCCGTTAAAAGCAGTTAAGCTAGCTGCGAAGCCAGTGATACAGGGGAATAAAACATGAAGTCCGCTATCGTCCGTCATATTCTGGTTAAAGATAAAGACACTGCCGAGCAACTGAAAAAGAAAATTAAAGGCGGTGCAGACTTTGCCAAAATTGCCAAACAACATTCCACTTGCCCATCCGGAAAAAAAGGCGGTGAACTCGGTGATGTAAAAAAAGGCCAACTGGTTGGGCCAATAGATAAGGCCGTGTTCAGTTTGCCAGAACGCGAATTACATGGCCCAATCAAAAGTCAGTTCGGCTGGCACTTGCTGGAAATTAAATTCCGGATGGATTTTTAAGCCCGGCTTCTTCCTTCTACTGATGGCAGAGAAAGAGCTTTTGAGTGATAAAAATGAGCATTTGCGTAAAAAAACGGCGCCCCACGCGCCGTTTTTTATATAAGCCCAAGCTCTTAAGCTTCAGGACGTTTTTTCAACTCATCCCGAATTTCACGCAATAATGCAATATCTTCCGGGGTTGCTGCAGGTGCTGGCTCCGCCTCTTGCTTACGGCGCATTTTGTTCATCACTTTAACCAGCCAGAACACCACCCAAGCCAATAAAATGAAATTAATCAGAATCGTCAAGAAGTTACCATAGGCAAAGATATTTAAACCAGCTTCTTTTGCAGCTGCCAGATTAGTAATGTTATTTGGATTATCGCCCAGTACCAGGAACCAGTTTGAATAATCAACATCTCCACCTAGAATCCAGCTGATAAAAGGCATAATTAAATCAGCAACCGCGGAATCAATAATTTTACCGAAAGCGCCACCAATGATTACACCAACCGCCAGGTCCATCACATTGCCTTTAACAGCAAATTCTTTAAATTCCTGAAGAATACTCATAACTTATTTCAACCTACTCTTATCAAGTTTTGTCCTGAATTATACATGAGGCAGGACTTTTGATTTTTATTTAATTTACTGGGTTTTGGTAAATTACGCTTGGATGCTATCCAAAAATAAAAAACCGTAATCTCCAGGAAGATTACGGTTCATTTAATCTGATAAATCGTCTAAAGATTATTTATCACGATTACGTTTACGTTCGTTTTCAGTCAGGTAACGCTTACGAATGCGGATTGACTTCGGTGTTACTTCAACCAGTTCGTCATCTTCAATGAATTCAAGCGCTTGCTCAAGTGTGAATTCGATAGCTGGCGTCAGCGTCAAGGCTTCGTCAGTACCCGATGCACGTACGTTCGTTAACTGTTTTGCTTTGGTCGGGTTAACTGTCATATCGTCAGAACGAGAGTTAATACCAATGATCATACCTTCATAAACTTCTAATTGCGGTTTAGCAAATAGACGGCCACGATCTTGTAGGGTGAATAATGCATAGCCCAAGCAAGTGCCTTGAACCATAGAAATCAGCACACCATTTTGACGTTTCGCAACAGTACCTGCTTTCGCCGGACCATAATGCGAGAAGCTTGAAGTCATGATACCTGTACCAGAAGTCATGGTCATGAATTCAGAACGGAAACCAATCAAGCCACGTGAAGGGATCGTTGCTTCAATACGGATACGGCCTTTACCGTCAACTTCCATATTGGTTAACTCGCCCTTACGGTGACCCATTTGTTCCATTACAGCACCTTGGTGCTGATCTTCGACGTCGAAAGTCACGTTTTCGTACGGTTCTTGCATTTCACCATCGATTTCTTTCATGATCACTTGCGGACGAGATACACCCATCTCGAAGCCTTCACGACGCATGTTTTCGATCAACACAGAAAGATGCAGCTCACCACGACCAGACACTTTAAAACGGTCCGGACTGTCAGTATCTTCAACACGTAATGCGACGTTATGAATCAATTCGCGGTCTAGACGTTCACGGATATTACGTGAAGTAACGAATTTACCTTCTTTACCAGCAAATGGTGAGTTATTGACCTGGAAGGTCATCGACACTGTAGGTTCGTCTACAGAAAGCGGAGGAAGTGCTTCAACAGCTTTCGGATCACAAATCGTGTCAGAAATATTTAATGCATCGATACCTGTGACACAAACGATATCACCCGCAGATGCTGACTCCACATCCACACGATCTAAACCATGATAACCCATGATTTTCAGGATACGGCCGTTACGCGTCTTACCTTCTTTATCAATAACAGTAACTGGCGTATTTAATTTGATCGAACCGCGCTGGATACGACCAACACCGATAACACCTACGAAACTGTTATAGTCCAGTGAAGAGACTTGCATCTGGAACGGACCATCAACGTCAACCGCTGGTGGTTCAACGATGTCTACAATCGTTTGGAACAACGGAGTCATGTCTTCAGCCAACTCATCCGGAGCAGGACCCGCTACACCACGAAGACCTGAAGCATAAACAACCGGGAAGTCTAACTGTTCATCAGAAGCACCCAAGTTATCGAACAAATCGAATACCTGGTCGATAACCCAGTCTGGACGCGCGCTTGGCTTGTCAACCTTGTTGATGATCACGATTGGCTTTAGACCACTCGCAAAGGCTTTTGCTGTCACAAAACGTGTTTGCGGCATTGGACCTTCCTGAGAGTCAACCAGAAGCAGTACACAGTCAACCATCGACATTACACGTTCAACTTCACCACCGAAGTCGGCGTGTCCCGGGGTGTCCACAATGTTAATACGGTATTCAGTATCAGTACGTTTGTCTAACCATTTGATTGCAGTATTTTTTGCAAGAATGGTAATACCACGTTCACTTTCGATAGCACCCGAATCCATGACACGCTCAATCTCACCCGCGCGATCACCGAGAGCACCTGATTGTTGCAAAAGTTTGTCTACAAGAGTAGTTTTACCATGATCGACGTGCGCAATAATGGCGATGTTACGGAGAGTTTTAATATCTGACATGTAAATTCAATGCGTATGTAATTTGAGGGCAGATTATACAGAAAAATACTAATTTTTTATAGTGGCTGTTTATTTACAGGACTAATTTTTTTCTCCTTATGTCCCCATTTAGTTTGTAAAGGCGTGTAACTCGATTAGAATAGCGCCACTCAGCCTTAATTTTCTTTGACACATGTCTGATTTTAATCAATCTCCCCCTTCAAAAGATCAACTTGACCTGGTGTATGGTCTGGAAGATCGTCCTAAACCTTTTATTGCTTTTTTAGCCGCTTTCCAGCATCTCCTGGCAATTATTGTCCCGATTGTGACCCCCGGCCTACTCATCTGCCTGGCACTGGGTGTGTCGAAAGAAGATACCAACATGATTTTATCCATGTCATTGGTCATTTCGGGGATCGCTACATTTCTACAATCTAAAAAAGTTGGCCCATTTGGTGCCGGCCTGCTAATTGTGCAAGGAACCAGTTTTAATTTTATTGGTCCTATTATTGGGATTGGTTCTGCCATGGTGGCGGCGGGCACACCGGTCGAATCAGTAATGGCCGCTATTTTCGGTGTGGTCATTGCAGGTGCCTTCATTGAGATGGGCGTTTCACAAATTCTGCCCTGGATTAAAAAACTGATTACCCCGTTAGTTACCGGAATTGTGGTGCTGCTGATTGGTTTGACCTTAATTAAAGAAGGTCTGATCAGTATGGGGGGCGGTTATCAGGCCATGAGCGATAAAACTTTTGCCAATGCCGACAACCTCATCATGTCATGCACCGTACTGGCCCTGATTATTATCTTGAACCGGGCACGTATTACCTGGGTAAAAAGCTCTGCCATTCTCATTGCACTGGTGGCCGGCTATATTCTGGCAGGCTTCATGGGTCACCTGGATTTTTCCGGTCTCAAAGATGCACCTCTGGTTCAAATTCCGACCCCAATGCACTTTGGTCTGGACTTCTCCTGGAGCCTGTTTATTCCCATGGCATTTATCTACCTGGTAACCTCGCTGGAGGCGATTGGTGATATTACGGCAACTTCTAAGCTGTCAAACCAACCTGTCGATGGTCCAGAATGGATGAAACGTATTAAAGGCGGTGTTCTGGTCAATGGCGCCAACTCACTGCTTGCTGGTATCTTTAACACTTTCCCGAGTTCAGTCTTTGCGCAAAATAATGGCGTCATTCAGCTGACTGGTGTGGCTAGCCGTTACGTTGGTATCTGGATTGCAGCCCTTCTGGTGATTCTGGGTTTATTGCCTGCTGTCGCTGGTGTCATTCAGGCTGTTCCACAAGCCGTATTAGGGGGCGCCGTGATGGTGATGTTCGGTGCTGTGGCTGCATCAGGGATCAATATTCTGTCTGGCGTCCATTTAGACCGTCGTGCCCTGCTGATCATTGCGATTTCTCTAGCACTTGGTCTGGGTGTTGCACAGGTACCGCAAATCCTGGAACATTTACCTGAACTATTCCGTAATATTTTTAGTTCTGGCGTAGCGACCGGCGGTATTGCCGCACTTATTTTAAATATTGTACTTCCAGAAACAAAGAAGTAATTGCATGTCCAGAAAACACTGTTTAAGCCCCACTTGGACAGTGTTTTTTCTATTGGAGAAAGATCTATGGATCCTAAAAGCGAAGTTTTATTAAGACAATACGATTATTTGTCAGGTCGGATTTTATTACTGAATGCACCGACCGATGAGCTTCTTGCTGAGTTTGGTGAGTCGATCCAGCCCTCAATCTGGACATGGAACTTTAATGATTACCAGTATTTTCAGGCACGGCAGGCAGAGGTCCATTTTGGCACTGAAATTCCTGCAGGAGAATTTGATCAAGCTGTTATCTTTGTTCCCAAATCCAAAGAATTACTCAATTATTTGATTCATAACCTGGCCGTACAGCTAAAACAGGGAAGCAGTATCTTTCTGGTGGGTGAAAAGAAAGGCGGCGTAGAGCGGGCAGCAAAGCAATTACAAGCCTATGGTAAAGCCATTAAACTAGATAGCGCGCGTCATTGCCAACTATGGCAATTAACCTTAGACTGCGCGGTCGAAGCGAAAACTTTGGCAGACTGGGCTCAGACCTATACAGTTCCGACTCCTAAAGGAGAGTTAACGGTGTGCGCCCTTCCAGGCGTGTTTAGCCAAAATCGCCTGGATGTAGGAACTGCGGTACTTCTTCCTTATCTGAATCAGGTTAGCTCAGGCAAGATTGCTGATTTTGGCTGTGGGGCCGGTGTGATGAGCGCCTATCTAGCCAAACTGAATCCAGAAAATCGGATTTTTGCACTGGATGTAGATGCTTTTGCATTAGCCTCTACACAAATGACCTTCGAGAAAAATCAGCTGAGTCCGCAGCAGCTTGAAATCAAAGCCATTTCGGGTATTGAAGATGCACCGCTATTTTTACATGCCATTGTCAGTAATCCTCCTTTTCACCAAGGGATCCAGACACACTATGATGCCAGCGAGAACCTGTGCAAGACTGCACGTCGCCACCTCAAATCCGGTGGTGAATTATGGATTGTGGCGAACCGCTTCTTAAATTACCCAACTTTAATTGAGCAAAGTTTTGGTCAGTGTACGGTTAAAACGGATCAAAGCGGCTTTAAAGTGCTGTTTGCCAGCACTCAAAAAAACTTTAAGGAATCATGATGAGCGAAACTCAACACAGTCCACAGCTGCAGCGTAAGCTGAGTGCTCGTCATTTGAACATGATTGCCATCGGCGGTTCCATTGGTACCGGTTTGTTCCTGGCCTCAGGAGCAACTATTGCAAATGCCGGACCTGGGGGTGCGCTCATGGCCTATGCCTTAATCGGCATCATGATTTACTTTCTGATGACCAGCTTAGGCGAACTTGCCACACACAACCCGACATCTGGTGCATTTTTCACCTACGGCACCAAATATGTGGAAGGCGGTTTTGGTTTTGCACTGGGCTGGAACTACTGGTACAACTGGGCAATTACTGTTGCTTTTGAACTGGTTGCAGTTCAGTTCATCATGAAATTCTGGTTTCCGGATATTCCCGGCTTCTATTGGAGCGCCATTTTCCTGACCGTGGTCTTTGGAATTAATGCCTTGACCGTTAAAGGTTTTGGTGAATCTGAATTCCTCTTCTCGCTGGTTAAGGTTCTTGCCATTATCGTGTTCATCATCATTGGCATCTTCATGATTTTCAAAATTATGATGACGCCTGAGGTAAGCGTCTTTGGAAATTGGAGCAAGGGAGAAGCCCCCTTTGTAGGGGGATTATCGGCCCTTATTGGTGTGGCGATGATTGCCGGATTCTCTTTTCAGGGTACTGAAATGGTGGGAGTGGCAGCGGGAGAATCCAAAGATCCGAAAAAGACCATTCCAATTGCCATCAAACAGATTTTCTGGCGTATCTTGCTATTTTATATCGTCTGTATTTTCATTATCGGCACCTTGATTGCCTATGATGATCCACGTCTTTTACAGGCTGCCGCTACAGATAATATTGCGCTTTCACCCTTTACCCTTCTGTATGAGCAGGCCGGTTTTGCTTTTGCAGCCAGTGTGATGAATGCCGTGATTCTAACTGCAATTTTATCGGCAGGTAACTCTGGCATGTATTCCTCTACCCGCATGTTATTTGATATGGCACGTAAAGGCAGTGCACCAAAAATATTTGGCCTACTCGATGCTCGTGGTGTACCCATGAACGCGCTCTATGCCACCACAGCGATTGCCGCCTTATGTTTCTTGACGACTTTTATCGGTGAAGAACAAGTATTTAACTGGCTGTTAAATATGTCAGGCATGTGTGGTTTTATTGTCTGGCTAGGAATTGCAGTTTCGCATTACCGCTTCCGCAAAGGCTATATTGCACAAGGCTATAAACTGGATGAGCTGGCTTATCGTGCCAAGTTCTTCCCTTTCGCACCTTGGTTTGCATTTACGCTCTGTGCCATTGTGGTTCTCGGTCAGAATTATCAGGCGGTTCTGGAAGGAGAATGGCTGGCCGTATTGTCAACTTATATCGGCATTCTGTTATTCCTGGTCATCTGGCTGGGCTATAAATGGAAATACAATACCAAGCTGATTTCCTATCAGGAAATGGATGTGCAACCTATGAAAGTTGATCGGAATGAATAATTTCTTGTGATCTAAAAAAGCAGCTGAAATAGCTGCTTTTTTTTACACTTTTAGATTAATTATGCCGCATGACAAAATGACGGTCATCAATCACAATGACCTGCTGACAAATCCCCCCTACTTGGCGCTGCTGTTCAAACACCTCTTTGGACATTGGCTCAAAACTATCAAAGAAGCTGATTTCATTTGCATTGATGTCATAAATTAAAGAATGATTTCCCACACCCTCTAAAGTGTCATAAAACACAATAACAAAAGTGCCCTGTTCTACATAAGCTTGAATATCCGCATAAGCAAGAGGAAACTCGTGCACAGGAAGTTTGAGTTTTTCGGCTTTCTGATAAAAGTCGACTTCTATCGGTTGTTTATCGAGATCGGGTTCTGTATAGAAGTTCACATCCAATCCGAGTGTACTTAAAGCCACTGCTAATGCAATACTCGAAGCTCCCATCTCAGTATCATGGCAAGTCAATTGCACCAAGTCTGGAATATGTAAATCGATACCATAATGATGAAAGATCATCCAGATTGCAAAAATTCCGCTATTGGCCTCCAGCTTTTGCAAATCCTCAGGAATTTCCACACTCATGTCTTTACTCAATTCAATTTTAGAAAGACAAGTGTAGGCAAAAAATCAATATAAAAAAAGGCGGCTCATATGAGCCGCCTTTTAACATTCAATAATAAATTATTGAGCTGTTTGCTGTTCGCCTTCCACTAGTACAGTACGGCTACCAGTGATTGTCGCGAATACGCGACGGTTCATAGCACGACCTTCTTTAGTGTTGTTGTCAGCAATCGGTTGATCCCAAGCGAAACCTTGAGTAGACAAACGAGCTGCATCAACGTTGTATTCGTTTACAAGTGCAGACTTCACAGAGTTAGCACGAGCTAGAGATAAACGTTCGTTCAATGCACGTGGACCAGTGTTGTCAGTGTGACCTTCGATACGTGCAGTTGCGTTTGGATATTCAACCAGTTTCTCAGCAACTTTAGCGATTTCTGGCTTGTACTGGTCTTTGATGTTTGACTTGTTAGTATCAAAGAATACGCGAAGTTCCATGTTCAGGTCTTCAGTCAACTCTTGTGGAGCTGGAGCTACTGGAGCTACTGGCTCAACCGGAGCAACTTCTACAACTGGAGCAGCTGGTTTCAGACGGCCACCTAGAACTACGTTAAGACCAGCAAGCGCTGTATAGTTCCAGAATTTTTCGTCAAAGTGGTAAGTACCACGAGCTTCAGTACGTAGTGCCAATGCATCGTTGATGTGCCAGAACGCACCGATACCCGCGTTACCTAGAGTACCTTCTTCTTCATCACCACGAGTACCGCGATCTACGCCATCGAATTCATATTTGTAGTGACCAGCACCTAAAAGCATGTATGGCTTTACTTTGCTGTCATAGTTACCAGTGAATACATCAGAAGTTGCATAGAAGTTACCTGCAATGTTCTGACCTTTGTATTCTGCACCAGAAGCTGCATAATCTACATCGCCTTTAACTTGGCTATATTCAGCTTCAAAACCTAACCATGGAGTTAATTCAACACCAATCGCAGCACCAACGAATAAATCGTCTTGCATTTCACCTTGAGATGGATTTAATAACTCACCGTCATTACCGCCATTGTTGTGCTGGGTGTCTTGGAATGTGTAACCTAACATTAGTGGAGTAACAGTTACGCCTGCGTTTGCAGCAGCAAAAGGAGCTGCTACAAGCATTGCTAAAGCAATACGACTCATTTTCATGGATTTATCCTCCAGAGATAACAATTGTTGTTCAAGCTCAGGCCCTGATATTAGGCCACCCTGAGATAGGCTTTTTTACCCCAGTTTTATTTTTAAGCTATTCACATGGCATCATACAAACACTTTATTATTTTTCCAAGTGCTTGATTAATTTAATCAAGTAAATTATTGACAAAATTACTTACAATTTCCGTTGTAATTCGGTAATTTTTTACTCAATTTCACAGCGCAAATCACCTATTTTAAGTACCAATTTATTTTTTGACGGCTTATTTGAACTCTTTAAAAATATTCAATACAGCCTAAAAACGCATAATTAATAACATATTTCTTATAAAAAAATATATAATTCAGGTAACTCTATGTATATAAAAATAACAAGAGCATTTACGCTTGTAGAACTGATTATCTGTATTGCGCTGATCGCAATTATGGTGACAATCGCACTACCTTACGCTCATGGCTACTTTTCCAGACAAGAAGCCAAAGCTATTCCGGCTAAATTATTTTCCATAAATCGCTTTGCACGTAGCCAGGCAGCTGTACTGCACCAAAATGTAGTGATCTGTCCTAGTCAGGATGCCTTAACTTGTCATCCAACGCAATGGAATAAAAGCTTGATTGTATTTATAGATAGAAATAGGAACCGTCAAGTAGATCCAGGCGAACATATTTTACATATTGATCAATTAAACCTTAAATACGGTAACTTAAGCTGGCGGGGTACTCTACGTACACCTAGTATTACTTATCAATCCAATACAGGCTTACCGATTGGATCAAATGGCAGCTTTTATTACTGTTCTACTTATCAAGCCGCTCAGCAACGCATTGTATTGAGCAAAATGGGGCATCTACGGATTGAACATCTGTCTAGCTGCTAAGGAAACCCTACAGTCTATATTTCGTGATGATTAAAGCTTTAATCCTGTTTTTTTTATCCTATACTGCTTGAGTTGGAAAAAAATTGATTAAAACACATACGGAGATATAACAATGACTGACATCGTAATTGTCAATGGTGCACGTACCGCAATGGGCGGTTTTCAAGGCAGCCTAGCCAGTGTTACTGCACCTGAACTCGGTGCGGTAGCCATTAAGGAAGCCATTGCACGTGCCGGCTTGCAGCCAGGCGATATTGAAGAAGTCATCATGGGTTGTGTACTCCCGGCTGGATTAAAACAGGGACCTGCTCGTCAGGCTATGCGTCAAGCGGGTCTTCCTGATTCAACAGGTGCCGTCACCATTAACAAGCTGTGCGGTTCAGGCATGAAAGCTGTTATGCAGGCAGCCGATATGATTAAAGCCGGCTCTGCTGACATTGTGGTTGCGGGTGGTATGGAATCCATGACCAATGCACCGTATGTCTTGGCCAAAGCTCGTGGCGGCTTCCGTATGGGGCATGGCGAAATTAAAGACCATATGTTCCTGGACGGTCTGGAAGATGCTGAAACAGGTCGCCTGATGGGGTCTTTTGCTCAGGATATGGCCAATACAAAGGGCTATACACGTGAACAGATGGATGACTTTGCAATCCGTTCCTTGAAGCGCGCGCAGAACGCTGTCAATGCAGGCTACTTTAGTGATGAAATCGTACCCGTAACAGTGTCTACCCGTAAAGGCGATGTGGTGGTTGATAAAGATGAACAACCCTTTAATGCCAATATCGATAAAATTCCAACGCTCCGTCCTGCTTTTGCCAAAGACGGTACGATTACTGCAGCCAATGCCAGCTCGATTTCAGATGGTGCATCAGCTCTAGTAATCACCTCGGCTGACAATGCAGCAGCAAAAGATTTAAAGCCTTTAGCCAAAATTGTTGCCTATGCTTCAAATTCTCAGCATCCATCTGAGTTTACCATTGCACCAGTCGGGGCAATTCAAAAAGTACTGGATAAAACCGGATGGACTACTGAAGATGTAGATCTTTGGGAAATTAATGAAGCTTTTGCCATGGTCACTATGTGCCCAATGGATGAGTTCAAGCTAGATCCAGAAAAAGTCAACATCAACGGTGGCGCGTGTGCACTTGGCCATCCGGTTGGTTCTACAGGCTCCCGTATTATCTTGACTTTAATTCATGCGCTAAAACGTACAGGTGGCAAGAAAGGCATTGCTGCACTCTGTATCGGTGGCGGTGAAGCAACTGCAGTGGCGATTGAATTACTTTAACCTCTGCCCCTGCCCCATCCCTCTCCCATGGAGAGGGGGTTAAAAATCCTCCTAATCTGGAGGATTTTTTCGCTTACCTTTTTAGTAGTTTTCCTTATGCAAGATGAGTCAAAGCTGCTTAGACTAAAAGAGCACAACACAAAAGGAGTCCTGTAATACGACTCCATCACTATCCCAGTTTTCAAGCTAATACCGAAGCAGCCTTTCGCTTCTACCATTCCGTGTTTGGCGGTGAGTTTTCAACGCTGATCCGTTATGGAGATATTCCTACTAATGATGAACCTTTCTGATGGCGATAAAAATCTGATTCTGCATATTGCTCTACCTATGAATGAGGATACAGAATTGATGGCATCCGATGCGAATGATAAATTTTGCGCGCAAACCAATACCGTGTTCACGCCAGGGAATAGTCACTACACTTCTATTCATCTGGAGGCAAATGAACAGGCTAAGGCCAAAGATGCTTTGATGCATTATCGGCAGGGTGAAATGAAATGCTGCTGGAAAAAACCTTCTGGAGTGCGCTCTATGGCGCCTTTAGCGATCAGTTTGGAATTCACTGGATGATCAATTGTCAACTTAAAGCTATATAAATAGCTAAATCAAAAAAGCCTCCGTGTGGAGGCTTTTTAAGTCAGTGCCGATTAAGCACCTGTTTGATAGCGCGCTTCTGATACTGCAGTGGAGGCCTGATATGGGTTAGTAAAATCACCTAAGCCAGCAGCTGCTTCCTGAATATCCTTACCTTCTTTAATCACGAAAGTATCAAAACCAGAACGCTTCATGTAGTTCAAAACGTCTTTGAACACATCACCGGTGGCACGCAGCTCGCCCTGGAAACCTTGACGGCGCAGCAATGCAGCAAATGAATAACCACGGCCATCATTGAAACCTGCAAACTCAATAAAAATGGCATCAAGTTGGTCAAGCGGAAATTCATGGGTTTCAGGTGAAGCATCAACCGTTAGGTACAATGCTTTTTTACCAGAAACATTGGCAATCTGGTCTAACTGTTCGACAGTCAGCACCACATCACCCTGTGGCAATGCACCATCTTCACCAATGAGCCGATATGTATTGTCGGTAATCGTGCCATCTTTAGAGAGCACAGGTAGTGCGGTATTAAGCATATGCACGCTCCTTGAATGGTTTGATGCCGATACGGCGATACGTATCAATAAACTCCTCGCCTTCTTGACGTAAATCCAGGTAGGTATTCAGAATTTCTTCTATAATATCCGGTACGACGTCGGCAGCGAATGATGGCCCCAAGATGTCACCGATCGAAGCATCGTGGTCTGCATTTCCACCAAGCGTAATCTGGTAGAACTCAGCGCCTTTTTTATCGACCCCTAAAATACCGATATTACCCACATGGTGATGACCACAGGCATTCATACAGCCTGAGATATTCAGATCGAGTTTACCCAAGTTATAAATGGTATCTAAATCATCAAAACGGCGTGAAATCGCTTCAGAAATCGGAATCGATTTGGCATTCGCCAATGAACAGAAATCGCCACCTGGACAGCAGATGATGTCAGTCAAGAAACCGATATGCGCACGCGCCAAATTATGCTGATCCAGAGTCTGCCATAACTCGAACAGGTCTTTTTGCGGGACATCTACCAATGCAATATTTTGCTCATGCGTGGTACGCAGTTCACCAAAGGTATACTTGTCTGCAAGATCTGCAATCAGCTGCATTTCTTCAGTCGAAACATCACCCGGCGCAATACCGGCACGTTTCAGGGAAATCGTGACTATACGATAGCCGGTGACTTTGTGTGCATTGGTATTGATGTTGAACCATTGCTTGAACTTTGGATGTTGTGCAAACAGCTCAGTGAAGTCTTCATCTGCATAGTCTTGATAGTCAAATGGCGTGAAATTCTCATCCATTTTCGCCAAGGTGTCTGCATCAATTTTCAGGGTTTTCACTGTATGTTTAAATTCAGCTTCAACTTTCTCGGCAAATACTTGTGGTGTTAATGCTTTCACCAAAATCTTGATACGCGCTTTGTATTTATTGTCGCGGCGGCCATGCAGATTATACACGCGCAGGACAGCTTCAAGATAGGCTATTAAATCTTCACGTGGCAAGAACTCACGAATAAAGCTGCCAATCACTGGCGTACGGCCCAAGCCACCACCGACTTTGATTTTATAGCCGATTTCACCTGCTGCATTTTTTACGATGTAGACTCCAATATCATGGAATGCAGTGGCTGCGCGGTCAATTTCTTCAAGTGCAGATACGGCAATCTTGAATTTACGTGGCAAAAAGGCGAATTCCGGATGGAAAGTTGACCACTGGCGGATCAGTTCACAGGTCGGACGCGGATCAGCAATTTCGCCCGCCACCACACCGGCATACTGGTCCGTTGTAGTATTTCGGATACAATTGCCTGACGTCTGAATCGCGTGCATCTGTACCGTCGCGAGTTCCGCCAGCATGTCTGGTACATTTTCCAGCGCTGGCCAGTTAAACTGGATATTCTGACGGGTGGTGATATGCGCATAGCCACGGTCATATTCTTGAGCCAGATCAGCCACTTTACGCAGCTGCTTAGAATTCATCAGGCCGTACGGTACCGCGATACGCAGCATCGGTGCATAACGTTGGACATAAAGACCATTTTGGAGGCGGAGCGGACGGTATTCTTCTTCCGTCAATTTGCCCGCTAAATAACGTTCCGTCTGGTCACGGAACTGTGCAACACGTTCATTAATCAGTTGCTGATCGAAATCAGTATATAAATACATGGCGTACAGCTAGTAGTTTCTATTATATCGCTGGCAAGGATAGCGAGATTAAAACTATCAATAAAATGCTTTTTATACATATTTCATAGCGATTTTATTGATAAGCCTACCTTAGATTCAATGATATAAAGCTTTAGCGTCACTTCTGCTGTTTTTTTAGCTAAATGATTTATTTATGAGATCTTTAGCATTTATTTTCATAAAGGAGTTAACCTGGGTTTAAATTACCAGTACTGCTTCTCTCCCAGAGCCTGACCGATAAAATCATAACGCATGGCTGAGCGCGAAAATTTGATTGGACAAGCCAGCTGGGCTTGGCTTTGTTCAGAATCATTCATTTTCAGAGGTACCTGTACGACCCATCCCCGTTGCTGCGCCAGTTCGGAGTGCAAGGCTTCCTCCAGTTTTAATACCGGCTCGACACACACATCCGCCTGAGCAAACAGCATTTGCCAGTGGGCTAAAGGCTGGGAGCGGATTTTGTCTTGAATGGCCTGCTTGACCTGAGCATGATCTTCAGGAGCAAAAGAGGTTCCTTTTTCCAAAATGATCGGCAGCTCCAGCAACTGTGCCAGCCCTTGCATGAACTGCGGTTCCAGACTGCCAATCGACAGATAACGTCCATCCTGCGTCTGATAATAGTCATACAATGTACCGCCATTTAAATAGCCCGATTCGGCCTGCTGATGCTGGTTAGCTGCCAGACTGGCTGAAGCTGCCATATTATTTAAGGTCGCAACGCAATCGGTCATGGAAATATCAATATATTGCCCCTGGCCACTGCTCTGCCGTTCAATCACGGCGGCCAGAATTGCAACCAGCGCATGCATGGACCCACCCGCAACATCGGCAATCTGGATACCCATTGCCGGTGGTCCACTTTCCATCCGGCCACTATGCCCGGCAATTCCTGATAGAGCCAGATAGTTAATATCATGTCCCGCCCGGTTTTTATAAGAGCCGGTCTGGCCATAACCGGTAATCGAACAATAGATCAGACGAGGATTGAGAGCACTGAGACTTGGATAATCCAGGCCAAGCCGCTGCATCACGCCTGGACGAAATTGTTCAACCACAATGTCATAATCTGCAATTCTCATCCGGATCTGCTCAAGATGCTCCGGATTCTTCAAATCCAGTGCCACAGAATGCTTGTTTCGGTTCAGATAACTATGGGTAGTCGCCTGCCCATGTGCAAAAGGCGGCATCAAACGTACCAGATCAGGCCGGGTCGGTGATTCAATATGCACAACCTCTGCACCTAGATCTGCAAGATATAAAGTGGCAAACGGGCCTGGTAGTAATGTAGAAAAATCGAGGACTTTCAATCCTTTTAGCGCATAGGACATTGGCGTTTTTACTCTACTTATATTGCTTTTTGTCTTATCATAAAACATAAAAACCAGAAAACAATGTCATGTTCAGCCATTTACCTTGATAGTTTCGGCAATTTACCATGTAAGAAAATGGTAATTGCTTTCTTGTAAATTGCCATTGATTTATTATTTTTTGTCATTTAGGTCAAATATTAGTGAACATTAAAGAGACTGAAGGATTAAACATGAGTCGTGATACGATCAGCATCCATTTCGTCAATGCAGCTTTATCTGGTGTTAAACGCCTCGGCATGGATGTCGATACTTTATTGTCTCACGTTGGGATTGAAGCAGAATTGCTGCATCAGCCCAAGGCCCGTATTTCGCCTGAACAATATACCCGCTTTATTAAAATGCTCTGGATGGTGACTCAAGATGAACACGTCGGCTTTGACAAACAGCCACGTCGTTTGGGTACTTTTGCGATCATGTGCCAGCTGATTATCCATGCCAAAACGCTGGGTGATGCACTGGAGCTATCTTCTCAGTTCTATAAACTCTTTGGTGATGACTGGTCCGTGACGCTGGAGCGTGACAAACACGAAGCCCGTCTGGTTCCTTTAATTCCCAACTCGATGGATCCGGATCACTTTATTACCGAAAGTATGCTGATGATCTGGCATGGCTTGGCTTCCTGGTTAATTGAGCGTCGCCTGCCACTGGAGCGTGTCCACTTCAGCTATCCGCGTCCGGCCCATGCCGATGAGTATGACGCCCTGTTTTTTGCCCCAGTGATGCAGTTCGATATGCCGCGTACTGAAATTACTTTTGCAGCCGACTATCTGGATTTGCCAATTCGCCAGAATGAAGAAACGCTAGAAGAATTCCTGAAAGCCGCTCCAGCACAACTGCTGGTGAAGTTCAAAAACACCAATTCACTGACTTCACGTATCCGTGATGTATTGAAGAGCCAGATTGGCGAAGAAATGCCCACCCTGAACGATGTAGCCTCCATGCTATATCTGTCTCCGCAAACCTTGCGCCGTCGTCTGGCAGCTGAAGGCAAGAGTTATCAGGGGGTAAAAGATGCGCTGCGTCGTGATGCTGCAATTCATCTCTTACTCAACCCGGATCTGACTCTTGAAGATGTCGCGCAGCAGGTCGGCTTTAGTGAAACCAGCACCTTCCACCGTGCTTTCAAGAAATGGACGGGTGTTACGCCAGGTCTGTATCGCCAGTTACATGGTTACCATTAACATCGGTTTAATAAACCTTTATTGTAAAAGCTAATCACCTGCTGGGTGATTAGCTAGCCAAGCCCAAGCTCCAGACTTGGGCTTTTTTTAGATCTATTTTTTCTGTCCATCCCTATTGACCAAACTGCTCAAATGATCTGGTTCGTTCTCGTCATTGCACTTCAAAATTTAATCATTACACTCGAAATATTAGAATAATTTTAGTAAAGCAAAAAGGATATTGTATGAGCGAGGCCTATATTATTGATGCCATTCGCACACCACGCGGAAAGGGAAAAAAAGACGGCGCATTGCATGAAGTCAAACCGATTAGCCTATTAACCACATTGTTAAATGAACTCCAGCAACGTCATCATCTGGATACTGCGCAGGTCGATGATATTGTTTTGGGCTGCGTGACACCAGTTGGGGATCAGGGTGCGGATATTGCCAAAACTGCTGCGATTGCGGCGGGCTGGGACAATGACGTGGCCGGTGTACAGATCAACCGTTTTTGTGCCTCGGGGCTGGAGGCTGTCAATCTGGCCGCACAGAAAGTCCGTTCTGGCTGGGAAGATCTGGTCGTTGCAGGTGGCGTTGAGTCTATGTCTCGTGTAGCGATGGGTTCAGATGGTGGGCCTTGGGCCTTGGACCCGGAAACCAATATGGCCTGTGATTTTATTCCGCAAGGGATCGGCGCTGACCTGATTGCCAGTATTGATGGCTATAGCCGTGCGGATGTGGATCAGTTTGCTGAGCAATCCCAGAAAAAGGCAGCAGCTGCACAGGCGCAGGGTTATTTCAATAAATCTATTATTCCTGTCAAAGATAAAGCCGGTGTCGTAATTCTGGAGCAAGACGAGTTTATTAAACCCAATACCACAGCAGAGGCGTTGAGCACACTCAACCCTAGTTTTGCCATGATGGGACAGATGGGCTTTGATGCCATCGCCCTACAAAAATATCCGGAAGTAGGCAGTATCCAGCACGTGCATCATGCCGGCAACTCTTCCGGAATTGTAGATGGTGCCGCTGTGGTGCTAGTGGCTTCTGAACAGGCCGTTCAACAGCACAATCTTAAACCCCGTGCCAAAATACTGGCAACTGCACTGGTGGGGGCTGATCCGACCATTATGCTAACTGGCCCTGCTCCGGCTGCGCGCAAAGCCTTGGCCAAAGCCGGACTGACAGTGGATGACATTGATCTATTTGAAGTCAATGAAGCTTTTGCTGCCGTTGTGCTGCGTTTTATCCATGAAATGAAGGTTGATCCTGCCAAAGTCAATGTGAATGGTGGTGCGATTGCTATGGGACATCCCCTAGGGGCGACTGGTGCAATGATTTTGGGCACCTTGTTGGATGAACTGGAACGTCAGGGCAAAAAACGTGGTCTGGCCACCTTATGTGTTGGCGGCGGCATGGGCATCGCCACCATTATTGAACTGGTTTAATTTAAATACCCGAAGGCATTTAAGGCCCGTTAACGTCATAGGCACGCTACCGATCATCATATGAGTCCTGTGTCTGCGGGCTAGTCAGCTAAATGACACAATTAAACAGGTGGTGTGTATGACCAGGGCTTCACCTACTTTTGCCAAATGAGAAGTGCATTTTGTATTAGTAGCCTGAACTTTAGGGTTAGACCCAGAATTCAGATGAATTTGGATCGCCTCCACAATCATGGAAGTTTCTAAACTTGAGTAAGGACAATAATTCTAAATTCATCAATTATTATTTGGATAAAAATGTATGAGCGCAATTCAATATCAAAAAACTGCAGATAATATTGTCATTTTAACCCTTGATTCTCCGAATCAGTCTGCCAATACCATGAATGCCGACTTTCGTCAGGCCCTAGATGAAACCGTTGCCCAGCTCCAGACAGATGAGCATATTAGCGGGATTATTTTTCGATCCGCCAAAAAAACTTTTTTTGCTGGCGGTGACCTGGATGAACTCATTCAGGCCACTCCTGAACAGGCCACTGATTTTTTCCATATGATTGAAGGAATGAAAGCCAAACTGCGTTATATCGAAACGCGCGGCATTCCTGTGGTGGCCGCCTTGAATGGCACAGCCTTAGGTGGGGGCTGGGAGCTGGCGCTGTGCTGCCATCGCCGGATTGCACTCAATGATCCCAAGAGCAAGTTTGGCTTGCCTGAGGTGACACTGGGATTACTGCCGGGTGGCGGCGGGATTGTACGCATGGTTCGCCTGCTGGGCCTGCAAAGTGCACTTCCCCTGCTAATGGAAGGTAAACAGTTGAGTGTCGAGAAGGCAAAAACTTTGGGCCTGATCCATGAGACGGCGGACTCGGCAGAAGAATTGCTGGAAAAATCTGTGGCTTGGATCAAGGCTCACCCGCAATCTCAACAACCCTTTGATGTGAAAGGATACAAGATTCCGGGTGGCACGCCGGCCTCTCCTGCTGTGGCACAAATGCTGGCCATTGCACCAGCCATGCTACGCGACAAAACCAAGGGCTGTTATCCGGCACCTGAGGCCATTCTCTCTGCTGCTGTTGAAGGGGCACAGGTCGATGTCGATACGGCGCTTAGAATTGAGTCACGTTATTTTACCTTTCTTGCCACCGGTCAGGTGGCCAAGAATATGATTGGCACTTTCTGGCATGGCATGAATGCCATCAAGTCTGGTGCCAGTCGTCCAAAAGGCTGGGCACCCTGGCAGGCAAACAAGGTGGGTATTCTGGGGGCAGGCATGATGGGCGCCGGAATTAGCTATGCCACCGCCAGCAAAGGCATTCAGGTGGTACTCAAAGATGTATCGCTTGAAGCCGCTGGACAAGGCAAAGCCTACAGTCAGAAACTACTAGATAAAAAAGTATCCCAAGACCGATTAACTGCGGACAAACGTGAGCAGATTTTAGCTTTGATTCAGGCCACGGCAAGTTCTGAAGATTTGGCGGGTTGTGATCTCATCATTGAAGCTGTTTTTGAAAATCAGGAACTCAAAACTCGTGTGATTCAGGAAGCTGAAGCCTTTTTAGCTGAAAATGGCGTAATGGCATCTAATACCTCGACCTTGCCAATTAGTGACCTGGCTCAGGCATCGCAAAATCAGGCGAATTTTATTGGTCTGCATTTTTTTAGTCCGGTGGATAAAATGCAGCTAGTAGAAATTATTAAAGGACACAACACCTCGCCTGAAACTTTGGCCAAAGCTTTTGACTTTGTGCAGCAGATTGGTAAATTACCGATTGTGGTGAATGATAGCCGTGGCTTCTTTACCAGCCGTGTCTTTGGCACCTTCGTTCAGGAAGGTTTACGTCTGCTGGCAGAAGGGGTTCATCCCGCGCGTATTGAAATGGCGGCACTTAAAGCTGGTATGCCTGTCGGACCGCTAGCAATTCAGGATGAAGTTTCTCTGACGCTTTCAGAGCATGTAGCCACAGAAACCTATAAGGCAATGGCGGCTCAAGGTAAGGAGCGACCAAGCTCGGCAGCGGATGAAGTGATTCATCGGATGATTCATGAATTTAACCGTAAAGGTAAAGCAGCCGGTGCCGGTTTCTATGACTATCCTGAAGGCGGTAAAAAGCAGCTTTGGTCGGGCCTCAGTCACTGGCAAAAAGATACTCAGATCACCGAACAGGAAATGATTGACCGTTTTCTGTTTGTACAAGCGCTGGATACCGTGCGCTGTCTGGAAGAAGGTGTGCTTGAATCGGTGGTGGATGCCAATATCGGTTCGATCTTTGGTATTGGCTTTGCAGCCTGGACAGGAGGCGCTGTACAGTTCCTGAACCAATATGGACTAGATAAGGCCATTGCTCGTGCTGAAGTGCTGGAGCAGCAATATGGTGAACGCTTTAAAGTGCCACAGTTATTAAAGCAACATGCCAGTCAGGCAAAAGCATTTGCATAGG
Source organism: Acinetobacter sp. 10FS3-1 (assembly GCF_013343215.1). Taxonomy (NCBI): domain Bacteria; kingdom Pseudomonadati; phylum Pseudomonadota; class Gammaproteobacteria; order Moraxellales; family Moraxellaceae; genus Acinetobacter; species Acinetobacter sp. 10FS3-1. Next base: position 2,399,702 of record NZ_CP039143.1, read on the forward strand.
CAGCCAGTAAAAGGGAAGTTTTGAACTTCTCTTTTTTTGACAGGTTAAAATCATACAAGTCAGCTGAAATCATCTCTTTCACAGAGATTTTGATTCGTTTTTATTCAATTTATGTTATAAAGTTACACAAGTTAAACATCCACTACAGGGACTTGCACATGACTGATCACAGTTCACCTGAAAAATCACCTTGGGGCTGGAAAGCATTAATTATTTTCTGCATCTTGAGTGGATTCTTCATGCTCTTTTTCTGGCTTGCAGTCAGTAATGAACCAGATTACATGCCAAGCCAGCAAAACAAGCAGAATACCCAGCAACATGCTTTTAAGAATGCACCGGTGATGTCGCAAGAAGCTCTGGCCAAAGCTCAGGCAGACCGTGAAGCGCGCCAGGCAGCTGGAGCCAACGTCCTGCAGGACCCATCAGTGCAAGAAAATGTTCAGCAGGAACATGACGCAGGGCATGGGCAGTAAAATCAAGATATTCAAAAAAAAGCAAGGTTCTTCCTTGCTTTTTTATTTGAGTTTTAATCACTTAGTTTTAAATACATATCGATATGCGGAATTCCACAATCCAGATATTCTTCCCCTTGTACGACAAAACCTAAGCCTTGATAAAATCCCAGCGCATGTACTTGGGAAGAAAGCTTGACATATTCACGCTGTTCAGCTTTGGCCTGAGCAATTATGGCCTGCATGATCTGTTGCCCGATGCCTAATCCACGTGCGGACTGCATGACGGCCACCCGACCAATACTATGATTTGCCAGTAAACGTGCCGTTGCAACGGGCTGTTCCTGTAAATAAGCAATAAAATGCACCGCTAGTGGATCTTCTGCATCCCATTCATCTTCCGGGGCAATGTGCTGCTCCTGAATAAACACAGCTTCACGAATTGCCTTGGCATCGGGGGCTAAATCGTCCCAGATACCAGAGGCAATACGAAGCTTATGATTGTCTAGCATTTCGAGCCAATCCCTTGCTGATCCCACTGATTATTTAACAACAATTCCAGTGAATGTTTCTGAATACCGTACATCTCTTTTAAGGCCTGTATTTGAGCCAGCACAGCCTGATCCGGTTGCGTATAATCTTTGCGTTTGGTAGCCAGAATCATTTTATTTTTACTGGTATGTTCCAGCGCCACAAATTCAAAGACTTTGGTCTCATAACCATAGGCTTTTAGCAAAAGCGCACGAATGGTATCCGTCAACATTTCCGCCTGCTGTCCGGCATGAATCCCGAATTGCAGCATTGGGCTCAAGACCTGCGGCGCCTGCAGCTGGGGCCTTAATTCTTTATGACAGCAAGGTGCACACATAATGATCTGGGCATTCAGGCGAATGCCACTATGAATAGCAAAATCCGTCGCCACATCACAAGCATGCAGGGCAATCATGACATCCAGATGTTCTGGTGCATACGTTCTCACATCGCCCTGAAAGAAATCCAGCTGATTAAAACCAGACTGCTGCGCAACACTTTGGCAGAACTCGACCATTTTCGGATTAAGTTCTACTCCAGTCACGTACGGGGTCTGGCCATATTTTTGCATATAGGCATATAACGCACAGGTTAAATAGCCTTTGCCAGAACCAAAGTCCACCACCCTCAAGCCATGCTCGGACACCTTGATTTGCGCCAATGCACCGGAAAAAATTTCGACAAATTTATTAATCTGTTTCCATTTGCGCGCCATACTTGGAATGATCTGTTCATTCTGATCAGTAATCCCCAAATACTGCAAAAATGGACTGTCCTGATCAACATAGCGCTGCTTAATCCGGTCATGGCCTTGCCCGTGGTTGACTTTTGCAGGGCCTGACTGGGTTTTGCTGCGGGTCAGCATGGCTTTTTTCTTGTTTTTTTTCAGCTGTAACTCTTCCTGATCGGTTAATAAATTCGCCTGCTTGCAACTGGCCAGTGCATCTGTTACCTGAGCCAAGGCATCAGTCAAAGGATAGTTTTTGGTGATATCCTGAGTTTGATAGCGATACAGACAGCTCAACACCTTCTGCTCATTCAGTGCAATCACCCTGAACATCATTTTCTCTAACTGTTCCAGCTCACCTTTATACTGGCTCAAAATCAGACGATCAAAATGATCAGTTTCAACAGCTTGCTGGAAAGCCTCCAGAAATTGCTGTTCCTGAACCGAAAGAGAAGTCGATGTCGACATAAGAAAAACCTGATATAAATTACTGTTCAAGTTTAATTCTTCTTAACCTAAAAGCAAAATTGAATTACTATACAAATGTATATTTAAATTAGAATGATGACCATGCAAAAAGCGCCCCTCATTTCAGAAGACTATGATCAGGCTGAAGAAAGGATTAATTATATCAGTCACGGCCTGGGTGCACTGCTGGCTATTATTGCTGGTATTCTTTTGATTGTTAAAGGGTCTTATTTAAGTACAGGCCCCTGGATCGGACTATGGGTCTATGCACTCAGTATGGTGTTATTATTTTCCGCTTCCATGCTCTACCATATGTCGACCTCGGCAGACCGTCGTTATTTTTATAAAAAAGTCGACCATACAGCAATTTACTATCTGATTGCCGGTACCTATACCCCCTTTCTGTCGATTGCCATTCCCACGGCCAAAGCCCAATATTTATTGATTGCCTTATGGATCATTGCTGCACTCGGTACACTGTTCAAGTTTATTTTCATTCATCGTTTCCAGAAGCTTTCTCTGATCGCCTACTTGCTCATGGGCTGGCTGGCTGTTCTGGTCATTGATGATATGCAGCAGTATCTGAGTGCTCAATCTTTAACCCTCCTGATCATTGGGGGATTGGCTTATACCGTAGGTGCATTGTTTTATGCTCTAAAAAGGGTAAGATATGCTCACGCTATCTGGCATATTTTTGTATTGATAGGGGCAGGATCACACTTTCTGTCTATCTATCTGTACGTGATTTAATCTTCTTCTTTCTCCATTTCAGTGACCCTGAGCGAGCAGAAACGAGAAGATTGCAGTTGTTTTTTTAAAAAATTACGCCTTTTTTAAAAAGATTACGCTTTTAAAACTAATTTTTTATTTTTAGTAAGTGTAAGGTTATTCATGGCGTCTCCAGAAACTATCGCTGCCATAGAAACGACAGCGACCAATTCAAAATTTCGTGTTTTAACGGCAAGCTTGGTGGGCACCACAATCGAGTTCTTCGATTTTTATATTTATGCCACAGCTGCTGTTATTATTTTCCCCTATCTGTTTTTCCCGGCAAGTACAGATCCAATGACTGCCACGATTCAATCGCTGGCGACTTTTGCAATTGCCTTTATTGCCCGCCCGATTGGGGCAGCACTTTTTGGCCATCTGGGCGACCGGATTGGACGTAAGGCTACCCTGGTTGCAGCACTGCTGACCATGGGGATCTCTACCGTTGCCATCGGTTTACTCCCGACCTATGCCCAAATCGGAATTGCCGCGCCTCTGCTTCTGGCACTCTGCCGTTTGGGACAAGGCTTAGGTCTGGGGGGTGAATGGTCTGGGGCGGTTCTTCTTGCGACCGAAAACGCACCCGAAGGCAAACGTGCCTGGTATGGCATGTTCCCGCAGCTTGGGGCACCGATTGGCTTCATTCTGGCAACCGGCTCATTCCTGACGCTGGGCGCATTTATGAGCGAACAGGCCTTTATGACCTGGGGCTGGCGTATTCCCTTTATTTCTAGCGCCCTGCTGGTCATTATCGGTTTATGGATTCGTTTAAAACTGCATGAAACTCCGGCCTTCCAGAAAGTGCTGGATAAACAAAAAGAAGTCAACATTCCTTTCTTTCAGGTATTTAAGAATCATTCGAAAATGCTGGTGCTCGGCACAATTGCCGCGATCTGTACCTTTGTGGTGTTCTATTTGACCACAGTATTTGCACTGCAATGGGGCACCAAACAATTGGGTTATTCGCGTGAAGAATTCCTGAAATTACAGCTGGTGGCGACGCTGTGTTTTGCAGCTTTTATTCCTTTATCTGCAGTATTGGCAGAGAAATTTGGCCGTAAAACCACCTCAATTGGGGTATGTGTAACTTCTGCTATTTTCGGGATTTTCTTTGCCGATATGTTGGAATCTGGTAATACGCTGATTGTTTTCCTGTTCCTGTGTATTGGTCTGGCGATTATGGGGCTGACCTATGGGCCAATTGGTACGGTACTGTCAGAAATTTTCCCGACCTCGGTACGTTATACCGGTTCTGCGCTCACCTTTAACCTAGCCGGGATTTTCGGTGCCTCTTTTGCTCCCCTCATTGCGACCAAACTGGCGACTGAATATGGTCTGTCCGCAGTAGGCTATTACCTGACTGCAGCCTCCCTCCTGTCTTTGGTGGCCTTCCTGCTGATTCGTGAAACCAAAAACGACGATGTCAACAATCAGATTTAATGGCTGCTCAAGCTTAAATCCTGATCAAAGCCAGCATAAAGATGCTGGCTTTTTTTATGATTTCACAACAAAAAACGGCTGTTTCTCTCGGCCTACTTCAGGAACAATCAAATGACTAGAATCTCAATATGAGGCAGACAGATGCAGGAGCTTATTGAACAAATTTCTCAGCAGCAGCTGGTCGAAATTATTATTCTGCTGGAAGATGATAAAAAGCTGGAAGCGATTCATTATATTCGGTCCCACACCCCTTTAGATGAAATACAGGCTCGACAGCTGATTGATGAGATTGTACGTGAGCATGATCTGGCCCTGCAACGTGATCCGAATGACACAATTGGCCCACGCTTTACTGAAGATGAAGATATGCAGCTGCTGACTCCGCCACTAGAATTACCGAAGCATCCTCAGCTGAGTATTTCCAAAGAGCAGGAAGTGGCCGCACAGCGTGTCCCGGAGACGACTCCTACCCAGCAGATTAAAAAGAAAATCTGGATGACGGCGGCAGCCATCGTACTGCTAATTATTCTGGTCTGGATTATCTTTTAAAAACCACGCCAATCCAGCTCTATTTAAACAAGCTAGATCAATTCAATAATATCAATCGTTGGGGGCACCCGAAAACGAAACGGCACCCCGACCATACCTGTTCCCACCGTCACAAATACATCGGCATGTTCATGACGGTACAGACCTTTCTTATGTCCCAGAATGGAGACTTTCTTCATCACATAATCGGTCAGCCAGGGCAGTTCCACCTGCCCGCCATGTGTGTGTCCAGACAACATCAAGGGCCGGATGGGCAATTTCGGAATCATGTCCACTGTATCCGGATTATGCGACAGGATCACCCATGGCTTGTCTTGGGGTAAGTCTGGCATTGAACGCATATCGGTTTTGCCCGCCCACAGATCACCCACTCCGATCAGACGAAACTCGTCAAATTCAACCATCTTTCCTTCAATATCCATGACCTGATTGACTTCCAGTGCATAGCGCAACAACGCCTGAATCGGAGGACCTGGATACTGCTCATCATGATTGCCATTCACCGAATAGACCGGCGCATGAATTTCCTTTAAAATTGCCAGTTCTTCTGCCAGCTTATTTTCAGGTTCGTAGGTCCAGTCTCCCGCTACCACCACCAAATCTGGCTGTAGGTGATTCAGCTTGTGTACAATCTGTCTTAACTGACGCTCATGGCCTGAAAATAGACCGATATGCAAGTCGGCAATCAGAGCAATTCGCACAGGCTGTTTCAACGGCTTGTCTGGATTAATCTGATAGCGCATGGTTTTCATGCGAATGATATGCGGCTCGATAAAACGCGCATAACTCAGCACGCTGGTAATCAGGAAAATAAAAATCGCTTCATGTGGCGAGTAATAGCCCGTCCAGCCAGCATAGATACTAAAGAACACCAGAGGAATCAGCAGATAGGCCAGATAAAAAGCCAGCAGATGGGCAAACGCTTTAAAAGGATGTATAGTTTCCGTACGCGACTGGCTGGACCATGCCTGATACACTGCCCAGAAGGCGAGAAGCGCCATCCCTATATAAAAATAAAAAAATACGGAACTGCTATCCCACATACAATCGCCTTATCAAGTTCACCAGTATATGACTGGCTTTATATTTATCTTTTCATAGCTGGCCATTATACTCAATTCAAATTTTTCAAACTTTAATGTCTATGACCTCTGCTTTCCGCACTCAAGCCACATCTACTGCTTTTACTGCCCGTCGCCGCTTGAGTACCGGAATGTTGCTCAGTGCAACACTGGTGCTCGGCTTGCCCGCATGCAGCACTTTGCCCAAACAGGCTGAGCAGCCAAGTCAGATGGCCTTTGAGACAGATACCAGCCAAACCAGTCTGGCACAGATCATTACCCCCCTACGCGACAAGAACCTGGGCCTGACCGGTTACCACCTACTATATGACCCCCTGGAAGCCCTGGCTGCACGGATGCAGCTGATTCACAAAGCAGAGCGTAGTCTGGATTTGCAATATTATATCTGGGATAACGACCGGATCGGTGCCCTGGCCTTGCATGGCCTGATTCAGGCTGCAGATCGCGGCGTTCAGGTGCGTCTGCTGATTGATGACAATAATGCCAAGAAAATGGAAGGTATTTATCTGGCGCTGGATCAGCACCAGAATATTGATGTGAAGTTGTATAACCCTTACCGCTTCCGTAAATACCGGGCCATGGACATGGTGCTGGACTTAAAACGTATCAACCGCCGCATGCACAATAAAAGCTTTATTGCCGACAACCAGATTGCGCTGATTGGCGGTCGCAACATGAGCAATCAATATTACAATGTAAGTGACAGCTATCAATTTTCTGATGTAGACGTGATGCTGGTCGGGGCAGCTTCAGATGAAATCATTCACTCTTTTGATGAATACTGGAATGATGAATATGCTTATCCGGTTCGTCAGATCGTTAAGCCCGGACATCACACCTTGCGTTTCCCCAGCCTGAAACAGCAGCTGGAAGCCCATGGTCAGGATATCTATACCCAAAACTACCTGAATCTGGCCAATCGCTCCCAGGCCTTTGATAAATGGCTGGAACATAACATCCAGCTGGACTGGGTAGAAGCAGAAGTAGTCAAAGATTCTCCTGCCAAAATCAAAGCAGAAGCAGAGACTGAGGATCATCTGAATTTTCAGTTATTACAACGTCTGGAAAAACCTGAACACAGTGTCGATATTGTCTCCGCTTATTTTGTGCCTGAAAAACTGGGGGCAGAACGATTAAAAAAACTGGCAGCCAATGATATTAAAGTCCGTGTTTTAACCAACTCTTATAAAGCCAATGACGTCTCGATTGTGCATGCCTTCTATGCCAAATACCGTCAGAACCTGCTGGAAAATGATGTACAGCTGTATGAATTTCTGGCTGCACCCGATGCAGATCACCTGAATGCCAATACTGAAGAACTCGCCAAGAAAGCCAAAGTCAGTCTCAAGGGCCTAAGCCGTTCCAGTCTGCATGCCAAAATGATGGCCCTGGACCAGAAACAGGTCTTTATTGGTTCCTTTAATTTTGACCCGCGTTCTGCCTATTTAAATACTGAAATCGGAGTTGTATTAAACAGCCCTGCTCTGGCCCGTGCGGTACATAGCACCATGGACCAGAATTTAAGTAAATATGCGTATAAGCTGGTACTGGATGCCAATCAGAAGATTAACTGGAAAATCAGCAAGGCAAATGGAGAGACCAAAACTTTTACCAAAGAACCTGGGATGAAATGGTATCAGCGGGCGTCCTTAAAATTCCTGTCCTGGCTACCGATTGAAGGCTTTATGTAAACGATATGGAACTCAAAAACTGCTGAATCAATATGACAAGTCGCTACCCCGGCTGACTGGTTTTTTTAGTCAGCACCATGACCTTAATGCGATTCTTTCAGCACTTTGGAGTGTAATTCCTTTAAGCCCTGCAACATCTGGTCTTGCACTATCGGGGTCAAAGTATCAACGGTCAGTCCTGCTGTCGGAATAGCCGGCAAAGCCATCAGATGCGCAGTCACTTTCGGCATTTCCAGTACATTTTGCACATGGGCCGCAAAGCTGATGTTATCAATAAATGGCGCTACCATATCCAGTTGCCCTTGCTGATTGACATAACACAGCAGGCAGATTTGAACCGGACGCTGCGCTTCAATTGCAGCTCCTAGAATACGGCCATGCACCTTCTTGATTGAACGACCATCCGAAGTTGTGGCTTCCGGGAAAAACAAGACCGGAATATCCTGCTTTAAAAACTCGCTAATCTGCTCACGGATTCTTACCGAATCTCCCGAACCTCGTTTAATAAATAAGGTTCCGCCACTTTTGGCCAACTTCCCCAATACCGGCCAATTTTCGATTTCGGCTTTGGCCAGAAAAAACACCCGGGCAGCCGAGCCTAAAACTGCAACATCCAGCCAGGAAATATGGTTGCTTACCCACAGGGCAGGCTCACGTGGAATGGTGCCATGCACTTTGACTTCAATATTAAAGACCTTGCACAACTGACGGCAAAAATACTGCACATAACGTGTATTGTTTGGATTATTCGGATGTTTATGCAGGCTATGCCGGTATACCAGATAAAACCCTTCACTGATTGTGGTGACGGATGCAAAGATTTTTCTGGAATAGAGAAAGAATTTTGCAAAGCCGCTTATCTCAGCTGTTTGATTGTGTACAGTAGGGTGCATAAAAAGATCACTAAATCCTAAACAAGATACAGGGAATATCCACGAATTAAACTTATTCTATACTTTTCAATCTTAACTTGCATTGATAATAAAAAGCCTCTCATGCCATTTCTCGCATTAATTTAAATATGATTTTTAAATCAAATAAAAAAAGTCATCGAAATATCAGAGCAAAAAAGGATGAAACTATGCAAAAAACCCAGCAGTCCTGCCATGAAATGATTCCACCGGCACAAGCACTTAAATTTATTCTCGGCATAACTCTGGTCTATACCTGTGTTCTGGTAACACTTGCACAACTGTTTGTCACGGTGCTTTAAAAGAAAGCCTTGTATGCCCGTATCTGTTCTGTTCATTTTCAACTAAAATGAAATTTTACAATGGAGCATGTGCTGAGTGGAATATGTAGAGCAACATCGGGGAAAAGAACAGGTCATACTGGTCAGTGTGAGCGTACAAATACTGGAAGACCTGGATGCTGATGAGTTTCACTTGCTGGCACAATCTGCTGATGCTGAAATTCTGCAACATATTCATACACAGCGCCTCCGTCCGGACCCGAAGCTGTTTATCGGTTCAGGTAAGGCTGAAGAAATTGCCGAACAGGTCAAACTGCTGGATGCCAATCTGGTCATTTTTGATCATGCACTTTCTCCGGCTCAGGCCCGTAACCTTGAATACATGTTGAAATGCAGGGTTGTGGACCGGACTGAGCTGATTCTGGATATCTTTGCCCAACGCGCTCGGACGTATGAAGGGAAATTACAAGTTGAACTGGCGCAGTTACAGCATTTATCTTCACGTCTGATTCGCAGCCGTGGCAATCTTGACAGTCAAAAAGGCGGGATTGGCTTACGTGGCCCCGGGGAAACCCTCCTTGAAACTGACCGCCGTCTGCTGCGGATTCGTATGGGTCAGCTTAAAGCCAAACTGGATAAAGTCCGTCAAACCCGCACCCAAGGGCGTGTTGCCCGTCAAAAAGCGGCTGTGCCGACAGTTTCTCTGGTGGGTTATACCAATGCCGGCAAATCCACCCTGTTTAATATTCTAGCCGGCAGCAATGTCTATGCCGCCGACCAGCTCTTTGCCACCCTCGATCCAACCCTGCGCCATCTGGAATGGGACGGCATTGGCAATCTGGTTCTGGCCGATACTGTAGGTTTTGTCCGCAATCTTTCCCACTCGCTGGTGGAATCTTTTAAAGCAACGCTCGAAGAAACCCTGGAAGCCACGCTGCTGTTACATGTGATCGATTCCAGCAGTCCAGATATGGTGGAACAGATTGAAGCGGTCGAAAAAGTCCTGCAAGAAATCGGGGCAGATGTACCGATGCTGCGTGTCTACAACAAGATTGATTGTAGTGGTGAAGAGCCAAAAATCATTTACCGACAACCGGGCCTGCCTGAGCGGGTGTATATTTCAGCCCATAGTGGCGCGGGTATTGATTTATTGCGTAAGGCTGTACATGAAGCTCTGATGGGGCAACTTCAGTCGTTTGAGCTGGTTCTGCAGCATGCACATGGCAAGTTGCGTAATCAGTTATATAGCCTGAACGTCATTCAGTCTGAACATTATGATGAAGAAGGCCACCTGCATCTCAATATCCGGATTGCGCCACAAAAACTGGAACAACTGATTAAACAGGCGCATTTACCCCTCGAAGATATTCTTGGCAAGCAGGCGCAACAATTCAAGCGCCCACTGGAAGAATTTGAAATCAAGACCAAGATCGAGTAAAACTTGATTATTAAACTTTTTATTAAATGACTACAATTGATGAACTGGATAAAAAATATCGACTGGCCAGCATGGATCGCCACTCTACTGCTGATTGTGGTTTTTCGTGAAGGCTCAGTATGGATCATGACTCAACTCAATCATCCTGAACTGGGAAATCTGGTCGGGCTGATCAGTCTGCTGATTGTACTGTTTGCATGGCGTTATTTTTCCAAACTGCCTCCACGTCTGATTGATACCAATAATAAACTGATGAAAGAAAGTGCCTTTGCCTTTTTGCCGATTAGTGCGGGTTCTTTGATCATGCTGATCCAATTGGGACAAAAGATTCCAGCCTTTATGCTGGTGCTGTGCCTGAGCACGCTTCTTCCTCTTTGGATCTACGCCAAAATGGCAAAACGCTGGTTATAGGAATCCCCCATGCTCTCTATTCTGTATAGTTTTTTGATTACCCTGATCGCTTATCTGCTGGCCAAGCCGCTTAACCGTTTCATTCCACAAATTCCAGTCATTGTTTTTGCCATGTTTCTGGTACTGCTCATCCTGTTCGGATTCGGTGTTCCTTATGAGCATTATATGGATGAGGTCAATCCGATCTTTAACCATCTACTCGGTTACGTAACAGTTGCCCTGGCGATTCCACTTGCTGCCATGCGCTATGATGACCTGCCTTTAAAAGCCATTATCGGGATTTTGATCTTTGCCAGTATCAGTGCCGTGGCTTTACCGATGGGACTGGCTTATCTGCTGCACATGTCTTCTACCGATATTATGGCTTTTGCCACTCGTGCAGTCACCACACCGATTGCCATCAATATTGCCACCTTACTTGAAGCCCCTATCAGCCTGACTATTTTAATTGTGATCCTGTCTGGTGTGATCGGTGCTGCTTTTTCACCGTTTATTTTAAGGCATATCAATGATGAACGCGCCTCCGGCCTGGCATTGGGACTGGCAGCACATGCGATTGGCACGGCACAGGCATGGCAGCGCGGCAGTGTTGCAGGACGCTATGCTGCATTCGGTATGGCGGTCAATGCGGTTTTCACTGCAATATGGCTACCATCATTTATCTTTTTTCTGCAAAAAATGTGACTAAACAATCATTTTTAAATGATTGTTTAGTCTATTAATTAAGCTTATTATCAATTTGTATTTTGTCATAAAGTAAAGGATGATTTTAATGAAAAAGATTAAATTGGTTTCCGCCCTTCTCTTGAGCAGCTTTTCAGGCATGATTTGGGCCAATGATATTACAGGGCTGTGGAAAAACATCGATGACAAAACAGGCTCTTCAAAAGCTGTTTTAGAAATCCGCCAAGAATCAAATGGCAGCTATACTGCTAAAATTATAAAAGTTACCCCGCGTCCAGGTTATACCCCGAAAGAAACCTGTGTTTCCTGCCCTGCCCCTTATACCAATAAACCAATCTTGGGCCTAGACGTACTGACCGGTCTTAAAGCAGACGGCGAGAACAACTACGTGGGAGGTAAAATCCTGGATCCGCTTTCAGGAAAAATCTACAGCACCAAAGCCAGACTGAGCCCGAATGGCAAGCGTATTACTTTACGCGGCTATGTGGGTGTCTCTGCACTCGGCCGCAGTCAAACATGGATTCGCCACGACTAGTTTAAGGCCTGCGCCAGAAGCATAAAACTGAATAAAAAACGTTTCAAATCCAAAAAAATAACCAGTATTCAACTGCAGAATCTAGGCCAATATCGCATATAAAAAATTAGATTCGGCACTTGAATGACAAGTGGTCAAGGGGGAAATAAAGATGCAGAAAAGTATAATATGGGCATCACTCGCAGGTTTACTTTCATTCAGCTCAGCACTTTTTGCTCAAGGTCTGAGCGGTATTTGGCAGCAAATTGACGATAAAACGGGATCACCTAAAGCACTGATTGAAATTCGCCAGGAACACAACGGCACATATACGGGGAAAATCACAAAAATTACCCCGCGTCCAGGCTATACACCCCGGGAAAAATGCGTAGACTGCCCTGCGCCTTATACCAATCAGCCTATTCTCGGTTTAGATATCTTTCAGAACTTAAAAGCTGATGGTCAAAACATGTACTCCTCAGGCAAAATCCTTGATCCGCTTTCAGGCAAAGTCTATAACCTGAAAGTGAAGCAGTCTGCCAATGGCAAACGTCTGCTTTTACGAGGATATATCGGCATCTCAGCGATTGGTCGTACACAAACCTGGATACGTCTGGAATAAAACACCTATATCAATACATGCGTTTAGCGCAATTCATTTAAAGATGTTAATGAACTAAAACTTAAAATCGGGGGAGAGCTCGTATTGTATGCAGAGCTTTTATAGGGGTATAGGATATAACAGCGGCTGGGCAATCCACCTTGACCAGATCTGACTTCGTTACCCACTCAAGCTATAAATGATAAAAAAGCCACGTTTAAGTGGCTTTTTTATGTGGGGCGTCATGCGACCGGATTATCAATGGCAAACATCTGCTGATCTTCAAGACGAAAAGCCATTAACTGATGGCCCCAGACACAACCACCATCTACGTTTTGAATTTTTTCAGTAATTGTTTGGCCTTGCAGGGCAGCCCAATGACCAAAAAGAATCTGATGGGTCTGTGCCGCAGGCGACTCAAACTCGAACCAGGGTTTAAAGCCTTCCGGCATCGGATCATCCAACGCGTCTTTAAAACTATAATCCAGACGTCCTGCTGCATCGGTTAAACGCATACGGGTCAAATAGTTAACGATACAGCGGATCCGTTCATGCCCTTCAAGCTGATCCGACCATAAAGATGGCTCTTTACCAAACATCTCATTCAGGAAAGCATCCACAATTTCAAAGTCATCATCAGCAATGACTGTTCCGACTTCCTGGGCCAGCTCAGCCGTTTTAGCCGCATCCCATAGTTTTGGAATACCGGCATGAGTAAGAATGGTCTGTGGATTTGGAAACAGGCAGAGTGGCTGTTTGCGCAACCAGTCAATCAGATCATCACTGTCGATGGCATCAATCACATCACGGACATTGTCCTGATCTTTAATCGGTTTAATCCCACGTGCATAAGCCAGTAAGGTCAGATCATGATTGCCCAACACCGTTGCAGCAGCCCCATAATCAGCCAGCTTTTTAACAAAACGCAGTGTTCCCAGCGAATCTTCTCCGCGCGCCACCAAGTCGCCAGCAAACCAGATAAAGTCCTGATCAGGATCAAACCGAATTTCTTTCAGTAAGGCTTTCAAGGCTGCAAAACAGCCCTGCACATCACCAATCACGTAATTGTATCGAACCATGCGTGCCATAAGATTAATTTACCATTTGATCTGATAATGCAACAAATTGAGCCAGTGTCAGGGTTTCTGGCCGCGCCATCGGATCGACCCCCGCCTTTTCAAAGCCTTCTTCTGCCAGCATTCCTTTCAAGCTGTTACGTAAGGTTTTACGACGCTGGGTAAATACATGCGCGACCAGACGTGCCAAGGCTTTTTCATTTTTCGCCACAATCGGTTTAGTTACATAAGGTTCTAAACGGAATACTGCAGAAGTGACTTTTGGCGGGGGATTGAAGGAGCCTGGTGGGACTTCAAACAGGAAAGTCGGCTTGCAGTAATATTGAATCATCACCGACAAACGGCCATATTCTTTGCTATTCGGCACGGCCGTAATACGATCTACCACTTCCTTTTGCAGCATAAAATGCATGTCTTTGACTTTTTCACCAAATTCCAAGAGATGAAACAGTAGAGGTGTTGAAATATTATAAGGTAAATTACCCACGACACGTAACGGGCGACCTTCCTGAAAAAGTTCAGTAAAGTCATATTTCAACGCATCGGTTTCTACAATGGTTAAGCGTTCAGGATAAGGCACACGACCCGGTAAGCCTGCTGCCAGGTCACGATCCAGTTCCACCACCGTCAAGGCATCACATTCACCAATTAACGGAGAGGTTAAAGCAGCCAGACCTGGTCCAATTTCCACAATATTGTCACCAGGACGCGGGTTCACAGAACGGACAATTTTAGCAATGACACGTTGGTCATGTAAGAAGTTTTGACCAAAACGCTTGCGCGTATGATGCCCTTCATCTTTCGGGTTTAAGGCATTAATTTGATACATAGACATTTCCAACGTGTAAAAAAGACAAGATCACTGACGCGCCAGATCCAGCGCTAAATCCACAGCTACATGCAAGCTTGAGCTTTTTGCAAGACCACTACCTGCGAGGGAGAGAGCTGTGCCATGATCGACCGAAGTACGGATGAACGGTAAGCCCAAAGTAATATTGATGGCTTCACCAAAGCCCTGAGATTTTAACACAGGTAAGCCCTGATCGTGATACATCGCCAGAACTGCATGGGCATCTTTTAAATTTTCCGGCGTAAATAAAGTATCGGCAGGCAGGCTCAGACTGAGGTTAATACCCTGAGCACGATAACTTTCCAGCACCGGATTAATCACTTCGATTTCTTCCATACCCAAATAACCACCCTCACCTGCATGCGGATTCAGGCCACACACTAAAATATGCGGATGCTGGATTTTAAATTTGGATTTCAAGTCATGAATCAGAATATCAATTACCTGATGCAAGCGCTCAGGTGTAATAGCCTCTGCCACTGCACGTAAAGGTAAATGTGTGGTGGCTAAAGCAACACGCAAGGTTTTGGTGGCCAGCATCATTACCACGCGCGGCACGCCCGCAAATTCCTGGTAATATTCGGTATGTCCACTAAAATGAATCCCGGCTTCATTCATCACGGACTTCTGTACGGGAGCCGTTGCCACGCCCACACTTTTGCCCGTCATGGCATAATCAGCCGAGCGACGTAATTGCTCCAGCACATAGGCGGAGTTATACGGATTCAGCTCTCCTAAAATAACCTCCTGTTCTAAAGCTACATGCTCCACATAAAGCTGGCCTTTTTCTGACGAACAGCTTTGTCCTGTATATTCAACCAGCTTCACCTGCTGGTTCAAACAGTGTGCCCGGGCTTCTAACAGGCTCATATCTGCCAGCACCACCACCGGCCGTTCATCCACACGTTCTGCAAGGCTTAAACAGATATCCGGACCTATACCCGCAGGTTCACCACTTGTCACATATAAAGGCAGCATGATTGACTCAAATTAAAGCATATGCCTCAAGTATACCGCCTGCAGATTCCATATTCATGCCTATTAAAAAGCTATCTGATATCAATAAGAGCTGGAATATGTCCCAATTCAGACACAATGCTGACACAAAGTTGTAAGACAAAAAGAATCAGATAAATGAATCATGACTAAGCAGATAGCAACATAACCCTGAGCATTCAGCAACAGCATACTGATACTGACTGCACTCTACATTAGCACCGGTAGCAGTGGTAAATATGAATTAAGATATATCCACAATCTTGGTAAATGCATCCATTCCAGAAGCAATGCCATAATCAATTCCAGTGCCTACAGAGATAAAAAACGGAATACGCCGCCAAAGCTGAATTTTGCAAATTTAGAAATCGTAAAGTCGGCTGGCTAATCTATTTTAGCCACCTTCTCAGCCTTATTTTCGAGGGAAAGGTCCATTCTTTTTATCCTGATTGTTATTTTGATCGTGGTTGAAGGCTTAGAAAAGCGGAAGTTTCATTACTTCCTTTTCTTTATGCTCTACTATATAATGCAGCGCTTGGAATTCTTAATTTTCATTTGTGATTCTTCACGTATTCGTTTAGAATCTCGTCTCCTTTTTGTTTGGACAGCTTCCGTAGTCCAAACCAACTATAATAGGTAGTGGTTTAATGAAAACTCTCAGCGCTAAGCCAGCTGAAGTTCAACACGACTGGTACGTTGTTGATGCTTCTGGCAAAACTCTAGGTCGCCTTGCGACGGAAATCGCTCGTCGTTTACGCGGTAAGCACAAGACTTGTTATACTCCTCACGTTGACACTGGCGACTACATCGTTATTATCAATGCTGAGCAAGTTCAAGTGACTGGTAACAAGGCACTTGATAAGAAATACTATCGCCACACTGGTTTCCCTGGTGGTATCCGTGAAACTAATTTTGAAAAACTAGTTGCTCACAAACCAGAAGAAATCTTCCAACGCGCTGTAAAAGGCATGTTGCCAAAAGGTCCTCTTGGTTATGCAATGATCAAGAAAATGAAAGTGTACGCTGGTGCTGAGCATCCTCACACAGCTCAACAGCCACAAGTTTTGGACATCTAAGGGATACAGCACATGGCTACTAATTATGGTACAGGTCGCCGTAAGACCGCAACTGCACGTGTTTTCTTATCTGCTGGTACTGGTAAACTCGTAATCAACAACCGTTCACTTGAACAATACTTCGGCCGTGAAACAGCTCGTATGATCGTTCGTCAACCTCTAGAGCTTCTTGAAGCAACTGAGAAATACGACCTTTACATCACTGTTGCTGGTGGCGGTATTGGTGGTCAAGCAGGCGCTATCCGTCACGGTATTACTCGTGCCCTGATCGCTTCTGACGACACACTGAAGTCTGCTCTTCGTCAAGCTGGTTTCGTTACTCGTGATGCTCGTGAAGTTGAACGTAAGAAACTTGGTTTACGTAAAGCACGTAAACGTCCTCAATTCTCTAAACGTTAATTCGTTTACCGGATTGGACAAAAAGCCCTGGATTATCCAGGGTTTTTTTATGGCTTATTTATTTTCATCCAGTTTGATTTCTTAGTGCTTATTGCTCATGTATATCCCCTCCCCAAACCCCTTCATGACACCAAAAAGATTTACTGAAATAATAATGCGCTACACCAAGCAAAACAAACAGCGATACTACCCCCCTTTAATTTAAAGAAGCTGATTGAGCATTTTTTAGCATATTTTCCTTTAATTATTTTCTTATAATTTAAAGAGACAAATATCAATTCATCTTTGATGCTTGGTGCTTTTTGGGGCGAATTTTAGTATCCTAGTCCATCCATTAGAATTTGCTCAGGATTTATGACAGTCGAAAGTGCGCCTCTTCAAGGAATTACCTTATATAGTCATGCCGATGACTTTCGCTCCCATTGGATCCGCTACGTACTTGCCGAAAAACAAATAAAATACAACCTGATTTTAGTCGATCATGACGATGCAGATCTGGCCAGCCTAAATCCGTATAACCAGCTTCCCATGCTGATTGAAAATGAGCTCAAGCTCTTTAATAGCAATATTATTTCTGAATATCTGGATGACCGTTATCGCCAGAACAAGCTCTATGCCGATGCACCCATGCCGCGTGCAGAACAGAGACAGTATCTGTGGCGTTTTGAGCATGACTGGCTAAAACTGGCAGATATTATGTTGTGTCATCCTGATACGTTGGACCTGCAAGCACGCCAGCAGGCACAGCACCAGCTACGCGATATCCTGATTTCCCTGACACCGCTGTTCCAACATTTTCCTTATTTTATGTCAGAGCACTTTAGTATCCTGGACTGCATGCTGTCACCCGTTTTTGTGCGTTTGCCAAGTATGGGGGTAGAATTACCCAAACAGCAATGCCGACCATTTTACTTATATTGTCAACGTATTTTTAGTCGCCCTGCATTTGTCAAATCCATGACCTTGCAGGAAAAAAACCGTTATCAAAAGCAATTGTCGAACCTATAGAGAACTCCCATGTCTGAACCAGAATTCAACTTAAGTCCTACCCGTCCTTATATGGCGCGTGCAATCTATGAGTGGATTTGTGATAACAATATGACACCTTATCTACTTGTCGATGCAACCCAGCCTCATACCATGGTACCAGAGCAGTTTGTTAAAGATGGGCAGATTGTTCTGAATATTGTGCCTCATGCGGTTCATGCCCTAAACATCAGCAATGACAACATCAGCTTTTCTGCACGTTTTGGCGGTGTCTCGCGTGATATTTACGTACCAATGGCAGCAGTAGTAGGGATTTATGCCCAAGAAAACGGTCAAGGCCTGTTCTTCGACCCAAGTGAATATGAGCATATCCAAAATGAAGAAGATGCTTTAAAATCAAGCACTGAAAAGCAACCTGAACCAACCAAGAAAAAACCAACGTTAAGGTTATTAGATTAAATAAAAATGGAGCAAGTGCATGGCTTTTGATTTGGTACAATATTTTGTTGAACAGATAGAAACTCAAAAGCCTGAGCTTCTACAAAACCATACAAAAGAACAAAGACGAGAATATATTTCTGAAATTAATGCGCTGACTTTAGGTAAATTAATTACACAGTGGCGCGATAATCCACAGAAAATTTATAACGAAATCACGCATCCTGATGAACTTTATATTCTGGAGATTTCCCGTCATCTCACCACACGTCCGGAAAATAAATCAGATCTGCCACGCAGCGAGCTTGAGCATCTCAGCGCTGAAATTTTTCATTTGCAATTGTCTGAATTAAAACAATTGCATGACACCGCCAATCATAACCTGAATAGCATTCAGGAATTGCTGCTGGGTCAGATTGAGCATTTGTCAGGTCAGACAGATGATTGGGTTTGGGCAACAAATAATCTAACGGAGCTTAAAGGCTCTAAACCCATTCCTCAAGAAGAGCTATCATTAGAGATATCAATGAAGGAGTTTAATCACATGGTTAACCAAAATACTCAGCATGTTGCAGTTGAAGCAGAAGAAGTTGTCCTCATCAATGTGCCTGGCTGGGCAAAAGTTTTAGAGCCTGTTGTTGCAATTGTGATTTTATGGATCTTAGCAAGTGCTTTAATGCAATTATTTGCATAAGCAGCTCCTCAACTTTTGTAATACCCGGCTAAACCTCTAATACTTTAGAGTATTAGGGGTTTTATATTTAGAGTGCTATACCACGTCCGAATTAAACATAAATAGGCTAATACAGCTAACCGTCGACCTCCAAAATACTTCCCTAACTAAAATCATCTTCTCTAGCTCAAGTGCCAATAGCCATTATTTAAATGTCATTCAGATAAATAGCTGTAAATCAGCACCCTAATAGATGAAATACTGTAGACAAGCGATGATTTGAACCTAGGCTTCTGTTTGTGCGCCATCCTGCATCATAATTGATGTTTTTATAACATCGCTCCTAAAAACTATGAACCTAAATATTTGGAGGTGAATGCTGCGGATGATTCATAGAAATAGATAACCATCTATTTCTTTTCTTTTTATAAAAAAGAAATCCCCCTGCTGATTAGCAGGGGGATTTTGAATAATGAGCTGGCGATGACTTACTCTCACATGGGTAACCCCACACTACCATCAGCGCAAAGAGGTTTCACTTCTGAGTTCGGGAAGGGATCAGGTGGTTCACTCTTGCTATGGTCGCCAGCACAACTGTTTATGGACTTGTTCGGGTCTTATCTGACTGCTTTGCAGTGTTTGCCTTACTTGGTACCAAATAGAATACATTAACAGGGATATCTGAGTTGAATATTGTCTTACTAACGAGCTTCTGAATCAAGCTGCTTTGCTGGATATCGAATCAATTGCGCTTTATACAACAACTGTTTGGGTGTTGTATAGTCAAGCCTCACGAGCAATTAGTACTGGTCAGCTTCATGTATCGCTACACTTCCACATCCAGCCTATCAACGTCGTAGTCTTCAACGGCTCTTTAGGAGACATAAAGTCTCGGGGAAATCTTATCTTGAGGTAGGCTTCCCGCTTAGATGCTTTCAGCGGTTATCCCTTCCGAACATAGCTACCCGGCGATGCCACTGGCGTGACAACCGGTACACCAGAGGTTCGTCCACTCTGGTCCTCTCGTACTAGGAGCAGATCCTCTCAAATTTCCAACGCCCACGGTAGATAGGGACCGAACTGTCTCACGACGTTCTAAACCCAGCTCGCGTACCTCTTTAAATGGCGAACAGCCATACCCTTGGGACCTGCTTCAGCCCCAGGATGAGATGAGCCGACATCGAGGTGCCAAACACCGCCGTCGATATGAACTCTTGGGCGGTATCAGCCTGTTATCCCCAGAGTACCTTTTATCCGTTGAGCGATGGCCCTTCCATACAGAACCACCGGATCACTAAGACCTACTTTCGTACCTGCTCGACTTGTTGGTCTCGCAGTTAAGCGCGCTTTTGCCTTTATACTCTACGCGTGATTTCCGACCACGCTGAGCGCACCTTCGTACTCCTCCGTTACTCTTTAGGAGGAGACCGCCCCAGTCAAACTACCCACCAGACATGGTCCTCGTCCCGGATCACGGGACAGAGTTAGAACCTCAATATTACCAGGGTGGTATTTCAAGGATGGCTCCATGGCAACTGGCGTCGCCACTTCAAAGCCTCCCACCTATCCTACACAGGTAAGATCAAAGTTCAATGTCAAGCTGCAGTAAAGGTTCACGGGGTCTTTCCGTCTAGCCGCGGGTACACCGCATCTTCACGGCGAATTCGATTTCACTGAGCCTCTGCTGGAGACAGCGCCGCCATCATTATGCCATTCGTGCAGGTCGGAACTTACCCGACAAGGAATTTCGCTACCTTAGGACCGTTATAGTTACGGCCGCCGTTTACTGGGGCTTCGATCAAGAGCTTCGCTTACGCTAACCCCATCAATTAACCTTCCAGCACCGGGCAGGCATCACACCCTATACGTCCACTTTCGTGTTTGCAGAGTGCTATGTTTTTAATAAACAGTTGCAGCGGCCTGGTTTCTGAGGCTGCCAGCAGCTCAAGGAGCAAGTCCTATCACCACCGGCAGCGTACCTTCTCCCGAAGTTACGGTACCATTTTGCCTAGTTCCTTCAGCAGAGTTCTCTCAAGCGCTTTGGTCTACTCGACCTGACCACCTGTGTCGGTTTCGGGTACGATTCCTGTGTAACTGAAGCTTAGAGACTTTTCCTGGAAGCATAGTATCAGCCACTTCACCAGTAAACTGGCTTGCTATCAGTTCTCAGCATAGAGCACCCCGGATTTGCCTAAGATGCATGCCTACAACCTTTCACCTGGACAACCAACGCCAGGCTGACTTAACTTACTCCGTCCTCTCATCGCATTACACAGAAGTATTGGAATATTAACCAATTTCCCATCGACTACGCCTCTCGGCCTCGCCTTAGGGGTCGACTCACCCAGCCCCGATTAACGTTGGACTGGAACCCTTGGTCTTTCAGCGAACGGGTTTTTCACCCGTTTTATCGTTACTCACGTCAGCATTCGCACTTCTGATACCTCCAGCAGACTTCTCAATCCACCTTCATCGGCTTACAGAACGCTCCCCTACCACTTACGCATAAGCGTAAATCCGCAGCTTCGGTACTATATTTTAGCCCCGTTACATCTTCCGCGCAGGCCGACTCGACTAGTGAGCTATTACGCTTTCTTTAAAGGGTGGCTGCTTCTAAGCCAACCTCCTAGCTGTCTATGCCTTCCCACATCGTTTCCCACTTAATATAGATTTAGGGACCTTAGCTGGCGGTCTGGATTGTTTTCCTCTTGACTACGGACGTTAGCACCCGCAGTCTGTCTCCCGGATAGTACTCATTGGTATTCGGAGTTTGCATCGGTTTGGTAAGTCGGGATGACCCCCTAGCCGAAACAGTGCTCTACCCCCAATGGTATTCGTCCGAGGCGCTACCTAAATAGCTTTCGGGGAGAACCAGCTATCACCGAGTTTGATTAGCCTTTCACCCCTATCCACAAGTCATCCCCCGGCTTTTCAACGACGGTGGGTTCGGTCCTCCAGTTAGTGTTACCCAACCTTCAACCTGCTCATGGATAGATCACCCGGTTTCGGGTCTATACCCAGCAACTAAAACGCCCTATTAAGACTCGATTTCTCTACGGCTCCCCTATTCGGTTAACCTCGCTACTGAATATAAGTCGCTGACCCATTATACAAAAGGTACGCAGTCACCGAACAAGTCGGCTCCCACTGCTTGTATGCATGCGGTTTCAGGATCTATTTCACTCCCCTCACAGGGGTTCTTTTCGCCTTTCCCTCACGGTACTGGTTCACTATCGGTCAGTCAGGAGTATTTAGCCTTGGAGGATGGTCCCCCCATATTCAGACAAGGTTTCACGTGCCTCGCCCTACTCGACATCATTATCTAAGCCCTTTCGTGTACAGGACTATCACCCACTATGGTTGCACTTCCCAGAGCATTCCACTAAAACTTAGATAACTTAATGGGCTCTTCCCCTTTCGCTCGCCGCTACTGAGGGAATCTCAATTGATTTCTTTTCCTACGGGTACTGAGATGTTTCACTTCCCCGCGTTCGCCTCAATAACCTATGTATTCAGTTATTGATACCTACCTTATGGTAAGTGGGTTTCCCCATTCAGACATCTCCGGATCACAGGATATTTGCCGCCTCCCCGGAGCTTTTCGCAGGCTATCACGTCTTTCATCGCCTCTGACTGCCAAGGCATCCACCACATGCACTTAATTACTTGACTATACAACCCCAAACAGTCGTTCATCCCTACAAGCAGGATGAGCAACATGATTAACCAATCTCTCAGTCAATCACACAGTTGGCGTTTGTGCACTTAAGCACTGTACAGCTTCAATTAGATTCATATACCAAAACGCTTGATTCAGTTAATTTCGCTAGTTCTCATTTCAAGTACAGTCATTAACAGGTAATAAATTACTGTTAACTTCCGTTCTATCTATGAGTATGAACAAATTATTTCAACTCAAATATATGCTGTTAATGATTTTTCTAGCCTTCGTCAGGTCTAGAAACTGTGATAAATCACAGAGGTTAACAAGTATAAACTTACTAAGCTCTATAATCTATGGTGGAGACTAGGAGAGTCGAACTCCTGACCTCCTGCGTGCAAAGCAGGCGCTCTACCAACTAAGCTAAGTCCCCAGCTTATCATTTAGATTTAATGTTTCTGATTTTCTGTTTCATGGCAGATGGTGGGTCTGACAAGACTTGAACTTGTGACCCCACGCTTATCAAGCGTGTGCTCTAACCAACTGAGCTACAGACCCTCAGATACATCAATGAAGAACAACTTGTTGTGGATTCTTACCAATCGTCAATCTTTCGTTAAGGAGGTGATCCAGCCGCAGGTTCCCCTACGGCTACCTTGTTACGACTTCACCCCAGTCATTGGCCACACCGTGGTGAACGTCCTCCCGAGGGTTAGACTATCCACTTCTGGTGCAACAAACTCCCATGGTGTGACGGGCGGTGTGTACAAGGCCCGGGAACGTATTCACCGCGGCATTCTGATCCGCGATTACTAGCGATTCCGACTTCATGGAGTCGAGTTGCAGACTCCAATCCGGACTACGATCGGCTTTTTGAGATTAGCATCACATCGCTGTGTAGCAACCCTTTGTACCGACCATTGTAGCACGTGTGTAGCCCTGGCCGTAAGGGCCATGATGACTTGACGTCGTCCCCGCCTTCCTCCAGTTTGTCACTGGCAGTATCCTTAAAGTTCCCACCCGAAGTGCTGGCAAATAAGGAAAAGGGTTGCGCTCGTTGCGGGACTTAACCCAACATCTCACGACACGAGCTGACGACAGCCATGCAGCACCTGTATCAGAGTTCCCGAAGGCACCAATCCATCTCTGGAAAGTTCTCTGTATGTCAAGGCCAGGTAAGGTTCTTCGCGTTGCATCGAATTAAACCACATGCTCCACCGCTTGTGCGGGCCCCCGTCAATTCATTTGAGTTTTAGTCTTGCGACCGTACTCCCCAGGCGGTCTACTTATCGCGTTAGCTGCGCCACTAAAGCCTCAAAGGCCCCAACGGCTAGTAGACATCGTTTACGGCATGGACTACCAGGGTATCTAATCCTGTTTGCTCCCCATGCTTTCGCACCTCAGCGTCAGTATTAGGCCAGATGGCTGCCTTCGCCATCGGTATTCCTCCAGATCTCTACGCATTTCACCGCTACACCTGGAATTCTACCATCCTCTCCTATACTCTAGCCCCCCAGTATCGAATGCAATTCCCAAGTTAAGCTCGGGGATTTCACATCCGACTTAAAGAGCCGCCTACGCGCGCTTTACGCCCAGTAAATCCGATTAACGCTCGCACCCTCTGTATTACCGCGGCTGCTGGCACAGAGTTAGCCGGTGCTTATTCTGCGAGTAACGTCCAGCACTCCTGGGTATTAACCAGGGTACTCTCCTCCTCGCTTAAAGTGCTTTACAACCAAAAGGCCTTCTTCACACACGCGGCATGGCTGGATCAGGGTTCCCCCCATTGTCCAATATTCCCCACTGCTGCCTCCCGTAGGAGTCTGGGCCGTGTCTCAGTCCCAGTGTGACGGATCATCCTCTCAGACCCGTTACAGATCGTCGCCTTGGTAGGCCTTTACCCCACCAACTAGCTAATCTGACTTAGGCTCATCTATTAGCGCAAGGTCACAAGTGATCCCCTGCTTTCCCCCGTAGGGCGTATGCGGTATTAGCGCTCCTTTCGGAACGTTGTCCCCCACTAATAGGCAGATTCCTAAGTATTACTCACCCGTCCGCCGCTAGGTTCCAGTAGCAAGCTACCTTCGCCCCGCTCGACTTGCATGTGTTAAGCCTGCCGCCAGCGTTCAATCTGAGCCATGATCAAACTCTTCAGTTTAAAATCAGTAGTGCCTAAAGGACACCAATCTTGGCTCATCAATTTTCTGACAAATTCTCTCAAATAAACTTCGAGTAATTTAAACCAATCAATCAATGATAATATTTCGATCAATCAACCAGTAAAAATCCACACAAGTTGTTCTTCATAATCTCTTAATGATCTTCTTGCTACTTCGTCAGCAGCAAGCTAGGTCGGCTATGTTACGCTTTCTTTGTAGAAAGTCAACCAGTAAATCCAATTATTTTTAAACTCATTCAAGACACCTAAACTCAACACCTTGTGCTAAATCCTTGTTTCCTAACAAGTTTTAATCTTCATCACTGCCGATGGATGTGCATTCTACAGCATTTAAGAGAGCTTGCAAGTACTTTTTTTACATAAATATTACGAATGGTGTATTTTTATACTAATTTACCGGAACTGCATCTTTTTGCTCTATTATTACTCAAAGAATTTCATTAAAATGCGAACTAATCCTCATTTTTTAAACATTTTCATGCACAACTCACTCAGAAAGTTATTTTTACTAGTAATAGCTATAACCTTCTGTTTTAGTTTAAAAGCCAACTCGGTTCAAAATTCTTATCAAATCACAGTTTCTATACTCAGTTATGTGAAGTGGCCTGTATCCACCCCAAAGCTGTGCGTCTTAGATGACGGCAATGCTTATACCCAGCTTAAAAATCAGCTCAGACACTCCAATCTCCTCATGGAGACTAAATTACTTACAAGTAATCAAATTAAAAATACCATTTGTCATGCAGTTTTTTTTAGTCAGTCTACTCCAGAATTTGAACAACACATTATTAATCAATCTGCGAATAAGCAGGTCATTACCTTCAGCACCTCAAATGTAGAATGTGAAATTGGTAGCACGTTTTGCCTCATGTATTCCAAATCGGGGAATGCCATTTTCAAGGTGAATCTGGATAGTTTGACTCGCTCCAAAGTGCATATAGATCCCCGTGTATTACTGCTTGCACGTAATCAGGAGTGATATGAATGATTAATAATTTTTATAAATCAACCTCCTTACAACAGTTATTCAAGAAATCACAATTTACAATTTTTGCTATTACTTTTCTGATTTCGACTTTAACCTTGGTCAGCATTTCAGTGCTGACTGTAGAATCTTCTGCAAAGCAGAGTCTGCAATTGATCAGTCAAACAGCTGCTGAACGTATTCAACCTGCTCTGGTTTTTAATGATCGAGTGACTATTTCTAAAATACTGATTGAATACACCAACGATTATCATATTCGCTATATTGGGCTATACGACCAGAAGCAAAACCTGTTAGCGAAAAGCCAAAAAGACAATGATTACTATTATCCGCTACAAGCTTTGTTTGATCGCATTTTTCTGAGTGAAGCTATAGAGGTCCCTGTTTACCATCTCGGTAAAAATATCGGTACAGTGGTTGTATACGGTAGTTCCGCACAAATACTAAGTTTTATTATCAAAGTATTTTTCGGTCTGATGGTGGGCATACTGTTCATTCTTTTCACTTTAGCCAAGTCCGTTAATTCAACTTATCGCTTTATTATGCAATCGATTTCGCCACTGATTCAGATTGCCCATTTAATCAATCAACAAAATGCGTACAATCTGCGCTTTCCCCAAAATGATATTAAAGAATTCAACGAATTGAATATGGTATTCAATCATTTGTTAGAAGAAATTCAAGCCTGGAATACTCATTTGCAAAACGAAAACCATGCGCTTTCTCATCAAGCCTTGCATGATTATCTTACAGAACTCCCTAACCGCAATTACTTTTATCAAGAGTTAAGCAAGCTGTTTAGCAGAATTCCCCCTGCGCCTTCTGCCCTGATTTATGTAGATAATAATAATTTTAAACAGATCAATGATGAATATGGGCATGTGATTGGAGATGAGGTCCTGAAGGAAACAGCCAGAAGATTAAAACACAATATACGCCAGACCGATTTTGTGGCTCGTCTCGGCGGAGATGAATTTGCCATTATTCTCCATGATATGACCCGCGTGGATCAATTGACTTCAATCGCTAAAAACCTTATTCAGTGTTGCGAGGAGCCTTTAATCCATAATGGACAAATAATTTCTTTTAGCTTTAGTTTAGGTATATCCATCAGTATTAATGCTGCTGATGCAAAAGAATTAATCATGCAAGCCGATCAGGCCATGTATCAAGCAAAATCATTAAAACACCACTGGTGTATTTACCAAAAATGATCACAGGTAAGACTATGCATATGATAAAAACTTCAATTATTCTTCTACTTACCACCTTGTTAAGTGCCTGCTTAAGCTTTGGGCCACTTAATTATCAACAAACAAAAATGTTGAAAAAGGAAGGTTTTGTGCTAACAGAAGAGGGCTGGAGTCTAGGCTTACCAGAAAGCCTGATTTTCAGTTTTGATCATTTCATTATTACTGCCCAGCAAAACCAGGAGCTCACCCGGCTGGCACAACAGCTTAAAAGCTATAAGCTGGAAAAGCTGAACATTATTGGCCATACGGATGATATCGGTGACCCCACCTATAACCTAGAGCTCTCTAAAAACCGTGCATCCAATGTGGCAGATATCTTCCTTCAACAAGGTTTTAATCCTAAAAACATTCAGGTTATCGGGCGCGGTTCATCACAACCTTTGGTTCCCAACAACTCAAATAAAAACCGTGCTGAAAATCGAAGAGTCACTATTAACCTGAGTTCGATATAAAAAAGAGTATAAAAAAAAGCCTTGTATTTGTAACATATTGGTTATCAAGACAAAATGTTATAAAACAAGGCTTTTCAATGGATCATATTACCGAATTATTTTGTATTTTGGATGATTTCTGCAAAAAATTTAATAAATCTTTAGAGAAAGCTTTAATTTCTGATCAAAAATCCAGGCTAAAAAAGTCAGCTTTAAGCTTGTCTGAAGCAATGACCATTGTCATTTTATTTCATCAATCCGGGTTTAGATTCTTCAAATATTTTTATTGCCAAATGATCGTTCCATTCTGGAAATCTGCTTTTCCTAAACTGCTTAGCTACAACCGATTTATTGAAATTATGCCCCGTTGTTTGCAGGCTCTGAGTAGTTTCTTCCATCAAGTAAAAGGAAAAGATACGGGAATCAGTATCATTGACTCCACTAAATTGGTAGTTTGCCATAATCTTCGGATTAAAAGGCATCGTGTATTTAAAGGTTTGGCAGGTCGTGGAAAAAGTAGTACGGGGTGGTTTTATGGTTTTAAATTACATTTGGTTATCAATAATTTAGGTGAAATAATTAACCTCAAACTGACATCAGGAAATGTTCATGATGTTGCTATATTAGATTCTTTAACTCAAGAATTAAAAGGGATCCTACTCGGAGACAAAGGCTATTTGAGCAAAGCAAAAGCCGAAGTTTTAGCAGCAAGAGGACTGAAAATATTGACCCCATCACGTCGGAATATGAAAAACAAACCTATCCAAACAGAAGAAGAAAAACAATTGCTTTGCAGAAGAGGATTAATAGAGACAGTGAATGATCAATTAAAAAATTTACATCAACTTGAACATTCACGTCATCGTTCGGTAAATAACTTCATGGTGAATATCATGGCTGCTGTAGTGGCTTATTGTTTGAATCCCAATAAGCCAACTTTCCAAAATATGTTAAAAGGCTAAGTGGATTTCATCGAACTCAGGTTATTATTATCGTGCCTTAAAAGTATGTCTTGTTGAAAGCTCCCCTTGGAGCTTTTGGTTTTTATAAAATTTCAGACACAAAAAAACCGCTTTACGCGGTATCTTTTATTTCAACCATCTTTGTATAGATGGTCGGAGCAGTAGGATTCGAACCTACGACCCCCTGGTCCCAAACCAGGTGCACTACCAGGCTGTGCTATGCTCCGATTTCAACTTTAAAAGTTGGGGTGAATGACGGGATTCGAACCCGCGACAACTGGAATCACAATCCAGGGCTCTACCAACTGAGCTACATCCACCATTACATTTGGTTCTTGATATCAAGCGACCAAATGGCGCGCCTGACAGGATTCGAACCTGTGACCATCCGCTTAGAAGGCGGATGCTCTATCCAACTGAGCTACAAGCGCGTTACTGATGTAAACATCATTTGCCTTGAAGAATTGGTCGGAGCAGTAGGATTCGAACCTACGACCCCCTGGTCCCAAACCAGGTGCACTACCAGGCTGTGCTATGCTCCGATTCATCTCAGCTTTTGTATCGAACTATCGTTCGGTACGGTGTGCATTCTAGGCGTGACGCCCAAAGACGTCAACACCTATATTTAAAAAAAATCAAAAAAACACTTCAAGCGTTTATTTATCAAGCATTTCAGACATTTTTTATACAAACCCTAGCGCTTTAAGCTGGCACTAAAATTCAGCATACGATCTAAAGGCAGCTTTGCACGCTGCGCCAGCACAGGATCTACCTGAATTTCCTGATTACGCTGTTGCAGAACCTGTAAAATTCCATCCAGTTCATTCATCGCCATCCATGGACAGTGGGCACAGGAACGGCAAGTTGCGCCTTCTCCGGCAGTCGGCGCCTCAATCAGGATTTTTTCTGGAACAGCCTGCTGCATTTTATAGAAGATACCGCGGTCTGTGGCTACGATCAGACGTTGATGTGGCAATGTTTGTGCTGCTTTAATCAGCTGTGAAGTGCTTCCAACTGCATCGGCAACATCTACCACCGATTCTGGTGATTCAGGATGAACCAGAACCGCTGCATCAGGATACATCGCTTTCATCTGAGCAATGCCACGCGAACGGAACTCCTCATGCACAATACATGAACCATCCCAAAGCAACATTTCTGCACCTGTTTTTTTCTGGATATAGCGTCCCAGGTGTTGATCTGGCGCCCAAATGATTTTCTCACCCAAGCTATCTAAATGCTCGACAATCTCAACGGCACAGCTAGAAGTTACCACCCAATCGGCGCGCGCTTTCACAGCAGCTGATGTATTGGCATATACCACTACTGTATGATCAGGATGTGCATCACAAAACTTGCTAAACTCATCAACTGGACAGCCCAGATCCAGTGAGCAGGTCGCTTCAAGTGTCGGCATTAACACGGTTTTTTCAGGAGAAAGAATTTTCGAGGTTTCCCCCATGAATTTAACTCCGGCCACAACCAGAGTGGATGCCGGATGGTCTCGTCCAAAACGTGCCATTTCTAGCGAATCAGAGACACAGCCTCCAGTCAGTTCAGCCAGTTCCTGAACTTCAGGATCGCAATAATAATGTGCGACCAATACAGCATCCTGCTTTTCAAGCTCTGCCTTGATCTGTGCAAATTTTTCCTGTTTTAGCTGTTCAGTCAGCTGATGTTCCTTAGGTTCACCTAAACGGTCTAAATGCGCCTGCACAATCGACTTTGCTTCATTGGCTATTAAATTGGTCGCATTATTCATAACAACATCTACTCTTTTATCTTTACTGCTTGCCCCAAAGGCAACCATTTACCCTATTCACCGGCCAGATGTGGCGGTCTGCTATTTTTGACCGGTCATTAAAACATTTGAGATATAAAAAAGCCCCCACGCGAGGAGGCTTGAGCAATCATCTGCACTATGAACGATAATCTGCATTAATCTTGACATAATCATAAGACAGATCACAGGTATATACTGTGTCTTTTGCCTTACCACGTCCCAGATCCACACGAATCATCATTTCAGCCTGCGCCATGACACGCGCACCCGCTTCTTCAGTGTAGTCAGCTGCTGCACCACCATCTTTGCAGATTTGTACATCATCTAACCAAACCTGAATTTTTGCAACGTCTAAATGCGCCACACCGGCATAACCAATCGCCGCCAGGATACGCCCCCAGTTTGGATCAGAAGCAAAAATAGCGGTTTTCACCAATGGAGAATGGGCAATACTATAAGCAACATCGCAGCATTCCTGAGTATTGGCACCACCTTCTACCGCTACAGTAATAAACTTGGTCGCCCCTTCACCATCACGCACAATCAGGTGCGCTAAACGCTTCATGGTACGCATGAGCACTTCTAGAACCACGGCATAACGCGGATCTTCAACAGAAGATATTTCCGTGCCTCCCGCCTGACCAGTTGCAATAAAAATACAGGAGTCATTGGTAGAGGTATCGCCATCGATGGTAATACGGTTAAAGGATTGATTAACTGTGATGGAAAGTAACTGTTGTACCAGTTCACGGCTAATTGGCGCATCCGTTGCCACATAGCCCAACATGGTCGCCATATTCGGGCGAATCATCCCGGCACCCTTGGAAATACCCGTCATGGTATAGCGAATACCATCCATCTCGAACTGTTCAGAAGCACCTTTTGGCGTGGTATCTGTGGTCATGATTCCAGTTGCTGCATCTCCCCAGGCATCATCACGCAATGAATCCAGGGCTGGCTGCAAGCCACTAAGCAAACGTTCTATAGGCAACTGTTCACCAATCACTCCGGTCGAGAACGGTAACACCTGTTCTGGGTTCACTCCAGCAAGCTTTGCCAGCTGGGCGCAGGTGGCTTCTGCATTGGCCATACCCGTTGCGCCAGTGCCCGCATTCGCGTTTCCGGTATTAATGACTAAATAGCGTGGATTTCCCGCTGCCAGATGTGCCCTAGAAACATGCACCGGCGCTGCACAAAATGCATTCTGGGTAAATACCCCTGCAACATTGGAGCCTTCAGCTAGCTCAAATACCACCAGGTCACGTCGGTTCTGGTAGCGTACATAGGCTTCTGCCGAACCAATTTCCACCCCTTTTACCACATGCATCTGTGGCATAGATACGTCACCAACTGCCATTTCTCATTGTCCAATGTTGAAGTTTATAAAAAGACAGCTTAGTTGATCTGGAATAAAAAATCGAGCCAAAGCCCTGCAATGTATGGTGATTTATCATAGGTTTTCACAATAAAAAACCAGTCTCAGGGACTGGTTTTTTAATTTCTGAAAAAATTCAGACTTAGTTTTTTGCAAGTTGCGCTGCTTCACTCAGTAAAGCCTGTTTGGCCTGCTGCTGGCTGGCTGCCGAAAGCGCTGGGTTAGATGCCACAATGCGATCAGCATTGGCCGCATTTGCAGCAGCAATGGCTTCAGTTTGCACTACAATCGGGCTGTTCTGGTTGTTAAACGTATAGCGGATACCCGTACGTGGACTCGCTACAGTAACTCGGCCATCTGCACCCACTTCAACCTGCGTACTGGTTGGTCCAATCGCTTGCTGAACCTTAGTGAGGGTTGTTGTTCCCGTTTCTGCAAAACTTAGAGCAGGAGTTGCCAAAGCAGCCATCATGAGTGTTTGTAATACTTTTTTCATTGTCTATTCCACTTTTCGGTGCTGAATGAGCCATTTAATACCATTTAACCATCAGGACTGCAAATGGTATTCCGACTCTGAAAAATATTTATACATAAAATTTCAGAGCCCGCAAGCTCTGAGCGTCAAAGATGTTTAGAGCTTGCCATGACACTGTTTGTACTTCAGGCCTGAACCACATGGACACGGTGAATTACGGCTGGCTGGTGCTTCAAATACCGGCGCAACCGAATTGATCGGAGTATTCGGCTCAGCTCTCATCTCCTCACCTTCTGTCAGCAAGCCATCAAACTCTTCATGAGACAGTTGCAGACGCATTGCTTCTGCTTGAGCCTGTTGTTGGGCTTCCATTTCAGCCAGTTCTTCTGGCGTTGGCACATGAATACGTGACAGATCAGTCACCACATCAGATTTAATTACACCCAACATATTCACAAATAGGTTGTAAGCTTCTTTCTTATATTCCTGCTCTGGGTTTTTCTGGGCATAGCCACGCAAATGGATCCCTTGACGCAGATAATCCATCGCCGCCAGATGTTCTTTCCAATGACGGTCCAGAGAGTTCAGCATGAAATGGCGTTCCAGTGAACCGGCTGACTCAGGTCCCATCTGCTCACGACGTGAACGGTAACGATTGAGGACTTCGTCACTAATACGCTCGACCAGAGACTCTTCATCCAGACGACGATCCTGCTCCAGCCACTGGGCAATCGGCAGGTCAATCGATAATTCTTCACGCAATGCCAGTTCCAAGCCTTCAATATCCCACTGGTCATGAATCGACTCAGGTGGAATATAGTTGGCAATCATGCCCTGCATCACTTCACGAATCATCTCTTCAATATAATCTTGCAGTGAGCTTTCTGCGAGAATTTCATCACGCTGAGTGTAAATGATTTTCCGCTGTTCATTATTAACATCATCATACTTCAACAGGTTTTTACGGATGTCAAAGTTACGTGCTTCTACTTTACGCTGGGCATTTTCAATGGAACGTGACACCATTTTGTGCTCGATGGCTTCATCTTCCTGCAAGCCCATCGCACGCATCATACCGACCACGCGATCACCGGCAAAGATTCGCATCAGGTCATCTTCAAGTGATAAATAGAATCGGGATACACCCGGGTCACCCTGACGGCCAGCACGACCACGCAGCTGGTTATCAATACGGCGTGATTCATGGCGTTCAGAACCAATAATATGCAGACCACCCGAAGCCAATACCGCTTCATGGTTGGCTTCCCACTCAGCTTTTAGACGTGTTTCGTCTTCAGGGGTCGGATTCTCAATTTTGGCGAGTAATGCTTTCCAGTTACCCCCTAATAAAATATCGGTACCACGACCGGCCATATTGGTCGCAATAGTAACGGCACGCGGTGCACCAGCTTGCGCAATAATATCTGCTTCACGTTCATGCTGCTTGGCATTCAAGACTTCATGCTGAATGCCTGCAGCTTTTAGTTTCTCCGAAAGAATTTCAGAAGCTTCAATAGTTGCAGTACCAATCAGGATCGGGGCTACACCTGCTTCATGCACGCGCTGAATTTCTTGAATAATCGCGTTATATTTACCTTCACGATTTAAATAGATCAAATCGTTATGGTCTTTACGCACCATTGGTCGATGGGTTGGGATAATCACCACATCCAGGCCGTAAATTTCTTTCATTTCCGCAGCTTCCGTATCTGCAGTCCCGGTCATCCCGGATAATTTTTTATACAAACGGAAATAGTTCTGGAAAGTCGTGGTTGCCAGAGTCTGGTTTTCAGGCTGGATTTCCAGACCCTCTTTCGCCTCAACGGCCTGATGCAGACCTTCAGACCAGCGACGGCCCGGCATGGTACGACCAGTATTCTCATCCACAATGATGACTTCACCATCATTGATAATATAATGGACGTTACGCTGATAGAGATAATGCGCACGGATTGCCGCGGTTACATGATGCAGCAGGTTCAGGTTAGCAGCGGAATAAAGACTCTCGCCCTCTGCCAGCAAGCCCATTGTAATCAGTTCACTTTCGATGGTTTCAAAACCGACTTCGGTAATTTCTACAGAGCGCTGTTTCTCATCTACCCAGAAATGCCCGCCATCCGGCACTTTTTCTTCTTTTTGTGCTTTTAATTTTGGTGGAATGCTGTTGATAGCCGCATACAACTGTGAAGAATCTTCACTTTGACCTGAAATGATTAAAGGTGTCCGTGCTTCGTCAATCAGGATCGAGTCCACCTCATCGATAATCGCATAAGGCAGGCCACGCTGTTTTTTCTCAGCCAGCGAGAACACCATGTTGTCACGTAAATAATCGAAACCGAATTCGTTGTTGGTTCCATAGGTGATGTCGGCACGATAGGCTTCTGCTTTCTCGGCCGGATTTTGCATGGAATAAATAATTCCAATGCTTAAACCCAGAAATTCAAATAATGGACGGTTCAGCTCGGCATCACGTTGTGCCAGATAATCGTTTACCGTAATGACATGTACACCCTGACCACTGAGCGCATTCAAATAACAGGCGAGTGTGCCCATCAGCGTTTTACCTTCACCCGTACGCATTTCGGCAATTTTACCTTCGTGCAAGGTAATACCACCAATCAGCTGTACATCATAGTGGCGCATGCTCATGACACGTTTAGCCGCTTCACGACAGACCGCAAATGCTTCAGGAAGTAATTTATCTAGGCTTTCACCTTTATTATATCGTTGTTTGAATTCTTCAGTTTTTGCAGATAAGTCTGCATCGCTAAGGGCAGATATCGTCGGCTCGAGCGCATTAATCTTGTCTACGATTTTACGCATGCGTTTGAGTTCACGCTCATTTTTGGTACCGAAGATTCCTCCGATCAGACTTGCCAACATGAATAGACTCTCTAAATCTTGCTTATCAAATGAATATGTTCTTAGTCGTTATTATGGTACTAGAAATTTGAACTACAAGGGTTTTAGCATAAAACCGTTGAAAAAATCTCATCCTTAGTTCTAGCCCTGAAACCTAAGGCAAAATAATGTAGCAAATTTTGACTGGGCAATATAGTCAATTAGCTGACTGTTTTTGCTGATTCTGGATAGAAGGACAGTCTTCTTATGAAAAATTTGTATAAGCAATTCTAAAAACACTATTTTCCAAGATAAATAAAATGGTTCATATTGATTCTTATCCTTCTATTATAAGATCAATTGAGGCAAACATATGAGTTTACGTTTAGGTGATACTGCACCCAATTTTGAACAGCAATCCAGTGCAGGCTTAATTAATTTTTATGATTTTTTAGGTGATAGCTGGGGCATTTTATTTTCACACCCTGCGGATTATACTCCGGTCTGCACAACAGAACTTGGCTATACCGCAAAACTCAAAGATGAGTTTGACAAACGTGGGGTTAAAGCCATTGCCCTTTCTGTCGATGATGTTGAATCTCATCAGGGCTGGATTAAAGATATTAATGAAACCCAGGCAACTACGGTCAATTTTCCGATTATTGCCGATCAGGACCGTAAAGTTTCTGAACTTTATGACTTTATTCATCCCAATGCCAGTGAGACTTTAACTGTTCGCTCCCTGGTCATTATTGATCCCAACAAAAAAGTACGTTTGATCATTACTTACCCTGCATCTACTGGACGTAACTTTCATGAAGTTTTACGGGTGGTAGATTCCTTACAACTCACGGATCAACACAAAGTGGCCACTCCAGCCAACTGGCAACAGGGAGATGATGTGGTGATTGTTCCTTCATTACAAGATGAGGAAGAAATCAAGCAGCGTTTTCCTAAAGGTTATAAAGCGGTCACTCCATACTTAAGACTAACGCCTCAGCCTGAGTAAGGCTAAGCCATGCCCAGTTCTACTTTGAGGGAAGCTATGTCTTAGAGTAGAACTGGGGGCAAAAAATAAAATTAGAACTCTATACACTAAGCTTAAAACCTCAGGAAACATTTTAATAAGTCGCTGAAAATTTTAATAGCCTGATCGAAACGATATGAACATGCCATAGATTCGGTCTCTTTTATTCCCTGCGTTGGGATAAACCTCCGTGCATTGATCAATGGACTGAGGTTTTTTATTTTTATACCGTGTTCAGAGCAGCAAACTGCTCGCCCAGAAGGATTTTCAACTGCATCATGTGCCAATACATACCTAGGCACCGGATTGGAAAGATTTATTAAAAGTGATAAAGGAAATTCAGCAGGCTCGCAAGAACAATGAAAAGGTACTCCTCTATTGCTACTGCGGCTCTGACCGTACCGCTGCCAGTATTGCCCTGTACCGGATTATTTTACAGCACTGGTCAATTGAGGACGCTGGGCATGAAATAAAATACGGCGGTTATGGCTTTCACATGACTGGGCACAATATTGAGAAAGTATTTAGCCCTGAACCTGTAAAATGGATCCGGGTGTAACTCTCGGATCCATCTACAACTTCAAGGTGGTAATCAATTATTGACGCTTGTCCAAAGGTACCCAGTCAATCACCCAAGCAGACTTCATATTTAGGCTGGCATCAGATGCAATCTTCTTACGGGCCGCATCCGCAGCTTCACGGTCCTTGGATGGACCCACCATAATACGAATCCCTTTGGAGGTTGGACTTTTAGTCACTTTATAGCCTTTGGCACGCAACTTGGCTGCCACAGCATCGGCATTGGCTTCGTTGGCGGCCAAAGCCACCTGTACCATCCATTGCTTGCTGTCCTCTCCTTCTAACAGCTTGCGTGCCTGCTCGGCTTCTGCCTTTTTCTTGGCTTCTTCTGCCTTACGTTTTTCTTCCGCCTCTTTACGTTCAGCTACCCGACGCTCTTCTTCAGCCTTTTTCTTAGCCTCATCGGCTTTGCGCTTTTCTTCTGCCGCTTTACGTTCGGCTTCTTTCTTCTCGGCAGCTTTGCGAGCTTCAGCTGCCTTTTGAGCTTCTTCAGCTTTACGCTTTTCTGCTAAAGCCTGACGTTCAGCTTCTTTTTTAGCTGCCTCAGCTGCTGCATTATTCTTTTGCTGGGCGAGTTTTTGCTGCTCCAGCTTCTTTTGTGCCGCAGCTTTTTCTTCAGCCAGACGTTTCTGCTTGGCCTGTTCATCGTCAACTAATTCAGGTGGAATATTATCCGAACTTTGCTGGCCCAAGCGATGAGCATTGAGTGCTGCATACTCTTCTGCGGCCTTACGGGCCGCATCGGCCTCGGCCTGTTGCTGCATTGCCAGGAACTCAGCTGCACGCGCCTCTTGCTCAGCGACCGCTTTTTCACGGTCACGGCGCTGCTGCTCCAGTAAACGCTTTTCAGTTTCTACATCCACAGTTAAAGAGCCTAATGAATTATTCACAGCCTCTTTATTTTCTGCTTCCATCGTCTGCACCGGACCTTGTTGACGCTCCTGCTGAATTTCATTCTGACCTTTCAGAAGTAATGCTGCCAATAAAACACCACCACCGAGTAAAACAACACCGCCCATCCAGCGCTGTTTATTATTCATTGACATTCTTCCAAATACTCCCATACCGCTTCTAAGGTATGAAATGACCCACATACCAAGATCAGCTGATGATTATCTGCCTGATCCAGCGCTGACTTAAAAGCGAATTGCACCTTATGAAATTGCTCTACTGCTTCCCCGCTCAAAGCTTCTGCCAAAGCTGTGACCTCTGCCGCACGCGGAACCGCTAATGGTGCAATTTTCCACAATCGGATATGTTCTTTCAATAACTTAACGACAGAATTTATATCTTTATCAGCCAACATGGAAAAAACACAAATCACTTCTTTGTATTTATTGTTATATTTTAAATAATTACGCAATTGCTTTAATAAAAACTCGACGCCGTGCGGATTATGCCCTGCATCAAAAATCACGGTTTTACCTTGAATTTCACGAATTTCAAACCGTCCAGGCAGCTTCGCCAATTGTATGCCTTCGGCAATTGCTTCCTGACGAAGCTTTAATCCACTCAGCAGAAGGGCTGCAATTGCTGTCGAGATATTCTCTAAGGCCAGAGAGCCTGTCGGTAATTTTAAGGTCGTGCCTGAAGACGCAAATGCCCAGGTTTTGCCCTCTTCAAAGGCTTCATAAAAATAGTCACGGTTAATCGCATACAAGGGTGCGTTAGACTTAGCCGCCTGATCTAAAATCGCCTGTGGAATCTGTTGCTGCCCGCCAAAAATTACCGGAATATTTGGACGAATAATACCAGCCTTTTCAAAGGCAATTTTCTCGATAGTATCCCCTAACCAGTCGGTATGATCCAGACCAATATTGGTAATGACTGCAACATCTGGATTGACTACATTGACCACATCCAGACGCCCGCCCAGGCCGACTTCCAGCACCCAGACATCACAGTCTTGATCTTTAAAAATAACGAAAGCAGCCAGCGTAGTGGCTTCAAAGAAAGACAGGCTTAAATCACATTCACGGCGCGCCTGATCGACCTGTACAAACGCATCGATCAGTAACTGATCTTCGACTTCAATCCCGCATAATTTGACTCGTTCATTGAAACGATATACATGCGGAGACTGATATAGCCCCACTTTAAAGCCGTGCGCATTTAAAATGGCAGCCAGCGTAGTGGTGGTTGAACCCTTCCCATTAGTTCCAGCCACGGTCAGCACTTTGGCAGCCGGGTCGGTCACGCCTAGCTTTTCAGCTACCGGAATGACACGCTCCAGACCTAAATCAATACCTGTAACGTGAACATGGCTCCAATAATCGAGCCATGTATCCAAAGAATCTGTTGCTAATGGTGCTGTATTCAAGGCAAGTTCATCAGTTTAGTCACAATGCGATAAACTGTATCACGTAATGCATGACGGTGAACAATCTGATCGATTACACCATGATCAAGCAAATATTCAGCACGCTGGAACGGTTCATCCAGTTTTTCACGCACGGTTTGTTCAATTACCCGTTTACCTGCAAAGCCGATCATGGCTTTAGGTTCGGCAATATGTACATCCCCCAGCATTGCCAGAGAAGCTGTTACCCCCCCATAAACCGGATGGGTGAGAACCACTACATAAGGCAGGCCGGCTTCTTTTAAACGCTGGATAGCCGCTGAAGTACGCGCCATTTGCATCAGAGACAGCATGCCTTCCTGCATACGCGCACCACCAGATGCTGCAAAGCAGATTAAAGGTTGACGCGCTTTAATCGCACGCTCTGCTGCCTGCACAAAACGGTCACCCACAACCGTACCCATTGAACCGCCCATAAAGTCGAATTCAAAGGCACATGCAATCATTGGCACGTTTTTCAGCAACCCTTGCATCACAATCAGGGCTTCAGTCTCACCAGTTTTCTTTTGCGCTTCTGACATCCGCTCCGGATAAGCTTTACTGTCGACAAATTTAAGTGGATCTTTCGCAGTGAATTCCTGTCCCATTTCCGCTTCCACCTGATCGAAGAACCAGCTGAGACGGTCACGCGCTTTCATTTTCAGATGTTCATCACATTGCGGACAAACATAGGCATTAAATGACATCGCCGTACGTGTCACCAAAGCATGACATTCAGGGCATTCAATAGTAGGTTCTGTAAATGTGGCTTTGAGGGTGGTTTGCTCATCAGGAACATGAATACCCGGAACAATACGCTCCGTCCATGGGGTCGATGGGCTCAGAATTTTGCCTGATTTCACTTGTTGACTCATACTAACTCATCGAGCGCTGCTCGAAGCTCCTTGACTTTATTCACCGTAGCAATAACGGCCTGTTCTGGCGGGAGAGATGCGAAATGTTTAACAAATGCGCTCCCCACAATGACTGCATCGGCAGCAACACCCATCGCTTTCGCAGATGCAGCATCACTGATACCAAAACCCACACCTACAGGAATATCTGTCTCAGCCTTAATTTTCTGAATACGTGTTGCTGCTTCAGACACATCTAAAGTCGCAGCACCGGTCACACCTTTTAACGACACGTAGTAAATAAAGCCACCGGCCTGTTTAACTACATGCTGAATGCGCTCATCAGTTGAGGTCGGTGCCAGCAAGAAAATCTGGTCCATCTCGTATTTTTCCAAGACCTGACCCAGATCTGCTGCTTCTTCTGGTGGAAGATCGACCAGAAGCACACCATCTACACCGCATTCATAGGCATAAGCGACAAATTTTTCATAGCCAATGACTTCGACCGGATTTAGATAGCCCATCAGCACCACAGGTGTTTCGCGATCTTTCAAGCGAAACTCTTTCACCATGTGCAGTGCATCCAGCGTATTGGTTCCACCTGCCAGCGCGCGTTCTGCAGCTAGGGCAATGGTCGGACCATCCGCCATCGGGTCAGAAAAAGGAAGACCCAACTCAATCACATCCACCCCTGCATCCACCATCTGATGAAGAAGAGGTACAGTGACCTCTGGATGCGGATCACCAGCCATTAAATAAGAAACCAAAGCTTTACGCTGTTGAGATTTAAGTTGTTCAAATCGTGTGGCTAAACGTGACATAGGGCTGAGCTTTCCTTAACGTATTTTAAACTTGAGGCATTGACTATGTAGAAATACAAGACATCGCATTGTAACGCTATTTTTTGTCCATTGAACAGTGTGCAGCATCGACCTCTGGTATTTCC
Source organism: Acinetobacter sp. 10FS3-1 (assembly GCF_013343215.1). Taxonomy (NCBI): domain Bacteria; kingdom Pseudomonadati; phylum Pseudomonadota; class Gammaproteobacteria; order Moraxellales; family Moraxellaceae; genus Acinetobacter; species Acinetobacter sp. 10FS3-1. The sequence goes on from NZ_CP039143.1 coordinate 2,440,434, forward strand.
TTTCCTGTATGAAGATTTCAGAACAACCCGGAAGGCTCTATTTACGATTATTTTGATTTTTTTCTCAATGATCAAAGATGCCTAATTTTACTATGCCCTAAAATATTGAATACTTAGATAAACTTATTTTTAATATATAAAAATTATAAAAATACAGATGTTAGCGCATTCACTTAAAGTTTTCGGAAATTGCAAAACCTGCTTTATACTAGCCGCATTCTTTTAATTTTTTATCTCCTATGCAGACTGATTCCGAAGCTAGCGTGCAGGCTAACGCCATTGCACTGCTGCCGCTTATTGTATTTTTAACCATTTTTTTAGGTAGCGGGATCTATCATTCCCTGATCGGAACGGAGTTTGCGTTTTATCAGGTCAAAGCGCCAGTTGCCGCACTGCCTGCCATCATGCTGGCAGTCTGGCTGTATCGTGGCAAACTGAATCAGGGAATTGAAGCATTTTTAAAAGGAGCCAGCCATCCCAATCTGGTACTGATGTTCATGGTGTTTATGCTGGCCGGGGCCTTTGCCAATGTGAGCAGTACCATTGGCAGTGTCGATGCAACGGTACAGATGGCTTTGTCGATCATCCCTCCCGAATTTGTCCTCCCCATGCTATTTGTGATTTCAGCCTTTCTGGCAACGGCAATGGGGACCTCTATGGGGACTATTGCAGCCTGTGCGCCAATTGCTTTTGGTTTTAGTCAAGCAACGGATATTGCAGTAGTTTATGCAATTGGAGCAGTTGTGGGTGGCGCCATGTTCGGTGACAACCTGTCAATGATTTCCGACACAACGATAGCCGCCACGACTAGTCAGCGTGTACAACTGCGTGACAAGTTCAGAGTCAATGTCTGGATTGCCGTTCCGGCTTCCATAATCACGATTCTGATTTATATTGTGAGTATCGGTCGTTCCAGCCCTGTGGCATATCAGGATTTCAACTGGATCCTGATTCTTCCTTATATCGCCGTCTTTTTATTGGCCTTTAGCCGTTTGCATGTTTTAGCCGTGCTGAGTATGGGCGTATTGTTATCGAGCCTGTTCGGCCTGTTTGCTACGCCCGGTTTTAATCTGCTCAAGCTGAACACTTCAATTTATGATGGCTTTGTTGGCATGTTTGAGGTGGCCTTGCTCTCCATGTTCCTGGGCGGTCTGTCTGCTCTCATGCAACGTGAAGGTGGCTTGCGCTGGCTGATCGAACGCATTTATGCATTGACGCGCCTGTTTAAGGTCGGCCGTGAACGCGCTGGCGAAATTGGCATCAGTTTTCTGGTGGTATTTTCTAATCTGTTTGTGGCAAATAATACCGTGGCCATTATCCTGTCGGGAGATATGGCCCGTGAAGTAGCCAAAGAATACGGCGTAGATCCCAAACGAGCCGCTGCCCTAATGGATATTTTTTCCTGCGTCGTTCAGGGGTTGATTCCTTATGGCGCACAGTTGCTGCTGGCATGTTCAATTGCCAAACTCTCTCCGGTCGAACTGATTGGTGGCGTATATTACTGCTGGATTCTGGCAATTTTTGCCGTAATCGCCATTGCGGTACGTTACCCAAAACTAAAAACCGCTTAAATGTGTCTCTTGAGATGACGGTCATCACAGAGCGCTTTGTTAACGCTGATCTTGTTTGGGCTGCTTACGGTATTGTAATAAAGTGCGGCCCGTTGCTGCCTTATAAGCACGTGCCAAGGCAGACTGGTCAGAATAGTCCAGCTGCTCGGCAATCTCACTCAAGCTGATCTCCTGCTGGAGCAGCAGATCACAACGTTTTATCCGCTCCTGTTCCAGCAGCTTTTTAAAGCTTGTGCCCTGCTCGGCAAGTTTACGCTGCAAAGTACGGACAGACAGCAGCAGATGTTCTGCCAGCTGTTCAATTTTTAAAGCTTGCTGGTGCATACGCAAGTGATCTGCAATCAGCCTTTGGGCATGTTGCAGCGTCGATTCCAGTTGTGGCCGGGCGGCAATTTCCCCTTCAGCCTGACGAATTAACAGTTGCAGCAGCATCGGGTCAGCCTGATCAGATTTCAGGTTCAGGCCTTGCACATCCAGCTCCAGTGCATAATGAGGTTGAGAAAATTTAAGCTCTGTTGCATAAAACTTTTGAAAATGAATCACTGCAATCTCAGGCCGATGTGCAAAGTGGATGCTGCGCAACAACAAAGGCTGCTCCTGCAAAATAAAACGGCCCAGTTGCACCATTGCCGCTATGGTCAGTTCATTCAGAACATTATAACGTTCCTCCAGAAAAGCCCAGTACAACTCGACACTCTGTTCATGCTGTCGCAGTTGAAAAGGAATAAGATCACTGCCATCCACCACCAGCCGTTGAAAGCGTATGATATAACCGATGATTTCTGAAATGCTGCTACTTTTGGAAGCCATATAACCCAGCACACCAAAATGCTCTAGCCTGATTTCCTGGACAATTTCAAAAATTAACTGCGGACAATCAAGATGCTGCCGGGTGCTGAGCAATACATTGTTAAGCAGTTGCAGTGGCACCTGTATATCAAAAGGCTGATCAATCAAGCCTTGCAATTGCTCCTTAAAATCTTTCAGGAAATCAGCATGTAAAGGATCAATCTGCCGGCTTCGTAAATAACTTGCCCACAGCTGGATATAACCATTGGATATTTTGATCTCTTGCATAGCGATTCCCAATCACGGCTGCAACACGATATATTTTTTATTTCTTCTGGCGTAAAATGTATAAAAATTGGCAATATCTGTCAAAACAATTCACCCACTCTCCGACATACTGTCAATATCTCCAGAAAAAAGAATAAAAGTAAATGAACGCTATAGTAAAATCCACCATACAACCTGTGGTCCGTAGCAATCTTGATTTCAAGCTTGATGAAATTCCACGTTACTGGTTTGGCGGTGATCCTTTTCTGACCCGCATGTTTGATGCGCTCAGCCTGACCTTTCCAGATGGCGAGCGCTATTTTATTCTGAGTGTGCGACTGTTTCGCGACCAAATCAAAGACCCCAAGCTACAGCAGCGTGTAGCCGATTTTATTCGTCAGGAAGCGCAGCATGGTATTGCACATGACCAAATGAATGATCTGATGCGTGAGCAAGGGATGCCGGTTGACCAGTTTATTAGCCGCTTGAATAGTATGATGAACAGAGATCTCAAGTACCGTTCACCACATTACAATATTGCCGTCACTGCTGCTGCAGAACACTTAACCGCCTTAATGGCAGAAACGTTTTATGCCCATAAGCAGACACTGGCTGCAGCACATCCTTATGTGCGCGCTCTTTTCGCTTGGCATGCCATTGAGGAAATGGAACACCGTGATGTGGCCTTCGATGTGATGAAAGAGGTCGCCCAGACACCCGAATTAACCCGTAAAGCGGCCCTGCCGTTTATCACGGTGGTGATGTTCGGCTTTACCCTCTACCGCGCAAATATCATGTTGAAATATGATGGTTTTAACCGACTACAGCGCTGGCAAATGAACCTCAAAGGCCTGCCGTGGTTCTTTGGTAGAAAAGGGGTGCTAACACGCATGGGCAAGCAATATCGTGACTGGTTTAAAGCTGACTTCCATCCAAGCCAACACCCAGTCATTGCGCAATACGAAGTCTGGGTCAAAACTTTGGAAGAAACCAATAATCCAATTCTGGCGGGTGAAGCATTCTGGCAGGCCGCACAAGCTTAAGCGCTCAGCAAAGATAGGCCGTCAGATTACAAAAAAGTCTTCACGCTTGAATTATGCCAGTCCCTAAACAATATGGACTGGCATTTTTATCAGGTAGCTGGAGGTAAAAAATAAGATGTCAATTTCTAAACACCGAAACTGACTCATATTCTGAATAGAATAGGAAAGACTCTTTAAGGAGGCAGCAATAAAAAAATCTTACCACTTCGCATAGTGCTGCTCTAAAAGCCCATATTCATTTAACAGAATAATTTCCTGATCACCTTGCTGAATGGTGCCACAGATTTTGGCCTGCCACTGACTGAACTGACTACCGACCAAACGCAGATTCAGATTCTCATAACGACGCCAGCCGGTTTTAACTGTCAGATTTAAACGTTGATCCAGCGACTGAATACTCCACTGGTTTTCATTTTCCTGCTGAAACAGCACATCTGCGAGTGGATAAATCTTTCCATTCACCCATAAACAGTTTTCATTGCCAAAACTTTCATTGACACCAGATGCCAGATTAATCCCGATCCGGTTTTGATTGGCATCCCTAAAATTACTGGACAGCCAGAACCATGCCGTTTCAGGGCGCAAAAAGCCGCAAGTATCATCCAGGGAGGCAAAAGTCCGTTCATTAAATTGCAGGGTTTGGCCCTGCTTGTTGACGAAATACCCTTCACATGCCAGCGTGGTCAATTTTTGGGTATAGGTCCAGCCATTAATTCCGGTCGGACTGCACATACTCAGTGGCTCTGTTCCTGCACAGAAGATGCGGGCCGAAAGTTTGATTTCTCCATATTTGGTAACGTTGATATAACGCACCCCGTTGCTATGCTGAATCTCGATCTGAAAAGGTGACTTATTAAAATAACTATGATTAAACAGCGGCTGCTCATCCAGTACCGTATGCCGTGCCAGAAAATTAATCGCCTTCCATTCCTGTACATCATTGGTGAGATGATTATAGATATAGACAAAACTATGCCCAGCCCATGCGATATCGGCAATCGCCAGACCAATCGTATAGTGCTCGTGCTGAATACTACAAAACTTGAATTTTTTATACTTTAAATGTTTACGCCAACCCGAAACCGTATTTCCATAAGGGGTTTTGTAGCGGTAGGCATCATAATCAATGCTTTTGGGAATTTCCTTAAAACGTCCGTAACGCGGTTGTCCATTTGCCTGAATTAAATCCATTTAAGACATTCCATCTTATTCAGAAACGATATTTTTAATCGTATTATGCCCATTATTAAGATTTGATAAAGCGTTTTTTGCTACCACTCGTCGAGATCTGCTACATCACCCTCTGTTTATCATTTCATCCATTTAAATCGACAGATAGGTATTTTCCCAGCGATTAGGCTTAAACTCACCCTCGACCAACTGAATATAACGGCCATAGACATGATCGATGGCAATGCAGTCATCTATATCTAGCACTCGATCAGTATGCTGCTTTTGCCAGTGCCGTGCAAAATGGGCTTTACCCCGCTGCTTGGCGACCATAGCATTTTGTGCGACCACCAGCACATAACGATGCAGCTCGCCAAATTCATGTGCATCATAGCCCCCCAGATTAATAAGCCAGAGTTTTTCATTCGCCTGATTCGGTGCGGCATCCGTAAATTGAATCTGGTAAGACTTTCCTGCAAACTCTACGCCATGAATCTGTGCCCAGGCATCTATATGCAAACCTTGCTGTTCGCCAAACCAAGCATTTTTCAGTTGCGGATAGGTTTCTTCCAGACTTTCCCCCACCGCCAGAACCACATCATGGACTTCCATATTTGCCCGCACATGACGGCCTCCAAGCATGACAATAAATAGACTGGACATCACACGCTCCTTGGTAAATATTTCACCTGGACACTATATTTATCCGTCCCGAGACCAGAGTTGCGCTGAAGAGAGCAGGATAAAACCCATCATTTTAATTTGCTTGCTTAATGTGCCATTCAAGGGTTTTCTGGGGGCAAATTAAACCAGAGCTCTTCATTAAAAGAGTTTCCCATTTGTCCCCTATAAAAAAAGATGCCTTAGCATCCTTTTTTAAAATCTTGTTAAAGGCCAGTCAACAAGACAATGGCAACTTGATTCATAATCATTTCAATAATGATCAAGGCCAGAATCGCCATAATTGGAGACAGGTCAATCATGCCCATATTCGGCATAATACGGCGAAATGGTGCCAGAATCGGTTCAGCCAGTTCCTGCACTACCTCAATATAAGGAGAACGCGATTGGGTAAACATGACCACCCAGCTTAAAATAATGGCTGCAAAAATCAGATAACGACAGAAACGGATCAGGTCCTGAATCATCGTGACAAAAGTCAAAATCAGCAGATGTACAGGGCCATTCGGCATCCCTCCGGACAAATACATCATGCCAAAAATCTTGAGTAGATATAACACCACCAGCAAGGCCAAAGCTGCCGTATTGACCCGGCCTTTGCCCAGGGTCGGAAAGATACGACCGAATACATCTACAATTTTTGTCGCCTTGACAGTTGAAAGTACTACCGGATTATAGGGACTGATGACAGCCAGTTGCATTAAAAAGCGGAAGAATACGAGCAAAATCGCGACGTTAATGATAATGCCAAAAATTAGCGCAGAATTTGCACCCATACTTGAACGTTCCTAAAAATTAAACTGAAGATTGATTACTTTCACTAAGTTCTTGTGCAAGTTCTTGGCTACGTTTTTGTGCAGCCGCCAAAGCTGCCTGAATATTCTGCGAGATTTGCGCACGGTCAAAAACCTCCAGCGCTGCCTGCGTTGTCCCATTAGGAGAAGTTACATTTTTACGCAGTTCAGTGGGTGTATTAGAGCTGGTAATGGCCATCTGCGCTGCACCTAATGCAGTCTGCAAAGTTAGAGCAGTAGCAGTCTTCTCATCCAGACCTAAATTTTTGCCCGCACGGATCATGCTTTCCATCATATAGAAAAAATAGGCAGGTCCCGAACCGGATACAGCTGTCACTGCATCAATCTGTGCCTCTGAGTTTACCCAAATTGTCAGACCAGTAGAAGCGAGAACTTGACTGGCCAGCTCTCGGTCAGTTGCCTCGACATTGTCATGGGCATATAGTCCATGTGCGCCGGTTTGCACCAGCGCCGGAGTATTTGGCATCACCCGTACAATACGTTCCGCCCCCAATAGTCGCGACAAAGTCGCAATTTCTGCACCTGCGACAATAGAAATAATCAGCTTGTCACTCACCAATCCTTTCAAGGGTAGCAGTACGCTAGCCAGCACCTGAGGTTTAACTGCAAACACGACAATATCCGCATCTTTGATCGCAGCCTGGTTATCATCAGTCACATGTATATCTTTTTCTGCCAGCAGCGTACGGACTTTTTCAACCGGATCAGCCACTGTAATACGTGTTGCTGCCAATCCTCGTGAAATCAGGCCGCCAATTAAAGCCTGCGCCATATTACCGCCACCGATAAAACAGATATTACAATTTAAAGCTGCACTCATGTTCAATGCTCGTCGTTGAGTTCTAATGTCGAAGAAACCAAAATAGGTAGCCACCCCCCTGCTGTACAATATGCAGATTGAGCCAACCAGAATCCCTGAGGTGTAAACACGCCTAGCATAACATTATCTGTGCTTAATATTTGAATCGTATGTCGTGTCCAGGGAAATATTTGCGCTTCCTGAATGGCTTTCTTTAAGGGCCAGTTACCTACACGTCCATGCAAATGGATTTTTTCACCGCCTTGTCTTCGTGTCAGTTTCAGCCGCCGATTCAGTAAATCTCTGGATAAACCCACAGTTGCCTGCTGAATTTTAAAGCTTCCTGAAGGCAGTCGCACATTGGCAGCCAAGTTCAACTGCAGGACTTGCTCAACGGGAATAGCATTTCGATCTGCCTGATAAACAGCAGCTGTTAAGCGATAGAGCTGTTGCTGATAACGCACATAATAATAGCCTTGCCAATGCAGTGCAGCCTGAGCATCCAGTTTTGCAGCAATAACTTCACGCTGCAAACGTTCCACCATATCAAAGGCAGGACGATATTGTGCTGTGCCTTTCATCCAGATCGACAAGAGCTGGCGTTGTCGTGCTTTAGATAATTGATTCAACCGGGTTAAATCAAGCCTTGCTGCAGTGCCGCAAGATTTCAAATCCTGCTGCACAATTTCCTGCAAAATATCCTGTGTATCCTGCATTAGTACGGCACTACGCGCCAAAGCATTCTGCATTTTAGGATAACGTTCTGTCAGCACTGGCCATAACTGCTCACGTGCCCAAGCACGATCATAGTGAATATCCTGATTGGTCGGATCTTCAATATTCTGGATATTTAAATCCATAGCCCACTGACAAATCTGCTCACGGGAGATATCTAGCAATGGCCGCCAGATGGTTAGATTTTCTCGCTGATCTACCGGTTTCATAGCGGCCAGACCATCAATTCCTGCACCAGAGAGCAGGCGCAGCATCAAGGTTTCTGCCTGATCCTGCTGATGATGGGCCAATACCAGAATTTCATTGACTTGCAGATGTTGTGCATAAGCCTGATAACGAGCCTGACGAGCCTGAAGCTCAAGATTTCCACTCAGGACCTGAACCGGCTGGACGATGCAGGGAATATGCCGCTGCTGACATTGCTGCTGGACGAAAGTTCCCCACCCTGCACTCATGTGCTGCAATTGATGATCCACATAAATGGCACGCACTTTTTCGGGACAGAAAAAAAACATCAGATGCAGCAGCAGCATAGAATCTACGCCACCACTGCATCCGATTAGAAATTTTTTTTCTGCAGGAAATTCCTGCAGTTGCTTTAAGAAACCAGACCTAAATTGTCGCTGCCAAACTTCATTAAACGTTGGTAACGTGCTTCGCATCGCTCTTGTGCTTCCATCGGTTGCAATTCATTTAAAGCTTCTTTCAGGACAGCTTTCAGGCTGTTCATGACCTGATCCGGATTTAAATGAGCGCCCTCACCTTCATCCACGACATATTCCACAATCCCCATTTTCTGCAGCTTGTCTGCTGTCAGGGCCAGCGCTTCACTCGCTACCTCTGCTTTCTCTGCAGTTTTCCACAAAATAGATGCACAGCCTTCTGGCGAAATCACAGAATAGATACTATGAGACAGCATAATGACCCGATCCGCGACACCAATACCCAGTGCGCCACCCGAACCACCTTCACCCAGTACCGTAGCAATTACAGGCACTTTCAAATTAGAGAGTTGAGCAAGGCTGGTGGCAATTGCTTCAGCCTGACCACGTTCTTCTGCCCCTACCCCCGGATAAGCGCCCATGGTATCAATAAAGGTAAAGACCGGCAGATTAAAACGTTCCGCCATGTCTAGTAAACGCTGGGCCTTGCGGTAACCTTCCGGGTTACTCATGCCGAAATTATGCTGTAGTTTTTCACGGGTACTGCGACCGCGATGCTGACCGACAATCATCACGGGCTGCCCATCAAAGCGAGCTAGACCGCCAATCATGGCACCATCATCACCATATAAACGGTCACCATGTAAAGCATCAAATTCAGTGAATATTTCACCAACATAATCCAGAAATTGTGGACGTTCCGGATGACGGGCGATCTGCACTGTCTTCCATGCTTTTGATGGGGTAGCTTTATTTCTCATAGGTTAACCGTTTTTCATCCCTATAAAGGTATTAATTAACAAACTGTTCAGACTGAATCGAGAGATCAATGTCCCAATTTTTAAACTGCAGCTGTTCATCATGCAGCTCAGCGATTAGCAATGGCCACTGTTTGGCATCACCGGAAATACTGAGCTGCCATTGTTGCGTATTTTTTGCCTTGAGTTCAATGGCAGGAAGCATCTCATCACTGCGGCTGTGATTGACCAAAACCGCCAGACGAAGCAGCAAACACAAGTATAAAAGTTTAGATCCGCCCACTTTCATCACATCAATCTTGGCATCAGTGCGCAATTTGCGACGATGGTGCGCGACTAAATGTGACAAATAGTTCTGGTCGATTTGGGAAAAACCGGCAATGTCGGAGTGCTGCAACAAATAGGCACCATGACGCTGATAACCACTATGGCTGATTGCCAGACCAATTTCATGCAAATAGGCAGCCCGGCGCAACAGGTCACTGTCATCACTGTTCAGTCCAAGCTGTTCAGCCATATCATCAAACATTTTTTGTGCAGTTTGCACTACACGCTCTGCCTGTTTGCTGTCGGCACTATAACGTCCAATCAGGGCATGTACCGAACGGTCTCGAATATCTTCATGCTTAAAACGGCCCAACAGGTCATACATGACCCCTTCACGTAATGCACCATCAGAATAGGTTAGATAACGAACATTCAGGACATCAAAAACGGCATAAAGAATAGCAATACCTGCCGGCAGAACTGCACGGCGATCCTCTTTAAGTCCTTCAAATTCCATTTCAGAGACATGTTTGTATTTCAGCAGCTTGTCTTTCAGTTTTTCTAGACCTTCGCGGGTAAGCTGTTCCTTATCATTGCTCCAGCCCATGTTCACACAGATCTGGCGACAGGCTTTAATCGTACCGCTTGAGCCAACTACCGCATCCCAACCTGCTGCCTTATAGGTATTGGCAATACCAGAAATTTCTTTACGTGCTGCAGTGACCGCCTTATCAAAAGCCTTGCTACTGATTTGACCTTCAGGGAAATAAGCTTTGGTAAAAGCCACACAACCCATTTGCACCGACTCTGTATGAATCGGCTCAAATTCCTCACCAATAATCAGTTCGGTTGAACCACCACCAATATCCACCACCAGGCGGCGACCTGAATTTTCCATGGTGTGTGACACACCCAGATAAATGAGACGAGCTTCTTCTCGCCCTGCAATAATTTCTATCGGCTTAGGCAGAATTTCAGCCGCTTTTTGAATAAATTCATCCCCGTTTTTAGCCTGGCGTAGCGCATTGGTTGCCACGATTCTTAAACGGTTGGGCTGCACGGCCCCCAAACGTCCCACAAAACGTGCCAGACATGCCAGACCGCGCTGCTGTGCTGCCTCAGTTAAATTCTTATTTTCATCCAGCCCTGCAGCCAGCTGAACCTTTTCTGACATTGATACGACTTTTTTAACTTCGCCATGATCCACACGGGCAATCGCCAAATGAAAGCTGTTTGATCCCATATCGATGGCTGCAAGTAGCTCTTCATCAATCAAAAAATCAGACATTTCAGAAATCAACCTTTTACAAATTGTGCCTAGAGTAATTCACAACCATGCAATTTAAAAGCCATTTAACAGCACAATTTCGCGTAATTATTTTTTCATTTATATGTCAATTGCATGACACGATGATGACTATCGTCATCATCCATTGGACAAAACACGATTTAAGCTTCAAAATTTACAGATTCCCCTACATTGTTAAAGAAGGCTATGTAATACTAAGAAATATAGTCATCTTTAAAAATTATTTCTGGAGCCTTTCATGTCTGGCAACATTGTAAATACTACTGACGCAAACTTCGAAGCAGACGTTCTTCAATCAGATATTCCTGTACTAGTAGACTTCTGGGCAGGCTGGTGTGCACCATGTAAAGCCATTGCCCCTGTACTTGAAGTCCTTGCAGATGAATACCAAGGCAAAGTAAAAATTGTCAAAGTAGATGTGACGGCTTGCGAACAAACTGCAGTAAATTTCAATATCCGCAACATTCCTGCACTGCTGATGTTTAAAGGCGGTGAAGTGATTGCGACTCAAGTAGGTGCAGCGCCAAAATCAAAATTGACTGCATTTATTGATGAAAATATCTAAGCATATCCAATTCAAATTAAAATACGCGACAAATCGCCGCGTATTTTTTTCGACTATAAATTGACAAAAAGCGGTTTCTCTCTTATATTTCTAACTCAAGAGATAAAGGATGCTAAATCCTGCCAATTTCTTAAAAGATACATTACATAAGATGCCGCTCGGCAATAGAAATTGTTTTTCACGTTTCTCTTTCAAACAATCAAACAGATCTCTGAATTGTTCTTCTACAAATTCAATTACTTTCGTTTGAATGCTTGTATGCGGCCAAATCTTACTCCCTTTCTAACCTGTACCTCAGAACTTTGATTCTATCTGACTACCTATGAATTTAACCGAACTCAAGAAAAAACCGATTGGCGAACTCATCAAGATTGCCGAGTTTATGGGCCTTGAAGGTATGGCGCGTAACCGCAAGCAAGACATTATTTTTGCCATCTTAAAACGTCATGCAATGAATGGCGAAGAGATTTTTGGTGATGGCGTTCTAGAAATTTTGTCAGATGGATTTGGCTTCTTACGCTCTGCCGCAGGCTCTTATCTGGCAGGTCCTGACGATATTTATGTCAGCCCTTCACAAATCCGTCGTTTTAACCTGCGTACTGGCGATACAATTACCGGCACAATTCGTCCGCCTAAAGAAGGTGAACGTTATTTTGCTCTGCTCAAAGTCAACCAGATTAACTACGATACGCCAGAAAACTCGCGTAATAAGATCCTATTTGAAAACCTGACCCCACTTTTTCCAACTGAACAGCTGATCATGGAACTAGGCAATGGTACAACTGAAGATTTGACTGCACGTGTAGTCGATCTGGTTGCACCGATTGGTAAAGGTCAACGTTCGATTATTGTAGCGCCGCCAAAAGCAGGTAAAACCATGCTGCTACAAAATATCGCCCAGTCTATTATCCGCAATAACCCGGAAGTTTTCCTGATTGTACTTTTAATTGACGAACGTCCTGAAGAAGTTACTGAAATGGAACGTACTGTTCGCGGTGAAGTGGTGGCTTCGACCTTTGACGAATCACCGGCCCGTCACGTTCAGGTAGCCGAAATGGTCATTGAAAAAGCCAAACGTCTGGTGGAACATAAAAAAGATGTTGTGATTCTGCTTGACTCAATCACACGTCTGGCGCGTGCTTATAACACTGTGATTCCTTCCTCTGGTAAGGTGCTCACAGGTGGTGTTGATGCTCACGCGCTGGAGCGTCCAAAGCGTTTCTTTGGGGCGGCACGTAATATCGAAGAAGGCGGTTCATTGACTATCATCTCGACTGCGCTGATTGAAACCGGTAGCAAGATGGATGAAGTGATTTACGAGGAATTCAAAGGTACAGGCAACCAAGAAATTACCCTGGATCGCCGTATTGCAGAAAAACGTGTGTTCCCTGCCATGAATATCAAGAAATCAGGCACGCGTCGTGAAGAGCGCCTGATGTCCGAAGATAATCTGCGTAAAGTCTGGATTCTGCGTAAATTACTCCACACCCAGGATGAACTGGTAGCCATGGAATTCTTACTGGATCGGATGAAAGAAACCAAGACCAATGATGAGTTCTTTGACCAGATGAAACGTAAAGCATCTAATTAATATTAATCATCACATAAAAGGCCACCTATTCGGTGGCCTTTTATGGTTGACAAGCCTTACACTTTGAAACAATATGCATGAAATCATGTAAACTTATTTTTAAGATTTTGATTAATAAAATAAATAAAACAAAGTAATCAGAAACTTAAAAAACAAAACCTGCCTTTCTCCAATCCTAATCTTTCAATTAATTGTTATTTTCTGTTAAAAAACTCTTCATTTTTATCATTTTTCTACATTTTTAACGGTTTAGCCAGTAGCAATTCAAAATCCACGGTGATAGCATATTTACAGACCAGTTAGACTGCTCCTGCGTTGTTAGTCCCTGACAAAATTAGGAATAATAAAAGCATATTACAGCCTAACTCCGGTTTTTTTTAATCTCATTTTTTTAGAGAGTGATGCCATGTTATTCAAAAAAATCGCTATTGCTGCTGCAGTTGCTACTACTTTAGCTTTCGTTGGTTGTGCTAAAAAAGCTGACGACGCTGCTACTGACGCCAACCAAGCTGCTTCTGAAGCTGTAGAAGCTGCTTCTGAAGCTGAAGCTGCTGCTGATGCTGCTGCTGTAGAAGCTACTTCTGAAGTTGCTACTACTGAAGCTGCTGCTTCTGAAGCTGACGCTGCTGCTGCTGTTGCTGTTGACGCTGCTGCTGATGCAACTGCTGCTTCTGAAGCTGCTGCTCAATAATCATTACGATTATTCAGTACAAAAAAAGAGAGCCATTGGCTCTCTTTTTTTGTAGCTATAAAAATCTGAATTTTTATAGCTTATTATTCAAAGAAAAAAGCAGATCAATTGATCTGCTCATTCCCTACGCGTTGACGGAATTTCTGTCCGGCGCGGAAGGTAACGACACGGCGTGCAGAAATTGGAATTTCTTCCCCGGTTTTAGGATTACGACCTGGACGTTGACGTTTGTCACGTAACTCAAAGTTCCCAAAACCTGATAATTTGACCTGCTCGCCTGAGATTAGTGCTTGGCTAATCTCATCAAAAAACAACTCGACCATTTGTTTAGCTTCACGACGGTTTAAACTCGTGAGCTCACTTAAATGATCAGCCATTTCTGCTTTTGTTAATGCTGTCATGAAGCCCTCAATGTCGCTTGATAAGTGTTTTCCAACACTTGAACGATATTATCCATACCTGATTTAATTTCAGCATCTTCCAGTGTACGGCTTGAATGCTGCCAGAGAAGTGCAAATGCCAGTGAGCGTTTCCCTTCCTCTACTCCTTGTCCAGTATACACATCGAATAGCCATGTCGAGTCTAAAAGCTCTCCACCTGTTTTTTCGATAAGTCCCTGAATTTCGCTAACATTAATCTTATCACTAATTAAAAGCGCAATATCACGTCGAACCGACGGAAAACGTGATAATTCTGTAAAATTAGATACATAAGTTTGCAAAACAGCGTTTTGATCCAGTTCAGCGACCCAAGTCGTTGTTAAATCCAGTTCATCTTCAAGTGAAGGGTGTAAACGCCCCAAATAACCTATTGATTCATTATTCACGAGAATTTCCGCGGATTGACCAGGATGCAACCAGGCACGTTCAGAACGTACATATTCCACTTTCAAGCGTGCAGCAGCCAGAATTTCTTCTACATCGCCTTTAAAATCGAAGAAATCCATCGCTTGTGGTTTTGCATGCCAGCTTTCCGCAGTGCGTGAACCTGTGGCAATCAGGGCAAAGGTTGGAATCTGTTTAAGATCATGAATTGAGGCAGCATGTTGATAGTCAAAGCGTAAACCCAATTCAAAGAAACGGACACGGCTCTGCTGACGGTTGGTATTGTACTGCACACAAGGGATCAGACTAGACAATAAGGTAGAACGCATCACCGCCAAATCACTAGAGATTGGGTTAGCCAATGCCAATGGATTAACCGCAGGATTTAACTGCTTTTCAAGTTTCAGATCAGCAAAGCTAAAACTGATCGCTTCTTGGTAACCCAAAGTCACCGCTGTCTGACGCAATTGTGCGGTTTCAAACTGATCCTGATATTTTGCAAGTTTGGCTTCAAGTACTGGCAAGCTGATCTGAATATTGTCATAGCCGTGAATACGCGCCACTTCTTCAATCAGGTCTTGATAAATCGCCATATCATAACGGTGTGATGGCGGAACAACGGACCATTGCCCTTCTGCCTTGACCGTCACCTCACAGCCCAGACGCATTAATGCATCGCGAATAAAGCCAGACTCAATACTATAACCCAGCAATTGGTCTACTTGTGCCTGTTCAAGTTCAATCGCTTCGCGCGTTGGCAATGCTGCTGGATTTTCAGCCACAACAATTGGTCCAAATTCACCGCCAGCCAGCTCAGCAATCAATTGTGAAGCACGGTGCATAGCCAGCATTGGCAGTTCAAAATCGACCCCACGCTCATAACGCTGCGAGGCATCTGTATGCAGACCAAAACGGCGCGCACGCCCAGCAATATACAGCGGAGCAAAGAAGGCTGATTCCAGGAAAATTTCTGTTGTTTCATCGGTAACTGATGAAGACAAGCCTCCCATAATACCAGCAATGGCCAATGCTTTTTCATCATCTGCAATCACCATGACATCATCTTGCAGCTCGACGTCCTGTTCGTTTAGCAATACAAGCTTTTCACCTGCTGTTGCCTGACGAACCTGGACAGAACCCTGAACTTTACCGCCATCAAAAGCATGAAGAGGTTGACCCAACTCCATCAGGACATAGTTGGTAATATCCACCAGAATGCTGTGCTGACGAATGCCTGAACGTACCAGAGCACGCTCCATCCATTCTGGTGTTGGCGCTTTGGTATTTACATTCTTGATCACACGACCCAAGTAACGTGGGCAACCTTCAGTTGAGACAACGACTTTCTTCTCATCATTAATCGTTGCAGCAACTTCCTTGATTTCCGGTACAGTTACTGGCAGCTGGTTGATGACCCCGATTTCACGTGCAATACCACGAATGCTAAAACAGTCACCCCGGTTTGGCGTGATACTGATGTCAATCACATGGTCATCCAGATCCAGATATTCACGGATATTGACACCGACAGGAGCATCATCCGGTAACTCTAAAAGACCGTCAATTTTGTCTTCCAGATCAATTTCAGAAGCACCACATAGCATACCTTGTGATTCAACACCGCGCAGTTTGCCTTTTTTAATCTTGAAATCGCCTGGTAAAACCGCACCGATGGTTGCCACCGGTGCTTTCATGCCTGCGCGAACGTTGGGCGCACCGCATACGATTTGTAACGGTTCACCCGAACCAATATTTACTGTTGTTACCCGTAGGCGATCGGCATCTGGGTGCTGTTCTACTGTTAAAACCTCACCCACCACTACGCCTGTAAAGGGTTTTGCTGCTGGAGCCAACTCATCGACTTCCAGACCGAGCATTGTCAGTTGGTCAGATAATTTTTCGCTGTCGATGGCTGGGTTAACCCATGTGCGCAGCCAATTTTCGCTAATTTTCATTGATATAAAACCCGTAATTCAAATCTCTAGAATCCCCCTCTACCCCCCATTTTCCAAAGGGGGAGAACTCCATCTATTTCGCGGAGTCCCTCTCCTTTTTAAAAGGAGAGGTTGGAGAGGATTATTAAAAAGTTTTAAGCAAACTGGCGTAAAAAACGCACATCATTTTGATAGAACATACGCAAGTCATTAATGCCATAACGTAGCATGGCAAAACGCTCTACCCCCAAACCAAATGCAAAACCTTTGTATTGTTCCGGATCAATGCCTGCTGCACGCAGTACATTTGGATGCACCATTCCGCAGCCTAGTACTTCCAGCCATTTGCCGCGCTCATCCATAATATCCACTTCAGCACTTGGCTCAGTGAATGGGAAATAAGACGGACGGAAACGTACTGTTAAATCTTTTTCAAAGAATTCATTCAGTAGATTGACTAGCAAACCTTTCAGTTCAGCAAAGCTGGTATTTTCCGCAACGTATAACCCTTCGATCTGATGGAACATCGGTGAATGCGTCTGGTCCGAGTCACAGCGATATACCCGCCCCGGACAGACAATACGGATCGGCGGTTGCTGGGTTTCCATGGTACGGATCTGCACTCCAGACGTATGGGTACGCAGCAGGTGGTTAACATCAAAATAGAAGGTATCATGCATGGCACGTGCAGGGTGATGTCCCGGGATATTCAGGGCTTCAAAGTTATGATAGTCATCTTCAACTTCTGGACCTGTTGCCACGGTAAAACCGGCTTTGGTAAAGAACTGGCAAATACGTTCCTGAACCTGGGTCACCGGATGGATACTGCCCACCTGCTGACCGCGACCCGGCAACGTAATATCAATTGTTTCGCTCGCCAGCTTTTGTTCTAATGCGGCTTGATGCAGTTCAGCCTGACGTGCGGTCAAAGCATTGGTAATTGCTTCACGGACTGCATGAATTTGTGCGCCGAACGCTTTACGCTGTTCAGGATCCATTTTACCCAGCGACTTAGATTGTTCCGCGAGCTGGCTTTTTTTCCCTGTAAATTGCACTCGGGCTTGATCAAGTGCAGCAAGGTCTTGAGCTGCTGCAATCGCAGCGAGCGCTTCAGTGGTCAGGGCTTCCAGTGACATAGTAACTCTCAAAGCAACAGGTTAAAAAATTATTTTAAAAAACCCCATATTCTAACAGTTTTTAAAGACTTTGATGAAGAGACCTGTACAGGAAAATTAGATTGGCAGGATCAAATATAAAAAGTATAAGATATAAACAATATCAAAGAGATCAAATCACTATGGCACTCGATCAAATTTGGAAACAGCAACTGACCCTTGTGACTTATGGTAACGAGTTTCTGACTCAGGATCTTGGCTTTAGCCAGTGGCTGAATCACTCCATTTTTAATCAGCACCATTTGACTTTTCGTGACCTGCTTTCACAGCATCTCTTGGCCCAACACTTTCAGATCTGGCTGGAAGGCTTAAAAAAACAGGGGGTTCACCGCTTGAGCCTGCACTCCTCACATTTACTGGAAGATGAAAAGAACCCCAATGCCAATGTCGAACTGGTGCCTTTCGCGCATGTGATTATCAGCCATGGAAAGCAGGAGAAAATGGCCTGGATGATTGGGAAGGAACTGGCAGAATGGTATAACGCAGATAATGACTATGAAGTCCCTCCTGCTCAGCAGTCTCCTTTGCGGCAGGAAACCTTCTGGGGTTATCAGTTAAATTCCAAATTGGCCAAACGCATTAATGCCGATCTGGAGGCACCAAACTGGGATGATATTCAGACTTATACCGAACAGGAGCTGTTTCAAAATAGATGGGCCCAAGGTTTTACAGAGCCGACTTATAGCTTTTTGCCTTATTATGGCAGCATCCCGGCGTTGCAAGCTGATTCAAACACCCATCTAGCTTTAATCCCGACCAATTACTCAGCAGATTATGTCCATCAGACCCTTTATCGTCTAGAAGCCTTAAGTGATTTTATTGATAACCAGATTCAGCATCCTTATCATGCGGAGGGAGAGATTTTAAGCCCTGAACAGCAACTGGATTTACGCCATTTCTCGCAAAAGATTGATGATTTAACTGCAAAATTTATTGTTAAAGTGGCGAATCACTACAAGACGGCTCAACTGAGCAGCAAAGCGACTCCTGATCCATTCGCTGGCATGACGACGGACAAACATGTATCGGCAAGTTCTAAGGCACACAAACCGCAAGACCCAGGCAAGTCCAGTGCGACCAATGTATTAACTTTAATTATTATCACCGTGATTATCTGTCTGATTGGCTACTATTTTGGCCTGTAGTTTTGTTGATAGGGCTGCTATTCGACTCTGTTTTGTGCATTAAATTGTATCTTCAACTGTCGTGTTCCTTTAATGCAGAGCGCCCTAACATCTGTGAATTAAAGCAGATTTATAGAACGAGATGACAATTTAAAGGATGTTGGTATCAAACCTGAGACAATACAGGAGTACCCAGCTAAGCGAAAAAATCATCAGTTTCTTTTTGACTTTTTACAGGTATCCACCGGCTATACCCAGATTCGGGTAGATTCTTCATCTGCACATATTTTTTCCCGGTTTTTGCGGTGTGTACCAAGCATCCAGTAGACCATCGAATGCTATCCAAACATCCGCGACAAACTTTCCTAATTACTCGAATTAGACTATAAATTCTGTTGATGCCATGCCCGATGAAATACATGCTTAACAGAACAGTATAAATTTACTGAAAAGGGCAAATCCAGCCAAAATAGGTTATCCAACTCAATATAATGCAAGCCGATTTTATATACCAAAGCCCTGAAAAAATGATTTTCCCTGTAGCAGAGGTAGCAACAGCGTTAATTTTATTCATTTCAGCCATCATTTACAGTATGGCTCTCAAGTCATCTGATCAATGCATATCAGTTAAAGCCGCTGCACGTGCTTAGTCACTAATACGCGAAATGGCCGTCTCTACCCTAATTAATCTTTAGCCCTCGTCATAATCCAGCTCATCTTCAGCAAGGTTAATAAAGTCGGGTACTGGGGTTATATTAAATTGGACCGCCTGAATGGTTTCCTGATGCAATAATTGGGCTTTTGCCACTCGATGCATTCCATCCATCACTCTCCCTGCTGCGCATAAAATAATGGGATAACTTAAATCAGCTTCTTGAATCAACTGAATATGTTCAATAATTTGCTGCGTGGTAGGATGAGTTTCAGGAAACCAATAGGCCTCATTCAGCTCTTGAATAGCTGCCACTGGAGTTTGTTTAATCTGTAAGCTTTGGCTCAGCTTGACCAAACGATGCACATCCCAAATATGAGTATCATCGCCCACTTGTCTAAAATGATATTGTTGACGCATTTCAGCTTTCTCTAATGAAGGTAAAATCAGGGTTCAAACTTTTACTCATAATTTTATAATTCAACCATATACATAAAGGCACAAAAAAAGACCGCTAAAAGCGGTCTTTTTTTAAGTCCTAAAGACTTATGCAGCTAATGCATCTTTAGCTTTAGAAGCTAAAGCAGCAAATGCAACTGCGTCATGCATAGCGATGTCAGCAAGTACGCGACGGTCGATAATCACTTGAGCTTTTTTCAAGCCAGCGATCATACGGCTGTATGACAAACCATTTTGACGAGCACCAGCGTTGATACGCGCAATCCATAGAGCACGGAATTGACGTTTCTTCTGACGACGGTCACGGTAAGCGTATTGACCTGCTTTGATTACCGCTTGGAACGCTACGCGATATACGCGTGAACGAGCGCCGTAGTAACCTTTAGCACGAGCAAGAATTTTTTTATGACGGCGATGAGCCTGTACACCACGTTTTACACGAGCCATTTATAATCTCCTTAGATGTATGGGCACATACGACGAACTGAAGCAACGTCACTTACGTGAACCATTACACAGCCGCGCAATTGACGGATACGTTTAGCAGATTTTTTGGTCAAAATGTGGCGTTTGAACGCTTGTTTACGCTTGAAACCGTTTGCAGTCGCTTTGAAACGTTTAGCTGCACCACGGCGAGTTTTTAACTTAGCCATAACAACCTCTTTAAACACCTGTTCGGCACGTCTGCACCATTGCAACAACGACCTGCAGGTAAGGGAGCGCACATTCTAATGCATCTTTGCTTAAAACAAAAGCACTAGTGCTTTTTTCTGAAGGAAATTGCAAAACTAACATTTTGCAGCAAGGGATTAAATTACGAAATTTACAAACCTTGCCATACTAATCATTGCATTCAACTGAACCCAACTCCAAGAGCCGTTTGCAGTCAACCTTAGCAAAGCTAAAGAAAAATAAGATTTTTATGTTTAATGCTTGCTCGTGTTGCCATTTCAGGAAATACTGCGCTGCAAGACTCATCGCCTTGTACTTTGCCTGATTTAAGACTCAAACTTATGAAACCTATCCTGTGTGTAATGCTATTCACTGCCCCTTTTGCCACGGCTTATAGCGCAACAATAAAAAACGTCAATCAATTACCCACACAATCTATTGATGTACAGCCTGCTCACCTGACCACACGTATTGAATGGAGCAAGTTTCCTCAACCTATTTATAATAATGATGAACTCAAAGGCCAGAATCGCTCTGCCATCGTCCGGATCTATGTCAATGAGCAGGGGCAAATAGAACAGGCCTCGATCCAGGAAAGCACCGGTTTTACCCAGCTTGATCAACGCCTGCTTCAGGCTGTAAAAGCAGCCAAAGCCAAACCACATATTGAAAATAAAACCACCCTGCCGCTGATTGGCTATCAGGTATTTAGCCTCAAACTGAAAGATGAGACTCAGACTGACTGTGAATATAGCTTTAACTCTAGTCACTGGCAGGCACAGCAGCAAGGGCAGAAAACCCATTTTCAATATCTGAGGCAGCCTCAGCTTGATCTTCATCCTGAGCAGCTGCATGGGCATGACCGCAAAGTTGAATTTAAAATGAAGCTCAATCGCGAAGGTCAGGTCAAAAGCGTTAAGATCAGACAAGGTTCGGGACGTTATGAAGTCGACCAGCAAGTGATCGCCGCCCTAAAAGGCACTGAAATCCGTAGTAAACGCCTTGCCAGCACCTTATGGCTGTATAAACCGTCCAGCCTTAGAGATGAAATTGAATTTAAACTCGATGAATGTCATTAAAAAAGAGGCGAACGCCTCTTTTTTTTACCACATACTAAAAGCCCAATAGAGAAATAGATAACGTCCGGTCTTGGCCAGGCTGACCATCCATAAAAAACGGCCAAACTTTTCCTTAAGCAAACCTGCAATCAGGGTAATCGGATCACCAATAATGGGCACCCAGCTAAAAAGTAGCGACCAATAACCATATTTCTGGTAAGTGCGTTGCGCTTTCAGCATCTGCTGCTCTGAAACAGGAAACCACTTTTTATGTTTATACTGTTCTACCCGCATACCTAAATACCAGTTCACACAAGAACCCAGAATATTTCCAAGGCTCGCCACCAGTATCAATAAGGCTGCATGATGATGTTCCTGCCAGAGCAAGCCCAATAAGACCGCTTCAGATTGCAACGGTAATAGAGTTGCCGCCCCGAATGCGGAAAGAAAGAGTAAAAGGAGCGACATACCAAACTTAAGGTTTTAAGCCCAGTTTCTTTTTTGCCTTTAGAAATTCCCAGTTTGCCCACAATACAGCGGCCACAATGATTGCCATACGCGCCCAGCCGTATCTGTCCGTGATCGGATCAATCGCGGCAGCCAAAATTTGCTGATCTTTGGTATTTAAGAGCGTAATAATATGATCAACATGGAAAATTTCAGCAATATATAGCAACAGACAAGCCGCCACCCCAAAAATAATACTCCAATAAATTCGCGTATTACTTTCAATAATCTTGGTTAAATTCAGAAAAAAATCTTGCATACATCTATCCAATAAAAACCACCGGAAAGGTGGTTTTATGTTTAAGAACTCTAGTTTAGCATAAACCTGCTTCATGCATGGCTTCGCCTAAACCTGGATTGCCAAGGCCTTTGCTACTGCAGGACGGGCTTTGATACGTGCAATATATTTTTCGACTTCAGGATAATCGGCCAGATCAATCTGCTGCCATTCATGCCGCAATAACCACGGAAAAATCGCTATATCGGCAATCGAATATTCACCTGCAACATAGTCCTGTCCCAGCAGCTGTGTATTCAATACCCCATATAAACGTTTGGATTCATTCACATAACGCTCAGTTGCATAGGCAATTCGCTCTGGTGCAAAACGACTAAAATGATGATTCTGGCCCAGCATTGGCCCCAGCCCACCCATTTGCCACATCAGCCATTGCTCGACCTGTACCCGTTTTAGCTCATCGTCTGGATAAAACAGCCCGGTTTTACGTCCTAAATACTGTAAAATTGCCCCCGATTCAAAAATTGAAATCGCCTGATGACGGGGACCATCCTGATCCACAATTGCAGGGATTTTATTATTAGGAGAAATCGCCAGAAAATCGGATTGAAACTGGTCATTTTCCAAAATATTAACCGGAATAAGCTGATATTTCAGGCCCATCTCTTCCAGGGCAATAGTAATTTTATGACCATTCGGGGTTGGCCAATAATATAGATCGATCATTCGATTTTATACTCCGTCTACCTGAAGAGCGACTTGTTTGAACAACGTAATAGAGCCATGAAAAAATAGCAAGCCATCACGCTATAAATTATTTTTACTTTAACTTCAGTATTTTATTATAAATTTATAAAAAATAAGTGAAAAAATCTTGAAATTTTCCCGCTAAATCACATATTGAATATGCGTAAGGATAAAAGTTTTCTTTCGCTCTGTCGATGATAATCATGACAGATTTGAATTCTTGTTATTAAAACTTTGCTGACCTCAGGAGGTTCTAATTATGAGCAACTTAAATCTTCATCCATTGTTCCGTCGTAGCATTGGCTTTGATCGCTTAAACGATTTTATTGACTACGCGATGCAAAGCGACACACCCAACTATCCACCTTACAATATTGAAAAACATGGTGAAAATCATTACCGCATTGTAGTGGCAACTGCTGGCTTTAATCAGAACGAACTGGATATTTCAATTGAAAATCGTTTATTAACCATCTCCGGCAAGCCCGAAGCAGTACAAACAGAAAGTACTGAATACCTGCATAAAGGTATTGCTCGTCGCGCCTTTAGGCTGTCATTGCGTTTAGATGAGCATATTGAAGTACAACAAGCCGATTATGAAAATGGTCTGTTGGTGATTGATCTGCAACGTATCATTCCAGAAGAAAAGTTGCCACGACAAATCCCGATCGGCAAAAAGTTACTGCTAGAAAGTTCAGAAGATGTGACCGAAAAAACAGTGAATGCGGAATAATGTTTTTATGCAAAGAAAGACTCCAATTGGAGTCTTTCTTTTTTATACATAACAGTCTAGTGGATTCAAAATATACATAATAAAAAATAGATGAAACCTCAATCTTTCATAAAACAATATCCGGTTGATATTTTGAAATATATGAGCTTATTTTTTTATTCTCTTTCCTGTCTTGGCCACTTTAGTTATTTTCTAGATCGGGCGGAGCAACAATAGGACTTATGCGGAAATCTGACAGCTATTCATTGCGTTTGAGAGACATAAATTCAGCCTCATGTATTTACTCAACTTTTCTAAACAGTACCGGCATTCGATTGTTCAAATGTTTCAAGACCAGTGGAACTTAAAACCCCCATCAAGACTCATAAAACCAACATAAAAAAGCCCTGCAATTGCAGGGCTTTTTAGACTCAATGAGTGCTTACTTTTTCTTTTTAGGACCAAGCAGCATACCCATTTGACGGCCTTCCATTTTTGGTGCTTGTTCGACTGTACCGTATTCAGCTACATCTGTTTCAATTTTTTGCAATTGAGCCAGACCTAACTGCTGGTGAGCCATTTCACGACCACGGAAACGCAAGGTAATTTTCACTTTGTTGCCATCTTCAAGGAACTTGATGATTGCGCGTAATTTTACGTTGTAATCACCAACATCAGTACCCGGGCGCAGTTTGATTTCTTTCACCTGGACTTGATGCTGTTTTTTCTTCGCTTCTTTCTGCTTTTGCTTTAAATCAAACAAATGCTTGTTGAAGTCCATGATTTTACAAACAGGTGGCTCGGCATTCGCTACGATCTCCACAAGATCAAGCTCAACGCTTTCTGCTGCGCGCAGGGCTTCAGCTAAGCTTACAATCCCTTTTTGCTCACCATTTTCGTCTACAAGACGGACTTCTTTTGCACGAATTTCATCATTCAAGGCAGGACGGTTTGATTTGTTACCACCCTGTTGATTACGGTCAGGCTGTTTAATCGCTGTTACTCCACAATGTACCGGCCGCGTTCGGCTACGGCTGCTTTTACTAGGTCAACGAAAGTATCGATTGACATAGTACCCAAATTTTTCCCTGAGCGGGTACGAACATTTACTGTACCTTCCTCAACTTCACGGTCCCCAAGTACCAGTAAGTATGGAATACGCTCTAAAGTACGTTCACGAATCTTAAAGCCGATTTTCTCATTTCTCAAGTCAGAAATTGCTCGAATTCCGTTTTCTTTAAGTTTCGCGACGACTGACTCACAAGCTTCAGCTTGAGAATCGGTAATATTCATTACACATGCTTGCACAGGTGACAACCAAGGTGGCATCAAACCTGCATAGTGTTCAATGAGTATACCAATAAAACGCTCAAAACTGCCAAGTATTGCACGATGTAACATTACTGGCTGATCTCGGTCGTTATCTTCAGTGACATAAGAGGCGTCAAGGCGCTCTGGCAAGTTAAAGTCACACTGGATCGTACCACATTGCCATACACGACCTAAGCAGTCTTTCAAGGAGAATTCGATCTTCGGACCATAGAATGCCCCTTCACCTGGCTGAAGCTCCCATTCCAGTCCAGCAGCATCTAACGCATCTGCCAGAGATTTTTCGGCCAGATCCCAAAGTGCGTCCTCACCCACACGTTTTTCAGGACGCGTGGACAGCTTCATCTGTACGTCTTCAAAACCAAAGTCTTTGTATACATCCAGTGTCAATTTAATAAAGTCTGCAACTTCTGTGCCGATTTGCTCTTTGGTACAGAAAATGTGTGCATCATCCTGAGTAAAACCACGAACACGCATAATGCCGTGTAAAGAACCTGATGGCTCGTTACGATGACATGAACCAAACTCTGCCAGACGAATTGGAAGATCACGGTAAGATTTCAGCCCCTGGTTGAATACCTGTACGTGACAAGGACAGTTCATCGGCTTTACAGCATAGTTACGGTTTTCAGAATGCGTGGTAAACATGTTTTCCGCATAGTTGGCCGCATGCCCCGATTTTTCCCACAACGTAAAGTCGACCACTTGCGGAGTACGGATTTCTTCATAACCGTTGTCTTGCTGCACTTTACGCATATACTGTTCAAGCACTTGGTAAATGGTCCAGCCATTTGGATGCCAGAATACCATGCCCGGTGCTTCTTCCTGCATATGGAACAGGTTCAGTGCCTTACCGATTTTACGATGATCACGCTTTTCAGCTTCTTCAATACGCTTGATATAGGCAGCCAGCTGTTTCTTGTCAGCCCATGCGGTACCATAAATCCGTTGCAACTGTTCGTTTTTCGCATCACCGCGCCAGTAAGCGCCTGAAATTTTGGTCAGCTTGAACGATTTTAAGAATTTGGTATTGGGAACGTGCGGACCGCGACACATGTCCAGATAATCTTGATGATAATACAAGCCCATCTGGGTTTCTTCTGGCATGTCTGCAATCAGGCGCAGTTTATACTCTTCGCCACGTGCAGTGAATTCTGCAATCACCTCATCACGCGGTGTCATTTTTTTCACGACATCATAGTCCTGATCGATGAGCTTTTTCATACGCTCTTCAATCGCGGCCATATCATCCAGTGTAAACGGACGTGGCATCCAGATGTCATAGTAGAAGCCTTCTTCAATGACCGGCCCAATTACCATCTTCGCTTCCGGGAACAATTGCTTCACTGCATGTCCCACCAAGTGCGCACAAGAGTGGCGGATAATCTCGACACCCTCTTCATCTTTAGGTGTAATGATTTGCAGGGTGGCATCTTCAGTGATCAGATCACACGCATCGACCAGACGGTCATTCACACGACCTGCAACCGTGTTTTTCGCAAGCCCAGGACCGATGCTTTGAGCAACGTCCATCACGGATACGGCTTGATCAAACTGTTTTTGATCGCCATTGGGCAAAGTGATAATTGGCATAGAAAATCCTTAAGGAGTGATGCCCCGTACCATGGAGCATGTCACCGCGAGATTATGATCGAGGCAAAGCCTCAAAAGATAAAAACGGTGGATAAATAAAAAATCATTTGGAATTTTACACGGCTTGGCCACATGATTAAACCTTTTCCCCAATAAAAATAAGATTTAGGGCGAAAATCGCTCCAGCATAGTAAAGACTCCGGCTGATTTTTTGCTTCAGGATTTTCTTATTCCCGAAAGGTTTCCCATGCAGTCAATCGTCCTTCATGATAGGCATACAGTCGGGCAAACTGCGGAATCACCGCTTCACTTTGCAGGGGCCTTAAAAACACATAATCATCAACGCTTACTGCACAGTGTTTGGGAATCTGGACCATTTCCTGATTGCTGCTACGTCCATACAGGGCATGTGGCTGGCTGTTTTCCGGATAAATATAATCTGCCTGCCAGTAGCCGCCATAAATAAAGGCGGCTTTATATCTATGCGGCAGACGATTCAGCACTTCCAGCCCCGGAATCTGACTATAAGGCAATATTTTTAAAATGGGCGCAGCAATCCATAAAGCACAGTGAAAAGCAGACAGAGGGTCCAACTCGAAATCACGCGGCTTGAGCAGCATCGAGCCAAAGGCCAGATCATTACAGACACTCTGCTGGCAATGCTGCATAAAGGTCGGACTGCCGCCACCGTTAAAGCACAGATCTGCCTGCCACAGCTCAGGAAACTGCTGTTGAAGAATAGTTTTATAGCGTTGATAAGTCTGCTGTGATTGTTGATAACTTTTTTCCGGGCTTTTCAGCACTTTTGGCAGCTTTGCAACATGGGCATCATAGCCCATCAGGCCGGAAAGCTGGAGAAAGTCGGGATGTTGCCGAATCAGCTCAAGTAAGGCGCTAAACTGCTCTGGATGACTGACACCACCCCGATGCAGGCCGACATCAATTTCAAGGTTGATGTTAAGACACAGCTTTAACTGCTGTGCCAGTTGCAGATATTGTTGCAGCCGTTCCAGATCATCCACCAGCCATTGAATATTTGTCGGTGGATACGACACATTTAGATCTGAACGGTTTTGATAAAACTGCTGGACTGCCTGAACAGGCATCGGTTTACCCAGCAAAATATCGGCCTGCTTGAATCTGCTCAGTAGGTCTGACAGATGTGGTAGATGAAAAACCATAAAACGCTGAGTCTTTAGCTTTTCACTGGCCACTTGCAGTAACTGCATACAGGCCAAAGATTTCACCACCAGACGTGGCTTGAGCTGAGCAGTAGCCAACTTGGACTGCACCATCTCCAGATTGGCGTGATAACAGGCCAAATCCAGAATCAGTTGTGGTGTACCCGTGCCCTGTTGCTTCAGGTCCTGAGTCAACTGCTGAAAATAAACAGCTTGCATCCTGCCTCTCCTACTCCGTCAAAAACAATTGTTTTAAATAAGGGTTTAGCCACTTTTGCTGCGGGTCAAGTTGCTGGCGCAAGGTCATAAACTCATCCCACTTCGGATAAAGTTCACGCAGGCCAGTCGCAGTCATGGAGTGTAATTTGCCCCAATGAGGACGTCCCTGATATTTCTGTAAAATCGGCTCAACCAGAGCAAATACAGCCTGATAATCCTGTTTATAAAACTGGTGAATCGAGATAGAAACTGAATCACGCTGATAAAATGGACTTAACCAGATGTCATCGCCTTTGACATAACGGAACTCGATCGGAAAAAATATCGGGGCGCGCTGCTGTTTTAAGGTCTGTAAAACTTCTTCCAGACATTGCAGGCCTAAATCAGCCGGCAGTTGGTACTCCATCTCATTAAATTTGGTATTGCGCGCTGTGGGGAAAATCCGGCTGGACCAGTCCACATAACAACTGGGTTTGACAAAAACACCGAGTAATTTTTGTAGATAAGAATTAGAGGCAGGAATAATTCGGGTCAACTCCGAACATACAGTCAGTAAATTATCTTCAGAAGGCCAGCCGTCCTCTCTGGGTTGAATAGCGTCATCGGTTTCATCCAATGTTTTCAGCACCACCACGTCGGAATGGATAAAAGCCCAGAATTCAATATGCCGATGCTGATTTTTCCAGTGTTCAAGCTGGGTAAAGACTTCTTTTAATCTACATAGCCGGATCTGTTCTTTTAACTTATAACAGGGGCGGTTTTGCAGGGTAATTTTGGTTAGTACACCCAAACTGCCCAGTGCTACCCGTCCTGCCTGAAAAATATCGCTATTTTGCTGTTGATTACATTGTAGCAACTCACCGTCCGCGGTCAGTAGTTCAAAACCCTGAACAAAAGCGGCAAGGCAAGGTAAATCGACTCCTGTGCCATGGGTCGCAGTAGAGATCGCACCTGCCAGACTTTGCTGGTCTATATCGCCCTGATTGATCAGCGCCTGATTGAAGGGCGTTAAATCCTTGCCCAATTCATAGAGTCGTGTGCCGGCCTGCACGGTGGCCCGGGTGTTTGCTTTATCCCAGGCCACAACGCCTCTTAAATGATCCAGATTTACTAAAATATTATCTGTGGTGGCGAGCGCACTAAAGGAATGTCCTGCACCGACAGCACGAATCTGCGCTGAAGATTTCACAATATGCTGTAAATGCTGGAGATGCTGAACCTGAATAATTTCCGGTCGCGCCTGCTGGCTGCCTGACCAGTTCTGCCACCTTCCCTCCGCCTGTCTTATTTTCATTATTCTTCCTTGACCATGAGGATTTATTTTTAATTAGAACAAAATACCCCAAAAAGCAAACATAGGAACCCGATAGTTCAAAAAAAATTAAACTAAAAAATAATTACGATTAAAATCAATATCTTAAAAACAATTAACAAAAGCTCGACTAAAGCATAACTGTCAGAGATACTGAAAAATGACTATTGTTAAAGGATGTAATAATAAAATTCATGGAGTAGAACAATGGTCAGCGCTTATGACGAATTACCACGCACACCGGCCAATTTTGTTGCGTTGTCTCCTTTGCGTTATCTGGAGCGTGCCGCCTATATTTATCCGACTCAGAATGCCATCATTCATGGCAAGCGTGAAATTAGCTGGCGTGAAACTTATCAGCGCTGCCGCCAGTTTGCCCATCAATTACAAAAGCTCGGCATTGGCAAAAATGATACCGTTTCGGTCCTGTTACCGAATATTCCAGCCATGATTGAAGCACACTTTGCTGTGCCGATGGCGGGTGCGGTACTGAATACGCTCAATACACGCCTCGACGCAAAAAACCTGGCCTTTATGCTGGAACATGCAGAAACCAAGGTGCTGCTGGTCGATCCGGAGTTTTCTGCTGTGGCCAAAGAAGCCCTGGACATGGTGCCTCAAGAAATTTTCGTCATTGATGTAGAAGATGAAAATTATGAAGAGTGCTTTACTACGCCGATTGGACAGATTGAGTACGAAGACTGGCTGGCTGAAGGAGATGCCAGTTTTGAGTGGCATTTACCGCAGGATGAATGGGATGCCATCAGTCTGAACTATACATCCGGCACTACCGGTAATCCTAAAGGTGTGGTCTATCACCATCGCGGTGCGTATATCAATGCGGCCAGCAATATCATTGCCTGTGGCATGACGCCACGCGCCACCTACTTATGGACTTTGCCTTTATTTCACTGTAATGGCTGGTGCTTTGCGTGGACCATGGCAGCAAATGGCGGAACCAATATCTGTCTGCGTAAAGTCGATCCGGAACTGATCTTTAAACTGATCGAGCAACACAAAGTGGACTACTTCTGTGCTGCGCCAATTGTCCTGTCTATGCTGATCAATACGCCTGAAGATAAAAAGGTAAACATTGAGCATCGTGTTGAAGTAATGGTGGCAGGTGCTGCACCACCTGCGGCAATTATTGAAGGTATGCGTAATATTGGGATTAATGTGACGCATGTGTATGGCCTGACTGAAACCTACGGTCCATCGGCGCTATGTGCTTCGCAAGCGGGCTGGTCAGAACTGTCCCTTCAGGAACAGGCGCAGCTGCACTCCCGTCAAGGGGTGCCTTATCCGCTACAAGATGGCATGAAAGTGCTGGACCCGGAAACCATGCAACCCGTGCCGAATGATGGCCAGACCATGGGTGAAATTATGTTCCGTGGCAATATTGTGATGAAAGGCTATTTAAAAAATCCGGAAGCAACCGCAGAAGCTTTTGCGGGTGGCTGGTTCCATACCGGTGACTTGGCTGTGTGCCAACCGGACGGCTATGCCAAAATCACGGACCGTTCAAAAGACGTAATTATTTCCGGTGGTGAGAATATATCTTCCCTAGAAGTGGAGGAAGTTTTATATCAACATCCGGCGGTACTAACCGCAGCAGTCGTTGCCAAACCTGACCCTCGCTGGCAGGAAGTCCCATGTGCCTTTATTGAACTAAAACAGGGCAGTCAGGTTACGGAAGAAGAAATTATCAATTTCTGTCGTGAGCATTTGGCACGTTTTAAAGTGCCAAAAGATGTGGTCATTACCGAGATTCCAAAAACCTCCACTGGTAAATTACAGAAGTTTGTCCTGCGTGAATGGGCCAAAGAACGTTCACAAGGTGAATTCTCTTAATTCATTGCGATAGTCCAAAACTGCCTCAAGCCTGAATTTTTCTGTTGCAATATAAAAAGGAGAATTTCAGGCGTGGGGCTTTTTTATGCTTAAAATAAAGTCATCAGATTACCTAGCTCAGCTCTGAAGTATTGATCCGGTAATCGTAGGCTTATTCAACACAGCAGCCCGATAAAGTCGGGTCTGTTCAGCCCCCCCTTGAATTGTGTTTTGTCGCATTCAGGAGATAAACAATGTGCGCCAATTTTCGTCCCATCAGCAGAGAGCAGGCTCAACTCCTGAAGCTGCCCGATCTACCTGAGTTTGACTTTAAGCCAGATATTTATCCGCTGAATGACTGCCCGCTTGTCCTTGCTGGCCCCCAAGGGCTTGAATGGCGTTCGGTCAAATTTGGCATGATTCCGAAATGGGCCAGAACGTTCAAAATTGGCAGAATGACCTACAACGCCCGAACTGAAACTATCGATGAAAAACCGAGTTTCAAAAACGCGTGGTATCACAACCAGTTTGCCCTGATTCCGGTGCAGATTATTTATGAACCCAAATATGTAGATGGCAAGGCCCAGCGCTGGGGCATCTATCGCAAAGATGGCCTCCCCTTTACCGTCGCTGCCCTCTATGAAAATACCACTTTAGAGGGGGAGCAGGTTCGCTCCATGTCTATGCTGACTATCAATGCTGACCAGCATCCACTTATGAAAAACTTCCACAAACCCGGAGCTGAAAAGCGCTCGATTATTGTGATTCCGGAGCAACTACGCGAGGACTGGTTATATGGTAATTTTGAAGATGCAGCGCAATTTTTTATCCATATGAATCCTGCGGAGTTTACTGCTTCTTTTATGCCGCGCAAGACTTAAGCACTGAACGGCTAGAAGATTTATTCGCTACTGGCATGATGATTCTGCTCGCTCCCTTTTCTTAAAGGAGGTTGTTTACTCGTTTTATGCAGTTAAGGTATAGAAAAATATTGCAAATATTCAATAACTTGCACTCAAAATAAAAACTTTCAGGCAATAAAAAACCCAAGACTGAATATGCTTGGGTTTTTTGAATTTTGGTCCCGAGGGTCGGACTCGAACCGACACGTCATCTCTGACAGCGGATTTTGAGTCCGCCGCGTCTACCAATTTCACCACCTCGGGAGTGGATGTCGGCTATATTACTCTGATTCGAAAACTTGTCAACGCAGAAAAAACACATTTGCTTAATTTTAAAACAATTGGCATTTTTTTGTTTTATAATCCGGCAATTCCCGCCACAAAAAAGAAAAAAGTTTATACTAGCCGTAGTTTTTTTATCGTAAATTGTCATGCAACTTTCTGATTTTAGTTTCGATCTCCCCGATGAGCTGATTGCCCGTTACCCGCTGGAACAACGCAGTGCCTCTCGCCTCCTGCATCTGGATGCACAAGGCCAATATCACGATCACCAGTTCACCGATATTCTGGATTTGCTGAATGAAGGAGATCTGCTGGTTCTGAATGACACCAAGGTCATGAAAGCGCGCCTGAAAGGGAAACGCGCATCAGGTGGCGCTGTTGAAGTGCTGGTCGAACGGATGATAGACCAGTTGGTTGCCCACTGTCATATCAAGGCCAGTAATACGCCTAAAGCTGGTGCAGAACTGTTTATTGGACCAGATGCTATTAAAGTCACGGTTCAGGGACGTCATGAGAACCTGTTTATTGTCGAATTCTCTCAGCCGATTCTAGAAGTACTAGATCAATACGGCGCCCTGCCGATTCCGCCTTATTTCAACCGTGAAGCGGAAGAGATTGATAGCGAGCGGTATCAGACTGTATTTAATGATCCGACCAAACTGGCCAGTGTTGCCGCACCCACTGCTTCTTTGCACTTCGATGTCAACTTATTGAATAAGCTAGAAGAAAAAGGCATTCAAAAGACTTTTGTGACCTTGCATGTGGGTGCAGGTACCTTCCTGCCCGTACGCACTGATGATATTGAAAATCACATCATGCACAGTGAATGGTGTCAGGTTTCAGATGAATCCATGGCGTTAATTAAAGCCACCAAAGCGCGTGGCAATAAAGTGATTGCCGTGGGAACCACTGCCACCCGGGCCACTGAAAGTGCGGCTCAGGCCAATGGTGGTGAATTGAAAGGCTGGACTGGCGATACCCAGATTTTTATCTATCCCGGTTATGAGTTCAAAGTGGTCGACCGCCTGATTAGCAACTTCCATTTGCCGGAATCCACCCTGCTGATGCTGGTATCGGCATTATCCAGCCGTGACCATATTCTGAAGGCCTATCAGCATGCGGTGGCCAGTCAATATCGCTTCTTCAGTTATGGCGATGCCATGCTGATTGATCAAGCCGAATAAAGCAGGAAGCTTCCCGATGCCGATCGACTCTGTGCAGCATTCCATTCATATTCGACGCAAGAAGAATAAAGTGGTGCTTCACAATATTGCGCGGCTCTGGCACTTGGGCCATCAGGCTAAAAGCTATCAGGAACTACTAGATGGCTTGCATCCCTGGAATGGCCCAATCACTTTAAAATTTGAAAATAACCTGCCACTCGCCTTGGGTGGAATCAGTATTTTTTTAATCATGGGTGTGTTTATCGCACCTGAAAACATCTGGGTTCAAAGCTGTGTATTTTTAGGTTGCCTGCTGCTGTTCGGTGCTTATATCAGTTATGAACACCGTAAGCCGCTGGATGACGTCATTCGCTATCTGGAAGAGGTGGCGATTGCAAAAAAATATCAGCTGGCTTTTCAACAACAACCGCAGCATATTTCTATTGCGCTGAATCCCCTGCATTTCATCAGTCATTTAAAGCGCCAGTTTCCGGTCTTTAACCAGGGTTCCCTGAGGAATGATATACAGCGTTATGCCAGTACCGTTTGGGAAGATGAAGATGGTCAGCAGCATCAGGTGCTGCTCTTTCAATATCATTATGTGCATGAAGTCCAGGTACGGGACAAAGAAGGCCAGCCGATCAAACTGACCGAAGTACATAAAGATCTGTGGGGAGTATTTGTGTTTGACATTCAAACTCAGGGACTGGCAGTCACCACAGCCCGAAAGAAATTTTATTATCCTTTTACCTACCCTTGGCACAGTAGTGATATTCGCACCAACCAGAAATTGAGCTTTTATGGTAGTGACCCGCTGCAGATGGCCAAACTCTACACTCCAGGTTTTGTACTCAGACTCGCTGACTTTTTTGAACGGCGTCAGGGAGACTTAATGTTTCAGCCGGAAAGTCAGCTGCTCTGCTACCTAGGACCCCACAATCTGTTTCAGGCATCGAGCAAACACGATAAAATTAACGATATTCCAGCATTGCGTGGGCATCTGAGAACGTTTAAATTAACCGAACTAGAAAAGTTACAACACGACTTACTACAGTTTTTAAAATAATTATTTCAACTTTAAGGGGGAGCTACGCATGGGCTTTTTGATTTTTTGCCTGATTATGGTCGCTGCGATTGTCGCGATCATCATGATCCGTAACAATATTGTCCGTCATCACAACTCGACCATTCGTGCCTGGGCCGATGTGGCCAGTTATGAGCGCCAGAAAATTAAAATCCTGGATGGCCTGCACCCTCTGGTCGAACAGTATTCCAGCTTTGAAAAAGGTACTCTGGAAAAAGTGACCGAACTGCGCCAGAACATCATGAACCTGAACATGAAAGATGCCGATATTGCCCAGCTACAACGCATTGAAAGCCTGAATAAAGAACTGATGCGCAGCCTGAATGTGGTGATTGAAAATTATCCGGAACTCAAAGCCAATGAAATTTATCTGAAAATGATGAATGAAATTGAAGAACAGAATGAAAATGTCGGTGCTGCGATCACCATTTATAACCGCAATGTCGAACTGTTTAATAATCAGATCCAGATTTTTCCGCACAATATGATCAATGACATGCTGCTGAGAAAAAAAGCGGTACGTCCTTTTCGCGACCAGAACGTCAGTCAAAATTTTGACTATCGTCCGAATTTTCATTAATTGTACCCTTCACTCAAGCATGTTTTCTCTGGCTGACGGCAAGCAGAAAAAAGCCAGGAATTAAGGATATTTTATTTATATTTGAAACTTCACTTTAATCATTTACAAATAAAATTACAGAGTTGAAACTCTGGAATGCTGGCGTTTCAGGCCGGAATCAAGGAAAATAGCGCCTTTTATTTATATTAACAATCAGCGAACTGTTTTTTCGCCTCGATGTGGAACTCCTATGAAGTTTGAAAAATTAGGTCAGTCGGGCCGTGCCCGTCGTGGTCGTTTAACGCTTGAACACGGTGTGGTGGAAACTCCCGTATTTATGCCAGTCGGTACTTATGGTACGGTCAAAGGTATGTTGCCACGTGATGTGGAAGGCATTAAAGCCCAGATTATCCTCGGCAATACCTTCCACCTGTATCTGCGTCCTGGCCTGGATGTCATTAAAGCGCATGGCGGCCTGCACGGTTTCATGAAATGGGACAAGCCGATTTTGACCGATTCTGGCGGTTTCCAGGTCTTTAGTCTAGGCGCAATGCGCA
This sequence comes from Acinetobacter sp. 10FS3-1, assembly GCF_013343215.1. Taxonomy (NCBI): domain Bacteria; kingdom Pseudomonadati; phylum Pseudomonadota; class Gammaproteobacteria; order Moraxellales; family Moraxellaceae; genus Acinetobacter; species Acinetobacter sp. 10FS3-1. The sequence goes on from NZ_CP039143.1 coordinate 2,476,260, forward strand.
AGATTGAAGAAAAAGGCGTTACTTTCCGTTCTCCCATTGATGGTTCAAAAGTCTTTATTTCTCCTGAAATTTCAATGGAAATTCAACAGGTGCTGAATTCTGACATTGTGATGATTTTTGATGAATGTACCCCTTATCCTGCAACGCATGAAGAGGCACAAAAATCCTTGCAACTGTCTTTACGCTGGGCCAAGCGCTGTAAGGAACATCATCACAATCACCTGAACAATACCAATGCCCTGTTCGGCATTATTCAGGGCGGCATGTATGAAGACCTGCGTGATGAATCCTTACAAGGCCTGTTAGAAATTGGTTTTGACGGTTATGCGATTGGCGGCCTGTCTGTCGGCGAACCGAAAGAAGAAATGATCAAGGTCCTGGATTATCTTCCGGTCAAAATGCCGGAAGACAAACCGCGTTACCTGATGGGTGTCGGCAAGCCGGAGGATATTGTGGAAGGCATCCGCCGTGGTGTCGACATGTTTGACTGTGTCATGCCAACCCGTAATGCACGTAATGGCCATTATTTTGTGACAGACGGTCTGGTACGAATTCGCAACAGTAAATATCGTCATGATCAAAGCCCGCTGGATCCACATTGCGACTGCTATACCTGTCAAAACTTTACCCGTTCTTATCTGTTCCATCTGGAAAAATGCGGAGAAATGCTGGGCTCTATGCTGGGCACCATCCATAACCTGCGTTATTACCAGCGTTTTACTGAAGATATCCGTAATGCGCTCGACCATGGAACTTTTGATGAATTTGTACAGGACTTTTATGCCCGTCGCGGCCTGGAAGTTCCACCTTGTCCACAAGATTAATCTTTCAGCATTTGCGCTGAAGAAAAAGACAAGGTAAATTGCAAGAATATGTCAATTTATTACCGAGTTGATCACCAGTTTTTTATTTTAGGAAAATGAAATGAGCCTTTTTATTTCGACTGCGCACGCTGCAGGTGGAGCCGCACAACAACCAAGTATGATGGCTAACATCCTGATGATTGCGGTTTTTATTGCAATCTTCTACTTTCTGATCTGGCGTCCACAATCCAAACGTGCCAAAGAGCACCGCGCCTTGGTGGACAGCCTTGGAGTAGGCAGCGAAGTGGTATTCGCTGGCGGTTTAATGGGCAAGATCACCAAAATTGAAGGTGAATTTGCAGTAGTTGAATTAAGCCGTGGCGTAGAAGTTAAAGTTCAGCGTGCGAGTGTGATCTCAGTGCTGCCTGAAGGTACTTTAAATAACATTTAATCAAAAAACAGTCGTGCCACCCGCACGACTTTTTTCATTTTAAGAAGAAAACGAATGCGTTACCCAGCATGGAAATATGTACTGATCCTGGTTGTCCTGGTGATCAGTACCTTATATGCCCTGCCAAGTTTGTATCCAGATGAACCTGCTGTACAGATTTCGGGTGCCAAAGCCGGTACTCAAATTGACGCAGGCATCATACAAAAAGCAGAGCAGATTTTAAGCACTGAAAATATTGCAACTCATGACAATAGCTTTAGTAACAATGCCGCCCTCTTACGCGTAGATTCAAGTGAAACCCAGCTCAAAGCCAAAGAAGCATTGCGCCGTGGTTTGGGTGATGAATATGTGGTGGCCTTGAACCTGGCCCCGACCACCCCAGAATGGCTACAAAAAATTGGTGCCAAGCCAATGAAGCTCGGCCTGGACTTGCGTGGTGGTGTACACTTCCTGCTTGAAGTGGATATGGACAAAGCCATTGCCCAGCGGATGGAAACTTCAGCTGCCGACCTGCGTCGTCAACTGCGTGACAATAACCTGAAATTCAACAGCCTTTCTTTAAGCAACAATACCATTGTGGTGCAGTTTGCCAACAATGACGACCGTTCTGCGGTCATGGATTTCTTGCGTCGCAATGGGAATGAGTTTAACCCGCAAGCTGTAGCCACTGACTCAGGCTCAACTTTACGTTTGAACTATACAGACACGCGTAAGCAGGAAATTGAGTCGTATGCTGTTAACCAGAACTTAACCACCTTACGTAACCGTATTAATGAACTCGGTGTAGCAGAAGCATTGGTACAAACCCAAGGCAGCAACCGTATTGTGGTCGAGCTTCCAGGTGTACAGGATACGGCTGAGGCCAAACGTGTTCTGGGTCGTACTGCGAATCTGGAATTCCGGCTGGTGTCTGATCTGAATGATCAGTCAATCGACCCATATACCGGCCAATTAAATGGCACTCCGCCACCGGGAACCGAAGCTTTTGCTTATGAATCGCTGGACAGTGGGCGTCAGTTATTGCTGAATCGTAACCGTATTTTGACCGGTGAGCGTGTTCAGAATGCCTCAAGCGGTTTTAGCCAGGACACTGGTGGTGCTGAGGTCAATATTACCTTGGACAGCGCGGGTGGCAAGCTGATGGCCGATGCAACCCGTAATGCAGTCGGCAAGCGCATGGCGGTACTGTTCATTGAAAATAAACAGCGCATCAGTTATGTCGAAGACCCTGCAACTGGTACCCAGACTGAAGTACGTACGCCATATACCGAATCTGTGGTAATTAATGCCGCCACCATTCAGGCCGTACTGGGTTCACAGTTCCGTATTACCGGTCTGGATTCACCACAAGAAGCAGCTGAACTGGCCTTGATGTTACGTGCTGGTGCTTTGGCTGCGCCCATGTATTTTGTTGAAGAACGTGTGATTGGTCCAAGTCTTGGTCAGGAAAACATCGACAAAGGTGTATTATCTACGCAGATCGGTTTCATTCTGGTGGCAATCTGGATGGTGGTGTTCTTCCGTCTGTTTGGTGTGATTGCCAACTTTGCCCTGATCTTTAACCTCGCTATGATCCTTACGGTCATGTCCTGGATTGGTGCGTCTCTTACCTTGCCGGGTATTGCAGGTATCGTGATTACCATTGGTATGGCGGTCGATGCCAACGTCCTGATCTGTGAACGGATACGGGAAGAACTTAAATGGGGGGCCTCGCCCAAACAGGCGATTGTGGCTGGTTATGACCGGGCCTATAACACCATTTTCGACTCGAACCTCACCACCTTCCTGGTGGCATTTATCCTGTTCGCGATTGGTACTGGTCCGATCAAAGGCTTTGCCGTGACTCTGATGATCGGTATTGTCTGCTCAATGTTTACCGCCATTACGGTAACCCGTGCCATTGTTCAGCTGATCTATGGCAAAAAACGTAACTTGAAAAAGTTGAGCATTTAAGGAGATCACTGATGACTGAAAATACTCAACTGAATCAAAAACAGTACGGTCGTCCGGAAGACGAACGCATTATCCCGTTTATGAAGATTGCACTGCCTGCGGCAGTATTTTCAATCATTCTGACGGTAGCCAGTATCTTCTTTATTGTGACCAAAGGTTTAAATCTGGGTCTGGACTTTACCGGCGGTATAGCAGCTGAACTGAACTATACCAATCCGGTAAAACCGACCGAGGTATCCAAAGCACTGGCTCAGGCGGGCTTTAATGATGCAGTGGTGCAGACCCTAGGGTCTGAACGTGACCTGATGGTACGTATGCCGGTGCAGGAAGATATTGAAGCGGAAGACCTGACCAAAGCCATCACCTCTGCCGTGCAATTGCCAAATAATGCAGCAGAAGTGCCGAAGGTCGATGTGGTCGGCGGACAGGTTGGTAACGAGCTGTATGTGCGTTCCGGCGGTGCAGTTGCCCTTGCGCTCCTGCTGATGCTGGTTTATGTCACCATCCGCTTTGAGTTCAAGCTGGCGATGGGTGCCGTCCTGTCCCTGTTCCATGACATCATCGTGACCATTGGTATTTTTGCGATGATGCAATGGCCATTTGATCTAACCGTTCTGGCAGCGCTTCTTGCGATTATTGGTTTCTCACTGAACGATAACATCGTGGTGTCGGACCGTATCCGTGAAAACTTCCGCAAAATTCGCGGTGCCGAACCGCTTGAGATCATCAACATTGCCCTGACTGAAACCTTGCGCCGTACTATCCACACCTCCATGACCCTATTACTGGTGGTCGTGGCCATGATGGTCATGGGGGGTGAAGGTCTGAAATGGTTCTCGATTGCGATGTTTATCGGGGTCTTTGTCGGTACCTATTCATCGATCTATATCGGGACAGCTTTTGCGCTATGGCGCGGTCTGAATCGTCAGGACTTTATTGTACAAGTCAAACCTGAATTTGAAGACGAAGACCAGCTGCCATAAGCGGTCTTTTCACCTAATCAGTGTTCAGCCCATCTTCGGATGGGCTGATTTATTTTCAATTCACACCTATCTCTCTGGCCGGTAGAATGGCCACCACCCTATGCATCTTTTCAATATCGGATTTTTTAAAACTGACCGTCCGGCTAGCATCCAGACTTTGAAACTGAAAACTGTTTTCTGTTTCAGCAATTAGTTCCACCATGAGCTGTAGGGCATTGTTCAGATATAAACAGATCATGTCCTGAGGCTGGACTTCTTGTCCTGGATCACAGACCACCCAGTAACCGGGCTTTAAAGCGGGAAAATAATGCTGATCATTAACCTGAATTGCATAGTAATCAGACGCAGATAAGATTATAGGTGCTTTTCTGATAGTACCCAGCAAAGGACTTAAACGAAAAGCCTGCTGCTCAACAGTGTGCATTTGAAATAGAGCACACGATACTTGAGCGGGGGACAACTCAGTCTGCGACTCTAGGACTTGATCCAGTAACAGGTTTTCCAGCCCCAGCTGCCGTTCCAGCTCCCGCGCAGCTTTGTCCCCTATCTGGCGTTTGCTATTCAGTAATTGGGTAATATAAGACGCTGACAGGCCAAAATGCTCACAAATGTCTTTGCCATTTTTAAAGCGCTGGCTGTCAATCAGATGGTCAATGAGCTTGGCCAGATTATGACGTCTGCGCTCAAATATTTCCGTCGCACTCATACTTTTAGCTGGTTTTTTTATTCTGAACAGACATGTCTTGTCCTGAAATAGATTGACAGTATTCCACTTCAAACCGAGTTATGCAATTAGCTCGGTTTTAGTTTGCTCATACGTCTGATTCGGGGTGTTCATATTTAAACTTAAATGTGGTCTATAGCAATTATAAATCATGATAGATTCCGCAATTAAGTGATCTAACTCCTTCATGGTTTGACATCGTGTAGTTAAAAACTCCTGCTTTAATATTCCATTAATCCGCTCTGCTAATGCGTTCTGGTAACAGTCTCCTCCATCTGTCATAGAAGGACATACCCCATAATGGCGTAATGCCGATTGATATAGTTCAGAGCAATACTGAGAGCCTCTGTCTGAATGGTGAATCATCCTGGCTGCCCGATCTGTCACATGCTGCATCGCCATATGTAGTGCCTGCACAACATTCTCTGCACGCATATCATTCGATAACTTATAACCTTTAATCTGGCGGGTATAAGCATCTGTCACCAAGGATAAATAATGCACACCTTCAGCACTCTCAACATAGGTAATATCACTAACAAAGACTTCATTGGCTTGCACTGCTGAATAATCCTTTAATAAATTTGGATGCTTCTTCATCCAATGCTTGCTATCCGTAGTTTTTGTATAGCGACGCTTAGGGCGAATCAATAAGTTATTTTCTTTCAATATTTTAAATAACTGATCCCGTCCACACTTTAAACCACGTTGCAACAATTTGCCTTTAATAAGCCAATACAGCTTACGTGTTCCGATACTTGGCATGAGACAGCGATATTCCATAACCAACTCAAGTATTTGTTCAGTTGCTTGTGCAGTCATTTGAGCACGTTTTTCTGCTTGATAATAAGCTTGTCGAGTGATTCCTAACCACTGACAATAACGTGAAACGCTTAGTCTTCTTTGGCTTTGCCAATCTTTGAAACGTGCTCGGTATACTTTTTTCCAAGATCAGTCCCACACTCTTTATCAATGTGATAAATCACATCCTGTATAAATTCAGTTTTGAGCTTTTCTGCGGCTAACTGTTTTTCTAATTGGCGGATTCGTTGTTGGGGGGTCAATTGGCGTTTAGAAGAAGTCGGCATATTCGAAGTCCAGTCCTGTTGTCCGTGCTTGCGTAACCATACCAGCACAGTTGATCTTCCTTGAATACCATATTTTGCCTGAGCTTGCTTATAAGTAATTTGCCCTTTTTCTACTTCATGTACCACCATCATTTTAAAGGCAAAGCTATAGTCACGTTGTGTACGTTTAACTCGTTGTTCTCGTTTATGTTCCATAAAATAAGTCTCTTAAGGTGTAAACTTATTTCAGGACGGGACAACACCTTACAACAAAAAAGCCCGCAATTGAATTGCGGGCTTTTAAAGTATTCGATCAGAAATTAATTGCCTTGTACCAGACGGCGTGCACTGATAATTCCCGGTTGCTGCTCAAGACGGGCCAGCAGTTTGGACAGTTGCGCCAGGCCTTTTACTTCAATCAGCAATTTCATATTGGCAATACCATCGGACTCCGAGATCGTATTGACCTGACGGATATTAATCTGATCCGAGAAAATGACCTGGGTCAGGTCTTTCAAGAGACCCCGGCGATCATAGGCTTCCACCACAATCTGTACACTTTGCCCCCGGGTTGGCTGCATTTCCCAGTCCGCTTCTACTGCACGTTCCGGTTCCTGATTAATCATGCGCACATAGTCCGGACAAGCCACCTTATGAATGCTTACCCCACGGTTCAAGGTAATATAACCTGCAATAGACTCACCATGCACTGGTTGACAGCACTGCGCAATATGCAGTTCTACATTATCCAGACCATCGATCAGAATCCCGTGCGCTGAAAGCGTGTGACTGGCCCGTGGATTTAAAGCCGGCTTCAGCACCAGTTCCGGCTCATCCTGATCCAGATGCATATGACGGTTCACCTGATTGATCAGGGCATGCAGGCTAATATCGCCATTTACGATGCCAATCAGGATATCATCACCATTTTTTACATTAAAATGGTTACAATAATCACTCAAATCAATGGATTTTGGATGAATCGCCAGACGTGAAAGTTCTTTATTCAGTACATCACGGCCCACTTCCAGATTCTTGCTACGATCCTGCTGGCGGAACCAGTGACGCAATTTATCCCGCGCACGTGCTGTCCGGATATAGCCCAGTGAATTCACCAGCCAGTCCCGGTTCGGCTCACGGTCTTTCTTGGTCAGAATTTCAACCTGCTCACCGGTTTTTAAGGTATAGGTCAGCGGCACATAACGCTGATTGACCCGCGCGGCATAACATTTGTTCCCGACTTCAGTATGCACATGGTAGGCAAAATCCAGCACTGTCGAGCCACGTGGCAGCTCCTTAATATCCCCATCACGACTAAATACATAGATTTTTTCAAAACCTTCAAATTCTTGAATATGCTCAAAATTTTCGGTTTCATCATCTGTTTTATAGGCACTGGCCTCATTACGTTCCTGATAATGCTCCAGCACAGCACGCAAGGAATGCAGACGATGGTTAAAGGAATGATCGGTATTTTTTGAGCCTTCCTTATAGTTAAAGTGTGAACAGACCCCCAATTCTGCCTCTTCATGCATCTGATAGGTACGGATCTGCACTTCGAGCGATTTGTTTTCGGCTATTACCGCCGTATGCAAGGAACGGTAACCGTTCGCTTTGGGGTTAGTAATATAGTCATCAAACTGATGTGGAATATGTCGCCAGATCTGATGAACAATCCCTAAGGTGTGGTAGCATTCCGGCACATTTTTTACCAGGACCCGTAATGCACGAATATCATAAAGCTGGTCGAAGCTCAGGTTTTTGCTTTTCATTTTTCGATAAATCGAATAAATGTGTTTTACCCGGCCACTGATTTCAGCGTCGATATTATACTCACTCAGTTCAGTACGCAGCTTATCAATAACAAACTGAATATACTGCTCACGCTCCAAACGTTTTTCATTCAATAAAGAAGCGATTTCTTTATAGCGTTCAGGCGCCAGATAACGGAAAGCCAGATCTTCCAGCTCCCACTTCAACTGGGCAATGCCCAAACGGTGGGCAAGCGGTGAGTAAATGGTCAAAATTTCCCGGGCTACCCGTTCCTGACGCTCACGCGAAGAATTAGTCAGTTCACGTAAGGCATAGGTACGCTCGGCAAGCTTGATCAAGACCACCCGCACATCTTCGGTGACCGAAATCAGCATCTTGTAAATACCGGTCAGATGTTCACGCTGGTTATTATTGAAATGGTCTTCCAGACGTTTATTCTTTTCAATCAGCTCGGACAACTTACCCATTGCGAGGGTACCTTTGACCAGGTTATGCACCTGTTCGCCAAACCTTTCCCGCACTTCTGCCAGCGGCATGACCCCTTCACGCACGGAACGATAGAGCATCGCAGCCGATAAGGTATCTTCATCCACATGCAGATGCGCCAGAATATCGGCCATTTCAATACCGGTATAGAAGGTATTGGACCGATGCTGAATCGTACTTTGCAGCTCATATTGTAATGTTAAATGAGCGACTTCCTCGAGCTGCGTTAAGGGTGCTCCATCTAATATGCCACGAACCCGCTCTAACCATTCGGTCAGATCTTGGTGTGCTTGTTCGGCATGTTCTACAGTCGTCTCCTGTGACAACTCATTGAGTCGCCCAGGCAGTTGTTCACGCACTGTGACCATACCCTTCTCCTACTTTTAGATACATCATCTCTTTAATCGTTTATTTAATTTTCTTTTTCGAACAAGGCGATCGATTCTACATGGCCGGTATGGGTAAACATATCCATCACTCCGGCCCGTTTCAGGCGATAACCCTGTTGTGTCAAAATTCCCGCATCTCTTGCCAGGGTTGCCGGATTACATGACACATAAACGATTCTTTTTGCGCCAAATTTAGGCACATACTGCATTACTTCTTCCGCTCCTGAGCGTGGTGGGTCGATTAATAATGCATCAAAACCCTGTTTTGCCCAAACCTGCTGCGAAAAATCTTTGGTTAAATCTTGTGAATAAAACGAAATCTGTTCAATCCCATTTAATCTGGCATTTTCCCGACCACGTTGTACCATTTCTTCACTACCTTCCACGCCCACAACCCGACCTGAAGGCCCCACACAGCGTGACAAAGGTAAGGAAAAGTTTCCTAATCCACAAAACAGATCCAGAACCCTTTCGCCTTGCTGCAGTTGAAGCAAATCACATGCCAAATGGACCATCTGCGAGTTAATAGTCGAATTTACCTGAGTAAAGTCTGAAGGATTAAACCCGAATGTGACGGCGAAGTCATCAAGACCATAGTGCAAGCGTGCAGCAGCTTGCGAGTCGTCCATACGCTGCAGCGTATCCTTGCCCACAGGCTGCAAATACAGCTGCCAGCCTTTATCTAACGTAAATTGGCGCAATTGGTTGACATCTTCTGCTGATAGTTTTGCAGTTTCCCGAACCGTCAGCGCAATTTCTGTATCACCCATGGCTAATTCTATATGACCGATGTCGGCCTGACCATTTAGACTTTGGAGCAATTGTTTAAGAGCTGTAACCGAGCCGAACTCACGATCCAGAATCATGCAACGGTCAATTGAAGTCAGCCTGTTGGACTGGTTTTCACGAAATCCCACCACCAGTTGGTCTTTCTGTGCGATATAGCGCACGCCAATCCGGGCTTTACGGCGATAATCTTCACGCTGGGAACGCAAAGGCATCAGCCATTGTTCCGGCTGGATGCCTGCAAAATGTGCCAGATGCGATTGCAATACATTCTGCTTCAGCTCAATCTGGGCATCGGGATGAATGTGTTGCATATTACAGCCACCACATATCCCAAAATGCGGACAGATAGGCTGGATACGCATATCAGAAGGTGCACTCAGCAGTTCTATACTGTCGGCTTCTTCCAGCTTTTTGACTTCACGGCTAATACGGGCACGCACGGTTTCACCCGGCAGCGCATAGCGGATAAACACTTTCTTGCCGTGTTTTTCAGGCGGATGATCGGGATGGGTGCCATAGTGAGCTATGCCACGCCCTTCATGGGAAAGCGACTCAACCTGAAAAATATACTCGGATGGCTGTTGGAGACGGGGTCGAGCGCGATGTTTCATGAAAACCTAATCTGTGGAGAGTGGAAAATCAAAACGGGTAAATGCAGTCTGCTGCGCAGTTTCGCGCCAGCGGCTTAAAAAATCTGCATGCTGCGGCTGGGTCTGCAAATATTGAATGGTGCTTTGCAACAGATGCTGATAATCCGGCAATAACAGCTGCCCTTTTAGCAAAAGCCAGCGAATATATACCAGCCAGGTATTCAGAACATCGCCTTCACAATAACTGGTGATTTCAGTCCATTGCTGGTCGCGGACGTAATTCGGTATACGGTACACACCATCACCGCGTTTTCCCGGATAACCCAGCAAGTGCGCCACATCATCAAGTTTTTGAAAATGCCGCGCATGAAACATGGCCATGACATCCATCAAATCGATATGGCGCTGATGGTAACGATTCTGGTAGTTATTATAACGCTTTTGTGTGTCAATTTCGCCCTGGTCGAACAGGCTGGGGGCTGAAAGGCCATGATACATGGCACGGTATAAAATTACCGGTAAATCAAACTGTGAGCCGTTCCAGCTCACCAGGGTCGGATGACGCTTGTCAAAAATAGACAGAAATTTTTTTAAAATCTCTGCTTCGCTGTCCTGTTCCTGACTAAAAGAAAACAGGCGCATGCCCTGCTCATCCATCCATAAACCGGAAATACAGACAATCTCATGCAGAGGCAAACGCTGAAAATCCGAACCAGATTCCTGACGGCGTAATTTGGTCAGGGCCTGCTCGAGGTCTGCCTCGGGCAGATCCAGACCAAACAGATGAGCGCCTGATTTAAGATCGGTTTGGGTTTCAATATCGAAAGTTAAAACAGGCAAGCGCATAAACGATTTCTCAACAATTATTCGGGATCTTCTACAGAGAACAGGCCGGTAGACAGATAACGGTCACCCCGGTCACAGATGATACAGACTATCACAGCGCCTGGATGCGCTTCGGCCAACTGAATGGAGGCCCAAACAGCTCCGCCTGATGAGGTGCCAGCACTAATACCTTCTTTTTGGGCCAGTTTACGCATGGTTCTTTCAGCTTCAATCTGCGGAATATCCATAATACGATCAATCCGGCTACGGTCAAAAATCGTTGGCAGATATTCTTCCGGCCAGCGACGAATGCCGGCAATACTTGAGCCATCCGAAGGCTGCAAGCCTACAATCTGAATTTCCGGGTTCATTTCTTTCAGGTACTTGGACACCCCCATGATTGTGCCAGTCGTTCCCATGGAACTCACAAAATGGGTAATCTTGCCACCCGTCTGCTGCCAGATTTCTGGACCGGTGGTCAGGTAGTGTGCTTCGACATTATCCGGATTACCAAACTGGTTTAGAACCAGCCCCTTACCTTCTGCCTGCATTTGCAAGGCCAGATCGCGCGCGCCTTCCATGCCCTGCTCTTTGCTTACTTCAATCAGCTCGGCCCCATAAGCACGCATAGCATCCTTACGTTCCTGACTCATGTTGCTCGGCATGATCAGCTTCATGTTGTAACCGCGCATGGCAGACACCATCGCCAATGCAATTCCCGTATTTCCGCTGGTTGCCTCAATCAAGGTATCGCCGGGCTGGATCTGCCCGCGTTTTTCTGCCTGCATGATCATATTGTATGCCGGACGGTCCTTCACTGAACCTGCCGGATTATTGCCCTCGAGCTTGGCCAATACAGTCGCTTGAGTATGACTTGCCAGACGCTGCAAACGCACCAGTGGCGTTTTACCCACACAATGGTCTAACAAAAATTCATCGGCTTGGAAATCGGGGTATGTATTACTCATTATTTGCACCTATATCGATGTGCGACTATTGTATGAAAAAATACTTTTCCCTGCATCCATTTCCCCTTTCTTTTTCCTTCCTACGGCTTGCAGACTGCTCCGCTTTATCAAAAATGGATTCAAAAACAGGTTTTTTCAAAAGATTAGTTCAAATCTATACTATTTGAAAAGGATGGCATCCTGTCATATCTTTGCATTTTTATCTGAGCAAATGTGCAGGATAGCTCTTTTATAAACCCGATGATCAGTATTTCACGGCGGCTACCTGAATAAAAATAATGCTTAAATTTTAACTGTCAATTTAAAGCATGCTAATATGCCCGACATAAGGAAAATACTGCTTAAATCATGTCAAGTATCAATAAAAAGATGTTTAAACGCCTGCACTTAAATCACGCTTATGGGCAGCTGATTGCACTGATTTTTGTGCCGATTACCATCTTGGCCTGTGTAGGTGCCATTCTGGTGATTACTGAAACCTCGAATGCGGCACGTGCCCAGCAAAAGCAGATGGCGATTGCGATTATGACCCGTTTTCAGTCTACGGCAGAATATTCACTTGATATTTTAAGCCTGTATCCTTGGCAATATGATCAGGCGCACAGTGCCATGCAGCATATGCTGAATGAAAAGCATTTGGTACGCGCAGCGATTCTGGATGAAAATGGCCGAAACCGTCTGGGAATTGGCTTTCAGGAACAGGCACCCTGGCCGGAATTCAATCAAGCGGCCAGTTTTATCGGCCCCATTCTTTATAAAAACAATCATATTTATGCGGTCAGGGTCAATGAAAATAGCTTTAATTCCGGCTGGCTGGCCATTGAGCTGGATAATCAGCCTCTGGAAATCGCCCGTTACCGGGTATTAATCGTACTGATTGCCACTGGTTTACTGACCTTATTACTTCTGCTGTTATGTCTGAATTTCTATTCGCGTCGCTGGATTGCGCCGATGTATGAAATTCGCATGCAGTTGCAACGCCTGAACGTCGATACGCTGGACCAACACATGGTTATTAACAGTACCGGCGAGCTGCGCCTGTTGCAACGCGATATTGCCAATGTGGTTAAACGTCTGCATTTTAGTTTTCTGGAGTTACGCGAACATACCGAACAGACCGAGGATGACCTGCGCCGTACCTTAGACACTTTAGAAGTGCAAAACATTACCTATCGTCAGGCACGCGATCAGGCCATTTCTGCCAATCAGGCCAAATCGGTATTTCTGGCCAATATTTCACATGAACTGCGCACGCCACTGAACAGTATTGACGGTTTTATCCATTTATTGCTGCGTCAGGGCAACCTGAGCAATGAACAAAGCCTGTACCTGCAAACCATTCGCAAGTCTTCAGCCCATCTTCTGGCCCTGATTAATGATGTGCTGGATTTTTCCAAGATTGATGCCGGTAAACTGGAGCTGGAAACCGCACCTTTTGATCTGGAAGAGGCCATTTTTGATGTGATGGATATGCTCTCGCCGCTGGCTGCACAAAAGCATATCGATATGGCCTTCTACTATGCCGACAATGTGCCCAAACATGTGATTGGCGATGCACTACGTTTCAAACAGATTCTAACCAACCTGATCTCCAATGCCATCAAGTTCACCCCCGACGGGGAAATCATTGTTCGGGTACGTCTGGAACATGAGGACCTGGAGCACTGTGTCTTGCACTTTAGCGTACAGGACAGCGGTATTGGCCTGAGTGGTACCGACCGCAAGAGACTGTTTGAATCCTTCTCGCAAGGCGACACCTCTGTCACCCGTCAGTTCGGCGGAACCGGTCTGGGTCTGGCTATTTCCAAGCAATTAGTGAGCCTGATGCACGGCCAGATTGGCTTTGAGGATAATCAGGAACGCGCCCCGACCGAAAAAGGCTCAACTTTCTGGTTTACGGCACAATTACTGCTAGATGAAGAACATGTAATTGAACATCCGGATTTCAGTGAACTGACGGTAGTGTCCTATCTGGCGCATCCGGCAACCGCCAATGTACTGCGGCATTATCTAGAAAACTATAAAGTGGCACACAGTGAATGTGCCTCTATTCTGGATCTGTTCAGTCGCCTGAATCATTTACACAGCACCGACAATACCTGGCTCATTGTTGATCATGGCGGCGATGGACAGGCCTTGCTCAGAGAAATCCGTACCCGTTATCAGGGTCATCTGGCAGTGTATGGCTATCAGATGCAGCTTGATCCGAACATGCTGAATGAACATCGCGCTCGCGCCCTGCATCAGCCACTCAGCCGTACGGCCCTGATTCAACTCCTGAGCAACCAGCAAAGTTTTGAAGAAGAGCAGTATGAAAGCTTTAATGGTCAGGGGTTGCATGTACTGGCTGTGGATGACCATCTACCGAACCTGATTGTCCTGGAAGCCTTATTGGGCGAACTGAATGTCCGTACCACCAAAGCCATTAGCGGGCAAGAAGCGCTGCATATTATCCAGAGCCGTCATGAACAGGGACTCAGCCCTTTTGATCTGGTGTTCATGGATATCCAGATGCCGGTGATGTCAGGCATTGATACCACGCGTGCGATTCGCTCACTGGAATCTACGTTTGACCCCCAGCCTCAGCAACGCTTGCCGATTATTGCCCTGACCGCCCATGCACTTTCCGATGAAAAGCATAAACTGCTGCAAAATGGGATGGATGATTATGTAACCAAGCCAATTCAGATTGAGCAGATTGTACAGATCCTGACCCAATGGACCACAGAAAGCTTTAAAAAGCCGCCGGTGCCCGAACGTATCAATGTCATTGAAGCTCTGGATCCTAATATTCTGGACTGGCAACAAAGCCTGCGACTGGCAGCCAACAAAGAGGATCTGGCGATTGATCTGCTCGGCATGCTGGTCGACAGCTTTGAAAATGAACTGACTGAAATTGAGCAGCTGATCGAGCTGGAGGATTTTCCTCAGCTTGAACATGTCCTGCACCGCCTCTATGGCGCAACTCGTTATGTCGGTACGCCAAGCCTGCAAACGATCACAGGCGAGTTTGAGCAGTTTGTTTCGACCTTGCGTAAAGAGCGCCGTAAAGCAGATGAGAGTTTTGTACAGCAGGTACTGAAATATCTGGATGAGCTAAAAACCGTCATTGAGCAGGTCCAACAGGCAGCCCGACAAATCCTGTACAAATCCGACCATTAAATCTGTTTTTAGTCCGGGACACGTAAAGGGAGCGTGACCGGACTGTCATGCAAGTGCTTAGAGTGCATGTTATGCTCGCTGAAGAAAAAATAAGGATGAACCCCATGTCTCTGGTACGCTTTGAAAAAAATAATGGAATTGCGACGGTTACACTGAACCGTCCAGACAAACGTAATGCCATGAGCTTTGCCCTGCTGCGTGAACTGGTGCAGACAGCCAAGCGGATTAAAAAAGATAAATCCATCCGCTGTGTCATCCTGACAGGCGAAGCCCAGGTCTTTAGTGCCGGAATTGATCTGGCTGACTTAAACAATCCTAAAAACCGTGTCTTTGCCGCCTGGGAGCTGATTCGCCCGGGCCAGAGCCTGTTTCAAAAAGCCTTTCTGGTGTGGCAGGAGCTACCTGTGCCCGTGATTGCAGCACTTGAAGGCTTCTGTTTTGGTGCCGGCATGCAACTGGCGCTTGCCGCCGATATCCGTATTGCTCACCCCGCCACCAAAATGTCGATTATGGAAACTCGCTGGGGTCTGGTGCCAGATATGGGCCTGAGCCGTTCACTCAAAGGCTTGATCGGGATTGATCTGGCCAAAGAGCTGACATTAACGGCACGTATTTTTGAAGGGGCCTATGCTAAAGAGATTGGTCTGGTCACTCATCTAGATGAGCAACCACTTGTCAAAGCTCAGGCCCTGGCAGAGGAAATGCTACAACGCTCCCCAGATGCCTTAATGGCTTCTAAATTTGTGCTGGATGCCATGCAGCACCATCCGAACAAATCCCTGCGTATGGAAAAAATCTGGCAATTAAAATTAATTTTGGGCAAAAACAGCCAGCTGGCGCGTAAAAAAGACAAGAATCCGGAGATTCAGTTTGTACCACGTCAGTACAAATCATAAGAGCGCGAGCGGAATCAAGAGGTGAAAACACAGATGCTATTTAATCGTGAGAGCAAAATTGCTTTTCTGGGCATGGGGCTGATGGGCAGCCGTATGGCGACACGTTTGCTACAGGCCGGTTTTCAGGTTGCAGTGTGGAATCGTACGACGACCGCCTGCGATCCGCTTATTGCTATGGGTGCCCTTGCCTTAAGTCTCGAGCAGATTTCAGATTATCCTGTAATTTTAACCTGTCTGGCCGATGATCAGGCGATGGCGGCGGTATTTGCACAAATTGCGCCTTTTCTGGTAGCCGGTCAGGTTATTGTTGATTTCTCCAGTCTTTCAGTTGCCCAGACCCTGCTACTGGCTGAGCAGGCACAGACCAAACAGGTCAACTGGATTGACTCACCCGTCTCTGGTGGAACAGCAGGTGCCGAACAGGGTAATCTGGTCATCTTTGCGGGTGGTAATCGCGCAGTCATTGACGCATTAAGTCTGATTTATAAGGTACTGTCACAGCGTGTCACCCGTATGGGCAACAATGGTACGGGCCAAGCAACCAAAATCTGCAATCAGCTGATTGTAGCTGCCAACAGCACCCTCATTGCCGAAGCTGTCGCGCTGGCGGAGCATGCCGGGGTCGATACCCGCTTACTGGCCCCTGCACTGGCCGATGGTTTTGCCGACTCCAAGCCCTTTCAGATTCTGGCACCGCGTATGGCCACCCAAACCTTTGAACCGGTACAATGGAAAGTCCAGACCCTGTCTAAAGATCTGAATAATGCCGTACAACTGGCCCGCAGTTTAGAGCTGGATATTCCAGTTGCACAGCAGGCTTTATCCCAATTAAAAGCTCATCAGGATCAAGGCTTTGCTGAAGCAGATTTGGCCTCTCTCATTCAGCAGATCAATCATTAATACACTATTCCTGTTAAGCACTCAGCAAGGACATTTCCTATGATTAAACTCGCCGTTAATCTTTCAATGATTTTTACGGAAGTTCCCCTCCTAGAGCGATTTGCCCTTGCCCGTGCCCACGGATTTGAACATGTTGAAATACAGTTTCCCTATGAACTCAACATAGAGCAGATTCACAGTCAGTTAAGTAGACATGAACTCAACCTCTGCCTCATCAATGTACCAGCCGGTGACCTGATGCAGGGCGGCCATGGTCTGGCAGGTATTCCGGGACAGGAACTGGAATTTCGTCATGCCATGCAACAGGCCATCCAATATGCAACCGCACTCCAAGTACCGCGGGTCAATATTCTGGCAGGACGGCAGCCACTCGACTGTGACCTGCTGCCTTGCCTGAAAACCTTCGCCAGCAATTTAAAGATGGCCTGTTCTATGCTCGCCGAGCATCAGATTGAGCCTGTATTTGAAATGATTAATGGCAAGGATATGCCTCGCTTTC
Organism: Acinetobacter sp. 10FS3-1; assembly: GCF_013343215.1. Taxonomy (NCBI): domain Bacteria; kingdom Pseudomonadati; phylum Pseudomonadota; class Gammaproteobacteria; order Moraxellales; family Moraxellaceae; genus Acinetobacter; species Acinetobacter sp. 10FS3-1. Next base: position 2,493,518 of record NZ_CP039143.1, read on the forward strand.
TGGTACAAAATATTGCCCAGGCTCAGGAAATACTGGAAGCAGTTCAACATCCGGCCCTAAAAATGCAATATGACTGTTATCACATGGCCATGATGGGCGAAGATGTACTGGAAACTTTGAAAGAAAATATTGCAGTGATTGGACATATACAATTTGCAGATTACCCGGGTCGGCATCAGCCAAATACTGCTTCTATTGAATATTATGATATTTTTCAGTGGCTAAAGAGTAGCCAATATCAAGCTTATGTTGCAGCCGAATATAAGCCGCTCGGACACTCCAATGATTCCTTTAGCTGGAAAGCTGAATTCTTTCCCGAGCATGACTAAGCCGGCCAGGGTAGCGTTTGAAATTTAAGACTAAAACCGCTATATTAGATCAGCATAATTGTTAGGAAATTATACCCTCTATGAATTTAGAACCATCGCCCAGCGCTTCTAATTCTCACGATCACAGCATGAATTCTTATTCTCCAGCGGTACAAGAGTGTCTGAACGTTGTACACGCAGCCCTTGAAGATGTAAAAGCGAAAGAAATTGTCGAGCTTGATGTCAGCAATATCAGCAATGTTGCAGATGCCATGATTATTGCCAGTGGTACGTCAACGCGTCATATTAAATCTCTTGCCCATAATGTTGCTGAAGAAGCACGTAAAGCCGGTTTCCGTCCACTTGGCGTGGAAGGTGAACGTGATGCAGAATGGATTCTAATTGATTTAGGTTATGTGGTTGTTCACTGCATGCTGCCCACTGCTCGTAAGTTTTACGACCTGGAAAGCTTATGGCAAAAAAATCCAGCAGATTCTGTCGCCTAACCGGATTCTAGAAACAGGTCCGTAGCGTCCTGCTCCCCCAGACATATTACAAAAAGAACCTCAATTGAGGTTCTTTTTGTTTTCATACCTTTTCCGCAGTGAATAAGAAGTTTTGAAGGTTTAACTTCAAATAAAATCAACTGACTACGACTTATCTCCATTGCCCTTCTGCTCACATCCAGTGCCTGAGAATACCAATAGATAGACAATGAATATGAGCCATATTGAAGGCTACTAACTTAATGCCCATATCTTAATAATCTTGGTTTTATCTTAAATGCTACTGATAGACTGGACATCAATCTCACAAGATGAAATAACTTTTATTCAGGGATCAAGCACAATCTTCAGATAGGACAAAACCTGAGTCCTTGTTATTAAAATATGGGGTCATACCGATATTTTAACCGTTGAGATTCAGGTTGTTATTTAAAGCAAACGGCGGGACATGCATGCCCCGAAGATGCCTTTATTGAAACCTATTGATACCAGCCAAATAGCTTAAAAATATAAGGTACATAAGCAATGATCAGCATAGCTGGCAACAATACGATCACTGGCAAAATCCAGCGTTCAAAACGATAGTAGAAGGACAGATGGCGTACTTCTGCATCTGCTTCGGCCACCTCGGCATCGCCAATGGATTGCCGTGCCAATAGATGGTTCAATGCCACAGGTGGGGTGACATAGCCCAGCTCAAAACCAATCAAGGTAATCATCCAGAAATGCACAGGATGAATGCCGTATTGATAAGCCACTGGGGCTACCGTAGCCGAGATTAAAATAACGGCACCGAATGGATCCATAATCATCCCGACAAAAATCATTAGCCCGACAATCATCGAAATTACCAGTAGCGTACTGCTAATATCGGTCGGGAAAGCTTCCATGATTTCCAGACGCTCCAGCAAACCGCCGACACTGACTGACAACGCCATCAGGATAACCAAAGCACCGATATGCCCTACCGTTTCACTGGTAGAGATATGCATGGACTTCCAGAAACCCACCTGACGCAAAGTTCCATTCGACGGTGATCGTGGAACGCCATGATCTACTGCCAACTCTTTTTGAGATTGCTCAGCATGTGCTGCTTCACGATACTCGGCAGGAGCAGCAGCACTCGCCGTTGCAAGCGCCGGCGTAGAACCTGAACCTAGGCTCGCGGTCAGCGTTTCATCCCAATGTCCAACTGCTGGTAACGGCGCAGGCTCATGACGCAGCTTGTCAAACAGCACGATCATCAGCAAGATCACTGGCATCATCACAGGTGCAGTAAACTCATTCAGGTTGGTCGACAAGGCATATTTATAGAACAACCAGATCAGCACAAAGATCATCACATAAGGAATGATCGCAACAAAGGCACGAGCTGATTGTGGTGCAGCTATGCTTGGTGCAGCAATCCTAAACTTATGCTCGGCAAAGAACAGTGAAATGACTAAAAATAAAGTTGAAGTCAGCAGGAAAACATACAGACCATAGTGATACAGCAGATCGGTCGTGACTTCTTTATTTAAGGAGGCCACCACAACAATCAGCAGACATGGACGCAAAACCACACCCAACGAGCCAGACATCGCCGTAGCTGCCAAGGCAAACTGACGACGCCCTCCGGCATTCCAGACTTCCTTATAAATAATGGCACCCGCTGCAATCACGAAAATCCCTGAAGCACCGGTATAGGCTGTCGGCAAGGCTGCTGCAAGCAGTATCAGCCAGGTCAGGGTTTCTGGTGCCAGATTCCATGGACGCAGAATATTCAAAAACATGTCGACCACACGGGTCTGTTTTAACAGCATCCCTGCCCAGATAAACAGGGCCAGATTCAGGAAAATACTGGAGAACTCAACCAATTGACCGAGGTAAATCCCCTGTCCCATTGGATAATCCATAAAGAAGGTAAAGTTGATCCCGGTTGTAATCGCCATATAGGCATACAAAGGTACACTTAAAAATGCCAGTCCCAGACTACCCCCTTCACGTATAGGCTGAGGAAGCCGGATGACCTGAAACAAACTGACGAGGGTCAAAGTTCCGAATAAAATCATCCATAACCAGTAGATATACTTCATCTGGCCCATCGGGACACCAGAATTCAGTACGGATTGATATTGGCTATAAGATGAAAAGGCCAGGAACACATTGGCAATCAGCATGGCTAGGGTATATACCCGGAAATCAATTTTAGTGGCCGGGCTACGCAGACCAATGTGGTGGGTTTTTAAAGTTGCGCTAATCGCAGCAAATACCACCATGATCACCAGCAATAACGCCCGGTTTTCAGTTCCGAACTTAAACAGTCCAAAGAACGTGGTTTCAAAAGTACGATAGGCCCGAATACTAGGATAAGCCTGCATATGTGCAATGGCCTTGTCATAGAATCCATAGGACTCCTCACAAACCTGCTGGGCCTGCATAACGGCAGCACGGACATCCGCTTCAGAACGAATGCCAAAGAAATCGGCATACTCATCTGCAGCATCCGTTTTCATTTGCTCCTGAACGCGCTGATCGACATTAATATTGCGCTCACATTGGGGTGCAGTAGGCTCTGCCCGTAAAAATGAATATTGCATCCCGGTTGCCGGATCACCATACAGGCGTTCACCCATACGTAATAGCTGACCGTGAATCATTTCACCTGTCCCAATAATCAGGGTAAGCAAAAGCAAGATGAGCACCACAAAGGTCGAGAACCATTCGGTCCAGATATAACGCAACAGACCCAGACCTGATCTGTTTTGATTATCGTTTTGCATGTATATTCCTATTTTTTTTGTTTTAGCGACCCTTTGGTTCAGGACGCCAATCTTCCTGTATGCTCCGACACGTCCTGTTCGGAGCTAAGTTTCTTTATTATCTTTTTCGACTCTGCATGAATATTGTCAAAATAAGAATGACAATTTGTATTTTCTTTTTCGTTTTTTATGCCAACTATTTAACTTTCGCGAACATAGCTGACGAGTATATACAGCAAGGCGATTACCACTCCCCAGATGACACCCAACAAATGCGCTTCTACCAGTACCGGACTACCAATTAATTGTGCAGTGCCAATATTACCTATAGTATTTTCCCAGATCAGCTTGCCTAAAATTAAAACCAGAACCAGCGTGGCAAAGCTTCGTTCACGCCGGTAGAGCAGATGAAGACAGGCCACTGCCACATACGCCCCATGCAATACCCCGGATAGACCAGCATACGCTTCAATATTTGGTAAAAAGAAGTAAAAGCTCAGGCTGATCAACGGCGGTAAAATCAGCAAAATCGCTGTAAAATGCCAGATAGTGACGCGGGGAAATATAAAAGGCAAGCAGATAAAGGCTAGAATATTTAACAAATAATGAACCCAGCTGACATGCACCCAATGTGCCGTCCAGAGCCGCCAGAACTCACCGAGCAAACTTTCCCGCCAGTAAATAAAGTGCTCCATAAAAATTTGCAAACATGCAGCAAGAGAGACAAAAGCCGCCAGAAAAATAATTTTTCGTCGCAGATCTTGATCGTGCATCGGCTTCTTGTCCTCCCTGTGAGCCACTAACATGAGCCATACAGCCGCTCATGCCCATTCTATTAATTACATGTCAGCATTAAACAGCTCATCCAGTTCTGAAGAATTGGCTGTTTCATCCCAAAAGTTCTGCATACCATCATCTGCACTACGTACACCCGTATGTTCAGTCCAGTAACGATCTGCAATACCTTCGGTCATCATGGCTGCCATACTGTCGATGAGTTTGAACTGAGGATTAACCGGTTTCTCATCACTGCGGGCTTGGGCAAAAGTTTTTAGGGCATCCCGTACTTTAGCATCGTCCCCGCTGGCCTGAGCTGCTACTGCATACAGAGCATGTGATAAACGTACACCTTTTTGCTCACCGATTTGTGTAGATTGTTTAAGGGTTTGGTAAGGCTCTGGCTTGCCCTCTCCCGCGCCTGGCAATAAGGTCCAGATAACGGCACGGGTCGCATTTGGCACACCCCAGAATTTGGCATTGTCTAGGCAGATCATGCCACGTTCGACCACAGCAGCAATATCTTTGGGTACATTGACCGCATTACCGGAATTAATATCATTGGTCATGGCTTGCAAACCGCTTAACATGCCAAGCAAATACACGGTCTGCTCAATATCACTGTTCATGCGTGCGCATTCTTCGCCCAGTCCTTTATTGTACTTTTTCTCATAACGGGTCTGGAATAACTGATAGCCTGTATACTGACGCTGCGCTGCCAGAGCGGCCCAGCGCTTTTGTTCAACGCGGGCATCTTGTGCTTCGGTGACCTGATTGGCTCTGGAAGCTCGCAAATAGCGTAATTCTGCTTCGAGTGCCTTCTTCTCAGCACAGATACCGGCTGCAGAATACATCAAGACTGCCACACGAGTAGGATCTGCTCCCATTTCCTTGGTGGACATAATGGCTGGCGTTAAAGCATTACCGGAATTACACACCATTTCAGCATCATCCATCGCCAGAATTGGCGGGACAACGTGCTTTTCAGTAAAACCGAGTGCAACATTGGCACCGGTCTTGGTGACTTGAGAACATCCTGTTAAAACTGTTGTTGTTATTGCAATGGTCGCCATACCTTGGCATATTTTTCGGACGCTCGACATTTTCCTGTCCTCTATAATTGTGATGATGTCCATATGCTGCTAAACATAGCAGAAGCTTTTTAGGAATAAAAGAGTATTTACTCTAATCCAAAACAATCACTTTGCCATGAATTTAGTCCAGTGCAATTGACTCGAATAGAAAAATACCCAAATTTTGGGCAAAAAAAAGTAGCATTGCGACGGTTCAGCACATGCCACTTATTAACTGGGAAAGCACTCAAATAGGCTTTATTAGGGTTCAGGTGAAAATTTTTCCTTCAATATTGTTCCAAGTCTTCCAATGACCAAGGCTAAAATAATTGCTGCGATCAGAAACATCCACACTGGAAATTCCATCATGATCTCCTCTGCTGGCGTTGGTGACTTCAATGTACCTGCTTATCAAAAAACCAGCAGGAAAATTGTCAGACAATTCACTCTTTCCCTCAATAAACAACGAATCCTGTCTAACAAAAAGAGAGATTTGAGAAATATATATTTGTTTTAAATAGGTTTATAGAAAATAAAGCTGCACTATTTGTCTAACAATTACAACATTTTTGTAAGAACTTTTAAAGATTTCCACTGTTTTAGCGGCAATTGATCACACCAGATCAGCAAAGGGCGCGCCTTGGCATGCTGGAAATACACCACGATATAGGCCTGATGATCAATCACATGACTAATCGCCACACGATAGGTCTTTTTTACTGTGCTGAGTGACCATTCTCGCCCATCCAGATATTCCAACTGTTCAACCTGCGGAGTTTTATGGTAAAACAGATGATAAATCAAGACACCTAAAATACCACATACACCCCATAGAAACAGAGGTAATAACTGGTAAAGCAGGAACATCAATACAGCAAAAATAAATAGCTGAAACGTCAGGGCACATTTACTGCGTTTCAGCCTGAAACAACGATTATCCATGAACGTAAAATTTAAGTTTCAGGATAAAGGCTTTCAATTCAGGGCGTGGCGGTTCCGACACTTCCATAAACCAGTCCAGCAGATCCGGATCTTCCTGAGCAACCAGCTCAGCAAACATTTCTTTTTCAAAAGGTTCAGCGCTGAGATAGTAGTTTTTTACGTAGGGATCAAAATACACATCCAGCTCTTTTAAGCCACGACGTGCACGATAAATCACTTTGCGTTCTTCTAAGCTTATTTCATCAGTCATCGAGTTCCCCCAACCGGTTTCAAACCCAAATAGTTTACCTGAAGCAATCACTGAATTTCGAGGAATTTCATATAAATGACCAAAAGCATCAGGATATATCTGGGATTTGAGTCTTTTGCTCATTGCTGCCTATACCGGCTTGTCCTAATTTAGGGAAAAATACACAAAATCAGGAAAAATAAAATGCAATCCACTGCGATCCGACCGCTTGCTGGCATGTTACCACGCCAATTATTCACTGCCGAACATGAGGCTTTTCGTGAGACGGTACGCAAATTCTATACACAGGAAGTCATTCCTTATACAGAAAAATATGAGCAGCAACAGCATGTTGACCGTGAGCTTTGGCTCAAGGCAGGTGCATTAGGCCTGCTCTGCTCGACCATGCCGGAAGAATATGGAGGTTCCGGTGTAGATCGTCTCTATAGCATGATCCTAATTGAAGAACAGGCCTATGCCGGTGATTCAGCCACCGGTTTTTCCCTACATTCCGATATCGTTGCCAACTATATTTTAAATTTTGGCAATACCACCCAGAAACAACAATGGTTACCGAAAATGGCAACGGGTGAAACCATTACAGCCATTGCCATGACCGAACCCGGTACCGGCTCCGACTTGCAAGCAGTACGCACCACTGCTGTTCAGGATGGAGATGACTATATTATCAATGGCTCCAAAATCTTCATTACCAATGGCTATCTGTGTGATCTGGCAATTGTAGTGTGCAAAACGGGCAATAGCGACAAAGGCTCCGCCAATTTATCTCTTATTCTGGTAGAAGTAGAGCGTGCAGGATTTAGCAAAGGCCAACCTTTAAATAAAATCGGGATGAAAGGCCAGGATACCTGTGAACTGTTCTTCGACAATGTCCGTGTGCCTAAAGAGAATCTGCTGGGCATGGAAGGTATGGGCTTCATTATGCTGATGAAAGAGCTGGCTTGGGAACGCCTGATTGTGGCGATTATCTGTCAGGCTGGTGCTGAAGCGGCTTTTGCACATACACTGCAATACACCAAGGAACGCCAGGCTTTTGGCAAACCCGTGGCAGCCTTTCAGAATACCCGCTTTAAACTGGCAGAGCTGCGTACTGAAATCGAAGTATGCCGTGCCTATCTGGATCGCTGTATGGAGTTACAGCTGAAAAATGAGTTAGCAGTTGACGCAGCAGCGGCAGCCAAATATAAAATCTCAGAAATGTACAGTAAGGTCGTAGATGAATGCCTGCAATTGCATGGTGGTTATGGTTATATGCTGGAATATCCAATTGCTAGAGCTTATCTCGATAACCGGGCCAATCGCATCTATGCAGGCACCAATGAAATCATGAAAGAGCTGATTGCCCGTTCGTTTTAATGTTTCATAATCTAAAAAGGAGTACCTCAAGTACTCCTTTTTATTTTACAGAGATTTTCAGGATACCAGTCGTGGCTTGCTCTGAACAGCAGTGACTTTGGTTTTAAATTTCAGCACACCATCTTTAAAAGAAGCCTGCTTCAGATCCTTGCGATCAGCCAGATAATTGTTACTGACATGCCAAGGGACATGTTTCCCCTGTTTTGGCATGACATCCGCCGCGCGGGCGATATAGCCTGAACTCAAGCTGCCCATGACCGTATCGTCCATCAATTCGCTAATATCCCCTTGAGCGACCACCTCATCATACCCCTTATGATCCATATGGTTCAGCAAACGGCAAATATATTCTGCCGCAATATCTACCTTTAAGGTCCAGGAAGCATTGATATAACCAATAATTAAGGCCATATTCGGCACATCACTGACCATAATACCGCGATATAACATGTGCTGAGAGGTATTGAGAGGCTTGCCATCCAAAGTGGCCTGAATACCGCCTAAGATTTGAATATTTAAACCGGTGGCTGAAACAATGATATCTGCCTCCAAATGCTTGCCGGATTTCAGCAAAATACCCGTTTCGGTCAATTTTTCAATATGATCGGTTTCCACCGATGCATGACCTTCACGTAGAATTTTAAATAGATCCCCATCAGGCACTACACATAAACGCTGATCCCATGGCTCATAGTTGGGGGTAAAGTGTTTCATGTCCACTTTGCCTTTGAGCTGGAATTTCACAGAATTCAGCAGCAGTTTTTTCAATAGTTTTGGCTGTTTCTGTGCCAGTGCATAAATTCCACGCTGCATACCGATATTTCGGGCACGGGTCAGCTTATAAGCCATCTCTTCAGGCAGATATTTACGCATTTTGGCATAGACCACATCGATAGAGGGTACCGAAGCGATATAAGTAGGTGAGCGTTGTAACATGGTTACATGCCCTGCTCCACCTTTTACCATCGCTGGAACAAGCGTAATCGCAGTTGCCCCACTTCCAATAATCACCACTTTTTTACCGCGATAGTCCAGATTTTCCGGCCAGTGCTGAGGATGAATAAACTGTCCTTTAAAGGCCTGCTGATTCGGAAAATCCGGCTGGAAGCCTTGATCATAATTATAATAACCGGTACAGCCTAAAACAAAATTTGCAATCCAAGTCTGTGTTTTTCCTTCTGCATCTTCGATTTTTACTGACCATTTATGGCTGGCTGAATCATAATTGGCACTGATGACACGATGCTGATAATGAATTTTTGGTTCTAATTGAAATTCTGTCACCACTTCATTCAGATAACCTTTAATAGAAGGTCCATCTGCCAATACACTGGTTTTTTGCCAAGGTTTAAAATTAAAACCAAAAGTCGACATATCCGAATCTGAACGGATACCCGGATATTTAAATAAGTCCCAGGTCCCACCAATACTTTCACGTCGTTCTATAATTTCAAATGAACGCTGCGGACAATGCTTGGACAAATGGGCAGCCAGACCAATCCCAGAAATGCCTGCCCCTACAATCAGAATATCAACCTGCTTTTCCATATTATTTTTTTACCTATACGAGTATCTATTTTTATTAAATCACAAAATTGACAATACACAATGTCAAGTTTGGTTAAAAGCAATTTAATTCTTATCTTTTCAGGACAATCCTTCACAGAGTCCAAACAACCAAAATTATAAATTTCAGGTATTAAAAAAGGCCAGTTTATACAACTGACCTTTTTTGAATAACGTACGCTACTCTACACGAAATTATTCAACTTCGCGATCTACTAGCTCAACGTAAGCCATCGGTGCAGCATCACCTGCACGGAAGCCCGCTTTAAGAACACGTAGATAGCCGCCGTTACGTTCTTTGTAACGAGGGCCAAGAACGGTAAATAATTTACCCACAGTTGCAGCTGAACGAGTACGAGCAAATGCCAAACGACGGTTTGCTACTGTATCGACTTTAGCTAAAGTGATTAAAGGCTCAGCAACACGACGTAATTCTTTCGCTTTAGGCACAGTTGTTTTGATCAACTCGTGTTCAAACAAAGAGTTAGCCATGTTTTGGAACATCGCTTTACGATGACTGCTTGTACGGCCTAATTTCACACCACTATTACGATGACGCATGGTGAATAGTCCTACTTAATTAACGGCTACGATAGGCGAAACGATCGTCCATACGGAGGCTGGCCGGTGGCCAGTTCTCTAAACGCATGCCGAGTTGTAAGCCTTTAGAAGCCAGAACATCTTTGATCTCAGTAAGCGATTTTTTACCCAAGTTAGGAGTTTTAAGCAACTCAACTTCAGTACGCTGTACAAGATCACCAATGTAGTAAATGTTTTCTGCTTTCAAACAGTTAGCAGAACGAACAGTTAGCTCTAGATCATCTACTGGACGAAGCAAGATTGGATCAACTTCTTCACGAGGTTCTTGAGCCACAGGCGCTTGATCTTTCTGAAGGTCAACAAAGATTGCAATTTGTTGTTGCAAAATCGTCGCCGCTTTACGGATTGCTTCTTCAGGATCAACTGTACCGTTGGTTTCAAGATCAATGATCAGTTTGTCAAGGTCAGTACGTTGTTCTACACGAGCGTTTTCCACTGTATAAGACACACGTTTGATCGGGCTATAAGAAGCATCTAACTGTAAACGACCTACTGGGCGAGTTTCACCTTCTGGGAAGCGTGAGTCAGACGTTTCATAGCCACGGCCTTGGGCCACTTTCAGGCGCATTTTTAATGAGCCTGTAGCACTTAATGTACCAATCAAGTGTTCAGGGTTAACCACTTCAACATTATGAGGTAAACGAAGGTCAGCCGCAGTAACGTCGCCTGGACCTTGTTTCTCTAATGTTAAATAAGCTTCATTTTGATCGAACAGCTTAATAGACAATCCTTTTAGGTTCAGCAAGAGCTCGACGATGTCCTGCTGCAAGCCTTCCAAAGTACTGTACTCGTGCTCAACACCCTCAATTTCTACTTCCACCACAGCTGCGCCAGGTAAAGAAGAAAGAAGGATGCGACGTAAAGCATTACCAAGAGTATGACCAAAGCCACGCTCTAACGGTTCTAGAATAACTTTTGCCGAGGTCCCGCTTGCCGCTTCGACCTTGATCGCTTGCGGAGTTAGAAACTCATTTGCAGTACGCGTCATATTGCTACCTCAAGGATTATTTAGAATACAATTCTACAATCAAGCTTTCGTTGATTTCAGCAGGTAAATCAGAACGATCTGGAGCAGTTTTGAACGTACCTTCTAGTTTAGAATGATCTACTTCCATCCAAGAAGGAATACCACGTTGAGCAGCCAATTCAATTGCGTTTTTAATACGTAATTGTTGTTTAGCGCCTTCGTGAACTGCAATTACATCACCCGCTTTAACCTGGATAGACGCGATGTTTACGCGACGACCATTTAAAGTGATTGAGCGGTGTGATACCAGCTGACGAGCTTCTGCACGTGTAGAACCAAAACCCATGCGATAAACCACGTTATCCAGGCGGCTTTCAAGCAATTTCAACAGGTTTTCACCAGTTGCACCTTTAACACGAGCAGCTTCTTTATAGTAATTACTAAATTGACGCTCTAAAACACCGTACATGCGACGTACTTTTTGTTTTTCACGTAATTGTAGTGAGTACTCAGATTGTTTTGCACGGCTTTGACCATGTTGGCCAGGAGCTTTAGCATGTTTTTTAGTCTTAACGTCAAATGGTTTAACGCCAGATTTTAGTTGCAGGTCTGTCCCTTCGCGACGAGAGAGTTTGCATTTTGGACCAATATAACGAGCCATGAATGTTTCTCCTTACACGCGACGTTTTTTAGGTGGACGGCAACCGTTGTGAGGAATTGGAGTCACATCGGTAATGCTGTTAATTTTATAACCCACTGCACCTAATGCACGAACCGCAGACTCACGACCTGGACCAGGACCTTTTACAAGGACGTCCAAATTTTTCAAACCGTAATCTAAAGCAGCTTTACCAGCAACTTCAGCAGCTACCTGAGCAGCGAACGGAGTTGATTTACGTGATCCACGGAAGCCTTGTCCACCTGAGGTGGCCCAAGCCAGTGCATTACCTTGACGATCGGTAATAGTCACAATGGTGTTATTAAAAGAAGCGTGAATGTGTGCAACACCTTCAGAGACGGTACGGGTGACCTTCTTGCGTGCGCGAGTATCTTTAGCCATCTTTTAGCTTCCAGAAATCTTATTTCTTAATCGGTTTGCGCGGACCTTTACGGGTACGTGCGTTATTTTTGGTGTTTTGTCCACGGACAGGCAAGCTGCGACGATGACGAAGACCGCGGTAGCAGCCTAAATCCATTAAACGTTTAATGTTCATGGAAATTTCGCGACGTAAATCACCTTCGGTCGGAACCTTGGCAACTTCTGCACGAATCGCATCAAGCTGAGTGTCATCTAACTCACGGATCTTAGTAGTAGTTGGGATACCTGCAGCAGCTAAGATAGTCTTAGCAGTGTGGCGACCAATACCAAAGATATACGTTAGAGAGATAACAGCATGCTTGTTATCCGGAATGTTTACACCGGCAATACGAGCCATTCAATTTTCTCCAAAAAGGCAGTTAAGATAATCAACCGCCCCACAAAAATCTTGAGGGGCGGATAATAACCCAATTCGCCTACTGAAATCAACAGGTCTTGATCAGATTAACCTTGACGCTGCTTATGACGAGGTTCTGCGCTACAAATTACGCGGATAACCCCATTACGACGGATAACTTTACAGCTACCACAAATTTTCTTTACAGAAGCTTGTACTTTCATGATGAAACCTCTAAGTGCGCTTATCCCTTAGGATGAGCAGTCGTTTTTCTCATTAACGTTTGATTATCGTACTGGTGCGAGGTGAGATGTGCTTGCAGCTGAGCCATAAAGTCCATCACCACCACTACCACGATCAGCAACGATGTTCCACCCAAGCTAAATGGAATCCCAAAAGAGCTTTGCAGGATCATCGGCATTAAACAGATGACAGTGATGTAAATCGCGCCAATAAAGGTCAAACGACTGAGAATATGATCTAAGTAACGAGCAGTTTGCTCACCTGGACGTATACCAGGCACATAAGCTCCGCTGCGCTTCAAGTTCTCTGATACTTCTTTAGGACTAAATACCAGTGCTGTATAGAAGTAACAGAAAAAGATAATTAACGCACCAAAGAGCACCAAATACAACGGCTGACCAGGCGATAAAACCAATGCCAGATCTTGCAGACCACGCTTGATAATTCCTGCACTCGGATCCGAACTACCGACCCACTGCCCCAAGCTCGCTGGGAACAGAAGCAATGAACTGGCAAAAATTGCCGGAATCACACCTGCCATATTAATTTTTAATGGCAAATGAGTTTGCTGTGCAGTAAATACACGACGACCCTGCTGCTTTTGAGCATAGTTCACCGGAATACGACGTTGCGCCTTCTCGATAAATACAATGGCTGCAAGCACGGCAATAGATAACAATCCAAATATGGCAAGGCCAATCAGACTTGTCTGACCATTATCTACAGAAGTCAGAGACTGCATAACCAGGTTCGGCAATCCTGCAACAATACCTGCGAAGATGATCATGGAAATACCATTTCCCACCCCACGCTCAGTAATCTGTTCACCCAGCCACATCAGGAACATGGTTCCCGCGACCAGAGAAGTTACTGCAGGAACATAAAAAGCCAGACCAGAAGTCAGGGTAATTCCCTGGCTGATCAGGCCTGCACACATACCGATCGCTTGCACCAGTGCAAGGAACAGTGTGCCCTGTCGTGTATATTGATTAATCTTACGTTTGCCCTGCTCACCTTCTTTTTTCAAAGCTTCGAGCTGAGGAACCACCGAGGACATTAATTGCACGATAATAGATGCAGAAATGTAAGGCATGATTCCGAGTGCAAGAATGGACATCCGCTCTAATGCACCACCCGAAAACATGTTAAACAAACCAAGGATCGTACCCTGGTTTGCATTAAACAGATTTTCAAGTGCAGCATTATTAATGCCTGGTACTGGAATATGCGCTCCTAGTCGAAATACCAACAACGCACCAATGAGAAACATCATTCGACGAATAATTTCACGATATTTCACATGAAATGGTTGGCCTTTCATCATGTTGACATGACCTGAAGAACTAGGAGTCATAGACACTGGGGATTACTCCTCGACTTTACCGCCAGCAGCTTCAACAGCAGCTTTAGCGCCTTTAGTCACAGCAACACCTTGTAAAGTGAATGCGCGAGTAATTTCACCAGAAAGTACGATACGAGCACGAGTCATGTCTTTACGTACAACGTTCGCAGCTTTTAAAGTTTCAAGAGACACGATGTCACCTTCAACTTTAGTCAGCTCAGATAAACGTACTTCAGCAGTTTTCAAAGCCAATTGGCTAGTGAAACCGAATTTAGGTAAACGACGATAAAGCGCAGTTTGACCACCTTCGAAACCTGGACGGACGCCGCCGCTCTTACGTGAGTTTTGACCTTTGATACCACGACCACCAGTCTTGCCAACGCCAGAACCGATACCACGGCCTATGCGACGAGCTTCACGCTTCGCACCTTCTGCAGGTGCAAGTTCATTTAAACGCAGAGTCATGGCTTATTCCTCTACACTAACCATATAGTAGACTTGGTTGATCATACCACGGTTAGAAGGTGTATCTAACACTTCTACAGTATGACCAATACGACGCAGACCTAAACCTTTCAGGCTCAGCTTGTGATTTTTCAAGCGATGCGATGCAGATTTAGTCTGGGTAACTTTAATCGTTTTCATGATTGATTACCCTTGAATTTGTTCTACTGACAGACCACGTTTCGCAGCAACCTTCTCAGGAGTAGTCATATCACGCAAACCATTGAAAGTTGCGTTTACTACGTTAGCAGCGTTAGTAGAACCACGGCATTTAGTTAATACGTCGCGTACACCAACAGCTTCTAAAACTGCACGCATAGCGCCACCAGCAATTACACCAGTACCTTCAGAGGCAGGCTGCATGAATACACGACTAGCGCCATGACGAGCATGAATCGGGTGTTGTAACGTACCATCAACAAGATCAACGGTAATCATGTTACGACGTGCAGCTTCAAGTGCTTTAGAGATAGCAGCTGGAACTTCACGTGCCTTACCACGACCAAAACCTACGCGACCATTTCCATCACCCACTACAGTCAATGCGGTGAAAGAGAAGATACGGCCACCCTTAACAACTTTGGCTACACGATCAACGGCAACCAGCTTTTCAACAAGACCTTCGTTTTGTTCAACTTTAGCCATGATTAGAACTCCAAGCCGTTTTCACGGGCAGCATCAGCCAAGGCTTTGATACGACCATGATATTTGAAACCAGAACGGTCAAATGCAACTTTAGTAACACCAGCTGCTTTAGCGCGCTCTGCGATTAAAGCACCTACTTTCTGAGCTGCTTCAACGTTACCAGTTGTACCCGCACGTAAAGTAGCATCTAAAGTAGAAGCTTGCGCTAATACTTTGCCACCATCTGCCGAGATAACTTGAGCATAGATGTGACGCGGAGTGCGGTTTACACACAAACGAGTCGCACCCAATGCACGGATGTGCAAGCGTGTGCTTTTCGCACGACGCAAACGGGATTGTTTCTTTTCGTTCATAAGAACCTCGCGCCTTATTTCTTCTTAGCTTCTTTACGAAGTACAACTTCGTCAGAATAACGAACACCTTTACCTTTATATGGCTCTGGTGGACGGTAACCACGGATATCTGCAGCAACTTGGCCTAAAGCTGCTTTATCAGCAGATTTCAGAACAATTTCAGTTGCAGTTGGAGTTTCAGCAGTTACACCTTCAGGAAGCGTATAGTCGATCGGGTGTGAGAAACCAAGGTTAAGGTTAACAATGTTACCTTTAACCGCAGCTTTATAACCAACACCGATAAGTTGTAACTTACGTTCGAAACCTTCGCTCACACCTTTTACAAGGTTGTTAAGCACAGCGCGAGCAGTACCAGCTTGCATCCAAGCGTCTTTCGACTCAGCTTTAGGAGCAATTTGAAGTTGACCTTCTTCCTGTTTAAGCTCGACCAGCGCATGCAGGTTGAAAGACAATGTACCTTTGCTGCCTTTCACTTCGACCTGCCGGCCGTTCTGAGTAACTGTTACACCGTTAGGGACAGTTACTGGGGCTTTAGCCACACGAGACATGAGGAATCACCTATTAAGAAACAAAAGCAATAACTTCACCACCAACGCCTGCAGCACGTGCAGCGCGATCAGTCATGATGCCTTTGCTTGTAGAAACAATTGCAATACCTAAACCTTGCTTAACGCTTGGAAGTGCATCTTTACCGCGATACTGACGTAGACCAGGACGGCTTACGCGTTTCACAGTTTCGATAACTGGCTTGCCTTCAAAATATTTTAAAGTCAAAGTAAGAGTTGCTTTGCCTTCAACATCCGCAACTTCTACATTTGAAATATAACCTTCTTGTTGAAGTACGTTAGCAATCGCAACTTTCAACTTAGAATTAGGCATAGAAACTGTTTGTTTCTTTGCCATTTGTGCGTTACGAACACGTGTTAGCATGTCGGCAACGGTATCTTGCATACTCATTTATAGTGCTCCTTACCAGCTTGCCTTAACAACGCCCGGTACATCACCTTGCATTACTGTGTCACGTAACTTGTTACGGCTTAAGCCGAACTTACGGAAGTAACCATGAGGACGACCAGTTAAACCACAACGGTTACGTAGACGTACTGGAGACGCATTACGTGGTAATGCTTGTAACTTCATCATCGCATCGAAACGTTCTTCATCTGATGCATTTACGTTTGCAATTACAGCTTTTAATTCAGCACGTTTTGCAGCGTATTTAGCAACAGTAGCTTCGCGTTTCAACTCGCGATTAATCATACTTTTCTTAGCCATATCGACCTCTTATTTGAACGGGAAGCCGAATGCACGCATAAGCGCACGGCCTTCGTCATCGGTGCGAGCAGTCGTAGTAATGGTAATGTCCATACCACGAATACGGTCAATCTTGTCAAAATCGACTTCAGGGAACATGATCTGTTCCTTAAGACCCATTGAGTAGTTACCACGACCATCAAATGATTTCGCAGAGAAACCACGGAAGTCACGGATACGAGGGATCGCAATCGAGATTAGACGGTCTAAGAATTCGTACATACGTTCGCCGCGTAAAGTAACTTTACAACCGATCGGCCAACCATCACGGATTTTAAAACCAGCAATTGATTTACGAGCTAACGTAAGTACTGGTTTTTGACCAGAGATAGCTTGCATATCAGAAAGAGCACCATCAAGGAGTTTTTTGTCAGCAGCTGCTGCACCAACACCCATGTTGATCGTGATTTTAGTGATGCGAGGAATCTCCATCACATTCTTAAGACCCAATGTTTCTTGTAACTGAGCTTTAAGTTCGTCGTTGTAACGTGTTTTAAGTCTGGCCATTGCCTATTTCAACCTATTACTTCGCTACCGCCACTGATTCACCATTTGATTTATAAACGCGAGTTTTCACGCCATCAATCACTTGGTAACCAACACGGTCAGCCTTTTGGGTTGTAGCATTAAAAATTGCCACATTTGAAATATGAAGCGAAGCTTCCTGAGTTACGATGCCGCCTTCAGCGCCAGTAACACGGTTCGGCTTTTGATGCTTCTTAACCAAGTTAAGGCCTTCAACCTTAACACGGTCATTAGAAACCGACAGAACAGTCCCCTGTTTGCCTTTCTCTTTACCTGCGATCACAATTACTTGATCGCCTTTTTTAATCTTCGCCATGATCGCCTCTTATAGAACTTCAGGAGCCAATGAAATAATTTTCATGAACTGTTCAGTACGAAGTTCACGAGTCACTGGTCCGAAAATACGAGTTGCAATCGGCGCTTTGTTGTTGTTCAAAATAACAGCAGCGTTATCGTCAAAACGAATCACTGAACCGTCTGGACGACGGATGCCGAATTTAGTACGAACAACCACTGCATTCATCACGTCACCTTTTTTAACACGTGCGCGTGGAATTGCTTCTTTTACAGTAACTTTAATAATGTCGCCAACAGAAGCATAACGACGATGTGAACCACCAAGTACTTTAATACATTGTACGCGGCGAGCACCACTGTTGTCTGCTACGTCGAGCATAGTTTCGGTCTGAATCATTGCCCTACTCCAAAACCGAGCATCACCGGTCACAATTTCGAAAGGCTCAAAGAGTACTCGAAATTAACCGATGATGCAACAAGAACGTTAATTACTCAGCAGCTGCTTCAACAACTTCAACTAAAGTCCAAGACTTAGTTTTAGACATTGGGCGGCTTTCTTTAATGGTTACAACATCACCAAGCTTGGCAGTATTGTTCTCATCATGAGCATGTAATTTTGTTGAACGGCGGATTAATTTGCCATACAACGGGTGTTGAACGCGGCGTTCGATCAGTACAACGATAGACTTGTCCATCTTGTCGCTCACAACCTTGCCGGTTAACGTGCGGACTGTATTTTCACTCATTGTCCGTTCCCCTGTTTTTCGGTAAGTAGGGTCTTGATACGAGCAACAGTCTTGCGAGTCAATGCAACTTCGTGCGATTTACCCAATTGACCAGTTGCTTTCGCCATACGAAGACGGAATTGGTTAAGCTGTTGCTCATCAAGCAAAGCTGTCAACTCTTCTACCGACTTTTCACGTAGATCTTTAGTTTTCATTACATTACCGTCCGAGTCACGATAGTGGTTTTAAACGGAAGTTTAGCTGCAGCAAGCTTGAATGCTTCTGTTGCCAACTCTTCGTTCACACCATCAATTTCGTACAAGACTTTACCTGGTTTGATTTGACAAACCCAGTATTCCACAGAACCTTTACCTTTACCCATACGCACTTCAAGTGGTTTAGAAGTAATCGGCTTGTCCGGGAAAACACGGATAAAGATCTTACCACCACGTTTAATACGACGGCTGATTGTACGACGTGCTGCTTCAATTTGACGCGCAGTCATTTGACCACGTTCAACTGATTTAAGCGCAATAGTACCAAAAGATACTGAGCTACCGCGGTGCGCTAGACCAGTGTTACGGCCTTTTTGCACCTTACGGAATTTAGTACGTTTAGGTTGCAACATGGATTATTCTCCTTTTTCAGCAGAACGATCATTGCGACGACCACGACGCTCTTGACCTTCACCACGACCGCGACCGCGTTTAGCTTGACGCTCTTCAGCTGGAGCCGGGTTCATGACTTGTTTCATGCCGCCCAAGATCTCACCACGGAAGATCCAAACTTTAACACCAATCGTACCGTAAGTAGTCTCAGCGCGCATAGTTGCGTAGTCGATATCAGCACGAAGCGTATGTAGAGGTACACGACCTTCACGATACCATTCAGTACGAGCAATCTCAGCACCACCTAAACGGCCTGAAACTTCTACTTTGATACCTTTAGCACCAGCACGCATCGTATTTTGAACCGCACGCTTCATAGCACGACGGAACATTACACGTTTTTCTAATTGAGAAGCGATTGCTTCAGCAACCAGACGCGCGTCTAAGTCTGGACGATCGATTTCGTTGATGCTTACTTGCGCAGGAACACCCATGATAGATGTTAATTCGCGTTGTAATTTCTCAATGTCTTCGCCTTTTTTACCGATCACGATACCAGGACGAGCAGTGCTAATTGTTACTTTAGCAGCGCCTGTAGGGCGTTCGATAAGAATATTGCTGATCATTGCATTCTTAAGTTTTTTAGTTAAAAACTCACGAACCTGCAAATCTTTAAGCAAGTATTCAGCGTATTGTTTCGGATTCGCATACCAGTTAGCGTTATGACGTTTCACAACACCTAGGCGGATACCGATTGGATGAACCTTCTGACCCATATCAAACCCCTACCTTAACGGTGATGTGACAAGTACGCTTAGTAATACGATCTGCACGACCTTTAGCACGTGGCATAATACGTTTCAGGCTCATGCCTTCATCAACGTAGATCGTAGAAACTTTAAGATCGTCTACATCTAAACTGTTATTGTGTTCAGCGTTTGCAATTGCAGATTCCAACGCTTTCTTAACCAGAACTGCAGCTTTTTTGTTGCTGAAGTTAAGAATGTTAAGAGCGTGCGCAACAGATTTGCCGCGGATAAGATCTGCAACCAAACGAGCTTTTTGTGCCGAGATAGCGGCACCGCGTAATTTAGCAGTTACTTCCATCATAGCACCTATTAACGTTTAGATTTCTTGTCAACACCGTGACCACGGTAGGTACGAGTCGGTGCAAATTCACCAAGCTTGTGACCAACCATATGCTCAGATACGATTACCGGAACATGGTTACGACCATTGTGAACAGAAATTGTTAAACCAACAAAATCCGGGAGGATCATCGAACGACGCGACCAAGTTTTGATCGGCTTACGGTTATTCGCCGCGATAGCCGCTTCAACCTTAGCGAACAAGTGCGCATCGACGAATGGGCCTTTTTTCAGAGAACGAGGCATTGTCAGATTCCTTTACTTGTTACTTAACGCGACGGTCGCGAATAATCATCTTAGTCGTACGCTTATTGGTACGTGTCTTGTACCCTTTAGCTTTTTGACCCCATGGGCTTACAGGTTGAATACCCTTGTTACGCCCTTCACCACCACCATGTGGGTGATCTACCGGGTTCATCGCCATACCACGAACGGTAGGACGAACACCACGCCAGCGTGATGCACCAGCTTTACCCAGTGAACGAAGGTTGCTTTCTGAGTTAGATACTTCACCTAACACAGCGCGGCATTCAACGTGTACTTTACGCATTTCGCCTGAACGAAGACGAATAATTGCGTAAGAACCGTCACGACCCAACAACTGAGCAGACGTACCAGCAGAACGTACTAATTGTGCGCCCTTACCGATTTTAAGCTCGATGTTGTGAAGAGTAGAACCGATCGGCATGTTGCGAAGTGGCAAACAGTTACCTGGACGAATTGGAGCATCGTTACCAGACTGAACTGCATCACCAGCACGCAGACCTTTAGGTGCGATGATGTAGCGACGTTCACCGTCAGCATACTTCAGCAACGCAAGGTGCGCAGTACGGTTTGGATCGTATTCAATACGCTCAACTACAGCAGGAATGCCGTCTTTGTTACGTTTAAAGTCTACGATACGGTAGTGTTGTTTATGACCGCCACCAACGTGACGAGTCGTAATGTGACCGTTGTTATTACGGCCGCCAGTACGCTTTTTAGCTTCAACTAATGGAGCGTACGGAGCACCTTTGTGAAGATGGTCGTGAACGACTTTCTCTACAAAGCGACGTCCTGGAGACGTTGGCTTACATTTTTGAATCGGCATAATTTTCGTCCTTATTCCGCTGTGCTTTCAGCGGTATCGCCCAAGTCAGCCATTTCAACATCTTGGCCAGCTTTCAGGGTGACGTATGCTTTTTTAACATCAGAACGACGTCCTAATGTTTTACCAAAGCGTTTAGACTTACCTTTAGTGACAGTCGTGTTAACTTTAACCACTTCCACACCAAAGAGTTGTTCAACTGCTTTTTTGATTTCAAGCTTATTTGCATCAAGTGCAACTTTGAATACTTGAACACCAGCAGTCTCACCTAAAACTTGTGCTTTTTCTGAGAAAACAGGTCCTTGCAGGACTTGATATAAACGTTCGTTGTTCATCCGAGTTCTACCTCAATTTTCTTAGCAGCAGCTACAGACATAACAACTTTATCGAACGCGATCAAGCTAACAGGATCAATTGCAGTCGCATCAACCACATCAACGTATGGAATGTTGCGAGCTGCCAGATACAAGTTCTCATCAACAGCATCAGTAACGATCAATGCACGCGTAGCATTCAAGTCGTTAAGTTTTGCAAGCAATTCTTTAGTTTTTGGAGCTGCAACTGCAAACTCATCAACCAGCACCAAGCGATCTTGACGAACAAGTTCAGCCAGGATGCATTGCATAGCACCGCGGTACATTTTACGGTTTACTTTTTGAGACCAGTCTTGTGGACGAGCAGCAAAAGTTTTACCACCGCCAACCCAGATTGGGCTACGAATAGAACCAGCACGAGCGCGGCCAGTACCTTTTTGACGGAATGGCTTTTTACCACCGCCAGCAACTTCCGAACGTGATTTCTGAGCTTTAGAACCTTGACGACCACCAGCTAGGTAAGCTGTAACAACTTGGTGTACAAGAGCTTCATTAAATTCACGACCGAACGCAACTTCTGATAATTCAACAGCAGAGCCGGAAACAGTATTTAAATTCACGTTATTTCCCCTCAGGCCTTGATCGTAGGACGAACAGTTACGTCACCACCGGTAGCACCAGGAATCGCACCTTTAACTACCAGAACTGAACGTTCTGCGTCGATAGATACAATTTCAAGACCCTGTACAGTTACGCGTTCAGCACCTAAATGGCCAGCCATTTTTTTGCCTTTGAACACGCGACCAGGAGTCTGGTTTTGACCTGTAGAACCTAAAACACGGTGAGATACAGAGTTACCATGTGAAGCATCTTGCGTACGGAAGTTCCAACGCTTAACACCACCCTGGAAACCTTTACCTTTAGACTGACCAGTTACGTCAACAATTTGACCCACTGTGAACAGATCTACGCCAATAGTAGCGCCAACTTCACGACCTTCAAGCTCAGCTTCTGAAACGCGGAATTCTTGAACCAGACGACCAGCAGCAACACCCGCTTTCGCAAAGTGGCCTTTCTGAGCGTTAGTTACGCGAGATTCGCGACGTTCACCAGTAGTGATTTGAATCGCTTGATAACCATCAGTTTCAAGCGTTTTGATTTGAGTGATTCGGTTAGGATCAACCTCAATCACTGTAACAGGCACAGAAACACCAGCGTCTGTAAAGACACGTGTCATACCGCACTTGCGACCGACTAAACCAATAGCCATGTGCATAAACCTCTAAAAAAGCGGCCTAATTAACTTAGAGTGTTAATTAACCGAAAGCCTTAACCCAATGCGATCTGAACATCAACACCAGCTGCTAGATCTAACTTCATCAACGCATCAACAGTTTTATCAGTAGGTTGAACGATGTCGATCAAACGTTTGTAAGTGCGGATCTCGTATTGGTCACGCGCATCTTTGTTAACGTGTGGTGATGTCAAAACGTTAAAACGTTCAATGCGTGTAGGCATTGGAATTGGACCACATACTTGTGCACCAGTACGTTTTGCTGTTTCTACGATTTCTTGAGCTGATTGATCAATTAGACGGTGATCAAAAGACTTAAGACGGATACGAATTCTCTGGTTAGACATACCAGTTAACTCCAAGCCAAATATATAAAGAATCACTCTTGACGCATCTCACCCCACTATTTCAAGGTAAGTGTCAAGAGCAGTGAAATATCACCAAGGTCATGATCGATGCCATGACTGTAACGATAGTTAACTACTTTCTTCGCAGTTAACCCCTTCCTATTGAAGGGTCGCTCATTATAGTCATTGTTTAATGCATAAGCAAATGCCTTTTACAGTTTTATCCGGCTATTTGACTGCATTTTCTGAATTGACCATTTATTTTTCTAGAAGTATCAAAATTGACCCAGTCGCTTCTTTTTAATTGCGCGATTGAGTCGCTACTTTCCTCCATAAAGCATTTTTTATTCATTTTCCCACTTTCTGCCAAGCTTGGAGATATAGACTCGAGCACTGCGTCAGCTCTTTTTTATCTTTCTCAAAGGTTCTTAAATTCATTGAGTTATTTCAAAAATAGATTAAGAAACAAGCATACTTTTACCAAACCGCTCGAGCTGATCAAGAGGGGGGATTCGCTATTACTCCACTCTGTGCCTAAGAGCCTCGCCAGCTTTTTTAATATGGGTCATAAGATAAATCCTTATTAGATCTAGCCTACTCTGAGTTGAGCTATTTTAATCCCGCCGTAAAAGCCGATTTTACAACACACCATCCACCCTAAAACCAGATAAAGCTTTTCAACCATCTTCATAGCCCTAGTCGCGCCCCCGAGATTCTCTTAAGCTAGGACAATAACGACTTACATTTGAGCGCATTCACGTGAAAAAAAATCCACAAACTACCCTGATTCATGCACCGCGAAAGGCTCCTCAATATATCTCTACGGTTCAGCCTCCCCTTTATCGTGCATCTACCATCATTTTTGAAACCACGGATGCATTGTTTAATCGCCACTGGAGCGATGACTATGATTATAGTTATGGCACCCATGGCACACCTACCACATTTACATTAGCCGACAACATTGCTCAGCTTGAAGGCGGACAATACTGCTTGCTGGCTCCGAGCGGCCTGTCGGCCATCAACCTCGTCAATTCCTGTTTTCTTGCTCAGGGAGATGAAGTCTGGGTAGCAGACAATATTTATGGCCCCAACATGGAGCATCTGCGTAATCTGGAAAGCCGCTATGGTATTACGGTAAAGGTCTATAATCCGATAGAGGCCAGTTCATTCCAGCCTACAGAAAAAGCTAAGCTGATTTGGCTCGAAGCCGCAGGTTCAGTAACGCTGGAATTTCCAGATCTGACCGCTTTAGTTCAAAAGGCGCAGAAATATCATGTTTTGACTGCACTCGACAATACCTGGGGAGCAGGTCTGGCATTTAATGCCTTTGACTTTGGTACGGAACATTTAGCGGTGGATATAACCGTGCATGCGTTGACTAAATATCCAAGCGGCGGTGGTGACATTTTGATGGGCTCTGTGGTGACACGGGATCAAAAGCTGCATCATCAGTTGTTTCGCATACATGCAATTCAAGGCATTAGCGTGTCCGGTGATGATGTGGCACAAGTGCAACGCAGCCTGGCATCCATGCAACTGCGTTATCAACATCAAGCTCAAAGCTGTTTAAAACTGCTGGCTTGGCTTCAACAGCGAAATGAATTTGTTCAGGTCTTACATCCTGCCGATACGCATGCCGCAGGTCATGAATACTGGCAAGAAATTTGCAAAGATGGACAAAGTGCCGGTCTGGTCAGCGTGATTTTTAAACCTGAATACACTTTAGAAGATATTCGTACCTTCTGCGATGCCCTGCAACTGTTCAAGCTCGGATTTAGCTGGGGTGGGCCGGTTAGCCTAGTCATGCTTTATGACTTAAAAGAAATGCGCATGCTTCAACATTCACATTTGAAAGAAGGCTTCCTGGTTCGCTTCTGTATTGGGCTAGAACATCCTGCAGATTTAATTCAAGATATAGAAAATGCATTAAAACAGTTAGCTCAGCAGCAACATGAATAGATCAGAATAGAAAATCATATGGGTGCAGCAACTGTGATTGCCAAAAAACCCGCCCACACACAGAGGGGGTTTGATCCCCACAATTTGCCCACCACCACGGCTTAATCGCCGGGGTAACGGGCAGTGTTCAAACCCTAAGCCTAAAAGCCAAGCCATTGAAGAACTGGGCACAGGCAAAGCCTGAATAAGCTATCTGAATGAACAAGGCATATCGCAAATGGTTGAAAGTTGCTGGGGGAGGTACCCTATTCTTCATTGAACCCATTTGCCGCCAAAGAACGCAAAATACTGTTCAGTGTCATTGCAGGCACTTACCTACACAGCCTGGATGGTGAAAATGCGTTTGAGATATTGCAGCAAAAAGCAGCTGAACCCGCTGCCAAGCAACATCAAAAACTGTTTCAGGATACAGTTGGAACTTTTACCAAAAGTGCTGCACGTAGCTATGGATGGCAAGAGTAGAGAAAAAATTATCTGAGATTTATTGGGCACCCTGTTCGTAAAAATAATCTATTCCTTCGATCATTAACCTCTTCATTATAGAATATTCTTATATTCCATAATTTTTTTATGGGTATTTAAGTGATGGCTATTGTAAAACCATTTTTAAAAATGTATTTTAAATACATCTTATAGATAACACCCATGAGAAATCAGCTATGACTCCGCAGCAAATTGATCTTGTAAAAGCCACTGTTCCTGTTCTTCGTGAAAATGGGGTTGCATTGACAGGTTATTTCTATAACCGCATGCTGGGCAATAATCCAGACTTAAAAGAAACCTTCAATATGGGCCATCAGCGTAGCGGCGCACAAGCGCAAGCCTTGGCCGGTGCAGTGTTGGCCTATGCGGAAAATATTGAAGATCCTTCCGTGCTTTTGCCTGTGGTGGAACTGATTGCCCACAAACATGTCAGCCTGAATATTCAAGCGCCGGATTACAATATTGTGGGGGAAAACCTGCTGCATTCCATCAGTGAAGTACTCAATATTTCAATGGAAGATCCTTTAATTGATGCTTGGGCTGCGGCTTATGGTCAATTGGCGGATTTATTCATTAACACTGAAAAAGCCATTTATGATCAACATCAGCAAACCAAAGGCAGCTGGTTAGGCTGGCGCAATTTTAAAATTGCCAAAAAAGTAGTGGAAAGTGATGAAATTACTTCTTTCTACCTTACCCCTGTAGACAGTGGCGATTTGCCAAAATACGAAGCAGGACAATATATTTCTGTTCGTGTCTTTGTGCCGGAACTCAACCTAAGACAGCCTCGTCAATATACGCTGTCCACTTGCCCGCAAGCGGACTATCTGCGTATCTCGGTCAAACGCGAAGATCAGAAAGATGATTTAATTCCGGGCTGGGTCTCTAATACGTTACATAGCCTGCCAGAAGGTTCAGAAATTGAAGTCTCTGCGCCAACAGGTAATTTCTACCTGATTGATGCAAATAAACGTAATGTATTTATCAGTGGGGGTGTAGGCCTCACCCCGATGATTGCCATGCTGAATCAACTGGTTACTTTAGATATGCCACAACCCGTCACTTTCATCCATGCGTGTCGCAGCAAACAAGTGCATGCCATGAAACAGCATATTCAGGATTTAAAAGCAAAATATCCTCGCTTAAGCACAGTGACTGCCTATGAGTTTCCGCATGCCAGCGACAAATTAGGCGAAGACTTTGACATTGCAGGTCGTTTAGACCTTAGCAGCCTCGACAGTGCCTTACTACCAACAAATGCAGACTACTACCTTTGCGGCCCAATGCCATTTATGGCTGAACAGCAAAAAGTACTGCTGGCTCGCGGTATTCCGGCTGAAAACATTCACAGTGAAGCCTTTGGCACAGGTGGTGTACACCACTAAGCGGCAACACAGACACAAAATAAAAAAAGGGGGTTAGTTTGGTTATGCTAGACTAGCCCCAATTTTTTTAATCAAAAATCTCAGTATTATCATGCAACTGAATAAATTCACTGATTATGCGCTTCGTATACTGATGTATGTTGCACAACCCCGTGATCTCCCTTATACGATTGCTGAGCTGGCCGAGCGCCTGGAAGTTTCGCAAAACCATGCGATGAAAATTGTCCATTTTATGGCAAAGCAAAACTGGCTGATTACCACCCGCGGCAAAGGTGGAGGAGTACGCCTGAATCCGGATACTTTGAAACTTCAGCTCGGGCAGATTGTGCGGATTTTACAACGTGACAACCAGATTGTGGAATGCAATGATCCTCCCTGCGTACTGCGCTATGGCTGCGGTTTAAAAGGTATTCTGGATCAAGCTATGGAACAGTTCTATGCCAGTCTGGATCAGTATATTCTGGGCGATGTGATTCAGCCTGTTCAAGGGCATTTTAGCCTTCAGTCCCCCATCAACCTGATTAATCTTTAACAGCTATTTCCCCCTCTTTGCGGCTGAACAGCGCTAAAGTTCGCTTGCCTGCCCGACTTCCTTTATAATAGTTCCTTGTATATTAGTCATTGAAGTTGAGCCATGCATCACAGCAGAGGAAAGTCGAAAAACAGTAAGGCATCGAATGCCCCAAAGCAAAAGATCAGCTATGAAAAAAAAGTAGATCCTGCGATTACTGAGTACTCTGTGCGCGCACTGAACTGGTTGCGTAAAGCTGAATTCCTAATGAGCGCACCCAAGCTGAGCCTGTGTGTAGAAGATACGGGATATGAAGTGGCTTTTGCAGGCCGCTCAAATGCAGGGAAGTCGAGCGCGATTAATGCCTTGACCAACCAGAAGCAGCTGGCACGTGCATCGAAAAAGCCGGGGCGCACCCAGATGATCAACTTCTTTAGTCTGGGCAATCCGGATCAGCGTCTGGTTGACTTACCCGGCTATGGCTATGCTGCCGTACCAGAAGCCATGAAGATCGTATGGCAAAAAGAGCTGGAAAATTACCTGATTCATCGCCAGAGCCTGCAAGGTCTGGTGTTATTGATGGACATCCGTCATCCTCTGCAGCACTTTGACATCATGATGCTGGAATGGGCCTATTCACGTAAACTGTTCGTGCATGTGTTATTGACCAAATCTGACAAACTGAATCGCGGTCCAGCCTCTAAAGTCCTGCAAGAAGTGAAAGCCAAGCTGAAAAAAATGAAGCTGGACTTTTCAATTCAGCTGTTCTCTTCCCTCAATAAGCAAGGTCTGGAAGAACTGGCCAGTGTGATGGGGGGGCGCCTGAATTTCACGCTGGATCAGACCGTTGAGTTTGACCTGGACAGCATTCCTGACGCGGTAGCCGATGAACTGGATGAACCACAAGAATCGATGGCTATAGAAGAAGATGAGTCAGAGGCCCAAATTGCCGATGATGCGACGGATGAAAGCCGACAAGCCGATTAATCAGGATAATCCCCCCCCAAATTCATCATTAATTGATATTTCAATGTCCCGTATTGCTAATCACAATGCGGGATATTTTTTTCATACTGATTTTTACCGCATGTAGAGCATTACACGTTAAAACAATAAGGACAGTATGATGAAACTTTTCTCCCGTTTAAAAAACGCTAAACTCGGCTCATCTATCAGCTATTATATTCAGCCACGTAAAGTAAAATTTGAATGGCAAGACACGCCCGTGGACTGGATTCCACAGCAGCCTTATGTAAGCTATTTCATCAATGAAATTAATATGATTTTACCTGCTGGCGAATTCTGGTTTTGTCGCCTGTATAACAAAGTTTTGCCCCAAATTCGTGATGAAAAACTGAAACAGGATGTGCAAGCCTTTATCCGCCAAGAAGCCATGCATGCTCAAGCGCATAACTCTGCCAATTACGAATATTTAACCGTGCGTAATATTGATATCCAGCGCAACCTGAATGTCATGAATTTCCTGTTTAGCCGATTACTGGCCGATCAGCCTTTAGGCCTAAAGATTCCTTCATTATTTGAACATCAATGGGATGTATTTCGCCTCGGCATTATCGCCACGGTGGAACACATGACCTGCGTACTGGGTAAATATGCCCTGTATAATCAGGAGTGGCAGAAACTGGGAGCAGACCCGGCGATGCTGGATTTGATTAAATGGCACGGTGCAGAGGAAATTGAACATCGTACTGTCGCCTTTGATTTATACCGTCATTTAGGTGGCGGTTATATTGCCCGTTATTACCTCAGCATCATTGTGATTGCGGCCGTGATTGGGCTGTGGGTTGATGGCACTGCCCATCTGATGAAACAAGACCCCCGCTTTAAAGCGATCCGCCCGGCCGTATACAAGCCGTGGATCTGGCGTGAATGGTATGCGATTGCACAACGTAACAATAATTTAATACCCAGCCCATTTTGGCTCATCTCACAGCAGCTGGGATATCTGATGCCATGGTACGATCCACTGCACGAGGCCAAAACTGAAGATGCGATTGCTTATCTGGCATCCTCCCCGGCAGCCAAACGTGCAACACAGCTGAAAGTGGCATAATCCCCCCATTCATCACTTAAGCCGCACGATACAATAATGTCTACCCAGCAGGGGCAATGCCCTGCTTTTAATTTGTTCGCAGTATATGGAAATAACAATAAATATAGCGTATGCACGCCCGCACTTCCGTCATTAAGTTTGCAGGGCGCGACCTGGCGGCAGCCTTGGATTTTTATCGTGAAGGCTTGGGCTTAAGCAGTGAAGGCGTCATCAATCAGAAATTTGATTAGGTCGCTGTAGCATTTATTGAACTGCAATCAGGTTTAAAACTGGCTTTATGGCCGCAAAGCAGCACTCAACAGGATACCGGACTGACGCTGAGTGCAATATGCCCCGCACACATGAGCTGGGGACAAAAACCTATAATCCTCTGAAAGTTGATCAGGTTATAGCTCAGGCAGAAAATACCGGCGCCGAAATTATCAGAGCTGCACAAGCAAGCGCTTACGAGGGTTATGCAGGGTAGGTTTAGAATCTGGAGACCAGCTCCTGAAAGTCATGTTTAACCCCCAGTTCGGAAGTGGACTAAGTCTGTTGTGGCTCACGGGTATAACGATCGACCACCACGCTGATCATCATGTCACCCTGTACATTGACCACGGTACGCACTGTATCCAGCAGACGGTCGATCGGTAACAGAATCGCAATCGCTTCGGCAGGCAGCCCCACGGATTGCAGCACCATAATCATGGTCACCATTCCGGCACTAGGAATACCCGGTGCACCTAAAGACGCAATCATTGCCGTGGCACAGACAATCAGCTGCTGCCCCAAACTCAGGTCTAGCCCCATCAGGTTAGCAATAAACAATGCTGCTGCTGCCTCATATAAGGCCGTGCCATCCATATTTAATTGAGTGCCTAAAGGGATAACAAAGCCGGCTGTTTGTGGGCGTACCCCTAAATTTTCCTGTGCACATTTTAAAGAGAGCGGCATGGTGGCAGAACTGGAACTGGTGGCAAAAGCAGTGATCAGAGCGCTACGGGTGCCCTTAAAGAAAGTCAACGGGTCCATTTTCCCGAAGAACCACAACAGAAGTGGCAGCACCACTACACCATGAAAAATCGTGGTTCCAGTCACCACTGCCGCAAACTCGGCCAGACGGCTGAGCACGGAAATATCTTCAGTTGCAATCAGTTTGGCCAATAAGGCAAAAATTCCTATCGGCGCCAGTTTCATTACCCAGCCAATCATTAACATCATGATGTCAAAAAACTGATGACTGAGTTTACGCACGGTACGAAAGCGGTCACCACCTGCCACCAGCGCCACCCCGATAAACAAGGCAAATACCACCACTGCCAGCACATTGCCATCTGCAAAGGCCTTAAAAGGATTAATCAGGGTGTTTTGAATAAAATTGGTGAAAAAGGAGGACGGCGTCAAGGTATCCGGCGTTTTATGCTGTGCCATGGCATCTTGAAACATCACCACATCTACCCCCTTGCCCACCTCAAATAAATGCGCACAAGTGAGTCCCAGAATCAGTGCTAAAGTGGTGGTCGTAACACAGCACATCAATGTGATTTTCCAGGTCCTGCTGAGCTGCCCGCCGGCTTGCAGATTGGAGACTCCCACCACAATTGAGGTGAAAATCAGCGGGATCAGGATCATTTTAAGCAGACCAATAAAGATGCTACTCGCAATGCTGATTGCGTACAGGCTGATATTGAAAAACGGGATTTCTGGAAATAAAGTCAGTAAAAATCCAAACCCTACCCCCAAGACGGCGGCAATTAAAATCTGCGTATTCAAGCTCATTTTACGTGCATTTTTAATATTGATCTTAAGCGGCACTATGCCACGCAAGAACTAGAGAATCGAGTAATTTTTTATAAACACCTGTCTCTGAAAAAGCATCAAGCCGGATCCGGAGTCCAGCTTGATGTAGGTTTATATGCTGATTTACTGGGTTTCAATTTCACGTAAACGAATCAGGCCTTCCTGAGTGGTACTACAGACCAGCTCGCCATTTTGCCACATCCGTCCAAAGTTCAGGCCGCGTGAACTGGCACTTTGCGTTGCTTCCATGTCATAGAGCATCCATTCATCTACCCGGAAGGGCTTATGAAAATACATGGCATGGTCAATGCTCGCACACTGCAGGCTTGGAGACAGATAGCTCAGGCCATGCGGACGTAGCGCCGTGGTCATCAAGGTAAAGTCAGAATAGAACGCCGCAATGGCCTGATGCAGAGAAATCTCATCGACTTCTGCAGCAATCCGGTCATGGGTACGGATATAGTGTGCATAAGAAGGTGCTTCAGGCTGGGGCTGAAACGGATTTTGCGGATTGACCGGACGAATTTCGACATGACGTTCACGGGTAAAAGAAGCACGGACATTTTCCGGAATAAACTCAATCATCTGCTGGACCAAAGCCACTTCATTTTTCAGGCTTTCCGCTGGCGGATATTCAGGCTCTGAAATCTGATAGTTCAGCCCCTCTTCCTGCTGGGCAAAAGACACCATACACATAAAAATGATCCGGCCATGCTGGATTGCACGCACCTGGCGGCTGACAAAACTCTTCCCATCACGAATGCGGTCAACCTCATAGATGATCGGAGCGTTAACATCGCCACCAAACAGAAAGTAGGCATGCAGGGAATGCGCCGGACGGTCTGTGGTATAAGATGCCGCACGCAAGGCCTGACCCAAGACCTGCCCACCGAACACACGCTTGCCGACCAGATTGCGGCTAATTCCACGAAAAATATTTTCTTCTAACTTTTCTAAGCTGAGCAGCTCGACCAGTTCCTGGGTTAAGGCATTCATAGGCAACCTATTCGATGGCGGGGAAATTCCCCAGTAAAAATACACATGTATACAAATAAACTGGAATATTCTGCCATAAATTCAGACCAAAACCCTAAAGATTGCTTGACTGTTCTGTCATATCAATTGCACAAGCTACTAGGAAATACCCTGAATTTCGCGCTAAAATTGCACGGCTTCTGCTGAATGTGTTCAAAATGACATATCGTTTCTATAAAGAATCATACACAATCATTCCTCTTCAGAAGTCTAGTAGTTTTGGTCAGTAAATTAGGAGTAACTATGTCCAAGAATGGCTTTGGTCAAATCTACCGCAAGCTTTCAAGCAAGCTGCTTGATCTGGTGGTAACCCCTCAGGTTCTCGGGGAAGTACCAAGTGAAGTGACTGCTCCAGCCACTGACCAGACCGCCCCGGCATCACAGAAAATTATCTGCTACGTTTTACAGAATCACTCTCGCAGTAATGCGCTGGTCGTGGATGCTGAGACCCGCCGTCTGAAAATACCGCCGGCTCTGGATTCACTCGAGCTCGGTGAACTCAAAGAAAAAACCTCGCTGCTGTTCCTGCAGTATCATGATGATAATAATTTACTCAGCGCCCCAGCGCATGCTTTTCCGCCACGTCTGCTACGTCTGATTGAGGCACTGGAAAAACATCCGGAACTGGATGTCGAACTAATTCCAGTCACGGTGCTGTGGGGACGTGAGCCTGAAAAAGAAGATTCTTGGTTTAAACTGTTATTTACCGATACCTGGTCGACTCCAAGCCGGGTAAAACAGCTGGTCAATATCGGCCTGCACGGTCGTCAGTCTTATTTAGAGTTTCATGAGCCGAAGTCCTTGCGTGCCATGATTGACTTTGCCAAAGAAACCCATCCGAATTTATCGCCGGCCACGTATATTGTCTGCAACCTGAACGATTATCTGGACGCGCAGCGTGAAGTGGTACTCGGGCCAGATCTGTCAGATCGACGTAATGTCATGCATGGCCTGATTAAATCGACCGATGTACAGGCAGCGATCCTGAACGAAAGTATCCGCAGCAAGATTTCAATGCTTGAAGCGGAGCGCCGTGCAATTGGCTACTTAAATGAAATTGTATCGGATTATTCGCACTCAACCGTGCGTTTTGCAGACAAGGCTCTGACCCGTTTATGGACCCAGCTTTATGACGGCGTCGAAGTGCATAACTTCAGCACCGTGCGTGAACTGGCCAAGGACTATGAAATTGTCTATACGCCATGTCACCGCAGCCATATCGACTATCTGCTTCTGTCTTATGTCATTTATAAACGTGGCCTGATGGTGCCTTATATTGCTGCGGGCGACAACCTGAATATGCCATTTGTGGGTCAGATTCTACGTGGTGGCGGTGCATTCTTCATCCGCCGGACTTTCCGTGGTAATGCCCTGTATACCACTGTGTTTAAGGAGTATTTGTACAGCATCCTGTCACGTAACACCCCACTGGAATATTTTATTGAAGGTGGCCGTTCACGCACAGGCCGTCTGCTTCCGCCAAAAACCGGTATGCTGGCCATGACGGTACACGGTCATTTACGTGGCAAGGCCAAACCGATTGTTTTCCTGCCGACCTATATTGGCTATGAACGTCTCATGGAAGGCGGCACCTATGTCGGTGAAATGAACGGGAAAGAAAAAGAAGCTGAATCTATTTTTGGTATTCTAAAAACTTTACGCAAAATTGAACGTATTTTTGGCAAGGTGCATCTAAACTTTGGTGAACCGGTGTTTCTGGATGACATGCTGAAACAGCATGGTGCAGAAAATATTCAGATTGCCAAGAATGATGATCCAATTCCAACTGCTGTATCTGAAGCCGTCAACAGTTCTGCTCAGGCAATTCTGGAAAATATCAACAGTGCTGTGGTCATTAACCCGGTTTCATTGCTGTCGTTGATCTTGCTGGCGACGCCAAAACACACGCTGGATGAAGAAGTCTGTATCAAGCAGCTGGATACCTACCGTAATCTGCTGATTGCCTTGCCATATGATGAGCGCATGCAGGTCACACCACTTTCAGGTAAAGAAATCGTGGCTTATGCCATGAAACTGAAACTGGTCAAACGCGTGAAACATGTGCTTGGCGATATTATTGCAATTGAAGATAATCAGGCTGTATTGTTAACCTATTTCCGTAACAACATCGTACATGCCTTTGTATTGCCATCCTTGATTGCAGCGCTGGTTGAACATAACGGTACGATTCGCCGTAAAGACGTAATCAATGTCAGCAGTACGCTTTATCCATTCCTGAAAGCCGAGCTGTTCCTGAAATGGGCGGAAGATAAAATTCAGGAACAGGTCAATGCCTATATTGACGCTTTAATTGCCAGCAAACTGATTGCTGAAGAAGGCGAAAATCTGGTGGCCCCTGCACCAAATACTGAAGCCTATCACCAACTGGAAGTCTTGACGGCACCGGTGACACAAAGTCTGGAACGCTATTATATGACGCTAGCGCTAATCACCCAGCGTGGTTCAGGCAATATCTCGACCCGTCAGGTAGAAGAGCTGAGTCATTTGGTCGGTCAGCGTCTGTCCGTGCTGTATGAATTCAATTCGCCAGAATTCTTTGATAAGGCCTTGTTCCAAAGCTTTATTAAAGTGCTGACCCAGAAAGGCTATCTCAGTACCAATGCCGACAATGCCATTGTTTATGATGAACAGCTGACCAATGTGGCGCAATATGCCAATCTGGTGCTGGATGACGTGAAGCTCCAGATGCTGCATCACATCACCGCCTTTACCGATGAAGAGCTGAAAGAAGCACTGGATGCGGTTGCGGCTGAACAGGCCAAAAAACGTGCCAGACGCAAGAAGAAAAAGTAAGTTTTAAATAAAAGAGAGGCCATTTGCCTCTCTTTTTTATTTTAGGAAGGATGCAGTTCGCTGCCAGATGTTCATTAGGGTCAAATCCTAGCTCCCTGAACCCTCTCCAACAAGAGGAAGTGTTTAATTCCTTTCTTAACAGAAAGAGGGAAAGCTTACTTCATCAACTCCAGATAATCCTGAAAACAGTCTGGATGGTTGAATCTAAATCCAGTTTTCTGCATTCGGGTTGCATACAGCTTTTTGCCTGTCACCTTTTGACTTTCCACCTGAAGCAAAGGAATTCGCATCTGCTGCTGGAACCATTGCAATACTTCAGCTAAAAGCTGAGGCTGGTTATTGGTCACAATATAAGAAGAATCAGGATGTTCCACGTGAATCAAGTGAGCAAGGAACCGGGCCAGATCTTCAATATGAATCCGGTTCGACCAGTGCAGATTCGGATAATGGGGCATGGATGCAGCCATGTGTTGCATCCGCTTGACCGAAGTGCCATAAATCCCACTGGGACGGATAATCGTACATTGCTCAGGATAGGCGGCAAGATAAGCCTGCTCCATCTGCTGCAAAATTTTGCCCTGAGCATCCTGAGGATGGATTGCAGTGTCATCATCCACGCTTTCGCCGGCATTTTGTCCATACACCCGAGTCGATGAAACCACCACCATGCGTTTGACTGGATGCATGTTCAAGGCTGCCACAATGGGCTGAACCGAATCCAGATAGGTCTGCTGATAACCTTCAACCGCCCTTTGTTTTGGACTCAGTAATACATAGACCCAGTCAATTGGTGCAACTGCTGTTAAATCCAGTGTATGTACATCCTGCATCAGATGAGTTGCAAATGAATCTGTTTTGGGACTTTGGCTAACTGTGCTAATTTGATGACCGTGTTCAAATAATTGTTTAGCTACCCGCTCGGATGTTTTACCATAACCAATAAATAAAATATGCATTAAACACCGAATCACAGACCAGGTTGAGGAGACATGGCCGCAGTCCATCAGTTACAAGGCGTTGGCAATGCCGCCGCTGCTTTACTCGAAAAACTGAATATCTTGAATACTGATGATTTGCTTTTTCATCTGCCACGCGATTATGAAGACCGTAGCACGATCATTCCCATGAATCAATTAAACGTGGGACGCAGCTATTTGCTGGAAGGCACAGTCAAAGGAGTGGATTTTCCACCGGGCAAACGCAAGTCGATGGCGATTCTACTGGACGACGATTCTGGTAAAGTGACCTTGCGTTTTTATCATATCTATAAGGGAATTACCGACCGCTGCAAGCTGGGTAATCGCTTAAGAGTATTTGGCGAGGTTCGGGTCGGTGCGCGCGGTCTGGAAATGTATCATCCGGAATTGCAGGTCATTACTGAACACACCCCTCTGCCCCACACCCAGCTCACCGCCATCTATCCATCGACTGAAGGACTGACCCAACCCAAACTGCGTGAATACATCAAGCAGGCACTGGAACTGCACAGTGATGATTTGCCCGAGCTGTTACCGCAGAAATTTAGCAATGGCTATGATCTCAAGCAGGCGCTGGAATATATTCATCATCCACCGCTGAATGCCAATATGGTGCAGCTCAGCCAAGGTTCACATCCGGCACAGCAGCGGCTGATTTTTGAAGAACTGGTCGCACACCAAATTAGTTTGCTGACCCGACGTTCTTTTCTCCAGCAGATTGAAGCCCCTTCATTTGCACCCAGTAAAACTTATGCCAAGCAGCTTTTGGCCAGTCTGCCCTTTGCAATGACCGGCGCACAAAAGCGGGTATCGAAAGAGATTGCCCACGACCTGAAACAAAACAAACCGATGTTGCGTCTGGTTCAGGGCGATGTTGGCGCCGGAAAAACCCTGGTTGCTGGAGTGGCGGCCTGTCATGCCCTGGAAGAAGGCTGGCAGGTGGCCTTGATGGCACCGACTGAAATTCTGGCTGAGCAGCATTATCTGAATTTTAAGCGCTGGTTTGAGCCACTGGGGCTGACTGTCTCCTGGCTCTCTGGCAAGCAAAAAGGCAAAGCCCGCGCAGCCTCCGAACAGCTGATCCGGGAGGGTAGCACGCATCTCGTGGTCGGGACTCATGCGCTGTTTCAGGAAAATGTCGAGTTTGCCAAACTCGGCCTGGTGATTATTGACGAGCAGCACCGTTTTGGAGTGGATCAACGTCTGGCGTTAAGAAACAAAGGACTGGATGGCATGTCTCCGCATCAGCTGGTCATGACTGCCACCCCGATTCCACGTACCCTCGCCATGTCGGCCTATGGTGATCTGGATACTTCAGTCATTGATGAACTGCCACCGGGCCGTACTCCGGTTCAGACCGTGACCATTCCACTTGACCGGCGTGAGGAGGTTTTACAGCGCATTGTAAGTAACTGCGCCGAAGACAAACAAGCCTATTGGGTCTGCACCCTGGTGGAACAGTCGGAAACGCTCGATGCCCAAGCCGCCGAAGCAACTTTTGCCGAAATTAAGGAGCGTTTTCCGGAGCTGAATATCGGCCTGGTGCATGGCAAAATGAAAGCCGATGAAAAACAGGCCGTGATGCAGCAGTTTAAACAGAATGAACTGCAACTGTTAATTGCCACCACCGTGATCGAAGTCGGCGTGGATGTTCCGAATGCGTCAATTATGGTCATTGAAAATGCTGAACGCCTGGGTCTGTCACAACTGCATCAGCTGCGTGGCCGCGTTGGCCGCGGTGCCAAAGCCAGCTTCTGTGCCCTGCTCTATAAGCATCCTCTGTCACAAAATGGTCAGGAACGCCTACGCATCATGCGAGAAACCAATGACGGCTTTATGATTGCTGAAAAAGATCTGGAATTACGCGGTCCGGGAGAATTACTGGGAACCAAGCAGACAGGTGATATGGGCTTTCGGGTGGCTAAACTGGAGCGTGATGATCATCTGCTGGGTCAAGCACACTATGTGGCCCAGCAAATGCTGAAAGATTATCCAAAACAGGCAGCAGCCTTGCTCAAACGCTGGCTTCCCGAGGCACCGCGCTATGCTTATGTTTAATATACTGCAACAAGGCAAGCACTGGCTGAACCGTTTACAGCCCTGCCAGTTATGCCACACGGACTATCAGGCCCTGCATTCTGTCTGCCAAGATTGCTGGCAGCAGTTGCCGTGGGCTCATCAGACCATTCAACGTCAGGACATCCAGTTTCAGGTGGCCTGTGAGTATGCCTATCCGATGGATCGCTTAATCCAGTTATTTAAATATGAGCAAAAGCTGCATCTGGAGCCACTTTTGGCCGGTGCCCTGCTGAGTTTGAATTTTCCTAAAGTCAGTGCTGTGGTGCCGATGCCGATCTCCACAGAACGCCTGGTCGAACGCGGCTATAACCAGTCTTTATTACTGGCCAAGCAGGTGGCCCGACAACTCAATGTGCCGCTCTGGCAGCCTGTTCAGCGTATGAAACAGCATTCACAAAAAGGCTTAAGCCGTCTGGAACGCATGGAAGATATTGAAGCGCAGTTCCAAATCGCGACTTCTTCAACAATACGCTACCGGAAAGTCCTGATCATTGATGATGTCGTTACAACAGGCAGCTCGATGCGTGCTTTGAGCCACAAACTCAAAGAGCTGGGTTGCCAGCATATTTATGCAGCTTGTCTGGCTGGCGCCAGAATGTAATCTCAATCACACGGATACCAACAGATATTCTTTTACCCAAGGTATGACAATTTCTGTCGTCAACGGAGCCAACTGGACATCCTTCTGCCCTACGTCTACCCATTTCATCTCAGCAATTTCAGCCTTAATATGCGGCTCAGTAGCCAGCTCAACCAGATAGACATAACTGATGAGCTGATGATCAGGCTCATTGGCGGCCAGTGTTTCAAAGCGTCCTATACATTGCTGTATTTGCGCCTGACAGCCAATTTCTTCCTGAATTTCCCGTAACAGGGTTTGTTCAGGCGCTTCATCCGGCTCCAGCTTTCCGCCCACCTGCATAAAACAGTCTGTTCCCTGCTTGCGAACCACCAGCAACTGCTGGCTTGAATTTAAAATGATAGCTGCTGCCACTGTAATTGTGTTCATGGATCTGGTGCGAATCAAAGAAAGAGCGCTATTTTACAAGATCGGTTTGATCGACCATACCCCATTTTGCTTCAGGCGGCCGATAGCTTTCAAACTGCTCTAAAATATCCTCAAGATGATCACTGACAATTAACGCATCGGTAAAACGTGCCTTGGTAAATCCTTGCTCTGTGGT
Source organism: Acinetobacter sp. 10FS3-1 (assembly GCF_013343215.1). Lineage (NCBI taxonomy): Bacteria > Pseudomonadati > Pseudomonadota > Gammaproteobacteria > Moraxellales > Moraxellaceae > Acinetobacter > Acinetobacter sp. 10FS3-1. Next base: position 2,533,072 of record NZ_CP039143.1, read on the forward strand.
CATTCGAATAAACTTGAGCAGGTCGTCATAAAAACCATCTACATTTAAAAATGCACAGGGTTTCTGATGAATACCCAGCTGTGCCCAGGTCCACTGCTCGAAGATTTCTTCCAGTGTGCCCGCACCGCCCGGAATGGCAATAAACCCCTGGGCCAGCTCTGACATTTTGGTTTTACGCTCATGCATGTTGTCTACCACAAACAGCTGGGTAATATCCGGATGCGCCAGCTCACGGTTGACCAGTGCGCGTGGAATGACACCTGTAACTTTACCGCCAGCAGCCAAGGCACTGTCTGCAACCACACCCATCAAGCCCGACCGGCCACCGCCATAGACGAGCATTTGTTGTCGTATGGCCAATGTCTGTCCGACCTGTTTAGCAATTTGTGCATAACGCGGTTCTGAGCCTAAGGCTGAACCACAAAAAATTGCGATAGAATTCATCATTTTCATCATTCCATTAAGCGAATAGTGTACCAGAGTGTGCTCTGACAGTTTTTTTTCAAAAATAACCCTACAATCAGTGTTTTTATTTAATTCCTTGTCTAAAATACCTCCATTCAGATTTACATACTGCGCAGGGGAGAAAAGAGAGCATGCTTGAAGCTTTTTATGCCACAGGGCGCGGTAGCTTAGAAGATGCCACCATCAATGGTGATTTCGACCTGCATCCGGAATTAGTCTGGGTCGATTTAATTGCACCTTCACAGGAAGAGCAACAATGGATCCTGGACGCCTATGGGCAAAACCTGCCGACTTTAAAATCGCTGGAAGATATTTCTTCAAGTGCCCGATTCTACCGTGATGATGACGGTATTTTGCATGTCAGTACCTATTTTTTAACGAAAAATAAAAATTATCAGCTCGAAAGTGAACATGAAGATGAAGCCAGCATTCTGGCAACAGTTCAGACTGTGGCTTTCATCCTGCACAAGGAGCGGCTGTTCACCTTACGGGGTGAAAAACTGGTTGCTTTCCGGGCCTTCCGGGCGCGTGCACGCCGTAATGATTATGAAATCGACTACAACGATCCGACCTGGATTCTGCTTGGCCTGCTGGAAGCCAAGCTGGATGAGCTGGCCGATATTCTGGAAGATGTACATAAAGACCTGGAAAAATACTCCACCGAAGTCCTGAATAACCGGCATCGTGAACAGATTCTGGATCTGGATGACATGATTACCCGTCTGGCCCAGCTGGAAGATATGCTTGGAAAAGCGCAGCTCTGTTTAATTGATTTGCGGCGGGTGCTGACCTTTCTGTCCCGTCCCCGGGCATTGGGCAGTCATATTTATGATGCAGATATTCGCGAGTTGAGTGAAGATGTGCGCTCGCTGGTCGAACATGATGCGTTCCTGTTCCAGAAAGTCCGCTTCCTGCTGGACACCACCTCCGGATTTATTAATACTGAACAGAATGACACCATTCGTCGCTTCTCGATTTTACCGAGTATGCTGGCACCTCCGATGCTGATTGCCAGTATCTACGGCATGAACACCGATGTACTGCCTTTCGCTCAAGGAACGATGAGCTTTGTGATGGTCAGCATCATTCTGATTGGTTTTCTGATTGGCCCATTAATTTACTTTAGATGGAAGAAGTGGATTTAAAGGACGTTGCAATCCTCTCTCCCTATGGGAGAGAATTAGAGAGAAGGTTATGAATAATTTACCTCTCCCTAGCCCTCTCCTATCAGGAGAGGGAACCTCATACATTCAATTCTATAAAAATAAAAAAGCACCCATCGGTGCTTTTTTTAATTGATGATCTGCAAATCATCCTGCAAATGACAGGCTTGAATGATCTTCATCATTTTTACAGGCACTGCCTTAAACTGAAGTCCCTGCGCCTGTGGGGTCTGACGTAACCAACGCACTAGAACCGCCAGGGCCAAGGTACTGCCATGTTCCAGTGCGGCCAGATTCACCACCAGCGGAAACTGGCTTTGTGCCTGAATCACGCGCAGACCTTTTTGATAATAGTCCTGCGCATTTTCATAATTAATTTGACCTGACACCTGCAATTCCTGATCATTGAATTGGATCACAGCTCACCTATCTTGTTATTTCTTGTCAATTGCCGCTTCTGCATCCGGCTTGAAGTTGGCAATGGCCTTATCCAGATTACCGCCATTACGTTTTACAGTGGCCGCAAACTGGTTACGGAACTGAAGACCCAGATCAATACCAGAAACGTTGATGTTACGGATTTTCCATTGCGAACCTTTATCCACCAGCTGGAAAGCCACCGGAATTTTCTCGCCATTGTTATTAAAATCAATCGTCACCACCGGGTTTTTGCTATTGCTGGCTTTGTATGGACGGATGTTATAGGTCTGATTACTGAACTTCGAGAACGCCGTACCATAATTCACGATTAAAGTTTCACGGAAATTCTTCTCAAACTGCGCACGCTGCGCCGCAGTACTGTACTGGTTGGTTGCATAAGTTCCCATCACAATACGGGTGAAAGACTGTGAATCAATATACGGATCAAGATTTTGACGGATAATCGTTTTTACCAACGCAGGATTATTCTGCAATTTGGCATGATCAGCTTTGAGGCGTTCAATCAAGCCATCTGCCACTTTTTTGATAAATGCAGGCGGCGTTTCAGACGGTGCAGCAAACACAGTACCGGTCATCATGGTGGAAAGAATGCTCACGGCAAGCGTTTGTTTTACTAGAGTCTTCACTCGAATCTCCTCAATTTACTATTCAACAAATGCAGGTTCTGCATCGGTTGTTCCTGAAAATGCAGCGTCTTCCGAGGCATCTTCCGGGTTATCTGACGATTTGTCGGTACCACCGGTAATAAATTTCGTCACTAGGTCTTCAATTTCCATGGTGCCTTGGGTATTGGCAATCTGATCACCACGTTTAAGATAATTCAGACCGCCACCTGGGATGATTTTCAAATATTTTTCACCCAATAAACCATTGGTTGCTACCATAATATAAGCATCTTCATCAATATTAGTGATGGATTTCATGTTATCTAACAGTTGCTTTTCCATTGCTTTTTGTTGAGCAGGATCTGCCGCTGTATAATCGGAACTATAACGTAACTCTTCTAATGCTTCTTGCTGGACCTGTTTCAGCTGTTCGGCATTAAAGGTTGTCAGGGAGCCATCCAGTGTCATATGTACAGTGGCTAAACGGGTTACCGGATCAAGCGTAATCTCATCGACCTGGCCGACTTTGACGCCACTTAACGCCACTTTGGCACGCGGCTTAATTCCATTGACATTTTCAAAGGTCGCCGTCATTTTATAGCTGTCCGCGATATTGGTTCCTACCAGGCCACTGACACGCATGGCCAGGAAAAACAGTGCAATACCAAACAGAATGACAAAAACACCAACGGCCAGCTCACTTATACGTGATTTCATTAAATACCTCCGAACATGACCGCAGTCAACACGAAATCAAAGCCTAAAACGCACAATGAAGAATACACCACTGTACGCGTTGTAGAAGTTGCAATACCTTCCGAAGTTGGCTCACAGGCATAGCCCTGATATACCGCAATCCAGGTACAGATTAATGCGAATACAAAACTTTTAATAATAGTGCCATTCAAAATATCTTTATAGAATTGCACCGTATTTTCCATCCCACTCCAGTAGGCGCCTTCATCTGCCCCCAGAAAGTCCACTCCGACCATTTTGCCACCCATAATTCCGACAGCAGCAAAAATCACGGCCAGCATTGGCAGGCTAAAAATCCCCGCCCATAAACGCGGTGAAATCACTCTTTTGAGTGGATCAACACCAATCATTTCCATACTGGATAACTGTTCAGTGGCTTTCATCAGGCCAATTTCTGCAGTCAGGGCAGAACCCGCTCGTCCGGCAAACAGCAAGGCTGCAACCACAGGTGCCAATTCACGCAACAAAGTCAAAGCAACTGCGGTACCCAGCATGGCCTCACTGCCAAAAGTCGCCAGAATGGTATACATCTGCAAGCCCAGTACCGCCCCAATAAACAGACCGGACACCACAATAATCAGCAGCGATAGTACGCCTACCCGATACATCTGGTATATAAACAGTTTGACACCGATCCAGGTGGGCATGGAAAACAGAATCTGCAACAGCATCAGGGCCGCAACCCCTATACCGCGGACACGCTCAATCACACGTCTCCCCAGCTGGGCGATAGCATTCATGAACGCACCTCATCATTTAAATAGGGTTTATGGCTGAACTGATAATCCACAGGCCCTGCGACGGCTCCGGTCAGGAACTGCTGAACAAAAGCAGAAGAATGGGCTTTCAGCTCTGCCGGTGTGCCCTCCCCCTGGATTTTTCCTTCTGCCACTACATAGATATAATCGGCAATCGATAAGGTTTCTGCCACATCATGCGAAACAATAATGGTCGTTAAATCCAGTGCTTCACGTAATGAGCGGATCAAACGGGTCAGAACCCCCATCACAATCGGATCTTGGCCAGCAAATGGCTCGTCATACATGATCAGCTCCGGATCCAGCGCAATGGCTCTTGCCAGTGCCACCCGACGATTCATCCCACCCGACAGCTCTGAAGGCATCATCTGCTCAGCGCCACGTAAACCCACAGACTCCAGTTTCAGCGCTACAATTTCAGCAATCAGATGTTCAGGTAATTTAGTATGAGCACGGATTGGAAAGGCTACGTTTTCATAGACACTCATGTCGGTAAACAAGGCTCCACTCTGGAAGAGCATCCCCATACGCGCACGCGCCGAAAAAAGCTCGGATCGCGACATCTGAGCAATATCCCGCCCATCGAGCAGGACTTGCCCCTGATCTGGCGTCAACTGGCCACCAATCAAGCGCAATAATGTTGTTTTACCGGTCCCGGATGGACCCATAATAGCGGTAATCTGTCCGCGACGAATGCTGAGGCTCACATCTTCATAAATCACACGTTCCCCGCGCTTGAAGCTTAAATTCTTTACTTCAATCAGAGAAGGCATAGTTTGCGCTGTTTGATTTCCCATAGTTGAGTGGATTCCTGCATTTTTTCATCATGCGTACGATAAAGAAACAAAGTTCAAAATATTAGCATTTGCAAAAGAAGGGTCAAGGTTATGAAAAGCAATACGGTCTACTGTCGGGTCTATTTCTTAGAATGAAAAATTTTATCAGGCTGGATTCTAACAGAGTCTCGTCAATTAAAAAAATAATAGAGATAAAAAATAATATTACACAAACCCAAAGCCAATGCGAGATAAGGCATTAGTAGCTCAAGCACAGTAAAACGTAACATCCGAATCTTCCTATTCTTCAATTATCACAAGTTATAATAAATTTGACTCAGTATACATTTTAATTGAAATAAGTAAAAAGATAGGCATAAAAAAACCAGCGTAAACGCTGGTTTTTTTAGGTCAGATTCAATTAGTCATTGAATTTACGACGTGGTTGGCTCTCGCCACCAAATGAACGTTCACCACGTGGCTTGTCATCAAAGTTGCGACGTACTGGACGATCACCTGCATCACGCTTTGGACGATCATCAGCGAATGAACGCGCTGGACGGTCACCAAAATTACGCTTTGGACGATCATCGCCAAATGAACGTGCTGGACGGTCACCAAATTCACGTTTTGGACGGTCATTGAAAGCACCTTCACGACGTGGCTTGTAATCTACACGGTTACCGCGGTTATCATCGTTATTATCAGTACGAGGACGGTCACCAAATTCACGACGTGGACGGTCATTGTTGAACTCGCGGCGTGGACGGTCTTCGCCATTGAATTCACGACGTGGACGGTCATTATTAAATTCGCGGCGTGGACGATCTTCATTGAAGTCACGACGTGGACGGTCAGCAAAGCCACCTTCACGACGCGGACGATCACTGTTGAAGTCACGACGTGGACGATCTTCGCCAAATGCTGGACGTTCGCCACGAGGTTTATCATCAAAGCTGCGACGTGGACGGTCATCACCACCTTCACGACGCTTGAAATTGCTTTCGCCTTCAAAACGACGACCGCCACCGAAACCACCGCGACCACGACCGCCGCCATCACGACGACCACGACCACCGTCACGGCTACCGCGTGCAGGAGGTGGAGATGGCTCCAGACCTTCAATTTCAGATACATTTAAACGTGCATCAAGGAAGTCTTCTAGAGCACGGATCTTGCCACGCTCACGGTAAGTTGCCAAAGTAATGGCCTTACCGGTACGGCCCGCACGGCCTGTACGACCAATACGGTGTACATAATCTTCGTTCTTCATTGGAAGACCAAAGTTGATCACGTGAGAAATTGTTGGTACGTCTAGACCACGAGCAGCAACATCAGTCGCTACTAAAATCTTGGCACGACCTTCACGGATGCTGCGTAAACGACGGTTACGAACGGTTTGCGGCATGGCACCGTGTAGTGCAACAACTGACAGACCTGCTTCAGAAAGCTCTTCAGCCAGCATGTCGGTGTCTTCTTGAGTTGATGCAAATACCACAGCCTGGTCTACATCTTCTTCGCTTAACCAATGCGTTAACAGTTTTTTCTTATGCTCGAAACCATCAGTCCAGTGTAAAGTCTGGGTGATATCTGTATTTGTTGAGTGACCAGTTTCAATCGCAATACGCTCTGGATCATTCATCATACGTTCAGCAAGCGTGATAATACGTGGAGCAAATGTTGCAGAGAACATTAAGGTCTGCTCACGATTTCCAGCCAAATCACCAATTGCTTCCAGATCTTCAGAGAAGCCTAGATCCAGCATACGGTCTGCTTCGTCTACAATCAAAGCATTTACTTTATCGAGTTTGAGCTGACGACGGTTAACAAGATCCAGTAAACGACCTGGGGTTGCAACAACCACTTGTGCGCCTTTTAACTGCTGGATTTGTTTACCAAATGGCATGCCACCCATGATTGCAGCAATACGCACACCTTTCATGTGACGTACAAGTGCAATGGCATCCTGACTCACCTGTTGAGCCAATTCACGTGTAGGACAAAGAACCAGAATTGAAGGCTGAGTGATCGCTTTCATACGTTCTTTGAATGGTACAAAGGTATCTTCGTTTGCAAGTGCGTTCAACGTTGGAAGAAGGAACGCTGCTGTCTTACCCGAACCTGTCTGGCTAGATACCAAAAGATCTTTGCCTTCAAGTGCAGCGGGAATAGATTGTTCTTGTACAGAAGTCGGAGCAGTAAAGCCTAAACCTTGTAGAGCTTGTTGTAACGATTCGTGTAAAGAAAATTCAGCAAAAGTTTTGCTCATAGAGTATTTCACCCGAAAATAGGGTGCTCCATTAAAAATAAAGTCAAATGGACATCGACAAAAAGCGGCACAGCAATAAACACTGAAAAAGAGATGATTCAGCGGCGATCCGAGTAACGACGATGTGATATAACGCACGCATGATTAAGCATAACCTGAAGGAATCGCTTTAGCGATTGGGGCGCGAGATATCGTCCTCTCTTTGGACCGCACGCGCATACACAATGATAAGAAGAGAAATGTTCAGGTAACGAACAGAAATTAAGTGCGTGCCAAGATTATAGCAGGATAATTTATAAAGTCATCCGCTTTTCGTATTATTTTGTTTAACCGTCAATTTTTTCATCATTTTCCGAAACTTAGCTCAGGTGAAAAAAGCAGCTTATTCTCCATTTGGTCAATTTTCCCTAAACTCTTATGACTAAACAGATGAATCAAAAGTGCTTTAGAAGCAATCTCAAATGAATAATTTGCAAGAAAAAAGGCATCCCGAAAGATACCTTTTTTCATATTCGATTAAAGCCGATTATTTGGCTGCTTCACCCCAAGCAGGAACAACTGCTTGCATTAACGGTTTAAGCATCTTCATTGAGCAAGCCAAAACCTGACCATTTTCCATAGAGTCGCTACCGCCACGTGCATCCACCACAGTACCGCCCGCTTCTTTCACAATCAGCTCACCTGCTGCAATATCCCAAGGTTTCAAGCCAAGCTCGAAATACCCATCAAGACGGCCAGCCGCTACATAAGCCAGATCCAGTGCCGCAGAACCTGCACGGCGGTATTGAGCACCCGCTTCGGTCACATTTAACAATGATTCAAAATGGTTCTTGGCATAAGACACAACTTCACCATTACGTTTGGCACGGTAAGCATGACCTACGGCCAAGAAAGTATTATTCAGACTGTCTTTTATATTGACACGGATACGGCGCTGATTCAGCATTGCACCGCGACCACGGCTTGCAGAGAACAACTCATCTTTTACCGGATCATAAATTACGCCGTGCTGAGTCACGCCTTTGTGCTGAACTGCGATAGAAATACAGAAATGCGGAAAACCGTTGATAAAGTTAAGTGTGCCATCCAGCGGATCAATCACCCAACACCAGTCAGCGTCATGACCTTTACCTTCCTGATAGCCAAATTCTTCACCCAGGAAACTGTGATTTTTATAGCTTTTACGTAGAGTATCGATAGTCAACTGTTCCAGATAACGGTCTACACGCGTTACCGGACCATCAATGCCTTTTTCTTCGACTTGCAGATCGAGTTTATGACGATTCTGATGCGCTTTTAAAAGCTCTTGACCAACTAATTGAGCCGCACGCGCAGCCATCACCACCATAGGTTCCATTGAACACCCACTACAAATTTGAAGATATTGATAAAGAATAATGCATAAAAGCCCGCATATTTTAGCAAATATTCGGGCTTTTTGGGAAAAAATGTGTCTAAAGTTTTTAAATACTTAGGATAGAACGCTTTGTGCCAGTTTAGACCAGGCCTGAGCAATGGATTTTTCAATACTTTGTGCATCAAGTCCAGCTTGTTGCAACATCTGGCTATGTGTTGCCTGTGCCATAAAGGTATCGTCCAGCCCCAGATTTAACATTGGCTTCACGATCTGTGCTTCAGCCAGATATTCATTGACTGCACTACCAGCACCGCCCATGATCGCATGCTCTTCGACAGTAACAAATAAACTGGTGGAGTGTGCAAGCTGATCCAGCATACTGGTATCTAAAGGCTTAATGAAACGCATATTGATGACACGTACGCCAACTTCATAGCGACTGGCAAAAGCCTGAGCTGCTTCTACGGCTGCCTGGACCCGACTACCGAAAGCCAGAATTGAAATATGCTCATCAGATTGCTCGTTCAGGCTGAGCAAAGCCTCTGCCTGACCAATCGGCATCTCGACCATAGTTTGCTGAATTTCAACACCCAGTCCATTACCACGTGGATAACGTACCGCGGCCGGACCATTATAAAGATAAGCCGTATGCAACATCTGACGGCATTCATTTTCATCTTTAGGCGCCATAATCACCAGATTGGGAATTGTGCGCATATATGCATAATCATAGGCACCGGCATGTGTCGGCCCATCTTCACCGACCAGCCCCGCCCGGTCGATGCCAAAGGTCACATCCAGATTCTGTAAGGCCACGTCATGCACCAACTGGTCATAACCGCGCTGCAAGAACGTCGAGTAAATGGCGACGACCGGTTTTAAACCTTCACAGGCCATACCGGCTGCCAGTGTCACCGCATGCTGCTCGGCAATGGCAACGTCAAAGAAACGTTCCGGATAGTCTTTGGCAAACTGGACCATGCCTGAACCTTCGCACATGGCGGGAGTAATAGCCAGTAGGCGTTTATCCTGTGCAGCCTCATCACAGAGCCATTGCCCGAATACGTCTGAATATTTGGGCGCCATCTTGACTGCTGCGACCGCATTCAGTTTGCTAATGGCATGATATTTAATCTGATCCGATTCAGCAGGTGCAAAACCTTTACCTTTTTTGGTGTAGACATGAATCAGACGTGGTCCGGTCCGCTTTTTCAGGGCATTAAATACATGAACCAGTTGCTGGACATCATGACCATCATAAGGACCGAAGTAATCAAAACCAATGGCTTTAAACAGGTTATCAGCGGCATCAGTTGCCGCGCTGTGCAAGCGTGAGTTATACAACCATTCTGGATGTGGCTGTACATAGGCCTCACCCTCTTCGGTTACATTGACAAATTCACCACGCTCCCAGATTGCTGCAAGATGCTTGGCAAAACCGCCCGTACTGCATGAAATTGACATATCATTGTCATTTAATACAACCATCAGGTTGGCATGATGTGCCACCGCATCATTCATGGCTTCAAAGGCCATACCTGCGGTCATGGCACCATCGCCAATAATTGAAACCACTTCACAGGGGTCATTCTGATAACGACGTGCCAATGCCATGCCCAAGCCAGCAGAAATTGCGGTGGAAGAGTGGCCTACCCCGAAGGTATCAAACTCGGATTCGTCACGGGCTGGAAACGCAGCCAGACCGTCCTTGGCACGAATCGTGGTCAACTGTTCCCGGCGTCCGGTCAAAGCTTTATGCGGATAGGCCTGATGACCCACATCCCAGATCAGGCGATCATGCGGCGTCTGAAAGCAATAGTGCAAAGCCACAGTCAGCTCAATTACACCGAGGTTGGCACCAAAATGCCCTCCACTTTGCCCAGCAGCATACAAAATGAATTGACGTAACTCATCCGCCACTTGCTCTAGCTGGCTTTGCTCAAGTGCACGCAGTTGCTGAGGATGATCAATTCCATCTAGCAATGGTGTTACAGGACGTTGAGTTGGAATTTCTGTATACAACATATATGGCAAAGCCTTCTAAAGCCTGGCAAATGCTAAGCGAGGTCAATGGGGAGTACCCGATCATATAGTTGAATTGTAGCAGCTTCAATTCAGCTACGCTTCTAGCGACGCATTATTACACAATGATTTCATCGGGGTAAAAAATTTGCAGGCTACGATTATCCTGAATAACCTCACTATTTATCAACTATTATCGTTCGCTTTCTTAAAAAAAGAAAATGTTCTCCACAAAATCCCCTGTGCAATTCTACTAATGTTTAATCATTAGGCTATACTTTAGTTACTTTTTAGGATTTTACGGGTTCAGCTGTGCCAATCGAATTTGTCGCAACGTCAAGATTACCGACCGCTCATGGTGAATTTAAAATTACTGTTTTTCAAGACCCTAAGACAGGAGAGGAACATATCGCGCTCTCTAAGGGTTTAGAGGAACCCACTGATGAGCCAGTCCTGGTTCGTATACATTCAGAATGTCTGACCGGTGATGCCTTTGCTTCCCTGAAATGTGACTGTGGCCCGCAACTGCAAGCCACCCTCAAGCTGATTAATGAAGTTGGCTGCGGCGTGATTTTATATCTGCGCCAGGAAGGACGTGGAATAGGCCTGACCAACAAGATTCGCGCCTATGCCTTGCAGGATCAGGGACATGATACGGTCGATGCCAACCTGATGCTCAATCTGCCAGCAGATGCACGTCAATATGATATGTGCAGCATTATGCTGGATCATTTGAGAGTGAAAGCGGTACGCCTGATCACCAACAATCCGCTTAAAATTGATGCGCTGACAGCACAAGGAATTCAAGTGACTGACCGTGTTCCCTTGACAGTAGGCTTAAATCCATTCAATGAGCAGTATCTCAAAACCAAGCATGAACGTATGGCACATATGTATCAGAAGGATGATTTTTAACGTCTGTTAAGAATTCTCCCCTCTTCCTCCCTTTTCCCAAGGGAGGAAGTTTATTTCATTGAAGAAAGTTTTCCTCATCTCTCCTCCCGCGAAATCAGGATGCGATTAAATCGTCATCGAGAAAATCCGGTTTTCCGGCATGCGGCGCTTTAAATGCAAATCAAAGGCCATACAAATATTGCGGACAAAAGGTTTGCCTTTTTCCAAAATCGTGACTGATGCGTCTGCTATTTTAATCAATTCATCCTGCTGCATTTCTTCAAGCTGCTCCAGCACTTCCTCAATTTCAGCAAATTGCAGTTCAGGATTTTCCCATGAAGTGTTAAAGCTGCACATCAGGTTGAGAATATGCTGGCGAATGATCAGATCTTCCCGAGACAGAATATGTCCTTTAAAGACCGGAATCTTATGCTGTTCTAGACATTCATAATATTCTTCAATCGTTTTCACGTTTTGCGCAAAGCTATACCAGCTGTCACTGATTGAAGAAACCCCCAGTCCAATCATGAGCTGGGTTTTGGAAGCGGTATAGCCCATAAAGTTGCGGTGTAAAGTCCCTGTTTGAAAAGACCGGTACATGCTGTCACTGCTTAGGGCAAAGTGATCCATGCCAATTTCATGATAGCCCTGTGCCAGAAGCTTGTTTTTGCCTTCTTCATAGCATTGGCGTTTGAGTTCATCTTTGGGCACATCAGTATCTTTAAAGCCGCGCTGGCCATTGCCTTTAATCCATGGCACATGGGCATAGCTATACAAGGCCAGACGATCCGGTAGCAGTGAGTTGGTCTGGTCGATGGTATTTAGAACATCGTCCAGACTCTGAAAAGGCAAGCCAAAGACCAGATCATGCGAGATGGAGCTATAGCCAATCTCACGTGCCCATTCAGTGACCTGCTTGACATTCTCATAGGGCTGAATCCGATGGATGGCTTTTTGTACGGTTGCATTATAGTCCTGCACACCATAGCTGACCCGGCGAAAACCCAGATCATACAACCCTTGCAAATGCTCACGCGTGGTATTGTTTGGATGGCCTTCAAAACTGAACTCATGTTCTGCGGCAATGTTCGCCTTGAGTAAAATTCCCTGAATCAGCTGGGTTAAATGCTCAACTGAGAAGAAAGTCGGCGTACCGCCCCCCAGATGAATTTCTTTAATAAGGGGCTTGTCTTGCAGCAATTCACAATACAGTGCCCACTCTTTCAATACGGCTTGAATATAAGGCTGCTCTACTTCGTGGCGTTTGGTGACACGCTTATGGCAGCCACAGAAGGTACACAGGCTTTCACAAAAGGGGAGATGAATATACAGGCTAATGCCCTCTGACTGATTCGACTCGTCAAAAGACCGCTTTAAGCTCTGCTTCCAGCGGGCCAGGGAAAAATCCTGTTCCTGCCAATAGGGGACGGTTGGATAGCTGGTGTAACGTGGACCAGGAACATTATATTTCTGAATAAGAGATTTCATCTGAACCGACATGCTGTCCACCTGTGAGCAGATAAAGCCCGAAAAAATGAGTGTGCTCAGCTATTGTGAGATGCATCAAAAAAGAATTCAACCAAGCTCTCCGGTCGGATTTGAGCCTGGCCCCGCCTGACCTCTTGCTGAGGTTGAGTCGGCCGGCACAGAAGGAGTATTGAGAAAAACACCTTAATTTTTAGGCCATTTTATGGTTTGATGTAAACAGCTTTTTAATCTCCTCATGAGGGTTCTGATGCAGCATCCAACATCTATGGATATTCAACGCGTTCGCGAATTTCTCCTCGACCTGCAAGCTCGGATCTGTGCAGCACTTGAACAGCAAGAACGGGCGGGCGGCGGTAGCGCCGAATTTGTGATTGATGACTGGGAACGTCCTGAAGGTGGCGGTGGCCGTTCCCGGGTTTTACAAAATGGCACGGTGATTGAAAAAGGTGGAGTAATGTTTTCCCACATCAATATATCCAACCTGCCGGCTTCGGCGACTGAACGCCATCCGAATATTGCCGGCGCCAAGGCTCAGGCCATGGGGGTATCGCTGGTCATCCATCCTAAAAACCCGAATGTACCAACCTCACATGCCAATGTACGCTTATTTGTGGCAGAAAAAGAAGGCCAGGATCCCATCTGGTGGTTTGGAGGCGGTTTTGATTTAACCCCCTTTTATCCCAATGATGACGATATTTTATCTTGGCATCAGACGGCACATGACCTGTGTGCACCCTTTGGGGCCAACGTGTATGCCGAACACAAAAAATGGTGTGATGATTATTTTTATCTGAAGCATCGTGACGAGCAGCGCGGGGTGGGCGGCCTATTCTTTGATGACCTTAATCAGTGGGATTTTGAGACCTGTTTCCAGTATATACAAGCTGTAGGCAATGGCTATTTAGAGGCTATTCTGCCTATTTTCAAGCGTAATCAGAACAAGGCATACACGCAGGCACAGCGCGATTTTCAGCTGTATCGTCGTGGCCGCTATGTAGAATACAATCTGGTCTATGACCGCGGTACGCTGTTTGGCCTGCAAACCGGCGGGCGGATCGAATCGATTCTGGTCAGCCTGCCACCTCTTACTGGCTGGTCATATCGTCCTGAATGGGCTGAAGGTTCAGCTGAGAAGCGCCTCACCGATTACTATCTTAAAGCGCATGACTGGTTAACACAACTGAAAACCAAATAAGAATCCCCTACATAATTACATACAAAGTGTCCTCAAATAGAGGACATTTTCAATAGATAAATCATCTATACTCAAAAGCAATCCCTGAACCCGGGAATACCCTGCATATTGTCTGGTTCAATAATTTAATGACTGAGTAAAATAAAAATGTATGATGCTGATTTAAACCCTGCCCTTCTGGCCTTTTGGCTGTTTCTAATTACCTGTATTGCTGCGATTAGCACCGCTATAATTAGCCATAATTTTGTTCTGGACAGTGTAGCCATCAGTGTCAGTGTCCTGACCGTTGCTGGCGTGGTGATCAGCATGGCGCTATTTCTGGCAGAACAGATTATTGAAACTTGTAGTTCTTGAAATTCGAACAGCTTAAATAAGCAGGCGCTTTAGTCCTCGGTCATTTTCACGTATATTGATGCGCATTTCAGCACATGGACACTGTGAAATGAGCAAGCAATTTGCTGTGGTCGGTAATCCCATTGAACAATCACGCTCTCCGGAACTTCATCAGGCTTTTGCAGCCAAAACCGGTATAGCATTAAACTATAAGAAACGTCTGGCACCACTCGATGGTTTTAGCGCCAATATTCAGGAATTTTTCGCTCAGGGGGGCAGCGGCATGAATGTCACAGTGCCCTTTAAAGAGCAGGCTTTTGCTCAATGTCAGGTCCTGACCGAGCGCGCCAAAATTGCTAAAGCCGTCAATACACTCTGGATGCAAGAAGGTGTATTGCATGGAGATAATACCGATGGTCAGGGACTGGTCGAAGCCATTCGTGCCTTGGACTGGAATCTGGAAAATACCGATATCCTGATGATTGGCGCAGGCGGTGCTACACGTGGAGTGATTTATCCGCTGGTACAAGCAGGCGCCAAAAAAATCGTGATTGCCAACCGTACTCTGGCGCGTGCCGAACAGCTGGTGACAGACCTGCGCGATGCCGTGCCGCAGGCGGAATTACATGCCATCGCCCTAGATGCTCTAACGGGTGATTTTGATCTGGTCATCAATGCCACTTCTGTGAGCTTAACGGGTGATGCACTGATACTGCCAGACAGTTTGCGCTTTAAACAGGCCTATGAAATGGCCTATGGCAAGCCTTCTTCTTTCCTCGATCAGGCCAAAGCCCGCGGTGTACCGACTTCTGAAGGTTTTGGTATGCTGGTCGGTCAGGCCATTGAATCCTTTTATATCTGGAATGGGGTAAAACCGGAGCTGAAGGATTTTCTTTAATTTTTTCACTCCTCCGCTAAAGGACTGTCGAATCAGTCCTTTTTCAACTTTTTATGCTTATCTGATTGGATTTAGTGACATCTTTTCACTAGAAAAACCCGATAACATTTGGGTACAACTTATACAAAACTAGTACTGGACACAGCCGCTTTTTATTCATTAAAGTCTAATCAGATAAGCAGTTTTTATCTAACCCTGCTCCAGACCCAAGCCAGGCGAGCAAAAGAATAGCCAGCAACAGCTTGAATATGTAATTCGCTTTTCTGACAATTTTATTTGCGTGCCTTATCAATGTTTTTTTATTCCAAGTATGAATAATCATAGAATCGATACAGATAATCCAAAACTATTTTAATCAGGATTAAACGCATGCCAGCTTATAAAGCCCCTTTACACGACATTCGCTTTTTAATGAATGAAGTGCTTGACTACCCTGCGCACTACCAGAACCTGTCGAATGGTGAATATGCCGATGCTGACACGGTAGACATGATTTTGGAAGGTGCGGCAGATTTTTGTGAAAATGTCCTTTCTCCTTTAAACCAGAGCGGTGATCTGGAAGGCTGTCATTTTGAAAATGGCGAAGTCAAAACACCAAAAGGCTTCAAAGAAGCCTATGACCAGTTTGTACAAGGCGGCTGGCAAGGTTTGTCCTATCCTGAAGAATTTGGTGGCCAAAACCTGCCAATGTCTCTTAACCTGATCAAATCAGAAATGATGGGAACAGCTAACTGGTCTTTCCAGATGTATCCGGGCCTGAGCATAGGCTGTATCAACACCATCATGCAATATGGCACCGAGGCGCAAAAGAATACTTATCTGCCTCATCTGGTTGCAGGCACCTGGGCAGGCACCATGTGTCTGACTGAACCACAATGTGGTACGGATCTCGGTCAGGTGAAAACCAAGGCTGAGCCGAAAGAAGACGGCAGCTATGCCATTTCAGGAACCAAGATTTTCATCTCTGCCGGTGAACATGATCTGACTGAAAACATCGTGCATATTGTCTTGGCCCGTCTTCCGGATGCGCCGCAAGGCACCAAAGGGATTTCCCTGTTTATCGTGCCGAAATTTGTTCCAGCAGCAGATGGTGGGATCGGTGAACGTAACCCGGTGACCTGTGGTTCGATTGAACACAAAATGGGAATCCGTGCGTCTGCGACGGCCGTTCTGAACTTTGACAATGCAGTGGGCTATCTGATTGGTGAGCCAAATAAAGGCTTACATGCCATGTTCACATTTATGAACACCGCGCGTATCGGTACGGCCATTCAAGGCATCTGTCATGCAGAACTGTCCTTCCAGGGTGCTTTACCGTATGCAAAAGAACGTCTGTCTATGCGCGCCCTGTCGGGTAAAAAAGATCCGGAAAAAGTAGCTGATGCAATCATTCACCATGCGGATGTGCGCCGTATGCTGCTAACCCAAAAAGCGATTGCTGAAGGTGGCCGTGCCATGATTTATCATGCTGCCCAAATTGCAGACAATATGAATGATGCGCTGGTACGAGGTGACCAGGCTGCTTTTGAAGAACAGGATGATCATTTAGGTTTCTATACCCCGATTCTGAAAGGCTTCCTGACCGAAATGGGCTTTGAAGCAGCCAACCACGGTGTACAGGTCTTTGGTGGACACGGTTATATCCAAGAATGGGGCATGGAGCAGATCGTACGTGATGCCCGTATCTCTACATTGTATGAAGGTACCACTGGCGTACAGGCACTTGACCTGATTGGCCGTAAAGTCCTGTTGACCTCTAAGGGTAAAGTCATCCGCGATTATACGGCTGAAATCCTGAAATTCTGTGGTCAGCATGCACGTAATAAATATATGCGCCGCTTTGCCTGGGATCTGACCAAGCTGTGCGCGCAGTGGAATGCCCTGACCGTACGTATTATGCTGGCAGCACGTAAAGACCGTGACATCGTCTCAAGCGCTTCGGTGGACTTCCTGATGTTCTCTGGTTATGTGATGATGGCTTATTTCTGGGCACAACAAGCGGCAGTCGCTTCTGCGAAACTGACCTCTGGTGATGGTGCAGAAACACCAGAATTCTATAAAGCCAAAATCAAAACAGCAGATTTCTATTTTGAGCGCCTGTTACCACGTGCCCAAGGACATGCTGAAGCCATGGTTAACCCATCAAAAACGTTAACGACTCTGGCAGCAGAACATTTTAGCTTCGATTACTAATAAGCAAAGTAATTAAAAAAGAGCGCAATAGCGCTCTTTTTTTATATATACAAGCGTATTTAAAACTGTTTATATGAAAGACGTACACAAAACACACAAATTTATTTGTATATTTTTCAAAACCCTAAACGATATTCAGTATAATTTTCTTGAAAATCTATAAATAAAAGGTATCATGACGATAACTAGAAAAATTCTTGTTTTGGTTAGTCTTCTTTCAAGTATCGCAGTTTTAGTCATAAACCTTCGTTTTACAGATCAAAAAGCTCCATCCTTTTCATTTTTCAAAGTTACGGTTAGTCATCTGAAATTTTGACTAAAAACACACAAGATTCAATAGGTTATATTATGTCTAATACAGTTAATGGTACAGTAAAGTGGTTTAACGAAACTAAAGGTTTCGGTTTCATTCAACAAGAATCTGGTCCAGACGTTTTCGCTCATTTCAGCGAAATCCAGGGTTCTGGCTTCAAAACTCTAATTGAAGGCCAAAAAGTTTCTTTCATCGTTGCTCAAGGTCAAAAAGGCCCTACAGCGACTCAAATCACTGCTCTATAAGTAGAGACTGATTTGAAAAAGCACCCGGAAGGGTGCTTTTTTTATGGGCTTAAAGAAATTCTTCCAGCACTGAATTTAAAAATATATGTCCCTGTTCCGTACAGGCAATGCGACTTATATCCTCTACCATCAAGTGTCGCTGACGTAGTGAATCCAAGAGTCCATTTAAATGCTCAACTGAAAGGCCGGTCCGCTCACTATAAAGTTTGGTATCTACGCCGTTGTTCAAGCGCAGGGCATTCATCATAAATTCAAATGGCAGCTCGCTCTCTTCAATCCGTTTAAGCTGTAAATGCTCAGCAGGCACTTTAGCCAGATAATCTTTGGGTAAACGGGTTTTCTGGAAACGGTACACGCCATCCGGTCGAGTTACTTTCCCATGCGCCCCTGCTCCAATGGCCAGATAATCGCCAAATTGCCAATAATTCAGATTGTGTGCCGAAGGCAATTCTTTACGCCAGGCAGAGACTTCGTAATTAACAAAGCCTTGGGCCTTGAGGTAGCGCTCGCCCTGCTCCTGAATATCTTCCAGAACCTCATCTAGCGGTAAAACTGGCTGAGTGCGGAAAAAGACCGTATTCGGTTCTATAGTGAGCTGATACCAGGAAATATGTGTTGCTCCATGTTCAACGGCGAGCTTCAGATCATTCAGCGCCTGTTCTAGAGTCTGTTCCGGTAGTCCATGCATCAGGTCTACATTAATGCGCTGAAAGCCAGCTTCATGTACCAGCCCAATGGCAAAAAGAGCATCTTCATTGCTATGAATCCGCCCTAAGCGTTTCAGATGTTCAGTATTAAAGCTTTGCACGCCAAGCGAGAGACGGTTAATACCTGCTGCGAGATAGCCCGCAAAAGGATCATGCTCGACGGTGCCTGGATTGGCTTCCAGGGTAATTTCACAATCCGCTTCAAAAGGAATAATCGCCTGCAATTGTGTAAATAACCATTGATAGCCTGGTGCAGAAATGAGCGAAGGGGTTCCACCACCGATAAAAACACTGTGAATGGCGCGTCCCTGGGCAAAATCTACCTGAGTTTTAAAGTCCTCGACCAAGGCGTGTAAATATTCCTGTTCCAGCTCCAGAGACAATTTCCCCTCAGGAACCGCATGTGAGTTAAAGTCACAATAAGGACATTTGCGCACACACCACGGCATATGGATATAAAGCGATACAGGAATCAGGGCGGGATTTAGTTCAGCCAAAGAAGTACTCAAAATTATGACAAGATCTATCCAAATTTTAACATGATTGTTCCAGCACACTGTTAAAATTAAAATCACTGCAAGATCAACCTAAAAATTTAAATAAAATTAGCTCATTAAATTATGAAAATATCTTCCCAACTGATCATATTATTGCCTCTGGTGTTTACTATTGGAGTCTTGCTGACCTTGCAGACCGCCATTAACACCCAGTTAAAAGAATATTTATATTCTCCGATTCAAGCTGCATTTTTTTCCTTTTTGATTGGTACAATAGTGCTTGCCCTGCTGGTGCTGTTGCAGCCGCAATCCAAGCCGACTCTACAGGAGCTGATGAATGTGCCCCTGTACTTATGGATCGGAGGCGTACTGGGGGTATATGCCATTAGTATGAGCATCTATGCAGCGCCCAAGCTTGGTTTTTTGACTTTGACGGGTGCCATTATTTTTGGTCAGCTGGTCATGTCGATGGTGGTAGACCAATTTGGTCTGCTGGGCAATGCAAAACTGCCGCTAAACTGGCAACGTCTATTGGGTGGCGTAGTGATTTTTATTGGTGTGCTTCTCACTTTACAACGCTAAACCTTTTCTCTAAGCACATAATTACCTATGAGTCATTTTTGTGTCTAATGTTTCGTCCGCCACAACCTTTTCCTTTGAGTTAAAGCGCCTGTTTCAGCTCATGCTGCCCATTCTGGTCACCCAATTTTCCCAGGCAGGGTTGGGGCTCATTGATACGATTATGGCCGGACACCTTTCCCCTACTGATCTTGCCGCAATTGCGGTAGGGGTCGGTTTATGGATTCCGGTCATGCTGCTGTTTAGTGGGATCATGATTGCCACCACGCCTTTAGTGGCTGAAGCCAATGGTGCACGTACGCCGGAAAAAATTGCCACCATTGCCCGGCAGTCTCTGTGGGTGGCATTGGTCCTCGGGATCATTGCAGGCCTGATTTTACAGATTTTGCCTTGGGTCCTGCCCCTGCTAGGTGTGCCGGAAAGTCTACAGCCTAAGGCCAGCCTGTTCTTGCATGCCATTGGTTTCGGGATGCCCGCGGTCACCATGTATGCAGCTCTTCGCGGCTATTCTGAAGCCATAGGTTATCCGCGTCCGGTGACTGCCATCAGCCTGCTGGCCCTGATCCTGCTGGTTCCACTGAACTATCTCTTTATGTATGGACTGGGTCCTCTTCCGGCTCTGGGAAGTGCAGGCTGTGGATTTGCTACCGCCATTCTGCAATGGCTGATGTTTATCACACTGGCTCTGTATATTTTTAAGAATAAGGCCTATCACAAGACCCAGCCTTTTAGCCATTGGGAAACAGCTGATCCTTATTGGCTGAAACGTATTTTAAAACTCGGCTTTCCGATTGGCCTGGCGATTTTCTTTGAAGTCAGCATTTTTAGTACTGCAGCCATTGTCTTGAGTCCTTTGGGTGAAACCATTGTGGCAGCGCACCAGATTGCCATTTCTATCACGTCCCAGCTCTTTATGATTCCAATGTCTCTCGCCATTGCTTTGACCATCCGAGTCGGGACCTATTATGGAGAACAGAACTGGCAGGCGATGCGTAAAGTACAAAGTCTGGGGCTGATTAGTGCCACCGTTCTGGCCCTGCTGTCCATGCTGCTGCTCTGGCTGTTCCGTCAGGAAATTGTGGCTCTCTATACTTCAGATACGCTGGTCACTCAAATTGCCATGTATCTAATACTCTTTGCTATTGCCTATCAGTTGATGGATGGCTGGCAGATCAGTGCTGCCGGCTGCTTGCGCGGCATGCAGGATACCAAAGGCCCCATGTGGATCACCATGATTTCCTATTGGATTATTGCTTTCCCGGTCGGTGTCTATCTGTCACGTTTTAGTGATATGGGTGCCGCCGGGGTCTGGGTTGGCCTGATTGTGGGGCTGACTGTGGCCTGTGTGTTATTGTTGGCACGGCTTTATAGTAATAATAAACGTCTTGGTCTGAATTCCTAAACGTTGTTCAGTAAGGATGTACTAGCAGTCCTGCAGTGCATCCTTTAAGCCCTGCGGAATCTCGGAGTCGTCCTTGACCTCTTTGATCACGACCTGCCCGACAATTACTTCCCTACCATTAAAAGTCATGGTCGGCGCACCATACAGCTCATAGCCTTCATTTAAAGCGCGGGTCACTCGCGCACAGAAATGCACATCATCTGTACCGGTAAAATAGCGATAAACTTTCATGGAGTCTTCTTGGCTGTGATAAAGGCTATATTTTAATTTTTTTGCTTTAAAATAATATTCAGAAATAACACCAAGGCTTATTTAAAATATAGTGATACCGGACAATTTTGTAAAAACAGGCTAATCACCGAAGATTTTTCAAGCAAATCAATACTGCCAAAGCCGACAAAAAAAATGGAGAATTTGAGAAGCTTTGCAACATATCATCTACAATTAAATGTAGGCAATTGCCCGGTTGTCACCTATGATCAAATACATCCGTTCAATGATGGGCTCGAGGAATCTCACATGGCAAAAACGGCGCGTACCCCTGGTCGACGTTTTATGAAACTTGCCGGAATGACCGCAAGTATTGCAACTAAAACCCTATCCAATTCCATTAAAAATATCACTGCAGATGAAGAGCAGAAAAATGCTGCACGCAGTCAACTGTTTCAGGATATTGGGGTTCAGATTGCCGATACTTTGGGTGAGATGAAAGGCGCTGTCATGAAAGTGGGGCAAATTGCCTCACAATACAAAGATATTTTTCCACCAGAAGTCGCCAAGGCGATTGCCAAATTACAGCGTCAGGCACCACCAATGCCCTTCCGGGAAATTCAATTCCAGGTCGAAAAAGAACTTAAAAAACCACTGTCTCAGCTTTTTAAAAGCTTTGATGAACAGCCTTTTGCCGCCGCCTCTATTGGCCAGGTTCATAAAGCAGTTTTAACTGACGGACAGCAGGTGGTGGTCAAAGTTCAATATCCAGGTGTCGATGAAGCCTGTGAAAGTGACCTGAAACAGGTTCGTCTGGCCTTGCGTCTAATGGGTGTACTGAAAATTGACCGCAAACTGCAGGATCAGCTGTTTAAGGAAATCCAGCACAGCTTGGACAACGAACTCAATTATGAAATTGAGGCTCAAAATCTGGAAGTTGCCCGGGTGTTCCATGAATCACTGGACACTAAAGTGATTATTCCACATGTTTTCCAGGATTATTCTTCCCGGCATATCTTAACCCTGAGTCTGGAACAGGGCGAGAGCATGGAAACCGCCAGCACCTGGCCACTGGAAACCCGTAATGCACTGGGGCGACGTCTGCTTCGAGCTATTGGACAGGAAATTTTCTATCTAAAACGTTTTCACTGTGACCCGCATCCAGGAAACTTTGCCTTCCGTGAAGATGGCTCCGTCATTATCTATGACTACGGTGCGGTAAAAACCTTGTCTGCCGAAATCGTAGGTCATTTCAGAACCTTGATTCATGCAGCACGTGAAAAAGATATTGGCGTGATTGAGCAGCAACTGGATGCGCTGCATAGCCTGACGGAAACCGGAAAATTCCCACCTGAACTGTACGAACAATGGCTAGAGGTTTTGTTACGTCCCTTGACCACTCATTACGATTTTGCAGAGAATTCGGCCCATCATGATGGTATGGAGCTGCTGAAACCTTCCCTAAAATACTGGGATGTATTTAAGCCTTCACCGGATACCCTGATGGTTAACCGAACCATTTCGGGACAGTACTGGAACCTGATTCACTTAAAAGTCGATGATGACTTAAGTGATGTGTTTGAAGAACTGGTGCCAAGCCGTACTTGAAGGGCTTAAAGCGCTATAACGCCGCTAGACTCTAGCTTACACGCTGTAACTCTACTTCACTTGAAACATCAAATGTTACTTTATAACATTTTAGGTGATCAAGAAAAAGTTTAGCTTATGCTGTCAGATCTTCCTCCGAGTATCGAGAAGTTCTCTTGCATAATCCCTATGCAGATGGGCATTTTTTGATCGGCCGCACCATGAATTCACACCCGCCCCGTAAAGAGGAAAGTCGTGTGGCCAGCATTAATAAATGTTTTGTCCGTTTTAAACGCAGTTAAAACCAGTTGATCAATAACGTTTTTCTCGCGTTTTCAGATTGTAGTTTTGTCAGGAAATGACCTCCAATTTCCTGACTTTTTTATGTCTGGTTCAACATCAAGTCACTCAGATAGAAACCTACAGTCAAAGCGGTTAGGCCCAGCAACAGGCTCGAAAACATATACAGGAGCGCCATTGAGATGGCTCCCTGCTTCAAGAGCTGAAAACTTTCCAGGCCGAAACTGGAAAAGGTAGTAAAGCCGCCCAATAGGCCAACCATTAAAAATAAACGGGCTTCCTGCTGCAAAGCCGGATATTTTTGACTGTATGCCAAAAAAATACCGGTACAAAGACAGCCAAGGATATTCACCCACCAGGTAGGCCAAGGAAACTGCATCTGCGGTTTAAAGAGCCAGAGTCCTATGCCATAGCGCAGACTCGCCCCGATTGCACCACCCATGGCGACCCAAAGCCAGTTCATAGCTGCTCCATCCCTTGCATTTTCATCTTTATTTTCCTCTGCTCTTATACCCGCTGCGGACAGACCAACTGCTTTATCTTGCACCGAACGTATTATAAACACCATCGAGATTCAGGAAAAATGCTATATTGACACCGTTGGATTAGGCTTAAAAATCAGGTGGGGCAGATGGCGCAAAATTTACTGGCATTATTGACTGCGGGTGAAGCACAATTCTCGGATGTGATTGCATATATTGATGCACGTTATACCTACACCCCGACCGCATTTAAAAATGGTCAACAGCAGAATGCGGCCAATGAAAACCAAGGCAGTGCCAAAGTGCTTTCCTTTGCCCAGCTTCATGGTCTAAATCAAGCTCAGACTCTCAGCCTGTTCGCTGAACATTATACGTCTGTACTGCTTAGTCCTGAAGCAACTGAGCACCAGAATATACGCCAGTTTATGCAACACGGCTGGGATGGGGTTCAGTTTGAAGCGGAAGCCCTGGCTAAAAAATAAATCATATTTTATTAAAAAAACCCCTCATGAAGAGTGGTTTTCAGATAATTTAAAGTGAAATAATGCTGCGCTTAGCTTCGATTCACTTTTTCAATCCACTGGATCGAACTTACGCGAAAAACCTCACAGGCGCCATCGCCAGTATCGGTCGGGGTTAAAGAGGAGGTCCAGACCAGCTCTTTATCACGCACTTCAACCAGTTCTCCTTGCAAGCGCACCAGATCACCGCGTTTCACCTGTTTAATGGCTTTGGCAATCGTTGGATTGGCTGGAATAATATGCATATTGGAAACCATTTGCATGGCTTTTTCCGTAGGCACAGGCACACGGTCCATTTTCCAGTTTAAATAACGGTCATATTGATTCACGCTAATATGCCGGGCAATTTCGGGTTCGGCAAATAATCCCCAGCTCACTGCATAATCAATGGGAGAGAATTTGGATTGTGGATCATCATTATATATTTTGGAACCCAAAATCCGGAAATCCCCTTGAAATGGCTGTAAAGCAGAAATGGACTGCCCTTGTACCATCGGCGGCAAGCCTTTGGCAATATTATGATCGATCGAACTATAGGCTGACATCGGCAAAATAAGACTGGCCAATAACAAACCGGGTTTCAAGTACTTGAGCATAATTCTACATCAATCCCATTCAGTATTTTTTAAAGCAACTACTTTCGATATTACGGATTTTTTACTGGAAAAATAGTTGCACTTGGTAACAGGCTGATGCAATTTGGTCAACTCACAACCATGTTGAGAATCGATTATTTCAGTTAATCTACTGGTATTTTTAAAGCTTATTTAAATATCGATGTTCTATAAATTTTATCAACAACATGTTTTTCCACACCTGCTCAATCAGGTCATGCAAACGCCTTCACTGATGGATCTGCGCCGCGAGTTATTGCTTGGTGTCAGCGGTGATGTGCTAGAAATCGGCTTTGGTAGTGGCCTGAATCTGGCTTTTTATCAGCAAGTGGAACAGCTCTATGCACTGGAGCCAAATCCGGCGATTTTTCAGCTGGCGCAAGACCGGATTCAGCATGTGCCTTTTCCGGTAGAGCATATACAGGCCAGCGCCGAAGCGCTGCCTTTTGCCACACATGGTTTAAATAATATTGTATCAACCTGGACCTTATGCAGTGTTCCAGATTTAGCGCAAAGTTTGCGTGAAATCTATCGGGTTTTAAAACCGGGTGGACGTTTGCATCTGGTCGAGCATGTATTGAACCGGGAGCATCTGAATATTCAGCGTCTACAGCATCTGCTGACCCCATTACAAAAGAAAGTAGCCGATGGCTGTCATCTGAATCGTGATATTGAGCTGGCGCTGTTAGAAACAGGTTTTGAGCTGGATGAGATTCAATATCGGGAGGCCGCAGGAATTCCTAAAATTGGTCAGCGGATGCTACTGGCACGTGTACATAAACCGTTTTAGTCCAAACGCTCAACCGCATTGAGGCGAAATAAACGGCATTGTGACGAATTTTGGCTACCCGGTCCCACATAAAATTCCTGCTGGTTTTTGGCATATTTAAGTGTGATCCAGTCGCCTTGGATCCGGATCCGCTGACCGGCCTTAAGACGGCGGATTTTATTGGCAACAGCTTCACTGGAGGCAACCACGCTCAGACTGCTCAGTAATGGCTGTATGAGTGCAGAATCAGCCTGTACCGCATCCTTGAGATTAACTTCAAAGCAGCGTTTGCTTTGTTTAAGCTGCCAAGACTTTAATGCTGCCATAGACGTTTCAGGCTGCGCCAACAGCAGATCAATATTACTTATATAGGCCAGATCGTTAAAACTGCCCACTACAGGACTAGCAGGATGAATCGTCCGGCGCTCAGGCCCATAATATTTTTTGGAAATAACCCGATATTCAGCTTCATGGGCTTCAACTGGCTCAACCTGAAAGTTCTTGAGTATGCCGGCTTGTTCCAGATGTGGAATCGCGCGGAAATATTCGGACCAGATCCAGAGTCCTAAGGCAAATAGGGCTGCCGCAATAAAAAGTTTATTCATCAGTCACAAGACAGGCTGGCCAAACGGTTAATCCTCAAAATTAATCCGGACAGTTTCGAAACGCACGCGTCCGTCCTGAATCGCCCGGGCGATCGCCTGCTGCCCCTTGGTCAGCCGTGCTCCACCACTTTTAATGTCAATCAGCACCACTTCAATATCCTCAGCCAGTCCATCGCCATCACGAAAATCACTATAGCCATCAAAAACCACATAGTCCACCGGATCGCCCAGAAACTTGGCATCACTCGGCAGATACTGAAATTCTGGCATAATCGGTGCCATCTGCTCGGCCATTTTCCCTTTTAGCACTGCCCGGCTGGTATTGACACTACGTTTTTGTGCTGCAGCCAGCGCCTGTTGATGTTCCAGTTCCAGCTCGGCAATATACTGCTCATATTCGGCTTTAATTCGGCCATTTCGTGTCTGGCCTAAGATTAGGGTGGTCAATACCACTCCAATACAGGCACCAATCAGCATGGCCAGCGTTATGGACATTCCATCTTCCTAATTTACTTAATTTTTCCTATCTGCATTCGACTGAAGTTGAGTTTATCGATCATTTGCAAGCCTGAAAAGAATGATATGCTAGGCGAGAGCAGAATAAAATCATCTTGAGTCATGAAAACAATTTTAGTTGCGAATCAGAAAGGCGGCTGCGGCAAAACCATTACAGCCATAAGTTTGGCATCAGCACTCGCACAAAAAGGTTATAAGGTCGCCCTCGCAGATGCCGATAATCAGAAATCGGCCTTGCAATGGCTCAAGCAACGTCCTGAACATGCAGCTCCGATTCGCTCCCTGGACTGGCGCAATGTCAAGTCGATTGGCGATGTCCCCAAACAGATAGAGTATCTGGTCATTGATGCCCCTGGTGCATTGACTGAAGACCATGCCCAGCAGCTGGTCAGCGAAGCGCATGCCATCATCATACCGTTACAGCCTTCTTTTTTTGATATTGATTCCACCCGCCGTTTTCTAAAACATTTACAGGATATAAAACGGATTCGTAAAGGAAAAGTTGAAATTTTACTGCTGGCGAACCGTGTCAAGGCCCAGAGCGCCCATCAACAGCATATTCAGCAATTTTTTGACAAGATTGACCAACAGCCCGTTGCCTGGATTTCTGAACGTACCGTGTATAGCCGTTTGGAAATGGAGGGCCTGTCTGTATTTGATAAAAACCAGAAAATGTACCGTGAAGTACAAAATCAGTGGCAAAACGTATTAAACATGATTATTGATGATCCGGCACAGTGGTTCTAAGATGCCACACTTTCTAATATGACTTTCATTAAATAATCGCCCTATCTTGAGCGGTGTACATTTGCCTGCGCTTTTTTTTCAGTTAATATGCTGGCTATGGTCTAAAAATGAGTCATAAAATTCAGTGCAACAGTACGCGCCTACACTACAAAAAGTCTTATTATTTGGATTATTTTTTATCCTGATTTTTTTGAGTTTTCATATACTCAAATATTTCATCATCCCTGTAGTTTGGGCAGCAATTATTGCCTATATGACCTGGCCGCTGTACCAGTCCGTATTACGCATGTGTGGCAACCGTCCCACGCTCAGCTCAGCCATCATGATTCTGGCCGTGATTCTGGTGTTTGGCCTGCCGTTTATCTTTGCGATTTTCATGTTACAGCATGAGGGCCGTAACCTGTATTTTGAATTGCAAAAGCAGGTTTTTTCAGGCCGTCTGGATGTGCCTGACTTTATCCGCCAGCTGCCTTTTGTCGGTAAAGAAATCAGCCGTACTTTAAATGAAATCAACACTGATCCCAACAGTATCGCCCTGTCTATTTCTAGCTGGATTCAGGGCCATTTGAATTACGGCAAAGTCGTACTGAATGAAATTAGCAAAAATGTGTTTAAGCTGTGTTTTGCCGTTTTGTCGATGTTCTTTTTTTATCGTGATGGTCACACCATTTTAAATCAGGTACGTAAAGCGTTTGAAATGGTGGTCGGTCCCCGTATTCATCATTATCTGGCAACGATTTCAGCGACTACACGCGCGGTAGTCTACGGCGTCGGCCTGACGGCCATTGCCCAGTCTATGCTGGCGGGGTTAAGCTATTTTGTCGCTGGGGTACCGAATCCGATGGTACTGACCATTGTGACCTTTATCTTCGCTCTGATTCCTTTTGGTCCACCAGTGGCATATACCGCTGTCTCCCTGTGGCTGTTCTCACAAGGTCAGACCATTGAGGCGATTGGAGTCATGGTTTGGGGAGTCTGTATCGTCAGTACCGCAGATAACGTCATCCGTCCTCTGGTCATTTCTGGGGCGACCCAAATCCCCTTCTTATTGATTATGTTTGGCGTATTGGGTGGTATTGCCAGTTTTGGTCTGGTCGGGATATTTATCGGACCGGTTATTCTAGCTGTCCTGCTGGCCATCTGGCGGGAGTGGCTGCATGAAACCAATCATCAGGAAGCCCTGCTGATGCCTAAGGCCACCATGGCACATGATATTGACCCGGACGTGGATGAGACACCTAAAACTTCTTAAACATCAGCTATTAAACAAAATAAAACATTTAAGTACTGATTGTATATAGTCCTCTTGATATTGCTCTGATTCAATAGATGGACAAAAACGGAATAATGATCAGGATGCCAATTTATGTCTTCATTCTTTAAAGTAACAACGCTTTGCGCTCTAGGTGCGGTACTTTTTACAGGCTGTACCTCAAATGATATTTCAACCGAAAATGTCAGAACGGTCAGCATGCATGCAGTTTCTGCCCAAGGAACGGGGGAGTCTGTGGGTACGGTTTTGCTCAGTGACAGCCCGACAGGTCTGGTCATTCGTACTCACCTGAAACAGCTTCCGGCAGGAGAACGGGGCTTCCACGTTCATGAAAACGGTTCATGTGCGCCTGCTATGAAAGATGGCAAGATGGGCGCAGCGCTGGCGGCCGGCAGTCATTACAACCCGAACCAGGCACCCAACCACGGCACACCAAGCACCGGTCATTTAGGTGATTTTCCTGCCTTGAAAGTCAGCACCGATGGTACGGCACGAGTCACACTTCTGGCCCCACGTGTTAAATTAGCCGATATTAAAGGCCGTGCTTTAATGATACATGCAGGCGGCGACAACTATTCAGATCATCCATTGCCATTGGGTGGCGGCGGTGAACGGATCGCTTGTGGGGTGATCTAAGCATTCATTGATATATAAAAAAAACGGGCATCTTGCCCGTTTTTTTATATCAGTCTTGATTTAAAAATGAGTGTTTCAAAACCATTGAGCACTTATAACCCAGTAAATCACTAGGGTATAAGCCTCTAAAATAACTCATTTTATTTATAAAATTTCTTTTGATTCAATCCGCAGTTTGGGTACACTCAAGCTTGATTGAACTCAATGGTGAATGTAGGTGAATATTAAAACTTTACGTCTAGTAGGCTTGGTAGAAGGTATTTCATTTCTGCTGCTATTATTTGTGGCGATGCCGGTCAAGTACATGCTGGGAAACCCGATTCTGGTGAAATATGTCGGTATGGGTCATGGCGTATTATTTGTGCTGTTTCTTGTGGTGTTATTTGCAGTCTGTGAAAAACAGAAATGGTCACTCAGCATGTTTATTATGGGTTTAATTGCATCAATCCTGCCTTTTGGGCCCTTTATTTTTGATATGAAATTAAAAAAACTAGAACAGCCCAGTGCTGAAGAGGCTTGATCACTTCCGGTTCTCGCTGCTCTCAAAATATTTAGAACCGAGGAAGTTAATCATCCTCTCCCCCTTAGGGAGAGAGTTTGCCCAATAATATTACTCATTTCTTCACGAAGGCAGGGACTGTTTAGAGGGGTTCTAAAATATAGAAAACCTCTCAAAAGTTAAAACTCTCCACTCGCCTTTCTTTCCAGCATCAACTGCTTGAGTTGCAGGCGTGGCCAGGTGAACCAAAGGGCGATTAAAATAAATGAAACACCGCAGTAAGCCCAAAGCTCATAGGCTTCATACGCTATGCGGACGGCTTCAATCACAATAAAGAAGCTCAGCATCAACAAGATAGACACTGTTGCTGCAACAGTACCTTTAGATACTTCAGAGGACATCAGGGCAAAGCGGTACAGTACCGAGAAACTAACACCCTCCCCAAGACTGATACAGGTGGTGCCAATAAGCAGACAATGCAGAAAATAATCCGGAATCAGCAAGCCAACTAAAAGTAAAATTGTTCCCAATAACATCAGGGGCACACCAAGCAACACCGTCTGGCCGAGCGGCATTTTATCAATCACTTTCAGCAGAATTATATTTCCTAGAATTAACCCTCCTAAAACCGGGAACTGTGCCAGACCATATTGAAGACTGCTCAAGCCCAATTGCTCGACCAGAATGACGGGAGATAAGGCAATCCATAACATCAGTGGCATGCTAACCAGCGGCAATGCCATGGTCATAATTACAAAGCGCTTATTTTTCAAGACCTGTTTAAAATCGTCCACAATATAGCTGATGGGCTGTTTGGGAATACTGATTTTAGGATTTGGCATTTTGGCCTTGAGTCCAAACCAGCTTAAAAGTGCCACAAAAGCAATCCCAATAAAGCCCCAATGCCATGAGACATGATCAATCATAAAAGCGCCAATCACAGGTCCCA
Organism: Acinetobacter sp. 10FS3-1; assembly: GCF_013343215.1. NCBI lineage: Bacteria > Pseudomonadati > Pseudomonadota > Gammaproteobacteria > Moraxellales > Moraxellaceae > Acinetobacter > Acinetobacter sp. 10FS3-1. Next base: position 2,564,136 of record NZ_CP039143.1, read on the forward strand.
GAAGCGGGGCCAGCAAGGAAACATTGGCCATGAGTGCCATGACTTTAATTGCATCGCGTTCTTCAAAGTTTTCCTGAATGGCGGCATAACCAACGGCAGAAATAAAGGACAGGCCAAAACCCTGTAAAAAACGCAGAAAAAGGAAACTCTGAATATTGGGTGCCAGTAAAATCGCCAAACAGCAGATGACAAAAAAGACCACTCCACCCAGCAGCACTTTTTTACGTCCCCATCGGTCTGATAATGGCCCTAAAATGGCTGCGACACATGCGCCGCCCAATAAAAAAAAGGACATCGACGATGGTGCCCATGAACTGCTGACACCAAAGTCACGGGTGATGGCCAGCATAGCCGGCTGGATCAGGTCATTACAGATATAGACCGAGAATTCAAACAGGACCAGTGCCAATGGAAACATGAGTGTGGCGCGAGTCAGTTTTTGAGTGGGCGTGTTTTGCATAGGAGAGTTAATGCTCATCATCCTGAATCCACCCTTTTGAATTGAATTTAATCGGGCAAAATACAGATTGAATGTAATTAGATTATGCGCATTTTAGCAGAGTTCATGTGCAAATCCGTGCTGATCATGTTGGGGTTTTCAGGATTTTTTCATCTTCTGAAATAGCAAGATAACGAATAAAATTTCTTGTCTTTATCTCATTATAAGACTCTAATATTTCATCATAAGGATGAAAGCCGCCCCGACCAGTACGCATATACAGCAGCGTGGTCTCACCTGATTGTGCCGAGAGCTATATGGTTTCACCTTGTTTTAAAAAGACTTTATAAACTGGTATGGGCGTATGTGTCTGAGCCGAGCCTTGGGCTTATTGATACTGCCCTGCAATCACTCGGACAAAGTCTGCATCAATTGGCAGTCATACTTTGGAAATCGGTGCGTCGCATAGATTTTAATAATGTGGTGGATTCATTTTGTCCTTGGCAGGCAAATTGATCCAGAGTGGTAGCATGTCAAAACGTCCGCCGCAGTCTGAACGGTCTTTGCTAAATACTGCTTTATGTCTAATGCCTGATGCTGCCGTCATCCACTGCACATCGCCTGCGGAAATGATGCCACCACCGCCACTTAAGTCGCGGTGTTCAACTTCATCTGCAAACATCAGGGTGACAGTTTCAAAACCACGAGGTGGATGAGCGTTGACACCGTTCTGCAAATGACTGGCTTTAAGGTTAGCCGACCCTACGTGGTCGAGCAGTAAAAATAGCGATACGGTATTGCCCAGTTCGTAGAGGGAAAACACAGAAAGGACGGGCGAGAAACTGCCGACTGAAAGGCGAGTATCATCACGATGGATGAATGCGAGGATTTTCAGTTTGTTTTGCGTAATTTTTTTAGATAGTGAGAGTAGCCTCATGACTGAAGTGCTTGGAAAGGCACAATGAGTTTGTGAGTTACAGATATCACCCAAAAGCAAAAAGCAAAAAGCAAAAAGCAAAAAGCAAAAAGCAAAAAGCAAAAAGCAAAAAGCGCATCATCCAGATACGCTTTTCAGCACAAACTGCTTAAAGAGCAAATAAAATTATGGACAAACTGCCTTCTGGAAAGTCTTGGTATTGGCTCCCCGCATACAGCGATATAACTTTTCAGCCTTGTGCATTTTCCAGTTTTTCTCTTCTTTTTTGAAATGGTAAATCGTTTGAATGGATTTGACCGAATCATCCATTAATCCGGTTTCTGTTACCTTCACCTGTCCCACAGTCGGTGCTTCGCTTTTATTAAAAAACTGCCGGATTTCTACGGTTGCCAGTTCATCGCGTAAATCAGGCCGCATCTTCAGTACCTGATCCAGAGGAGTATCTGAAGAGGACTGCACTTTTGCAATCACTTGCTGTGTGGTGGCGCACCCTGACATTATCATTGTCAGGCCTAAAACTGTAAGTGTTAATAACTGTAACATACTGTTTAACCCCATGTTTATCTTTATTATTCACGAATCATCATGCAGCGCTTTTTAGCTTAAAACTATTTAAACTATGTAACTGCTCTGGTACGGGCATAAAAAAACGCACCTTTCGATGCGCTTTTTTCATTTCGAACCGCTTTAAAGGTCGAAAAGCTTGCCCGGGTTCATAATGCCTTTCGGATCAAATACTTTTTTCAGGGCTTTCATATATTCAATTTCTTCGGCTGAACGTGAGTACTCAAGATAAGGTTTCTTGGTCATACCCACACCGTGTTCTGCAGAAATTGAGCCGTCATATTTTTTCACGGTATCAAAGACATACTTGTTCACCACCTGACATTTGGTAAAGAATTCATCTTTGCTTAAGTGTTCAGGTTTCAGGATGTTCAAGTGCAGGTTACCATCACCGATATGACCAAACCAGCAGACTTCGAAGTCAGGATAATTTTCTGCCACAATCGCATCAATTTCTTTAATAAATGCTGGAACATGCGTAATGAGAACAGAAATATCATTTTTGTAGGGTGTAAATGGGGCAATGGATTCAGAAATATCTTCACGCAGACGCCATAAGCTTTCTACCTGTTCCAGACTTTGGCTCAGCACACCGTCAAGTACCCAGCCCTGTTCCATGCAATGCTCAAAAATTTCCATCGCCTTGTCCATGATCGGTTCAAACGGCGCTTCAAACTCCAGCAGAACATAAAATGGACATTCGGTTTCAAAAGGACGCTGCACATGACCATTGGCCAAGACTTTCTGCATGGCCAGCTCACCAAAGAACTCAAATGCTGTTAAATCAATTTTCGCCTGGAAGGCATGCAATAACGGCATGATTGCATCAAAATCAGGCACACCCAGTACCATCACTTGCAGGTCTTGCGGTTGACGTTCGAGCTTGATTTCCGCTTCAGTCACCAGACCCAGCGTACCCTCACCACCGATGAATAAGTGTTGTAGTGCATAGCCTGTTGCGTTTTTGATCATGCCTTTGTTCAGACGCAGTATATCCCCTTTACCGGTCACCACTGTCAGGCCAAGTATCCAGTTACGGGTCATGCCATATTTAATGACTTTAATCCCGCCAGCATTGGTGCCGATGTTGCCGCCAATTTGGCTTGAACCCGCAGATGCAAAATCTACCGGGTAATACATCCCCTGCTCTTCCGCATAATTTTGTAACTGCTCAGTCACGACACCAGACTGTACACGAACCATACGGTCTGCCGGGAAAAACTCCAGAATCTGGTTCATCTTGTCCATGCTCACCACGATTTCACCGTTAGCAGCGACTGCACCTGCGGACAGACCAGTACGGCCTCCTGATGGAGTGACAGCCACATTAAACTGATTGGCCAGCTTAACAATTGCCTGAACCTGTTCGGTGCTCGATGGGAACACGATGACCGACGGGTTTGGATCAAAGTGCTTGGTATGATCGCGACCCCAATTCTGGAGGCTATCCGTATCGGTTTTAATACGGTTTTCACCCACAATTGCAGTCAATTGGGTCAATAACTCAGGGGTTAAAGCGACTGGAGCATTCATCGTTTGCAGACCTAGCATGAATTAAACAAAAGAGACTTCGCCGGTTTATTTGCACATTTTTCAGACATAAAGACCTGTATGCAAATCAGGCAGAATATGCCGATTAAAGCATCAAAGAGAGGCGCGTTAACAGCACGGGGCAATATTATAAGCTATTTTTAGGGCTTTCCCTTAAAAAATGCTAATTTTGATAATATAGCTTTGAAAACGCTGGTTTAATTCAACCATTTTTATTATTTGTGCATCATCACTTGCGAAAATAGCTGCGATTGCCGTCATCAAGGAAATGTATAACCACCCCATTCCTGTGCTATTATACCGCGACTAAATTTGGCCTTTGTAGCGGAGCCGTAATGAGCCAACATCTATCTCTACCTAAAGATAAAATCCGTTTCTTGTTGTTAGAAGGCGTTCACCAAAACGCGATCGACACTTTAAATGCTGCTGGATATACCAACATTGACTATCGTAAAACTGCGCTTGAGGGTGAAGCGCTGAAAGAAGCGATTAAAGATGCACACTTTATTGGTATCCGTTCCCGTACTCAGCTGACTGAAGAAGTTTTTGAAGCTGCGAACAAGTTAATCGCAGTGGGCTGTTTCTGTATCGGTACCAACCAGGTGAATCTGGACGCAGCAATGCGTCGCGGTATTCCAGTGTTTAACGCACCATATTCAAATACTCGTTCAGTAGCTGAACTTGTACTTGCTGAAGCCATTCTCCTGCTTCGCCGTGTACCTGAAAAATCAACAGATACACATGCAGGCGGCTGGAACAAATCTGCTGTAGGTTCGTTCGAAACGCGTGGTAAGACTTTAGGTATCGTAGGTTACGGTTCAATCGGTTCACAACTTTCTGTCCTGGCTGAAAGCCTGGGTATGAAAGTGATCTACTTCGATACAGTGACAAAATTACCATTGGGTAATGCACGTCAGGTCGGCTCATTGAATGAATTGCTTGCCAATGCTGATGTCGTCTCTCTGCACGTGCCAGATGTTCCGTCTACACGTAACTTCATGACCAAAGAACAGTTCGCGCAAATGAAAGAAGGTTCAATCTTCATCAACGCGGCACGTGGTACCTGTGTCGTGATTGAAGACCTGGCCGATGCACTGAAATCAGGCCATCTTGCTGGTGCTGCGGTTGACGTATTCCCGAAAGAGCCTAAAGCCAACGGTGAAGAATTTGTTTCTCCGCTACGTAACATTCCAAACGTCATCCTGACCCCTCACGTGGGTGGTTCGACCATGGAAGCACAAGCAAACATCGGTCTGGAAGTGGCTGAGAAATTTGTCGCTTATTCAGATAAGGGTATGACACTTTCTGCGGTGAACTTCCCTGAAATTGCATTGCCACTGACTGAAGGTAAGCACCGTCTGCTGCATATCCACAAAAACATTCCGGGCGTTCTGTCTAAGATTAACAACCTGTTTGCTGAACATGGCATCAACATCTCTGGTCAGTCTTTAATGACCAAAGGTGATGTCGGTTATCTGGTCATGGACGTAGATGCAACTGCTTCTAAAGAAGCGCTGGATACATTGAATGAAGTTGAAGGTACAATCCGCGTGCGTGTATTGTTCTAATTCAACTTGCCAGAAAACCACAGTCTTTAGGCTGTGGTTTTTTATTTTTGAAGGTTTTAAATTTCAAATCTGATCCGGCTAATGCTGCTCCTGCCCTCTTTCCAGCCTCGAAACCACTTGAGGCATGCCCAGTTTTAAAATTGCACCCTTCGTACAAGCACCGCTGATTTTACTGATCGCGATGATCAGCATGCAAAGCAGTGGCTCCTTTGCCAAATATCTGTTCGGTCAATTTCCAATCCTGACCGTTTCAGCCATGCGCCTGCTATTAGGTGCCTTGATTCTGGCACTGATTTTTAAAATCTGGCAGATCAGTTTCAAACAGGTAAAATGGGCGGCTATTCTCAGCTATGGCTTAGCCCTGGCGGGAATGAACATGCTGTTCTATCTGGCCATTGACCGCCTGCCACTCGGTATTGCGGTGTCTTTTGAATTTATTGGCCCTCTAAGTGTGGCGCTGTTTTATGCCCGGCAGAAAGCCGACTTTATCTGGGTCGGTCTGGCAGTGGTAGGGCTGATCTTACTCTTTCCTTTTCATCAAGCCGCCGAGCCACTCGATCCACTGGGAATTATTTTGGCTCTGGGCGCAGGTGCCTGCTGGGCTGTCTATATTGTTGCCGGACAAAAACCGTCGGGGGTGTCGGGTAATCATACCGTCTGCTTGGGCATGTTCGTCGCAATGCTGCTGGTGATGCCGATTGCCCTGTTTGCAGGCATGCCCACACAAGCATTTGAACCTGGAAATTTGATATATTTCATTATATTGGCTGTACTGGCCAGTGTCTTGCCTTTTAGCCTAGAAATGATTGCCCTGCGTAATATAACTGCCCTCAGCTTTGGGACTTTAATGAGTCTGGAACCTGCCATTGCTGCCCTGTCCGGTTTTGTATTTCTAGGTGAAAGCTTATTGTGGAACCAGTGGCTGGCCCTTGCCACCATTATCACGGCCTCAATTGGCTGCACCATTACCACACAAAGACGCAAACAGCGTGCTACTTAATTTAGACTTATTTTTTGAAATTATTTATCAGTTATTTTTTAAACTTTTAAAAGTATTGTGCATACTTAAATCAAACTAACAATCACTTAAGTATAAAAATATAGTTTTATCAAAGATTGATTATAAATACCTTAGACTAAAACCAGCGATTTATTTTTAAATTCAAAACTTAGAACCTGCTATTTGACACTTTGAATTTAAAAATTTTTGACAATGATCTTTTTTGGAAAATTTGAATTCATGTGCTCTCTATCTACAGTATCTGCACATAAAATATTCTTCTGCTCTACGCATTACAAACAGCCCGCTTTGCTATAATTTCATTTTCCCCTATTGATTATGCCTTTTTGGCATAAGTAGCACCTGCATGCCAAACACTCAACTCCTTGCGGTGGTGTACATGGTTTTATCCATGACTTCCTACCAGATCAGTGCATCCTTCGCCAAGCAGCTATTTATGGTGCTTGATCCCATCACTGTGACCCTTTTAAGGTTGTGTTTCGCGGCAGTTATTGTCTGTGTCATGTTCCGCTCCTGGAACATTATTCGACGCTTACGCTTCTTGAAATGGCGGGATCTGCTCTACTATAGCGCAGCTTTGGGCGTGATGAATATTCTGTTTTATTTATCGCTAGGCCGTCTGCCACAAGGTATCGCGGTAGGGCTGGAATTTATCGGTCCGCTGGGCCTGGCACTGATTTCAATTCAGAATCGCAAAGATTATGCCTGGGTCTTGCTGGCAATTTTAGGGATCATCCTGATGGTGCCTTGGGGTCAGGCCCATAGCAGTAATTTCGACCTGATTGGCGCGGCCTGTGCGCTGGGTGCAGGTCTGTGCTGGGCCTTGTATATCTATTTTGGACAACGTGTCGTACAGCAGAATATCGGCATGCATGCGCTGACGATTGCTATTACACTTTCCGCGTTCTGTTTATTACCCATTGGTTTATATAACAATGCTCCAGCCCTGATAGAGACCCAGTACTGGGGAAAAGCCTTGGCGATTGCCCTACTGGCCACTGCTATTCCTTATGCCCTGGATTTAAAAGCCCTGCAATACCTGAACAAAACCACCTATGGTACGCTCTCCAGTCTGTCTCCGGCCTTGGCAGCACTGGCCGGGTTTCTACTGCTGGGTGAAAAAATCACCCTACTTCAAACCGTGGCACTGTTCTGTATTATGCTGGCTTCAGTCGGGGTAACCTTAAGTGAAACGCATAAAAAATATAAAACCCCAAAAATTGACAAGCTGAATTAACTGATTAAAAAGATGGTCATCCAGCCATGTTGTGGTGTGATGTAATTTTAAATGCAAAGATTAGCTTTGGACCAGCGTATCTTTGTTCATGTCTTTATAATGCTGGTATTCCCGCTGATATTGTTCAGCCAAAGCCGTCTTTTGTTGCTCATCCAAAATTTTACCAGCCTGCTGAAAGAAACCGTGTTCTTCCTCTTTTAAATGGTGATGCACCTTCTCAGACAGTTTTTTTGCCAGCGCAATCCACCTAGGATTACTGAGTTCCATCGCCGTCAGTTCTTCGACCATTTCATCCATTTCATGGTGTTCTGCCAGAGCATGACGGGTGATACTCAGGCCGGAATCCGTCATCATCAATGGAATATAGAAATAGCGGTCTTCCGCCGTCTCATGGGCAAACAGTTCATTTTTGAGTTGCTTGAACAATTCACGGCGTTCAAGTGAATCTCCGGAAGTCTGTAATAATTTTTCTGCCAGCTCGCGCTGAATCTGGTGGCTTTCTCTTAAAGCTTCAAAAATCGTCTGCATCATGACTCCTGTTTCATTTTTTGTTCTTCATGCTGCTGATTCTAGAGAATTTTTAAGAGTTAATCTGGCATAGTTTGTACAGCTGTTGCTATAAAAAGGTTAATATCGAGAATGGTTTACATCTAGTTTCAAACCCAGAACAGCTGATAGCTCAAACGGCAAATCAGCAAACTAACCAGTATCAGAAACAAAATCCGGATAAAGCCACTGCCATATTTAAAAGCCAGTCTGACCCCCAGCAGCGAGCCGGCAATATTCGCCACCGCCATCATCGCACCGAGCAGAAATAGCACATGGCCACTGGGAATAAAGAAACTTAAAGCCGCCAGGTTGGTGGTGAAGTTGGCGATTTTTGAAAGTGCCGATGCATGCAGAAAATCTACGCTCAGGTAACGGATAAAAAAGAAGATAAAGAAACTGCCCGTGCCGGGTCCAAAAATTCCGTCATAAAATCCGATCAGCAAGCTGCCCAGTGCTGCCAGAATCAGCATCTTTTTATTCGGCTTTTGCTCGACATGTAACTGGCCGAACTGTTTTTTCATGAAGGTATACAGTGCAATCACGATCAGCATGAACAAAACAAAAGGCTTGAGAATATCGACTGGAATCAAGGTAACACTGGCTGCGCCCATAAAAGCACTGACCAAGCTGCACAGCGCAATCACGCCCAGCAAGTTCCAAGGCAGTTTGACCTGCCTGAGGTAAGACCAGGCCGCAGAACCGGTTCCAAAAATCGAAGCCAGCTTGTTGGTACCAAATACTGTGGCAGGTTGCAAGTGCGGCAGGCTGCTCATGAGGGCTGGAATCTGGATCAGCCCACCGCCTCCCACCGCTGCATCAATCGCCCCTGCCATAAAGGCAAAGACGACCAGACTGATGACAATCTCAAGCTCCATGTGAATAAAACCGAATTAGAGATTAAGTACGCGTTTTGGCACCAGACGTTTACGCTCGGTAATTTCTGCCAGCCCCAGACACTGATCGCCATGAAAGACCAATACCTGCGGTTCAGCAGGATGATCAATATTACTTTCCATCCCCCGGCTAAAATACTCCGCGCGGCCTTCCGGCACCTGAATGTGCGTAAAATGCTGGACCGGAGCATAGGCAGCTAAAAGCAGGGCTTCGCGCTCTGCTTCAGTCAGACTTTCCAGATATTCGAGGGTATAGCTAGGGATAAGATCAAAATGTCCAGTTCGAGTACGGTGCAGATAAGTCAGATGACCATACGTTCCCAGCGCTTTGGCAATATCTTCACCGAGTACACGAATATAAGTGCCTTTGGAGCAGGTCACATCCAGCGTGATACTGTTTTCAGTAAAGGACAATAAGGTAATTGCATAAATAGTGATTGGGCGAGCTTCGCGTTCAATCTCAATGCCTTGGCGAGCCAGTTCATATAACGGTCGGCCTTCTTTTTTGAGAGCCGAATACATCGGTGGCACTTGCTGGATATCCCCAGTGAACTGAGCCAAGACCTCTTCAATACGTGCTTCAGTCAGCTCGGGCACCGCCTGCTCCAGTAGCACTTCACCTTCGACATCCCCCGTGGTGGTGCTATGACCTAAAAAGATGGTGGTCTGATAGCGCTTGGTCGAATCCAGCAGATAATGCGAAAACTTGGTCGCCTCTCCCAAACAGATCGGCAATAAACCGGAGGCCAGTGGATCCAGTGCCCCGGTATGGCCTGCCTTTTGCGCACGGTACAGCCAGCGGACTTTTTGCAGTGCCGCATTAGAGCTGATGCCCAAAGGTTTATTTAACAGAAATACACCGCTGATATGACGACGCTGAATTTTAGGAGAAGCTACTTTCATGGCACAACATCAGACATTTTTTAAATTGGTGCAATGGTAAAACCCTGCTCGATGATTTACAACTTGTCTATGCCGTTGAAATACATTTATGGCATATTGGGTCTATTCAGACTGGGTTCCTCAGGAAAGAAAAACAAAAAAGGTGCATAGGATATGCAGAAATACAAAATCTGGATTATTTTGGCGCTGGTGCTCCTCTGTATGATCACCCTGATTCTGTGGCTAGCTCCCAAAGATAAGGCTGAAGCACATATAGCTATGCCGTCATCTTCCGCCACTGCCCCCCAGCAACAGACAGTATTGCTAAATCAGAACCTGGCCAATGCCATGTTTGCCAGTTCCAGTCAGCAGGATACGGAAATCAACTGTCAAATGCGTCTTGATGCCAGTCAGCGCTTAATAGTGAATGAACAGACCCGTAACTGTTTTGAATATTTTATTACCCAGTATGGCGAAAAAACACTGGAACAGATCGATACCGATTTTCAGGGCTACATTTCTCAGAATTATCAACAACCTGCGCTCTCACAAATTCTGGACTTGTGGAAGCGTTATCTGCAATACCGTCAGGCCCTAGGTTCATTAAACCCGCCCTCTGGCCTCAATCAGGAAGACCCGGCTTATTACCGCAGTATCTATACTGCTACCCAGAATTTACGTCAACAGTTTTTCTCGCAGGGTGAAATTGAAGGCCTGTTTGGTACAGAAGATAGCTACCATGAATATACCTTGGAACGGATGGCAGTTCTGGCAGATCAACAGCTGAGTGAAGCAGAAAAAGCCCAGCAACTGAAAAACTTATTCGAGCAACTACCTCAGGACTGGCAGGAAAATCTGGAACAACTGAACAAGCTAGAAGATTTACGTCAATTAACGGCTGATATTAAAGCTCGCGGCGGCTCTGCTGAAGAAATCCAGCAGATGCGTCTAAATCTGGTGGGTCCGGCCGCTACCCAGCGTTTGGAAAAACTGGATATAGAACGGGCCAACTGGAAAAATGATGTCAACCACTACCTTTATGCACGGGACAACATCTTAAAAAGTGGCATAAGTGATAATGCCAAACAGCAAGCTATTCAGGAGCTGCGGGTACAGTCCTTTAAAAAGCCCGAAGACCGTTTGCGACTGGCCACCTTTGAACAACTGCATGATCAGGGGGGTAAATTACCTTATCCAGATTGATATGCTCTCCTGATCAAATCAGGTCAGAGAAGCTGGCTCCTTGCTGGATCTATTCATCGGATTGACAAAGATCCTACCTCAATAGAGGTAAACAAGTATTTCAGCCACTGTTCATATGGTGTCGCGTTTTCAAGAGTTTATAAAAGCTATCTCGAATAGTTGGTGCGCCACTATTTTTTCAGCTTGCTCTTGTCCTGAAATGATATGGTCTTTAGCCGACAGTCTGAGAAGAATAAGCAAAAGAAAAACAATATTCCCTCATGAACAGCGCAGCATGGACTGCAAAATTTTAGCGCTGGAACTGACAACCTATTTAATAAAACTTATAAAAAGGGAGTTTATGAAAATGTTGAGGCAGTTTCAGCCCGCATTGGCTGTCACGCTCACCAGTAGCATAGTGCTTGGCTTATCTCTACACACCCAAGCAGTGTGCCAGGGCCACGCGGGTCATTGCAAAAGAAAAATATGGCGCGGATTGCCATAACAACAACAAGCAGGAGTGATTTATGAAATATGGACTATTTATAGCAGGCTTGCTCTTCGGCTCAAGCTCTGTCATGGCACAAACTCCCACGCTGGCCAGTCAAGCCACTGCAAAAGTCAGCTCGAACTATGCCAAAACCCAATATCCGATAGTTTTTGCGCATGGTATGGCAGGATTTATTCGTATAGGCACGGATCAGTTTGAACTGGATTACTGGTATCAGATTCTGCCAGATTTGGCCCGTAATGGCGCCAATGTCTGGGCCACGCGTGTATCACCCTTTAACTCATCTGAGGTACGGGGTGAACAGCTTAAACAGCAGGTTGAAGAAATTTTAGCCATTACAGGCGCTGAAAAGGTCAATCTGATTGGTCACTCGCATGGCGGCCCGACGATTCGCTATGTGGCAGGTGTAGCCCCTAACTCCGTTGCCTCCTTAACTACAGTGGGCGCACCCCATAAAGGTTCTACAGTGGCGGATTTAATTCTAAAAGCGCAAGGCACGGTTATTGAAGAAGCTTTGGTCGGTAGCATTAATCTGATGTCTAAAGCAATCACTTGGGCACAGGGCCTAAACCCGAACAGTTTCCCGCATGATTCCATGGCGGCAGGTAACAGTCTTACACTGGCCGGCGCAGCTGAATTTAACCAGAAATATCCCCTCGGGATGCCTACAACAAGCTGTGGAGAAGGCAGCTATAAACAGGGAAGCATTTACCACTATTCTTTTACTGGTGTTGGAACGGTCACCAATATTCTTGATCCGGACTCCGCTTTACAGCTCACCAGCTTATTAATAGATGGAGGACGGGATAATGATGGCCTGGTGGCACGTTGTAGCGCAAAATTCGGTAAAACCATTCGCGATAATTACCACTGGAATCATCTGGACGAGGTTAATATGGTATTGGGTCTTAAAAGTCTTTTTGCCCCTGATCCGGTCAATGTCTATCGCCAACATGCCAACCGTTTAAAGTTACAGGGACTTTAAGGTCAAAGAGGATCCTGGAGCGACTGTAGAGAATACTTCAGTTGTTTTAAAAAAACATGATGAGGGGACAACTTTGGTAATATTCAGGATGAGCAAGTGGTGGTTTTCCATTCACCGGCCAACAGATTAAAAGTACAGGCATATAAAATACTAAACTACAGATATAAAAAATGCGCCGATAGGCGCATTTTTTAACTCGTGATAAAACTTAAAATTAAGCTTTAACTTTACGAGCTGGTAATTTTTCACGGATACGCGCAGCTTTACCAGACAATTCACGCAGGTAGTAAAGTTTAGCACGACGAACGGCACCACGACGTTTCACTTCAACTTTAGCTACGATTGGAGAATGTGTTTGGAAAACACGTTCAACACCAACACCGCTAGAGATTTTACGAACTGTAAACGCAGAGTTTAAACCACGGTTTTTGATCGCAATTACCACACCTTCAAAAGCCTGAAGACGTTCACGATCGCCCTCTTTTACTTTTACAGAAACAATAACTGTATCACCTGGTGCAAATTCAGGTAGATCTGTTCTTAATTGTGCATTTTCAACTGCTTGAACTAAAGGATGCTTACCGCTCATGGGGTATCTCCGATTAGCGCGGGTCAGAAGGGGTCTGATATCCGCAGGGTATAGAGGCTAAAGCGCATGTTACCCATTAAACTTTTTCTTTATGCTTGACCACTTCAATACATAAAGAGCCGAATAAAATACTTAATTAAATTTAAGTATTTTGCTCAGGTAAAGCCTTAAAGCAGTGCTTTAAGTTTACTTACCTTTGCTCATCTTTGAGCCATTTTTTTTGCTGCTTGCTTAGCTCAACTTGCTCCACCAACTCTGGGCGGCGTTCAAGTGTACGCTGGTAACGCTGCAAAAACCGCCATTTTTCAATATTTGCATGATGCCCGGACTTTAATACCTCAGGCACATCCAAACCTTCAAAATGATCTGGCTTGGTATATTGCGGGCAGTCTAACAGACCGTCCACAAAGGAGTCTTGCACATGAGATTGCTCATCAGACATGGCATTCGGAAGTCTCCGAATAATGCTGTCTAATAAAACCATCGCAGGCAGCTCACCGCCCGACAAGACGTAATCCCCGATTGACCATTCCTGATCAACATATTTCTGGATCAAACGCTCATCGACCCCCTCATAACGTCCACAGAGTACAATCAGACCGTCATACTGAACGAAATCCTGTACTGCTGCTTCGTTTAAGGTTTTACCTTGTGGTGACATATACACCACCGGTACATGAACCGCACCGGCATCACTTGCAAGCTCTTTGGCACGATGAATTGCTTTTGCCAGCGGCTCAGCCATCATCACCATACCCGGACCACCCCCAAATGGACGTTCATCCACCCGTTTGTAGTTGCCCGTCGCAAAATCACGTGGATTAATACAGTGAATCTGCATCAATTCCCGTTTTGCTGCGCGCCCGCTAATCCCGTAGGCTGTAATCGCTTCAAACATTTCAGGAAAAAGCGTAATGACTGCAAAAAACATCGCAGGCTCCTCTATTTCCGAAATATTAGTAATCTACGCCCCAATTTACGTAGATACGACCAGCTTCGAGATCAACATGCTGGACCACATCTTTGTGCCATGGAATCATTCGCTCTTCACCATCAACGCTCTCGGCAGTCGCACGAACCACCATAACGTCATTGGCACCTGTCTCAAACAGCTCATGGATTTGACCGAGGTTGACTTCCTGCTCATCGTCGTCCAGACCTAACACCGTTAGGCCTTTCAGATCAGACCAGTAATACTCGTCCACGCCTGCTTGTGGCAGTTGCGATTTTGCAATCCAGATATTTGCACCCACCAGGTTATCTGCTGCGGTGCGATCGCTCACACCTTTCAAGCTGACCACCAGGCCTTTACCATGGGGTTTCCAACGTTTTACATCGACAATTTGCCAACCTGCTTTGGTCTCAATATACCAAGGCAGGTAGTCAAATATGTTGCTCATGGGTTCTGTATTGGAATAGACCCAGAGCCACCCATTTAATCCATATGCTGAACGTAACTGTCCAATCTGAATACGATCTTCGGGAACATTCTGTGTTGGTGTCATGGGCTACCTACTACTTAATTCGTTAAAATTATGCAGCAGCTGCAGCTTTCTTAGCTTGAGCAGCTAAAGAAGCAACACGCTCTGAAGGTTGAGCACCTTGAGCCACCCAGTGAGCGAAACGATCAGCATCTAAACGAAGTTTTTCTGCTTTACCTTGAGCTGTTGGGTTGAAGAAACCGATACGTTCGATGAAACGACCGTCACGCGCATTGCGGCTGTCAGTTACAACGATTTGATAGAATGGACGCTTTTTAGCACCACCACGAGTAAGACGAATAACAACCATGATAGAACCTTATAGTTTTTACGGATTATCCCTGTATCGACCATCGACACAATTCAAACCCCTTTCATAGAGGGCCGTATTTTACGCGAAGTTCGCCCTGAATGAAAGATTAAAAAGTGGGTTGGCTACAATTTTAGGTTTAGCGCCCGTCCCAAGTCGAAGTGTTCATCAATGAAGCTGCACAATTTGTTAGCGTTGTTGTCTTTGACCAATGTCGGAATCCTTGATAATCAATACACATTGCACCATTCCCCCGCTGCGATTCTGACGTAATCGGATCAGCAATTAATACCCAACGTGTATAATTAGCTATTGTAGAACCATCCGATTTTATCTCAGCTGGAAAAACCAGACTCAAATTATAAAGACCATTTTCAGATATGCCTGAGATACCCAAGTCGCTTAAACTAATCGTTGTGGTAGCTGACTTTTTATAATGAAAATTTGCAATCTTATAACGATTAATCTTACTCACAGCCTCCATGAGTTCTGCTTGAGTATCTACTCGATTTACCCTGATCTTATAACCCTGATAGGATGGCAAAGCTATAGCAGCTAATATACCGATGATTGCCACTATGATCATTAATTCAATAAGTGTAAAACCGTTTCTTAATCTGTCCATGAAGTTTCCCCATTACAGTCAAGATCAATCCTACTACCTTGTACCTTTTTACATTTCAACCCTGTACTCGTCATGACAAATTGCTGCAATTTTGGATAACTCGCACTGGGGGTAGCAAGAATCACCCAACTTCTACCTGTTGCATCTGTATCTGTCAGTGCATTATCTGTGTCATCCCCATCTTTAACACTAAATGTATATTTAGCATTGGTAGAAGTCGGATAATAATTCATTCCATCTTCAATAGCATAATTCAGATAATTGAATTGGCGAGCCTTGTATTTTTCCAATTCGTTCGCAATATGCTGTATTCGCTGCTTTGCTGCAGACTCAACAGAACGCTGTATATAACTCTGATAACTTGGAAAAGCGATTGCAGCGATGATAGCTATCACCATCACCACAATCATTAGTTCAATTAGTGTAAACCCCTTTTTATATTCGTTCACCATATCCTCCTTAATTTCGCTCGTACCAGCTATAAGGAGTCAACTTTATTTTATTACGATATAATGTATTTAAAATTTTGTTGCTGCTAGGATTACGATTTTCTACAGGACCAACAATACTACGATAAGGCAATCCCTGGGCATCTTCACTTTGACCTAAAGTAATACCCAATAACCCTTTACCTAAAGTCATCGTATTACTATCTACTGTATCATCCACACCACATTGTCCATATGGCATACAGAAACGATGTGCTCGACTTGACCCATAAATCCCCGCACCACATGATTCTGTACTGCCTACACCTTCAGCATCAAATGTACTTACATATAAGTCAGAATCTAATAAGACCAAATCACTTTGAACTTTTTCTACAGCCTTACGGTTGTTAACTGAGGCAGAAGACGTAAATTCATAGTACCAACCCTTATAGGTAGAGTTTTCATTATAACCCTCGCCAGCAATATCATCCTCAGAAGCTAGCTCACGATCGTTATCCGTTATTTTTTTTAAGTTAGTTCGAGTTATGCTTGATGGACCTTTCGTTGAAGCCGCAGGATTTGTATCCATGACCGCTAAATCATAAATATTATAGATCGCATCGTTTAATAATTTTAGATTCTCTATACCACTTTCGCCATTAACCACATATTTTGAATCAATTACCTTACCTAATAACGGCGTACTACGGTTACCACTACCAATACTCACCACCGCAAACATACCTGTCGCATTACGGTATACACTGAACGTTGGCATTTCATAGAAACGCGGTGCATATTTCCCTGTTTCTTTGAAATCCGCTAAACGAGTAATTTTAGCAAAGTCTGCTTTTGCGTCAGAAGAGCTATGATTAGATTTCAAATCAATACGGAATACCTGTCCACCCAAATCACCAAAATATAAATGATCTACATCACCATCACCTTCACGGTCAACTGCTTTGATTTGGCTAACAACACTATATTCTAAACGAGATTTATCTCCAACAGATGCATCATAGGTCGACCATAACAAATTACCTGTGTCAGCATCAAACATGTAAACACCAGCACCTTTAGTCGTCTTTCCTGCTGTAAAATTCTCATATTGTGGGTCATAACCCCCACCGACCAACATGACTAGTTTGCGTTGCCCTTTCCACTGCACATATGCAATGGTTGGCTTTGACCAACTTTGCCCCATTTTGCTTAAATCACCATAAATAGTACCAAATACATCATTTGTTTTATAAACTTTGCTAGATTCAGGATCTATGCGGAATTTAATTTTCGGTTGATCAATATCTGTTAAGTCCAATGCATAATAGCTTGAACCGCCCATTCGCATGCCACCATAAACCCATTGTTTACCTTTTTTACCTGATGAAGGATTGACCTCAAATTTATCGGAAGTAGTGTTATAGACATATTCTGTATGTGCTGTCCATGCACCATCAATACCATAATAGAGTTGATCCATACCATTACCTACAGTATTTGGCTCACTTAATAAGGCTTTCGGCTGAGCCGATAACATCTCTTCCGGTAAAAAAGTAAATACCTCCTTACCACCATCATAACTCGCAGGTGTTACACCAGTAGCATATGTATCTGCTTCTCGTCCTGTCTTTACAACATGTAATGCACCTTGTGTCGTTCCAAATAAGATATAGTCATTGCGATCAACAGTTTCATTCGATTTTTTAGTATCGCTATAAGTGATTTTTCCTGATTGGGTTAATAACACTGGTGTAGAGTGCATGATTGCACCTATCGAGCGGTTTTGCTCCTTGTTCGCTAAATTTGTGAGTTCTAGAGAATCTAAAGCAGCCAACTCATCCAATTCAGTTTCTGTTAAATCATAACCAAGCGCTCCCAACAGGTATTTATTATTACCTGTAGCGATTTTTTCTTGCATGTATTTCAGGTTAACTTTCTGAATTGAACCACCAGCATTGGTATAAACAGCTCGCGCAAAATCAGTACCATCAGTAAATGTTTGCAAATTCAGTTTACTCAGTAAACCACCATAAACCTGCAAATCAGCAGAGGCACCATTTACCCATAAATCTTTAGTTGAAGTATTTAGCTCACCATCTGCACCAAATACTTTTGTATTGGACTGGCCAACAAGCACACCATCTTTAACCTTAAATTTTTTTAAATTGCCAAACCAAGCTTCAAAGTCTTCAGAAGGTTTCGGTTGAAATTGAGGGAAATAGGCATAAGACTGAATCGCGATTGGATTAAGATGGTCTTGAGGAATTGCAGCAGTACCTGTCGTGATTGCTGGAATAGGCACTTTAATTGATTCAACAAAATTCTGTACACTATTTACAATATCAGATGTATTAGAGGCACTATACCACCCTCCCTTTCCTTTCACTGCGGCTTTCGCTGCGGCAAGTGTATTATCTTTAAAGTAATCACTGAGCATCTTATCCGTATATGTAGTTTCAGGATTATAAACAACATTATTTCCTGTTGTTTTATGTGCAAAATTAAATGCTGTGCCAAAACCCACAACGGCTGTTTTAACTTCAGCACCTTCAGTATTTTTTCTCTCTTGTAGCTTTTGAGCTATAGCTTCTACACAAGGCCAAGATTGACTATCACTAGTACCATAACATTGTGAAGTTGTCACCTTTTCTGTTAATTTAGGGTTTACTGTTGTTCTTGCTGTTCCTGAGTTATCAACTGATGGATCACCATCAGTTAAATAATACATCCCATAACCGGCACAAGCTGTTTCCACTCTAGACATATGATCTACTAGATCTACAGCAGCTCTTGAATAAGCACGTGCAATTGGAGTCCCTCCTCGTGCTTGCCAATTTTTTGCATAATTCAGTAAAGTTTCTCTGTTTTCAGTCTTAAGTGTCAAAGGTGATGTTTCTGTAGAGGGTGTTGCATTATAAAACTTAGTGAAACCAATGGATGCAGTATCTGGCAAAGGCGTGTTAGTCGTAGCAATTTTACCTCCATCCACTGAAGAGTTACCGCTAATTAGATCAAACATGCTGCGAACGAGCATTGTTACTCGGTCAGGGCAACTATAAGCCATTTCATCATAATTCACCCACTTACCGGATTGCCACCTCCTAAAAACCCTTACCTCTTTCATACATGTTTTAGCTTCAACTTCTCGATCAAGCTTAGTTTTTAGAGTGGAGCTTAAACCATTGTAAGTTGTTTGAGAGATATAACAAAATGTGCCGTTATAATCAAAATTCTTATTATTAAATCTAGTCCGTACAACTTTCGACTCACTAGTACATGAAGTACTTGTACCTCCAAAAAAATCTTTTTGTACTGATTGGTCCACAGATTGAGACATTGAGCCAGACAGATCCAGCACAAACATGAGCGTTGCACCACCAGTTGTAGGAGCTTTATAAATTTCAATATCACTGGCATAGGTCATACTAGTTTGGCAAATAATTGCTGTACTTAAAGCTGTTAACCCTGTGACTAAGCCATGTTTTGTCTTATTTTTCATTGCTATGTCCCCAATTATTTAACAATATTTTGCATGAGTGAATAACGTGCTACCTGCGTGTGAGTAGGCACCCCTAAATCAATTAAACACTGTGAAACTGTTAATTTTGCCAAACGAATTGCTTCTTTTTCATCTTCAGTTGAATCTTCCGTAATTTCACCTTGGAGTGACTCTGCTCTGGTTTCAGGAATTGCATTAAAATGATTACTAAAACAGTTTTTTATAGCTGACGATAACTGATTGCTAGTTAAATTAGTATTTTCAGAAAGATTGGGGAAAATTGTAGTCGCCACAACCGTATATAACTGTGCTGGATCAGCTTTTGCTGTTTCAACATCTGTTCCAGTTTGTATATGTTGGAAAGCAGCCGCTTCTGACATATCCGCTGCTTTAATTGCAACTTGCGTCATCACAGTTTTTCGATGAGTACTGAAGTATCCCGAATCAATCTTACAAAAACCGAGTTGACTCAAACCGGTATTGGTTACTGTATTACCATCCCAGTTAATTAAACTCGCTTTAGTAAAATCAAAAAAATTAGTGTCACCGGCCTTATAACAAAAAACCAATTCTTTACCAGAGTCGTCTTCCGCCTTAATGAAGCCAAACATGCCATTCAATGCCATTTGCCTACTTAATTCACTTGGATTTTCTAATTGAAATAAAGCTGCGTCTGAGTTTTGCAACATGAGCTGCTGCGCCTGACTTGCTGTAGCTACTCTAAGCTGTGTAGTACTAGAACGAATTGCTAAAGCACCTATTACTGTAATAGCCACCAACAGCAGGAGAACGACAATGAGAGTAGCACCATGTTGTGTTTTATACATTATCGATCCCCCAAAGCATTGCGTAATGCCACGGTCTGCACTATCGGAGTCCTTAAATAACGTCTAGGCTGACCTGAATTTAACGTTACTTCAAAATCACTCCATAATTTAAATGTTGGCGCAACAGGCACTGTGCTCTCTGTAGTAGCATCAGAAGCTCTGGAAATCACAGCCAATTGTACCGATAAAATACGAGGTTGATCTGAAGTAAGATCTGCATAATCCTCCAAAGTCATATATTTTTTTGCACTTCCATCCTGTACTAAAAATCTCACCTTAAATAACTCAACTCTTTTTAAAATAATTTCACCATTGTTATAAAGTGTTGAATCTAAAGTTTCTGTAGCACCCTCTTCAGGGATGCTATATCTTCCTGCAGCACAAGCTAAAACTTTTTTTTCCTGGGCTGTAGTTTCATGATTAGCAGGGCTATTGTCTGCTCTTACAAAATATCGTTCCACAATAAACTCATCTCGTGAATCAATTTTCCCACCAGCACAATCAAATCCACCAACTTCAGCAGGACGATATTGAATGACCAACTGGTCATTTTTCACTGCACCAGTACTTACAAAGTTACTTTCATCTTGCGTAGTTAAGGAGCTGTACTTATCATTAAAGTCTGCATGACCAGTGACCCCACTTGGTAGGTTATTTTTATTAAAAATAATGCCTGACTTAGCAACATTAGGCTTTACTGTTGCCAAATTATTATTCAAATTAGCCATGCGAATATGAGATGTCAGATAGGACAGACCAAAACTTTGGTCATCCTGCAACCTGTTCGCACTATTCTGCAAAACGAGATTTTTCTGCCCAGATAAAAACAATAAAGTTGCGCTAGCAGCAATAATTAAACCTAATGCCATCGCAATCATGAGTTCAATGAGCGTAAAACCAGTTTGTTTCATTGGTAAAGCTCCATAATCACACAGGTCGATTTAATATTGTATGAAGCTCCATTTGTACAATCTGTTGTTCCTGCATCATTTGTTGCAGATGTATTTCCCCAAGCAACATATACACAATAACGCCCATTAGTTGTACTTGAAGTGGATTGTTTTGGACATTGCATCAAATTCATACTCATACCTAAATTTTGAGCAAAAGTAACAATTTCATCTACGTCATAGTCTGCTAGCTCAGCACCACTACAAAATTCAATACTACAATCCTTGGAATCTTCATTATTTATTTGTTTAGAAGCATTTGACATTTCTGTAAGATAGGATGTAGGGGTTGTGCCAAATGTCCATCCATCCCTATTAACACGGATACGTTCAGCCAGATCACGGGCAATATTCATTGCCTGTACACGCTGAGCACTTTCTGCTGTCGCCTCTAATGCCCTCATTTGTAGCATTACATATCCAAGTACACCTATTGCCAGCACAACTAAGGCAACCAATACCTCAATCAGACCAACACCTTTTTGATGATCTTTTGAAATCATGTACAAGCTCCCTTTTCAACCTTATGTATTTGTCCCAATGCTGTTAACGTAATTTTTATTGATTCACTGCTACCCGTATTCTTACAAACTTCAATTACATCAAAGGTAGAACGCAAAAAACCTTGTTTATCAAATTCGACTTCCGTGTCAGACGCATTTTTTAGCCGCGCTGAGCCTTCACTAATCCAGTTAAAAATAGGTGGATTATCTGTCCCAGCAACGTTTAGCTTTAAAGTAACCCCTTGATGATTCAATACTGCATAAGTACGTGCTTGCTTGATCTTATCGATCAAGGCATTTGCATTTGACTTAAATTTTTGGTTTTTTATCATATTGCCAAATGATGGCGCCGCCATCATCGTCACAATTACTAAGATCGCAATCGTCACCATCAACTCAATCAGCGTAAATCCCTTATTTTTCTGCATGCGCCCCCCAGCAACAAAACTTTACCCTATTAAAAATCTTATTCTAATTGTTTACAGAAACCACACATTACAAGATAAAAGGCATAAAAAAACGGATAACTGTCATTTGGCAATCATCCGTTAATTTTTGAGTAAAATTAAACTGTTAACTACAACACCTTTTAAGCCTGAGTTACAGGAATGCGCAACTCTTTGGGCAAACTAAAAGTGATATTTTCTTCACGTCCATCCAGCTCTTGAGGTGCCAGTGCCCCCCAGTCCTGTAAACGCTGAATGACTTGTTTAATTAGAATTTCTGGCGCAGACGCTCCAGCGGTAACTCCAATTTTAGTATTCTCAGTAAACCAGCCTTGTTGCAGCTCATCCGCATTATCCACCAAATAAGCTGCTTTCCCCATACGTTCAGCCAGTTCACGTAAGCGGTTTGAGTTAGACGAGTTTGGCGAACCGACCACCAGAACCACATCACAAGCAGATGCCAGATCGCGCACCGCATCCTGACGGTTTTGCGTGGCATAACAGATATCATCCTTACGCGGTCCCTGAATATTCGGAAATTTCTGGCGAAGCGCATCAATGACTTTAGCAGTATCATCAATGGACAAAGTGGTTTGTGTGACAAAAGCGACTTTATCAGGATTACGTACAGTTAAAGCGGCGACATCCTCTTCATCTTCAACCAGATAAATTTCACCACCCTTTTTCTTGTCGTATTGACCCATGGTGCCTTCGACTTCCGGGTGGCCTTCATGACCAATTAAAATGGCTTCAATCCCTTCACGGGCATATTTGGTCACTTCAATATGTACTTTGGTCACTAGCGGACACGTCGCATCAAAAACTTTCAGGCCACGACGCTCCGCTTCTTGCTGTACCGCCTTAGATACTCCATGTGCACTAAAAATCACAATATTGTCATCTGGTACTTCATCGAGTTCATCGACAAAAATCGCGCCACGCTGACGCAGGTCATCCACCACAAATTTATTATGGACCACTTCATGACGCACATAAATGGGTGGATTAAAGCATTCTAGGGCCCGGTTCACAATCGCAATTGCACGATCAACACCAGCACAGAAACCACGCGGGTTGGCTAAGACAATTTCCATAGAATCCTCAATACTCACACCATTTTTAGCGGTTCAATTGAAATAAATGTAAACATTCGACTCACAACTATTTAGTTTAAAGCCGGTCTACTCTAAAATAGAGAAGATATTTTATCATATCAGGAAAAATATCATGTCGGGTCTCTTGTTTGTCGTTTCCGCAGCGTCTGGAACGGGCAAAACATCCCTTGTTAAAGCCTTACTTGAGCGTGTCAACAATCTTCATGTTTCTGTCTCTCATACGACACGCGGTCAACGACCTGGCGAACTAGATGGCGTACATTATCATTTCTCGACCAAAGAAGATTTTTTAAATCTGGTCAATCAAGGCGGTTTTATTGAATACGCAGAAGTATTCGGTAATTACTATGGTACGGCTCAGGCCACAGTCCAGGAACAGCTGGCCAAGGGCCATGATGTTTTACTGGAAATTGACTGGCAAGGCGCACAGCAGGTACGTCGCTTATTTCCTGAATCCAAACAGATTTTCATCCTGCCGCCAAGCCAGTTTGACTTGCGTCAACGCCTCTCCAACCGCGGCACCGACTCTGTCGAAGTAATTGAACACCGTCTCAGCTGTGCAGTTGAAGACATGCAGCAATATGCCAATTTTGACTATGTGATTATCAATGACGACTTTAACAAGGCGCTGCACGACCTTGAATCCGTGATTATTGCCAATCGTCTGGTGGTATCTCAGCAGGCGCACCGTCATGAAAAACTGATCCAGGCTTTAATTACACCGAGCGCCGAGTGATTAAAACTTGAGTCTCTAGGCAAAGCCTTTTATACTGTGCAGTCTGTTAAAATTTACTATTCAAACGAGAATTCTTATGGCACGCGTAACCGTTGAAGATTGTTTAGACCATGTAGACAACCGCTTTGAGCTTGTACTAGTGGCAAGCAAACGCGCGCGTCAATTGGCACGTCAAGGCATTGAACCGACTGTGGAATGGGACAACGACAAACCGACTGTAGTGGCTTTGCGTGAAATTGCTGCAGGGCATGTGTCCAAAGATATTTTAAAACAGCGTGATCAGGATTATCAAACTTCGAGCCTGGATCTGGCACTTTCTGCAAACAACCTTAATCTGGATGGCTTTTCTTTCCAATAAGCCCTCCTCCTGAAAAAAGCCTAGTTTAAAACTAGGCTTTTTTTGTTTTCTGGCTTTTATATTTATGCTAGAACGGTTATAACTTAACAGTTAGCTCCCGAGTTTGTCCCGGTTTTCTGCTTTTAAGCATGAAAAAAATTGACAAGCTTTATGATTTCGATTTCATTAGAGCTTTCAGTTTTTTGTTTGTAAGAAAATCCAGTTTAAAAGGTGTTTTATGCCAGGGCCACAGGTCAGTCAAGCCAAGCAACAATTACATATCATTATCGACGCGTATTTAAATGAAAGCGAAGTCGAGCGTGTGCTTGCGGCTTGTGATTATGCAGATCTGGCCCATGAAGGCATTACCCGTAAAAGTGGTGAACCCTATATTCTGCACCCGATTGCGGTAAGCTGTATTTTGGCTCATATGCGGCTGGATACTGAAACCCTGATGGCCGCCCTGCTGCATGATGTGATTGAAGATACTGACTTTAACAAAGATGATATTAGCGAGAAATTTGGCCGTACCGTTGCAGAGTTGGTAGATGGCGTCACCAAACTGAGTCATTCCAGTGATAAAGAATATAATAAAGCTGCTTCTTTTAGAAAAATTCTGCAAGCCACTTTACAAGATCCACGTGTCATTATTATTAAACTCGCTGACCGTTATCACAACATGACCACTTTAGAGTCATTGCGGCCAGATAAACGCATGCGGATTGCACAGGAAACCTTTGATATTTTTGTGCCGATGGCGCGTATTGTCGGCATGAACGAAATGGCCGACAATCTGGAACACCTGTGCTATCAGAATCTTGATTTGGATATGTTTAATAATGTTCAGGATGCATTATTACAGACCAAACCGAAACGCTGTGAATATCAGAGCATCTGGGAGGTCAATCTGGCCGAACTGCTACAACAGCATCACATTCATGGTCGTATTAAAAAGAAAAACAACAATATCGAGCTACTGCGTCACTTCGTCAAAAACGATATTGACTTACAAGAACTGACCCATAGCCATGCCTTTGAAATTATTTTACAAAGCATTGCCGACTGTGACCGCCTTGCAGACATTCTACGAGAAAACTTCCAGGTCCTGCATTATGAAGATCATATCCGCCGTCCACTACCTGGCGGTAACCAGTCACTGCTAATGCGCCTGAAAGGTGAAAAGACCACCTTGTCGCTTACCATTCAAACCGAGTTGATGCGCAAGGCTGCACGCTTTGGCGTAGTTCTGGGTGAAAATGCACCACAAGCCTGTCGCTCTGCCATTCAGGCTTCCATGCAAAACCTGAATGGTCTAATTGATGGGGAATGTGCCAAAACCACCTTTAGTGAATTACTGGATTATCTGCATCAGGAAAAAATCTGGGTCTATACTCCGCATGGGCATCTGCATGAATTACCCCAAGGCGCGACCGCGGTTGATTTTGCCTATGCTGCCAGTCTTTTCTTGGGCAACCATGCCATTGGTGCCAAAATTAATGGAGATACTAAACCGCTTTCCACACCACTCTCTAGCGGTCAGGTGGTCGAAATTATTACCGATGTGCTGGCAACCCCAAACCCCGACTGGCTCAGCTTTATTAACACCCAAAAAGCCCGTCGTGCCATTCAGAATATTCTGCGTGATCAGGATATAGACGAACAGCGTCTGGTCGGTCAGCAGGCTTTAAGTCGTGCATTAAAATTATTCCAGCGCTCTGTCGGTGATTTGACCGAGGCAGACTGGCACAATCTGCTGCAATGGCGCCATGTGGTCAGTAAAGAGCAGTTTTTTGAACAGATTGCGGTCGGGGACTTATTACCGCAACTGGTCGCCAATCACCTGTTCTCTCAAGACCAGCAACAGGAAGCCAACAGCTCGACTCGTCTGATCAAGGGAACTGAAGGTGTGGATGTCAAATATGCCCATTGCTGCAATCCGGTTCTGGGTGATCCGATTCAGGGGCATCTTACCCGTCGTGGCCTGATTGTGCATCGTTTACGCTGCCATAACCTACTGCATGAGCAAAACCAGCATCCTGAAAATATTATGCTCTTGCAATGGACCTCGGATGATCTGGAGGATGTCAACTTTACCGCCTATTTAAAGATTGATCTGGCGATGAATGACGAGCAGATTTCTGACCTGATTTACCAGTGCCGTAAAGCCAAATCTGGGGTCGAAATGGTACGCACTTACGAAGACAAAACCTATGTCAATGTCGTAGTGCATAACCGCAAGCACATTGCCCAGATTATTCGTGAACTGCGCATGCATTTTGGTTTCCCTCGCATCAGCCGTCTGGAACATCCCCTCAAGATTGCCGAAACGTCCAAAGCAAGTTAATCACTTAAAACGATAATGCTTTTGCCAGTTGAATTGATCTACTATGATGTATCTCGATGATAAAAGGAGAAATTGATGTCCCGCCAAGTGATCCATACTGAAAATGCCCCTGCTGCGATTGGCACCTATTCACAAGCCATTCTTGCTGGAGATACGCTTTATCTATCCGGCCAAATCGGTCTGGACCCATACAGTATGGAACTGGTTGAAGGTATTGAAGCACAAATTCGCCGCGTATTTGATAACTTAAAAGCAGTGTGTGAAGCTGCGGGTGGCTCGCTGGCGGATATTGTCAAGCTGAATATTTTCTTAACTGATCTGTCTCATTTCCAGCTGGTTAACCAGATCATGGGCGAATATTTTGCCCAGCCCTACCCTGCACGCGCCGCTTTAGGTGTAGCCAGCTTACCCAAAGATGCTTTGGTTGAGATGGATGGAATAGTGGTTATTAATCAATAATTTATTAAAAAACCCACCTCTTAAGGTCATTATTCTTTATAAGGTCTTAGGCTTGAGCGGAAATCTAATTGCATTCAGATTTCCGCTTAATTATATTATTTTTATTTAAATCACCAATCATAATAAATATTTTTTCAAATGATTTTTATTGACAAACGATAACAATTATCAATAATATTACTTATCTTATTTATTCACTGTGGTTGTATCCTATGTATGTTTGTCTATGCCGTGGCATTACAGATCAAGACATTAAAGATGCTATTGCAAATGGTGCAGAAAGTTATCGTGACGTGCGCGATATGCTGGATTTAGGTACTTGTTGTGGACGCTGTGCTCCAGAAGCACGCATGATCATCAGTGATGAAGTTTCCCAACTTGCAGCTCGTTTGGCGGTGGCTGCCTAAACCCGATAAAGATAAGAATAAAAAGTAAAATAAATGATTTAACATCATTTCCTCCCCCGCCTCTGACTCTGGCGGGTTTTTATTGTGAGTCATTCGCTGCAGCTGTACTTGATTGCGATTTTCATTTGCTGTTCTATAAATTACTCACCATCTTGCTGGAACATGTTTTAATATCCTATAAAACAACTTTTTACTTAGAAAACCAATCAGGTTTTAAATGGAGTTATGCGATGAAAGGCAATCGTGATGTGATTAATCAGCTCAATCAGGTGTTGTATCACCACCTCACTGCCATTAACCAGTATTTTCTGCATTCACGCATGTTTAATGATTGGGGGATTGAGCAACTCGGTTCGGCAGAATATAAAGAATCAATTCGTCAGATGAAACATGCCGACAAGATTATTGAGCGTATTTTATTTTTAGAAGGCTTACCGAATTTACAGCATCTGGGCAAGTTGTATATTGGCCAGCATACTCAAGAAGTCTTGCAGTGTGATGTACGCAAGGTCAAAGAAAATATTGAAACTATTCAGCAGACCGTTGCGCTGGCTGAAACGCACATGGACTATGTAAGCCGTGACTTACTGAAGGATATTCTGGACAAAGAAGAGGAATATCTGGACTGGACCACGACTCAGTTAGACCTGATTGAAAGTATTGGTATTGAAAACTATATTCAGAGCCAGCTCTAAGCTTAAAGTAAGTTAATAAAAAAGCCAGCAGATGCCACTGCTGTCCCACAATTTTAATTAGGCTCTCGTTTGAATGGCATGAAGTATCAAAAACAATTCGAGAGTTTTTTAAATAGATGATCTTTATTCATATATAGTTAAATATTACACAGCCTCATCTTTCCTTTAAAAGTTTAAATGGATTTGTACAGGCAACACCCTACTTTGGAAAGACCCAAAGTAGGCAAAAGTCTTTTATTACCCATACACGACGTCCTGTCGTGATGGGTAATGTGTGGCATCCCTGCCACACCCTCGTCACTTAAAGCCCCATTACTTCAACTATGAAGCAGCATTAAACAACTGCTGGCTTTTTATTGGCTTTATTTCGGCATCTCCTGAATCAGCTCCTCATAACTGACTTCGGTTTTTTGAATGACTTTTAAACGATTCAGCTGCTGCCGTGCCTCTTTTTCTTTCCCATTAAACGCCAGAAGTTTGGTATATTTCAGTAGATTGTATTTAGTCGGATAGCTCAGTACCATCTGCTCGCCTTGCATAATCTGTTCAGCAGACACTTTCGTATAAGGATTGAGTCGAATCCAGGCAATACGGTGATTAAACTCACTCAGCAGATAAACAGGTTGCTGATTGGTGATGTTCTCAGGCTGTTTTTCATAGCGGATACTTTGACCCAATTTTGGAACCACGGTATCGTAATCCCGATAAATTATAATCAGTAAAATTAATCCGAAAACGAAAATGAATTTCAGGCCGATTGATGGCATAACTATTACTTTAATTTTTGGATGTTGGGCCAGAACCGTACCCAGAATAAAACCCACCGGTAACAGGAAATAGGCATAGTGCTGTGGAAACTCAAACATGGCATGGGTGACAAAAGCCCCGATCATCAAGATTCCGATGACAGACTCTGGTGTGCTGACCCAACGTTGTAGCTGATAACCCAAATAACCGAAATAGGCTAAAAATGGCAGGCCAATAACCAGTCCATTCCAGAGCAAAAAGTCCAAAATAAAATTATGTGCACTGCGAATCCAGACTGGACCTTGTACGGTATCACTAATCGAGACAAAAGCCACACTGCTCTGATACCAGCCATAGCCAAACCATGGCTGCGCCTGAATGGCTGCCAGCATTTGCTGCCAGATCGCGAGGCGTGACATATCCCCCGTAGCACGGGAGACAACATCACGGCTTTGCACCACCTGGGCATCCATGACTTGAGTTGCTAACTGACTGAGTAATGGAAAAGCGATAATATAGGCAACAAAGAAGATGAACCAAGCAATACTGTAATACCATTTTAGGCGGATAATATCTTTATACTGGTAGAACGCCAGATACAGTATAATCGCAATCGCAGCCACCCATGCAGTACGTGACTGGCTTAACGCCACACCCATGACAATAATTACCGCACATGCAAATAGCCAATTGGTCTGGATTTTTTTCTTTTCATACAGATAAAGGCAGCTCATTAATGCCATGACTAGAAACGTCGCCATATTGTTTGGCTGGGCAAAATTAGCATAGGGCCGCTGTGTACCACTAATATTGACCATCCCCGGTAAAGTTGCATCCAGATTGGTCCATTGGCAAATGGCAATAATACCTGTGACAGTGCCCGAAGCCAGAAACACATAACTCAGATTGGTGAAGGTGTTTTCTTGGCCATAGTTCCCGGTTGAAAGGTGATAACCCAACACACTTGCCAGCCAAAAGCTAAAGACAAAAATAAAGCCCATCATGGCGATACTAAAGAAAAATACCTGTCCTGTGAGTAGCTGAATAAAAGATACGCCAGCAAGCAGCAGTAAAGGCAGGCTAACGACCGGAATTCTTAATTTTTCTTTTAGACAAACTGCTGCAATAGCGAACAGTGCAAAAAAGGCATACAGCTCACCGGTATAGGTGACCCAAGGACGGTAGTGAATGGGTACGAGCCATGCTAAGGAGATCAGGATTGCTGCGATGAGGGCGAGCGTGAATTTCATGGAAATGTCAGGCGGTAGAAGTTGGGCACATGATAAACAAAAAAGCAGATTTGGGGTAATCTGCTTTGCGGATATAAAAAACTATAAATAATTTTATACTATGATTCACTTGAACACTGGAGATCTCTTATAGTATATTTTTTATTATACATATAATTTATTTTATTTAGATATTGTTTAGATTGTTCTATATAACTATTATACGCCAGAAGCTTAGAAAACTTTAATAAATCATAATGAATCATATAGGTTTTAACCATATAACTCAGCTCATCAATTTCTTGTTCATCAAGCTGGGTACAAGGGTATAGAGCAATCCATTCAGCACGTTTAACAAAAACTATGAATATATTTTTCTTATATGGTAGCTTTACAAAATCTCTTCTTTCATTCATCTCATGTGTTTCAGCGGCAACCATATTGTCTGGAATTCTACTATATTCCCTAATTATATGAAAACTAAGAAATACCCCAAGAACAAAGATGAAAGCAAATAAAAAACTATGTATTTTAATTACATCACTTTTAAAGCTATACAAAATAAAGCCAAATACAAACCCTATAGGTAATAAAAAATATGAGTAAAATAAAGGATATTCAAATAAAGCATGTATCAATATAACTAAAATAAAACTAATAGCACAAATTTGAGCCGAGCTACTAGACTTAATTAAAAAATTTATTAATAAATAAGAAAAAAATACTATTATAAGTATACCTAAAGGTATCCCACACCATACCAAAACATCTAGAACTATATTATGAAAGCTAGTCAATTTATACTTTATAAAACCATCTCGTATAGTATCAAATTGAGCAAATGAGCTTTGATTCCAACCATAACCACCGAAAGGCTTAAGCCTAATTGCTTCTACCGCTTGATACCATATCTGGATTCTCTCATGGCCAGAAGATGCACGATCTAAAATTGAGATTGTTGGATTCTTAACTAGTAAATTTTTTATTAAAGGAAGTGAAATAGAAAAAATTATAAATAAAGTAAAATGAAGAATAACAACTTTATTACTTAATCTCAAAATATCTTTTTTATAAGATAGTAACCAATATAGAGACAAAATTAAGAACACAATCCATGCTGTACGTGATTGAGTTAGAGCAATAGAAAGTAATAAAATTATACTAAAACAAAGTAATATTTTATTATTTATAATTTTATTTTCAAAAAAGTAAACACATGAAATAACCGATAAAATTAGAAATGTTGATAAATGATTAGGTTGTGCCATATTGGCAAATGGACGTCCTTTAGTATTCATTAAAAAATCAGAATCAACTGTTATAGGCAACCATTGTGCTATTGCTAGTAAACTTGAAAGTAAACCACAAAGTAAAATTACACCATAAAAGTAAGTTAAACTGTTTTTATAATTTTTAGTTCCATTAAAACCAACTAGTACTGCCAACCAAAATGCAAAAATATACCCAAAAGATACAAAAGCTGTATCCATATAATAAACTTGACCTAAAAAGTATTGAATAATGGGAATACAACTTATCAACAAAATAAAAATAGAGACTTTAGGTATTATTATATTTTGTTTAAAAAAAATAGGAAGTGAGCATAATAATGCTAAAAATGATAGATATTCTGATATAAAACTTGTCCAAGGAGGATAAAAAGCAGGATTTAAAATTGACAAACAATAAAATAAAATTATAAGAACTAAAAAAATATTTTTCATTTTTATAAAAAGAGAGTATTGAAAAATACTCTCTTTTTCATTAATTAAAGATCTGTTGTACAAGTTTTTGGACGAAAATCTGCTGCTACATCAGTTTTACAAGTCCATGCACCAATTGCTCCAGTAGTAGCATCATCTGCAGCACGTGACCACTGAATTTTTTTACCTTGAATTGATGAAGTTCCAATTAATGTACATGTAAGTGTAGACAAACCTGATTTTGCAACACTTACCTCTATATCACTACAACGACCTGTATTCGCCTGAACACCAAGAGCCGGTGCACTAGTGATTGTATCGGAAATACCTTCTGCTAATTTCGATTCAGCATTGGTCTTAGCAGGTGAAATTTCCGCCAAGCCTGCAGCAACCTGTGATTTGGCAGTGTAGTTTTGATATGCAGGAATCGCAATCGCAGCCAAAATACCGATAATCGCAACCACAATCATTAATTCAATACATTCCATAAGTCACCTGATATGGACATGCATCAAACCATTGAATTATATTGTTTTACTTCATTCTTCATTTTGTCCATATGGACATGCCTTTTAATGGACAAATTTTTGAGTTTTGTCCATATTCGAAAATGGCTTTTACTCAGTGTGGTAGGATAAATTTTGATAAAAGCAGACTGGTCATGATTTATTTTAAAATTTTGACAAGCTAAAAATAGAGTAGAAAATCCAGACTCATTTATAAGCCAACTTCTGTATTTCTTTTTTATGCTGAAGAATCACACGTCTTGCATGATGCAGAACAATACGTCTAGTTGCTTCGTCATAACCAAATTGCATGGAAAAAACTTTTACAGCTGGACGAGGTATTCGTTCGGGTATTTTGAAGTCTTTAAGCCGTTTCATTCTATTACTCCCCCATATATGAAATATTCCGTATACAACAGCACTTTCAATTTCAAATTACTTTCATCCCCACACAAGCAACCACTACCAAACCAATATAGTTTTCTGCTCGCTTAGCTGCTAATAATTTAAGTTTTCCCAGTACAAGCAATTTTTATATTTACATATCTCAAAACCGACAAAACTGACATTTTTTGTCACTTAATTACATAAATTTACTTTTAAGTTTTTAAGATTTTTAATCTATTAAACAATCTATTGATTTCATAAGAAATAATTGAGTAATATGCATTGGCACACTTTGTGCAAACTATAAATTAGCTTACAAAGCTTATAATTAAATTAACAAAACATTTGTGGAGAATGTTATGAACGCTCAAAAAGGCTTTACGCTGATCGAGTTAATGATTGTTGTCGCTATTATCGGTATTCTTGCTGCGATTGCGATTCCTCAGTATCAAAATTATGTCGGCCGCTCAAATATTGCTTCTGCGGTACAATCTGTTGGTTCAAATAAAACTGGGGTCGAATCATTTGTAATGGAATATGGTGCATTTCCAGATGGTACATCAGATGAAGCTGCTGCAACAACTGGTGAAAATCCTACACCTTATGTTCCTGCACAAAAACCTGCTGACTTAGGTATTGTTAACCCAACATACGGAACTATTACTTTAAAACAAGGTACTGGTGCTGGTGCTGGTGCCATCATTCTTAAATTTAACTCTGGCAATCCAGGTATTAAAGACAAGCATGTTGAATGGGTGCGTAGCACAGATGGTACCTGGACTTGTGAATCTGATGCTGATGCAAAGTTTGTTGGTAAGTCATGTACTCATAAAGCAACTTTAACAGTTACACCTTAATTATCTTGAATATCCTTAAAAACGCATCCTCAGTGATGCGTTTTTTGTTTTAACTCAAAATTTTCCAACAATAAAGAATTGCACTTTTCCAGCAGTATTTCATAATCTTCTTTCAGCTGCTCATAATCACTTTTCACCGCTTTGGTCTTAGTTTTCGCTTGCTCAATCCGTTGCGTAGGTGAAAGTACATTTTGCCCTGCTTGCTGTGCAGCTAGCTCAATTGCCTCAATTAATGCAGCATGACGGCCCTTCTTAATTGAACCACGCTTACGCCCTGCTTCCATGGCAACCGTATCGTTATTAATGGCAGACCCTTTAGGCAAGACGGTTGCCTTATTGGCTTTTAATCGCTCTAAAGCAGCATAATAATCATTAAGTGCACTCATATTTTACACCTCAATATTAATCGTTTTAATTTTTTGAATCATTTTGTTTAAAGCCAAAATCTCACTGTCCATTTGCCCGTATAGCAGACTGTTCTGTACTTGCATATCTTGCTGCCGTTGTAGTCGATGAACCGCTTTTTGCATTTTTTCAGCACTTGTTGCATCAAACACAGCATGGGCACAGCTCAAACAACTGGTAATCGCAGTAAATGAAATTTTTTCGCAAGAATCAGGGTTGGTACAGGCACCAAATAGACTTGGCTTATAGGCAATTTCACCCCTCTTCATGCGCTTAATCGTTTCATCCCGATCTGGAAAAACTTTCAATAACTGCTCACGGTCTTTTTGCAACTGTAAGTAGGTTCCTGCACCACCAAGTAAACGGCTAGCACTATTAATTACACCATCTTCAAACTGAGCATAAGAATGCACCAAGCGCTGATATTCTAGTTCTTGAATAAACTCTTTTTGACTGTCACTCACTAAAATATTTGGTGCAAATACCGCATTATTACGGTAATACAACGTCATAGACTCTGTTAGATGCTTAAATTGGACTGACAAAGCGCCAAGTCCGATCATGCCTGAACGAGCGCCATAAACTGCAAGCGAACGTCTAAATTGATGGGTACAAATATTCCAGTACTCACCAACTTGGCAATCTTTTTCTTCTCGCCAATTGCGGAAACCATCAAAAGCTTCAAGCTCGGCGATATCACTTTCTGTGATTTTCAACCCCTCTCCAAGCAATACAGAAATACGGCTTAAATACTGATTAAAATTAGACTGTGTTCGAGTCGGAGCACCCTCAAAATTAGAGATAAAATCCGTTTCATGCTCAATATTGCGGTTATTTTTATTTCGATGCTTTTGCGAGTATAGCGTTGGAAATAATGGGTATTCAGCAGGATTAGACATATCATAGTGAGGATTGAGTAAGGCGTAGACTTCACCAATACTTTGTGCTGCATTTACGCCTACTTGAATATCTTCAAACGTAATCCAATACGTAGACTTGTTGCCACCCCCGTGTAATTTTGATGTATAGCCCATAATGACATGCACAAGATGCTCGTTACTTTGAATAGTTTGATAGCAATCAGAAGACAGCTGATTCACTTCATTATCACGCATCCCTGTAAACAGATGAATCCACAACTTGGCCATACCTTGAATCAGCGTCATATAACGGGTGAGGTTGGCATGTTTTTGAATCTGATTATTTTCAAACAGTGCCGTTAAACCGAGTAAATCTCGAGCATCAGCAAAACTTACCGCATTTTTTTCACGCTTAAATTCTGTCGCCATCAAAGCAAAATTTGCATCCTGCTGCTTGCGCTGAAACCATTTCAGAAGTGCTGATGCATTTTGATTAAATTCATTCAATTTATCTGCTAAAGCATTAATTAAGGCTATATAAAGCCGTGAAGGAACAACTTTGGTTTGTGGGCCTACTTTGCCTGACTGTAACCTGAGTTGAGCAGCCAACTTTGCTAAATGCTCTATTGGCTTATATGTACTAAACGCAGGAATGAGCAATGGGTATTGCTGTTGTAAGGCAAAACAATCAGTTAAAAATGCTTTAATGTGGATAGCTTTTTGATAGCTCACACCAACATAAGCATCATTTACTTTTGACATATAAGCAACATCGCTAAATAATTGTTGTAATGTACAGCCATTTTTATATGCAATTGCTGCAAACTGGCGTAAAACCGTATGCCGCTGTTCGATACTTTTAATAATCGACTTACCAGATTTTATATAAAGCAAAGCAAAACTGATTTTTTTCATTTCTGCCCGAATTTGACAGTAAAGAAAGTCATTTTCTCGGGCATTTTCAAGCCAACTATCAAAATTCAGGCGACAATCACACTTCGGTAAATATGGAGAAAGATCCCAGATATTGTCTGAATAAACTGACAATATCTCCCCACTCTTCATTCGCGATAATACAAAAGTACTTGGAACAGTCAGCTGATTATTTTGTAGATTGTACTCATCAGGTAAGAACTGCTCAGCAATACCCAATGAATATAGATATGAATTAAATGAACTCATGATATCCACCCCAAATCAATTAGCAATTCAAAATGATTGAGCCAATAGGCATCTAAATCCCCACTTTCTACTTCTTCCTGAATCGAAAAAATACGATCACGTAAATTTTCATAAGTGTCTGATAATTCGTTGAGTACTTCGTCAATTCGATGTAGCACAACCCCAAACTGCTGTTCCCAGTTGATTAAGTCCGTGGCTTTTTGCTTAACGTAGCCGAGTAGGCTTTTCAGTGATAAAAGCTTACGCACATCTTCGTCATCAGCGTGGACTGCATAGTATTGACAAAATAAGCAATGCTCAAATTGTTGACAGTTTGGAGTTGGAGCTTGCGCAGTAAAACCTGTTGCTTTTTCAGGTTGTAGACTGGTGGTCGTACAAGCCCCGACAGCTAAGGTTTGAACATCAACAGTCTCATCTAACGTTTGCACAGGAATACGCTCAACGGTTCGAGTTTGTGCTACCGCAACTTCTCTCAACTCATTAAAAAATTGTGAAATTTGCTGAGCTGCATCTTTAAATGAAGTTCGACTGTAATTTTTCTTCGCAGTATCGAGTGAGTGTCCCATTTTTTCGACTTCAAGCAATAAATCACCATCGCTCAATTCAACATATTGACTGCTAACATGCTTGCGCCACTCTCGTGGTGTGATCCAAGCCATTTTCGGGAAAATGCGCTGCAAAAAATTTTTTAGTGATTGTAATTTACTATTTCCAATTGAACTTAATTTTCGAATATTATCGCGCATTGGAAAGACCAAATCACACTGCTCATCTTGAATATACCAAGCCCGAAGTTCTAAAATTTTTCTAAAAATCGGCTCAAAATTAACTCCAAACTCTGGTCGTACTGTCTTGCGTCTAGCGCGGCTTTTTGTTCCCGAGAAACGTCGACCTTGTGTGGATGGAAGGACTTTCATGCTGACGAGTTGTAATTGTTGAGCAGTGTCTAAATTTGCACCAGTTTGTGCAATAAATAACAGCATGCCAATGGCAAGACCGTAGGAGGCAAGTCTTTCACGCTCTAAATGTCGCTTGTCTTTATTACGTTCTTCAAGTTTACGAATCGCTTGATTGCGATTTTCACGTACACGTTTTCGATGCTCACTATCTTCTTCTAACTCAAAATCAGCTAGCATTTTTGACAATGTCGGAATTGAGCTATACTTGGCTAAATAACTCTGTACATCAAACTGAATATGTTGTTTCTCAGTTTGATGATGAAAGTTCGAGTAAAAATAGAAGTTTTCCTCATCCACAGATTGAAAATGCGCAGGAAATTCATTTTCTTGTACAACAATACGATAAATTTCAAGAAAGACATTCAACAAAGTTGCATAAGTTTTCTGATGATCTTCTTTAGCGATTGGAAAAACAGGAACATCATAACGCTGAGACTGTACTTGCATCGCTTGACTAACAATATCAATTTCATGACAGTCAAATACATATGCTATCAACTTCGCCGCATTACGCTGATATTGCTTTGCTGTATGTGCAGCTAGGTTTTCTTCATCAGTATCTGCAAGCAAAGTGCGATCAACTAAATATTTGCTGTAACGACGATACGCATCTATCACACTGTCTTGATTTGATAAATCAAAATTTTTCTTTTGGCTATCCACCCAATCTAAAAAAAGTTTACTAGTGTAATAAAATAGTCCTTTTGACAAATCTGATCCGCTCATTTGCAACAAATAGTCCGTTAAACACTGCAAAAAATAACGTCTTTTTTCATCAAAAGATGCAGATAACTGTTGTTCTGACAAAGCCTCGCCAGATACTCTTTTACGATAAAACAGAGTTCCGATGTCAAATGTTTTAAAAGCAAAAGAAGCTGTCTTATCTTTGCAGACGAGAACAAGTCGCTCATGCTCATTAATTTGTTTGTTGATATCTGAGATATGCACAAAAATCGGAGAGCGTCTAAAATTCATGACAATTCTCCCGCTAAATTGACAGAAGACATCACGTATTTCATTAAGCTTGATTCATACTCATGCTGAATTTTACTGCGCCATTGCAATCGTGATTTATAATTCAAATACTGTAAAGTCGTGCTGATATTACGATGTCCCATACGTGCTTGCACATACTCAACAGCGGTCATAGCAGAATGCCCATCTGGCAAATGCTGTAACTGACTTTCGAGCAAATTCATACCAAAACTGGCACGTAAGTCGTGGAATTTAAAATTTTTAAATTGTGGATCAATCAATCGAATTTCGGGTAATAGCACGACCTTTAAATAGCTGCGTACTGCTTCACCTTCATAAAGTTTAAGTTTTGAGCTAAACGAGTCAGAAGCTTTGATTTCCTCGGTCAGTTCTTGCTGTTCGGCTTTGCTTGTGTAAAAAGGTGTACCAAGCTTTGTGAGAAACACATAGTTTTCATCCGAGTCGCCATAGTTTGACTTTTGTCTACGCAGACGCGCTTGCTCACTATTGATATAAATTTTCAGGTCTTGTACTAACCAATTCGGGATTAGCAGCGTCATTGGTTTTTGAAATTTGGTATCAATGCCTGTACCCGCCCCAACTGGCAGACGAATAAAGCCATGACTATCAAGCTCACAAACAATTAAGTTTTTGATTCGTAAAGTACAAATCGTTTGTAAACGCGCACCTGTGAATAATGCTAGATAGAACATCAACTGATATTCTCGTGATGATTTTTGCAGTGCTTTTAATATAACAGCCTGCGATTCAACAGTAAGTGGGCTTAATTCACCACCGTCAATAATGGCTTCAAAGTTCGGAGCCTTGGCTGGAACATGAATCGCAAGATCATGCGACTTAATTGCCATTTTTCTACGTGCGCCAAACTCATTATCCACGGCAATATATTTGTAGACATCTTTAAACGGTATGCCATAGTGCTGATGATCAACTAAGTCTTCTGTAACGAGAAATCGATAAAAATTCACTACTGCATTAATTCGATTACTTGCAGAGCGAGCTGAAATTAGACCTGCATTCGCATGCTCAATAAGACGAGCACGATATTTAAAAATCGCATTTGACTGTTTTAGTTTGTGAAACTTCAAACAGTCCAGTTGCTCATCTTCTAAAAAACGCTGAAAATCAACCAACTGATTGGCAATATATGCAAATGTTTTAAAATCATACTGTATTGTTTGCTCAAGTTTTTTCAGCAAATACAGATTAAAAACGTCAGAAGGGCTACCATCTCCCTGAACAATTACAGGGAATTCAAGGTAAGCATCACCATGTTTTTCAAACGCTGCATCATTTAAACAACGGGTTGCATTAACCAACGTCAATAACTGAAATTTTTTGATGCTCACAACTTTGGCTTTTGATTGGTAGCGTGAGTGACCATTTTTAAGTTTAGTGCTCATTTTGAGTCTCCTGTTTATTAAAAAACAGGCAAAAAGTGATCTTGAGATAGGATTGACAAAAATGCCCCTATCCATCAAAATCGAATTGTCTGGACGCCAATCAAGACATTCATAAAAGCTCATGTTCTCACATGAGCTTTTATACTTTTTGCCGAATGAAAATAATTACTTTTTTGTCAATTCTCTCTGTTCCTCTTTCCTTAATCGTTCCAATTCCGTAATAAAAAAAGCATTCATTGACTGATGTCTTTGCTTTGCCATTTGTTTGACCCAAGAAACTAAATCTATGGGTAAACGAAGATTCGTCTGTTTCATGTGCATCACACCAATTGTTAGCATATTGCTAACATAGCAATATGCTAACACTTATGTCAACTCTTTTTTTATAGCATAATGCTAGTGCTATTTTTTACCGACTTAAAAATGTATGAGTAAGAAAGATATCCAATTTAATCTTCGTATTCCTGAAGAGCTAAAAGCTAAAATTGATGCTGCAGCGAAAGCGAATCAACGCTCTATCAATGCAGAAGCGACCTCTCGACTTTACGATTCATTCGTCATGAATGATAATATTCAAGTTGAAGCAGCAAAAATCGTTGAAAACTTTCTTCGAGCTCGATCTCCGACAGAGCGAAAAAAAGTGGTAGCAGAACGTTTAAATTTTGTACTAAGTGAGCTGAAAAAACTTCATCATTTCAATGAGTTTACAATTGCTGAATTAGCTTTTGAGATCAATGAAGATACGGCTGATGAGGCTGAAGCATGGTTTAGAGCAGAATTAGAACCCACTTTCGGACAATTGGAAAAAATAGCGCAACATACTTCAGTGAATCCAAACTGGTTACTCTTTGGTAAACAGACTCCCTATGATATTCAGCACATACGTTTAAAAGAGTATTTAGATCAAGATATAAAACTGCTCGTAGGCTCAAATCCAAATAATGAATATTTAAATAATTCAAAAGTGAAAGAAATAAAGTTTATTCGAGAATTGTCAGAAGCGGGGCAATTAATTATTCTTAAAATTTATGAAAATTACGCAGTTGAGACTTTTTATCCTCCATATCATATCAGTGACGTAAACGGAGTAGGTGGATATAACTCATTATTATATTTTTGCTTATTGACCAAAGTGCTGCTGCGATATTACAACTCTAAAGTGACTATATGCAGCCACCTTCTCTCAAAAGAACAGTTTAAACTTATTTTGATTGGAAAAGTTCACCCCTTAACAATTGCAGAAAAACTACCTAATATTCAATGGTTGAGTGATTTAGTAGATAAATTTCCATATGAAAATTTAGATTATTGGGATGGTTTTGATGAACTTAGAGCAAGACTAATACGAGATTTTGATGCAAAAGAATACATTCAGAAGATTTGGAATGATCCTGAATTGTATTTAAAGCATCCTATTCAGCTTTAAAAAAAAGGACGACATTTTACTAAATGTCGTCTTTTTCCTCATACTCATCGATATATTCAAATAAATCTTGCATATTACAATTAAAATATTTACATAAGGTATCAGCGACTGAAAGTTCAATTCGTACTGCACGATCATAATAAAGACTTGTTAGCGTATTACGATTGATACCAGTCGCTTGAGCTACCTCACTTAGCTTTAAAATTTTTCGCTCACCCATCAAATTTGACAACCTACATCTAATCATAACAACCTTTAAATTAAAAAATTAACCTACAGAAGGTTAATTCAACTTGATGAATAACTTTTACTATGCTAATTTAACCTACAGCAGGTTATATTGTCTTATTAAAAACAAATTAGCCGTTCTAAATTTCATTATATAGTTTTTTAAGGAAGTTCAGCTATGAATAACTACTTTTCTGCAAAATTCTCTGTTTCAGAGGAAGTTCGTTCAACTGCTGTTGCTTTAATCAAAGAGTTTAATATTGACCGTACATTTGATTTAGCTTTGTTTCTGAATGTTAACCCCAATTTAAATGACCAAGATGCAACTTTAGCCTGGGTGAATTATTTTGAAAAAAATCAACATGATCTCAGTGACTTCAATCATGTTAGACGCCACTTCATGAAAAATTTTCCAAAAATTATGTTTGCAAATTTCAGTGAATAAAATAATCAAAGGGAGATATCAAATATCTCCCTTAATTTTTATAGCAATGTCTCTTATGGTAATCTCAACAAAAAGTAAAATTCAATTTAATTGGTTGTAAAAATATGGAATCATTTATAAAAGCAGACCATACTGAGCCTTCGGTCATTGTTTTTGACGTGTTTGGTACACTTGTAGAAATAGGAGAAAGACGTTCCCCATATAGAAAATTAATGAAATGGCTAAAAGAAAATGGGCGACAACCAAAACCTGATGATGCCAAATTTATTATGTCCCACAATTTGAATTTGGCAGAGCTTACAAAGCGATTAGCAGTAAATATTCCAGACCAATTTCTGCAAGAACTTGAGCATGATTTAGATAAAGAGTTACGCTCTATTAGACTGCATGAAGATACCTTATCAACTTTGGAAGAATTAAAAAAATTGGGATTCAGATTGGCATTATGCTCAAATTTAGCGATGCCGTATGGAAAAGTTGTTTCTTCATTTTTACCTTCTCTTGATGCTTATGCTTGGAGTTATGAGGTTGGAGCAATTAAACCAGAGTCACAAATTTATCAATATTTAATTGATAAATTACAATGTCACGCCAAAGACATTTTGTTTATTGGAGATACTCCTTTAGCTGATTACAGTGGTCCAACTGAATTTGGTATGTCTGCTAGATTGATCAAGCGTCAAAATGGTCAAACATTAGCAGAAGTTTTAAAAGACATACTTTAACAACTCGTGGAAGTTCCCCCCTAATAGTGAATACTCACAGCTCCTCATCTTTCCATTTTTTAAATTCTGCAATTCGCTCATCAAGCTCCAGAACCCATGCTGGTTTTATATGTGGCACATCTGGGCGCTCAACACCTTGATGGTCAAAAAACTTATGCACCTTTGCCGCCAACTTGATAAACGCCTGTTCAAACGTATCTGCCCAAACATCTAAACGATAGTCATGATAATGCTCTTGGTATAATTTACCACCATCTTCTACTTTATTGAGATGTGAGCCAGTCTCTAAATAAATCACTAATTTCCCATTATCTTCATCATTATATGCACCGTGATAAACATTTTGGCAATGCCCCCATGTATTCCAGTGCCATGATGGTACATCACCAATAACCGTCCAAAAAGCTGGGTGTGTATCAATAAAATGATAGGCTGTTAAAAAGTCTGTTGGATTTGCGAGATATGCTTGCTCATTTTCAAAGGCAGTCTGTAAAGCAGATTGTAAATGCTCAAATTTATTTTTATCGGTGTAGGAAAACAAACTACTAGAAAGATGCTCAGAGGTTTTAAAAAATAAACCACCACTCTCTTTATCCTTACCAAAATATTGATAGACCTCTGGTAGAATCTGTAAATCTGTAGGTTTGACATGATGGATCTGGTGTTGTACGTCTTTTAAGCTTTCGTGAATTGCTTCCATACGATCAGGGTAAGTGACGACAAGTTTCGTATCACGCAGTGATAAAATTGCTGGTTCAGTTATTTGGGGTAACTGTTCTAATAACCAGTCTGGTAATTGTTTTAATTCAGTCGGTTGCATTTTTAGTTATCCTTTTTTAATAATTTCAACTTGTTACATGCGTTACACAACATAATTTGTGAAAGTTGATTGTAAGTTAGTCCATAGGAGTATATTGTCACTCAAGGGCTTCAACAAAATTAAGAACAGAAATCAAGCCACTCATCGTTTCTATTTGATGAATTGGGATACCGCTAGTGGCTCTATTTTCGGACGTTAAAAAAATCTTCATCGCAGCCTGATCACCACCTGTCAAAGCATGTAAAGCCTGGTATAGACGAATCAGCAACAGTGCTAATTTCCCCGGTTTAGAATATGGATCTAATTCAGGTTGGTTTTGCAATTGAGTGATTGCCTCAACATCCATATCTAGCACTATTGCGAGCTGAGACTGACTAAGGGAAAGCAGTTTAGCAGCCCTAAGTACTGACTTTCCCAATACAGCTGCTGGTACTACCTGCTGTTCCAATAACGTCATAGCATCACCTCAAGCTCTAATTTTACTGATCAAGCCTTAAATCTAACAATATCATACAAATTACTAGGGGCTGTCCTCATTTGATAAATAGTTCAAAAAATGACTATTTAGATGCTTAAAATTGAATGTTTAATGAAGGAATTGCTGATTTATTAAACAAGATACAGAGTAATTTGCTTCGTTAAATGAAATGAGGACACGCCCTAGATAAAACGATCACCTATTCCTGTTCGTAGCATACCAGTTATTCTTACTTGTTAGACGACCAGAAATAGTCACATAAGCTAATTTTGCCGACACCTGATGATTCATACTTACACCACGCCCTGCTGCTTCCAAGGCAAGTTTTTGATGAACAATGATGGAACACGAACAATAAATCGACCACTATATTAACCAAGGGGGCAGTTTTTAAATGCCGTTAGGGGGCAGTTTTTAAATGCCGCTAACACAGCTATCTTCCTAATTTTTTAAAATAGGTTTCACATTTTGAAGCGGGGCCAAAATTATATTTTAAAGCGGTATTGGCTCTAGCTGTTGCATATTCAATACCTTGAATTTCACGCTGCTGAGCAAAAACTTGAATCGCAGGATGTAACTGTTCTGAGCAACTGGCATCGTTGCTAAAGTATTTTAAAGTCTTGGTATTGGAAAAATATATTGCAGCAAACAATCGCCCATCTTTAAACACAATCGCGGATGAAGCATCTAAACTGCTTCCAGACCGACCTTCATAATACAGAGCCTCATCTGTTTTTAGTAAATAGGGCGCTGAGTAATTGTCGAAATTAGATTGAAATTTTAGATAATCATGCTT
This sequence comes from Acinetobacter sp. 10FS3-1, assembly GCF_013343215.1. NCBI lineage: Bacteria > Pseudomonadati > Pseudomonadota > Gammaproteobacteria > Moraxellales > Moraxellaceae > Acinetobacter > Acinetobacter sp. 10FS3-1. The sequence goes on from NZ_CP039143.1 coordinate 2,608,361, forward strand.
TAACAATGTTTGAAGTTCTGTTTGGATTTTTGGATTCAAAACAATTTGAGGAATTGATGAAATATCTGAATATTGAATGAAGTCTAGTTCTTGAGCATGAGTAAAAACGGAGATTGAAAAAAGTAGAAAAAGATAATAGTGATTCTTCATATCAAATTTATTATTTTTATGTCCATATTGACTTACTTATGGATTGTTCATTTTATATGGACACTTATGGAGTATCAATTAAGGTAAAACCTTTTTGAGCATTCATAACATTCTCCACAAATGTTTTGTTAATTTTTTATGAGCTTTATAAGCTGTTTTGTATATAGCATTAAACGTGCCAACCTCTATTATAAATATATTTAAATAAAAAACAGCCATTTAACAATAAAAAATTTTCAATTGATTTTCTTAATGTATTTTTATGTAAAAAAGTGACACTTATTGTCACATATTTACAACATCAACCCAGAATAATTGGCTTATTCCCCAACTCATTTTCTACATCTGCTATTTTTCGGTCATAGTACTGGTCTAACACCTGTCCAATCTGTTGGATTCCCTCAATTACCCCGTGTTTATATTGCTGCTTGGCCAGATTCTGAATAATCGACTGGCAAATCTCATTCCAAACTTCTTGAGTCGTGGCTTGCCGAATTCCCCGATCAATCACGATTTCTACCTTACGCTCACATAAATTGAGGTACAGCAACACACCACTATTATATTCAGTGTCCCAGACACCCAGCTCGGCAAAGATTTGTCTGGCCCGACATAAGGTATCTTGATAATAAGCAGATCGAGAAGGTAAACAGCCTTCAATCACCACCTGAATCTCTCCGACATGGCCATGTTCGGCTTCTTCAACTGCCAGCGCAATCGCATGCTGATCCTGCTTGCTAAAAAAACGCTTGGTCGCCGGCATATAAAAGAAATGTTTGAGCCAGCGTTTAAAGCTTGGCTGAACAGACTGTTCCAGCTTTGGCTGCGTGACAATCTCTGTTGTATCTGTAGTCGTTACCATGAGCCTGATGCTCCTCCCCCGCCAAAACCACCACCGCCACCGCCGAAGCCGCCGCCACCAAAACCACCACGACCACTGCCGCCGCGGCCACCACCGCCTCCGGCCATAAAGGCATGCAAAATCAGCTGCGCAAGCGAGGTGACTAGTAAAAAGAACACGCCGGCACCAATCATTAAACTGGCAATTAACCCCATGCCATTGACCAGACCGGCAGCTGTGCCTGCAACTGCGGCAGTCGCAGCACTAAGCTTTCTGCCAAAAATCATGGAACCGATAACACCCGCGATCACAATAAATACTACACTGCCCAAGGTCGCCTGACTGGCCTTTTGTGCTTGTAAGGCCTGTTCCTGACGCGCTTTGAGTTCAGCTGCTGCCTGCGCAGCAACTTCAGGATCCAGATTTAAAATACTTTCAATCTCGGCGATGCCGGCATCAATCCCTTGCGCATACTGGCCCTGTTTAAAATATGGGGTGATTGTTTGGTTGATAATCCGGTTGGCGATAATATCCGGTAATACGCCCTCAAGCCCGTAGCCAGTCAAAATCTGAATCCGGCGGTCATTCAGCGCAACTGTCATCAATAAACCATTATCGTGTTCTTTAGAACCCAATTGCCAGCGCTCTGCCACCCGCATGGAATAGCCGAAGATGTTTTCCTGTCCTGTGGTAGGCACAATCACCACACCAATTTGCGCTTTTCCTGCCTGATAAAGACTCAAGATTCGCTGGCTAATACGCTGCTTTTCTGCCGCGGTTAATATATTGGCCTGATCAATGACCGGTTCATTCATACTCGGCAGATCACGCTGAATCTGCCCTTCTGCCATATCATTGGCAATCTGTGGCTGCTGCACAGTGGTCGTGGCTGGATTCTGCGCTGCAGGTTTTTCAGCGGGGCGCTGCAAAATTTCATGTGCCACCATCAGGTCTTCGCTGGCTGTTGCGGTGGCCGTTTCGCTCCGGGCGCTATTCATCAGGCTCAACATCAGACTGAGAAAGAGCACTGTACCCATCTGTGCAGCACGCATATACATCATCGCAGTCACCTTAGATTGCTCAATTACTCAGGACGAGTCTTAGTCAAATGATACGGTTGGCGCTTGCTGTGCACTTTGCTCGGCACTGAAGTTCGGTTTGGTATCCATGCCAATCACTTTGGCGGTCATCACCTGCGGGAACTGGCGTGAATAGGCATTAAAGTCTTGAACCGTGGTGATATAACGGTTACGCGCCACAGCAATGCGGTTTTCTGTGCCTTCCAGTTGCACCTGCAAATCACGGAACTGTTCATTGGCTTTCAGGTCAGGATAGTTTTCAGACACGGCAATTAACCGTGATAATGCGCTGGTCATCTGGGCTTGCGCTTCCTGATATTTCTGGAATAAAGCCGGGTCTTCCAGTACTTCCTTGTCCACCTTCAGCCCTGCGACATTGGCACGCGCCTGAGTGACTTCAGTCAACACCTGTTCTTCATGCTTGGCATAGCCTTTAACCACGTTAACCAGATTCGGTACCAGATCAGCACGGCGCTGGTACTGGTTTTGTACTTCAGACCAGGCAGCAGTGACTGCTTCATCTTTCACTTGTAAAGTATTATAACCACAGCCGCTCAAGGTTAAGGTACCCGCCAGCATCAAGACGATAAATGATTGTTTTATGAGACGCATGATGTTTTATCCTCAATTCTTTATTTATCTTTAGATAATTAATTTGATTTTAAACATCTTTTTCTAAAGTTTTGTTACTTTTTATAATTTTTATAGGAACTGAAGTCTTTTTGCTGAGTGGAAACTGCCATCATCCGCACCACTTGATTTGTAGGAAAATTCTCCTTTTAGGCGGTTTTACTGGAAATTTTCTGCCAGATACTCTTTCCAGTAATCCAGTTGCTGACTGTAATCGATACCAGAAGGATGAAAATCCTTTCGATAATAGGCCAGGTATTCAGGCGCAAGCTGAATCACCATTTTCAGCAGTAAATACAGGCCAAATAGATTCCCGCCCACTTTATACACACTATTTTTCTTGTCCTGTAAAAATAAACGGCTGGCTGAATAAAAAGTCAGACTGGCAAAGCCGGTGGTGACACTGCGCATCATCTGACGGCGTACCCGATCATCTGCATACACATGCTGATAAACATCAAAAGCAACTGCGCGATGTTCAATCTCCTCAATTGCATGCCAGACCCAGAGTTTTAGCGCATCTTCATCCAAGGTACTTAGAACCTCAGGATGGCGTAAAATATAGCCGCCCAACAAGGCAGTAAAATGTTCAAAAGCACAGGTAATCGCCAGCTGATATTTGGGAGGCAGACCTTTTACATAATGGTTCTTGCGGGCCAGCCAGGCCTGAAAGCGATCCAGATTATAGTCATCACGGCGCCAAGCTGCATTAAATTCGCTATGTGCTTTGGAATGCATCGCTTCTTGACCAATAAATGCTGCAATTTGAGCCTGTAGTTTTTCATCCTTCACCTGATCACGCACATTGCGCACGCTATGCACAAAGAATTGCTCGCCTAACGGGAAGGTCGAAGATAAAGCAGTCAACAGGTGTGACATGACCGGAGAATTGGCAAAGTAATATCTGGAGATAGCGCCCGGATTAAATTGCAGTCTGCGTACTGTAATACCAATCGCCTGAGGACGATGCTGATAGGCTTTAGGGGTTGCCACTTGAGTCATGTTATTGTTCCTGTCCTGGTCAAGTATTGAACAGTATGTGAACAGCCGCCCTATTTCCCTATGGCGAAAATGCTAAGTTGACTAGCAAAAAGGCCCAAAAGAGCAGTTTTAAAATATTTTTATTTTGTTTTAAACCGGGTTTACCACTGTACATTTTTTCTAACAAAGAATATTTACAGGTGTAACTGTTTCAATTACCAAGAAAACCTGCCCAAGCAGGTTTTCTTTCATAAGCTTCATCACTTTAAACTGGATTAAACCTCCAGATAATCCAGAATTCCTTCCGCAGCCTGACGCCCCTCCCAAATGGCTGTGACCACCAAGTCGGAACCCCTCACCATATCACCACCAGCAAAGATTTTTGGATTTGAGGTCTGGAATTTGTATGGCTGATGTTCAGCAGCAAGTACACGACCTGAACCATCCAGATTGATTTCAACATCCGTAAACCAGTCTGCCGGGCTGGCTCGGAAACCAAAGGCCAGCAAGACAGCATCAGCAGGTAAAACTTCTTCTGAACCCGGGACCGGTTCAGGGCTACGACGGCCACGGCTGTCTGGCTCGCCCAGCTGCGTGGTGACAAATTTAACGCCAGTCACCCGCCCCTGTTCACCGACAATCTCGATAGGTTGACGGTTAAATATGAATTCCACCCCTTCTTCACGTGCATTTTTCACTTCGCGACGTGAACCCGGCATATTGTCTTCATCACGGCGGTAGGCACAAACCACCGATTTAGCCCCCTGACGCACAGAAGTACGGTTACAGTCCATCGCCGTGTCACCGCCACCCAGCACAATCACCTTTTGACCTTCTACACTGATGTATTCCGCAGCATCTTTTTCCCAGCCCTGGCAACGATTCACGTTGGCAATCAGAAAATCCAGCGCATCGTACACGCCATTCAACTCTTCGCCAGCAAAGCCACCCTTCATGTAGGTATAAGTGCCCATCCCCATAAACACCGCATCATAGTCGGCAAGCAGCTGGTCAATGCTAATATCGTTCCCAATGTCGGTATTCAAACGAAATTCAACGCCCATGCCGGTGAAAATTTCACGGCGACGTTTCATGACATCTTTTTCCATTTTAAATTCTGGGATACCGAAGGTTAACAGACCGCCAATTTCAGGATGTTTGTCGAATACCACCGGTTTTACCCCATTGCGTACCAGAATATCAGCACAACCCAGACCGGCAGGACCCGCGCCGATAATGGCCACTTTTTTATCGGTCCATTTCACCTGTGACATATCGGGACGCCAGCCCAAGGCAAAGGCGGTATCGTTAATGTATTTTTCGGCATTGCCAATCGTCACCGCACCAAAGCCATCATTTAAAGTGCATGCCCCTTCACATAAACGGTCTTGCGGGCAGACACGGCCACACACTTCTGGCAAGGTATTGGTCTGATGGCATAATTCTGCTGCCTGGAAAATACGCCCTTCTGCAATCAGCTTTAACCAGTTGGGAATATAGTTATGTACCGGACATTTCCATTCACAATATGGATTACCACAGCCCAAGCAACGGTGGGTCTGGTTAGCTGCAATTTCCGCAGTAAACGGTTTATAAATTTCCACAAACTCTGCTTTGCGGACAGTGAGATCTTTTTTCTCTGGATCTTGGCGTGCGACATCCAGGAATTGAAAGTCATTATTTAGGCGCTCTGCCATGTCTCTCTCCGTGGCGAGGTGCGGCCGGTTTATGTCTTTCCGTCCTACCTGCCTATCAATCTGTTCGTCGTGGAATTATTGTGGATCAGCTTTGGTGGTTTTCAACAGGGTTTGTAAATTAGCCGCTTTGGGTTTTACCAACCAGAATTTACGGCTGTAATAATCAAACTCATGACGAATCTTGTAGCCCCAGGCACTGCCTGTCTCTTCAATATATTCATCTAAAATACGCAGCAAGAATTCCTGATGTTCTTCCATCGCTTCTGTGGAAATACGGTTTAATTCGATTAACTCGTGGTTGTAATGGTCAACAAAGTCGTTATCCAGATCCAGTACATAAGCAAAACCACCGGTCATGCCCGCCCCAAAGTTATGCCCCACTTTCCCCAGCACCGTCACAATCCCACCCGTCATATATTCACAGCAGTGATCCCCGGCCCCTTCAATGACCGCAAAGGCACCCGAGTTACGCACGGCAAAGCGTTCGCCGGCTGTACCCGCAGCAAAGAGTTTCCCACCTGTTGCGCCATATAAGCAGGTATTGCCAATAATCGCGGTATTTTGCGTTTGAAAGGGTGAACCTTTCGGTGGGAAGATGGCAATACGCCCCCCTGCCATGCCTTTGCCGACATAGTCGTTGGCATCCCCCTCCAGGCGAATATGCAAGCCCCCTGCATTCCACACTCCGAGCGATTGACCGGCGGTACCGGTTAAGTTCACTTTAACCGGATGGGATTCCATATTTAAGTTGCCATAACGACGCGCAATTTCACCGGAGACACGTGCACCAATCGAGCGGTCACAGTTCACCACCCTAAAGTGATATTCACCGCCTGTGGCTGCCTCAATGGCTGGCAACATCTCGGCAATCATTTTCTCGGCCAGAATGCCTTTATCAAACGGCGCATTACCCTGAACCTGACAATACTGTGCCTTACCTTCAGCCGCAGGATGCGACTCCAGTAATGCACTGAGATCAAGGTGCGCATGTTTATCGGTTTCACCCGGCAACACTTCCAGCAGGTCGGTACGGCCAATCAGGTCTTTTAAGCGGGCAACACCCAGTGCTGCCAACCACTCACGGGTTTCTTCTGCAATAAACCTGAAGAAGTTGATCAGCATTTCAGGTTCACCCATATAGTGTTGCTGACGCAAATGATCCTGCTGTGTCGCCACACCGGTTGCGCAGTTATTCAGATGGCAAATACGCAGGTACTTACACCCCAGTGCGATCATCGGGGTAGAACCAAAACCAAAGCTTTCTGCACCCAGAATCGCAGCTTTCACCACATCCAGACCGGTTTTTAAGCCGCCATCGGTTTGTACGCGCACTTTGCCACGCAAATCATTAACACGTAGCGCTTGATGCGCCTCCGCCAGGCCCAATTCCCAGGGTGAACCGGCATGATGAATGGAAGATAATGGCGAGGCTGCTGTACCGCCGTCATAACCGGAAATGGTAATGAAATCGGCATAGGCTTTGGTGACACCGGCTGCAATCGTGCCAACTCCCGGTTCAGAGACCAGTTTCACGGATACCATGGCTTGAGGATTGACCTGTTTCAGGTCAAAGATCAGTTGTGACAAGTCTTCAATAGAATAAATGTCATGATGCGGCGGCGGTGAAATCAGTGTCACCCCCGGTACGGAATAACGTAAACGGGCGATTAAACCGTTTACTTTCCCTCCCGGCAACTGACCGCCTTCACCCGGCTTTGCCCCTTGCGCGACCTTAATCTGCAACACTTCTGCTGAAGTTAAGTAGGCAGGGGTCACCCCAAAACGGCCTGAGGCAATCTGCTTGATTTTAGAGTTACGGAGGGTGCCGTAACGCGCCGGATCTTCACCCCCTTCGCCTGAATTGGAACGCCCGCCAATGGTGTTCATGGCAATTGCAATCGCTTCATGTGCTTCAGGAGACAAGGCTCCCAAAGACATACCGGCAGAGTCAAAACGCGGCAGGATCTCTTCGATGGATTCCACTTCATCCAACGCAATGGAATGCTCGGTTTTGAGTTTAAATAAATCACGAATGGTTGCCACTGGGCGGTTATTCACCAGTTCCGCATAGGCTTTAAAATCCGCATAATTGCCCGAACGCACAGCTTTATGCAGCGAGTTAATCACATCCGGATTAAAGGCATGATATTCCTTGTCAAAAACAAATTTCAGCAAACCACCCTGATCGATAGGCTTACGTGATTTCCAGGCCATGTCCGCCAGTTTTTTCTGATCATTTTCAAGGTCTGTAAATGTGGCACCTTGAATCCGGCTAGGCACACCGGTAAAGCAGGTGTGTACCACTTCATCTGACAGGCCTACTGCTTCAAATAGCTGACCGCCGCGATAAGAGGCAACTGTTGAAATTCCCATTTTAGACAGGACTTTTAACAAGCCTTTTTCAATCCCTTTACGAAAATTGGCCTGTGCATGCAGAGGGTCGCCTAATAGCTCGCCTTTGGCAATCAGGTCATTGATCACATCATAGGCAAGGTAGGGATAAATGGCAGTCGCGCCAAAGCCTAACAGCACGGCAAATTGATGCGGATCACGTGCCAAGCCAGTTTCAACAATAATGTTGGCATCGGTACGTAAACCGGCATTAATTAAATGATGATGGACCGCACCTGTGGCCATCAAAGCATTCGCAGGCAGAAAACCGGGACGGATTTTTTTATCCGAAAGCAGCAACAAGGTTTTGCCATTACGAACTGCTCGCGCAGACTCTTCACAGATACGGGTGATGGCGGCGGCCAGACCCTCACCTTCAGCATAGTTCAGGTCGATATCTGCAATTTCATAACCTGTACGACCCAGCGTACGAATCTGATGCATTTTCGAATTTGAAAGCACCGGACTGGAGATAATCAAGCGATCTGCATGTTCAGGACCCTGCTCAAACACATTTTGCTCACGCCCCAAACAGGTTTCCAAGGACATGACTATAGATTCACGTAATGGGTCGATGGGTGGATTGGTCACCTGCGCAAACTGCTGGCGGAAGTAATCCGATACATGACGCACTTGACGAGACAATACTGCCATTGGCGTATCATCCCCCATTGAACCAACAGCTTCCTGACCGCTTTCTGCAATAGGACGAAGCAGTTGATCGCGCTCTTCAAAAGTCACCATGAACATTTTCTGTGCAGCTTTAAGCTCTTCGCCTTTTAGGCCCTGATCGCATAGATATTCTTCCAGTTCGGGACTACCCTGCACACGCACTGAGTTTTCACGCAGCCACTCACGGTAAGGACGCATTTTTTTCAGGTGATTGCTGACATCTCTGGTATCGAGCATTTTTCCGGTAAAAGTATCAATCACCAGAATTTGCCCCGGACCAACCCGACCTTTAGAAATCACATCTTCAGGTTCATAGCCCCAAACCCCGATTTCAGAGGCTAGGGTAATATAGCCATTTTTGGTGATCACCCAACGTGCAGGGCGCAAACCATTACGATCCAGCATACAGATCGCGTGACGGCCATCCTGAATGACCAGACCAGCCGGACCATCCCAGGCTTCCATGTGTTTTGAGTTGAATTCATAAAATGCACGCAGATCGGCATCTAAAGTTTCCACGTTCTGCCAGGCAGGTGGCACCAGCATGCGCAGGGCGCGGAACAGATCCATGCCACCACCGACCAGAATCTCCAGCATGTTGTCGAGGCTTGAAGAGTCTGAACCAGTGCGGTTTACAATCGGTGTCAGATCAGTTAGACCCGGTAAGAGCGGATTTTCGAATTTCGGGGTCCGCGCCATTGCCCAGTTACGGTTGGCAGTAATGGTATTAATTTCACCATTATGGGCAAGATAACGGAAGGGCTGCGCCAGAGGCCAGCGCGGTAAAGTATTGGTCGAAAAACGCTGGTGGAACACCACAATATGAGAAGCCAAACGCTCATCGGCAAGGTCAAGATAGAACTCTGCAATATAAGCAGGCATCATCAAGCCTTTATAGCTAATGACGCTGGAACACAAGGTGGTCACATAAAATGCGGTATCATGACTCAACTGCTGCTCTGCACGACGACGCGCCAAGAACAGTTTGCGGTTGAACTCAACCTCCGTCACCCCCATCGGGCAATTGACCATAACCTGCTCAAATGCAGGCAAAGACTGCAGGGCAATTTCACCCAGCGCCTGATTATTGGTTGGAACCACACGCCAGGCCAGCACGCGGCAGCCTTCTGCCTCAATTTCTTTGCTAAGAATCTTTTTAGCATGTGCTGCAATTGCAGGATCCAGGCTTAAGAACACCGTACCGACAGCAAATATTTCACTGAGCGTGATATCACTAAGTTTTTTTGCTTCTTCACGAAAGAACTGTTTAGGCATCGCCAACAGCAAACCACAGCCATCTCCAGTCTTGCCATCTGCGGCAATCCCCCCACGGTGGGTCATGCAGCTCAGACTATGCATCGCGGTCTTGACCAGATCATGGCTGGCCTCACCCTGCATATGGGCGATTAAACCGAAACCACAGTTATCTTTAAACTCATCCGGCTGATATAAACCTTGAGCGGGAGCTACAGTATTAGGCGATGGCATGTGCATAGCGTACCCTTCTTTCTCACGAAGCCAATAGGCGATTAAACAATCTAAACTCTTCTATGTGATGGCGTCCGGTCTGATCTGGAAAATAGCCTCTTTACAGCAATATTCAGGCTCTCTTATCTTTCCTCTACTCTCCTTTTTAAACCGAATATAAGAAAAATAAAATTCATTTTGCTGATACATGATATAAAAATGAGCCAGAAATATGACTATAGCACCCAGTTATTCAATGATCGTCATGCCAAAACAGGGAGATTCATTTCACTCACCCAGCAAGAAAGCAAATTGCATGCCAATTTTTAAGATATAAATTAAAAATTCATTAAAAACAAATAATTACTATATTTTTTGCTATCCATAAAACAATAATGAGCCGATTCACATGTTTAAATAGATATTCTCTGTGGGAGGAGGAGCATGCACCGCAAGAGAATGAGGGTGGTATAAGCATCTCTCCCTCAATCTCTCCTGCAAGCAGGAAATGTCCCTGGTCTTGATCAAAAAGTGATTGATAAAAGCGCTCTAGAATGACTTATGAGAAAGAAGACAGAGCTATATATTTTTCGCACCAAAAATGTTCATTTTTGATTCTTGTCATTGCTTGGTGCGCTATTTTAGACCGGATTAGTTAAAGGGATCACGAATCTCGTTTTCCTGCGGTTGAGGACGTGGATTGGTTTCTGGGCGTGGCGCATTCTCGACGGCACTTTCTGATTTTTTCACATCGACCACCTTGCCAGATTCGTCACGGCGAACAACGGTTGTGCTGGTTGTTGCAGTACCAGAGCCAACTGAAGTTTTCGGTGATGCATCATTTTTGGGTCGGATGGATTCCTCTACTCTCGGTAAAGGCACATTTTTCAGGCGAATCTCGTATAGCTTTTGATGGCTGTTCAGCTCTTCCGATCCCAGTCCATCCACCAGGCCGGCATAACGCTGCATCTGTACAACTTCAGGTTGCACCGATTTTGGTAGACTGAGGTTCAGGCTTGATAAGTCCTGGTTCGCTTCATTGGCTGTTTTATATAAACCGTACAGCAATACAAACTGTTCAGGCTGATTCTCACCCGAAACACGCACATAAGTGAAAGGCTTACGGTCGCTCTGTTTTTTAAGAAAGCTTTTGAGAATGGCTTCCTGCCTTACCCGAAACAGTTCAATAGCATACTGTTTTTTGTTTTCACTGATATATTTACTGCCACGAAACTCAGGTTCATGGCTTGCTGTCACCACAATACGTGTATTTAGGTCTAAAGGTTTGACCTCATCTTGCAATGCACCAAGATGAGTCATAGAAGCCACCTTTTCGGGCTGAATCTGAATTTCTTCTTCAGATTTTGGCTGCTTTTGGATCTCTACCAGCTCTTCAGAATCAGTCATAGACCAAAAGATCAGCGCAGCAAGCAGGCAGCATATGCCACAGACCAGCCAGAAATAATGCTGAATCTTTTGCCAAGGGGTACCTAATGCTGCCATATCAATTTAAACCTGTGCCTGATTGGCTAAAATTGCCTGTTTCATTAACTCGACATCGAAGTCGCGGGTAATCACGGCATGTCCGAGCTGTTTCAATAATACCAGACGTAACTGGCCATTTAAGACTTTCTTATCATGGGCCATATAGGCCAGAAACTCATCCAGAGGAATTTTAGGACAAACGATTGGTAGTTTGGCACGAGAAATGATTTTTTTTGTACGTTCCAGATCTGCTGCTGAAATCCATCCCATGCGCTGTGACAGATCAGCCGCCATAACCATACCAGTTGCCACAGCCTCGCCATGCAGCCATTCACCATAGCCCAGATAAGATTCAATGGCATGACCAAAAGTATGACCAAGATTCAGGAGCGCACGCTCACCCTGCTCTTTCTCATCATTGGCCACAATACGTGCTTTATGTGCACATGACCGATAGACGGCTTCGGCCAGCAATACGGCATCACCAGCCACCAAGGCTTCCATATGCTGCTCAAGCCATACTAAAAATGACTCATCACCCAAGAGCGCATATTTAATCACTTCAGCCAGTCCGGCAGACAGTTCACGCGCCGGCAAGGTCTTCAGTTGAGACATATCCGCGAGTACCACCTGAGGCTGCTGGAAAGCACCAATCATATTTTTACCCAGCGGATGATTGATCCCGGTTTTTCCCCCCACACTAGAGTCTACCTGAGACAGCAAGGTGGTTGGTACCTGAACAAAATACACTCCGCGCTGGAAACAGGCCGAAGCAAAACCGGCCATATCACCGATCACCCCTCCTCCCAATGCCAGGACGGTACAATCGCGGTTAAATCCAGCTTCCAGCAAGGCATCAAAAATCAGGTTCAGGTGTTCAATGTTTTTGTATTTTTCACCATCAGGCAAAATGCAGGTGGCCACCGTTTTACCTAACTGTTCGAGGGCTGCCTGATAATGCTGAAGATAAAGTGGTGCAATCGTTGCATTGCTCACAATCATCACCTGTTTGCCATGAAGATAAGGCGCAAGTAATTGCTGAGGATCGAGCTGACTGCCAATATAGATTGGATAACGACGATCACCGAGTTCTACGTATAAGGTTTGCATGATGGAACCACTTTATTCAACTAAACTTATTTTTTGGAAAGAATGAGATGTAAAATCCGCTGCGCCAGGTCGCGTGCAGCGCCTTGATTGGTCTCAATAATATAATCTGCCACTTCACGATATAACGGATCACGGACCGCCAGTAAATCACGTAGCTTCTGTTCCGGATTTTCGACCTGAAGGAGTGGGCGGTTTTTATCGCGATAGGTACGTTGTAGCTGAATTTCAACTGGAGTATAAAGATAAACAACGATTCCGCGCTGTTTCAGATAATTTCGATTTGGGGCTTGGGTAATTGCGCCACCACCGGTTGCAAGTACCAGTTGTGGCCTTGAGGTTAACTCATCAATGACCACAGTTTCACGACTTCGAAACCCCTGTTCACCCTCTTTTTCAAAGATCCAAGGAATCGTAGCACCTGTTTTCCGCTCAATTTCATGATCACTATCCAGAAATTCACGTCCTAACAATTCCGCCAGATGTCGTCCTACTGTTGTTTTACCGGCCCCCATTGGCCCTACCAAATAGATATTTGGCAGGGTTTCAAACTCTTTGCTTGGCAAGGAGTCACCTATTCATTTTGTTAAATTCAAAATATATTAATGATTTCTTGAAACACTGTCATTAACAATTCGAGGTGTAACAAAAATCAGCAGCTCGCGCTTGTTGTCCGATTTCAAATCTTTACGGAATAAACGCCCTAAATACGGAATATCTCCCAGGAATGGAACCTTGGTTTGTGCATTACGGGTTTCCTGCTCAAAAATACCGCCCAGTACTACTGTTTCTCCATCACCGACCAATACATTGGTATTGATCTGATTTTTGTTGATCGTTAACTGGCCTGTTGGCGTCGGGTTTCCTGGAGAGTCACTGGTGATATTCAGTTCCATTTGAACCTTACCATCTGGGGTAATACTTGGGGTTACATCCAGACTTAAGGTTGCATCAATAAACTCGGTAGTTGAAACCGCATTCGCACCGCCCCCTTCTGCAGACTGATAAGGAATCTGCGAACCGGACGTAACTATCGCTTTTTGCTTGTCTGCAGTCATGACTTTAGGCGTCGAGATAACTTCGCCATAACCGTCAGCCTGCAAGGCAGAAAGCTCAAGGTCAAGCATAAAGTCAGATAAACTGATTAGGCCAAAAGCAATCCGGCTGGCACCAGGGCTGGTGACTCCCAGGTCTACATTCAGGTTATCTGGTCGTTGAATATCATAAGTCCAGCGACCAGTTTCACTATCGAGTTCAGGTTCTCTAAGATCCCATATTGTAGTATCGCTCCCGCCCACCAGCAGGTGATTATTATTAGTAATCCCCTGTGACAGAATACCCCACTTCACGCCCATTTCTTTGGTAAAGTCAGTCGTGGCCCTTACGATGCGCGCCTCCACCATCACCTGCTTGACTTGTACATCCAGCAGATCAACCAGGTTACGAATTTTGTCAATAAAAGCCTGAGTATCATTGACAATTAAAGTATTGGTACGGGCATCAATAGAAACAGAACCACGTGAACTTAATAAACTTTCCTTATCATCATTATTGTTGCTCCCAGTTGAGCTGCCTGAATTGGATGACCCTTTATTTTGTGTAATCAGTTTTTCAATTTCTACTGCTTTAGCATAACTGAGCTGCATATATTCCGTTTGAATCGGTGCCAATTTTACGCTTTGCGCTAAGGCTTTGGCCTCTTCTTCCTCAGCTTTGATCAATTCAGTAACCGGTGCAATCCAGATGACATTGTCATTACGGCGCTTGTCCAGATTTTTGGTTTTCAGTACAATGTCCAGCGCCTGATCCCAAGGCACATCTTTCAAGCGCAAGGTAATATTTCCCTGCACACTATCAGCTGCGACCATATTGATATCGGTAAAATCAGCCAGCAGCTGGAGCACACGACGTACCTCAATATCCTGGAAATCAAGCGAGATTTTCTTGCCCGTATAAGTCATTTCTTTGGGACGTAGCGGACTTTTCGCTTCAGGGCGCTTCAGGCTGATCGTCAGCCGGTTATCTGTCTGATAGGCCATATATTCATAACTTTCACCTGACTGGATAGTAATAACACCACTGCCATTCTGGTTAACAGCATCTACTGTCGACACAGGCGTAGCGAAATCATTCACATTCAAGCGACGCGTTAAATGCGCAGGAATCTTGCTTCCAAGAGTGCGCACAATGACTTTAGTGCCCTGCTGCTGTACATCTACCGGGGTATTACTGCCGGCCAGATCAATCACCACCTGGCCTTCACCTTGGGAACCACGCTGGAAACTGATATTGCTAATGCCTTGAGCCACTTTCTGTTGTTCTATAACCGGCTGTACAGTTGCTAGCGAGCTGGCCGAATTAATTTTAAGAATAAAGGTATTACCTTCAGTGCGCGTGGTGAACGCCCCTGCTTTAGCCAGGTTCACTGTCAAGCGCGCACGCTCAGCATCCGAGCTGACATCCACGGAATTAGCTTCAGCTGTAGCGACCGGAATATGGGCCTGTTTAAGATTTTGCTGGGCCTGATCAAAATCCAGAATGAGCCGGGAAGGAGATTCCAACTGATACGCTTGTGGTTGCGGTGGCAAACCATTGAACATGACCCGAATTTCTGTACCTTGTCCAGGAATCTGCATTGCGACCACATTGGTCAAGGCCACCTGTGCGCTTGCTGCCTGCATGACCGCAATCGCTACAGCCCCCATTGAAAACTGACGAAACACATGAGTCATTGTATTAGCATCCCCAAAAATAAATTCTTTCATACTCTTATTCATTTTTATTCCTTAAAACTTATGGCGCTGGTCCGATCAGAACCAGACTTCGTGGTCGTTCCACATACCCCTCACGGCCATCTGGAATAATCTCAATCAAGTCGATCTGAGTGGGTGTAATATTAACCACCCGACCATGATTCAGCCCCATATAACTGCCCCGCTGTATCCGCTCAATTTCGCCATCCGGAGTTTGCATCAGAGCCAGAATCTGTCCTGCCTGATTTCTCATTGTCCCTTTCATGCTCAAGGTTTCCAGCGGATAACTTTCCAATGGCTGTAATTGACGTGATAAATTCGGATAAACCCGCTTACCTGCCATAATTTTTAGTTCAGCTGCCAGTGAGCTTGGTAAAAAAGGGCTTTTTAGTGAATGGGCTGCATAATTAAACGTTTCTACAGGCATAAAGTCTGGCGCAGGCTCAATCGGTAAAGGCGGCTGATTACGAATATTGGCCATTTCCTGATTGACCAGATCAATTCTGGACTCACAGCCTGCCAGTAAAAAACCAAGGGTCAAGGCCGATGTCATTTTAATGATATTCATTATTGAGCCCCCGTGGTACTGGCGTTATTCGTTGGGGATGAGGCATCATCACTATTCCCAACATAACGATAAGTCTTGGCTTTAACGATATAGTCAATCACAGGAATTTCAGATTTCTTTTCCTGGCTTTCAGTACCGCTAATAGTGAAATCATGCAGCGTTACAATCCGGGATAGACCGGCAATGCTGCTGACAAAAGAACCAAATGCGTGATAGTCCCCAGTGGCCTCAATAGCGATGGGCTGTTCAATAAAGAATTCTTGCTTAACTTCAGGCTCCAGACGAATATTTTTGAATTTTAAACCAGAGTTCACTCCACTCAGGTTAATATCTTCGACCAGTCCCGGAATTTCAGTTTCTTTAGGCAACTGTTCTAACTGCTGGTTAAAACGTGCTTCCATTTCCTGTAACTGAATCTGATACTGCTGCAAATTACGCAATTTAGATTCTTTTTCACGGAACTCATTGAGCAGGTTCTGTTCCTGCGCATTGGCCTGCGAAATCGATTCAATGGTGCTGCGAATCACAATAAAATACACCAGCATAAAAATCAGGACGATAATAAAAATCCAGCAGCTAATCTTGACCGATAAAGGCCAGCTACCGTAATTATTCGGGTCCAGGGTATTAAACTGCTGAAAGAACTTTTCAACCGTCATTTTTTTTCTAGGAACAGCCACTGTCTCTTGGCTGAACTCATCAAATTCTTGATTACTCATGATGATGCTCCCGCTGCAGGACTAACTGGCTGTTGTTCTTCGGTCAGGACAGGTTGATTAATCTGATCCAGATCAACCGTTACCGTAAAACTTCCATAGGATTCTTCCACACGTGGAATAACCGAACTAGGCGCTTTTTCTTTTGAGGCTTCTGCCACCAGAAACGCATTCATAAACGCATTCCGGTACCAGAAGGAAGCTTCCAGATTACGTAATAATTCTGCAACCGTATTCGGGCTTTCAGCTTTACCTTCAATGGTAAATTTATCACCACTACGCTGAAATTTGGTAATGTACATATTGCTTGGAGTGACCCGTACAATCTCATCAATCAGATGCACCGCAATTGGGCGCTGGGTCTGTAAGCCCTGAATCAGCTTCATGCGTTCCACAATGGCATTACGCTGTTCTTGCAAGCCCTCCAGAGCCTTCAGCTGCACATCCAGATTTTGGTTCGTACTGACAATTAGCTGATTGGCCTGTTCCTGATCCTGCAGCTTATGGTCATAGTAAAACCAGGTCGATCCTGCTGCTGCTAACCCCAGAAAAAGTGCCCCCACACCAATTGCCACAAATTCATTATTTCTTTTAACTCTTAGCTCATCACGCCAAGGAAGTAAGTTAATTCTTGCCATTAATCAAAACTCCTCAATGCCAAACCGCATGCAATCATGAGTGAGGACGCATCATTCTCAATTTTTTTAATATCGATTTGAGGAGCAAAGCCCATTTGTAAAAATGGATTTGCGATGGTGACCCGGTAGCCTAGTTTCTGCTGTAACAATTTCGCCAGCCCCGGAATATTGGCATTCCCCCCTGCCAATAAAATATGATCAATTTCATTAAATTGTGAAGATGAAAAGAAGAACTGCAAGGAACGCGCAGCCTGTTGCACCACGGCATCCAGAAACGGCTCCAATACTTCGACATCATAATCATCCGGCAAGGCACGGTTTTTTTTGGCACGCCCGGCTTCCTCAAAAGACAGTCCGTAACGATTCTGGATTTCCTGAGTCAGCTGTTTGCCACCGAACACCTGTTCACGGGTATAAATGATTTTATTATTTTGCATAACAGACAGGGTGGTCATGCTATGTCCGATATCCAGAATACCGACCGTATTGACCCCCATCGGCAAGGTGTCTGAAAATACCTTAAAGGCATTCTCCAGCGCAAAGCTTTCGACATCGGCAATCTTGGGAGTTACTCCGGCGATTTGCAGCACTTCAGAACGTGTTTCGACATTCTCGATTCGGGTCGCAACCAAGAGCACATTGACCCGGTTTGGGTTCGCGAGGCGATCCGGCAGGACTTCAAAATCCAGACTGGCCTCATCCAAAGGGAAAGGAATATATTGTTCAGCGTCTTCACGAATCTGAATTTCCCGTTCCTCATCAGACATATCAGCGTCCATTTCAATAGTTTTGGTAATCACCATTGAAGTTGGAATGGCAAAAGCGGCTTGATTAGATTGGAGATTGGCTAGATTAATCGCACGTGCCAGAGCATCTCCCACCGCTTCTGGATTTAAAATATTTTTTTCAACCACACTGCTTTCTGGTAAAGGAACCAGTGCATAGCTTTCTACCCAATAACGGCCACTTTTTACAGATAACTCTAACAACTTTACAGAAGTCGAACTAATATCAACCCCCATTAACCCCTTATTTGGCTTACGATATAATCTGCGCACCATCATTTTCCTATTATTTTTTTATCCCCAATAAAAATACAGCTTACCAACTGAGTACGCCTATAATTTTATATAGATACAATAACTCATCTAACAATATGCATATCTAAAGGATATACTGATCGCTCATTAGTTTGCCATTAGCTCTTATTAAAACTTACTTGTTATGAAAAAGCTATCTTGTTCAGGCCTTGTTCATCCATTTTTTTTGATCATTATTATTATAGCGATCTCAGTTCCGATGGGTTTCTATGGCATGTATCTCTATATTGCCCCATCTTTGCCTGAAATGTCCACACTGCAAAAGGCTCCCCTATTAAAGCCCCTGCAAGTTTTTAGTGCGGATAATGAGCTAATTGCCGAGTATGGCGGCAAACTTTCGGTTCCCGTGAAATATGAACAAATTCCACCTGAGTTTATTCATGCCTTTCTGGCGGCCGAAGATTCCAGCTTTTTTGAGCATAGCGGCATCAGTTTTAAAGGCCTGGGACGGGCACTCAGTGAAAGTGTAACGGGTTCCGATGTACAGACGGGCGGCTCCACTATCACTATGCAGGTTGCAAAGAATTATTATTTAAGCCCCGAACGTACTTTAAAGCGTAAGCTGACTGAAATTTTTCTGGCACGAAAAATTGAACAGAACCTGAAAAAAGAAGAAATTTTGACGTTATATGTCAATAAAATTTTCCTGGGTAAAAATGCTTATGGTATCGCGGCAGCTGCCAAAATTTACTATAACAAAAGTCTGGAAGAGCTTTCGACTGCCCAAATGGCAATGATTGCAGGTTTGCCCAAAGCACCTTCCCGTTATAACCCGGTCGCCAATCCAAAACGTGCTTTAGAGCGCCGCAACTGGATTTTGGGACGTATGCTGCAATTGGGTTATCTCAACCAGACGCAATACCAGGAAGCTATTGCCGAGCCAGTTAACCTGGATATGCCGGATCGCAGTACCCGTAACAAATTTCCCTATGTGGGCGAAATGGTCCGGGCAGAACTGGTCAGAAATCTGGGTGAGCAGGCTGTAGATTCCGGCTATAAAGTCTATACCACCATTCATAGTCAACGGCAGGCCTATGCCGAACAAGCTGTGCAAAATGGTTTGGAGGCGTATGATCGCCGTCATGGCTGGCGTGGGGCAGAAGCCCATGATCAGCCACTGAGCAATTTCCGTGCCTATGCCAATACTTTTCCTGCTCAGGTCACTCAGGTGCATAAGAATAGCTTTGAAGCTCTGATGCAGGATGGTACGACTGTGACTGTTCCTTGGTCAGGCATGTCTTGGGCGCGTCCCTATCGTAACGTCAACAGCGTGGGGGCTGCACCGAACCGAGCATCACAAGTTGTTCAAGTTAAAGATATTGTCCGTTTAAGACCTAATCAGGATAAAAGCTCCTGGTCACTGGTGCAAATTCCGCAAGCACAGGGTCAGCTGATTGCAATCAACCCGAATAATGGTGCGATTGAAGCGGTGGTAGGCGGCTATAATTTTTATCAGTCCAAATTTAACCGGGCCATTCAAGGCTGGCGGCAACCTGGTTCGATCATTAAGCCCTTCGTTTATGCACTGGCTTTAGAACGTGGCATGACCCCACATACCATGGTGAATGATGCGCCAATCACTATTGGTAAATGGAGTCCACGTAACTCGGATGGCCGTTACCTAGGTATGATTCCATTACGCCGTGCACTTTATCTATCCCGTAATACCGTTTCGGTACGCCTGCTCCAGTCAGTCGGTATTGAACGCACCCGGCAGCTGTTTATGGATTTTGGTCTGCAAGATAGCCAGATTCCGCGTAACTATACTATTGCACTCGGTACACCACAGGTTTTACCCATCCAGATGGCCACAGGCTATGCAACTTTTGCCAATGGCGGTTACCGCATTCAGCCGCATTTTATTACCCGTATTGAAGATGCGCATGGCAATACCATTTTTATGGCCAAACCTGAATATGCCTGCATTTCATGTCTTAATACCAAGGCAGACGCTCCTGCTTCGGCTGAAGTGATCACGCCTGATGATGAAGCTATTGAGCTGAATAATGCAGCACTGGAAAAGAAAACTGTGGCACCACAGATTTCAGCTGAAGCCAGCAACTATCGTCAGGCACAGCGTATTTTAAAATCCAGCTCGGCCTATGACATGGCCAATATTCTGCGTGATGTCATTCAGCATGGTACCGGACGCGCTGCCCTAAGAATTGGGCGTGGTGATATTGGCGGGAAAACCGGAACCACCAATGATGCCAAAGATGCCTGGTTCGCAGGTTTCAATGGCAAACTGGTTACAGTAACCTGGGTGGGCTTTGACCAGCCGACCACTTTAGGTCGTCGTGAATATGGAGGAGTCGCTGCCCTGCCAATCTGGACTGACTTCATGGGCAATGCTTTAAAAGGCGAGCCAGAGGCTTGGGTACGCCTGGACCGAAATGCCAAAGCTCCTCTAAACCGCTCCAAGGAAGTGCCAGAGGCCGAACAACGGGATCCTTCATCTCCGCCACTGGCAACTCCACTGTACCGCCCTGCCCCAGTGATGGTACCGAAGCGTGCAGAGAGTGATTTTGACGATCTGCCGGGAGAGAAAATTACTCTTCCAGTTGAAGAGCCGGCGCCAGCACCTGTGACTCCACCGACGTCACAGGAACAGCCCTTACAACCCAAACGTGCTGATGCGCTCGACAACCTGATCCAACAAGTACAGTAAATTTTACAACCCGCATCAAAAAAGCCCTCCAGTGAGGGCTTTTTGTTGCGTGATTTTTTAAAGTGATTTCTTTTGAAACAGATAAATCTGATAGTGAGCTTGTAACTCAAACTGCTCCTGCTGCTCAAGTGCCTGACGGCGTTCCGCTTTGGCCTTATAGGCATAAGGGGTCATGGCTATCAGATGTTTAAGATCAGCCTGTGACAGCGTCATAGGGGCTTCTACTAGCTGTTCACTGAGCAGCTCAAAGCCATCTTTGAGCTGCTCGACAAACTTTTGTGGTTCATGCGGCTTCACCTCTTCAAATAAGGCTTCACGCAGAGCATATAAGTGCTGTGGTGCTGGGGTCACCACCATCAAATAAGACTTCGGTTTCAGAACCCGCAGAATCTCCTGTTGTGGAATCGGGCTGAATAAGCTGGTACACAAATCAATCGACTCATCCAGTACCGGCAAGGTTGCTCCGGTCCCCACCACCCAGGTCACTTCTTTATTTAGTTTGGCGGCCACCTGAATGGCATTCTTGGCAATATCGACACCGACACATTGCATTACTTCAGCCTGCATGGCATCGGTGTAATAGCCTTCACCACAGCCGATATCCAGCAGGTTTTCAATCCGCAGCTCACGGATTTTCCCGACGACCGCCTGCTGTAAGGGGGCATAATGACCTGCACTTAAAAAAGCCCGGCGTGCCTGCACCGATTCCGGTGTATCGCCCGGATTTTTACTGTGTTTATGCTGTACCACATGCAGATTCACATAACCCTGCTTGGCCACATCATAACTATGCTGATTCTCACAGCGCCAGCTACGCGCATTTAAGCTAAGCTGCTCACGACAGACTGGGCACATGAGTAGATTCATCATTTTCTCCAAACAAAAAAGCCGGCATGCACCGACTTTTTCCAATGCATTACTTAACGCAATTTTAAGGTCATTAAGCCCAAAACTACCAGCATAATTGTAATAATCCAGAAACGAATCACCACCTGAGTTTCACGCCAGCCTTTTTTCTCATAATGGTGATGTAGCGGTGCCATCAGGAAGACTCGTTTATTACGCATTCTTAATGAACCGATTTGCAGGAAAACTGAAATGGCTTCGACGACAAATACACCGGCCATAATGGCAAATACAATTTCCTGACGCACCATTACGGCGATCGTACCCAGCATCGCGCCTAAGGATAAAGCGCCGACATCACCCATGAATACTTGCGCCGGGTGGGCGTTATACCACAGGAAAGCCAGACCGGCACCAATCATGGCAGCACAGATGATCACCAGCTCAGACGAATATTTTACGTAAGGAATATGCAAATAGTTGGCAAAACGCACATCTCCCGCCAGATAGGCAAACACCCCCAAACCAGCCGCCACCAGAACCACTGGCATAATCGCCAGACCATCCAGTCCATCGGTGAGGTTAACGGCGTTCGAGGCTCCATTAATTACAAAATAGGTGAAAATAATAAAGCCAATCCCCAGTGGAATCAGCGATAAAGGAATACTCAAGTCTTTAAAGAAGGGGATCAGCAGATCCAGCATATTCGCAGTATGTACCGGATTGGTCTGCTGCTGCGCGATTACATACAGTGCAATCCCGGCCCCAAGTGAACCGACCGACGTCCAGAAAAATTTCTTGCGGGCAGGCAAACCGGCATTATCTTTATAACGGATTTTAATCCAGTCATCGGCCCAGCCAACTGCACCGAAAATCACCATCACAGCCAGGACAATCCACACATACGGGTTGGAAAGGTCCGCCCAGAGCAAGGTGGAAATCCCGATCGATAACAGGATCAATATCCCGCCCATGGTCGGAGTGCCCATTTTTTTGGCATGGTTTTCCGGTGCGAACGAGCTGACCGCCTGACCATATTTCAGGGCTTGCAGCTTGCGGATCATGATAGGACCCAGAACCAGACCAATCATCAATGCCGTCAGGACACTTAACAAGGCACGTAAAGTTAAATAACGTACCACCTGAAACGAGCTATCAATGCCCGCCAATTGTTCAAATAGCCATAACAGCATTTAGAGTTTCTCCATCAATGCAGCCATCAGGGTTTCCATATGGGTATAACGTGACCCCTTAAACAGGAAAGACATCGGCTGAGGTTGATGTGTTTCAATCAAATGAATTAAAAATGGCAATGCCTGCTCCTGATTTAAAAAAGCCTGCATTTTTTTACCATATTGCGTACTACGTGCCCCTTCCTGTGCCGCAGGTGCAAACTCACCCACTGCCACAACAAAGTTCAAGCCTTTCACAGACACCAGATCACGGCCCAGTTTATAATGTTCCATTGCTGCCGCTGAACCCAGCTCACCGATATCCCCCGTCACCATGACCCGGATGCCCGGTTGCTGCGCCAGCACTTCTGCAGCGGCGCGCATAGAGGTCAGATTGGCATTATAGGTATCATCAATAAATAAAAATTCTTTGTGCTGAATAAAATTCAGACGACCTTTAGCTCCCACAGCCTGTTCCAAGCCTGCCACAATATCCTCCAGGCTGATCCCGATTGCTAGCGCAAAGGCAGCGGCAGCTGTAGCATTTTCGATATTATGCTCACCTGCAAATGGCAGATTAACCGCTTTTGCACCTTGTGGCGTATTCAGGACAAAACGGGCCGACTGGGACTGTAACTCGATTTCGCTGGCATAGACCTCGCCACCCGCACCGAAACTCAAGACCTGCCCGGTACTCACGGCCTGACGAATTGTCTCGGCATAATCATCAGCTGCCGGCACAATCGAAGTTTCAGAAATATGCGCATAAATTTCCGACTTGGCCTGGCAAATGCCATCGCGCCCGCCAAATTCACCCAGGTGAGCTGTACCGATATTGATAATTCCGGCCACATGGGGCTGCACCAGATTGGCGGTGTAATCAATTTCTCCGCGATGACTGGCACCCAGCTCCATCACAGCATACTGGTGCTCGGCACGCAGTTCCAGCAGCATCATCGGTACACCCAAATCATTGTTCAGGTTGCCTCGGGTCACCAAGGTAGGTGCCAGACGTGAAAGAATACTGCCCAGCATTTCCTTGGTGGTGGTTTTACCACTACTCCCCGTCAAGGCAATTACTTTAAGCTGTGAATGCTGCTGACGGCGGTACGCACCCAGATGTCCAAGTGCCAGGCGGGTATCTTCTACCACCAGTTGACAAATATCGGCATCTACCGGAGAGCTGACAATCGCCAGCTGACAGCCCTGGTCAGCGACCTGTGCCACAAAATCGTGCGCATCAAAACGCTCACCCTTGAGTGCCAAAAACGCATCGCCAGTTTCCGCATGACGTGAATCGGTTAAAATTCGCTTGATCTGATCGTCAGGCTTTTTATCATTCAGCCAATAGCCTTGGGTGGCCTGCTGTAATTGTTCTATACTCCACGGCTCTAGCGCCGCAGTCGTTGTGGTTGAGGTATGCATGTAAAATCCTAATGCGCGGGAAATGCTGAATCTGTCGTATGATGCCGGGCATCAATTGCTGCCTGAACTTCGACCACATCATCAAACCAGTGAAGAACTCCATCAATTTCCTGATAGTTTTCATGGCCTTTTCCCGCAATCACCACAATGTCACCTGCTTGTGCATGCTTCACGGTGTATTTGATGGCTTCCCGGCGGTCCTGAATTTCATGATAGGTCTTGCCTGAAAAATCAATGCCTTGTTTCATGTCGGCAAAAATCTGTGCCGGATCTTCGCTACGCGGATTATCCGAGGTCAATACGGCGATATCGGCACCCTCCAGCGCAGCCTGAGTCATCAGCGGACGTTTACCACGGTCGCGGTCTCCCCCACAGCCAAAAGCTGCCCATAACCTTTTCGACGCATGGCGCTTCAGTGTAACCAGCACCTGAGTCAGGGCATCTGGAGTATGTGCATAATCCACGACAAACAGGCGTTCACCATCACGAATCACCTGCATACGTCCTGGTGCACCTTGCAGTTCAGGCACTGTCGCGATTAAGTCGGCCAGTGCAAAACCGGCCTGCTCTGCCATAATCAGGCTGGCCATCAGATTTTCAATATTAAAGTGTCCCAGCAACGGGCTACGAATGCTAAAACTGCCTTGTGCAGTCAGCAGTTTGAATGCAGCTCCGGAAATACTGTAGCGGATATCCTGAACCTGATAGTCTGCTGGCTGAGACAATGAATAAGTTAATATTTTAGGCTGGCTTGGATTATTTTTTGCAGCATTCAGCATCACATCGGCAAAGTCATCATCCAGATTGATAATCGCAACTTTCAGACCGGCAAACTTGAAGAGCGCAGACTTGGCTTCGGCATATGCCTGCAAAGTCCCATGATAGTCCAGATGATCCCGGCTCAAATTGCTATATGCCGCGATTTCAATCTCACAACCATTCAAGCGACCTTGTTCCAGACCATGCGAACTGGCTTCAATCGAAGCAAATTCTGCGCCCTGTTTTGCATAGCCATGCAAGGCATGTTGCAACTGTAAGGCATCCAGCGTGGTATGCGAGGAGGCTTCCAGATTTGGCAGAATCCCGTTTCCGGTTGTACCCATCACTGCACAAGGCTTGCTTTGTAGCATCAGCAGCTCTGCCACCAGACGGGAAATCGTCGTCTTGCCATTGGTTCCGGTTACCGCCAGAATCCGTACTGGTTTAACTGGCTGAGCCGCCTGTAAATACTGCTTTTGCCACTGTCCCATCAGATAGCGTACCTCTGGCACGACCAGTGCAGGTGACAATCCCAGATCAGTTTCTGAAATAACGGCCAGTGCTCCCTGTTCCAAGGCTTGGTGAGCAAATTGTGCCGTTTTTTCTGGCTGGGACAAGCTGGTCAGGGCAATAAAAATTTGTCCCCGTTGAACTTTACGGCTATCCAGCTCAAACCCGTTAAAGGACTGTAACATCCAATCGGCGGCTTCAGGCCCGGTGTAGATATCTTGGAATGTAATAGACATTAATCACCTATTTACTGGACTTTGGGAGATTCTAAAGGTTTGTCCAAAGGGACATTGAGTAAGCGCAAGGATTCCTGCATCACACGCGCAAAAACCGGCGCCGATACTGTACCGCCATAGTAGGTGCCTTGCGGGTTTTCCACCACCACCGCCATGGCAATGCGTGGATCACTCACCGGGGCAACACCGGCAAATAAAGCACGGTATTCACTCTGCGAATAGCCTTTACGGTCGGCACGTAGCTTGTGTGCGGTACCCGTTTTACCAGCGACACGATAACCCGGCACCACCGCACGGGTGGCAGTACCGCCTGGTAAAGTGGCTGTTTCCATCATTAATAGAACTTGATCCGCAATCTTTGGATCAAGCAGCTGTTCACCTTGGGGCTGCTCCTCAAGCTTGAACAGGCTCAGTGGCATTTTAACGCCCTTATTGGCCAGCATTGCATAAGCATCGGCTAACTGGAGGACCGTGGCATTCAGGCCATAACCATACGACATGGTGGCCACTTCAGAGACGTTCCATTTGCTTGGCGGCAGAATCAAGCCGGCACTTTCACCCGGGAATTTCACCGCAGAGCGCTGGCCAAAACCCAGACGTTTATAGAAGGTTGGCAGTGTTTCATACGGCAAAGACAAGGCTAGTTTGGCAACCCCAACGTTAGAAGACTTCCGGATAATGCCGCCCAAGGTTAATGGCCCATAGTTATGGGTATCCCGGATAGTATGGTTGCCGACACGCATACTGCCAGGGCTGGTATTGACCACTGAATTGGCGGTGTATTTACCGCTTTCCAAAGCCATCGCCACAGTCAGCGGTTTCATAGTTGAACCAGGCTCAAAAGAGTCAATCGCACCGCGGTTACGCATCGCATCTTTATTCTGCAAACTATTTTTATCATTCGGGTTATACGATGGCCAGGAAGAGAGCGCCAGAATTTCCCCGGTTTTAACATCCACTGCAATCGCAGTCGCCGAACGGGCATTATTGGCCACCCCTGCTGCGGTCAGTTCACGATACATGATGTATTGCAGGCGTGAGTCGATACTCAGGGTAATATTTTCTCCCGGTTCAACTTCCTTGATGACTTCCGGCTCCTTGACACGGTTCCCTTTTTTATCACGAATAATCTGCTGTTCGCCATCCTTACCCGCCAGGCGGGTATTCAGCTGCATTTCCAGACCTTCAATACCCGTACCTTCACTGTTGGTCAAACCAATAATCTGTGAGTTCGGCTGTGGCTGCGGATAATAACGCTTATAGTTTTTCTCAGTATATACACCCTGAAAATTACGCTTCATGATCAGCTCCGCCTGCTGGGGCGGTACTTCTTTTTTCAGCACCAGATAACGCGAACGCTGACGCTCGTCCATTTTCTTGCGCAATTCGGCCCGATCCATCCCGACAGCATCTGCCAGCTCATCCAGATTCAGGTTTTTATCCGGCAGCTGACGTTTCAATTTGCGGCTATTCGGCTCTTTTTCCAAGGCCAGCATGGTCTCTTCATAGAGCTGTTTATTTTCAAAATAATCCCGCGGGTCAATCACGATTTTCATGATGGGTGTACTGATGGCCAGCGGCACGCCATTGCGGTCATAAATCACGCCACGCATGGCTTTGATGGTATTGGTTCTTAAAATGTTGGCATTGGCTTTATTTTGCAGAAAATCTTTATTAATAATTTGCACATAAAAGGCGCGCCCGATCAAAACGATAAAACACAGCAGCACCACTGCCCACATCAGATAGAAACGGTTGATATAAATATTTGAGGTATTTTTATCAGTGATGGACTGCCTTTTACGTACCGGTTGCTTTTTTCTCTTGTCTACCATGTTGAAGCACTAGCCTTATTTTTTCTCATCTGAAGTCTGTGGTAAGGAAATCACAACGCTTTGTGACACCGGTGGCGAGTACATCCTTAACTGGGTAACCGCGCGCGTACCAATCTGCGCAGTCGCTCCAAAAGTCTGCTGTTCAATCAGCAAACGTCCCCATTCTGCATTCAGATCATCACGTTCACGCAGATAGGTACTCAGTTTCCGGTTGTCCTGACGATATTCAAACACTTGAAATACCACAAATACTGCACTGACAAAGATCATCAGTACCAGCACGATATAAGTAACGGCTTTTTTCAGCCACAACTTATCTGTTTTTTTACCAACCACTTCAGTTTTCATGATGTGCCTATTAAGCTAAACGTTCTGCAACCCGCAGCCATGCACTGCGTGACCGAGGATTGGCCTTCACTTCCTCCTCACTTGCCTTTACACGAGCCACTTTTTTTAAACGTCGCGTATCCTTCTGTTGTTGCGGCATGCCCCACCCCGAGTCTTCTGCGAGTGTCGATTCTTTTTGAATAAACTGTTTAATCAACCGGTCTTCGAGTGAATGAAAGCTGATCACCGCCAGACGGCCTTCCGGTTTTAAAATATCGACTGCCTGAGGCAAGAAGATTTCAATATCTTCCAATTCTTTATTAATAGCAATACGAATTGCTTGAAAAGTGCGGGTGGCAGCATGCTTATTTTTTTCCCATTTAGGATGCGCCACCTTAACAATTTCTGCCAGCTCGCCTGTGGTTGCAATATAGCCGGCCTTTTTAATGGCTTTGGCAATACGGCGACTATAACGCTCTTCGCCATACTGGAAAATAATATTAGCCAAAGCCTCTTCTTCAATCTCGATCAGCCATTCTGCCGCAGTAGGTCCCTGTGAATTATCCATTCGCATGTCCAAGGGACCGTCTTTCATAAAACTAAAGCCCCGCTCGGCTTGATCCAGTTGAGGTGAAGACACTCCCAGGTCAGCCATAACCCCATCCACACTGTCTATGCCCTGTTCAGCCAGTGCTTCTTTTAAATCGGCAAAGCTGGCATGAATAATTTTAAAACGCGGATCTTGCTGTTCCAGCTCAGCTGCCACGGCAAGAGCCTGCGGATCTTTATCAAAAGCATAAACACGCGCATGTTCATCTAATTTCGACAATAATAAACGCGTATGTCCACCACGCCCAAAGGTTCCATCCACATAAACTCCTGTATTGCGACCAGCCAGCAAGGCATCAATCGTTTCGTGAAGTAGTACAGAAATATGTGACATAACAACTCAATAATTAAGGCGAAAAATTTAACTGCACATTATCACTCTGTTTGTATAAAGCTCCAAATGACTTTTTGTAGATAAATATTACTTTTCATGCAGAAAACCATTTTTATTTTCTTTCCAGCATATTTAGCCGGCTAAAATAACAAAAAAGCCTCTTCAAAGAGGCTTTTTTGTGGACAACTTAAATAACCAAACGATGATTAACGTTTGCTATTGTAAATCTGGTCAAAGATCGCCCCATTGGCAAAGTGAGTTTTCTGTGCTGTGCTCCAGCCACCAAACACCTCATCAATGGTAAAGGTGTTGATTTTAGGGAATTGTGCAGAATACTTGGCCAGTACTTTTTTATTATGTGGACGGTAGAAATGCTTGGCTGCCATCTCTTGCCCCAGTGGTGAATACAGGTAATTGATATAGCCTGTCGCCAGCCATTTATTACCATTTTTTTCCACTGTACGGTCTACAATCGCGACTGAAGGCTCTGTAAGAATGGTTAAAGATGGATAGATAATGTCAAATTTGTCCTTGCCCAAAGTTTTTTGGGTAACCAAGGCTTCATTTTCCCAGGTCAATAACACATCACCAATGCCACGCTCAGCGAAGGTGGTCATGGATGCACGTGCTGCCGAATCCATCACTTTGACATTTTTATAGAGTTTAGCTACAAAGTCTTGCGCTTTGGCTTTGCTACCGCTTGGCTGTTTTTCAGCATAACCCCAAGCAGACAGATAGACCCAACGTGGCAGACCACCAGTTTTCGGGTTTGGCGTAATGATTTCCACACCCGGTTTAGTCAGGTCGGTCCAGTCCTTAATGCCTTTCGGGTTGCCTTTACGCACCATAAATACAATGGTCGAGGTGTAAGGCGCAGAGTTATGCGGAAATTCTTTTTGCCACCCTGGCTGAATCTGTCCAGAACGCACAATTTCTTCAATATCATTTGCCAGCGCCAGTGTCACAACGTCGCCTTTCAGACCATCGACAACAGAACGTGCCTGCTTGCCAGAACCGCCATGTGACTGTTTAAAGTTGACATCCACACCGGTGCGTTTTTTCCAGTAAGCACCGAAAGACTTATTGAACTCATCATAAAATTCACGTGTCGCATCATAAGACACATTCAGGAACTGACGATCTGCGGCTTGGGTCACAGTTGCAGTCATCGCCAGACCGGTTGCCAGTAATGCTGCACGAAACAACGATTTCAATTCAGTTTTCATAGCCGTATGGAAGTTCATTTATCATGGAGAGAACTATATGGAACAAAGTGATTTATCGCAATTCAGCATCTCCCTGAAAAACTTGATGGAATAAAAACAATATAAGTACAATGTATTGTTTTTATTCAATAAAAAATTGAAGATACCCGACTTCCGCTAATATATAGTATTTTATTCTTTCTATATGAGAAAAATGGATAATCAACCTTCCAATTTGAGCTTCGAGCAGGCTCAGACCGTAGATCAGGGTGGCTTTAAGTACAGCTAGTCAATAAGGCACCATTAAACAGATTAATTTCTGGAGGAGCTTATAAAAAGTATTTAAAAATTCTGGTTGAGATTTTGACCCTTTACAATTATCCATTTTTTACAAAAGTTGAGAGCTAAGAGCTTTACTTTAAATAAAGAAAAGTAGCGGTTACGCTCAAGTATTCTGTAAAAAATAATTTTATTTAAAACCAAACACTTATAATAACATCAATCAAATAAAAAGGGTTTTAAAAGGTTTTTCAGGTCTTAAACACAGATACAAATTCGGTTAAAAGTGAATCTCTTGCTACAATAAAAGACAGTTCTTCACGTTCTCTTCATAGTTATTTGCTAAAAATACGCCCTCAAGAGGGGGAAATGCCGTTTTTGGTAAAGTTTTATACCATTATTTAGACTTTTTTGTAAAAAATGTGATACAGTTTTAATTCTCTATATTAAATTGTAGACTTAGTATTAAAAAAACATTTTAAGCAAAATAAGTCCAATCATAGCCAAGGGGAGGTTTGTAAATGAAAACCAGTCTATTGACAACCAGCATCCTGAGCCTAATCATGCTGTTGACTACACAGTTCGGTCATGCGGTGGTCATAAAAAACACTGCACCTAAAACTTTGATTAACCAACTCGAAGTCAAAAACTCTCCGATTGAAAAAGCGCTACAACAGCACAAGACAGATAAGACCCTGTATACGGAAGATAATCTGAAAGTGCAGACGGCCCTAAAAATCACCCCATCACAAAATTTCTTTGCCGCACAAAACCAGCGTTTTACCCGTTTTGTACAAAGCATTTTTTCCCCCAACCATTCTTAAATGCCTGTAGGCCAGTCTTAATCTGACCATTCCCTGCGATTTTTCAGCCATCTCATGCAATGTTTGAATAAAGCATTCAGTAGATGGCTTTTTCGTTATAATAGAGGCAAATTCATATTCCAGACCTTATTCGACTATGACTGTTCGTACGCGTATTGCCCCTTCTCCTACTGGTTTTCCTCATGTAGGTACTGCTTATATCGCCCTGTTTAACCTGTGCTTTGCCAAGCAACATGGCGGTGAGTTTATTTTACGGATTGAAGATACAGACCAGCTGCGCTCAACCCCTGAATCTGAAAAGATGATTCTGGATTCCTTGCGCTGGTTAGGCCTGAACTGGTCAGAAGGTCCAGATGTAGGTGGTCCGCATGCACCTTATCGTCAGTCTGAACGCATGGACATCTATAAGCAATATGCGCTGGAACTGGTCGAAAAAGGCCGTGCTTTCTATTGTTTCGCCACCAGTGAAGAACTTGACCAGATGCGTGCTGAGCAGCAAGCACGCGGTGAGACCCCACGTTATGATGGCCGCGGCCTGCTGCTTTCGCCAGTAGAAGTGGAGCGCCGTCTGGCGGCGGGTGAGCCGCATGTTATCCGCATGAAAGTACCGACTGAAGGTATCTGCACCTTTAATGACATGCTGCGCGGTGAAGTGGAAATTCCATGGGCGCAAGTCGACATGCAAATCCTGCTAAAAACTGACGGCCTGCCAACTTACCATCTGGCGAACGTAGTCGATGATCATTTGATGCAAATCACCCACGTGATCCGTGGTGAAGAATGGATTCCATCGGCACCCAAACACCAGCTGCTATACCAGTACTTTGGCTGGGAGATGCCTATCCTGTGCCATATGCCGTTGTTACGTAATCCGGACAAGTCCAAACTGTCCAAGCGTAAAAATCCAACCTCAATTAATTATTACAAGGATATTGGGGTCTTGCCGGAAGCCTTGTTGAACTATCTGGGCCGGATGGGTTGGTCGATGCCGGATGAGCGTGAAAAGTTCACTTTGGCTGAAATGATCGAACATTTTGACATTCAACGGGTCTCTCTGGGTGGCCCAATCTTTGATGTTGAGAAACTAAACTGGCTCAATGGTCAGTGGATTAAAGCCCTGTCTCCTGCTGAACTCTTAGATACCTTACTGGCCTGGAAAGCAGACCGTGCCAAACTGGAAGAAATCGCTGCTGCGATTCAGCCACGCATTAATTTAATGTCTGAAGCTGTCAACTGGTCAGCGCATTATTTCAACCATTTCCCGACACTCAGTAAAGCGCAGTTTGAAAGCAAGAAGCTGTCCGAAGAACAGGTTCGCCAAAGCCTGCAATTTGCAATCTGGCGTCTGGAAAGCCTATTTACCTGGAATAATGATACGGTAAGCCAAACCTTGATGGACTTGGCTACTCAAATGGAAATCAAGCTGCGTGATTTCATGCCGGCCTTCTTTATTGCAATTGCCGGTTCTACTGCCTCTACCCCAGTGATGCAAACCATGGTCACCATTGGCCCTGACCTGACCTTCGCCCGCTTACGTCATGCGCTGGAAATTGTCGGTGGCCCAAGCAAAAAAGAGCTAAAAACTTGGGAAAAACTGAATGAAAGCCTAAAGTTGCCGAAAAATGAAGCAGTCAATCAAGCTTAATTCATTTTTTTGTTGACGGCTGAGCGTTATATCCCTAATATAGCGCTCACACAGACTGGGGTCATAGCTCAGTTGGTAGAGCGCTACAATGGCATTGTAGAGGTCAGGAGTTCGATCCTCCTTGACTCCACCAAACCAAGTCTTGCTTTGCCTGTGTATTTGCCTCATTTGTCCCTATCGTCTAGAGGCCTAGGACATCGCCCTTTCACGGCGGCAACCGGGGTTCGAATCCCCGTAGGGACGCCATATTCAAGATGGCAACATCTTTATAAAAAACCCAAGCATTATGACTTGGGTTTTTTATTGTCTGTATGTTTTATTTTGGCCAGTCTTCGGTTTCTGCCTATCTTCCGATAAAATAATCAGTAATTTAGAATTTTGGAGTTGTAATGCAATATCGCTGCCCTAAATGTCAGAGTCCGAAAATCATGCCACTGGCCCAACCTGGCCAAGTGACAGCACGCCCTGTCGTACCCAAAAGCCTGGTTTTCCTGGTACCTGCCCTCTTTGTATTATTACTGCTGGTTATTATCAGTATTGCCATGTGGATTTTTGGTGATGGTGCGGGTTCAACCCTACAGATGGCGACTGTAATCGTGTTTATTGTCTGCCTGATCGCAGGCTTCCTGTTCTATAAAGATCTGCCAGATTTTAAAATTTCCATGCAGGCCTTCATGCAAAACCAGAAAAAATGGAAATGCCGCGAATGTGATCATCAATGGGAAATTTGAATCCTCGATCATTCAACAAGCTGATGGTCATTTGATCCTCAGCTTGTATTCCCATAGAAAATCTTTAAAACCAAGCGCAATTACCAGCTTCACAACGACCAATTTCTCAAGTCAGAAAAACCGCTCTGCTGTTTTTATGGATGATAAAATATAATGCTCGCATTCAGAATGAACGACAGAAAGCTATTTTAAAAATATATGAGCTTCAAAATTAGGTAGCCTATCATCACTGGCCAATCCTGCGCTTTAAACAGCTTACTTGCGAACACACTGTAGCGGGAGTTTCACTGTTCGGCAGCCAATGGCAAGTATTTTCAAAACCATAACACTCAACTGCTCTAGTTTAAAATTTCCAGCTCTGTTTTCAAATCACCCACACACGAAAGAAATACTTTTATAGCAGCGTCATTGACCAAAGGATGCCAATAAACAAGCCTGTAAACAGGAAATCATGAAAGAGCAATCAATAAAAAAACCAGTCCGGAGACTGGTTTCTTTTATGTGCGGGAATTAAGCCCCAATTTTGCGATATTTCTGACGTTTGGCAGTCAGATCATCACCATATTGCTTACGACGGTATTCTTCAAACTCAGCATAGTTACCTGTGAAGAATTCCGGTGTTTCATCTTCAAATGACAGGATATGAGTAGCAATACGGTCCAGGAACCAACGGTCATGCGACACCACCATGACAGTACCCGGGAAGACCAGAATCGCGTCTTCCAGTGCACGTAAAGTTTCGATATCCAGGTCGTTTGACGGTTCATCGAGCAGGATAACGTTTGCCCCCATTTGCAAGATTTTCGCCAGCTGTAAACGGTTACGCTCACCACCTGACAAACCACCTACACGTTTTTGCTGATCTTGGCCCTTGAAGTTAAAACGACCAATATAAGCACGTGAAGCGATTTCATAATCACCGATTTTCAGGATATCCAGACCACCAGACACTTCTTCCCAAACGGTTTTATTGTCATCCAGCGTGTCGCGGATCTGGCCCACATACGCCACTTTAACCGAATCACCCAGCGTTACAGTGCCAGTATCCGGTTGCTGTTCGCCAGTCATCATGCGGAATAGCGTTGTTTTACCTGCACCGTTTGGACCCACGATTCCGACAATTGCCGCTGGTGGTACAGTGAAAGATAAATCCTTGTACAGCAGCTTATCGCCAAAGGATTTGCTGATGTTTTCAACTTCAACCACCTTGTTGCCCAGACGTGGACCAGGTGGAATATAAATTTCAGAAGTTTCGTTACGCTGCTGGAATTCACGCGAGTTCAGCTCTTCAAAACGCTCCATACGCGCCTTGTTTTTCTTCTGCTGACCCTTAGCATTGGTACGAACCCACTCAAGCTCTTTTTTCAACGCCTTGGCAAAAGATTCTTCCTGCTTGTTCTCTTGCTCTAAGCGGGCATTTTTCTGCTCCAGCCATGAAGAGTAGTTACCTTGATAAGGAATACCATGTCCACGGTCAAGCTCCAGAATCCACTCGGCAACGTTATCCAGGAAGTAACGGTCGTGCGTAATCGCCACGATTGTGCCCGGGAAATCTTTCAGGAAACGTTCCAGCCAAGATACAGATTCTGCATCCAGATGGTTCGTCGGTTCATCCAGCAACAGCATATCCGGTTTAGACAGCAGCAAACGGCAGAGGGCCACACGACGGCGTTCACCACCCGACAGCTGGCTGACATCTGCATCCCATGCGGGCAGGTTTAATGCTGCCGCAGCCTGTTCCAGCTGGTTGTTCAGGTTATGTGCATCCCAAGTCTGGATAATCGCTTCCAGCTTTTCCTGCTCTTTGGCCAGCGCATCAAAGTCAGCATCCGGCTCGGCATATTCAGCAAACACCTGATCTAGACGTTCCAGCGCATCTAGCGCTTCACGCACACCATCTTCAACGTTACCGCGAACGTCTTTGCTTGGATCTAGCGGTGGTTCCTGCTCTAGGTAGCCAATTTTGATACCTGGTTGTGCACGTGCTTCACCAGAGAAATCTTTGTCTACGCCCGCCATAATACGGAGCAAAGTGGACTTACCGGCACCGTTTAAACCAAGCACACCAATTTTTGCACCCGGAAAAAATGATAAAGAGATGTCTTTCAGGATTTCGCGTTTCGGCGGTACCATCTTCGACACTCGGTTCATCGTATAAATATATTGGGCCACGTAGGACTCCTCAACTGAAAAACCAAATGGGGGCAAAACTTATCCCCCTGCTCTCAAAAAGAGCGAAAAAATTATCCGCTATTATACGCAGAATGCCTCGAAAACATAAGCCATTCCTCTGGACTTCAATGCATTGTTACAAGTTTTATCTGAGCGGATTTTCAAACCGCGCTTTTTAGTAAAAAACTTGCATTCCTGCAAGGATTCTATATAAATAATTAAGCTATTCAATTGAGTAAATATGCATTTTTGTGTATATCCAGAATGCTAGACTCACCCCATACCCAAAACATCAAGAAGATCGAATCTTATGACTTACAAAGCAGAAACTCTTGCCATTCATGCAGGTTATAGCCCCGAACCCACTACTAAGGCAGTCGCCGTTCCGATTTATCAAACCACTTCCTATGCGTTTGACAACACCCAGCACGGTGCAGATCTGTTTGACTTGAAAGTCCCGGGAAATATCTATACCCGTATCATGAACCCGACTACGGCTGTGCTGGAACAGCGGGTTGCTGCCCTGGAAGGCGGAATTGGCGCACTTGCCCTGGCTTCGGGTATGGCTGCAATTACTTATGCCGTTCAGACCATTGCGGAAGCAGGTGACAATATTGCATCCGTTTCAACTTTATATGGCGGTACTTACAACCTGTTTGCCCACACCTTGCCAAAGCAAGGGATCGAAGTACGTTTCTTTGATTATGCAAATCCGGAAGCACTACGTGAACTGATTGATGACAAGACTAAACTGGTATTTGTTGAATCGATTGGTAATCCGCTGGGGAATATTATTGACTTGGAAGCCATTTCCAAAATTGCCCATGAATATGGGGTTCCCGTAATCGTGGACAATACAGTTGCGACTCCAGTCCTGCAAAAATCTTTTGATTTTGGTGCGGATATTGTGGTGCACTCCCTGACCAAATATATCGGCGGTCACGGCAATTCAATTGGCGGCATCATTGTGGATAGTGGCAAGTTCCCATGGGGTAAATACCCTGAGCGCTTTAAAACACTAAATACCCCAGACCCAAGCTATCATGGCGTGAATTATGTCGAAGTGCTGGGCGAAGCGGCTTATATTGCACGTGCGCGTGTCGTACCGCTACGCAATACAGGCGCCGCAATTAGCCCGCAGAACGTTTTCCTGATTCTGCAAGGTTTAGAAACCTTAAGCCTGCGTATGGAGCGTCATACCGAAAATGCCCAGAAAGTAGCCGAATACCTGCAACAACATGCCAAGGTAAAATGGGTCAATTATGCCGGCTTAAAAGACCATCCACAGCATGCTTTGGCACAAAAATATGTGAAAGGGAAACCATCAGCCATTCTGACTTTCGGAGTTGAAGATGGGCGCGAAGGGGGGGCACGCTTTATTGATGCACTCCAACTGTTTACCCGTCTGGTCAACATCGGTGATGCCAAAAGTCTGGCCTGTCACCCGGCTACCACTACTCACCGCCAGCTCAACCCTGAAGAGCTGAAATCTGCGGGAGTTAGTGAAGATATGGTACGTTTATCCATCGGGATTGAACATATTGATGATCTGATTGCCGATCTTGAGCAGGCGTTGGCCGCTGTCTAAAACATATTACTCCTTCAACAAACTCCATCTTTCGAGATGGAGTTTTTTATTTATTTTTAAAACAGAGACTTGCTCTGCTTTTACTTTTCGTGTTAAAAATCAAATGAAACAATGAGTACAAATAGAGCAATTACTCTAATTTTTATTGTATTTTCAATAGCTTAATGTCTAGATTTTCCTGAAGAATTGATTATCATATTGTGACTCATCTTCGCTCTCATTTCCTGTTAGAGCCTTCACTGATTTTTAATAAAAAACAATTTGAATGCTATTTTCAAATTAGGGATAACAAACGTGAAAACTAAACTACAGAAACAATTGGAAAAACGTGTCGCAGGTAAAACGGTTCTGATTACCGGAGCCTCTAGCGGGATCGGCTTGACCACAGCTCATCAGCTGGCTGAGGCTGGCGCACATGTATTATTGGTGGCACGTACCCAGGAAACCTTGGAGCAGGTTCAACAAGAGATTGAAGCCAAAGGTGGTAAAGCCTCGATTTTTCCATGCGATCTGAATAATATGGAAGCGATTGACGAAGTCTCCAAACAGATCATTGCCTCTGTCGATCATATCGATATTCTGATCAATAATGCTGGCCGCTCGATTCGTCGTGCTGTCCATGAGTCAGTCGACCGCTTTCATGATTTTGAGCGCACCATGCAGCTGAATTATTTTGGTGCAGTACGTCTGATTATGAATATCCTGCCACAAATGATGAGCCGCCGTGCTGGCCATATCATCAATATCAGCTCGATTGGCGTACTGGCCAATGCGACCCGCTTCTCGGCCTATGTGGCATCGAAGGCAGCACTGGATGCGTTTAGCCGTTGTCTGTCAGCTGAGGTCCATTCACATAAGGTGGCAATTACTTCGGTTTATATGCCGCTGGTACGTACCCCAATGATTGCACCCACCAAGATCTATAAATATGTGCCTACCCTGTCGCCAGAGCAGGCAGCTGCACTAGTTGCCTATGCAATTGTCAAACGTCCGAAGAAAGTGGCGACCCATCTGGGACGTCTGGCTTCAATTACTTATGCTGTTGCCCCGGACATCAACAATGTATTGATGTCGATTGGTTATAACCTGTTCCCAAGCTCTTCGGCTTCGGTTGGTCAGCCACAGAAACTGAACTGGGTACAAAAGGCCTATGCACGGATTTTCCCGGGCGAACACTGGTAAGAACCCCAAGACTCAAGCCGCCTGAACAGGCGGTTTTTGTTTTTTTAAACCTGTGTGTTTTTAGCATAGAAAAATATAATCTCAATGTACCACGACACCTGCTGTCTTTTCAGCTACAGATTTTTGCCGCAAATGCGACGAGATCACGTACACTATGGACGGATATTTTTAATCCATATTTTTATATTCAGATTCAAGTAATGGAACCCCTTATGAATAACATGCAATGGCTCGATGAAGTAAAATTTAACGAACAAGGTCTGATCCCTGCCATTGCCCAGCATCACCAGAGCGGGCGTGTCCTGATGGTGGCTTGGATGAACCGTGAAGCGCTGGCTTTGACTGCCGAGAAGAATCAGGCTGTATATTTTTCCCGTTCACGCAACAAGTTATGGCATAAGGGGGAAGAGTCCGGACATTTTCAGACTATCCATGAAATCCGCCTCGACTGCGATGCAGATGTGATCATTCTGCAAATTGAGCAGCATGGCGGCATTGCCTGCCATACTGGCCGTGAGTCTTGTTTTTATCGCAAACTGACTCAAAATGGTTGGGAAACCGTGGACGCCCAGTTAAAAGATCCAAATACAATTTATGGGCAAAAAACCACCAACCCGCATACCCTCGCCATGAGTGCGTCCACCGCTCAGTCTGAACAGGTAGAAGTCCTCTCTTACCTCGGTGCAATGATGGCAGAGCGTAAAAAAGCCGATCCGGATTCCTCCTATGTGGCCAAGCTATACCATAAAGGGCTGAACAAGATTCTGGAAAAAGTGGGTGAAGAAAGCGTTGAAACTGTTCTTGCGGCCAAGGATTTTAAAGCTGAAGCCAATGAAGACCATAAAAATGACCTGATTTATGAAGTGGCTGACCTGTGGTTCCATACGATTGTCATGCTCGGTTATTTCGACCTTGAGCCGCAACTGGTTCTGAATGAACTGGCGCGCCGTCAGGGATTATCTGGTCTGGTTGAAAAAGCCAATCGTCTACATTAAATCGTGAATGAAGAGTACGGTGTCTGATCTGCAAAAACCCAAACCCACCTATGAGCAGGCCACTGCCATTGATAATGCACGTCTGGGTAAATCCTTCAAGGTAATTGCCTATGCCGGCACAGGTAAAACCACCACCCTGCAAATGATCAGTGATGCCATGCTGGGGCGGCGTGGCATGTACCTGGCCTTTAACAAGGCGATTGCCTCTGAAGCGCAAAATAAGTTTCATCGCGGTGTGGACTGCCGTACCTTCCACTCGCTGGCTTTTCGCAGTGTTCCACGTGGAGTCACAGATAAGCTGCGTCTGCCACGTTTAAGCCCGAGCTTTATTGCCAAGGAATATCGTTTAGAACCGATGACCTTGCGTCGCATGATGGGCGGACGTTATGAAAAATATGTGCTGATGCCTTCGCGTCTGGCCAGTCTGGTGGCCAATGCTGTCGGACATTTCTGCTCTACCAGTTCACAATACCCTGCTCCACGACATATTCAGGCACCTAGCTGGCTGCATCCAGATGACATCGAAATGCTACAGCAGAAACTTTATCCGGCAGTCGAACGGCGCTGGCTGGAGTCCATTGATCCGAACCATCAGGCCGGAATCGGGCATGATATTTATCTCAAGCTCTGGGCACTGTCTGAACCGAATATTCCAGCAGACTATGTACTTTTTGATGAAGCACAGGATGCCGACCCCCTGATGCTGGGTATTTTACTAAAACAGCGTAATACCCAGGTGATTTATGTCGGTGATGCGCATCAGCAGATTTATGCCTGGCGCGGTGCGGTCAATGCCATGCAGCAACTGCCGCTGCCGGAGTCGCGCCTGACCACCTCTTTCCGTTTTGGCCCCGAAATTGCGCTGAATGCCAATGCTCTTCTGGGCGCACTGAATGAAACTGTCCCCCTCTTGGGTAATTCCTTATTGAATTCCAAAGTGGTCAATAAACCGCACACCAAAATGCGGGATGCAATTCTCTGCCGTACCAATGCCCGGGCGATGGAGCTGCTATTGGCCGGTCTGGTTCGGGGGGATAAAGTCAGTCTGCAAGCGGATCATGTCAAGCTGAACCGCTTTGTCGATGCTGCCAGCATGCTCAAACAAGGGAAACGCGTCATTGATGTACCGGAACTGGCCTGGTTTAATTCCTGGCATGATGTGCATGAGTATTGCGAAACCAATGAAGGCAGTGACATCAAGCCGCTGGTCAAACTGGTCGATGAACACGGCACAGATTCACTCAAAACAGCGCTGGCCAAAATTACCCCGATTGCCCAGGCTGATTATATTATTTCTACGGCGCACAAGGCCAAAGGCCTAGAATGGGATCGGGTACATATCGAAGATGACTATCAGTTCAAGCTGAATGAAAAAGATCATAAAATTAGCGATGAGGAATTACGTTTACTGTATGTGGCCTGTACACGCGCTAAAGTAAGCTTAAATATTCATCATATTTATGACCTGATTCAACAATTAAAGCTCAGAATGCCACAATCACTGCGCCAAGCCATTGGCTAGTCACCTCCTAAAGGGTCAAGCTTCAGAGACAGGTGATCTATGCATTCTATATATATTGAATCCATTCGACCGAAACATACGCTGTAATTTTCTGATCTTCGCCCGGATTTTAATCCTCAGCGCCCGGTTACGCTGCTTTTAGCTGCTTAGGACACTGGCAAAAGCACTTTTTCTACTGCGTTGCTGTGATCAGGCACTGCCCTGGTTTGCTGCACGTGACCACGATGGCCGGACTGCGGGGGCTAAACCTGTTAGATCAGGACATTTTACAATACCGGCTCCGCTCCCAGATTGATTTTCAGGTCCGTTTTCTGGAAGAGATTGAGTGATTGGCGGAGTCCCGCCAGATAGACCTGATAGCCTCTTCCTTCCTATTTCTGGCAACTTTATAAAGCCCTGAACAATAAAGATCTAGTACTCAGTAAAGCGGGGTAAGCCAACCGCTTGATGCCCTGATGTTCAGCTCTTAAGTGAAAATAATCCGGCGATTTGTTACAGCGCATACTTACGATATTACTGTGATTGCATTGACCTTGTTTACTCGTTTTTGCGAGTATTTTCATGAAATCAGCGATATTGAAAATGCACAACGTGCAAAAAGTATTGATCAGCTGTTAAAACTCAGCCTGCAAGCTTCATAGCTACAATTTGAGCCGCTTTATACTGACTTGGGATTACAGCGCAGTCAGTGTGCGGCTACCTGTGCAAGCTTTCCGCTAAAACATCCATCTAGCCCATTCAGTCATCTGGAAATATTTCAGCTGATGCCGGCGCAGCTTCGCGCTGAACCGCAGCAGTTACTCGTACAAGTTCTCATTCAATAAAAAATCCGCCGCCCCGGCCAGAATTACCTTAATCTGATTTAAACACATTCGCGATAAATTTTAAGTTAAAGCATTATATGGATTGCTCTGCCGATGATTAACGCTCTAGCATTTTCTGGGTTCAAATGGCGACTTTATCCATTTTTATCAATCAAGATGCCTGATCTGATCTTTATTTTCGGTCAATTTAATCCGAGCGATTTCAGCATCCACCCCATTGAAAAATCAGCTCACGTATAATTGAAATGTTCTGAATAAAAACGTTGATGTTGTGGTTATCCTGTAATATGATCGGTTTTATCTGCAAATTTCACTGTGAAATCGGAATTTGCTATCGTTTATAGGTTGTGCAATACAACTGTTTTTATTCTTTTGAATACCATTTTGGCTTTCAAGATCGAGAAGTTTTGGATCATTCTTTGTGCTCCTGTAATCCTTGAAAGATAAAATTTCACCCTAGGTTTATTACAACCTAAACACGACAATGGATACGAGTGTGCTGCCGATTATTATATTGTTACCCTTAGTATTAGGCACAACCCTTGTCTCGTGGCTGAAGCAATTTTCCCGCGGGGTAACGGCTTTAGGCGCAATTGGCGTCAGCCTGAGCAGTTTTCTACTC
Organism: Acinetobacter sp. 10FS3-1; assembly: GCF_013343215.1. Classification (NCBI taxonomy): domain Bacteria; kingdom Pseudomonadati; phylum Pseudomonadota; class Gammaproteobacteria; order Moraxellales; family Moraxellaceae; genus Acinetobacter; species Acinetobacter sp. 10FS3-1. Next base: position 2,650,946 of record NZ_CP039143.1, read on the forward strand.
TTAGTGAGCCAGGCACCTGCAGTATTTAAGGGTGCCGTCATTACTCAAAGTTGGTCCTGGTTACCGCAACTCGGGATCGATTTCAGTTTCCGTCTGGACTCACTGGGCCTGCTCTTTTCCCTGTTGATTAGCGGTATTGGTACGCTGATCTACATTTATGCCTACTACTATCTCAGCCCCAAAAATTCGCTCAGTAAACTGTACATCCTGCTCATGCTGTTTATGGCAGCCATGCTTGGTATTTCATTATCTAATAATCTGCTGATTCTGCTGGTGTTCTGGGAAATGACCAGTATTTCCTCCTTCCTGCTGGTGGGTTACTGGAGCAATTACGAGGCGGCACAGCGCGGTTCACGTATGGCGCTGACCATTACCGGTATGGGGGGTCTGGCCATGCTCGGTGGCTTTATCCTACTGGGTCAGATGACGGGAACTTATCAGATCGACCAGATTCTGACCATGACTGAGCAGATTCAGGCCCATCATTTATTCGTTCCCACCTTGTTGCTGATTCTGCTCGGCGCTTTTACCAAAAGTGCCCAGTTTCCATTTCATTTCTGGTTACCGAATGCTATGGCCGCGCCTACACCGGTGTCTGCCTATCTGCATTCAGCGACGATGGTCAAAGCCGGGCTCTTTTTAATAGCACGTTTGTTGCCAATTTTTGCCGGAGCCGCGTTATTTCATAATATCGTGACCTTCGTTGGCCTGTTCACTTTGTTGATAGCGGCCTTCTTTGCCATTTTTAAAGAGGACCTGAAAGGTCTGCTTGCCTATTCGACCATCAGTCATTTGGGCCTGATCATGTGTCTGCTCGGTATTGGCTCACCGCTGGCAGTGGCCGCCGCGATTTTCCATATTATCAACCATGCCACCTTTAAAGCAGCGCTGTTCATGATTGCCGGTATTATTGACCATGAGTCAGGCACGCGTGATTTGCGTAAACTATCCGGTTTATGGCAGCTGCTTCCCTTTAGCGCCACCCTGACAATGATCACGGCCGCTTCGATGGCAGGTATGCCTTTGACCAATGGTTTCCTGTCCAAGGAAATGTTCTTTACCGAACTGGTTTCGACCTTAAGTGGTCCGGTAATGGTGGTGTCAGCCATTGCTGCAACTCTGGCTGGTATTTTTGCAGTTGCTTATTCTATTCGTCTGGTACATGGCGTGTTCTTTGATGGGCCGCTCGGCCAGCAAGTACCGAATAAAACAGCGCATGAGCCACCTTTCGGTATGCGTGCACCAGCCACCTTACTGGCCATCTTATGTATTCTGGTCGGGTTGCTGCCTGCTTTACTGGTTGAAAACATCGTCAATAGTACAGCGCGGGCTGCCACCCAGAACTTTGCATTTGAAGGAACCCATCTGGCCTTATGGCATGGTATTAACCTGCCGCTGTTCATGAGTCTAGTTGCCCTGATTGGTGGGGTAATCTTTTATTTTGCGCTGGCCAAAGGCGGTACCATTCGTGAAATTGATCTGGACCCGAAACTCGGCAGATTACAGGGCCGCATTCTCTTTGACCTGTTTCTGAAAAGCCTGTTATTAAATTCGCGCCGTTTCCGTCGCGCCACTGAAAATGGCAAGCTGCAAAGCTATCTCTTATGGATTATGCTGTTTACCACAACTCTGGTTGCCCTGCCCCTGATCGGCAATGGCATCACTGCCGGTACGCGTGAACTGACGCATGCGCCTACCCTGGCGATTGTGTTGTGGCTATTACTCTTCTCGGCCTGCTGGATGATGCTGTGGTTTCATCATGAGCGGATCAAGGCGGTACTGATTAGTGGTGCGGTGGGTCTGGTTGTCACGATGGTCTTTATCGGCTTTTCGGCACCAGATTTAGCGCTCACCCAGATCACGGTCGATGTGGTCACTACGGTACTGCTACTCATGAGCCTGTCTTTATTACCTCAATTAACGCCGTATGAGTCCAGCATGTCTCGCCGCTGGCGCGATGCCATTATCGCCATTACAGGCGGTGTCGGCATTGCTGTCATTGCCTGGCTGATCTTAACCCGCGATCATAATTCATTGTCCTGGTTCTTCCTGCAACAATCCATTCCTCTGGGCGGCGGTACTAATGTGGTCAATGTGATTCTGGTCGATTTCCGTGGGTTTGATACTTTCGGCGAAATTACCGTACTGGGTATTGCCGCCATTGGAGTGCTCAGCTTGATGGATGGCATGCGCGCGCATGGCGCTACCATGACCCAAGGCCTGACCTATCGCTTTAATCCGTCGCCTCTCATGCTACGGATCACTGCATCCTGGATTTTACCGGTCGCACTGGTGATCAGCCTGTATATCTTCCTCAGAGGCCATAACCTGCCAGGGGGGGGATTTATTGCCGGTCTGGTAACCTCATTGGCCTTGATTATTCAGTATATTGCAATCGGTCAGGATCAGGCTGAAAAACTGCTGGGGGCTAAATCTGGACGTCTCTATGAAATCTGGATTGGTGTAGGCTTAACCATCGCCGGCCTCACCGGTGTGGCGGCCTGGTTCTGGTCACGCCCCTTCCTGACCAGTGCACATATTTATGTCTCGCCACCCATCTTGGGAGAAATGCATCTGGCTTCGGCGGCCCTGTTTGATGCCGGCGTATATATTACGGTGGTAGGTGCCACCATGCTGATGATCTCAGTTCTGGGCGACTCCCGCCACTCCAGCATGACCGGTCCGGTACCAAGAGGATAATAAAATGATTAGCTTAGAACTTTTATTAGCTTCTGCGATCGGTCTGCTCACCGCTACCGGTATTTACTTAATTCTGCGGGCACGTACTTTTCCGGTGGTACTGGGACTGGCCATGATCGGCTATGCCGTGAATATGTTCCTGTTTGCGATGGGACGGATCCAAATGAATTCTCCCGCCGTCCTAACCACTGCCACGGAAGTGACCGACCCTCTGCCTCAGGCACTGGTATTAACGGCCATTGTCATCGGTTTTGCCACGACCGCCTTTATTGTTCAGCTCGCCCTGCGTAGCCGCTACGAATCAGGAACAGACCACGTTGATTCAAAAGAAGAAAGCTTGCAAGTTGATCCACGTGAGGATGAGCCATAATGACTGAATTCCTCAATTTCTGGACTCAACATACCCCGATTTTCAGTATCCTTCTGCCGGCATTTACGGCATTTACTCTACTGCTTTTGGGCAACCCCGGTGCTGGTGCTCTGGCCACCGACTGGCGCCAGCCTTGGCGTCGCGGCATCAGCCATGTTTCCAGCCTGCTCGGCCTGGGGATTGCGATCAGCTATCTGATCAGTAGCAGTCAGGGGGAAATCAGTGTTTATGCCTTAAGTGAATGGTCCGCACCTTTCGGTATTGTTCTTGTGCTGGATCAACTGTCTGCATTGATGCTGGTCATGACCTATGCCCTGGCCGTACCCATAGTCTGGTATGCCAGTCGCGGCTGGGATGCACGCGGACGCTATTTCCATACCATGGTGCACTTTTTGTTAATGGGCCTGAGTGGTGCATTTCTGACAGGTGACCTGTTTAACCTGTTTGTATTCTTTGAAATTCTGCTTATGGCCTCTTATGTCCTGTTGTTACATGGACAAGGTAAGGCACGTTTCCAGCTGGGCGTACATTATGTCGTCATTAACTTGCTGGCTTCGGCCATGTTCCTGATTGGACTGGGCATGATTTATGGCAGTGTGGGCAGCCTGAATATGGCAGATGTTGCCCGCCTGATTCCCACCTTGGCAGAGGATGAGCATCAACTGGCTGTTGCCGGAGGATTGATGCTGTTCGTGGTCTTCGGCATCAAGGCAGCCATGCTTCCACTTGGCTTCTGGCTGCCCAAAACCTATGCGGTTGCCACCACGCCTGTGGCCGCTTTATTCACCATCATGACCAAAGTCGGGATTTATGCGATTTTGCGTATTAATGGCACCGTTTTTGATGATGAATATAGCCATCAGATTTTAATGAACTGCCTGCTGGTGATCGGTCTGATTACCTCAGTCTATGGGGTGATCTGCGCGATTGGCACAGAACGCTTACGCCGCTTTGTCGGCTTTATGGTGCTCTCTTCAATCGGCACGATTCTGGTGGCAATTGCCATCAACACCACCGATGCCTGGGCAGGTGCGCTGTATTATACAGTGCACAGCACCTTGATCGGCGCAGCCTTTTATCTGTTGAGTGGCTGGATTACCTCGCAACGGGGCGAATTTAAAGATCATTTTAACATTGCCCCCAAGATGAAACAGCACAAGACTGTCTCTTTGACGTATTTCATTATTGCTCTGATGATGGCAGGCTTACCGCCTTTTAGCGGCTTCTTTGGCAAAGTGTTTATCTTGCAGGCCTCTGCGGATTCACCTTATCAGATGATTATCCTCTTTACTATTTTACTGGTGAGCTTGCTGAGCATTCTGGCCTTTACCCGCGTAGGCTTTATTTTGTTCTGGCGTTCCATCCGCCCGGAAGATGATCCGGATTCGCTGGATTTCAGTAAGTATGAGGCCCTGCCAAGCAAGGCACCACCACGTAATGATACAGTTATTTATCTGCTTCTGGCTGGCCTGATGGCTTATGTGGTTTTTGCTGCTCCCGTCTATCAATACAACTATCAGACTGCCGTACAGATCAAAAACAATCCTCTGTATGAGACAGCGCTACTGAAACGTGATGCTGAAGGCCAGTTTATCAGTGTACAGCCATACCGTTCAGATAATCTGCCAGAAACCAAATATGGGGGAGAAACCGCAGATCCGAATGCGCATTTGATTCCGTATGTGATTTCAGAAGCGACTCTCGAAGGCGAACATATTTCCAAATTTAAGCAACAGCAGATTAATCAGCAGTATATTGAACAGTACAGCCATGATGATAATCAACTCAAACCGGCGGAGGGACCCTAGTGGCTAAATCATTTTCGCAACGCTGGTTCCCCCACCCACTGGTTTCAGTGATTGTCGGGGTCAGCTGGATATTACTGGCACATAATTTCGAAGCAGCAACCCTGCTGAGCGCACTGGTTCTGGGGATCTTTATTCCACGCCTGATTGAACCTTTTATTGACCGTACCCCGAATATTCAGTGGATGCCGGCCATACGCCTGTTTTGGGTGGTAGTCTGGGACATTATTGTGGCCAATATTACTGTCGCCAAACTGGTGCTTGGCCCCACCAAAAACCTGCATCCCAAATGGTTTCGTGTACCTTTGGATACTGAACATGAAGAAGTCAATGCCCTGCTGGCCATGATTATTACCACAACGCCAGGTACGGTAACGGCCGGGATTGATCAGGATCGTGGTGATATTCTGGTACATGCACTCAGTACCCAAGATGAGGCGGCCGAAATTGAAACAATCAAGCAGCGTTATGAACAGCCGCTGATTCAAATTTTTAGTGCGCGCACAGGAGATAAAGCATGACCATTTTGCCCTATGCACTTGCGATCTGCCTCGGTGCAATCACCATTTCGATGTTACTCTGCCTGTTCCGACTGATTATCGGACCTTCTATTGTCGATCGCCTGTTAGCACTGGATACGCTGTTCCTGAACGCGACCTGTCTGGTGGTGATCCTGGGCATTTATTGGAGCAGCACCTTCCTGTTTGAAGGTGCCCTGCTGGTTGCCATGTTGGGCTTTGTTTCCACCGCCGCTCTGGCCAGCTATTTCACCACAGGCCATGTGATCGACTAGGAGTTTGGTTATGAATCTGTTTCTCGAAATTCTGCTGTCAATTTTCTTGCTGATTGGTGCCTTCTTTATGCTGGTTGGCGGCATTGGTCTGGTCCGGCTGCCCGATTTGTTTATGCGCTTACATGCACCCACCAAATCCAGCACCTTGGGACTTGGCAGCTTTCTGATCGGCGCAATTATTTTTTCTGCCATTCATAGCCGTTTTGGTTTTGCAGAAGTTCTGATCACCCTGTTTGCGTTTATCACTGCGCCAGTGTCAGCCAACCTGATGGCTCAGGCCGCATTGCATTTACGTTTACGCTCTATGAGTGGTGAGGTTCCTGAAACACTGGAACGTCCCCTGCCTTGGCAGCGTAGCCGTCGGCGTAGCTTTTATCACAAGAATCAAAATAAGCAGGATGAGTTTTAAGCTGTGCTCTTCCTTCCACCATCATCATAATTTTGCAATAAAAAAGCCACCCGAAGGTGGCTTTTTTGATCTGCTCAATTGAGCTTATTCATCATCTTTCTTGTCTTCGGCTGGAGGAAGATCCTTCACAGCTTCAGCAATCAGACCAAACATATAGTTGCCATAAGCATTGGTTTTGTCATAGTGAAAACGCAAACGTGGCGTTATACGGGTCTTGATACGACGGCTCAGTTCATGACGCAGGAAACCTGATGCCTTGTTCAGCACATCCAGAGTTTCCTTATTTGCAGCTTCACTTTGCTCATCGCCTAGTTCACGACCCATCACGGTGACATAAACTTCAGCATATCCTAAGTCTGGGCTCACTTTCACAGCCGAGATGGTCACCAGACCACCTAGGCGTGGATCTTTCAGCTCCTGACGAATTAGCTCAGACAACTCGCGCTGTACTGTATCCGCCATACGCTTCAGACGTTGACTACCCGCCATTAAAGACTCCGTTTAATTAACTGGACATCATACACTTCGATCTTGTCGAGTGGTTTGATGTCTTTATAGCCTTTCACCGCAAGACCACATTCCATACCGGCACGAACTTCTTCAACCACCTCTTTATAACGGCGCAGAGATTCAAGCTCGCCCTGGAAGACCACCACGTCATCACGAAGAACACGAATTGGCTTATTACGGTGCAAGACACCCTCAAGCACCATACAACCTGCGGCTGCACCGAATTTGCTTGAGTGGAATACTTCACGTACTTCAGCCACACCCAGAATCGTTTCACGATGTTCAGGCGCAAGCTTACCGCTCATTGCAGCTTTGACATCATCAATCAACTGGTAGATCACGGAGTAGTAACGAATATCGATACTGTCTGCATCGGCCTTTTGGCGCGCACTTGCATCGGCACGCACATTAAAGCCGAGTAATACAGCTTCTGAAGACTCTGCCAGTGTAACGTCAGACTCAGTAATCGCACCCACACCCGAACCGATGATACGGACTTTCACTTCATCTGTTGCAAGTTCAGCCAGAGCCACATGCAACGCTTCTAAAGTACCGCGTACATCTGTTTTCAATACCACATTGACGATCGGCACATCTTTCTTGCCCATAGACGCCATGATATTTTCAAGACGCATAGCAGACTGACGCTCAAGACGTTTCTGACGTTCACGGTCCATACGCGCATCGGCCACTTCACGTGCTTTCTTCTCATCATTCACGACCAGAACTTCGTCACCTGCCATTGGCGCTTCAGGAAGACCCAGGATTTCGACTGGAATCGACGGACCTGCCGATTTAACACGCTGTCCGTTTTCATCAACCATGGCACGAACGCGACCATAAGATGAGCCTGCCAGAACCAGATCACCAACTTTTAAGGTACCGTTTTGAACCAGAATAGACGTTACTGCACCACGGCCCTTGTCTACACGTGCTTCAATTACTACCCCTTGCGCTGCACCTTCTTCAGATGCTTTCAACTCCAGGATTTCTGCCTGGATTGAAATCAGGTCAAGTAATTCATCGATTCCTGCACCGGTGTGCGCTGAAACCATCGCCACTGGTACGTCACCGCCCCACTGTTCAGGTACGATTTCTTTGGTGGTTAATTCGTTCAGTACGCGGTCCGGATCAGCCGAGTCTTTGTCCATCTTGTTGATGGCAACAATGATTGGCGTACCGGCAGCACGTGCATGATCAATCGCTTCTGCAGTTTGTGGCATAACACCATCATCTGCTGCAACGACCAAGACCACAATATCCGTTGCCTTGGCACCACGTGAACGCATTGCAGTAAATGCTGCGTGTCCAGGAGTATCCAGGAAGGTAATAATGCCTTTATCTGTGGTGACATGGTATGCACCGATATGCTGGGTAATCCCGCCAGCTTCACCCGAAGCTACTTTGGCACGACGAATACGGTCAAGCAGTGAAGTCTTACCATGGTCAACATGACCCATGATGGTAACCACTGGTGGACGCGTAGTTTGTGCACCACGTGCTTCTTCAGCTGCTTCAAGCAGATTATCTTCTGCTTGCGTATCAGATACCAGAACTGGGTGATGCCCCATTTCTTCCACAATCAGCGCGGCAATTTCTTGCTCAATGGCTTGGTTTTGAGTTACCAGCTCACCCATTTTCATGAGTGATTTAATCACTTCGCGTACTTTAACTGCCATTTTTGCAGCCAAGTCAGCAACCACAATCGTTTCGCCAATTTCAACATCATAAATCTGTTTTTTAACTGGTTTTTCAAAGCCATGCTTGTTGGCCTGACTGGTTTTTAAACCACGTTTATGCTGGTTATGGCTGAAAGACTGCTCTTCCTGACCACGACGACCACCTTTTTTCGGCGCACGTGTATTCGTCGTGTTACTACCACGTTTAATTTCACGGTCTTCTTTGGCAAAAGAATCCTCATAGGCCTGACCGACTAAACCGGCAGCAAGCGGAGTGTCATCAATCACCCGAATTGTGGCTGTCGTATCTTCAGCAGAATACTTAGAAGCCATTTGACGCATTTGTTCAAGCGTACGCTGTTGTGCTTCTTCAGCTGCTTTACGACGTGCTGCTTCTTCAGTTGCTTTTAGCTGTGCAGCTTGCGCTTCACGAGCTTTTTTCTGCTCTGCTGTTTCAGACGGTTTAACCACTGCCTTCACAATCGGCTTATTGGTCGATTTGCGTTTGACAACGACAGCTGCTTTAGGTGTTTCCTGTTTCTGATTTTCCTGTTTCTGAGCTGCACGCATTGCTTCCAATGCTTTGCTGGCATTGTTCACACCAGATTTTGCTGCTTCAACAGGTTTCTTCACTTGTGCTGTTTTCTGTTCAGCTTGCGCTTTGGCTTGCTGCTCAGCTTGAGCTTTGGCTAAAGCTTCTGCCTTGATTTGTTCCGGATCCGGCTTGACGAATGTATGCTTCTTGCGAACTTCTACATTAATGGTCTTCGCCTTACCTGAAGTACTTGCTACTTTAGCCGTACTGGTTGTTTTACGTTTCAACGTGATTTGTCCTGCATGGCCCTCTGAACCTTGTGTCTTTTTCACATGATTCATCAGGCTATCTTGTTGTTCGGCGGTAATAATATCGTCAGCTTTACGTTGTGGTAAACCTGCCTCACGAACCTGCTCTAGGAGCTTCTCAACTGGACGACCCACGCTGAGCGCTAACTCTTTAATCGACTTGTTCGTCATATACTACACCTCCTAGTTAAACCATGATTCGCGCGCTTTCATAATAAGTTGACCTGCTTTTTCGGCATCCAGACCGTCGATATCCGCGATATCATCGGTTGCCTGATCTGCAAGATCATCCACGGTTACCACACCACGAGCTGCGAGAGCCTGCGCGATCTCTGCTGTCATGCCTTCCATTGCAACAAGTTCTTCACTTGGCGCTTGTACGTTTTCTTGCTGTTGTAATGCATCAGCAAGTGCAAGTTCTTTCGCACGGCTTTGCAATAACTCAACCAGCTCAGCATCCAGTTCGATTTCATCAAACGTTTCAGCAGGCACGTAAGCAATTTCTTCAAGCGAGGTGAAGCCCATTTCTACCAGCGCCATCGCCAAATCTTCAGCAATATCCAGACGGGTAACAAACATGTCCAGGTATTTTTGTGCTTCGCTTTGTTGACGGGCGTAGTATTCTTCTTCCAGCATCATATCCAGCTTATAGCCAGTCAGTTCCGATGCCAGACGTACGTTTTGACCTTGTGAACCAATCGCACGGGCCAACTGGTCACTGGTTGCAAAAATAATATCGGCAGTATGGGCATCTTCATCGATGACAATACTCGATACATCTGCTGGTTCCAATGCACTTGCGATATATTGCGCAGGATCATCCGACCAAACGACCACATCAATACGCTCGCCATTGAGCTCTTGCTGTACCGCCTGGATACGTGTACCACGCATACCAATACAAGCTCCCACCGGATCAATACGATGGTCATTGGTTTTCACTGCAATTTTAGCACGGACACCCGGCTGGCGGGCTGCGGCCTTAATTTCAATAATTTCTTCCGTGATTTCCGGAATTTCTTTTTTCATCAGTGCGATCAGCATTTCTGGCTTAGCACGTGACAATAAAAGCTGTGCACCACGGCCTTCACGGTTCACATTATAAAGAATCGCATTTACGCGCTGCTTCGGACGCAGAATCTCCTTCGGAATCATTTCTTCACGCGCCAGATAAGCTTCTGCATTGTCACCGAGGTCAATGATAAAGCCATCTTTGGTTTGTTTTTTCACTTCACCATAGATAAGTTCACCGACTTTGGATTCATAGGCATCCGCCACCAATGCGCGTTCTGCTTCACGAATCTTCTGCACAATCACCTGCTTGGCAATCTGCGCGGCAATACGACCGAAATCAATCGATTCAACTTCCAGTTCACGGATGTCACCAATCGACCATTTTGCAGGATCGACATCAGAAATCGCATCCTGGCAAGCCGGCATTTCATGATCTTCATCTGCAACGACTTCCCATTGACGGAAAGTACGATAGTCACCGGTTTTACGGTCAATTTCCACACGAAGACGAGCTTCTTCCGAGTGAGTTCCCTCGTAGAATTTCTTCTTAGTCGCTGCAACCAAAGCTTGTTCTAGCGCTTCAAAAATTGCTTCACGACTTACACCTTTTTCGTTACTAACCGTTTCAACGACGGTAAGAATTTCACGTGCCATAAGTCACCTATTTGTTCAGATTCTTATTGATTTGATTAATCTTGATAAACCAAATTTGCTTTATCGATATTGTGACTGTCGATATCCAAAATCTGCTGTTTTTCTACTTCAACTTGAATCATTTCATTTTCAAGATTGACTGCAACCAGTTTGGCCTGGAATTTACGACGGTTATCGACTGCACTAATCAGACGAAGCGCTACCGTCTGACCGATATAGCCTGACATCTGCTGCAACTCGAAGAAGGGACGATCCCAGCCAGGTGAAGAAACTTCAAGTGAATATTCGCCCGAAATTGGATCATGTACATCCAGTATGGCTCCAACCTGCTGTGTCACACGTACACAATCCTGAACCCCAATACCGCGCCCCTGTTCAACTTCACCATCTTCATTGATCACAGGTTCAGCATTATCCTCAACCGGACGGTCAATATAGATGCGTAATAATGAACGTTTGCCCTGTGGCAGGAACTCAATCCCCCACAGATTTACCTCACAGGCTTCAACTGCGGGTGCAATCAAGTCCTGAAGTGCTTGAGTTTTATTTGATAGCTTCATTTACTCTCGTCATCTGGTGCGAATTTATGATCTATTTGACCACTACAAACCAATACAAACTATAGTAGTAGTGAAACATGGAGATTTGACCAAATAATGTCGACACTACACGATAGCCAATAAAAAAGGGCGTAAATCGCCCCAATTAATGCACAATCCAGATCTTTTTCAAATCCCACTGTGCAAAAAGGCCCACCTTGTTGTGAGCCTCTTTTAAGAAACTTGGTAGCGGGAGCTGGATTTGAACCAACGACCTTCGGGTTATGAGCCCGACGAGCTACCAGACTGCTCCATCCCGCATCAACGTGCAAAAATTATATACAAAAGATGAGAGCTTTTCAATCATAACTGCATCATTCTGCATATTTGTGATCTGTCGCTGAAAAATTGGTAGCGGGAGCTGGATTTGAACCAACGACCTTCGGGTTATGAGCCCGACGAGCTACCAGACTGCTCCATCCCGCATCAGCGTACAAATAACATTCAGCCTAATATAGACTGCTCTTAAAGTTTGCATCTTTAAAAGATTGGTAGCGGGAGCTGGATTTGAACCAACGACCTTCGGGTTATGAGCCCGACGAGCTACCAGACTGCTCCATCCCGCAACAACATGCAAATTATTTTCTCAACTTAAATCAGATTTAAGCTGCCTTTTAAAAGTTTGCCTCTTTCAAAAGGATTGATTGGTAGCGGGAGCTGGATTTGAACCAACGACCTTCGGGTTATGAGCCCGACGAGCTACCAGACTGCTCCATCCCGCATCAACAGAAGTTTTGCTGCACATCACCAACTTATATTCTGGATTCATAAGTTGGTGCGGAGGGGGGGACTTGAACCCCCACGCCCGAAAGCACTACCACCTCAAGGTAGCGTGTCTACCAATTCCACCACCACCGCAGCTGTGACGCATTCTAGTCGCATCACCGGAAAAAAGAAAGGTTTAATTCAGATTATTCGGTTTCTTGGGGTGCAGTTGGTGAAGTTTCAACCGGTTGTGCCGGAGCAGCTGAAACCGATTGCACCGAGGACAAACTGTAAGCATCGGTAGTTTGTTTCTTGGCGAAAATCGCCAAGGTGATGCTGGTAACAAAGAATAGCGCTGTAAAAACAGCAGTTAAACGAGTCAGAAAATTACCAGAACCTGAGGCACCGAAGATCGTCGCTGCACCACCGCCGCCAAACGAGGCACCAGCATCCGCACCTTTACCATGCTGAACCAAAATCAAGACAATCATCAAAATCGCTAAGATAATATGTACTACCAGCACAAAAGTTTGCATGCTGAACTCCTCATTATTGTGTATTTGCAAATGCTTGAGCAATTTGAAGGAATGACTCAGCATTGAGTGATGCACCACCCACCAATGCCCCGTTGATATCCGGGCAGGTTGCTAACTCTACTGCATTTTCCGGTTTTACACTACCACCATATAAGATCGCAATTGTTTCGCCATAACCGGTAATCTGGCTTAAGCCTTGACGGATTTGCGCATGCATGGCCTGTGCATCCTGTGGAGAAGCAGTTTTCCCGGTGCCAATCGCCCAGATCGGCTCATAGGCAATAACGATGCGTTTCCACTGCTCTGCTTCGACCACCGCTGCAATATCACAAATCTGCTGCAATACCACTGCTTCGGCCTGCCCTGCCTCACGTTGTTCCAGACTTTCACCGACACAGTAAATCACGGTAAGCCCAGCATTCAGGGCATTTTTTATTTTGGCCTTTAAAATCTCAACGGTATCTGCAAACAGCTCACGACGCTCAGAATGACCGACCAGTACATACCTGATGTTGCTGTCTGCCAGCAACTCAGCACTGACTTCACCGGTATAAGCCCCAGTACCTGGAATGCGTGATACATCTTGGGCAACTGTATACACTGCACGATTGGCTGTAGACAGTTGTGCCTGAATTTGAGTCAGCGCAATCGAAATCGGTGCTACTCCGAGATGACATTGCGCTTCAGCAATCGGCGCAATTTCCAGTAATTCCGTCATACTACGAACTAGAGCACATGCATCTGCCTGAACCGGGTTCATTTTCCAGTTCCCCACCACCCACGGGATAATCGCCGAAACCGACATAAACAACCTATTTTACTGACATATCTTGAGTTGGGCCCATTCTACACGGAATTGGAAAATTTAAAGAATAGTTTTATTGAGCAGATTTTTCACTTTTGGCGCTTCCAAATGGTTATTTTTTGTTATCAGGTAAAAAAACGCCGGCTTCTTCCGACCAGTTCAAAGTTTTAGTGAATAGTAAGAAGATGACAGCACTCTCAGCTATGGTATTTTTATACAACAAACGTATAATTTCAAAGATAGCAAATTAAAAAAATTGAACTAATAGGCATATTGAAGCATGACAGTATTACAGGGGACCCCGAGATTTACGGGGTTTATTCGTCGCTTAGTCGATGAAGGTGCATTATCGGCTGAAGAGATGCGGACTGCTTTGGACAAGGCCAAGCAGGAAAAAACGGATATCGTGGCGTATTTGATCGGCCACTATAATCTTTCTCCAACGACAATTGCCGAAACAATTTCAGTTGAATTTGCCGAGCCTTTATTTGATCTGGGGGCGTATGATTCTGGACAAATCTTACGTGAAGAAATAGATGAAAAATTAATTACCAAACACCGGGTTCTGCCAATTTTTAAGAGTGCCAATATCCTTTATATTGCCACCAGTAACCCGACCAATATTGAAGCCATTGATGCAATCCGCTTTGCCACCAAACTGAATATTGAAAGTATTATTGTTGAATACAATAAACTGGAAAAACTGATTGAACAGAATTTCACCGAAGAAAGCACGTTTGATTTTGATGACAGTTTTGATCTCGATCTTGATGTCGAAGGCAGTGAAATCTCGGATAAAGAAGACGAGGAAGACCAGGAAAAAGGCGAAGAAGCTCCTATTGTTAAATATATTAATAAATTGCTGATTGATGCAATCCGGATGGGTGCATCGGATCTGCATTTTGAGCCTTATGAAAAGATATACCGGGTTCGTTACCGAGTCGATGGGGTGCTGCGTCAAATTGCCACGCCACCTTTGCAATTAGCTAACCGTTTAGCCTCCCGCTTAAAAGTCATGTCACAAATGGATATTTCTGAAAAGCGTATTCCCCAAGATGGCCGTATCAAATTAAAGCTCTCCAAAAATAAAGCAATCGACTTCCGTGTGAACTCACTGCCTACCCTGTTTGGGGAAAAACTGGTACTGCGTATTCTGGATCCGTCCAGTGCAATGCTGGGAATTGATGCCTTGGGTTATGAGCCTGAACAGAAAGCCCTGTTTATGGCAGCCTTGGAGAAACCTCAAGGCATGCTATTGATTACCGGTCCTACCGGTTCGGGTAAAACCGTTTCCCTGTATACCGGCCTGAATATCTTAAACCGTGAAGATACCAATATTTCAACGGCCGAAGATCCGGTCGAGATTAACCTGCAAGGGATTAACCAGGTCAACGTCAACAACAAGGTCGGCCTGACCTTTTCCGCTGCACTTAAATCCTTCCTGCGTCAGGACCCGGATATTGTCATGGTCGGTGAGATTCGTGATCTGGAAACGGCTGAAATTGCCATCAAGGCGGCACAAACCGGACATATGGTCATGTCCACACTGCACACCAACAGTGCACCGGAAACCCTGACTCGTTTACGCAATATGGGAGTTCCTTCTTTTAATATTGCAACCTCAGTCAACCTAGTCATTGCCCAGCGTCTGGCCCGCCGTCTATGCGCACAATGTAAAAAACCAGCCGATATTCCGAAGCAGAGCCTCTTGGAGATGGGCTTTACCGAAGAAGATCTCCAACACCCGGAATTTCAGATTTATGAACCGGTTGGCTGCAATGAATGTCGAGAAGGCTATAAAGGTCGTGTCGGCATTTATGAAGTTATGAAAGTAACACCAGAAATTTCAAGAATTATTATGGAAGATGGCAATGCAATTGAAATTGCTCAGGCTTCTGCACATGCAGGTTTTAACAACTTACGTCGATCAGGTTTAATGAAGGTTATGCAGGGGGTGACGTCCTTACAGGAAGTCAATCGTGTAACCAGCGAATGATCAGATGCAAATATAAAATAAGGATAAACATATGGCGGCAGTAAAAAAAGGCCAGATGATGCCGGTCTTCAGTTATGAAGGCATTGATCGCAAAGGGGTGAAGATCAAGGGGGAATTACCGGCACGCAATATGGCGCTGGCAAAAGTCAACTTGAGAAAACAAGGCATCAGCATCAAGACTATTCGACAGAAGAGAAAGAATATTCTTGAAGGCTTGATGAAAAAACGGGTCAGCACCCTGGATATCACGATTTTTACCCGGCAGCTGGCGACCATGATGAAAGCGGGTGTACCGTTGGTTCAAGGCTTTGAAATCGTGGCAGAGGGACTAGAAAACCCCGCTATGCGTGAAGTCGTGCTTGGTATTAAAGGAGAGGTCGAAGGCGGTAATACCTTTGCAGGTGCCTTACGTAAATATCCACAGTATTTTGACAATCTGTTCTGTTCGCTGGTGGAATCCGGTGAGCAGTCGGGTGCTCTGGAAACCATGCTCGACCGTGTCGCCATCTATAAAGAAAAGAGCGAGCTGCTAAAGCAGAAGATTAAAAAGGCCATGAAATATCCCATTGCAGTCATCGTTGTTGCTGTAATCGTGACTATTATTCTGATGGTTAAGGTCGTACCGGTCTTCCAGGAGTTGTTCTCCTCCTTCGGCGCCGATTTGCCTGCCTTTACCCAGATGGTGGTGAATATGTCAGAGTGGATGCAGAAGTATTGGTTCCTGATGATTATTGCCATTGCAGTTGCTATTACCGCATTTCTGGAAGCCAAGAAACGCAGTAAAAAATTCCGGGACTTTCTGGATAAAGCTGCACTTAAGGCACCGATTTTTGGTGACCTGGTTTATAAAGCGATTATTGCCCGTTATAGCCGTACCTTGTCGACGACTTTTGCTGCCGGTGTCCCACTGATTGATGCATTAGAATCGACAGCTGGAGCGACTAATAATGTGGTCTATGAAGATGCAGTCATGAAAATTCGCGAAGATGTCGCAACCGGGCAGCAGCTGCAATTTGCCATGCGTGTGACTGACAAGTTTCCTTCTATGGCCGTACAAATGGTCGCAATTGGTGAAGAATCAGGCGCCCTAGATGCCATGCTGGATAAAGTGGCAACCCACTATGAAAATGAAGTCGATAATGCTGTCGATGGTCTTACTTCCATGATGGAGCCTCTGATTATGGCCATTCTGGGTGTGCTGGTCGGTGGTCTGGTGATTGCCATGTATCTTCCAATCTTCCAAATGGGCTCTGTGGTTTAATGCAAGACCTTATTTTTTATTTTTCTCACAATCCGACTGCGCTTTATCTCGCAGTTGGGCTTTTTAGTCTCTGTATCGGCAGTTTTTTAAATGTGGTGATCTATCGCACGCCAAAAATGATGGAACAGGAGTGGCGTACTGACTGTCAGCTGTTCCTGCATCCTGATCAGCCCATCATTGATGAAAGTAAAATCACCCTCAGCAAACCCGCCTCAACCTGTCCAAAATGTCAGACGCCAATTCGCTGGTATCAAAATATTCCAGTGATGAGCTGGATATTATTGCGTGGTAAATGTGGTAACTGCAAACATCCAATCAGTATTCGCTATCCTTTTATAGAACTGTTAACTGCGATTTGTGCACTGATCGTTGTGGCAGTATTTGGTCCTACCCTACAGATGCTCTTTGGCCTGGTATTAACCTATGTGCTGATTACCCTGACTTTTATTGATTTTGATACCCAACTCTTACCCGACCGTTACACCTTGCCACTGGCAGCGCTGGGCCTCGGGATTAATAGTTATGCCATCTATACCTCCGCAAGTTCGGCCATCTGGGGGTATATTCTGGGCTTTTTATGTTTGTGGGTGGTGTATTACCTGTTTAAAGTGGTGACGGGCAAGGAAGGCATGGGCTATGGAGACTTTAAGCTGCTGGCAGCTTTAGGTGCCTGGATGGGCCCCCTGCTTTTACCGCTGATTGTGTTATTGTCTTCTTTGGTCGGGGCAATTATCGGGATTATTCTGCTCAAGATCCGTAAAGAAAATCAGCCCTTTGCTTTTGGTCCTTATATTGCCATTGCTGGCTGGATCGCCTTTTTATGGGGCGAACAGATCATGCACATTTATTTAGGTCAGTAAATTGAAATTTGTACTCGGTTTAACCGGCGGTATAGGCAGCGGAAAATCTGCTGCCAGCCAGTGGTTTGATGTGCAAGGTATTGCTGTTGTGGATGCCGACATTGTGGCCCGTGAAGTTGTCGACATTGGCCAACCGGCACTGTTGCAAATTCAGCAGGCCTTTGGAGACTGGGCCTTGTTTGAAGATGGCTCACTCAATCGCCGTGCTTTACGCGAACACATTTTTCAATCGCCTGAAGCACGAAAAACCCTAGAAAACATTACGCACCCTGCAATTCGCAGCTCGATTATTCAACAGTTACAGGCAGCACAGAGCCCTTATGTGATTCTGGTCTCACCGCTGCTGTTTGAAACCAATCAGCATGAACTGACCCAGCGCAACTTATTGATTGATGCTTCAATTGAGCTGCAGATCGAGCGGGCATCGCAACGTGATGGACAGAATATAGAACAGATTCAAAAGATTATTGCAGCACAAATGTCTCGTGAACAGAAACGTGCCATGGCTGACGATATTGTATTGAATGATGGTGAGCTTGAACATCTGTATGCCCACCTGATGCCATTGCATGAAAAATATCTAAGCATGGCAGCTGAAAACCAGGAGCCTAATCTTTAGATCATACAACTGGCATACAACAGCAGCCTTCCCCGCAGCACACTGCCGCGCTCAGGAACTTAGACCTAAGCTGCTGAATCTCTATAACGTTATCATTCTGTCTTTCGTTATTTATGAAGGATTTAGCCGATATAGCTTAGCTATGGACTCAACCCTAGATTTTAAGTCCAGCTTTAATCTCTTTCATAGTGGAAAGCAGCTTAAGATAAAAACAGATCTCGTTAGGCCTGCTTTTTCTGTTCTGCCAGTTTTTGACTGAGGCTATCTTTGTGGGTGAACCAGCGCCAGGGTTGTAATGCACCTATCGCCATCCCGATCAGGCCACACACCATGGCCAGGCTGAGTGGTTCATTTAATAAGGGTACAGCCAAAATTGCAGCAATAAATGGCGCCAGATTGGTGATACTTCCTGCCTTAAATGCCCCAAGACGCTTAATGGCTTCTACATAGCTTAAGGTGGCAATCATCACCACAAATATCCCATGAAAGATGGTCTGGAACAGCAAATGCTGGGGTTCTGGCACATTTAAATGTTTGGGTAAAAAGAGCAGGTAAACCGGCACATACACCACCGCTGACCAGATCGCGACACCACTCATTGCCTGCCAGGCGGTAAGCTGATATTTACGCAATAACACGGTAAAAATTGCCCAGAGGATGGCGCTGATAAAAAACAGAAAATCCCCTAGCCCGAATGCCACTCCGGTCTCCTGATACATCAAGGTGCTCATCACACACAGCACGATAACCATAATGATCAGACTGGCCCAGGTATGCTTATCAAAAGCTTGCCCCATCAGGAAAAAGGCCATGATTGCCGTACAAATCGGAATACAGCCATTCAAAAAAATTGCCGCATGCGCAGTGGGCGCATAATGAAAGGCACTATAGGCAAACAGGCAGTAAACAACCCCACCGATCATTGCCAGTATAAAAGGCTCTTTTTTTAATAAAAAGCCCGCCTCTTTGCGGTACAACAAGATCGGCATCAGGATCAGAAAAGCCAGAGAAAAGCGCAGTGCAACTATATCCCAGGCACTGATCTGCCAAACTGCATTCAGACGGGCGGTCAAGGTAAAACCGCCCCAGATACACATGGTCGTAATTAAAAAGAAATAACCTTGTGTGCGAGTCGATAGAGCCATGAGTAATTAAGTATTACGCTGACGGCAGGCTTCATACAACGCCATCCCAGTTGCCACACTGACATTCAGACTTTGTAAATTGCCAGCCATCGGGATATAGACCATCTGATCACATTGGCTTTGGGTAATAGGACGCAGGCCGGTATCCTCCGCCCCCATGACGATACATACTGCGGTTCCGGTGAAATCAAAATTCTGGATTGGCAACGCTTTTTCATCCAGCATGGTGCCAACTACACGCACATTAAACTCATCTTTGATTTGACCCAAACTGCGCGCCAGATTGGTGACCTGAATAAATTTCACCTTTTCCGCCCCACCTGCAGCGACTTTACGTGCAGTTGGCGTCAGACTGGCTGAACGGTCACGTGGCACAATCACAGCCGCTACGCCCATTGCAGCCGCAGTACGGATACAGGCACCCAGATTGTGCGGATCTGTAACCTGATCGAGGGCCAGCAGCAAGGCTTGGTTATTTTCCTTGAGCAACTGCTCCAGATCTTTTTCATTCAAGGTCGGATGTGGACGTACCGCTGCCACCACCCCCTGGTGAAAAGGCAGACCTGCCAGTTTTTCCAGCTTGTCACGACTGGCCTGCTGGATACTTACTCCAAACGGCTCAGCCAGCTCCAGCACCCGCTTCAAGCGCTGGTCATCACGACCTTTCAGCGTAAAAAGCGTCAAGACACGTTCAGGCTCCAGCTCCAGCAATGACTCTACTGAATGTACGCCATAATAATACTCAGGTTTAGCCATGAACGACCTCGAAATCAGTGAAGAAAAAGACAAAAAAAGAAAAATCCTGCAAAGCCAACTTCACAGGATTTCCATATCACGCCTAGTTTAACTGATTCAAATGAAAATTTCTTGATCGGTTACAGCTCATCTTGCGGTGTATTTAGCCTTCAAAATGGCAAACATAGTCCAGCACATCATCTGTTTCAATCTTGAAGCGGCTGTTGCCGGCTACATAGAAAGACTGACCCGCGCGAAATAGCTCTTTTTCTTCACTGTCGCCGATCTGCACGCGGCATTCACCTGAAATGATTTCCATACGCTCAGGGACATGCGTTTCAAATGTTAATGCATTTTCTGAAGGTAAAATTACCCCTAACGTTTTTTTGGTGCCATCTTCAAACTGCACCACATGGCTGATGCATAGTCCGCCAAAATACACATTTGATTTTTTAAGTACAGATACATGATCAAACTGCGCTGACATGCGATTTCTCCAGATAAAGCATTTTGTAATATTTTGATTGTTGTAGTTTAAATGTGCCCCTACAACTAATCAATCAAAGTTTGTCGGACTTGAATGAAATTCTTCAGCCCTCGGAGGCTGCCTGTGCCATTGACAATTTTATTGCAGTAAATTCCCGCTCAACCGGTGATTTTTCCTATCATTAAGCAGCCTCTGCATTCACTTCAGGCCTTAAACTAAGTTTTCTTCATGTCAAATATATGAAAAAAATTAATAAGTTTCTGCAGTCAAATCTGAAGATGCAGAACAACACGATCAAATAAGCGTGTATTAATCACTAAAATTTAAGATAGAATGAAAGCGATCTATCCTGATTTATAATAACAGCCGTGTTGCTATAGTAGAGCAACCTACTTGCTATTTCATTCAAACTTTTCGCAGCCCGGATGCGTTTATGCTGACACATTTAACTCTGATCAATTTTGCTTTGGCCGAGCATCTTGCTATTGATATTAAACAAGGTTTTAACGTTCTTACTGGCGAGACCGGCGCAGGAAAATCCTTATTGCTGGATGCCTTGTCGGCTTGCCTGGGTGAGCGAACCGACACCAATTATGTGCGGTATGGCACAGAAAAAGCAGATGTAACCGCCACCTTTAGCTATCAGGAAAACAGCCCAGAGGCAATCTGGTTAAAAGAGCATGAACTAGATGATGAGTCAGGCGAAATCCATTTACGCCGGGTGATTTTTGCCACCGGTCGCAGTAAGGCCTGGATTAATGGCCGTCCCAGCAGCCTGTCTGAGCTCAAAGAAATTGGCCGTTTGCTGGTACAACTTTACAGCCAGCATAGCCAGCAGCAATTACTGGAACCACCTTATCCTAAACACTGGCTAGACCGTTACAGCAATTTCTATGCGCCTGCTCAGGAGGTACGGGATGCCTACAGCAGCTGGCAAAAAAATATCCGGCAACATCAGGCAGCTCTAGATGCCCAGGCAACGCGTAAGCAGCGCATGGAAACGCTGGAGTTACAACTCGAAGAGCTCGAAGAAGTCATCCAGACGGATTATCAGGAAATTGAACAGGAATTTGACCGTCTCTCACACCATGAAGCTATTATGCAGGATTGTGTCTACAGCCTGACTGGCCTGGATGAAGGCGAACAGAATATTTCTCAGGAACTGGCTTCAATTTTACGGCGGATGGAAACCCATGCTGGCCGCAGTGAACAGCTCTCTGACATATATACCTCTTTACTGAATGCGCAAAGTGAACTCGAAGATGCGACGGCGAATTTACGCCAGTTTATGGATCGGCAAAGTTTTGATCCAGCGCGGATGGAAGAATTAAACCTCCAGCTGGAAGTGTTTCACCGTTTAGCACGTAAATACCGCACCCAGCCTGAGCTGCTCAAAGAAGAGTATGAAACCTGGCAGGCCGAGCTGGAACAGTTGCATCAGCTGGAAGATCCGGAAACTCTGGCGGAGCAGGTCGAAGTCTCTTATCAGGAGTTCCTGAACAAAGCCCAGCATCTGGATCAGATTCGCCGTGAGGCGGCTGAACCTCTGGCAAAAAAACTGACCGAGCAGGTCAAGCTGCTGGCTTTGCCGGAGGCACATTTTGAATTTAAGTTTGAGCCTTTAGAGCACCCTTCCAGCGAAGGCCTGAGCTTTATCCAGCTCTTGTTTACTGCCAACAAAGGCATTCCGGCCCAACCTTTGGCACGGGTCGCTTCAGGTGGTGAACTGTCGCGTATTGCCTTGGTCATGCAGGTGATGAATGCCGAAAAAACTGAAGCCGAAGTACTGGTCTTTGATGAAATTGATGTCGGCATTAGCGGTGGAACCGCAGAAGTGGTGGGACGTTTACTGGCGGATCTGGCACAACATGTACAAATTCTGTGTATTACCCATCAGGCACAGGTAGCAGCACAATCTGACCAGCATCTGCTGGTGAAAAAGCGTCAGACCAATCCGGCCAGCAGCACAATCATCGACCTGAAAGAAGATGATATTATTCAAGAACTTGCTAGAATGACTGGCGGTGTAGAAATTAATGAAACCACCTTGCAGCATGCACGGCAGCTACGGCAGTTAAAGTTTCAGCAGGTTTAAGAAATGACGGTCATCACAAAAAACAGTTGGTGAATTGACAAAGCTCTAGTAACGTAATAATGAATATCATAGGATTTCTCTGCAAAGAAATTGATTTCAAGGAGAATTGCTCAGGTGACTAAACAATATCTGGCCCATCGTTGTCTGATTGCTCCCCCCCATGCAAATGACGATTTTTTTGCCCATACCGTAATTTATCTGGCCCGCCATGATGAAGATGGCGCACAGGGGATTATTATTAATCGACCGACGGGTATTCAGATTAAAGAATTGCTGAATGATCTGGATATAGAAGCAGATAACGTCAACCCACATGAAGTACTGCAAGGTGGACCTTTACGCCCTGAAGCCGGTTTTGTGCTGCATACCGGCCAGCCAACCTGGCACTCTTCAATTGCTGTGGGGGAAAATGTCTGCATTACCACCTCCAAAGATATTCTAGATGCCATTGCGCATAATGAAGGCGTAGGCCGTTACCAGATTGCACTCGGTTATGCCAGCTGGGGCAAGCATCAGCTGGAAGAAGAAATTGCGCGTGGTGACTGGCTAATTTGCGATTCCGATATGGATCTGATTTTTGATCTGCCCTATGACGACCGTTGGGATGCAGCTTATAAAAAGATCGGTGTAGATCGCAGCTGGTTTTCTTCCGAGATTGGCCATGCCTGATTTAGCATCTCAAACCATTATGGCCTTTGATTTTGGTACCCAAAAAATGGGCATGGCTGCGGGTCAGGCCCTGATTGAAAGTGCCTATCCCCTGCCTTTATTTCCGATGAAAGACGGCATTCCGGACTGGGCAGCCTTATTAAACATTGTAAAAACCCATCAACCGCATCTTTTTCTGGTGGGTCTACCTTTAAATATGGATGACAGCGAGTCCGAGCTGTCGACACGCGCACGCAAATTTGCCCGCCGTTTACGTCATCAGACCAATATTCAGACTCTGATGGTTGATGAGCGCCTCACCACTCGAGAAGCACGGGATGAACTGGATTATTACCAGGCGCAGGGTCGCGGCAAGAAACTGTCGGCAGACAGCATTGCAGCTGCCTTGCTGATTGAGAGCTGGTATCGTCATCCGGCTGGAATTCAGCCTTAAGTCCTCATCATGGTGTCCGGCAGATAGCTTTATACCGGGCACAGCGCCCAATTATCTACAATAAAATCCTGATCATCTTTAAAGGATTAATCACGTATAAAAATAACGAAACGTCAGGTTAATTCTCGGCTCTAGCACTTTGGTAGTTTTGCGGATGCAGTGCTTCCAGTAACGCTGGGTCATCCCGCGCATCACGATTAATTGACCACTTTGCAATAACAGATCGACTTTGGTCTCACGGGTTTTATGCTTGAAACTCATTTTTCGGGTGGCACCCAAACTCAAAGAAGCAATCACATTTTCCTGCTGATGGGTGCTGTATAAAGCAGCTTCATCATCACTATGCCAGCCCAGCCCCTGAGAACCATCTGCATAGAGATTCGCCAGACAGGAATTAAAGGCATGGCCAGCCAACTCCTCAATGTTTTGTTTTAGCTCCAACAACTGGGGCACCCATGTATATGCCCGTCTGGAAGTACCAGAATAATCATATTGATAGTGTTGATCGCCATACCAGGCCACTTTCCGCCCGGTGATATAATGCTGGCCAAATATAGTAACCTCATCCGCCTGCCAAGCCAGATGCGCTAAAAATTCCTGCAGATACTGCTGGCTCTGGCGCTCATCCAGAATCTGGCCATAGTTCTCCACCACACCATCAAAAGGCAATACATTTGCTTGGGGCACTGCAGAAAATAAATCCTTTGTCATTTCGATGCACCTCTGTCATTGCTTAAAATATTGATACTGCAACGAAAAATTTACAATCCAATGTCACAAATCACTACAACAAGGCCCCTTGTGAGCCTGCAAAATCCTGCCTAGACTAAACCCACTTCCACAATAAAAATAATTGCTTATGAATTTGTGGCAACTATTTCTCAAATTGCGGCCTTTTGTCGGGCCTTATCGTGTGCTAGTGATTGCCACCCTGATCCTGACCCTGATTGGTTCCTTTACGGCACAGGTCAATGCAATTACCTTGCAATATGCAGTCGATAGTATCAACCGCCTTCTGGAAACCGGCCAGGGGCTGGATGAAGGCTGGCACATTCTTATCACTATTTCCATCATTTTGCTTAGCAAGGAGATCATCAATGCCTTTGTTCAGTTTGGCCAGAAATTTTATGGAGAAAAATTAAGGATTTTTGTCTCTCAGGACTTGGCGCAGGGCATTATTGAAAAATTTCTGACCTATCGTCTGGCTTTTTTTAATCAGAACCATAATCAGGCCGGAAAATTACAGACCCGGATTGATCGCGGGATCGGCTCCCTGACCCGTTTGGTACAGATTTTTTTTATTGATATTTTGCCTTTATTTACCAGTGCAATTGTGGCTTTGGGACTGATGTACTATGCCAATTTTTATGTCGGGCTGGTGGCGACTGCGATCGTACCGGTGTATTTCTGGCTGACTTATCAACAGGCACAAAAGCTCGGTGGCTGGCGCCGCAACCTGCGGGATGGCCGGGAGAAAAAGAGCCAGGGGATTCTGAGCATTATCAATTCAATTACGGTCATTAAATCTTTTAACCGCGAAGCGATTGAATCAGACAAGCAGTTAAAATTGCAACGTGAACTGACTGATAACCAAATGAAAACCCGTCAGACCAGCTTTCTGTTTGATGGCTTAAAAACTTTTATCGAACAGATTGGCATTGTGCTGATTATTATTCTGACCTCCTATTTTGTTCTGGATGGGCAGATGAGTATCGGCATGATCATGTTTCATGTGCTGCTCTTTAATAATGTCTCGGCCCCCATTCGTTCCCTGCACCGGATTTATGATGAGGTCAACGATGCCATGATTTATTCAGAAAGTTTTTTTAATATTCTGGAAGCCGATCATGAAATTGAACAGAGTGGCCAGCAAAAACCGCCTATTCAGGGTCATTTTAAACTGCGCGGTGTAAATTTTTATTATCCGAATGGGCACCATGCCCTCAAAGAAATTGAAATGGAAATCCGGCCCAATACCATTACCGCCCTGGTCGGTTTGTCGGGCGCAGGAAAATCGACCTTGATCAGCCTGCTGGACAAATTCTATGAGCCGCAGCAAGGCCAGATCCTACTCGATGGAATTGATTTAAAAGACTATGACACCCAGTATCTGCGTGATCATATTGGGCTGGTTCTGCAAAAAAACCATATTTTTCAAGGCACGATTTTTGACAATATCCGGTATGGAAAAACCGATGCTCGAATGGAAGATGTCATTCAGGCGGCCCAGAAAGCTTCCATTCATGAGCAGATCCTACAATTACCACAAGCCTATGAATCAGATGCTTTACAGCTTTCTGGCGGACAGCAGCAGCGTATTGCACTGGCACGCATGTTCCTGAAAAACCCACCCATTATTTTTCTGGATGAACCCACGGCAAGTCTGGATGCAATTGCAACCGAACAGATCAAACACAGTCTGGATCAGATTAAACAGGGCCGGACGGTGATTATCATTTCACATAGCCTGTCGCAAATTATCGATGCGGACTATACCTATGTCATGAAAGAGGGGATGATTGCTGAACATGGCGAACATGATCAGCTTTATCATCAAAATGGGGTCTATAAAGAGATTTTTGATGCGATGGCAAAAAGCCTGAATATTGAAAAAATTGCCAGAACCTTTGAAGAGGATGCAGAAGAAGAGACGCATAGCTAGAGTGTATAAACTGAGGAACTGTATTCGTTGAAAAATATTTACAAGCTCTACAGCTGATTTAGCTTAAAGCATAATTTTTTATTAATAAGATCAAAATATTGGATTCACAATTTTTAACTCGGCATATCTAGCAAGAGAATCGGGAAGATTTGGACTATATCCAAGCATTCCCAATGTCCTTTAAATAAATAGATTTTTATTAGTTTTTTTCAGAACTGTACGACCCACTCGCCCCTGATATAACGATAATCATAATCTGGTCCATAGAATGAAGCACTGCGGTTGTATCCGGCATTCATACGTAGAAATTGTGCACCATGGACAGGACTTTGCAAATTCAGCTCGAATAACCGGGTGGATTGACTTAAATCCTGATTGATTTTTTCACGTCCAAAACCAGCGGTGAAACCTGCTGACCATCCGGAAAAACGCTGACGCCAACCTAAGGCTAACATCGATTCTTGATAATCCTGAGGGTTGAAATACTCTCTTCCTGCATCCTCTTCACTACTCTGGTAAGTACGGTACCGAGCTTGAAGCGTTAACCCCAAGTCTAGAGAGGGCTGATAGATCAGTCTGATACGACCATGATCACGACGGTTATCGTCTGAAAAAAATTGTGTCCCTGCGACACCTACGACGGTGACATGCTCACCTAAACCTTGATCCAGTGCAGCACCTACAAATGTAAAATTTGTCCCCTGACTCAAAGCTGCTTGCGTTTCAACCCAATCCCGATTGGCAAAAATTTCGAATGCCGTCTTTTCTGCCAGTGGCATACGATAACTGCCATCGAAAGTGAATAAGGCATGATCACCTTGATCAAATATACCTGCTTCCAAAGCCCAACCGTTCGCTGTAGCAGAATCAATACTACGTCCGATAAAAGAGATCTTTTGGCCATCTCGACTCCAGTTATCAGCTTTATACTGATAAGCACTGGCACGTACCCCTAGATAATGATCAGCATGCTCATATTGAGGCAAAAATTCCGCTGATAATTTTCGGGTTTGAAAACCTTCGCTATCATCACTTAAAAAGAACTCTGTACCAAGCGCACGTTCAATTGGAGCGGGATTCACCTTTACTTCATTGGCTAGGCTACTTGTACTCATACTAATGAATACAGGAACAATTACATAGATACCAATTTTTTTATTTTTCATTTTGTTCCCCATGTTTTTCGTGTTCTCAGTACCTCATCCAGATACCCTAAAATACTGGCAGGCTGTAGTAAGAAACTGTATGTAATGACATACAATAAGAAGCCAATGAAGTTTTTACGAACTTTAAGTTCTAGGTCGTTAAACATTCTGCGTTCTATCGAGTAATTTAATAGACCGAGCAGAAATGCCATAGGTAATAATACCAAAGTCATGATACCTACGATCCAATAGTGTCCAAAACACGCCAAAATGAGTCCCGGTATAAAGCCAAAAGTAAAAGCGATATCTAACCAGGGAAAAAATAGATTCCAGTAAATAAAAAATGTGGATAATCTCGGTTTAATTAAAATACTTGGATGTTGAATGAAAGCTTCAATCATGCCACGTGCCCAACGCTGACGCTGTTTAACAAACACCTTCAGTGTGGTCGGGGCATTGGTAAATAGACAGGCATCCTCACAATGTCCGACACGATAGCCTGCGTTTAATAATGCCCAAGTCAGTACAATGTCTTCGCCCACACATTCGGGCCATCCCCCCACTTCAACCAAGGCATTACGATCATAAATAGAGAAGGCACCTTGGGCCACTAAGGTGCCCTGATATAAGGATTGCATACGTTTAGTTGCTGCAATACCGAGAAAATAATCCCACTCCTGGGTTTTGGTTAACACGTTTTCACGAGAGTTGCGTACCAGAATTTTACCCGCAACCGCACGTGTGTTCGGTGGGTCGGCCATATAGCGTTCAACTAGATTGATTAAGGCAATGCGATGTAGATAAGAATCCGCATCAACTGTAATTACTAAATCATGCTGAGTCAGCTTTAGTCCTTCATTTAAAGCATGCGCCTTGCCCGCATTTTGCGGTAAATCCAGTAAAGTAAGCCAAGTAAATTTTAGCTGGGCATTTCTGACAATTTCTGCAGTTTCATCCTGTGAACCATCATTAATGACAATCACCTGCAATTCACCCGGGTAGTTCTGCAGGCCGATACTGACCAAGGTATCCTTGATTGAGGCGGCTTCATTATAGGCAGCAACCAGTATGGTAATACCAGGATAAGAAACCAAAGGTTGCCTCTTGGGTCTTTGATCCATCATTAGACTGAAAGCCGCAAATGAATTCATAAATCCAGGAATAATGGCAATACCATAGATCAGGAAAACAGCCGCAAAATAACCAATATATTCGCTAAGATCATACATCCAGTTCTGGGAAATCCAAATTGAAAAGGCTGTCCAGCAACAAGCGCCAATAAATGCTATGACAAACTTTAAGCGTACAGAAAAATAGATTCGAGAGTCTTCTATTTTGCTTTTATCAATACTCATGAAAATTCTCTTTAATGTGACATTTCATATAAATCGTGCAGGTTTATCTGAAATAAAGAACGCTTGCTGAAACACCTCATCAATTG
This sequence comes from Acinetobacter sp. 10FS3-1, assembly GCF_013343215.1. NCBI lineage: Bacteria > Pseudomonadati > Pseudomonadota > Gammaproteobacteria > Moraxellales > Moraxellaceae > Acinetobacter > Acinetobacter sp. 10FS3-1. The sequence goes on from NZ_CP039143.1 coordinate 2,679,916, forward strand.
TTAGATATCCATATCTGTCAATACATACAGTTCACCACTATTTTTAGAAAGGACTTCACTTAATGTAAAAAAACCTGCATTTTTTATAATTATATATTGGTTTTGTATATTTTTTGACAACTGTGTCGCAATTTTTTAAAAAATTCATAACTATTACTTTAAATTGTAATTTATTGTAAAAATATTCTTTATTATTCTTAAAACTATTCAATGGTTTAATTCAATAAAAAATCTTTCTCAAGCCAACAAAAAAGCCCGCAACTTGCAGGCTTTTTGTTTTAATTATTCCAGCAACTACTGCTGAACTCTTTGCTCAACTTCTTCGACACTGGCATGGCGTACGTCAAAGCCTTTGACCATATAAATGACCTGCTCTGAAATATTGCGCGCATGATCACCAATTCGTTCCAGTGAGCGTAATACCCATAAAACATTAATTACCCGACTAATATGTCGCGGATCTTCGATCATATAGGTCATCAGGGTACGCGTTGCGGACTGATATTCACGATCAATATCCCCATCCGCCAGCATCACTCGCAGGGCCTGATCGACATCCAGCCGTGCAAACGCATCTAATGCATCATGAATCATAACACGCACCTGATTACCAATGTGCCGGGTTTCCATATAACCACGTGGTGAGCCGCCTTCTTCACATAAGCTTTGGGCAATACGGGCAATCTTTGCAGCCTCATCTCCAATACGCTCAAGGTCGGTATTGGCCTTGGACATGGCAATCACCATACGCAGGTCAATTGCCGCAGGATGACGGCGTGCCAGAATCAGGGTCAGCGCTTCATCAATTTCACTTTCCAGACGATTGACCACATTGTCCTGAAACTGGACATCAATAGCCATCGCGGCATCTGTATCCAGCAAAGCATGAATCGCATTGGCCACCTGTTGCTCTACCATTCCGCCCATGGTCATGAATTTGGTATTCACATCCTGCAAATCCTCATTAAATTGCGAAGAAATGTGATGACTTAAAACAGGATTATTTGGACTCAAGGATATTTACTCCTGAACAGCACACAACAGTGATCGTTAATGGATCAATATTAAAGCATATCTTTGATGAAAGTTTGATGACAAATCAAAAAGCCAGGTATTTATGCCATATCAACAGAGCCTAAGGATACTCCACCAACCAAGCATTGATTTCTGCCAGTTGTTTTTCTGTCAGTTGCCCGACCGATGCCTGTAATTGCAGGACATGCAGCACATAGTCATATTTAGCATTCAGATAATCGGTTTTGGCCGAGAAAGCATTACGCTGGGCCAGTAAAATATCGACCATGGCTTTTAAGCCTTCCTCATATTGGGCACGGGATGCGCGTGAGACCATTTCCGAGGACTCCATCGCAGCCTGACGGGCCTTGAGTTTGGCCTGATCGGTTTCTACCTGTAAATAAGACTGCTTCACCTCGGTATGGGCCTTACGCATGGCAGCCTCCAGCTGGGAGGCATTTTTCTGTACATTGACACTGGCCTGGCGGATGCTTTTCTGGGTACGGCCACCGCTAAACAGATTCCAGTTTACTTCTATGCCGATCTGGTCAAAATCGCCATTGCTCGACAGCACAGTTTCAGGGGTTTGTTTTAAATAACCATAAGTTCCCACCGCCTCGACTTGCGGATAAAGGGCTGCCTGTTCTACCCGCTTGGCATCTTCAGAATAACGTTTTTGCAGACGCGCTTGCAGAATTCCCAGGTTCTGGTGCTGAGCCAGATCAATCCAGGCATCAATGCTCTCCGGAATGGGCTTCTGGAACTGGAAATCTTCCCGCAACACAGCCAGATTCTCGCGATAAGGCCCAATCAGTTGAGCCAGCTGTTCCTGAGCCAGCACCAGCTGTACCTGGGTTGAAATCCGGTTGGCCTGGGCACTCTGATATTGGGCATTGGCTTCACTGACATCACTGCGGGCCACCAGCCCCTCTTTGAGCTTGGCCGTCATGATGCCCAACTGTTCTAACAGAGCCTGTTCTTCCTGCAAATAGGCCATGGTCAGGGATTGTTGGCGCAGGACATTAAAATAGGCTTCAGCGACCTGTAAAATATGCTGCTGTTTTTGCAGGCGTAAATTGACTTCACTCAGCTCTACCGAGGTTTTGACCTGCTTATAACCCTGCCAGGCATCCCAGCGAAATAAAGGCTGCCGTGCAGTAACTGCAATCTGGCGGCTGGTGGTACTAGCCCCCTGTAACTCGCCAAAATTAGCGGGAAGCCCCTCAATCTGCGAGTGATTAACAGACTGGTTTTTACGGCTGAGATTGCCTGAAAGCGTGACAGTCGGCAGTAAATTCCCGCTAGCAATTCCGAGATTCAGCTGATCGGCCTGATACTGCAAGACATTGGCCTGCCAGTTGGGATCATTGTGCTGGGCGCGCTGATAGGCATCAAGTAAATCCAGTGCCCACAGCTCGAAACTTGCACAGCATAAACAGGCACTCACAATGAGTTTTAATTTCATTTTATTCGTCTTTACCCCTAACCGCCCTTAAAATTATCCAATTCCAGGCCTTTCTGTTCCCCAGAATACTAAAGATTTCTTTTGAATGATTACGTATAACTTTTATTAAGTTTTTAATATAGAACGACGATTTTATTCAAGATTCCTTCAACTTTCAGAATCCTTCACATCCGCTTAACAAAGCCGTTCACAATACTAAACATAGTATTTTAATTTGATCTATACAATAGAATTCCCGCTAAAGCAGTCATTTCTGATTTTCACCGCAAAGAGTACGTAAACATAGTGTTAACGCGATTCCAGTCAATATTCAAATATGGTTTAGTTTTGAGCAGTTTGCTGTTCGTAGGAGCATGTCAGCAGCCTTCAGAACCGCAGCTTGAAATTGAACAGGCGGAGCTTAAAGCCACGCTGAGTCCAGAACATGATTTTACGCTCATGTGCCAGAATATTGAAAAAAATATGGCCCAGATTAATGATCAGCGCACCACCTTTGCGCTGGAGCAGATTAATCAGGACCTGAAAGTGTGTCTGCCACTGATGGAACTGGCCGAGCAGAAACACCTGATGCAACATTCAACCGAGATGTATCAGCGCTTTTTAAATGTTGAACGTAGCGAATTCCAGCAACGGGCCTTTGAGCAATATTCCCTGGAAATGGCTCAACATCCAACCATTCAGCAGAGTCATTTTGAACAGCTGACCTCGCGTGACCAGTACCTGTTAAAACATAAAGGGCAAGCCTATGTAGAATTGCTGGATCTTGGAGATGGTCAGCTGCATTATCGCCGCAGTCCGGAATATCTGGCGCGTATTTTTGCCCCTTATTTACCGGCGCCTGAAAAAACCTTTATTGAGAATCTGGCAGAACAGAATGCCGAACCGGTCCTGATCAACAACCGGCTCCAGATTGAGGCAGCAGATATTGCCGCACGTGGCCTGTTCTGGGAAGACTATCTCCAGACCTACCCGCAGAGCAGCTATACACAGGACGCGAAATACCTCCTTAAACAATATACCTACTTCTTGTTCCGCGGCACTGAAGCCTCTCCAGTGTCTGCAGATTATCGGGACCGTTATAGCGTGGATACCAGTCATCTGGAAACCATTATCGGTTTGTCACGTGGTCAGAAATCGACGCTGTCTACGCAGGCACGATTATTTCTGGAGTTTTTAGACATGAGTCCTGAACAGCGTCAGCAGGCGCTGCCGGAAAACTTTCGTAACCGTTCCGAGGCCGAACAGATTTTATATTATGCCCAGATCAGCCCGCCCTCGCAGAATTATGAAAAAAACTGCTTTCGAGATGCTATTTGTCTTTAGGGTCGGTTGCACAAAAATAGCTTCTGTTGTTCAAAGTTGCAGCCATTGATTTAAAGCTACTTTTTAGACGCCAACTGCGCTAAGATTAAGCTTCGCTTGACGGAGCGCGAGTAGTCCCTCGCTGAGATCATGTAATGCCAATCCTTGACTGGCAGTGAACATGAGTACCGTTGAACCTGATCAGGTTAAAACCTGCGTAGGAATCAAGCCATCTAAAAACCCCAGCCTTTTTTATCCTGCACAGGATAATACCGCCCACGTTTTTGGTCGTGCTTGATTCGTTGATGTCATTCATAAGGATCATGACAATGAACCAGTTAACGAATCTTTCTTCTGAAACTCCCCTAAGCCAGCATGAACAGGAAGCTCGCGACCTGACCCGTATTCTGCCAGCATCACGTAAAGTCTATTTACAAGGTTCACGTCCCGATATTCAAGTTCCCATGCGGGAAATCTCTTTAAGTGAAACCCCAACCCGTACTGGCAATGAAAGTAATCCCCCTTTGATGGTGTATGACACCTCGGGTGTTTACACAGATCCCAATGTGGCGATTGATCTGAATAAAGGCTTGCCAAATGTACGTGAACCATGGATCAAGCAGCGTAATGATACAGAAGTGCTGGATCAGCTCAGTTCTGAATTTGGCCGCCAGCGTTTGCGTGACATCCGCACAGCCGAAATCCGTTTTGCCCATATTCAAAAACCGCGCCGTGCCAAAGCTGGCCAGAACGTGACCCAGATGCATTATGCCAAACAGGGCATCATTACGCCGGAAATGGAATATATCGCGATTCGGGAAAATCTGCGTCAGCTTGAAGGCGTGGATATGCGCCAGCATCCGGGACAAAACTTTGGAGCAAAAAATCTCACCGAAATTACTCCGGAGTTTGTCCGTCAAGAAGTGGCGGAAGGCCGTGCAATCATTCCAGCCAATATTAATCACCCGGAACTCGAGCCGATGATTATCGGACGCAATTTTTTGGTGAAAATCAATGCCAATATCGGTAACTCTGCACTCGGTTCGAGTATTGAAGAAGAAGTCTCGAAAATGACCTGGGCAACACGCTGGGGGGCAGATACGATTATGGACCTGTCCACCGGACAGAATATCCATGAAACCCGCGAGTGGATTATCCGTAACTCTCCGGTGCCGATCGGCACCGTACCAATCTATCAGGCACTGGAAAAAGTCAACGGCGTGGCTGAAGACCTGACTTGGGAGATCTTTAAAGATACCCTGATTGAACAAGCCGAACAGGGTGTGGACTATTTCACCATTCATGCTGGCGTGCTTTTGAGATATGTACCGCTGACGGCGAATCGCTTAACCGGTATCGTATCTCGTGGCGGTTCAATCATGGCGCGGTGGTGTCTGGCCCATCATCAGGAAAACTTCCTATATACCCATTTCGATGAGATCTGTGAAATCATGAAGGCCTATGATGTCTCCTTTAGTCTGGGAGATGGCCTGCGCCCTGGTTGTATTCAAGATGCCAATGACGAAGCTCAATTTGCCGAGCTGAGAACCTTGGGAGAGCTGACTCACCGTGCCTGGAAACATGATGTACAGGTCATGATTGAAGGCCCGGGTCATGTTCCTATGCATATGATCAAGGAGAATATGGACCTGCAGCTCGAAGTCTGTAAAGAAGCGCCTTTTTATACCTTAGGGCCTTTAACCACCGATATTGCGCCAGGCTATGACCATATTACCTCAGCAATTGGCGCGGCCATGATTGGCTGGTACGGTACGGCCATGCTGTGCTATGTGACCCCCAAAGAGCATTTGGGCCTGCCGAACAAGAAAGATGTCAAAGATGGCATTATTACCTACAAGATTGCAGCGCATGCAGCCGATCTGGCCAAAGGTCATCCAGGTGCTCAAGCCCGCGATAATGCCTTGTCCAAGGCACGTTTTGAATTCCGTTGGGAAGATCAGTTTAACCTGAGTCTGGATCCGGATACCGCGCGCAGTATGCATGATGAAACCATGCCCAAACAGGCGCATAAATCAGCGCATTTCTGCTCAATGTGTGGTCCAAAGTTCTGTTCAATGAAAATCACCCAGAATGTTCGTGACTATGCCAGTCAGCAAGCAGCTGGCCAAGCAGAGATTGAGTCTGGAATGACCCAGATGAAAAATGAGTTCCACAGCACTGGTCAAAAACTATACCACAAGCTATAAACTTCAAAAAAAACAGTTGTCTTCATAAAAATCTCAGATAGGATGAAAACGTAAGTATTTCATCTTTTCTGAGCTTATGAATATTATTAAACAGGCTTCTTACAATAAAAACGATTTTAGTATAGAAGCGCGGGAATTTTTATATCGGGGATTTATTCAGGTTGAAAAAGTCAGCCTGCGCCATCGCCTTTTTCATCAAGCAGCCCAGACACCAGTTTTGCAGCGTGAGCTGATTCATCGCCCAGAAGCCGCGGGTGTCCTGATTTATAACGACCAGCAACAAAAATTTGCCCTGATCGAACAGTTTCGTATTGGTGGGCTGGATGATGCCGATTCGCCTTGGCAACTGGAAATCATTGCCGGCGTACTCGATGGTGATGAAGCGCCAGAACAGTGTATTCGCCGTGAAGCACTGGAAGAATCAGGCTGTAGTATTGAGCATTTACAACATATTTTTAGCTTCTATCCTTCTGCCGGGGCCTGTTCTGAGCTGTTTCATTTGTATGTAGCTGAAAGTATGCTGCCTGAAAAGGGCGGTATTTTCGGTATGCCGGATGAAGGAGAAAATATCCAGCTGCACATTCTGGACTATACAGATCTTGCCGAATTGCTCAGCAATGGCCGCTTAAAAAATGCCCCAGTCATTATGGCCTTACAATGGCTGCAAATGCATATCCATACTGCCCAGATATATTTAAGGGGGCAGACATGAAAAATCTAGCCCAATTTGAGAGTGAAAGCGTACAAGACTGGACCCTGATCCAGATTACCGACACCCATTTAATGGACCAGCCAGACCTGAGCTTTGCCCAGATTAATCCGGAGTACAGCTTCCAGCAGGTCATGCAACATATCCAAACCCATTTTCCACAAATGGATGCCTTGATTCATACTGGTGACTTGGCTCAGGTGCCGGTCGCAGACACCTATGCCCGCTATCTTCAGTCGATTCAGGCCCTGAATGTGCCATATTACCAGATTCCAGGCAATCATGATGATGCCCGCTATTTTCCGTTTTACCGTAATACAGATGAGGCCCATGCCATCCGTCTGGGAACATGGTCCCTGATCCTATTAAACAGTGCCGTGGCAGATCAGGTGGATGGCTGGATTGAGCAGGCCCAGCTGGATCAGCTGGATCAACTTCTAACCGAGCATCGGAGGCAACATATTGTAATTGCCTGTCATCATCATCCTTTTGCCATGCAATCGCGCTGGATAGACCAGCACCGTCTGAAAAATGCAGATAGTCTGAAACAGGTGATTGCCCGCCATCAAAATGTCAAACTGGTACTGTTTGGCCATGTGCATCAGGACTCCTGTCATGCGTGGCAAGGCGTAGCTTTTTTATCGGCGCCCTCCACCAGTGTGCAGTTCAAACCCAGAAGTGAAAATTTTGCACTAGATCAGGCCGCACCGGGCTATCGGGTAGTACATTTGTACCAGAATGGCGGGTTTGAGACCCATGTGCAGCGGATTGCCTTCAGTGAGCAAAATATTAATACTGAAATTTCAGGTTATTAACTTTCCAATTTAATTTTTTTGCTTTACCTTAATGCAACCGAAGGAAGTGTGATAGTTATAATCCATACATCAAAGACTATTAAAGCGTATAAAAAGTCTATATGATGACGACCCCCATAGAAGGATAATCCTTCTTCAGGGTGGATAAAAAATTGCATATCACCATATTTTTTGCGTACGTATATACGCATATGATGAGGAATGCCCTAAATGGCGAATGACAACCAAAATCAAGTCTTAGACCAACAAACCGATCTTGTAGAAGGGAAAGCTACCAAGCGAGTACGTAAATCTAAGCCGAAAACGACTGAGGGTGGTTCTACTGCTAGCTTATTTGGTATTGAACCTTATCAACCTAAAAAAAATGAAGAATATATGTCTGAAGGCCAGCTTGGACACTTCCGTCAAATTTTGATGGCATGGAAAGCTGAGCTGATGTCAGAAGTTGACCGTACTTTAAATACCATGCAGGATGAAAATACGGCCCTTCCTGATGTGAATGACCGCGCAACGCAAGAAGAAGAGTTTGCAATCGAGCTGCGTACCCGTGACCGCGAACGTAAGCTGATCCGCAAAATCGAACAGTCGATTGAAGCGATCCAGAACGATGACTACGGTTTCTGCGAAACTTGCGGTATCGAAATCGGTTTACGCCGTCTGGAAGCCCGTCCAACTGCAACTTTATGTATTGACTGCAAAACTCTGGCAGAAATCAAAGAGAAGCAAAACAACGGTTAATGATGCTCTCCAATAATCCTCCCCTAACCCCTCCCTTAAGCAAGGAGGGGGATAACAGGATGGCTTATGTGGGCCGGTTCGCGCCATCGCCAACCGGCCCTTTGCATTTTGGTTCCCTTATTACAGCGGTGGCCAGCTATTGTGATGCCAAAGCCCATCAGGGCCGCTGGCTGGTGCGGATTGAAGATACCGACATTCCGCGTATTTATCCGGGCAGTGAAGCGCATATCCTGCGCGCGCTGGACGCTTTTGAATTTGAGCCAGATAGCGACATCATTTTTCAGAAAGATCGTCTCAAGCTTTATGAAAAAGTCATTCAGCAGCTCCGTCAGCAAGGACAGGTTTATGCCTGCCAATGCACCCGTAAAATGCTCGGCTCCAACCATATCTATCAGGATACCTGTCGTCATTTAAACCTGGCCTTTGAGCATCAGGCAATCCGCCTCAAGGTTGAAGATGTCACCATCTGCTTTGACGACCGTCTACAAGGCCGGCACTGTTCAGAACTAAAAAAGGACCTCGGGGACTTTGTCCTGAAACGCCGTGACGGGATTATCAACTATCAACTGGCTGTGGTGGTGGACGATTATCTGCAAGGCATGACCCATGTGGTGCGTGGTGCTGATCTGTTAGACAACACCGAACGCCAGATTTATCTGGGGCAGTTACTGGGCTATCCGCGCTTGAGCTATCTGCATCTGCCTTTAGCCATGAATGATCAGGGGCAGAAACTGTCCAAGCAAAATCTGGCACAAGCACTGAATCTCCAGCAGGCTCCCCTGCTCTTGAAACAGGCACTTCAAGCCTTGGGTCAGCTGCCGGTTGACATGGACCGCCCTGCACGTATGCTGGAGCAGGCCGTGGCCCAGTGGGATATTGCACAAATTCCTCATACAACACAGCTACAAGGTCACTATGTATAAAAATCAGGTTTGACTTAAGCTAACAACAAGAACAAAGCTCAAAGAGGAAGATCAGGATGTTTTTTATTTTTGGGATAGGACCGAAAACCAAGGTAATTGAGAAAAACCAGTTTCTCTGCCCGGTCTGCCGCACGCGCTCAGCCTATGAACTAAAGCAGCAGCGCAATTATTTTTCTCTGTTTTTTATTCCCCTAATTCCGCTGTCCAAAGCGAAAAGTGCTTTTGTACGCTGTTTGAATTGCGGTACGGTCATGCCGAGCACAGTACTTGACCATGCCCAGCCTGATCCACAGCGTCAGTCCAGTCTAGAAGCTTGATTCTTCGCGGCTTGGATTGACTTGCTGGGTAGTAGCGTCAATTTTCAAAATCAAGCTAATCATCACTGCACAGATAATCAAAGATGAACCACCATAACTGATAAATGGCAGGGTCAAGCCTTTGGTCGGTAACAGCCCCATATTCATCCCGGCATTGACCAGAATTTGCAGCAGGAAAATAATACTGATGCCATAGGCGAGATAACCGGCACGCAAATACTGATGCTGCAAGGCACGATGCCCGATCCGGATGCAACAGACCAGCATGGTAAAGGATAAAAGCAGAATGGTGGCAATGCCCAGAAAACCAAATTCCTCACCCAGAATTGCCAGCATAAAGTCGGTATGTGCTTCAGGCAGATACGACATTTTCTGGATACTATGACCCAGGCCGACGCCTGACCATTCGCCGCGACCAAATGCCATCAGGGCATTCGACAGCTGATAACCTGTGCCGAGCGGATCTTCCCAAGGGTTGGAGAAAGACAGCAAACGCTGTAAACGATACGGCTCCCATGCAATTGCAACGGCAAATACCCCCAACAAGGTCATCAATGCCACCCCAAACTGAATCCAGGGCGCACCCGCCAGAAAGAAGACACCCAGCATAGTCAGGGTAATCACCACCGTTGCCCCAAGATCGGGTTCCAGAATAATTAGACCAACCGTGGCCCCCATGATGGCACTCAAGCGAATCAGCCCTTTAATATTATTCCGAACTTCTTCTGCACGACGTACCACATAGTCGGCTGTAAAAATGGCCATCATGACCTTGGCAACTTCAGAGGCCTGCAAGGTAAAGCCGGCCAGCCTGATCCAGCGTTTGGAACCATTGACTTCAGTCCCGATAAAAAGTACCGCGACCAGCAGCACAATGGTGACTATCCACAAGAAGAAGGTATTGTTAAACCACATCTTTAGCGGGACTTTATAAGCCAGATAGGCAGCCACAAGCGCAGCAACAATCGAAATCCCGTGCCGGATCACATAATGAAAGGCATTTTCATGAATACGCTCGGCATACGGCATCGAGGCGGAAGCCACCATGATCGAGCCAATACATAGCAAGGCCAGCACCGAGAAAATCAGCACATTCCGTGCATTGACATCTACCGGCAGTTTTGGCACCCACTGATCATATAAGCGGTTTAATTTATTGATCGTAGTCTGAGCAAACTCAGCCATAGCACCAATCCTTATTATTCTTAATTGAGTTCATTCACATAGGTTACAAATTTGCGACCACGCTCCGGATAGCCCGAGAACATGTCAAAGCTTGCACATGCAGGAGACAATAACACGACATCATGAGCCTGAGTGTGCTTTTGACAGATTTCAACCGCCTGCTGCAAATTATCAGCATGTCGCAGCTCAGTGGTGCCGGCAATCGCATCTTCAATCAGAGGACGATCTTCTCCAATCAGCACCGCAACCTTGGCATATTGGGATAAAGAATCTCGCAGGGCTTTAAAGTCCTGTCCTTTGCCTTGCCCCCCTAAAATGATGGCTACTTTACCGCCCTGAACTTCAATCGCCGCCCCCAGTCCGTCTAGGGCAGCCTGCGTGGCGCCAATATTGGTGCCTTTAGAGTCATTATAATAACGTACCCCATGCACCTCTTTGACGAACTCACAGCGATGCTCTAAGCCTTTAAAGGTTTTAAGCGTTTCAAGCATGCTCTCCAGCGGCAGACCGATCGCTTCCCCCAAAACCAGACACGCCAAGGCATTGGCAATGTTATGTGTTCCCTGCAGATACATCTGGGAGCTTTTCAGCAAACGTTCACGGCCACGCGCCAGCCAGATGGTGCCATCTGTCTCTTTGAGAATACCGTACTGATTCATATCGGGTGCATTCAGGCCAAAACTTTGCATGGGGGTGGTATCCGGAACCAGCGGACGCGTCAAAGCATCATCGCGGTTAAACACCACTTTTTTTGCCCCTTGAAAAATACGGTGCTTGGCAGCGTGATAGCCCATCATGTCACCATGACGGTCCAGATGATCTTCACTCATATTTAAAACCACCGCCACTTCAGCATTTAAATTGGAGGTAGTTTCAAGCTGGAAGCTGGACAATTCAAGGATATACAGCTCAGGATCATCTTTGATCAGGTCCAATGCCGGACGGCCAAGATTGCCTCCTACGGCCACCTTTTTACCGGCATCGACCGCCATGAGGCCAATCAGCGTGGTAACGGTACTTTTTGCATTGGAGCCGGTAATTGCTACTATAGGCTTGTTAGTTGCACGGCGTAAAATCTGGATTTCACTCACCACCGGAATACCCTGTGCAATTGCAGCCTGGATTTCCGCAAGTTTTGGATCAAGTCCCGGACTGATAATGATTTCTTCAGCCGACAGTAAAAGTTCCTGGTCAAAATGACCAAAGCTGGTCTGTACCTCAGCCGGAATCTGGTCATGCCCAGGCGGAGTCGTTCTCGAATCTGTTACTGCAACGCGGTAGCCTTGGCCATGTAAGAAGTTGACGGCTGCAACACCTGAAATTCCGAGTCCTGCAACGACTTTAAGTCCACCACGTTGTATTAACATTTTTGCCCCATTTTCTGGTCTATTTTAAAACTGACGAAATGGTAGCACTTTGCTGTTTTGAATGCTTTTTCTGTTTTGACTTTCTACGGTATTTTTTGTGTCAGTGCGTAAAAAAACCGTCATGCGCATGACGGTTTTTTGAAATCTACAACAATAGCGGCTTTATTTCCATTTGACCGCCTGGGCATCAGGCTTGTTGTGCTTAGCTTGTTCAGATACCGGGCAGGCACAGTTGCCACAACCACTGGCCATTGCAGGTTGCAGCCACTTGGCCAGACGTTCCCAGCCTTTGGTTGCACAGGCATCCGACAGTTTCTGAAAAAACGAGCGCGACGTATTCGGAAATACTTTCTTAAACACCACCAGCGTGCTCCAGAGCACCAGTACCGCTACAATTAAAATCTCAATCATTTCAGTCTCCCCTTCCCATCATAAGCTCAAACATTTCGAGCATGTGCCCGATCCGGTTTAGCCAAAATAATGTGAAGCGATTTGGTAGGTCAGGAATGACATGAAATATGCCAGACCAAACAGGTAAATAGTCATGATACTGACCGTTTTCCATGAACCGGTTTCACGTTTAACCGTCGCCAAGGTAGCCAGACAGTGTGGTGCATAGATAAACCAGACCAGTAAGGATAAGCCGGTTGCCAATGACCAGCCCAAGTCTCCACCGCTACTGATCAGCGAGGCCAGTCCCTCAGACATCGCATCTTCATCCACTGCCGACAAGGCATAGACTGTCCCCAAGGCGGCAACGACAACTTCACGCGCTGCCATGGCCGGAATCAGGGCAATACAGATCTGCCAGTTAAAGCCCAGTGGCGCAAAAATCGGTTGCAGCACATGCCCCAGCATTCCGGCAAAGGAATAATCAATCGCAGGTAGGGTTGCATCTGCTGGGGGTTGCGGGAAAGTACACAGGAACCAGAGCACCACGGACAGCGCAAAGATGATGCCCCCTACACGTTTCAAGAAGATTTTGCCGCGGTCTACTAAACCGATCCAGACGTTTTTCAGGTCAGGAAAACGGTAGCTGGGCAGCTCCATCAACAGCATGTGCTGAGATTTATCTTTATAGAAAAATTTCAGTACAAAGGATACCGCCAGTGCGCTCACAATCCCCGCCATATACAGGGCAAATAACACCAGCCCTTGCAGGTTCATAAAGCCCCCTACCGTTTGCTCAGGAATAAAAGCCGCAATCAGCAGTGCATATACCGGCAAACGAGCCGAACAGGTCATCAATGGTGCAACAAAGATGGTGGTGAGACGGTCACGCGGATCACTAATGGTGCGTGAAGCCATAATCCCCGGGACGGCGCAGGCAAAGCTAGATAACAAGGGAATAAAAGCACGGCCCGAAAGACCGGCTTTAAACATGAGTTTATCCAGCAGAAAAGCTGCGCGTGGCAGATACCCGGATTCTTCTAGCACCAAAATAAAGAAAAACAGAATCAGAATCTGTGGCAGGAACACGATGACCCCGCCGGCACCCGCAATAATCCCATCCACCACCAGGCTATTCAGTAGCGGATGAGCAATATAGGCGCCCAGAAATTCGCCCAGCCAGCCGAAGAATGCTTCAATTCCATCCATGAAAGGTGCAGCCCAGGCAAAAACCGCCTGAAACACTACAAACATCATGAGGGCCAGGCTGAGCAGGCCCAGAACTGGATGCAGGAAAATCTTGTCCAGAAAGTCGGTGCGCTTATCTTCCTGATCCACATAGTTGACCACATCTTTCAAAATGGTCGCAACCTGTTGATGGCTCTCACCACTTAAACCACTTAGTTCCGTCTGGGGTGCGGAAAACTTGCCCTGCTCCAACGCATTTTTCAGGTTTTCAATTCCTGAATTACGTACGGCAACCGTTTCAACCACCGGCACCCCCAGACGTTCAGACAATTTCTGGGTATTGATCTGCATCCCACGACGGCGTGCTTCATCCATCATGTTCAGCACGACCAACATTGGCCGGCCAAGCGCGATCATTTCCAGAACCAGCCCCAGATGCAGTTTCAGGTTAGTCGCATCTACCACACATAAAAAGGCAGCCTGATGCGCTTCTTCAGCAATTTTTCCCTGTACCACGTTGCGGGTAATTTCTTCATCCGGACTGGTGGCATCCAGACTATAGGTACCAGGTAAATCTAAGACACGTACCGCCTGACCTGAAGCTAGCTGAAAATTTCCAACCTTACGCTCAACTGTTACCCCGGCATAGTTGCCGACTTTTTGACGTGATCCAGTTAAGTGATTGAATAATGAGGTTTTACCACAGTTTGGGTTTCCAACAAGCGCAACACGCAAAGTATCACTCATGCTGAAACTCCCTGCTCAATTTCAATTTTAGCTGCTTCCGATTTACGTAAAGCAAAACGTGTAAAGCCGACCTGAATCAGGATCGGGTCTCCTCCGAAAATACCTTTGGTAATCACTTGAACCTGTGTGCCCGGTATAAAGCCTAAAGTCTCCAAGCGGTTTGCAACCACATCATGAGAGGCTTGCTGACTGTCCATCGTTCGATTGACTTTTCGAATGATGGCAGTCTGTTTTGCTTTTAAATCTGACAAACGCACCGTGAAAATTCCTAAACCCTTTGGCACAGTATACAAACAAATGAGAATAATTAACAAATAAGATTCATTACTTTTCGATTTATTATGCGATGACATCGACACACCAGTAAAATTAAACTACAGTGCAGCATAAGCGTCAGAATTATCAAAGTTTAAACTACGACCCTCGCCATCATGCTGAATAAAAAACCCCGTATTCCTGCGCCTGTGCAGATTCCTGATCAATATAGCTTTTTACAAGGTTTCCGGGATTATCTGATTGCGCAGACCGTCAGTCCACATACGCGTAATGCCTACCTGTCCGATCTGCTACAGTGTGCCGACTGTCTCGCCAAACCTTTACCAGAATGGACACATGACGATATTTCCGAGGTTCTGGTGGCACTCACCAAACAGCAAAAAAGTCCGCGTTCGATTGCGCGCTGCTTATCTGCCTTGCGTTCTTTTTATAAATTTCTACGTGAACAGAAACTCAGAAATGATAATCCGGTTGCTGGCCATAAAACCCCTAAATTAGGTCGAGCCTTGCCCCAAGATCTATCCGAAGCCGATGTTGAAGCCTTAATTCATGCACCCGATATCAATACTGCTTTAGGTCTGCGCGATCGGGCCATGTTTGAGGTTTTGTATGCTTGCGGTTTACGGGTTACCGAACTGATTAACCTGCGTCTTGAGCTGATTAACCTGAAACAGGGCTATTTACGTATTGTCGGCAAAGGCAATAAAGAGCGTCTAGTGCCGATGGGACAAGTGGCCTGTGAATGGGTCGAAACCTATCTGCAAGATGCCCGTCCGCAACTCTATAAGACGGCTACCGATTACCTGTTTCTGACCCAGCATGGCGGGATCATGAGCCGGCAAAACTTCTGGTATGCAATTAAGCGCTATGCTTTGCAGGCCGGAATTCAGGCTGAGCTATCGCCGCATACGTTGCGCCATGCCTTTGCCACCCATTTACTCAATCATGGTGCAGACTTGCGGGTGGTGCAAATGCTGCTGGGGCATAGCGACTTGTCGACCACCCAGATTTATACTCATGTCGCGCAGATCCGTATGCAGCAATTACATGCCACTCACCATCCACGGGCCTAGACACAGCTGTAAACAGAAAAACCAAGAAGTTTGACGTGTTCTGGTCTTTTTTTGTTATGCTACTGCTCTGTTTTTAGACCAAGAAAAAAAAGGGTTATTTATGACATTTGCCCGTACCAAACTTTTTATCGCATGTGTACTTGCTAGCGGTTTAGGACTCAGTGCATGTTCTAATTCCGACAATGAACAAAAAAAGCAGGACAATCTGACCGCAAGTGCACCAGCGACGGGCGAAGCCTCTACCCTGAGTGAGCGTAATGCACAGCAGCGTCTGCTTTCAACGCTTGAAAAGCATTTTAAAACCGCAGGTATCAGTGCCAAGATCACAGATATTAAAGCCACTGAAGTTCCTAATCTGTCCTGGGTCAGTCTAGAAGGGATGGCGCCAGTATATGTAACAAATGACGGCAAATACCTGATTCAGGGCGATGTCATCCGTCTTGGAAGCAAGCAGCTCTACAATGTCAGTGAAAACCTGCAAGCCGGCGTCAATCAAAAAATCCTGGCCGAACTGGAAACCAAAGATCTGCTGGTCTATCCTGCCAAGACCAAAACCAAGCACGTGATTTATGTATTTACCGATGTCAGCTGCCCGTATTGTCATAAATTCCATGAGCAGATGGATGAAATGAACAGCAAAGGCATTGAGGTGCGTTATATTGCCTGGCCACGTGGAGAGCAGCATATGCCAGCCATGGAAGCCATCTGGTGTAGCAAAGACCGTCATGCTGCTTTTGATCAAGCCATTGCAGGCGGACAGATTCCATCGGCATCCTGTCAGAACCCTGTGAAAGACCAATATCAGATGGGTCTGAATATGGGCGTCAATGGCACACCGGGCGTATACAGTGCTGAAGGGGTTTATCTCGGGGGCTATATGAGTACATCCGAGTTATTAAAGCGGCTTAAATAACTAATTATCATGAGTTATTTTACTTTATTTTATAGATAAAGATATTCTGGAATGACCCTAGAGTCAGGCGTTTTTTTTAGCTATGATCTAGAGTCGTAAAAACTGTTTATATTTGGAGTGTGACGTGAAACCAGTTCGTCTGGCAATCCTCGGTCTTGGTACTGTGGGTGGTGGTGCCCTTAAACTATTAAAAGAAAATGCTGCTGAGATTAAACGTCGCACCGGTCGTGAAATTCAAATTACCCATGTCGGTACGCGTCGCCCACGTACTGACCTGGACTTGCCTGAATCAGTCAAGCAGAGTGCTGATTTGCTGGACATTGTCCGTCAAGCTGATGTCGATGTGGTGGTGGAAGTCATGGGCGGTATCCACCCTGCCTATGAAGTCATCATGGAAGCCATGAAACATGGCAAGCATATTGTCACAGCCAACAAAGCCCTCTTGGCTGAACATGGAAATGAACTCTTTAAAGCAGCTGAAGACAATGCCGTACAAATTGCTTATGAGGCTGCGGTTGCTGGTGGCATTCCGATTATCAAAGTGATTCGTGAAGGTCTGGCAGCCAATAAAATTGACTGGTTAGCAGGTATTATTAACGGTACAGGCAACTTCATTTTAAGTGAAATGCGGGAAAAAGGTCGTGCCTTTGCCGACGTACTTAAAGAAGCACAAGAACTCGGTTATGCTGAAGCTGATCCGACCTTTGACGTAGAAGGGATTGATGCGGCACATAAACTGACAATTCTTGCTTCATGTGCATTTGGTATTCCGCTCCAGTTTGACAAGGTTTTTACTGAAGGAATCAGCAAAATCACGGCGCAAGACGTCAAGTATGCTGAAGACCTGGGCTTTCGTATCAAACACCTCGGGATTGCACGTCGTACAGAAGCCGGGGTTGAGCTGCGTGTGCATCCAACCCTGATTCCAAAAGAAGAACTGCTGGCCAATGTCAATGGCGTGAAGAATGCGGTACTGGTACATGCCAATGCAGTAGGCCCAACGCTCTATTATGGTGCTGGTGCGGGCGCAGGCCCAACAGCC
This sequence comes from Acinetobacter sp. 10FS3-1, assembly GCF_013343215.1. NCBI lineage: Bacteria > Pseudomonadati > Pseudomonadota > Gammaproteobacteria > Moraxellales > Moraxellaceae > Acinetobacter > Acinetobacter sp. 10FS3-1. The sequence continues at coordinate 2,697,587 of NZ_CP039143.1, forward strand.
TCTGCGGTGATCGCAGACGTTGTTGATATTGTACGGGATATTTCCTATACCGAAGATGGTGCGGGTACCATTCCGCAACTGGCTTTTGAAAATCTGACCGATCTGCCGATTTTAAGCCGTGAAGAAATGACCACTGGCTATTACATCCGGATCAATGCCGAAGACCAGATGGGTGTACTGGCTGATGTCACCACGATTTTAAGTCGTGCTGGAATCAGTATTGATGCCATCTTGCAACAGTCACGCTTAAAAGACCTGATTCCAATCGTGATCCTGACTGATCCAGTCAAGGAAGCAAAAATGGATGACGCCTTAAAACAAATTCAAGCGCTTCCTGCTATTCATGGCGAAATCGTACGAATTCGTTTAGAATCGTTGGATAACTAATCGGGTTGGGAGGAGCCTCTCCTCTCGCCAAGCTCTACACACAATTGGAACATCATCATGTCGAATGCCAATCGTTATACTGGTTTAGTTGACCGCTATCGCGACCGCTTACCAGTGTCTGCAACTACTAAAGCCATTTCTTTGGGTGAAGGTAATACGCCACTGATTAAGCTTGAGAATATTCCACGCATTATTGGCAAAAATGTTGAAATTTATGTGAAGTACGAGGGCTTAAACCCGACTGGTTCATTTAAAGACCGTGGTATGACCATGGCAGTCACAAAAGCTGCTGAAGAAGGTTCAAAAGCCATTATTTGTGCTTCTACAGGGAATACCTCTGCTGCCGCTGCTGCTTATGCAGCCCGTGCTGGCATGAAAGCCTTTGTATTAATCCCGGAAGGCAAAATTGCCATGGGTAAAATGGCGCAAGCCATGATGTATGGTGCGATTACCATGCAAATCCGCGGTAACTTCGATGACGGTATGCGTCTGGTCAAAGAAATTGCCGATAAAGCCCCAGTAACCATCGTTAACTCGATTAACCCGTACCGTTTACAGGGCCAGAAAACGATTGCTTATGAAATTGTCGATGAACTGGGCCGTGCACCTGACTACCACTGCCTGCCAGTCGGTAATGCGGGTAATATTACCGCGCACTGGATGGGCTATACCGAAGCCGTTGCCAACCAGCCTGCAGATCAGTTTGAGCAAGTGATTTATGATGCTGAAACGGATCAGTTCACAGGTCCAAAACCGGCAGGCTTGCCGACTATGGTAGGCTACCAGGCTTCTGGGGCAGCTCCATTCCTGCGTGGTGCACCTGTTGCTGATCCTGAAACGGTTGCAACAGCAATCCGTATCGGTAATCCACAAAGCTGGAACCATGCCAAAGCAGTCGTACGTGATTCTCAGGGCTGGTTCGACGAACTGGAAGATGCAGAAATTCTTGAAGCACAGCGTTTACTTTCTATGTATGAAGGCGTATTTGTAGAGCCTGCTTCTGCTGCGTCTATTGGTGGTGCAATCCGTGACATCAAGGCAGGTAAAATTGCTGAAGGTTCTGTGATTGTCTGCACAGTGACTGGTAATGGCCTGAAAGACCCAGATACCGCAATCAAGCAGTGTGCTGATGCGGTGATGCTGTCGATTGATGCTACATTAGACCAGGTTCGTGATTCGATTCTGTCTAATATGTAATTAAATAAAATAAATAAAAAAACCCTGCACAGGCAGGGTTTTTTATTGCTGGACCGTTTAATCTGAGGTTTAACTTATCACAGGTTCGAGCTTCAGAAATAGCCAAGCTTTAGATCCGTTTTGGTAAACTGCTTACCCAGGTCATCAGACGGGTAGCATCATTGGTACGTGCCTGGGAGCTGTTTGCACCCAACAGGACCACTGCAACCGGACGGTTGTTCAAAGTGGTATGCATTACCACACAGCGTCCTGCTTCATTAATGAAGCCGGTTTTAGAAATATTGATATTCCAGCCACCATTACGCACCAGCGCATTGGTATTGTTTGACTTCAAAACGCGATAACCCAGATTGAAATCATAGCTTGGTGTAGTCGAGAACTGACGGATCAGTCCATATTGTGAAGCGGTATTCACCAGAATGCCGAGGTCACGCGCAGAGGCAATATTTCCAGGATGCAAGCCGGTGGATTCTAAAAAGCGGGTTGAGTACATGCCCAGCTCTTTGGCCTTGCTGTTCATTGCCGCAACAAATGCACTACGACCACCCGGATAGGTACGTGCCAAGGCTGCCGCAGCCGGATTCTCTGACTTCATCAAGGCAAATAGCAAAGCTTCGGCGCGGTTCATGCTGTCCCCCGCTCTTAAAGACGAGCTGGAGCTTTTACAGCCTGAACAGGAAAAGTCAGCTTGCTGCAAGGTAATTTGTTCAGACATATTCAAACGCGCATCTGAAATGACCACAGCAGTCATCAGCTTGGTAATCGAAGCAATTGGAAGAGCCGTATTGGTGTTTTTACTATAAAGCACCTCCCCGGTTTGAGCATCCATGACCAAGGCCGCACGCGCATTCACGCTAGGCTGGCTAATATTATGATTGGTATCCAGAATCCGAGGACTTTTTACAGCCGGCTGAACACTCCCACCCTGACGCAAGGTAGTGGTGATGGTCGCTGAGCCTGCCGGGCTAGGCTCTTCTGCAGCCACACTAAAGTCGTCATTCAGCAGCTGGTTTACTTCATCTGAAGACCAGCTGATACTACTGGCTCCGCCCTCTGCCGTACCGGAACGCATAATGATTTCAGCAAAGCTTATCGAACTTATGCTGAGCAACGTAGAAAGTCCCAATACCTGCATCAAAGACTTGTTTATTTTCTTCACTATTTCTTCACTCAACTAACCAGAGGTAAGATTGATTTGCGTATTACCTCTAATATGCCTTACATTTGAACACAATGCAGAACATTTTTTGTTCTGGACACTATGTGATAAGTTTCAGATTTAATCTTGCAAATAGGATTGCTAATTTTGTAGTTTCATTGCAAGCTTATTTTGCTTTATGTAACAAAAAAATGAGTTTTTTAACAGAGGGAGAGACTAGGTGATCACAGTGTTGGTTGTGGACGATCATGAATTAGTACGTACTGGGATTTGCAGAATGCTGGAAGACCATGCGGATGTCCAGGTCATTGGACAAGCTGAATCAGGTGAAGAAGCAATTACGCTGGTCCGTCAACATCATCCTAATGTCGTTCTGCTGGATGTGAATATGCCCGGGATTGGTGGGGTAGAAACCACACGTCGTTTGCTGCAAACTGCACCTGACACCAAAGTACTGGCAGTCAGTGGTCTGGCAGAAGAACCTTATCCTTCCCTGTTACTTAAAGCTGGGGCCAAAGGCTACATCACCAAAGGTGCTCCTGTACTGGAAATGGTTCGTGCCATCAACAAGGTAATGCAGGGCGGTAAATATTTTAGTGCCGATATTGCCGAGCAGCTGGCCAGCTCATATCTGTCAGATACTCAGCAATCGCCTTTTGATGCGCTCTCTGAACGGGAAATGCAGGTGGCGATGATGGTGGTCAATTGTATTAGCGCGCAGGAAATTGCCGATAAACTCTTTGTCAGCGTTAAAACTGTCAATACTTACCGTTACCGTATTTTTGAAAAGCTCAATATTGACAGTGATGTTAAACTGACCCACTTAGCCATGCGCTATGGCCTGATCAAGCCCTAGTTTTAAAAGTCGGTCCATATGGAACCTTCTCACTATTCACAGCTCAATCAATATCATCTGGGGATCTGGTATGGTGCTTATCGTCTGATTATCAGTACCGGTCTGCTGCTGATTTTTCTGCTGACCTATCCGAACCTGACAGCCGACTATCAGTATCCACAGCTCTATTATTATGCGCTGGGGATTTGGGTGGCGGTGAACGCGGTTCAGCTGTTCACGCTCAAATTTGTCCGGCGCTGGATTCAAGCCCAGTTTATTCTGATCTTTTTTACTGATGTTAGTGTACTCAGCCTGTTAACCCTGGCCACCAATGGTCCGAATCTGCATATCGGGCTATTGTTTGTCATTGCCATCTTTTCAGCTTCACTGCTACTGGATGCCCATAAGGCCTTATTTATCACACTTATTGCTGTAATTAGTGTGATTTATCAGCATTTTATTGGCAGCATTTTTGCCTTTTCTTCCTTAACCAATATCGGGAATAGTGCATTACTCGCTTTCCTGTTTTTTGTGGTCTATGGCAGTGGCCAGATTGCGGTCCGTCGCTTTCAAATTCTGGAGAATCTGAGCTTTTCCCAATCTCTTGAATTGTACCAGTTACAGAATATTAACCGCTATATTCTCGAGCAGATTGAAACCGGTTATCTAGTTCTGGATGAAAATTATCATGTGGTGCTGAGCAATCCAGCTGCCTGTCATCTGCTCGGCATAGAGCCTACCTATAGCCAAGAACGATTTTCACTCTATCATTCACAATATGACCTGTTTGAGTTGGTTCACTTTGAGAATCTGGAAAATGGGGAACAGTTCCAGTTCGAGTCCCAGCAAAGTCGCTATAACATTCATGTACAGGTACAAAAACTGATCGTTCCGCATCAGACCTTGATCCTGCTGGTTTTACAGGATGCGCAAAAGTTAAATCAAAAGGTGCAGCAATTAAAGCTTGCTGCGCTGGGGCAACTCTCGGCCAGCATCGCGCATGAAATCCGGAACCCTCTGGCTGCCATTGTACAGGCCAATGACCTCTATCAGGATTCAGAAAAAGAACAGCAGCATCTCCTGAACCAGATGATCAGCCGGCAGGCCAATCGGATTGACCGGATTATTCAGGACACCTTGAGCATGGTGAAAAACAGGGAAACGCATCCTGTCATGATTCATCTGAATGAATTCATTCCACTGTTTATTCAGGAAGATTTAGCCGATGTGGCTGATCAGATTCAGTTGAATAGCGATACGTCTCTTTATATTCAGTTTGATGAAGCCCAATTCCGTCAGATTCTGATTAACCTGATCCGTAATGCCATCCGGCACAATGCTGCCGATGCCGACCATATTCAATTGAATATTCATCCTTATCAGCATAAAGTATGGATTGATATCCGGGACTTTGGCACCGGTGTCGATGTACCGGATCAGGCGAAGTTATTCAAGCCTTTTTATAGCACCGCAATTAACGGTACCGGACTGGGACTGTATTTATCACATAGTTTTTGTGAAGCAAATCAGGCACAATTAAATTATATACAACAAGAACAAGGCGCATGCTTTCGCATTAGCTGCCAACGAATGATACCGTGAATATATTGAAAGGGGAAAATTGTGGAACAACAACCACTGGTCTTATTGGTGGATGACGAAGAGGATCTCTGTACCCTCATGCAGATGTCCTTGATGCGCATGGGAATACGTACACATATTGCTCACCGGCTGGAGGATGCTAAGCAGCGCCTTACTGATCACCAGTATGATGCCTGTCTGACTGACCTGAATCTACCGGATGGCAATGGCCTGGAATTATTGCACTGGATTCATCAGCGCTGCCCTGATCTGCCTGTGGCTGTACTAACCGCCTATGGCAATATGGAAATCGCCATTGCGGCCCTCAAAGCAGGCGCTTTTGACTTTGTCAGCAAGCCGATTAACCAGAAGCATCTGGAACAGTTACTACAAAAAGCACTTAATAAACCAGTGGAGTATGATCAATATAATGCCAATGATTCACTAGAACATAAGCTACTGATTGGCCAGTCTCTGCCCATTCAGCAGCTACGTGTCACTTTAAAGAAAATTGCTCGTTCTCAGGCGCCGGTTTTTATTACAGGAGAATCCGGTACCGGCAAGGAAGTAATTGCAAATCTGGTGCATCGCCTCAGTAATCGCAGTGAAGGGCCTTTTATCGCCATTAACTGTGGTGCGATTCCAACTGAACTGATGGAAAGTGAGCTGTTCGGACACAAAAAAGGCAGCTTTACCGGTGCCACCCAGGACAAGCAAGGACTGATCCAGTCTGCGCATGGTGGCAGTCTGTTTCTGGATGAAATTGCCGAATTACCTTTGAGCATGCAGGTCAAACTGCTACGCGCCGTTCAGGAAAAACGTATCCGCCCCTTAGGTTCAGATACTGAAATTGATGTCGATTTTCGGGTAATCAGCGCCAGCCATCAGGATCTGGATGCTCTGGTACAACAAGGCAAATTCCGTCAGGACCTGTATTTCCGGATTCATGTCATGGATCTAGTCTTGCCGCCACTACGTGAACGCGGTCAGGATATTCTGATTTTGGCTGAGCACTTTATCCAGAAAATTTGCCAGGAATGGGATATTCCGGTGAAACCACTTTCTGGGCGCAGCAAAGAGTTTTTACTGGGCCAGTATTATCCAGGGAATGTGCGTGAATTACGCAATATTATCGAACGGGCCATTACCTTAAGTGATGAGGACAGGATTGATCTGCAACACCTGCAAAGCGCTCCTCTGCGCCATACAGCGCCTGTCCTGCAAGAGTCGACAAGCCATGCTGAACTTGCTTCTTCAGATCAGATTATTATTCCCAGAAAGCTGCCTGAAGAAGGTCTGGAATTATATTTAGAAAAAATCGAAAAAGAAGTTCTGCTGAATGCACTGAATATGACCCACTGGAACCGCACCTTGGCTGCGAAAAAACTGGGCATGTCCTTCCGCTCTCTGCGTTACCGCCTGAAAAAATTCGGACTGGATATCGAGGAAGAGGAATAATTATTTTTGCAGGAGCAGCAGGTCTGCGACATGATCCAGATAGCTCTCCTCACGTACTTCTGGGCCAAGCGGATAAGTCAGATGCGGCTGGATACCCAGCCCTTCAATCATCCGGCCGCTCGGGCTGAAGTATTGGGAGACGGTCATTTGCAAGGCTGCGCCATTACTGAGTGGAAACAGCTTTTGTACCACCCCTTTGCCATAGCTTTTCTCACCCACCACCCAGGCACGGCCGTGTTCTTTTAGGGCTGCGGTAAAAACTTCTGCAGCAGAAGCAGAGCGGTTATTAATCAGAATACCAACTTTCAGATTCTGAAATTCAAAGCTTGGTAAGGCTTGAAACTGCTGATTTCCTTCCGAACGGCTTTTGGTCGAGACGATAATGCCTTGATTAAGAAACAGGTCTGCGGATTCTACTGCGGCTGAAAGCAGGCCACCCGGATTATTGCGCAGATCAAACAGGACGGCTTTTAGACGGCTTGCCGGATAGCTTTCAATAATCCGCTGGATTTCATTCGCAGTATCCTGCTGGAATACCTTCACTTGCAAGACCAGCACCTGATTATGATGCAGACTGGATTTGATTTCTGTATCTACCTTGATATTCCGGACCAGCCTGATGACCGGACTTTGTGCCGATAGCTGGATGCTTAAGGTAGACCCAATTGCACCACTCAGCAATTGCCGTACCTGTTCACGGTTCAGGCTGCTTAAGGCCTGATCATCAATCTTGTAGACGGTGACACCATTACGCAGGCCCTGTTTGGCAGAATCTGCATCTGGCCTAAGGCCTTGTACGACCCATTGCTTGAGCTGGGAATTAAATTCCAGATCAAAATCAATACTGGCTAAATCACCTTCGGTGTACTGGCGCAGCTGTTGATAATCTTCGGGAGATAAATAACGTGAATAGCGGTCCAGACCACTGACCAGACCCTGAATAGCTTGCTGGAACAGGGCATCATCATTTTTGTCTTCAATATAATTATCTTTGACAATGCCATAGATTTGTACAAATTCTTGAATGGAGGCTACCGGAATTTCCGCATAAGTCTGATGGCCCATTTCCATATCGTCAAAGGCCGGCTCTTGCGGGCCGGCACTCCAGACGGAATGACTCCAACACATTAAGAAGCATGCGAGAATTACAGACTTGCCCTGTGTTTTAATCATTCTTATCCCTGTATATAGACTAAAAATTATGCATGTAGCTCAATCAGGTTACGACCCTGCATTTCAGCCGGAACCGGAAGCTGCATCAGGTTGAGTAAGGTCGGCGCCACATCTGCCAGTACGCCGCCTTCAATAATCGTTGCAGAGGTCGGACCGACATAGATAAACGGAACCAGCTCAGTGGTATGCTGGGTATGTACCTGACCACTGTGATAATCCTGCATTTGCTCTACATTACCATGGTCTGCCGTGATGATCATATGGCCATTTTTTGCCATAACAGCGGCATACACACGCCCCAGACAAGTATCTACGGCTTCAACCGCTTTAACGGCTGCATCAAATACACCCGTATGGCCTACCATGTCACCATTTGCATAGTTCACCACCAGTAAATCATATTCACCGGAGTGAATGGCTGCGACCAGTTCATCAGTCACTTCATAAGCGCTCATTTCTGGTTTTAGGTCATAAGTCGCTACGTTGGGTGATGGAATCAGGATACGTTTTTCACCCGGATATTCATCCTCACGGCCACCGCTAAAGAAGAACGTCACATGGGCATATTTTTCAGTTTCAGCAATACGCAACTGGGTTTTTCCCAGATTTGATAAATACTCACCGATTGAGTTCACCAGCGCTTCCGGCATATAGGCAACCGGTGCATCAATGGTGGCCTGATAACGGGTCAGCATCACGAATTTTGACAGGCTTGGCAGCACTTGACGCTCAAAACCGGCAAAATCTTTTTCGACAAAGGCACGCGTTAATTCACGGGCACGGTCCGCACGGAAGTTCATAAACACCACGCTGTCACCATCTTGAATTTTCACGCTGTCACCAATACGTGTAGCCTTGACGAACTCATCCGACTCCTCTGCGGCATAGGCAAGTTCTAGACCTTCAACGGCAGTCGTAGCAGTACGTATTGCTTCACCTTCGGTCAGCAAACGATAAGCCTGCTCGACTCGATCCCAGCGATTATCACGATCCATGGCAAAATAACGACCAATCAGGCTGACGATACGGCCTTGGCCCGGATATTGAGCAAACAGTGCATCGAGTTTTTCCAAAGAAGGCTGTGCGCTCTTTGGTGGCGTATCACGGCCATCCAGAAAGGCATGCAAATAGACTTGGGCACCACGTTTCAGTGCCAGCTCAGCCATCGCGACGATATGATCTTCGTGAGAATGTACCCCACCTTCAGACAACAGGCCCAGAATATGCACCGCACCCTGGCTTGCTTTGGCCTTTTCCACAGCATCGACCAGTACTTCATGCTCAAAGAAAGCACCTGTCCGGATATCTTTGGTAATACGGGTAAAGTCCTGATACAGCACCCGGCCAGCACCCAGATTCATATGACCGACTTCAGAGTTGCCCATCTGGCCATCCGGCAGACCTACGTCTTCACCAGAACCGGAGATCAAACCATGCGGATGCTTGTCCTGTATAGCAGTTAAATTTGGTCGTTTAGCTGCTAAAAACGCATTGTCTTCGACCGCTTCGCGATGACCCACACCATCCATAATCACCAAAACGTGAGGGATTTTGCCAGCAGTTGCATCCGCCATAATGAAATACTCTTTTCGCCTACGAATTAATCGCCCTAGTTTACAGAATTTTGTAAAAAGAGGCCATGACCGGAGATGGTCCAAGCCGCTTGTTACAATTGATTCGTTCTATTTTCCTGCGTCTTAGCGTGCCCGATGCAGGAGATAGCCGCCGATTCCAAACATGATCAGAATGGGAATAAAGACAAACCATGCCGGAGATGGTGCATAGACCAGACTGGCATAACCCAGAAAGTCCTGCAGATAGAAAAAGCTGAGACCGGCAAACAAGGCAATCACCAGACGAAAGCCCATGGATTGCTGGCGTAGCGGCCCGAAGATAAAGGAACAGGCAATCACCACCAAGGCAATTAGGGCAAACGGTGAACCCAGTTTTTGCCAGAATGCCAGCTGATATGTCTTGGGCACCTGACTATATTCATGCATATAACTCATAAAGCTTACCAGCTGGCTGGGTGCCAGATCTTCAGGGTCAATTGTCACCATATGCACATATTTCGGCTGTAATGCCAAAGCCAATGACTGTTCAGCATTGTTAACCAGTGTCGCATTGCCATTCGCGAGAATGTCCATCTGCTCGGTATTTTTCAGCTCCCAGGCGCCATCTTGTATAAAACGGCCGGTGCTGGCATGCAGGGTTCCGCGCAAACGATAGTTTTCATCGAAATCCAGCATCTGCACATTACTGAGCTGGCCTTGCGAGTTGGCATAATTAATATAGATAAAACGCTGGCCTTCGCGGGTCCAGTAGCCGCGGACTTCCCCCAGCTGCGCTGCTTTCTGTGAATTTTTGACCATTTTGGCCTGTTCGTTGGTATACGGAATCACCCACTCACTTAAGGCAAAAGACAGAATCACCAGCAAAAGTGCCGAACGCATGACCCAGCCCACGATTCGCCACAGGCTGACACCGGCGGCGCGCATCACAATCAGTTCACTATTGGATGCTAATGTCCCCAGGCCCAGTACCGCTCCAATCAGGGCTGAAATTGGCAGAATTTCATAAAGATAATTCGGTGCACCCCATAAGACATAATACAGAGCCTCCTTGGCTCCATACCCTTCTTTTAAGGAACCCAGCTCACCCAGATAGGTAAACAGAACCTGTAGACCGGAAAGTACTGCGGTGGCTCCTAGCATGGCCATAGCGGTGGTATAGGTCACATGTTTGGCCACTATACGACGTGCGAACATTGTTAAGACCTCACTCGCTGAATCTGTTTCTTAATTTTGGGAGCCAGCTTCTGCTTACGCGAGAACAGTGCCCCGCCCACTGCATAGGCCAGTAGAATCAGAGGATAAGCCGCGATACCCATTTCATTTTTACTGATCCGGGTTTTGACCGCCATCAGGGCTACAATCAGACTGGCAAAAATCATCAGTGCCGGAAAGAGTTTGAGATAACGCCCCTGACGCGGACTGACCTCAGACAGGCCCACCGCCAGAATCAATGCAATCACCATCGCAAATGGAACAAAAATCCGCCAGCCGAGTTCGCTGACCACGACCGGATCATCACGCTTCTGCCACAACTGCGATGTTGGTAAAGCCTCGACTTCATCACTGGCCAGTTCTGCCTCTTTATCATTTTCAATCCGCAGACGATAGCTGGCAAATTCGGCATGTGTATATTGCGGAGTCCCCGGGTAGATTTCATAACGGCGCCCCTGCACCAGATCGACCACATTCGCAGAATCATTGGGTATTTCTATTCGGGTTGCTTCCTGGGCCAGAATCATGACATCCGGCTTGCCTTCTTTTTCCGCACGCTGATAGAAAAAAATATCTTTTAAGTTTTTCCGGTCTTCCGATAAATCCCCAGCATAGATGGTATAAGGCCCCGAAGAGATAAATTCTTTGGGTCGCACCAGATCAAAGCCGGTACGTACCGCCTGACTGGTGGTTAAGGCCTCAAACTGGCGAATTCCCCAAGGGGAAGCCCATAACATTAAAAAGCCCTGTGCCATCAGATAGACCAGTGTGAGCGGAATCAGTAAACGCGCCAGCTGATGCCGGCTGATGCCACTGCCATTCAATACTGCCATTTCATGATCGACGTAAAGACGCCCAAAGACCAGAATCAGGCCGATAAAGAACCCCAAGGGAAGAATCAGGGTTAAGAATTCTGGTAAGCGATAGCCAATGATGCTAAACAGGATGCCTGCATCCAGACGGCCCTGAGCAGCTACACCAAAATACTTGATCAGTCGTCCCCCCATCATGATGAGGGTCAATAAGGCAATTACCACCAAAGAGGTCGATACTACTTGCTTGACCAGATAACGCCGAATAATCAAATTAATTCTTCCAAATTGAAGTCCATAAAATGGGTGCTAGTTTACCCGAATAGCAAAAATATAAAACCTGAGCTGTCATTCCCATTGAAAATCTGTTGAGATAAATGGTTCAATGATTGAATGATTCGCAAACCTACACAGGCGTGAAAGCAGGATATGAAACTTACAATTAATACGTCATTCCCAGAGAATGGATCAAGTCAGTCTTTGTTGATTTTAGTCGACGCAGAACAAGTTCAGGAAATAACGTCACATTACCCGATCAGTCAATTCGACACATTAATTGAAGCCGCTCAATTCAAGGCAGGCCTTGCCGAGAGTCTGAGCCTGATCAATCAACTGAGCCAGTGTCACTCTGCTGCGCTAATTGGACTGGGCAAAACTGCTGAATTACAGCCTGCTAAACTGGCGAAGCTTGCACAAACCATTATTCAATCCACGCAGAAAAAATTCAAACAGATTTCTGTTGATTTGACACAACTTCCACAAGAATTGCACTATCTTTTTGCACTGGCCCTGACTCAGGCCAACTATGGCTATGACGAATACAAGTCGAAGAAAAATGAATTTATTCTGGAACAGATTGACCTGATCACCGCACAAAGTGCCTTAGATTCAGCACAGCTGCAGCTGATTCAGGCGGTACAGAGCGGCCAGAATCTGGCACGTGATCTGGGCAACCGCCCAGGAAATATCTGCTTCCCGGAATATCTGGCAGAACAGGCACAGGCCCTGGCAGCGGAATATCCAGACTTGTTGAAAGTCACCGTACTGGATGAGCAGCAAATGGCGGATCTCGGGATGGGTGCCTTTTTGGCAGTCAGTAAAGGTTCGGAACGTCCGGGCCGTATCATCAGTATGGAATATCAGGCCGAACGTAGCGAAGCGCCTGTTGTACTGGTCGGCAAAGGCATTACCTTTGATACTGGCGGCATTTCACTTAAACCGGGCGCAGGCATGGACGAGATGAAATACGACATGTGCGGTGCTGCTTCGGTACTGGGAACCATGCGTGCCCTGTGTGAAGCCCGTTTACCGATTCATGTGGTCGGCACAATTGCTGCGGCTGAAAATATGCCATCCGGCAAAGCGACCCGTCCTGGCGACATTGTCACCACCATGAGTGGCCAAACCGTTGAAATTTTAAATACCGATGCAGAAGGCCGTCTGGTTCTGTGCGATACCCTGACCTATGTCAAACAGTTTAATCCGGCACTGGTAATTGATATTGCAACTTTAACCGGTGCCTGTGTGGTGGCGCTGGGTTCCGTGCTTACAGGCATGTTCACTCCGGATAACGAGCTGGCTGTCGAGCTGGAAACTGCTGGCCAGAACACATTTGACCGCGTATGGCGCATGCCGGTGCTGGATGACTATCAGGAACAGCTCGATTCACCATTTGCCGATATTGCCAATATTGGCGGCCCTAAAGCCGGTTCAGTCACCGCTGCCTGCTTCCTGCAACGCTTTACCCGTGATTATCGCTGGGCGCATCTCGACATTGCCGGGACTGCCTGGAACTCTGGTCCCAATAAAGGCGCGACAGGCCGTCCAGTGCCACTATTAATGCAATTCCTGGCTAATCGTGTTCAAGTGAATGGCTAAGGTCAGCTTCTACTTATTTGAAAAAAGCCCTGAACGACAAGTGGACAGCACTTGTCGTTTATGCCGCAAGATTTTGCGTCAACCCGAACGCATCTGGCTGTATTGTGCCGATCCTGCCCTGCAGCAGGAACTTGATGAGCTGCTCTGGAGCTTTGATCCAGTCAGCTTTATTCCGCATGGTATTGAGCAGCCTGAGGCTGTGGTCTGTATATCGGCACAGCTCCCCAAACAGCCGGGCTGGATTATTTTTAATTTTAGTCCGGAAGCACTTGAACCGAATGCGAAATTTAGTCACATTATTGAGATTATTGAAAACAATGAGCCGGCCAAGCAGCTGGGGCGTGAAAAGTTCAAACAATATCGCCATTTTGGTATTCAACCTCAGACCTATAAACTTTAAACAAGACGATAAACAAGGAGATGCAAGTGGCATTAAATGTAGGTCCAGATTTTAAACAGCGCTGGTTAAATACGCCTGAGGCTGTGCGTCAGACCTTTATCGATGACCTCTCGCGGATCTGTGATGTACTCAAGCCTGAAACCGTTCTGGAAGAATGGCTGCTACATGATCAAAAATCACAACTAGAATCGGAGCGCCGGATTGAAGCGGCCTATGCACAGCGCAAGGCTGAACTGATTGAAGAGGCTCGTATTCGAAGACAGCAGGCACTGGAAAAAGCCCTAAACAAAAAACGTGCTGAAGCACAGGCCTATGCTGAACAGCTGCGCCGGGATGAAGAACTCAAATTTGCCGAACAAAACCGAAAATTAGTCGAAATGCGTCAGCAGCTTGATACTGAGATACAGCACTACACCGCGCGTTATCAGAAAAACCCTGAACAGGTGCTGGATTTTTCCGCAGGTCAATACCGTATCAAGGATTCCCAGATTCGGTCTGAACTCGACAGTGTACGTTTACGTCTGGAACTGGAGGCTGAAAGTGCCATTGAACAAACAGTGAATGCACTACGCGATAAGCTGCGTGCTGCCGCCAAAGAAGAAATTGACTATATTCTTCAAAATTCCAATCTGTCACAATAGGCTGAGCCATACTCACACTGGCCGCTATCTGATTTGATTTTTTTCTTATAGCGCTAGGATTGGTCTGAAAGAACCAAGCATTCAGGGTTCATCAATGAATTTAAGGTAAATCTAAAAGTTTTTATCTATGCGTGGTCGATCGAAGCCTTAAAAATTCAACAAGACAAGGGCTTTGGACGCCCGATCTGCTCCAAGCCGTACAGGCCGAATAAAAAATAATCAAGCTCAGTTCAGCTTTAAAACGTCAAAATTTAAAAAAGGTCAGCCAGCATAAAGGCGGTATTACCAAGAATATAGCCCACCCCCAACAGGCTGCTGATCCAGAGTACTCCGCCAACCACATTATACAAGCCAAAGGTCATCAGGTTCATATGCCCGGAACCGGCGGCAAAAGGCCCGAAGGAACGCACAAAGGGAATAAAACGTGCAATCAGGATAGTCTTGCCGCCATGCTTCATAAAATAATGATTGGTTTTGACTATATATTCCGGCTTGAAAAAGCGTGAATGCTCATTGAAATATTTCAGCCCTAGCGCTCTGCCCGTGTAGTAATTAACGGTATATCCTAGAGTGGAGGCAATGAACAGTAATAAACCGACAGAATGTAAAGTGATCAAGTCCGTCGTCGAGCACAGTGCCCCGATGGCAATTAGCAGGCTATCGCCAGGCAGGAAAAAGAAAAATACTGAGCCGGTTTCTGCGAAAATCACCAGGAACAGAATCGCATAGATCCATACCCCATACTGGTCCAGCAATAAGGGCAAGGATTGTTCAAGATGAAGTAAAAAATCGAGCATTCGATCTGTCCATTGGGGCTAAAATCGCAAGTTATACGCGGTATTATCTCCAAAAACAAAAAAACAGTCTAATTTTTCAACTAGACTGCCGGGAATTCTGGAGTTGGACTTATTTTAAAAAGCCATTTTCAGCCAGAAACTCCATACTGATTTTTGATTGCTGGGTGGTTTCTGCGGCCTTATCTCCCAGCAGCAAACGCTCAATATAACGGGCCAACACATCAACTTCCAGATTTACTTTTGTCCCGACTTTCCAGGTACCGATATTGGTCCGCTCAGCTGTATGCGGAATCAGGTTCAGGCTGATGACACTGCCACGTAAATGGTTAATGGTCAGACTGATGCCATCAACGGTGACTGAGCCCTTCTCTGCCAGATATTTGGCAATTTCAGCGGGTGCCGTCACTTCATAATATACCGAGCGGGCATCTTCACGAACGATGGTAATTTCACCCACAGCATCGACATGCCCAGACACAATATGCCCACCAAAACGGGTGGTTGGCAGCATGGCTTTTTCGACATTCACAGGCTGTCCGACTTTCCATTGTCCCAGTGTGGTCCGGTTCAGGCTTTCACGTGACACATCTGCTGCATACCAGTTCTCGCCCCAGTCAATCACGGTCAGGCAAATACCATTGGTGGCAATCGAGTCACCGAGATGTACATCCGACATATCCAGATCGGTCTGAATACGTAAACGCACATCACCTCCGACACTTTGCAGACTTTCAACTTTGCCCAGACTTTCAATAATACCTGTAAACATCTTTATTTCCTTTTTTATGCGCTTACCACAAGGCCAACTGGGTACTGACCCCGGTTGTATCTACACCGCCCAGCTCTGCATAATGATGCAACTGGCTCAGCAGCTGACGGATGGGTGGGCCTGATTTGGCATGCGTATCGGTAATCACAATAAATTCGAGTACGCGTGCACGTTCTGACTGGCGCTGCTTGCTGACCCGATAACGTGGTACATCTTGGGTTAGCAGAGTCACACGACCGCGTTTCAGGTTGGCCTGCAATAAATCAGTCGCACTGATATTCCCGTCGGTGGAATAACTGGTCAGAATAAAACGTGCATTAATCGTAGCCAGCAAGGTCTCATACGCCTCTTTGGCATACTTGGAAGAGTTGTACTGGCTCGGGCGTTCTTTACGCCAGGCGCGGTCAATACCACTCTTGAAGCCCTTGGTATCTGGTGTCGGCAGATCGACCTGATCCCATAAAGTCAGCGCATTCAGTACATGATAATTACTGCTATAGGCATGCTGGTTATACGGCGGATCCAGATACGCCACATCGACCTCAAAACTGCTCATCTGATTGGCCAGATGTTGGGCATCCACACACCACATTTCAGCGGTCGGCCCTTGATGTTTCTTGTCTTCACAGAAGCGGCTTGGCGTCAGCCAGAGTAAAGATTCAATCCGTTCCAGTGCGGTCTGGGTCTTGCCGCCCCAGCCATGATGGAAACTTTTAAATACGCCGGAAGTATTGCTGACAAAACTGGCTGAATATAATAGTGGTGCCAGCAAAGCACTCATTTCGACATCATCAATTGCACCTTGTGCCTGCCAGGTGGCAATCTGCTGGCGGATCGCATCAATCCGCATCCCGTTACGGCGTTTAAAAAACAAACGGTCACGCGACGGATCATAAATTTCATCATTACGTGGACACAGGTTATGCGTCACCCAGCCTTTGACTTCGGGCAGACGGTTTAGATAATCAATGGCTTTCTGGTAGCCACCCAATTCTTTAAACGCTGGTGCCTCAGTACAGGCCAGCACCGCATGATTCAGCGCATGACTGTAGGGCTCCCAGTCATTGGCAATCACCCGATAACCGTTTTGACGAGCCAAACGTGAGACTACACCAGAGCCGGCAAAGAAGTCGGCAAAAATAGGAGCACGGCCATCAGTACGGTTTAGGGTGCCTGTACTCTCAAGCGCTTCCAGAATTAAATGCAGCAGACGGCGTTTGTTGCCCAGATAAGGAACCAGCTGATGGAAAAGATACTCATCGGTGGTACGCGCCGCATGGCGACGTTTATGATAAACCGTAGACTCTGAACTCATAGTGTCTCTTGAAAAGGAATTAACCTGAAGCGCACATCCTCACCGAAGCGAGTTACATCGCGCAGCTTAAATCGGAGTTGTTCGGCCATACGGCTGAATTCTGCATTAAACATAGTACGTGCAGACCGGCCCAATAGGGTGGGTGCAACGTAACTGATCAATTCATCAACCAATTGTTCTTGTAAAAATGCCGTAGATAAGGTCGCCCCTGCTTCCACCAGCACATCATAAATCTGGTACTGCCCAGCCAGCTGAGCCAATAATTGTTTTAAAGGCTGTACTGCTAATTGTAACACACCCAGATCAGCCAGCTCTTGACGGAATGGCCCCATGACCATCACGCTGTCAGGCTGCGCTAGAATTTTCGCTGTCAATGGCAGACGGCCTTGGCGGTCTAAAATAATCCGTTTTGGCTGAACCACTGTGCTCATGTCATCAATACCATTGAGCTGACGGACATTTAACTGGCAGTCATCTGTAAGTACAGTCTCAATGCCGGTCAGGACCGCACCAGAAATGGCGCGCCAATGCTGCACATCCTGACGCGCCTCGGTTCCGGTAATCCATTTCGATTCACCGGAAGCCATAGCAGTACGGCCATCTAAACTCGAGGCAACTTTAAGGCGCACATAAGGCATACCGCTGGCCATGGCTTTCAGAAAACCTTCATTTAAGGCGTGGGCTTCTTTCTGAGCGATCCCCACTTCCACTTCAATGCCGGCATCTTGCAAGATCTGTACACCCTTACCTGCCACCAGGGGGTTCGGGTCAGGACAGGCCACCACCACCTTGGCCACACCGGCCTCAACCAGCCCTTTGGCACAGGGTGGCGTACGGCCATAATGTGCACAAGGCTCCAGAGTCACATAAGCGGTTGCCCCACGTGCCTGCTCTCCAGCCTCGCGCAGTGCAAAAACCTCTGCATGTGGCTGTCCGGCTTGGGGATGAAAACCCTGACCGACAATCACCCCATCTTTCACAATCACACAGCCAACATTCGGATTCGGTTTGGTGGAATACTGGCCCTGCCGCGCCAGTTCAATAGCACGATGCATCCAGCTCTGTTCCTGCTTGAATTCAGTCATGTCTGGTCTTGATTTTCACGTAGTTGCATCTGTTCAATCTGACGGCGAAAAGCTTCGACATCCTGAAAATCCTGATAAACCGAGGCAAAACGGACATAAGCGACATGATCCAGCGCAAATAACGACTGCATGACAATTTCACCAATCGTTCGCGACTTCACATCACGTTCTCCCAAGCGACGGATCTGCAACTGGATATCACTGAGTACGGTTTCAATCTGTTCCTGTGTCACCGGACGTTTCTGCAAGGCATGCATCAGAGAACGGCGCAATTTGGCTTCATCAAACGGTTCATTTTTACCATCCGATTTGATGACACGTGGCATCACCACTTCATAACTTTCAAAAGTCGTGAAACGTTCATTACAACTGATACATTCGCGGCGGCGGCGAATCTGACAGCCTTCAGCGGCCAAGCGTGAATCAATCACTTTACTGTCGGCAGTATTGCAAAATGGGCAATGCATAGCGGTTTAATTGAACAAATCCTGTTGAGTCCCGAGTGTAGCAAAATTTGCAAACTTTGTAGAGTCTTACGCAATATATAGAAAAAAAACAGCCCATATGAGCTGTTTTGCACTATATATTGATTATAGGGTATTGATTATTATTCGACACGTTCGCCGTGTTGGCTCAAATCCAGTCCTATGCGTTCATCTTCACAGCCGATACGAATACCCATGAGCAAATCGAGCAGTTTCAGGATCACAAAAGTCATAAGGGCAGAATAAGCGATGGTGGCCAGTACCCCTTCAATCTGAATCCAGAGCTGGCTTATTATATGATCAGGTGCCTGTTCCCCCATAATAAATTCACTGGCGAAGAAGGCGGTCAGGATCGCACCAACAATCCCCCCTACACCATGCAGGCCAAAAGCATCTAGAGAGTCATCGGCTTTCAGGGCACGTTTCAATCCGGTAATGCCCCAGAAGCACACCACTCCCCCTATTAGGCCCATAGCCAGTGCACCGCTGACCGTCACAAAACCTGCTGCTGGCGTAATCACCACCAGACCGGCAACTGCACCTGAAACTGCACCCAGTACAGACCCCTTACCACGCACTACTTTTTCTGTGATTAACCACGAGATGGCTGCAGCTGCCGCAGCGACCTGGGTGACCACCAGCGCATAGCCGGCAGCACCATTTGCTCCGAGCGCCGATCCGCCGTTGAAACCGAACCAGCCAACCCAGAGCAGGCTGGCCCCCATTACTGTCAGGGTCAAATTATGCGGTGCCATCGATTCACGGCCCAGTCCCATACGTTTACCCAACATATAAGCCGCCACCAGACCGGCAATACCGGCATTAATATGCACGACAGTACCACCCGCAAAATCCAGCGCCCCATCATTGCCTAGCCAGCCCCCACCCCATACCCAATGGGTAATCGGTGCATACACCACCACACTCCAGAGGGCAATAAAAGCAATGAAGGCACCAAACTTCATACGCTCTGCAATCGAGCCACTAATAATCGCCACCGTAATAATGGCAAAGGTCATTTGAAAAATCACAAACAGGATTTCAGGAAGTGTGCCGATAAGCGTGTCGGGGCGAATACCGGCCAGCATAAATTTATCCAGCCCCCCCATAAAGCCATTGCCTTCACTAAAAGCCAAGCTATAACCCAGAAAAACCCAGCTCAGGCTCACCACGGCGGCGGCAATAAAGCTATGCGCCATCGTAGAGAGCACGTTTTTCTTACGTACCATCCCACCATAAAAGAGGGCCAGACCGGGAATAGTCATGAACAGGACCAAAGCGGTAGACACCAGAATCCAGGCGGTATCACCTGTGTCTAATGTAGATTCTTTTTCTGTTTCTGTTGGAGCAGTGGCAGCAAGCGCGGTGGGCGCTTGTGTAGAGGTAGCAAGATGGGGGTCATGGCGCAATAAATTATCTGATGTGGAGACCGGTACTGTTGCAGGCTGCTCAGCCCAAGCAACAGAACCGCCCAAAAGTGCGCCCGACAAACTGAACGCAAGTAGCATATGTTTCATTTGTATCCCCGACCAAGTTTTTTGTGAGTTATTCGATACTCAGCAAACTTCGTGCCAAATTAGACAGCATCTGCACCTGTTTCACCGGTACGGATACGGATCACCTGCTCCAGATTAGTAACGAAAATTTTACCGTCACCGATCTTGCCTGTACTGGCTACACGCGTAATAGATTCAATTACTGCCTCCACCATTTCATCGCTGATCGCGATTTCAATTTTGACTTTTGGCAGGAAATCTACAACGTATTCAGCACCACGATACAGTTCAGTGTGGCCTTTTTGACGACCGAAGCCTTTAACTTCAGTGACAGTGATACCTTGCACACCAATTTCAGATAACGCTTCACGCACGTCATCCAGTTTGAAAGGTTTTACGATTGCAGTTACGAGTTTCATGTTTGTTTTCCTTCGGCTTATTTCACCAGTAAGGTTTTATGTTCAAATTTCATGCCAAGATTTCTAAGGTCGGGGGAAATTAGAAAAATTAACATGATGTTTCTTTATACCCCATTTTATACTTATAACCAGTTGGATTCTGCAAAAATGAAATATTTTTTATGTAGATTAGGAGGAGTTGCTGACACTTCATCTATATGGGGGAAGACATATATTTTTTAGTTGATATGAGGCCTACCCAGGCCGTTCAGTCATTTTCAATCGGTGACTCACAACGGTAGAATAACCGCTACTACAAGAGTGCTGATCGAATCTGCCTATATTTTATCTGAAATACTAGGGTCTCTATTCTGGCAGTGATACACTGTTGCCTCATTTCCATGAGGATGAATCGGACCATGATTGAAACCCTGTTACAAGCGATTTTGCAACAAGTCGAACAGCCTAAAAAAGACTTGGAACACAACCTGCGTGCCTTATTAAATGAAACCGTGACCAAGATGGATCTGGTCTCTAAAGAAGAGATCGAGCGCCAGCGCACTGCTTTGCAGCATGCCAATCAGCGTTTAAATGAGCTGTTAAAACAGGTTGATGCCCTGGAAGAGAAAATTTCCAACAAAAAATAAGCACCACATCAGTGCACAAAAGACGCCAAACTTATAAAAATAATGCACTCAATTGGAACAACAATATGTCTTTTGCCAAAATTTATACGCGGGGCTTATTCGGCCTACATGCCCCTTTAATTGAAGTCGAAGTTCATGTCAGTTCCGGCATGCCTTCTCTCACCATTGTAGGCCTACCTGAAGCCGCTGTCAGAGAAAGTAAGGATCGGGTACGTTCAGCCATTCTCAATAGTGGTTTTCAGTTCCCGACCAAACGCCTGACCATTAATCTTGCCCCTGCGGATCTGCCCAAGGATGGTTCACGTCTGGACCTGCCGATTGCACTAGGTATTTTAGTGGCTTCGGGCCAGCTTCCTGAAAACTGTACCGATCATCTGGAGTTTATTGGCGAACTGGCACTGGATGGACAATTACGTTCTGTCACGGGCATTTTAAGTATCGCGATTGCCTGTCAGCAGGCACAGCATCAACTGATTTTACCAAGCAGCAATGCTCAGGAAGCCTGTCAGCTGCCCGATATTCAGGTCTTTGCTGCTCATCATCTGAAAGACGTCTGTGAACATCTGGCACAAACCCACCTGCTTCCTCCATTTACCACTCCCCCTCCCGATCAGCATGCTGCTTATAAATTTGATCTGGCGGATGTGAAAGGCCAGTTAAGACCACGTCGGGCGCTGGAAATTGCTGCAGCGGGTGGCCATTCCCTTCTGTTCCGTGGGCCGCCCGGTACTGGTAAGACTTTGCTGGCATCACGGCTAGCCAGTATTTTGCCACCACTCAATAGCCAGGAAAATCTTGAAGTGGCCAGTATCTACTCGATTGCCAATACCAGCCATCCGTTTGGACAACGGCCATTTCGTGCTCCTCATCATACTGCTTCTGCGATTGCCTTGGTTGGCGGAGGTTCACATCCTAAACCGGGGGAAATTACCCTGGCACATTTAGGTATACTATTTCTGGATGAATTACCTGAATTTGACCGCAAAGTCTTAGAAGTATTACGCCAACCACTGGAATCCAAAGAAATCATAATTTCACGGGCTTCCCGGCAAATCACTTTTCCGGCCAATTTTCAGCTCATTGCAGCGATGAATCCGTGCCCATGTGGCTATGCTTTTCATCAGGACAGTCGCTGCCAATGTTCACCGGACAGTATCAAGCGTTATCAGAACCGGATTTCAGGCCCGCTGCTAGACCGTATTGATCTGCATATTGATGTGCCTCCTTTACAGGCACACGAATTACAAAATACGCAAGCCGCGGAAAATTCCGAATCGGTAAGACAGCGGGTGATTGCCGCCTATGAATTACAGATTCAGCGACAAAGTGCCCTGAATATGAGTTTAACTCCTCAGCAACTGGAGCAGTATGCGACTTTGGATCAAACTACCCAAAAGATGCTCGAACTGGCCCAGAAGAAATTAAATCTGTCAGCACGCGGCTATCATCGGGTCTTACGGGTTGCTCGCACTATTGCTGATTTAAATCAAAGTGAAACCATTCAAGGTCAGCACCTGTCAGAAGCGTTATCGTATCGCGGCCAGCATCAGCCCTGAATCAAAAAAGGCGACCGATTGTCGCCTTGATACACCTCTGGCTTTCTGTGCTTTAAAAACTGTAGCCCAGAGTAAATACTACTTTATTCTTCTGTTTTTCATCAAAGCGGTCATAACCGCCCAGTATATAATTCATACTGGCGCTCAGCCCTGTCTTGTCAAACTTTTTACTCAAACCGATGTCAAAATGACGAAAGCCAAAATGTTCAGCTGTACCTTCAAGATCACCTGATTTTTCGTAAGCATACAGCCCCAATGCGGTATCCAGATTAAAATCCTGCGCTAATGGATGGCGATAAGTCGCTTTAACATAGGTATCACCTGCATTGCCCCAGGTCAGGTCCTCAAGCAAGGTTTGCACAGTCAGACCGAAGTCTTGATAAGTCCAACCCAATAAACTTTCAAAACCATTGGCAGCGCTGGTATCAATATCATAGTAGTAATAATAGGTCAGACCAAGTGTATAGCCCCAGTCTTGATTCACTGCACGATTGATCCCAAGATAAAGATTATTTTCAAAAGCATTCGGCAAGTTATCGCCATAATCCAGCGTAGAACCCCACCAGCCTGCATACACACCTGAGGCATGCTGATAATTCAGCCCAGCCTGGAGAGTTGCATTTTTATTTTCAGGTGTATTGGTGATACCGCGCAGGTTGTAGCTGGAAAGTATACTGATATTACCGGAAACCCTATGTTCAGCTGACGGTTCTTCCGCCAGACTCCAGCCAGAAACAGCACTGCCTAATCCAACCACCAATGTTTTTAACATGAATTTCATTCTTACCCCCAAATGCCTCAAGACGTACTTATGCTGATGTAGTGGACTCCAGTTAGGCGATGCAAGAGCTATGCCAATCAGCAGGGTAAAAAGCACAGTCGAATCAAATCAGTTTTTATTTTTTTTAATAATAAATGCAGTTTCAAAACGGATAAGAAGCCAGTAAATCCACACATGCTCTTATTCTGCGAAGATTTTTAAATCGTTTTTTTAAAGTCTATTTGACTTTCACTAGTATTTTTACTGAAGAATAGGCGCACATGGTTGCAGAGTTAAATCTTTATCAATTGTTTACTATTCAAGCAAGCAAAACCTGACATGTAATGACTTTTCAGTCAAAACACGGCCTTATTAAATCATTCCTCTTATCAACAGCCAGCTAAATTAAAATTTAAATTAATGTTTTTATTGAGTTTTATCTAAAAATTCATGTCATTCTAGCGGATCTTATATAATTTTCACTAAAGCTTAAAGTTATAAACTTTAGTAGAAAATATTAAATAAAAATGACACTTTTTTAGCTAATCTTATACAATTCCTAAAATTTCCATTCACTTTGTATAAGGCTCTCTCCCCAAATGCAACAGAAAAAAAAATTAGCATTGGCAGTTTTAATTCAATCTGCCCTAGTCTCAACCGCATTTGCCAGTGAGCAAAGCGAATCTAAAGGTTTTGTTGAAGATGCAGAAGGTTCTGTCCTGTTCCGTACGGGTTATTTAACCCGCGATAAAAAAAATAGGGTGGCAGATACCAGTTCATTTGCGCAAACTGCAATTGTTAAACTGGACTCGGGCTTCACGCAAGGAACTGTCGGTTTCGGTGTGGGCATTATCGGAGATGCCTCTTTCAAACTGGGTGAAAACGGACATACTGGAAATGATATGATCCCTACCCACCCTCAAGCTAATCCGGATGGTACTCAAGATGCTTACGACCACTGGGCTCGTGGCGGCGCATATTTAAAAGCTCGCGTATCGAATACTACAGCAACTTATGGTACTCAAGTTCTGGACTTACCTGTACTTGCAAGCAATACTGCGCGTTTAGTGCCTGAGTACTACACGGGTGTATTGGTAGAAAGTAATGAAATTGAAAATTTAAGCTTAACTGCAGGTAAGTTTACAGAAAACCTGCTTTCAGACCAGATCAATTCTGATGGTGCAGAGCTGGATCGTGCTGTGGTATGGGGTGCGAAATACCAATTCAATAACAATTTAAATGCGTCTTACTACGGTACAGATATTAAAGATCGCCTGGACCGCCATTATATAAATGCCAATTACACCAAGGCCTTAGCGGATAAAAGCTCCTTAACTTATGAAGTCAGTGGCTATCATACGCAGTGGGATCGTGAAGCCAATGACAAGCTTTATTCATATATAGGCTCAGCAGAAGATAAATATAAAAACTCGATCTGGGCAGTTTCCACTACCTACAATACCGGTCCACATAATGTTATGGTGGCTTACCAACAGAACTTTGGTAACACTGGCTATGACTATGGTTTAGGGACAGGTGTAGGCGATGGCAAACAGAGTATTTACCTGCCTAACTCCTACCTGTCAGACTTCATTGGGAATGATGAAAAATCAGTTCAACTACAGTACACCTTTGATTTTGGTGCTGTAAATGTACCTGGCCTGTCTTGGACCTCTGCTTTTGTTTATGGCTGGGATATTAAAGCCAATAAAGCTGAGCATGCAATTCCAGATGATACAAACTCAGCAGTTATTGCACGCACTCTGACTAACAGTAATGCTCACGAGCGCGAATTCTTTAACCAGGTGAAATACACTGTTCAGTCTGGTTTTGCCAAAGATGCAAGCTTACGTCTTCGTCATTCTTACTATCGTGCAAGCGATGCCTATGAGACCACTTACATCGGTGATACCAACGAATGGCGTATCTGGTTAGACATTCCTGTGAAACTATTCTAAGTTGCTCGAATCTCAAGCCATAAAAAAACCTGCACATTGTGCAGGTTTTTTAATTTAAGCTTTAAGATTTAAAGACCTAAACTAACAAGAAAATCTATTATTTATTGGCTTCTGCATAAGCTGCAATTGAATCCAGTACTTCTTGTTTTGCAACATCCGCACCTTCCCAACCGCTCAGTTTTACCCATTTTCCTGGCTCTAAATCTTTATAGTGCTGGAAGAAATGCTCGATTTGGCTAATCAATAGCGGAGGAAGATCGGTATATTCTTGAACATCTTTATAAATTGGAGTCAGTTTGTCATGTGGAACTGCAACCAGTTTCGCATCAATACCGCCATCATCTTCCATATTCAATTTACCGACTGGACGGCAACGAATCACAGAGCCTGGCTCAACCGGATGTGGAGTAACAACCAGCACGTCTAATGGGTCACCATCCAGGGATAATGTATTCGGTACATAACCGTAGTTTGCTGGGTAGAACATTGCTGTACCCATAAAACGGTCAACAAATAACGCGTCAGAATCTTTATCGATTTCATATTTGATCGGTGCTGCATTGGCAGGAATTTCGATAATCACATAGATGTCGTTTGGCGCATCTTTACCTGCTGGGATATTGCTGTAGCTCATAGCGTCACTCTTTAACAAGTTATATCTTTGAAAAAATCGCCACAATTATAACGGTTTTTGCAGATTTTTTTTGGTTTTAGCCGAGGGAACTGCAAATATGTTGACCCATTCCGGATTTAGTTAGACGATCTTGATAATTAATAGCAATAAAGTAATCGGGCACAGGACCGACAGCAGCCAGACGATAGACCTTAAAGTCGCCCAGTTGGCCAAATAGCAGATTCCGTACAATACACGAAACACCAGATAGGCAATGCCGAAAGTCATCACCAGTTTTTGTGAGATGACCATATATTCAGCTAATAAAATTGCAGCAATAAATAAAGGTAAACTTTCAAAGCTGTTTTGCTGGGCAGCATGGGCCCGACTGGCCAGTCCTGTCGCTTTGTCTAAAAATGCTCTTGGATTCTGATTGTCTTTGGCACTAAAACCAGCAGATTTTTTGGCGATAAAGGTAAAAACATAAGGTAAAAGGCAGGCGGCCAAAATGAGATAGATAATCCCACTAATGCTGTACATCGTTTTTTCTCTTACAGGCTTTTATCGCTATCATAACATGGCATTTAGTGAATAAATTTTGTTAAATAGGGTGTTTTTATAAATATTGAAGGCTTCACGATGGTTGCACCTGATCAAAATGAAATGTTTGAGGTTCTCGAGAAACAGCGTCAACATCAACGTCAAGTGGATCGTGTCTTAAAGATTGTCCTGCCGATTGTGGCTTTTTTACTGACGGTCATTTGTGCCAATATGAATGTCTGGTCTACCCTGTTCACTTTTGTTGTGTTATGGGTCGGCTTTTATGCGGTCGGAATCAAGCGCTTACCGCTCTGGCACTGGATCATCGCCCTGCTGGTCTATTGTTTGCTGGATAATATTCTCAGCTATGGTGAATTTCACCAGAAAGGCTTTACCCGTCAGTTTGGGGCCATGTTTATTTTTCTGGGAATTGTCGGTGTAGGCCGGCCCTATTTTGATCGCTGGTTAATGAAATAACTCATCAAAAAAAAGCGCCCTGAGGCGCTTTTTTCTTGTATAACTTAACTTGGCTGAGTTAAGCAGTTTTACGTAGATCTTTGCGCAGGATTTTGCCGACGTTGGATTTCGGTAATTCATCCATAAACTCGACATAACGTGGACGCTTATAACCAGTCAGATTTTCTTTAGCATATGCCAAGATTTCTTCAGTCGTTAAAGACGGATCTTTTTTCACCACAAACAGTTTTGGCACTTCACCCGATTTTTCATCAGGCACACCAATAGCAGCCACTTCCAGAACTTTTGGATGCTTGGCAACCACCTCTTCAATTTCTGAAGGATAGACGTTAAAACCGGATACCAGAATCATGTCTTTCTTACGGTCGACAATCTTCACATAACCACGTGAATCCATCACACCTATATCACCAGTGCGGAAGTAGCCATTCACCATAACTTTGGCTGTTTCATCTGGACGGTTCCAGTAACCTTTCATCACCTGAGGACCACGGATCGAAATCTCACCCTGCTCGCCGATTGGCACTTCGTTGCCGGCATCATCCAGCATGGCTACGTCAGTTGATGGTAATGGAATACCAATCGTGCCGCTAAATTCTTCAGAGGCTGGCGGGTTTGCAGTCGCCACCGGAGACGTCTCCGACAGGCCATATCCTTCAATGATATTGGTACCGGTTACTTTTTTCCATGCTTCTGCCGTTGATGGCAGAACTGCCATACCACCGCCCATGGCCATCTTCAGACGGCTATGATCCAGCTGCTTGAATTCTTCATTATTCACCAGCGCATTAAACAGGGTATTAACTGCCGGGAAGAAAGTTGGCTGGTATTTACGCAATTCTTTCATCACTGCCGGCAGGTCACGCGGGTTTGGAATCAGGACATTCGCCTGACCTTTATACATACCATATAGCGCACAAACCATGAAGGCAAAGATATGATAGAGTGGCAACGCACAGAAAATACGGTCATCTGGCTGACCATCCTGCGCACCAAATTTACTCTGGAAAATTCCATCACACTGCAACATGTTGGCCACCAGGTTGCGATGGGTCAGTTCTGCCCCTTTAGACACCCCTGTGGTACCCCCGGTATATTGCAGCACTGCGGTATCATTGAGAGTCAATTCAGGACGTTTATAATTGTTCGGACTGACCTTGTTGATTGCTGTGTTGAACTTCACATGCCCAGGAATATTCCAGGCTGGAATCTGCTTACGCACCGAACGTAACACAAAGTTGACCAGCGTACCTTTTAAGGTACCCAGCATGTCACCCACAGAAGCAACAACCACATGCTTGACTGGAGTCTTACCAATAATGGCTTGATAAATAGATGCGAAGTTTTCAATAATTACCAGTACTTCAGAACCAGAGTCATTTAACTGATGTTCAAGTTCACGTGAAGTGTAAAGCGGATTCACATTCACCAGTACCAAACCAGCGCGGAATACCCCGAGTGCCACGACTGGATATTGCAGAACGTTTGGCATCATGACTGCCACACGTGTACCTTTTGCCAGCCCCAAGCTTTGTAGATAAGTTGCAAATTTACGGCTAGCTTCTTCCAGTTCATTGAAAGTCATCACTTTATCCATAAAGATAAAGGCATCACGTGAACCAAATTTCTGGAAGTTACGTTCAAAAATATCTATCAATGAAGTATTTTCTGCTGGTAATTCTACAGTTTCCGGAATCCCTGTTTTTTGGTATTCAGCGAACCAAATTTTTTCCATAATCCCAATCTCTCCAATCATAATCCTTAGAATTTCAACTGTTTTTTTCAATTCCGCCTGTCGTTTTTAGACTTGTATGTGTGCGGCCTTGCATCCATCTTGTCGAATCGTTGCTCATATATAACGTATTTTATAAGATGGATGCTAGTATTATCTTTGAATCAACAGTTTATTTGCTTTTTGATATCCACGCGGTAAAAGGTGTCCTTTTGCTCCCCGCTTGCCTATATACTTTTGCAAATCGTCCCCTTTTAATTTTAATTGCTGCTGTCCTGCAAAGACTTGAAGCATTTCATCCAGATTCAATATTGCCATGGATAAAACCTGATCCTTATCCTCGAGTTGTATCAGTTTATTACCTTTACCCTTGTTCAGTACAGGCAATTCTGACAACTCTACCAGCAGCAAACGGCCGGCAGAACTGAGCAGTGCAAGATAGGCTGCACTGTCAACTGACTGTAGGTTCATGATCTGCGCGCCTTCTGACAAATTCAGGAAAGCTTTGCCAGCTTTGGCATTGGTATCCAGCTGCTTGGCCTGGGTTTTAAAGCCATACCCCTTGCTGCTGATTGCCAGAATTTCAGTTTCATCTTCCGCCACCAAGACCTGCTTGAAACCTACTCCACTTGCCGGAGAAAGTTTTGAACTGAGAGGCTCACCCAGTCCGCGTGCTGAGGGCAGACTGTTGATTGGCAAGGCATAGCTGCGTCCCGTTTCATCCAGTACATAGACCCGCTGATTGGATTTGCCTTGTGCATGGCTAAGATACTGGTCTCCGGCGCGATAGTTCAGCTTCTCGGCATCGACTTCATGACCTTTGGCACAGCGAATCCAGCCAGCCTCTGACAACACCACCGTCACTGGATCGGCAGGCAACATCTCCGATTCATCAATGGCGGCAGCTTCAGCCCGCTGTACGATCGGCGAACGGCGATCGTCCCCGAATTTTTTGGCATCCTCTTTCAGTTCAGAAATGATCAGGGTCTTTAAAGACTCCGGATTGGCCAGCTGTTCACGAATAACCGCGGCTTTGGCTTCCAGTTCTTCCTGTTCACGGCGTAGCTCCATTTCTTCAAGTTTGGCCAGATGACGCAATTTAAGCTCAAGAATGGCTTCAGCCTGAATCTCATCTATCTGAAAACGCGCCATCAGTACCGGTTTAGGCTGATCCTCTTCACGAATAATCTGAATCACTTCATCAATATTCAAATAAGCAATGATCAAGCCACCCAGGATATGCAGACGTTTTTCAATCTTGTTCAGATGATATTGTAAACGGCGGGTGACTGTCGTTTTACGGATTTCAATCCATTCCAGTAAAATACGGCGAATCGATTTTACCTGTGGACGGCCATCGGCACCGATCATGTTCATATTGACGCGATAACTGGATTCCAGATCAGTGGTGGCAAATAAATGGCTCATCACCGATTCAGCATCAATACGATTGGAACGTAGCACAATCACCAGACGCGTCGGATTTTCATGATCCGATTCATCACGCACATCGGTCACCAGCGGCAGTTTTTTTGCCTGCATCTGGTCAGCAATCTGGGTAATGATTTTAGAGCCGGATACCTGATAAGGCAGCTCGGTAATTACGATTTCATTTTTATCAATTGTATACACGGCGCGCATCCGGTAACTGCCACGACCGGTGGTCTGGATTTTAAGCAGTTCTGCTGGCGGGGTGATAATTTCCGCTTTGGTCGGCAGGTCAGG
The DNA here is from genome assembly GCF_013343215.1 of Acinetobacter sp. 10FS3-1. Classification (NCBI taxonomy): domain Bacteria; kingdom Pseudomonadati; phylum Pseudomonadota; class Gammaproteobacteria; order Moraxellales; family Moraxellaceae; genus Acinetobacter; species Acinetobacter sp. 10FS3-1. The sequence goes on from NZ_CP039143.1 coordinate 2,728,247, forward strand.
AGCAGGAATATATTCTGCAATTTTGACATCGGTCAGATTCGGATTACGAATTAAAGCGATGGTACCTTTTACCACTTCACGCAGGTTATGCGGCGGAATATCGGTGGCCATCCCCACTGCAATCCCGGTGGTGCCGTTAAGCAAAATATTTGGTACACGTGCAGGCAGATTGACCGGCTCTTTCATTGAACCATCAAAGTTGTCCTGCCAGTCACAAGTGCCCTGCCCCAGCTCGGATAACAGCAGCTCACTGTATTGTGACAGCTTGGCTTCAGTATAACGCATCGCAGCGAAAGACTTCGGATCATCCGCTGAACCCCAATTGCCCTGTCCTTCAATGAACGGATAGCGATAACTAAAAGGCTGAGCCATCAATACCATGGCTTCATAACAGGCTAAATCACCATGCGGATGATATTTCCCCAATACATCGCCCACGGTACGTGCAGACTTTTTTGGCTTGCTGGTCCATTTCAGTCCCAGCTCGCTCATAGCATAGACAATACGGCGCTGAACCGGTTTTAAACCATCACTAATATGGGGTAATGCACGGTCCATGATTACGTACATGGCATAGTTAAGATATGCCTGTTCAGTAAACTCTGCTACGGAACGGTTTTCTGTCGCATGATGCGCAAGGCTTGTCATAACAACCTATAGTCCTAAAATTCGTTTTTGTATCAATTAATGTTTCTTATGCTAAATCGCGGCTGTGAGCTGCACAAGGGCATCAGCCTACACAGCGCGACAAATCGTGTCTTATGGGCTAAAAATATCCATTTTGCAGGGTCTGAGCAACCAGAAATTCGTGTTGCTACAATCCCATGGATTCCAGTGTGCGGCCTTTGGTTTCTTCGCCGAGGATTAAAATCACCAAAGCCACCAGAATCAATACCCCGGTAAACATGGTAAATACATAACTGAAACCGCTTGGCATGGTCATTAAATGGGTTACTGCAAAGGGCGCCACAATACCGCCAAGACGGCCAATTGCCCCGGCCCAGCCTGAACCGAAAGCACGGATATTGGTAGGATACTGCTCTGGTGTATAGGTATAGAGCACTCCCCAGGCCCCCAGGTTAAAGAAGGACATCAAACAGCCCCAGACCACAATTTCAGTGACACTGCCGGACTGGCCAAAGAAATAAGCTGAAAGTGCACACATGCCGATAAAGCCCGCCAGCGTCAGTTTGCGCCCCAGTTTCTCCACCAGCCAGGCCGCCACCAGATAGCCGGGTAATTGGGCCAGAATCATGATCAGCACATATTCAAAAGACTGCACGATACTATAGCCTTCTTTGACCAGCAGACTCGGTAACCAGGTAAAAATACCGTAATAGGAAAAAATAATCCCGAACCAGATCAGCCAGAGCATCAGGGTCCGGCGGGCAAATATCCCTGACCACAATTGGCTAAAGGAAATATTCTGTTTTTCTGCCACCGGTTTGACCTCAAAGATTTCAATAACCTCGACCCCACATTGCGCTTCAATCTTTCTCACCAGTGCATGCGCTTCATCCAGACGGCCCCGATTGATCAAAAACGGAATGGACTCTGGTACCATTTTCCAGATCACAATCGCATACAGGGCCGGTATTCCACCAACCAGAAATGCGGTATGCCAGTCAAAAGTTGGAATTACGAAATAGGCAATCAGTGCGGCACACAACCAGCCCAGACCCCAAAAACTTTCCAGCAAGACAATAAACCGGCCACGCACATGCGCCGGAATATATTCACTGACCAAGGTCACGGCCACTGGAAGCTGCCCGCCCAGGCCCAATCCCACCACAAAACGGCAGACCAGCAACCAGGTCAGATTGGGGGCAAAAGCACAGGCCGCAGTTGCCAGACTGTAAACCACCAGAGTCCCGGCAAACACGGTTTTACGGCCCCAGCGATCTGCCAGGCCTCCTGAGCAGATCGCCCCAATTGCCATTCCCACAAAACCGATAGAAACCACCCAGCTTTTTTCATCCGCGCTCATCTGCCAGTCTTCTGCCATTTTGGCCAGAATAAAGGAGATTAGTCCGGTGTCCATAGCATCAAACATCCACCCCAGTCCAATCACCACGAGTAAGGTATAGTGAAATTTACCGATTGGTAGGCGTTGCAAGCGGGAAACTAAGTCCATAATCAATCTCTGTGCAGGTGAACGGAAACCACTGTTTTCCCAATAAAAGTAGGAGCGAGTTTATTTTTATACTCTGCATTAAAGCAGAAGCGAGCCGATCCGGCTCGCTACATCAAGAAAAACCGACAAAATCAAGAAGCGTCTTTGGAAGAAGCAGATTGCTCATCATTATCTTTATAAATGAATTTTGGCATTTCCAGTCCAAAATAAATGGCAATCAGGCGCAGGCTAAAACCAAAAATCAGGGTTGAAATGACGGTAACTTCCAGCGACATGCCGATATGGGTACAAAGCCAGTAGAAAATGACCGATACAAAGGAAATACTGGCATACAGTTCGCGACGGAACACCAGCGGCACATCATTACATAAAATATCGCGTAAAATACCGCCTGAAACTCCGGTCAATACACCGGCCACGGCGCTGACCACAAAGCCATGTCCCATTTCCAAAGCAATTTGACAGCCAATAATGGTAAAGCCAATCAGTCCCAGAGCATCTAAGATCAGGAAAATATTACGCAGATGACGCATCCATTTGGCGATCAGGATGGTCACAAAGGCCGCACAACAGGTCAGCACCAGATATTCAGGATGTTTCACCCAGGTCAGGGGATAATGCCCCAACAGCACATCACGGACTGAACCACCGCCAAGTGCCGTGACACAGGCAATCAGCATCACCCCAAACCAATCCATACTGCGTTGACCAGCGGACAATGCCCCGGTCATCGCTTCTGCGGTAATGGCAATAATATAGATTATGAGCAACAACATCGCCCTGCTTCCACCTGAGGCTTTGAGATGGCAGATATTCTAAGCTAAATCACTCGAAAAGTTATAGAAATTGCTCACAACATTGTTTAAGTTTTTTCCCTGAACCACAAATACAGGGCTGCTTCATGGTCAGCGTCTGCTCTAACGTCGGATCTAGAAAATACCAGCGTCCCGCCTGTTTAACAAAATGTGAAACTTCATGATGAACCTGGACCTGTTTGCCATCATGGAAATGGGCCTTAAATTCGACCAGCGCATGGCTTTTATCCAGTTTTTCATTGGTCTGTACAATGTCCAGCTGTAGCCACTGATTCGAGACACTCCAGTCACGAATGGCGGGAATATCCAAAGCCTGCTGTTGCCCTAAAGCAGTCGTAGACTGAATATAGTCAATCTGCTGTCTGGCAAAAGCACTATAGCGGGAACGCATCAGCTGTTCTGCCGTGATAGCCGCTTGCTGTCCTTTATGCAGCGGCTCACAACAGCTTTCATATTCACCCAATCCGCAAGGACATCCTGACATGTTCATTTCTCATAAAAAATAGCCCATTGAAGCGAGCTATTTTATCAAAGTTTCAATTCCAGATTTGCTGCCGAAGCCATTTAATCTGAACTTGGTACCTGAGGAATAATATGCACCTTCTCGATTTTATGGCCATCCATGGTCACCACCTCAAAGATATGACCATCGGCTGTAAATTTCTCGCCATTTTCTGGTAAACGTCCCATATGGAACAGGATATAACCAGATAAAGTCGAATATTCTTCCAGCTCATTCACCAGGTCACGGTCCAGAAGCAGCGAAACATGACGAATATCAATTGAACCTTCAAGTAACAGGCTGCCATCTTCCAGACTTTCTGCCGAGGCTTCCAGTGCATCTTCATCCGGGAATTCACCAGCAATTGCTTCCAGCACATCAATTGGCGTGGCGATCCCTTCAATAGAACCATACTCATTCAGGACCAGTGCCATTTGTAAGGGTGCCTGACGCAGTTGATCCATTACCATTAAAACCTGCACATTTTCATGCACGATGACTGGCTCTCGCAGATGCTTTTTAAAGTCAAGCAGGCCAGTTTCAATATATTCATTCAAGACTTTATGGGTCAGCACCACACCGGCGATATTGTCCAGCTCGCCATGTGCCACGATCAGACGCGAATGGCTCATGTTCAGCAGCTGGTTCTTGATGCTGTCCTCGCTTTCATTCAGATCGATCCATTCCAGTTCAGGACGTGGAGTCATGACCGACTTGACCGGACGCTCGGATAATCCCAATACGCCCTGCACCATCACGCTGTGATAGACGCTGTTTTCGCTATCAAAAACCTCATCGGCAAATGCACGGGTCGCCAGCACATCTTCAGGCTCAGGATGATCTGTATCTTTGGCCGGTTTTCCGCCCAGCATCCGCATCACGGCTGAAGCCGTACGATAACGCAGGTCAGTCGTTGTCACCATTTTTTCCTGGTTACGTCGCATGGTCTGGTTGACAAATTCCACGATAACCGAGAAGCCAATCGCCGCATACAGATAGCCTTTTGGAATATGGAAACCAAAACCTTCGACCACCAGCGAAAAACCGATCATCATCAGGAAACCCAGACACAGAATGACCACGGTTGGATGTTTATTGACGAAATCCATCAGGGCTTTGGAAGCCCACAACATAATGCCCACCGCGATAACCACCGCAATCATCATAATAGACAGATGATCAACCATGCCGACTGCGGTAATGACACTGTCGAGCGAGAACACGGCATCCAGCACCACAATCTGTACGATGACCATCCAGAAGACTGCATGTACCGGATTTTCTTCTTTCACATGCGGTTTGGATTCAATCCGCTCATGTAACTCCATGGTGCCTTTAAACAGCAGGAACACCCCACCAAACAGTAAGATCAGGTCACGTCCTGAAAATGGATGTTCCAGAATATGGAACAGCGGTTCGGTTAAAGTCACCACCCAGGCAATTGAGGCCAGCAGCACCAGACGCATTAACAAGGCCAGCATCAAGCCGACGATACGGGCGGTATTCCGTTGCTCTGGCGGCAATTTTTCCGCCAGAATGGCAATAAAAACGAGGTTATCAATCCCGAGAACAATCTCAAGAACAACCAGGGTGAGCAAGCCTACCCACGCAGACGGGTCTGACATCCATTCAAAAATCATGGGTGAACCTCCTGAAGATCAGTGAGTCCCTGTGTGCTGATGCCAAACTGCGGTTCAGCTTGATTATTCTGTGTTGTGTTATGGCGATAAATCTGCTTAAAGCGCCAACTTCGACTACCCATGTAAGTTCTATTGTTGTGAAACAGATTTTCAGTATAGCAAGATCAATCTGAATTTCATCAGTTTTCATGCAAGCTACACAGATTCGGAGCGAATCACGCCCAGATCAACCAGCGACTGATGGAATTGTCATATTTTTTTATTAAGTTGCAGCCGCCAGAGAAAAAAATGATAAGGTGAAGAAAATAAATGCAAAGTGTAAAAGAAATGACCGATTATTTTAAAGATAACTCCCCCAAAACAACGCGTCCTCTGGTCGCCCTTTATTGTGGTTCTCGTGCCGGAAATAAACCTATTTATCAGGAAAAAGCCATTCAACTCACCCAAGGACTGGCCGAACACGGTTTTGGCCTGGTATATGGCGGTGCGAGTATTGGCCTAATGGGCCAAGTGGCTGACACCATGATTCAGCATGGCGGAGAGGCAGTGGGAGTCATTCCCGAATTCATGCTGGATTATGAGATTGCCCATCATCAGCTGACCGAACTGCATATTGTGACCAGCATGCACCAGCGCAAAGCCCTTATGGCAGAACGTGCTTGTGCTTTTGTGGCCTTACCCGGCGGTCTGGGCACGTTTGAAGAAATTCTGGAAATTGCCACCTGGGGCCAGCTCAACCAGCACCAGAAGCCGATGATGTTGTATAACGTGAATGGTTTTTATGATCCGCTGATTGCCCAGCTTGATCTTGCAGTACAGGAAGGCTTCTTGCCACCCCAACACCGTGCCAAACTGATTGTGTGTGAACACGCTGACCAGATTTATAACAGCTTGCTGAATCTGGATACGCCAAAACGCTTTGTTGGCTAAGTCTTCCCGCATCAAAAAGCGGGCCTGATGCCCGCTTTTTGATGCCTATATTTTTACAATTTTCAAACCGCTTAACCCGAAATCAGATTATAGAACCACGGCAAGGTCGTCGCCAGAAATATACTGATTGCCAGACCTAACATCAGTTTCATGGCATCTTTGCTGACATTGCGGGAAGTACGGTGCTTGTTGACTTCATTAATTAGCATCGACATGGCAAATTCACGACCGGCCAGCAGTCCCAGGAATACCCAGGTAGTACTCATCGGGATATTGCTCCACTCTTTAAACACCAGCAGAATAAGCGCATACATAAAGTCAATGATGGTGGCAGCACGCACATCGGTCACGCCAGTTTTGGTATCAACAATATTCTGGATGGCGCCACCACGCTGATACAGGATGACACCCAGCAGCAGAACAAAGACAGAAATGGCAAATAGCAGGAATTCAAACGGCACCTGACGCGGCACATACACAAAGATATTGGCCAGATCCTGAATCAGCCACTGGCTCCACAGGAATGCCGTTGACAGCCATTGTAAGGCCACCCACAAACGGGAATGCTGCTGATCACGGGTTTCACTAAAATAAACCGACAGCTTGTTCACCACAAAGCGGTAGATGATGATTGCGGCAAAAAAAGCCACCGCATAGCCCATCATGGACTTGGTCAGCATTGAACCCAGACTGCTTGGGGAGAAAATTGTCAGGACCAGGAATGTGGTACTGACCGGAATACCGTATTTGGTCAGGAGAATCAGGAGCAGAGGTGGCACGACGTAGAGCCAGGTAATACCACCCTCAGGGAAAGGAATCGTTTCCAGACGGCCATAAGAGGCATCCCCGACACCAGAGCTATACCAGCCGTAGATCAGTACCACGACCAAAATAGTGCTGATATAAATCCACAACAGCCACCAGGGACGGTGGGAGTTTGACGAAATAAAAGTACCCAAGGTTTGGGGTACGTCATTCCCGACAATTGAATAGGCAGCTAAACAAAAGCCAATTACCATTAAAATTTCAATAGTCATAAAAAAAGAAGCCTATATCATCTGTGGACATTCACGAACCTATCGCTAACCCACCATAAAATTGTGACAATACTATGGCATCTTTATGACAGTTTAGTGAAAGCATTTAATTCTTTCAGTAAAAAAGAACCGGTTGTTTTAGCGCCTATTTATACTGGAAATTTAATTCTTATTTTAAGGTGATTGAGATAGCTATGATGTTCAATAAGGACTCCTCTGTATAATAACTTCATCCGTTCCAGTTTTACAGGGCTTTTCCATAAACACCTGGCAATACCGCATACAGCCCACTGTCACTCGATTTTATACTTCAGCTTTATTGGAAACATCAACAATCTGCTCTCGGTCACTCCGCTGCACTCACTGTTTATTTACTGTTTTGTGACCACATCGTGTAAGAAATATTGTCTACTTTCCCACCGCCCTGCACTTTGCTTTACACTATAATTCAATTACATATTTAGACTTAATTGCCCAGAATCAATCGAATGAATGCCGCGCCGACTCATCAAGCCCTGCAACCCGAATTCAGACTTTTGGTCTTGCTGGTTTCTATCGGTTTTTTTATGCAGGGTCTGGACACCACCATTATCAATACTGCGTTGCCTGCCATTGCAGCCAACCTGCAGGAAGATCCGCTACGGATGCACAGTGTGGTGGTGGCCTATGTCCTGTCCGTTGCTGCCTGTATCCCGCTGAGTGGCTGGCTGGCTGACCGTTTTGGAGTCAGAAATACATATTTTATAGCGATTATTATCTTCTCTTTGGCCTCACTGGGCTGTGCCTGGTCAGATAACCTGAACGAGTTGCTGGTCTACCGAGTGTTTCAGGGCATCGGTGGTGCCCTACTACTTCCCGTCGGACGACTGGCGATGCTGAAGATTATTCCGCGAACCCAGTTTTTATCAGCCATGAGCCTGATGAGTCTGGCCGGGCTCATTGGCCCCTTGATTGGTCCCACCTTAGGCGGCTGGATGGTTGAATATCTCTCCTGGCACTGGATTTTTCTGATCAACCTCCCTATTGGTTTAATAGGGGTGCTGATTACCTTTAAAGCCATGCCCAATGTAACTGAAGCTGCGGTACAGCCTTTTGATTTTTTTGGTTTTCTCTTACTGCTCATCGCCATGATTGGCCTATGCCTGGGGATTGAGAATTTTGCTAGCCCGCAATATCCGCTCTGGTGGAGTTTGGGGCTGATCGGGGGCGGTTTACTGAGCAGCCTCATGTATGCCTATCATTCGCATACGCATCAAAATGCCCTGTTCCGCAGCAACCTGTTTAAAAACCGGATCTATTCAATTGGCATCTTGGGCAATTTCTTTGCCCGCTTAGGGGGTAATGCAATTCCTTTTTTACTGCCTTTAATGCTGCAGGTGGCTTTTGGCTTTGAACCCTTCATTACAGGCTTGCTGATGATTCCGGTGGTACTCGGATCTTTGGCCTCCAAACCGATTATCCGCAAAATCATCCAGCGCTTGGGGTATCGCCGGGTTCTGCTGGTCAATACCCTGATGGTGGGTCTGTGTATTGCCAGCTTTGCCCTGACGACGGCAGAGACCCCAATCTGGCTCAGAGCCATTCATTTCTTTATTTTTGGGATTCTGAACTCTCTGCAATTTGTCTCGATGAACACCCTGACCTTAAAGGATTTAAGCCAGCAAGATGCAAGTAGCGGCAACAGTTTCCTGTCAATGATCATGATGCTGTCGATGAGTATCGGGGTCGCACTGGCAGGGACACTGGTGAATATGCTAAGTGCCTATTTTGGCCCCGAGCAGCTAGACAGTGCTTTCCATGTGTCTCTCATCTGTCTGGGTGCCATCAATATTATTGCCGCGTATATTTTTTGGCATATCCCCAAAAACACCTTGGTCTAGGGCACAATATGAGTTCAATATTGGCAGCTCCAGACAGGGCATAATTCAGCATGAAAGCAGCTCTCCCTTCCGCGCTCTGGAAAAAACACACCGTGATAGCAACTGGGCTGCTGCTGACGTGCGTGCTAGGCACGGGACTCTATCTTTTCTTCCTTAAACAGCCCCCTGCCCATGCGGCGGACTATCCGGTTCATGGTTTTGATGTATCCCATCATCAAAAAGAAATTGACTGGAACCAGATTCCGAAACAGAAGTATCAGTTTGTCTATCTAAAATCGACCGAAGGCGGTGATTTTAAAGATAGTCGGTTTCAGCACAACTGGCTCACAGCACGTGAACAAGGCTTTTTGGTGGGGGCTTATCATTTTTACCGGCTCTGCCGGGATGGCGCAATTCAAGCACAGAATTTTATCGACACAGTGCCCTATAAAAGCGATGCACTACCACCTGCGATTGATCTGGAATATGACAGCACGTGTATTCAGCACTATTCCAAAGAGCAGCTGCTCAACGAAATCCAGATCATGCATGACAGGTTAAAAAACCATTATGGCAAGCAGCCGATCTTTTATGTGTCTAAGTCATTTTATAATATTGTGCTGGCAGGCTCTTTTGCAGAGGTTCCGCTCTGGGTACGAGAATATCAAGGTTTGCCCGACCTAAAGGATCAACCTCACTGGACTTTCTGGCAGCATAGTAGCCAAGGTAAAATTCCCGGTATTCATACCTCGGTGGACCTGAATGTCTTTTATGGTTCAAAACGAGAATGGAATCAATTTTTAGAACAAAATGGTATTCCTCCTCAGAAGCAGTCCGCACCTTTCATCCAGCAATAGCTTTACTCCGCCCGGTTTAGAGTTTAATCTTGCTCACGGTCCTACATCCGAAAATTATTCATCTGGCCTAAGATTCTGGAAAAGCTTGGATGGCCACAGAGCGCCCTATTGAGTAGAGCCGCACCTTATTTAGCCACACTTGTTCTTTCCAAGCTACACAAAGCCACTTAAGATCTTGGATATGCGCAAAATTATTCATATCGATATGGATGCTTTTTATGCCTCGGTCGAGCTGCGTGAACGTCCAGAATTACACCACTTGCCTGTAGTAATCGCTGCACATCATCCCCGGGCGGTGGTGGTGGCTGCCTCCTATCCTGCTCGGGAGTTTGGCCTGCGCTCTGCCATGTCCATGACTCAGGCCCGTAAGCTTTGTCCTCAGGCGATTGTGATTGAGCCAGATTTTGCCAAATATCGTCAGGTATCTGCAGAAATTCATCAGATTTTACAGTCCTACAGCAAAATTATTGAACCCCTCTCTCTAGATGAAGCCTATCTGGATGTGACCGAAAACCTGCAACAGATACCAAGTGCAACTGAAGTTGCCATGCGTATTCGGGCAGATATTTTTCAAAACACAGGACTGACTGCGTCTGCTGGTGTGGCGCCCAATAAGTTTCTAGCCAAAATTGCCTCTGACTGGCACAAACCCAATGGCATTTGTGTGATTAAACCCTCACAGGTACAGCGTTTTATTTGGGATCTTCCACTCAAGAAAATTCCGGGGGTCGGCAAGGTCACTCAGGAAAAGCTGAAAAACTTAAATCTGAATACTCTGGGCGATTTGCAGCAGGTTGAAGAGACGGTGCTAATTCAGCATTTTGGTAAATATGGACAACGCCTGTTTTTATATGCCCAAGGGATTGATGAGCGGCCGGTAGAAGCAGAACGGGAACGTCAACAAATTTCCAAAGAAATAACTTTTGATGAGGATCTGTATTTATCCGAATGCCAGCCCCATTGGCAGCCCTTAATTGCCCAGCTCTGGTATAGTCTGGACAAAAAGCGGCTCACTGCTCGTGGCGTCACGGTTAAATTAAAAATGAAGAACTTTCAGATCATGCAACACAGCAAGAGCTTCAGGCAGCTGCTGCGTAGTCCGCAAGAACTGGAGCAGGCCTTAACTTTATTGCTGCAAGAGATGCATCTTGATCCCCAGCTCCAGTTCCGGCTGATCGGACTCGGTGTCTATCAGCTTGCCGCCCATGAAATGGAGAGCCAACTCAGCCTGCTTTAAGCCGGTTTTGTACAAGTTTTAGACACTGGTTTAAAAATACCGCAACTTTATTTTCACATTTTGTTTTTTTAGAGTAATCTATCTGCGCAATGCATTATCCATGTATATGCCGAGATGCTGAAAATCACCTTTACTTTCAGCATAATGTCCTGTGATTGGCGTGACGACCAAATCCGAAGATTACAGGGCAACTCTGATATAGCGCATGGAATGCCCTCAATAAATCCTCCCCCTCTATTGTTCAAGAATAACCTGCGCGTAAAGCAGCACTCTCCAATTTCATTGGTCTGTAACCGGCTGCTAGGATTTTCTCGCCTACAGCACTGTTGACCCCCTACATGTTTCAAGACCCGTTTATACACAGTACTGGCGGCGGTTTTATCCCATTTATTGCGTATCCTTAGTGATTTGGGCAGACGGTTCATGGCATGATGTAGCGATCTATCTAACGGCAGGTTGTCTACTCACCCGTCTGGTAGCAGCCTTGATACCCAAAACACAGGATTCACTCATGTCTGTTCAACGTTTGCATGTCTCCCAACGCTTTTCTGAGATTGCCATTGCCGGCAATCTGGTTCATCTGGCTGGTCAATTGGCCACAGACCTGAGTTTAGATATTCGAGGTCAAACCCAGCAGACCCTAGATCTCATTGACCAGTTCCTGGCAGAGGCAGGTACTGATAAAAGCCAGATCATGTCCGTGACTATTTACCTTAAAGATATTGAACAAGATTATGCAGCCTTTAATGAAGTCTGGGATGCCTGGGTCGCAGATATTCAGGCCTTGCCTCGTACCTGTGTAGAAGCCAAACTGTATGATCCACAAGTGTTGGTGGAGCTAACGGTGGTAGCTGTTAAACCCTAAGATATAGAACAGTTAAATCTGGATGGCCTCAAAAAAGCATGCACCCTGCATGCTTTTTCTATTTCTGGCGCTATTCATGCTAACCCACGGCTTTTATCTTGCGTCGTTCCAAATCTGAATAGAGATGATATTTTTTTATATCATTGATGGCGGTATATTTCGGATTTTTTTCAGCCTGCTCCTGCTCTTTCAGGAAGTCATGCCGCAGCTGATAATATTCAGGTACATCTTCATAGCGAATCACCCGATAACCGGCCATATTCAACAAGGCATCCTGAAAATGCGAATTCTGCGGACGTTTGAGCAGCAATGGATCATCCAGAGCCACTACGGCCATCACCTGATATTGCTGATCCAGAATCACAAAATCTGCAATCAGATTACGGTACTTATGCCGTGTACGGTTAAATTTGGTGGTCAAAAGCGAATCATAAGATACATGAGCCAATATCGTATATTCCGGCAAAACTTCTTTGAGCCGGGTCAAGGTCAATTGCTCGTTTAAATTAAAGATAGCTCGCTGTTTGAGAGCACTATCTTGGGGTTGAGGTCTGTCCCTTACACTCTTCCATGCCGCGAGTACGACACACAAGAGCAAGAAACTCCCAATCATAAGGTAGGTAGTCATGACTCTGTCCCTGCATTTTTATAATCATTCTTGTTTTATTGTTGTTCAATATATACCCCAGATTTTATGTTGAGCAGTCTTAAACACATACGAATGCAATAAACATACAACTGTTATCAAATCTAAAGGGGAAATATAATCCAGTACACCACTGCTCAGACCTCCTGTCCGGACAGGTGTAAATCACTGATTGTTAACTTTAAAGCACTTATACCCGACTGTACAATACTCATTCATCACATTGTCAGACAATTCCGACAAAGTGTTATTTCTATAGCATTTTTTCTAGGGCCCGGACCAATATATAAAGGCGCTTTTCTTACAGAAAGTAATCAAAAACTCTATCATTGACCTATTGAATAAAAAAGACACCGAAGTGTCTTTTTTTATAGAGATGGTTTAAGTACGCGATTTTGACTTAGGTTTGGCTTTCGGTTTTGCAGTTCCGAAAGGTTTTTTGGAATCACCGGTTTCACGCGGTGGCAGGCCGGTATGCTGGGTCAATAGCTGGCCTTTCTTTGGACGCGCATTAGAACTCTGGTTGCGATGACCATTCGAATTGCTCCGTTTTTGTGAATCCCCTGCAACCGTCGAGTTTTTCTTGCGTGCTGACTGATATTGTCCTTCCGCATTTTGTGGCTGGTAGGCTGGAATCAGATGCTGTTTTGAATTCCCGATCAGGTCGGCCCGTCCCATTTCTTTCAGTGCATCACGCAGTAAAGGCCAGTTGTTTGGATCATGATAACGCAAGAAAGCTTTATGCAGGCGACGACGCTTTTCCCCTTTCACCACGTCGATATCTTCGGTATAACGAGCCACTTTTGCCAGTGGGTTTTTACCGGTGTAATACATTGTGGTGGCTGTAGCCATCGGTGATGGATAGAAGGTCTGTACCTGATCAGCACGGAAACCGTTCTTTTTCAACCAAATTGCCAGGTTCATCATGTCATAATCGGTTGTACCCGGATGCGCCGCGATGAAATAAGGAATCAGATACTGCTCCTTACCTGCTTCTTTACTGAAGCGCTCAAACATCTGTTTAAAACGGTCATAGGTGCCGATGCCCGGTTTCATCATCTTGGATAATGGACCTTTCTCGGTATGCTCTGGTGCAATCTTCAGATACCCACCGACATGATGCGTGACCAGCTCTCTGACATATTCCGGATTCAGTACCGCAAGGTCATAACGCAGACCAGAACCGATCAGAATCTTTTTAATGCCCGGTAAGGCACGTGCTTTACGGTATAGCTGCGTTAATGGTGCATGGTCAGTATGCAGGTTTTGACACACGCCCGGGAATACACATGACGGCTTACGACAATTCTTCTCAATCTCAGGATCTTTACAGGCCAAACGGTACATGTTGGCCGTCGGACCACCCAAGTCCGAAATAATGCCAGTAAAGCCCGGCGCCGTATCACGAATCTTCTCCACTTCACGCAAGATCGACTCTTCAGAACGGTTCTGAATAATACGGCCTTCATGCTCGGTAATTGAACAGAAAGTACAGCCACCAAAACAGCCACGCATGATATTGACCGAAAACTTGATCATATCAAAAGCCGGAAAGCGTGCCTCTCCATAACATGGATGTGGCAGACGTGCATAAGGCAGGTCAAACACATAATCCATTTCTTCAGTAGTCAGTGGAATCGGTGGTGGATTAATCCACACATCACGTTCACCATGTTTTTGTACCAGCGCACGCGCGTTCCCTGGATTGGTTTCCAAATGCAGAATACGGTTGGCATGTGCATACAGCACCGGGTCATTTGCCACTTCTTCAAAAGAAGGCAAACGAATCACTGCTAATTCGCGTGGCGGTAATTTATGTTTAATCGCTTTAGATGCTGGTTGTAGCTGCACAATTTGCGTATCTGGCTCAAGCTGATCCCCTTCACGCACAATCGGGTTGGCTACCACTTCTTTCTGGAAATTCTGATATTGAGTTAAGCTGTTGCCTTTTTCTTTTTCAACTTCACAGCCGTCAATATCCTCAGTCATTACATAAGGGTTAATAATCGGATCGACACGACCAATGGTATCGACATCATTCGATGAGATTTCTACAAATTGGGCTTTTGCTGCACGGTTATGTTTATTGATAATAAATGCAGTACCACGAACATCCGTAATCTGATGAATCTTTTCACCTTTGGCCAGACGGTGCATGATCTCAATAATCGAACGTTCACCGTTACCATACATCAGCAAGTCTGCTTTAGAGTCCATCAAAATTGAACGACGGACTTTATCTGACCAGTAATCATAATGCGCGATACGACGCAGCGAACCTTCAATCCCACCTAACAATACTGGCACATCCGGGAAGGCTTCACGACAACGCTGACAATAGACGGTTGCAGCACGGTCTGGGCGTTTATTCGGCTGATTATCAGGTGAATAGGCATCATCCGAACGGATTTTACGATCCGCCGTATAACGGTTGATCATCGAGTCCATATTACCGGCAGACACCCCCCAGGCAATATTTGGCTTGCCCAGTACACGGAAGGCTTCTACATTGGTCCAATCCGGCTGGGCAATAATCCCCACGCGGAAACCTTGTGCTTCCAGTACCCGTCCAATAATCCCGGTCACAAATGACGGATGATCAATATACGCATCACCGCAGACAAAAATAAAGTCACAACTGTCCCAACCGAGTTGGTCCATTTCCTCGCGTAACATCGGCAAAAAAGGCGCGGGTTCAAAACATGACGCCCAATATTTGTCGTAATCAAACAACGCTTTAGGCGCGGTCTGAGCGGTATAAGCAGTAGACATGGCTAGCAATTCTCGGCTGGCAGATGGAAGATCAGAAAATAGATCAAAGATGAAAGCCGACTATTTTAGCATGAATTCATTTCGGGTTGCTTGATTATAATTTATACAAAAGGTGATCCTATTATATTTGCAGGAATAGGTCATCGCGATGAGCTTAAATCAGCTACTTGGTTGAATATTCTTTTAAACGAAGAGTCAGTCCTAGCCCGAGCAACAAAAACAAACCAACAAAAATACTCAAACCATTCCAGCCAAACTGCTCCCACACCCATCCACTAGAGCTGCCCAAAAAACTTGAACCCAGATAATAACAAAACAGATATAAAGATGAGCCGACGGCACGATATTGCAGGGAGAGAACCGAGACCCAGCTACTGGCTGTTGAATGTGCAGCAAAAAATGCAAAAGTAAAAATCAGCAGACCCATAAATACTGCCATCACGCTATTCCATAGCATCAGCGCCAGGCCGAGCAACATCACTATTATCATTCCCAGCAAAACCTGTAAACGACCAAATTTCCGACTCCAAGCAGATGCCCGCGGTGAACTGTAAATACCAGTCAGATAAGTGATGGATATCAATCCAATCCAGGCTTGAGACAGGTGAAATGGGCTTTCTAGCAAACGATAGCTGAGATAATTAAAGATGGAAACAAAGCAGCCCATCAAAATAAAACCCTGTAAAAACAAGATACTGAGTTTCGGATCACGCCAGCTATGCTGAAAAGCCGTTTTAAACCGGTGCAACTGTATCGGATACGCTTTGAAGTGGCGGGAATTCGGCAACAGACCAAGGAAAACAAAAGCAATCAGCAGATTAAGCGCACCAATGAGCAGGGTGGCCGACTGCCATGAAATAAAATCTACCAGTACTCCGGCAATCAGGCGACCACTCATTCCGCCAATTGCAGTTCCAGAAATATAAAGGCCCATGGCAAAGCCAATATCTTTTTCAGCAATTTCTTCACCAATATAGGTCATTGCCACTGCTGCAACACCACTGACTGCCAGTCCAATCATGATACGTGTACTTAAAAATACCGGCCAGATCGGTAACACAGCACTAAGTAGCAGTAATAACGAAACAGAAAATAACGACCAGACCATTACTGGTTTACGGCCAAAATGGTCTGAGATGAAGCCAGTGAATAATAGACCGATGGCCAGTGCAATGGTCGAAAATGACAGGGGAAAACTGCTCTGCGCAGGAGAAACCTGAAAATAGTCTGCCAGTATCGGCATCATCGGCTGGATCGCATATAAGGATGAAAATATAGCAAAACCAGCCAGAAATAAAGAAAATAAGACAGCTTTAAAGGTAGTTGAGCCGTATTCGATATGGCTTGAAGATGAATTTAGGGACATATCCGCTCCGTCGATGAGTCCAGTATACGTCATCCTCGCTGTAATCATGACGATGAAGATTGTTGATATTCTACTTTTTATTTCTTTTCTTTTTATAAAAAAGAAATCCCCCTGCTTTTTAGCAGGGGGATTTTTGAATAATGAGCTGGCGATGACTTACTCTCACATGGGTAACCCCACACTACCATCAGCGCAAAGAGGTTTCACTTCTGAGTTCGGGAAGGGATCAGGTGGTTCACTCTTGCTATGGTCGCCAGCACAACTGTTTATGGACTTGTTCGGGTCTTATCTGACTGCTTTTGCAGTGTTTGCCTTACTTGGTACCAAATAGAATACATTAACAGGGATATCTGAGTTGAATATTGTCGTACTAACGAGCTTCTGAATCAAGCTGTTTTGCTGGATATCGAATCAATTGCGCTTTATACAACAACTGTTTGGGTGTTGTATAGTCAAGCCTCACGAGCAATTAGTACTGGTCAGCTTCATGTATCGCTACACTTCCACATCCAGCCTATCAACGTCGTAGTCTTCAACGGCTCTTTAGGAGACATAAAGTCTCGGGGAAATCTTATCTTGAGGTAGGCTTCCCGCTTAGATGCTTTCAGCGGTTATCCCTTCCGAACATAGCTACCCGGCGATGCCACTGGCGTGACAACCGGTACACCAGAGGTTCGTCCACTCTGGTCCTCTCGTACTAGGAGCAGATCCTCTCAAATTTCCAACGCCCACGGTAGATAGGGACCGAACTGTCTCACGACGTTCTAAACCCAGCTCGCGTACCTCTTTAAATGGCGAACAGCCATACCCTTGGGACCTGCTTCAGCCCCAGGATGAGATGAGCCGACATCGAGGTGCCAAACACCGCCGTCGATATGAACTCTTGGGCGGTATCAGCCTGTTATCCCCAGAGTACCTTTTATCCGTTGAGCGATGGCCCTTCCATACAGAACCACCGGATCACTAAGACCTACTTTCGTACCTGCTCGACTTGTTGGTCTCGCAGTTAAGCGCGCTTTTGCCTTTATACTCTACGCGTGATTTCCGACCACGCTGAGCGCACCTTCGTACTCCTCCGTTACTCTTTAGGAGGAGACCGCCCCAGTCAAACTACCCACCAGACATGGTCCTCGTCCCGGATCACGGGACAGAGTTAGAACCTCAATATTACCAGGGTGGTATTTCAAGGATGGCTCCATGGCAACTGGCGTCGCCACTTCAAAGCCTCCCACCTATCCTACACAGGTAAGATCAAAGTTCAATGTCAAGCTGCAGTAAAGGTTCACGGGGTCTTTCCGTCTAGCCGCGGGTACACCGCATCTTCACGGCGAATTCGATTTCACTGAGCCTCTGCTGGAGACAGCGCCGCCATCATTATGCCATTCGTGCAGGTCGGAACTTACCCGACAAGGAATTTCGCTACCTTAGGACCGTTATAGTTACGGCCGCCGTTTACTGGGGCTTCGATCAAGAGCTTCGCTTACGCTAACCCCATCAATTAACCTTCCAGCACCGGGCAGGCATCACACCCTATACGTCCACTTTCGTGTTTGCAGAGTGCTATGTTTTTAATAAACAGTTGCAGCGGCCTGGTTTCTGAGGCTGCCAGCAGCTCAAGGAGCAAGTCCTATCACCACCGGCAGCGTACCTTCTCCCGAAGTTACGGTACCATTTTGCCTAGTTCCTTCAGCAGAGTTCTCTCAAGCGCTTTGGTCTACTCGACCTGACCACCTGTGTCGGTTTCGGGTACGATTCCTGTGTAACTGAAGCTTAGAGACTTTTCCTGGAAGCATAGTATCAGCCACTTCACCAGTAAACTGGCTTGCTATCAGTTCTCAGCATAGAGCACCCCGGATTTGCCTAAGATGCATGCCTACAACCTTTCACCTGGACAACCAACGCCAGGCTGACTTAACTTACTCCGTCCTCTCATCGCATTACACAGAAGTATTGGAATATTAACCAATTTCCCATCGACTACGCCTCTCGGCCTCGCCTTAGGGGTCGACTCACCCAGCCCCGATTAACGTTGGACTGGAACCCTTGGTCTTTCAGCGAACGGGTTTTTCACCCGTTTTATCGTTACTCACGTCAGCATTCGCACTTCTGATACCTCCAGCAGACTTCTCAATCCACCTTCATCGGCTTACAGAACGCTCCCCTACCACTTACGCATAAGCGTAAATCCGCAGCTTCGGTACTATATTTTAGCCCCGTTACATCTTCCGCGCAGGCCGACTCGACTAGTGAGCTATTACGCTTTCTTTAAAGGGTGGCTGCTTCTAAGCCAACCTCCTAGCTGTCTATGCCTTCCCACATCGTTTCCCACTTAATATAGATTTAGGGACCTTAGCTGGCGGTCTGGATTGTTTTCCTCTTGACTACGGACGTTAGCACCCGCAGTCTGTCTCCCGGATAGTACTCATTGGTATTCGGAGTTTGCATCGGTTTGGTAAGTCGGGATGACCCCCTAGCCGAAACAGTGCTCTACCCCCAATGGTATTCGTCCGAGGCGCTACCTAAATAGCTTTCGGGGAGAACCAGCTATCACCGAGTTTGATTAGCCTTTCACCCCTATCCACAAGTCATCCCCCGGCTTTTCAACGACGGTGGGTTCGGTCCTCCAGTTAGTGTTACCCAACCTTCAACCTGCTCATGGATAGATCACCCGGTTTCGGGTCTATACCCAGCAACTAAAACGCCCTATTAAGACTCGATTTCTCTACGGCTCCCCTATTCGGTTAACCTCGCTACTGAATATAAGTCGCTGACCCATTATACAAAAGGTACGCAGTCACCGAACAAGTCGGCTCCCACTGCTTGTATGCATGCGGTTTCAGGATCTATTTCACTCCCCTCACAGGGGTTCTTTTCGCCTTTCCCTCACGGTACTGGTTCACTATCGGTCAGTCAGGAGTATTTAGCCTTGGAGGATGGTCCCCCCATATTCAGACAAGGTTTCACGTGCCTCGCCCTACTCGACATCATTATCTAAGCCCTTTCGTGTACAGGACTATCACCCACTATGGTTGCACTTCCCAGAGCATTCCACTAAAACTTAGATAACTTAATGGGCTCTTCCCCTTTCGCTCGCCGCTACTGAGGGAATCTCAATTGATTTCTTTTCCTACGGGTACTGAGATGTTTCACTTCCCCGCGTTCGCCTCAATAACCTATGTATTCAGTTATTGATACCTACCTTATGGTAAGTGGGTTTCCCCATTCAGACATCTCCGGATCACAGGATATTTGCCGCCTCCCCGGAGCTTTTCGCAGGCTATCACGTCTTTCATCGCCTCTGACTGCCAAGGCATCCACCACATGCACTTAATTACTTGACTATACAACCCCAAACAGTCGTTCATCCCTACAAGCAGGATGAGCAACATGATTAACCAATCTCTCAGTCAATCACACAGTTGGCGTTTGTGCACTTAAGCACTGTACAGCTTCAATTAGATTCATATACCAAAACGCTTGATTCAGTTAATTTCGCTAGTTCTCATTTCAAGTACAGTCATTAACAGGTAATAAATTACTGTTAACTTCCGTTCTATCTATGAGTATGAACAAATTATTTCAACTCAAATATATGCTGTTAATGATTTTTCTAGCCTTCGTCAGGTCTAGAAACTGTGATAAATCACAGAGGTTAACAAGTATAAACTTACTAAGCTCTATAATCTATGGTGGAGACTAGGAGAGTCGAACTCCTGACCTCCTGCGTGCAAAGCAGGCGCTCTACCAACTAAGCTAAGTCCCCAGCTTATCATTTAGATTTAATGTTTCTGATTCTCTGTTTCATGGCAGATGGTGGGTCTGACAAGACTTGAACTTGTGACCCCACGCTTATCAAGCGTGTGCTCTAACCAACTGAGCTACAGACCCTCAGATACATCAATGAAGAACAACTTGTTGTGGATTCTTACCAATCGTCAATCTTTCGTTAAGGAGGTGATCCAGCCGCAGGTTCCCCTACGGCTACCTTGTTACGACTTCACCCCAGTCATTGGCCACACCGTGGTGAACGTCCTCCCGAGGGTTAGACTATCCACTTCTGGTGCAACAAACTCCCATGGTGTGACGGGCGGTGTGTACAAGGCCCGGGAACGTATTCACCGCGGCATTCTGATCCGCGATTACTAGCGATTCCGACTTCATGGAGTCGAGTTGCAGACTCCAATCCGGACTACGATCGGCTTTTTGAGATTAGCATCACATCGCTGTGTAGCAACCCTTTGTACCGACCATTGTAGCACGTGTGTAGCCCTGGCCGTAAGGGCCATGATGACTTGACGTCGTCCCCGCCTTCCTCCAGTTTGTCACTGGCAGTATCCTTAAAGTTCCCACCCGAAGTGCTGGCAAATAAGGAAAAGGGTTGCGCTCGTTGCGGGACTTAACCCAACATCTCACGACACGAGCTGACGACAGCCATGCAGCACCTGTATCAGAGTTCCCGAAGGCACCAATCCATCTCTGGAAAGTTCTCTGTATGTCAAGGCCAGGTAAGGTTCTTCGCGTTGCATCGAATTAAACCACATGCTCCACCGCTTGTGCGGGCCCCCGTCAATTCATTTGAGTTTTAGTCTTGCGACCGTACTCCCCAGGCGGTCTACTTATCGCGTTAGCTGCGCCACTAAAGCCTCAAAGGCCCCAACGGCTAGTAGACATCGTTTACGGCATGGACTACCAGGGTATCTAATCCTGTTTGCTCCCCATGCTTTCGCACCTCAGCGTCAGTATTAGGCCAGATGGCTGCCTTCGCCATCGGTATTCCTCCAGATCTCTACGCATTTCACCGCTACACCTGGAATTCTACCATCCTCTCCTATACTCTAGCCCCCCAGTATCGAATGCAATTCCCAAGTTAAGCTCGGGGATTTCACATCCGACTTAAAGAGCCGCCTACGCGCGCTTTACGCCCAGTAAATCCGATTAACGCTCGCACCCTCTGTATTACCGCGGCTGCTGGCACAGAGTTAGCCGGTGCTTATTCTGCGAGTAACGTCCAGCACTCCTGGGTATTAACCAGGGTACTCTCCTCCTCGCTTAAAGTGCTTTACAACCAAAAGGCCTTCTTCACACACGCGGCATGGCTGGATCAGGGTTCCCCCCATTGTCCAATATTCCCCACTGCTGCCTCCCGTAGGAGTCTGGGCCGTGTCTCAGTCCCAGTGTGACGGATCATCCTCTCAGACCCGTTACAGATCGTCGCCTTGGTAGGCCTTTACCCCACCAACTAGCTAATCTGACTTAGGCTCATCTATTAGCGCAAGGTCACAAGTGATCCCCTGCTTTCCCCCGTAGGGCGTATGCGGTATTAGCGCTCCTTTCGGAACGTTGTCCCCCACTAATAGGCAGATTCCTAAGTATTACTCACCCGTCCGCCGCTAGGTTCCAGTAGCAAGCTACCTTCGCCCCGCTCGACTTGCATGTGTTAAGCCTGCCGCCAGCGTTCAATCTGAGCCATGATCAAACTCTTCAGTTTAAAATCAGTAGTGCCTAAAGGACACCAATCTTGGCTCATCAATTTTCTGAAAAATTCTCTCAAATAAACTTCGAGTAATTTAAACCAATCAATCAATGATAATATTTCGATCAATCAACCAGTAAAAATCCACACAAGTTGTTCTTCATAATCTCTTAATGATCTTCTTACTGCTTCGTCAGCAGCAAGCTAGGTCGGCTATGTTACGCTTTCTTTATAGAAAGTCAACCAGTAAATCCGATTATTTTTAAACTCATTCAAGACAATTAAATTTAACACCTTGTGCTAAACCCTTGTTTCTTAACAAGTTTTAATCTTTATCACTGCCGATGGATGTGCATTCTACAGCATTTCAGGGAGCTTGCAACACCTTTTTTAAAACATTTGAAACGTGTGTTTATTTTATAAACCAATAAATTTATAAGCTACTGTTTTAAATATAAAAAATATCTTAATAAAAATGTTCGTTATTTTCTCTCCAAATACCTATAAATAATAAACAATTGAAAAATATAAAATTTATATCTTTTAAAATAGAAAAAGCAGGATTTTCCTCCTGCTTTTTGTTGAATTTTAAATCAAGTTAGAACTTCATACTGATTCGTGCCCAGTAATTGCGGCCCATATTATTAAATTGCTGATCACTTGCAAATCCATCTCCAAAACCTGCATTACCCATTTTATTTAAATGCTCTGTATAGGTTTTATCTAATACGTTATCAATACCAACCGACAAATCTATATCCTTCGTTAAGTTGTATGAGCCGTTAATAGACAATGTCGTAAACCCAGCACTTTTTTTCAGGTCATAACCAACAATGTTACCTTCGTTTTGACTAATACGATTTTGCCCATCGACTAGGCGCCACAATAATCCAAAATTATATTTGTCTTGCACATAACGTAAATTCACACGCGCTTCTAAAGGTGAAATTTGTGGTAACGGCGTATTGTCTGTAGTGTTTTTACCCCAAGCATACATGGTACTCACATCTGCCTGAATTGCATTTGTAAATTGATAACCAACACCTGCTTCAGCTCCTGCAATAGTTGCATCCACATTTCGAGTATGAGCTTGCAACATTTTCATATGCCCTGTTGATGGCAAATATGTTGTAAGAACATAATCATTAATGAGGCCTGCATATGCAGAAACCCAAGAACTTAAAGCTCCATGTTGATGTTGATATCCCGTATCTAACTGTAAAGTCTTCTCGGTATCAATATTGTTAAAAGTATTTGGATTTCCATTACCAGATTTAGGACTAAATAACTCCCAATAATCTGGCATCCGTTCAACATATCCCAAACCGATATATGTTTTGCCATCCTCATGGTCTGGGTGTGTATTTTCCAAACGAATGAAACCACTTGGCAAGGTTTCTTTACGTTGTTGAGCCGTTTGTACTGCGTCTACTTCGACCTGATCAACACGTACACCTGTGACTAACTTATTTTGATCGTTGAGTTGATAGCTCAATTCACCAAAACCACCATAAGATTGAAATTCCATATCGGTCAGAACAGGCTTAGTCAGATAAGAGCCTTGTTTATCTGTTTTGCGAATACCATGTTCATTATTTTGGGTATCTATACCTGTAATAAACTGTAATTTATCCCACTCATGTGTCACAGCCATACGTGCATTTAAGGTTTTACGCGTTACATTGGTTGCCATTTCCATCATAGGTTTGGCGCGTAAACTATAATTATCCATGACATGATCATTAAAGTTATAGTTCACCTGTGCTTCAACTTTCTTCAAAGTCTCAGTGACATTGTTCTTTTCAACACGTAAGCCCACACTCTCACGTGCAAACTTTGAACCATCCATGCCACGACCTGCATACACGGCTTCACCATTGGCCTTACCACCTGTCAGTTCTACCCAGGTATCTTCATCCGGTATCCAACCGAGTGCGATATCGGTATTCCAGCGCTCCCAGTCTGAAGGGACTGTGTTGCCATCGCCATCTTGATAACTATCCGATACTGAACGGTTAGCATTCAAACGGATATATTTTTTCTCGTCTCCTGCAGCAGCTTCAATATTATGGTCTAGACGGCCAAATGAACCCATTAAGACACTGGCTTGACCACGGTAGTTTTGATCGTCATCAAACTGTTCAGGTGTACGCTCAAAAATCACGGTTGCCGCTGAACCGGTATTGGCATATTGCACCGTTTGCGGTCCTTTAATCACCGAAATACGGTCATAGCTTTCCGGAGAAATATAAGAGGTCGGTGAATCCATTCGACTCGGACAGGCGCCCAGGTTTTCGGTGCCATCGGTCAAGATTTTGATGCGTGAACCAAACATGCCACGGAAGGTCACATCGCCATTGGTCCCGGCTCCACTATTCACTGCACTAAAGCCGACAATGCTTTGCAGATAATCCGCACCATCGGTGGCTGGAATTGGTTGAATGGGCTGTTTAGGATCGGCACTGACTATCAGGCCATTGGCCTCATTACCCGCAGCGGAGGTCACCACAATAGGAGCCAGTGTGTGTAGCACTTTCGCCTCATCTGCAAATACCACACCTGAAGTACACGCAACAGCAATCGCAGCCGCAAGGGGCTGTAAATAAAATTTTGGCTGAGCCATTTTGTTTCTCACTTAAATCATAGATATAACTGTGCCTAAGTCAGTGAAGACCCGGCGTATCAAACAGGCTTTAAGTGAATGCTGGCGGAGCGCGGCCTTGAGGAATAAGAAAAAGTTGTTGAAGGACAAACCAGACATGTTTAAAGGCTTTTTCAAAAGCAATTAAACGGACCAGAATACGATCCAGAACTTCTTGCACTTCCAGCTCAGGCGGCAGGATCAGATTGCCGTAGACCGTACAGTACTGGCATTGATGACTCGGATCGTGGTGATCATGCCCAGCGCTCTGCTCTATCACAGAATGGGATTCAAGATGGGAAGAGTCGGCATGACTAGCAGACGAATGCTGAGTTACCGGCGATAAAAGTGCGCGCGTAATGGTTTCACAGACCGGTGCAACCTGATATTGCTCCGGCAGCAAAGGCTGTAAAAAAACAGCAATCTGTAAAAAAACAGCCACTAGAGAAAGCAGCAGTCCACCACGCAATACCATGATTGGCTAGCCCTACAAAACAGCAGATACTGAAAATTTGCCTGGCAGAGTATAACAAAGCCCAATCGAAATTGGGCTAAATTTATTCAAAAGAGCTGGAACTTTAACGTTTTACCGCAACTTTGGCTTTTTCACGCTGGCGGGCTGCTTTCTCAATTTTTTCACGTGCACGCTGACGTTTTAATGGCGACAAATAGTCCACAAACAGCTTGCCATTTAAGTGATCCATTTCATGTTGAATACACACAGCGAGAAGTCCATCAGCTTCTATCTCAAATGCTTGACCTTCAAGATTAATTGCCTCGATTTTTACACGTGACGGACGCTCAACTTTATCGTATATTTGAGGAACTGACAGACAGCCTTCTTCATAAGGCTGGGTTTCTTCAGTTAGTGGTGTAATTTTGGGGTTAATAAACACCATCGGTTGATCTTTATCTTCAGACAGGTCCATCACAATCAGCTGAATATGACGATCGACTTGAGTCGCAGCAAGTCCAATACCTGGCGCTTCGTACATGGTCTCAAACATATCTGCAGCGAGCTGACGAATCTCATCAGTGACTTCTTCGACTGGTTGTGCAATGGTGCGAAGACGGGGGTCCGGGAAACTTAAAATAGGTAATAAGGCCATACTGCGTCCTCAACTATGCCATTGATCAAAAAACCAAATGAAGGGAATGCTTCATCAAAAAAATGTGTGTAAGATCGTTATTATAACGCAACTACAGACATAATTTTAGGAATTATGATAATGAAAAAGGTTTTGAAGGGCATGCCATTTTTTAGGGCCCCGGGGTTTAAAAAACATGTGCTCGTACTCGCAGTTTGTATGGGCTTGGGGCTAGGAACAATTCACACCGCTGGGGCAGCGCCTACACGTAACGTCAATCCACCGAGCCTAAAAGCCAATGCACCACAAGTCTATGTAGTGAAAAAAGGCGATACGCTGTGGGATATTTCCAAACGATTCCTCAAAAATCCTGTACGTTGGCCGGAAATTTGGGCCAGTAATAAGCATGTGAAAAATCCACACTGGATTTTCCCGGGTGACCGCCTGCTGATGTGTGATTACCAAGGCCGTCCAATTATTGGTAAAGATGAAGGTGATGGCTGTGCAGGCATTATCAGCCGTTATATCGGTAGCACCGCGCTGCAACCACAGGTTCGGGTAGAATCTTTAAATAATACCATTCCGGTGATTCCGCTTGAACATATCAAGCAATGGCTGGAACGTAGCACGATTATTGCCCCGGAATCTCTGACCGGAACCCCTTATATTTTAGGAACAGCAGACCAGCGTGTACTGGCAGGCAAAGGCCAGAAAGTATATAGCCGCGGTAAAGGGATTGTGGCCGGTCAGCGTTATGGGGTGTATCGTGAAGCTGAACCTTATATGCTTACCGATGCCAAAGGGAATAAATACAATGCCGGCCAGGAGCTGATACAGGTCGCGTCAGCGATTGCGGTACGCAATGAAAATGACATCAGTACTCTGGAATTGACCGATACCTATACTGCTGAAGTGCGTCGCGGTGACCGTGTCCTGCCAGAATATGATCCGATGTTACCGACCCTGTTTTATCCAACCAATGCTGAAAATGTAACCTCTGGTGGCCAGATTGTGCGTGTACTGGGTTCAATCGGTACAGCTGCACGACATAGTGTGGTCACGATTGACCGTGGTACCACGCATGGGTTACAGGCCGGCCATGTGCTGAGTGTGAACCAGAAAGGTGAAGTCGTGACCGACCCGAAAACCAAGGAGCGTATTCAGTTACCGGGTGAGCGTATTGGCAATATCATGGTCTTCAAGGCATTTGATCAGCTGAGCTATGCTTATGTACTTGAAAGTGAGCTGCCAATCAAGGTTGGGGCAGCGGTTCAGCCTCCATTGCTGGATGAATAATTTATAGTACTTGAGAGATGCTGCTGAAAACAGCAGTATCTCCCTCCTCCACATTTCATAATAATAAGAAAACAGGTAAAGGTCTCGACATGTTGAAGTCCTTCTCGGCTGCGCAACTGGACATGATCAGTTTATGGTATCTGGTCCAGCATTCTCTGCCCAGTTTCTATAAAATCCGGCAGCACTATTCTCATCTGGGCGATGCCCTGCATCCTGATCAGGCACCCATCTGGCAAGCCTTAGGCATTCATGCCAATCATGTACAGCGGCTGAAAGAGTTTCAGCTCGAAGCTTCACAACAAAAGTTTCAGCAAAGTTTGCAGAGCATTCAACGTGATAGTGACTTCATTCTGTTAGACAGTGATCCTCATTATCCGCAGCAGTTAAGCCCCTATAATGATCGTCCGCCGATTCTATTTGGCCAGGGTCGGCCAGATTGTTTGTTACAGGCACAGATTGCTCTGGTGGGCAGTCGCAAGCCCAGTGCGCATGGCCGTCAGGTCGCTTATGATTTTGCCAGTTATCTGAGCGAACAGGGTTTTTATATTAATAGCGGACTTGCACAAGGGATTGATGAAGCCGCCCATCGCGCCGGACTGCAACAGCAAGGCACCATTGCAGTAATGGGAACCGGCCTGGACCAGACTTATCCGGCCCAGCATCAGCAGCTGCGCCAGCAAATTATTGCTGAGGGTGGAGCTGTCATTAGCGAATTTTTACCCAATACCCCGCCCTTACAACACCATTTCCCACGGCGCAACCGGATTGTCAGTGGGCTGAGTCTCGGCATTATCGTGGCAGAGGCCACCTTAAAAAGTGGCTCGCTCATTACGGCCAAACTGGCTGCGGAGCAAGGCAAAACAGTCTTTGCCATTCCGGGGCATATTTATAGTGAGCATCATCAGGGTTGTCATCAACTGATTCGTGAAGGAGCCATTTTAGTTGATCATCCCGAGCAGGTGATTGAAGATCTGGCCCTGCCGACCCAATGGCAAGCCCTGCAAAACTCCATCAAAAATGAAACAGCAGCACATGAGCCGTCTTACATTCCGCAACATCTGATCTCCCTGTATAACCAGCTGGACTGGGTTGGACAAGATCTGGATCATTTAAGCAGTCAGCTCAGGCAAGATGTCGCTACTCTTACCAGCCAGCTGATGGAACTTGAGCTTTTGGGCTTTAGTACCCAGCAAGCCGGCATGTATCTGCGTTGTCGTGTACTTAAATAAGGTTCACAATAGGCCTTTGTCGTTTTTAGTAAGGTACTCACATGATCACCACCTCTGTTTCCGAAGCAGCGACCTGTCTAAAAGCTGGACAAGTTCTGGCATATCCTACAGAGGCTGTTTGGGGGCTGGGTTGCGACCCTTATAATGAACAGGCATTTCACCAGATTTTAAAGCTGAAACAGCGCCCGGTTGAAAAAGGCGTTATTTTGTTGGCGGCGCATATTGCTCAGGTGGAACATCTGTTGGGGGAGTTGAGCGAGGAAATGCGTGAAAAGGTGATTGAATCCTGGAGTAATAACCGACCAGCAGAACGTGCAATTACCTGGTTATTACCCGCCCATGATGACATTCCTACCTGGATTAAAGGCCAGCATCCCAAAGTAGCAGTACGGGTCACCAGTCATTCACTATGTGTCGCCCTCTGTCAGGCTTTTGGCGGCTTTATTGTCTCCACCAGTGCCAACCCTGCGGGTCTGGAACCCGCGCGTTCCCTACAAGATGCGATTGGCTATTTTCAGCAGGATTTAAATTATTTAAATGGTGACTTGGGCTTGAGTCAGGAACCAAGCCGGATCATTGATGCCGTTACCGGAGAAATCATTCGAGACTAAAGTCATACCCAAGCTTTAAACTTCATCAAGACCGACTAAAGTTTTAAGACAAAAAAAAGCTCAACCATATAGGGATGGCTGAGCATAAAAAAGGATGTGTATAAATCACATCCAGAGGGTACAAAAAATCTCTGGGAGTCTGATAAAACAAGGATTTTTTTGCTTCATCATTCTCGATGGGCGTATTATGAGAGAAATGCTTCAGAACAACAAGTATATAAAAAATATCATCTAAGACATTTTAACTATTAATAAATAAAAAATTTTAACTTATATTAAAAATATCTTACTCTTTCTATTCTGTTTTTAAAATAAAGCTATATTTTTATTATTGATATAACCCTTCAAAATTACCCATTTAGCAACCAATTTCAATAAAAATCTACTTTTCGTTTGATTGAATTTCAACCAAACGATCTTTTGAGCCACACAAAACAGCTTAGGCCCACCTGATTTTAGGCTGATATTGCGCCAGTAAAATCCCCAGGAGAATAATAGCCCCGCCTATACTATGATAGATGGTCCAGCTTTCAGCCAGCCAGATACTGGCAATAATCGCGGTAAAAACGGGCATCAGGTTCATGAAAATACTGGTCCGGTTGGGACCAATCTGCTGTACAGCCAGCATCCAGACCAGAGGCGCAATCAGCGAAGGAAAAATACCCGCATACAGCACACTGCTCAAGTTGGCAGTATTCAAACTGTCCAGCCCCAACCAGGCAATAAAGGGTAAATGATAGATCAGCGCGAAACCGATCTGGATATACAGACTGATCAATAAAGGGATCTGTAATTGCCACTTCTTCAAAAACACCCCATAAAAGGCGTAGAAAAATACTGCAATCACCATTAGCAGGTCACCCCAATGGGCGCCATTTTGCCACAATGCAGTCAGGTCCCCCTGAGCCATCACATACATCAGACCACAAAACGATAAAATACTGCCGATAATGGCAAAATAATTCGGTATATCTTTTAGAATAAAAAAAGAGACCAGAATGGTAAATATCGGAATAAACGCATTAATTAGCCCCATATTGGTGGCTGTGGTGTAATGTGCCGCGGTATAGGCCAAACCCTGATAAAGCACCATTCCAAATGCGCTCAATACCGCCAACTGTAACCAGTGTTGTCTAACAAGCTGACGTTGCTGCCAGACCTTACTTAACATAAATGGAGTCAGAATGAGAAAGGCAATCAGCCAGCGATAAAAACTGATACTGGCCGGAGAAATCAGGTCAGCTGCATAGCGTGTCACCACAATATTTAATGACCAGATCATGACAGCCAGCACCGGCAAGGCAAATGCCCATGTCGGATTACGCAGATCGCTTGACATTTTTCTCACCTCAACTTATTCAAGCTCTTATTGTTATAGAAGTCTGAAATAATTGAAATACTGAATTTCAGACATCTATACTGTATAGAGGACATCTCGACGGATATTCAGAATAATGCAAAAACCGGACTCTCCTACGCTTGATAGGCTGATTGAGATCAATCAGTTTTTTTATAAAAAAGATGAAGAGGTGGAACCCCACTCTTCCCTGTGGGGGGATTTTAATTTTAGTCTGGATGGTATTTTGGAGCTTCGTACTGAAAAACAGACCTTTCTGGCTCCTCCCAATTATGCCCTGTGGCTACCTCCCCAGACGGAGCATTGTTCTGTTGCGCTGGACCACGGCATCACCCATTTTATCTGCATCAGGATTCATCCCAGCTTATGTGAGCATCTTCCTCAGGACGTTACAACCTTCAGTATCCGGCCTTTTCTGTCTGTCTTGGTCAGGGAAATTCTGGAACACCCTCCTGCTACCGATAAGATGTATGTGCATCTTTTGCAGGTGCTGTTCGACCAAATACTCCAAGCCGAAAGGTATGATGATTATTTACCGCAAAGCCAGCATCCGGTATTGCTTCCCGTCTTGCAGCAGCTTGCAGATCCTATGTTGTTTCAATATGGCTTACATAGCCTGCTCAAGCGATTCAGCCTGAGCGAACGGCAGATTTTACGTTTAAGCCAGCAGGAACTTGGCCTGCCTATTTCTGAATGGCGTAACCGTGCCAAAATTATTTATGCCATTGGACAAATTCGCCAAGGTACTTCCATCAAACGGCTTGCCTATGAGCTGGGTTATCAGCATAGCTCTAGCTTTATCGCCTTTTTCAAACGCTATACCAACCAGACTCCCTCACAAATGCGCTCCTTAAATTAAATATATATCAAATATTTATAATAAAATCTCAGTTCTGCTGTTTTTATCACGTATGATTTTTAAGTATAAAAAGTAAAGCGGTGTCTTGCTGTCTTTAAAGCGTGTTTAAATAAAAAATTGGTTTTTATAAAAACGCTCATCTGCGAAATTTAATCTTACTTTTATACAGGGTACGCTTTGCATGAAAAAATTACTTCTCACCACTGCCTGTATGGTAGGCCTGACACTTGCAGGCTGTAGTAAACCGACTGAGCCAGCTAAATCAGACCACACTCAAAGTACTACAGCGACTGCCTCTTCTACGCCTGCTCCCGCTACTTCAGGCAATATGACAACCAATCAGCATGAAGATATCCGCAATGACTTGAATCATCTGCAAACCCTGACCAACTCCAAGGCAGAAACTGCCATGAATTTTCAAGACCGGATGATGAAAGCCGTACAGGCCAATAACCGTGATCAGATTCAAACTGTCATGAAGGATATGCAGGGCTTCATGACAGAATTTAATCGTGACCTAAAAACACTGTCACTGAAAAGCCAGGAAGTGCATGAACTTCGCAACAAGTTTATTCATTCAAATCAACTAGGACTAGAACTGACACGCCTGAGCACCGAAGCCAAACCAGATGAAGTTAAAATTAAGCAGCTTCAACAACAGGTTATGAATGTACAAAACGATATTATGCGTGATGTACAAGCATTACAGGCCAAAATAAATCCACAACCAGCTCAACCAGCTCAACCAGCTCAACCAGCTCAACCAGCTCAATAATAAACCGGGCAGGTAGCTTCGGCCTGGCCTGCCCTAATCACAACCCCATCTAAAATCACTTGCTGCCTAGCGAGATTCCAGTTAAAAAGAACAGCCTAAAACTTTAATTTATATGCGATAAGGATGCATGCATGACCTCGATTTCCCATATTTCCATTAAAACCATTCAAGGTGAAGAGATAAAGTTAGATCAATTCGCCGGAAAAGTTTTACTGATCGTCAATACCGCTTCCAAGTGCGGCCTGACCCCGCAGTATGAAGGTTTAGAAAAACTCTACCGTGAGAAAAAAGATCAAGGCCTCGAAATATTAGGTTTTCCAGCCAATAATTTTTTAGAACAGGAACCGGGCTCGAATGAAGAAATCCAGCAGTTCTGTTCACTGAACTATGATGTTTCTTTTCCGTTATTTGCTAAAATTTCTGTGGCTGGTCCAGATAAACATCCACTGTATCAAACATTGACAACTGCACAGCCAGAACGTATCGGTGAAGGTCCATGGTGGAAAGACTTGGTGGATTATGGCCTGACCCCAAATGAACCGCCTGAAGTCCTCTGGAACTTTGAAAAGTTTCTGGTCAATAAACAGGGGCAAGTCGTCGCGCGTTTCGCTCCCGACATTACAGCGGATGATCCGCGTATCGTAGATGCGGTGAATGCTGAACTCGCCAAATAACTGCTTACTGATTTTATAAGTATCTATGAGCCTTATAGATACTTATTTTTGAAATCCTTCTCCCCCCTACTCTAGCTTGCCTGATCAAAGCGGCATGTAGCTGAAGATCTGCATAATTCATTCAGCAGGTAAAGCCCCCGTCATCTGTACACTGTATTGTACGACTTAGCTAAATCCTCCCCTGATTTCAGAGTGATCTCTGAGAGCACTTAAAAAAGATTTGTTATGACTTTGCAACAATCTTTTTTATCTCCATAGTTTGTCTCTATATTAACCCCAAGAAATATATCCAGATTGAGATCCTGATTTTATGGCCAAGATACTTGCCAATGCCTTGCTTCCTTTTGCTTTATTTAGTTCGGCTATGGTCTTGTTAGGCTGCGAGCAAGCGGTAGAGCCGCCTGTTCAACCCGATGAGATTACCGCTTCCAAACCAGAGTTAAATTCTGAGCAGCCAGTATCTTCGGAAACAGCAGCTGAACGGAAAAGCGGTAACATGTTTTATATCGTTCGTGATGTGGCAGATATGCAGCTTAAAGCCGGTGATTATGTTGAGCAACTTAAACAGACACAATCTGAGTTACAAACCGCCCTCAATGACCAAGATCAGCTCAAGCTTCAGGCCACTGCCAACGTATTGAAACAACAGCTAAATGGCTTGAATCAAACGCTCAACAGCCTGAATTTAAAGAGCCAAGAGATTGATTCTATTCGCCAAAATATGATACAGGCCAATCAGCAAGTATTGGCTACTCCTTTATTCAAGGGCGACATTGACCTCACCCAGGTCGACTTCAAGAAAATTGAACAGCAGCTAAATAGCGTCCAGCTTGAAATGATTAAACTGGCGGGCATGCTGATTCCGGACAATCAGAAGCAGTCCACTCAGGAAGGTTAATGTCCAGATCGCCTAGCTCCATTCACCTCTAGCAAATGGGGCTGGGCGATTGACTGGCTAAAGCCGCATATCCACCACAATACGACCATCAATTTTGCCATGTGCCATCCGGTCAAAAATATCATTGATATTTTCAAGAGGTTCCACATGAATATGGGCCTTGACCTTACCGTGTGCCGCAATGTCCAGGGCTTCTTTTAAATCCAACCGGGTTCCCACAATAGAACCGCGTACGGTAATACCTTCAAGCACCATATCAAAGATTGACAAGTCAAATGTTCCTGGCGGCAAACCATTTAATACCATGGTTCCACCACGACGAATGATGGCAATCGCCTGTGCAAATGCCTTTGGTGATACAGCAGTGACCAGTACACCATGACAACCTTCTCCGGTCGCTTTCATCACTTCTTCTTTCACATCCACTTTCAGGGCATTAATGGCAACATCTGCACCTAAACTTTTAGCCAGTTCCAGTTTGCTGTCATCTATATCAATGGCTACGATATTAAAACCCATGGCTTTGGCATATTGAACTGCGACATGACCCAAACCGCCAATACCGGAAATGGCCACCCAGTCCCCAGTTTTGGCTTCGGTCATTTTCAGGCCTTTATAAACCGTCACCCCCGCACATAGAATCGGGGCTATTTCCAGCAGGTCGACTCCTTCAGGAATCACTCCCACATAATTGCCATCGGCCAAACAGTATTCAGCAAAACTACCATTCACTGAATAGCCTGAGTTTTGCTGTTGCTTACATAAGGTTTCCCAGCCAGCATAGCAATGATCACAGTGCCCACAGGCAGAATACAGCCACGGAACACCCACAATATCACCCACCTTTAAGTGCTCAATACCTGCACCCACTTCAACCACTTCACCCACGCCTTCATGCCCGGGAATAAAGGGTAAAGTCGGTTTGACCGGCCAATCACCGTGTACCGCATGCAAATCGGTATGACAAACACCCGTGGCGATAATTTTCATTAATACCTTACCGGGCGCAATTTTCGGAATTTCCACCTCTTGGATTTGCAGCGGCTGATTAAATTCAGTGACTACCGCCGCTTTCATTGTCGTTTTCATATTTATTTTCTCCCAATTACTCATATCAAGGAGCCAACATTTTTAAGCGCTCTTTCTTCACTATATCGAATAATAAATAGCCAATAGTTAGAGATTTGTAGAAAATTTGCGCACTTCCAAATATGATTATCAGAAAGAAAAATACCGGGAGAGGACTGAAAAACTTAAAGCAGCGGGAGAACACGCCTCTACTGCAAAACACTGGATTGCCAAGATTAAGACTAAAAAATGTTGTGGTTTAATATTTTAAATGGATTCTAAAATTTAATACCAACTGAATTGTTAAGAGGACTATCAAGCCCAGCTTTCTACGCCAAGTATTCCCTCAGCTGTCAAAAATTACAGGTATCTAACCAGAATCAAGCTTTGGATCAAACTTTAAGGTCAATATTGTCAGAAATAGACAATGGCCTCGTGAGCTTATTGCTCGATAAAATTTTATTCTGCTTTTTGAGTGTTACGCCAGGCTTTAAATGCCGCCTGCATGGCATGCTGTTGATAAGGCTTGACCACACGACTTTCGAGAGTTGAAAAATCGCCTTTATAGACCAGATCCACCACCGATTTTGCCAGTTCCCGAATGCTGACACTACCTCGATGTTCATATTGCAAGATTTCTTGTGGTGTCAACGCCACATCCCAGCAAGACAGTGCGGAACCCAGATCTACCGCGATACTGAGGTAATAATGAGCATCATCCTGATAGAGTTCCCAAAAGTGGGGTTCATGAGCAATAAGGTTCATATCAATTCATTAAGCAAATGATGGACTTAATATATTACATGAGCTGAATGAGAAGCTATGCAACTTTAGAGAGTATTTCTAGCCTTGCTTTCTAGGGGGAAGGCATAAAAAAACCACCCTTTCGGGTGGTCTTTTCAATCTCAAACCGACAATTACATTGCGCGGTTTTTGATTTTGCGGATCGTTTCCAGCTGAGCAGCAGTTTCTGCAAGAGCAGCCAAAGCAGCAGCAGCATCCAAATCGCTCTTTTGATTGGCCAGCAATTGTTCAGCGTGTTTACGCGCTTCAATAATTGCCGCTTCATCCAAGTTTTCTGCACGGACTGCTGTATCAGCAAGAACCGTAACAACATGCGGTTGAACTTCTAGAATACCACCAGATACATAGATCAACTCTTCTGTACCATTTTCCAAAATAACGCGGATCGCGCCAGGTTGGAGCAAAGTTACTAGCGGTGCATGACCAGGCATAATACCCAGCTCACCACC
The DNA here is from genome assembly GCF_013343215.1 of Acinetobacter sp. 10FS3-1. NCBI lineage: Bacteria > Pseudomonadati > Pseudomonadota > Gammaproteobacteria > Moraxellales > Moraxellaceae > Acinetobacter > Acinetobacter sp. 10FS3-1. Next base: position 2,764,129 of record NZ_CP039143.1, read on the forward strand.
AGCACCTTTTGCAATTAGCATCGTCACAGTGCCTGAGTACAAAGACTCCTGAACACTTACAACATCACATTGCATAGTCGCCATGAGAATCTCCTAAATTAGAGTAGCTAATTAAAGTTTCTCGGCTTTAGCAATCACTTCGTCAATACCACCAACCATATAGAACGCTTGTTCTGGAATGTGATCGTATTCACCAGCTAGAAGACCTTTAAAGCCACGAATCGTTTCTTTAAGCGGTACAAGTTTACCAGGCGCGCCAGTAAATACTTCAGCTACGTGGAACGGTTGCGAGAAGAAACGCTGGATCTTACGTGCACGGTATACAGTAAGTTTGTCTTCTTCTGACAATTCGTCCATACCAAGAATCGCGATGATGTCTTTCAATTCTTTATAACGTTGTAAAACGTTTTGAACTGAACGAGCAATCTCGTAGTGCTCTTGACCAACGACCAGTGGATCTAACTGACGTGAAGTTGAGTCTAGTGGATCGATCGCTGGATAAATACCAGAAGATGCGATGTCACGGCTCAATACAACAGTTGCGTCCAAGTGAGCAAACGTTGTCGCAGGCGACGGGTCAGTCAAGTCATCGGCAGGTACGTATACCGCTTGGATTGACGTAATCGAACCAGACTTAGTCGATGTAATACGTTCCTGAAGAACACCCATCTCTTCTGCAAGAGTAGGCTGATAACCTACTGCAGATGGCATACGGCCTAGAAGTGCTGATACTTCAGTACCCGCTAGTGTATAACGATAGATGTTATCTACGAACAAGAGTACGTCACGACCTTTACCGTTTTCGTCTTTCTCGTCACGGAAATATTCAGCCATGGTCAAACCAGTCAACGCTACGCGTAAACGGTTACCTGGTGGCTCGTTCATCTGACCGTAGACCATTGCTACTTTGTCTAGAACGTTAGAATCTTTCATTTCGTGATAGAAGTCGTTACCTTCACGAGTACGCTCACCAACACCAGCAAACACAGATAAACCTGAGTGTGCTTTCGCGATGTTGTTGATCAGTTCCATCATGTTTACAGTTTTACCAACACCGGCACCACCGAACAGACCAACTTTACCACCTTTCGCGAACGGGCATAGCAAGTCGATGACTTTAATACCAGTTTCTAAAAGGTCAGTAGAAGCTGCTTGTTCTGCATAAGAAGGCGCTTGACGGTGAATTGGTAAACGCTCTTCAGTCGCAACCGGACCAGCTTCGTCGATTGGGCGACCAAGAACGTCCATGATACGGCCTAGAGTTGCTGTACCTACTGGTACAGAAATCGGCGCGTTAGTATTCGTTACGTTCAAACCACGCTTAAGGCCTTCAGTAGAACCCATTGCAATAGTACGAACTACGCCATCACCAAGCTGTTGCTGAACTTCTAAAGTAGTTTCAGTACCATCTACTTGGAGAGCGTCATAGATCTTAGGAACGCTGTTGCGTTCAAACTCGACGTCGATAACCGCGCCGATGATCTGAATGATACGACCGCTATTCATTGCTGTCTCCTCAATTCAAAATAATGTTAAACGGCAGCGGCACCACCAACGATCTCAGAAATTTCCTGAGTAATCGCGGCTTGACGCAGCTTGTTATAAATAAGTTGCAGGCTCTTAATGATCTCGCCTGCGTTGTCTGTCGCTGCTTTCATAGCGACCATACGTGCAGACTGCTCACATGCGATGTTTTCAATCACACCTTGATACACCACAGACTCGATATAGCGAACCAACAAACCATTTAAAAGCTCTTCAGCTTCAGGTTCGTAGATATAGTCCCAACCGTATTGACGGTTAAGATTCTTGTCTTCTTCAGCAGCTGCCAAAGGAACAAGTTGTTCGATCTTTTGATTTTGAGTCATGGCATTGACAAAGCCGTTTGATACCAGATAAATACGATCTAACTCGCCTTTATCATAAGCATCCAACATCACCTGTACAGAACCAGATAACTGCTCAAGACTCGGTGTATCGCCTACGTTTGTAGTCGCACCCAGCACTTTACCGCCGTAGTTTTTAAAAAAAGAAACCGCTTTTTGACCAATTAAAGCAAATTGAACTTCAATTGACTGCTCTTGTTGCTGCTGGACGTGTTTAACCACTTTCTTGAACAGGTTAATGTTCAAACCACCAGCCAGGCCACGATCTGAAGACACAATGATATAGCCAACGCGCTTAACCGGGCGGTCTACCATATAACGGTGTTTGTATTCAGGATTCGCTTGAACCAAGTGAGCAATTACACGGTGCATATTTTCGGCATACGGACGGCCTTGAGCCATGCGCTCTTGCGCACGACGCATCTTAGAAGCTGCTACCATTTGCATCGCGCGAGTAATTTTCTGCGTGCTCTTGATACTAGCTACTTTGGCGCGAATTTCTTTTAAATTTGCCATACGCTTAACCTAGTATTCGAAAGCCCTTGCGAGCTTCCGAAGGTTGATTCCGTGAACCAAACCAATACTAAATTCAACAAGGTTGAAAATTAGTAAGTTTGAGTCGCTTTAAAGCTTTCAATACCTGCTTTGATTGCAGCTTCGATGTCTTTGTTATAATCACCAGTGTCATCGATTTTTTGCATTAACGCAGCATGCTCTGAACGGAAGTAAGAAATTAACGCAGCATCAAAGTCTACGATTTTCTTCACTTCAACATCAGCCATGTAGCCTTCGTTAGAGGCATAAATTGAAACAGCCTGGTCAGCAATTGAGTATGGAGCATATTGTTTTTGCTTCATTAACTCAGTTACACGTTGACCATGTTCAAGTTGCTTACGAGTTGCTTCGTCAAGGTCAGAAGCGAACTGAGCAAACGCTGCCAATTCACGGTATTGTGCTAAAGCGGTACGGATACCACCAGACAATTTCTTGATGATCTTAGTTTGCGCTGAACCACCTACACGAGATACAGAGATACCCGCGTTCACAGCAGGACGGATACCTGAGTTGAACAGAGATGTTTCAAGGAAGATCTGACCATCAGTAATCGAAATTACGTTTGTCGGTACGAATGCAGATACGTCACCTGCTTGAGTTTCAATAATTGGCAATGCAGTTAGAGAACCAGTCTGGCCTTTAACTTCACCATTAGTGAATTTCTCAACATAGTCAGCAGATACACGAGAAGCACGTTCAAGTAGACGCGAGTGTAGATAGAACACGTCACCTGGATATGCTTCACGACCTGGCGGACGACGAAGAAGCAATGAGATTTGACGGTAAGCCACTGCTTGCTTAGACAAGTCATCATAGATGATCAGTGCATCTTCACCGCGGTCACGGAAGTATTCACCCATTGTACAGCCAGAGTACGGAGCCAGATACAGCATTGCTGCTGGATCAGCTGCAGCAGCTGCTACAACAGTGGTATACGCCATCGCGCCAGTTTCTTCCAGCTTGCGTACTACGTTGGCAATCGTCGATTGTTTCTGACCGATTGCTACATAGATACATTTAATGCCAGAGTTTTTCTGAGCGATGATCGCATCGATCGCCATAGCTGTTTTACCAGTCTGACGGTCACCAATGATCAACTCACGCTGACCACGGCCGATTGGAATCATTGTATCTACTGATTTATAACCAGTTTGTACAGGCTGATCCACTGATTGACGCCAAATTACGCCTGGTGCAACTTTTTCTACTGCATCAGTTAATTTCGCATCGATCGGGCCTTTACCATCAATCGGGTTACCCAAAGCATCGACAACACGGCCTAGAAGTTCAGGACCAACCGGAACTTCTAATACGCGACCTGTACAACGCGCTTTTTGGCCTTCTTGAAGGCTTAAGTAGTTACCTAAAACAACGACGCCCACTGAATCCTGTTCTAGGTTCAGTGCCATACCGTATAAGCCGCCGTCGAATTCGATCATTTCACCGTACATTGCATCAGCAAGGCCGTGAATACGCACAATACCGTCGGAAACCATAACAATGGTTCCTTCGTTCTTAGCGGTCGCGCTGGTGTCCAGATCGCCGATACGCTGTTTAATGAGCGCACTGATCTCGGATGGATTCAGTTGTTGCATTGCGCTATACCTCAATCTTTTTAAAGTTCAGTCTTCTTATATGCAATTAAGCCAGAAGACGAGTACGCATTTTTTCAAGCTTGTTAAGCGCAGAATCATCTATCACTTGGTCGCCTGCACGAATAACTACACCAGCAATAAGCTCTGGTTTTACTTCTACAGAAACATTTACCGCAGCTTCGAATTTTTTCTCGAGCGCTTGCGCTAACGTTTGTTCTTGTACAGAAGTTAATGGGAATGCTGATTCAATTACAACATCCACAGTATTGTTATTCTGTGATTTGAGCTGTTCATATTCTGCAGCAATTTCAGGAAGCAGAGTCAGACGGTCATTTTCTGCAAGCAATGTCAAAAAGTTAGACACTGCTGCGGTCTGATCTTCACCTAAAATTTTAGCAAAAAGAGCCACCTGCTCGGCAGGTGTAAGCTCAGGGCGATTTAGATAAGCTGAAAATGCTTCGTCTTGCACCGCAGCACTGAGCACTTCAAGTACAGTTGACCATGAGTCAGTTGCACTCTGCTCAGAAGCATAAGCAAATGCTGCCTTAGCGTAAGGGCGTGCCAACGTCAAGAGTTCAGCCATAATCCGCCTCTCTTAAAGTTTAGCAGCCAGCTGAGTCAGCATGGCATTGTGAGCTTCTGCATCAACTTGTTGGCTCAGAATTTTCTCTGCACCCGTCACTGCAAGAGCAGCAACTTGTTGACGTAATTCTTCGCGAGCAGAATTGATTTCTGTATCAACAGCTTCTTTTGCTTGTTGACGAATACGCTCACCTTCCGCAGATGCTTGGGTACGAGCTTCTTCTACCAATTGCGCTGCACGACGGTTCGCTTGTTCGATCAATTGAGCCGCTTGTGCCTTTGCTGCATCTAACTCAGCTTTCACTTGTGCTTGCGCGTCTGCAAGGTCAGCTTTCGCTTTTTCAGCAGCATTTAAGCCATCAGCAATTTTACGCTGACGTTCACTAATCGCATTGATTAGTGGTGGCCAAACGAATTTCATGCAGAATGCGACAAAAATCGCAAACGCAATCGCTTGGCCAAACAATGTGAGGTTGATATTCATTGCAAATTCCTCAAATAGTGAATTTCGGAATTAAGCTGATTAACCTACAAATGGATTAGCGAAGATGAAGAACAAGCCAATACCAACACCGATCATAGGTACAGCATCAAGAAGACCCGCGATTAAGAACATACGAGTTTGAAGCTGTGGAGCCAATTCTGGTTGACGAGCTACTGCTTCAAGGAAGCGGCCGCCTAGAAGACCAAAACCAATCGCAGTACCTAAAGCACCGAAAGCGATCAAAATAGCAGATGCAATTGCAACTAGACCTAAAGTGAGTTCCATGATAATTCCTCAGAGGTTAGGTTTATACCCAATTAAATTAAAAATTGTACCTAACCATCTTATGACAGTTAGGCAATTAACATTAATGCTTTTCGCTTGCCATGCTTAGATAAACAATGGTTAGCATCATAAAGATAAATGCTTGCAGGGTGATAATCAGAATATGGAAAATCGCCCAAGGCACAGACAATGCCCACTGGATCCAGAACGGTAATAATGCGATCAAGATGAAGATCAACTCACCCGCATACATGTTACCGAACAGTCGTAGAGCCAATGAAACTGGTCTCGCCAAGAAAGTGGTTAATTCCAGCAACAAGTTGAATGGAATTAAAAGCACTTTAGCAACTGGATTCTTTGGATTGAACGGATTCAGTGCCAACTCACCAACAAAGCCTCCAATACCCTTTTCGCGGATACTGTAGAATAAGATCAGGAAGAATACAGAAATTGACATACCTAAGGTAACGTTTGGATCTGTAGTCGGAACAATCTTAAAGTAAACTTGATGAGGATCTACACCAAGCATCGAACCAATCAACTGCTGAGCTGTATAAGGAATAAAGTCAACAGGGATTAAGTCCATCAAGTTCATGAGGAAAATCCACACGAAAATAGTTAATGCCAATGGTGCAATCAGACGTGACTTACCGTGGAAGGTGTCACGTACACTTGAATCTACAAACTCGATAATCATTTCAATTGCAGACTGGAACTTGGTCGGAACACCAGAGTTTGCAGCTTTCGCCACGACCCAGAACAGCAAACAGAAAATCAGACCCAGCCCGATAGACCAACCCATTGAATCCAAGTGAATAGCAGTGAACCCCATCTGTTGAGCTTCAGCACCGCTCTCGGCCAACTTCCATGTACCGTCCGGCATTTTGCCGTAGGTCATATTGGTCAAGTGATGCTTGATATACTCGGTCGAAGTAAGGGCATGTTCTTCAGCAGCCATAAATCACACCTGGTCAATGTCAAAAAACTAATAGAACAAGCGAACATCGCGTGCTGCTTGATATCTCGCCTGCTCAAAAAAAACTTTTCAATTTTTTGTTGTGCTTAAACTCGTTTTTGTAGACGTGACACCCAAAACGGAGCGACCCACGACATGGCCTGAACGAGCATAAAACCACAAAACAACGCCACCGCTGACAACGGCTTAACATTGCCTAAAATTAAAATGAAGCCAACAATCACGATTGCAAACTTGCCCATCATACCTTTATACATGTTCGAAAGAACCTGTTTAGAGGCACGAGCTCCCGCTGTCCGAAACGATTGCCATGAAAAATAACAGGTCGCAAGCCAACAGACGAACGCCCCTAAAGCGGCACTCAAGGCTGCGGTTGAGTCTTTCACGACCCAGCCGATCAAGGCTGAAACAGGGATCATACACGCTTGTAAGAGGACTAAAGCTTTCGCTAATCGTCGGTCAATCAAGCGACTAGTTCGGCTCATTATTTATTCACTCACTGCAAGCATGCTTGACAAGTTTAGCTGATGATTATTTTTAATCGCAGGCATTATAGAGTTACACCCCTGAACATGCAATCTTTTCCCGACCTTAGTCGTGTTTTTTTCCACAGGCCAAATGCTGGCAAACTAATCAAAACTTGTCTATTTTTTAAATCATTAGCGCGCACTTAACACGCAGTTCTGGGTTTGTCCAGCCAATTTCTGCCAGCCCTGTATAAAGTCCCCTACCCCATTCATGCTTTCATCCACCGTCTGAAAGACAATTGGCTGGAGTTTACGGTACTGACTTTTTCCGGCATGTGCTTCGGCCAGCAGGCACATTTTGGGTTGTGGACGGTGATCATGCAGGAACTTGATCTGTGCCATGGTCGGTGCCACATGCGGATCATCGGTCATGGCGCCCATGAACTTGAGGTTCAGCGGACGTTCCAGATACTGATAGGCATCGTGATAGGCCCAATAAGGACGGGCTTTGCTGACAGAGTGGTAACGCTGGGCTGTGGCCAACATGTTTTGCGCAAAGTCACGTGCATTGTTCCAGTAAATTTCACGATATTGCGGTAATTGCTGGGAACGCAAGGCCGCAATAAAGAAACCGATACGGACTGCATTATTCGGATCCAGCCAGACATGGGTATCGACCGTCTCCTTTAAGGCAGCACCTTTAGGATTACGCATCGGCAAGATACTCAGGATCCCTGATTCCAAAAGAGCGATACTTTTTTTATTGTCCAGCACTTTGGACAGCGGCGCTTCATGGGCCTGTCCCAGCCAGATCACCAGTCCGGCATCTTGAATGGTTTTACGGTGTGCCGGAGTCAGACTGACATCATGACCACTTTGATTGGCCAGTAATAAGGTTGGCTGCTCCGCCCCCTGGGTAATTTTCTTGGCAATCAGATAAATGGGCTGCGTCGAAACCACCAGACTTTGTGACCAGCTGAATGTGCTGAATAAAGCCAGACTACACAGGGCAAGGAAACGGAACATGAGTAGAACTCACCTAAAAACGAGGAAATTGTTAAGTGTTATAATATAACAAAATAGCAAAAATACCTATGCCTGATCGAAACTCCAGGTACTTCATGCTAAGATTTGAAATCTTTTTAATTTTCAGTTTCGCACTTGAGGTGAACTATGGGTTCATGTTCGCACGAGCACCACAACGCATTGCATGGCGTGCACGATCATTCAAATGTCGAGCGCCGTCTTGCAGAAGCGGAAAGTATTTGTGCAGCAACTGGAGCACGACTGACGCCGCTGCGCAAAGAAGTGCTGGAACTCATCCTGAAGGCGAGCGGCCCTATGGGCGCCTATGATCTACTGGCACAAATGAAAAATGCCAGTGACCGTCCTGCTGCACCGCCTACCGTCTATCGTACCCTCGACTTTCTATTAGAAAAAGGCTTTATTCATCGCCTGACTTCTATTAATGCCTATATTCCCTGCTGTCATCCGCGTGAAGGTCACCAGGCTGCCTTTTTAATTTGTACGGCGTGTAAGGCCGTCAAAGAAGCTTCTGCACAGGATCTGCTGAATCAGCTAGATGCTCTGGCCGCCTCTGATGGTTTTAGCTCACACCACAGTATTATCGAGATTTCAGGAACCTGTCAGCAGTGCCAGAACAAAGCATGAGCTCCGATCCTCTGATCCAACTTTCGAATATTTGGGTCAATATTGATGAGCGCGACATTTTAAAAGCCGTAGACTTTTCTTTACAAGAGAGAGAAATTGTCACGCTGATTGGTCCGAATGGTGCAGGTAAATCTACCTTAATTAAAGTCATGCTCGGAATTGTAAAACCACAATCCGGTAAGGTACTGAGCAGCCGGAGCTTAAAATTTGCCTATGTACCACAAAAATTCAATCCATCGCACAGTCTGCCTTTACGTGTCAAAGATTTACTGGCTCTAGAAAAATGTCCAGCCAAAGTTAAAGCAGAAATTATTCGTGATACAGGCATCAGCAAGCTGGAAAATTCCAAGGTGCAGCAATTGTCAGGTGGGGAACGGCAACGTGTATTACTGGCACGCGCCCTGCTGCGCCAACCGGATATTCTGGTTTTAGATGAACCGATGCAAGGTTTGGACATTCAGTCTGAAGCAGAACTGTATGACTATGTACGCAGTCTGCCAGAAAAATATGGCTGTGCCATTTTGATGGTGTCGCATGACTTACAATGGGTGATGCAAGGGACCACGCGTGTCGTCTGTTTAAATAAACATATTTGCTGTAGCGGCTCTCCAGACACGGTACAGCAGCACCCTGAATACCAGGCCATTTTTGGTAGTAACCGGGTATTCTATCAACACCATCACGAGCACTGCGCGCATGGTGATTCGGCCATCCCCTGCCAACAGGACCCTCGTCCACATATTCACCCCGAGCCGGAAGCTTAAACCATGATGGACTGGCTAGACCTCCTTTTACCTGCCTGGATCATGGGAACGCTCCTCGTGTTCCTCACAGCCCCACTTGGCTGCCTGATGTTGTGGCGCCGTATGTCCTTTTTCGCTGATACCATGGCACATGGGACTTTGCTCGGTGTGGCGATCGCGGGGGCCTTAAGCTTACCGCTCTGGATCGGTGTAACCTTTCTGGCTTTACTGCTGGTGGCTATTCTCTGGATATTGCATGACCCACGCCTGCCGAATGATGCTTTGCTGGCCCTGTGTTCGGCGACTTTGCTCTGTTCAGGTCTGCTGTTTATCCAGCATTTACCCAGTTTAAGACCGGAACTACTCAGCTATTTATTTGGTGATCTACTTACCATTTCATGGGCTGATTTACCGACCTTTGCAGCGGTCATTATTCTGGCCCTGGCGGTGCTCTATAAAAACTGGCAGGCACAGATCCAGATCGCGATTGATCCGGATATGGCAGTCAGTGAAGGGGTGAATGCCAAATGGCAGCGCCTGATCTTTATGCTGCTCTTGGCTTTATTTACCGTACTCGCGCTGCGTGCAGTAGGCTCCTTACTGATGGGTGCATTGCTGGTCATTCCAGCCTTAACTGCCCGACTGTTAGCTCATTCTCCCAAACAGATGGTGATCTGGGCTTTTGTGATTGCACAGATTGGCGTGACGGTTGGGCTGTGGTCAAGTGCCGGCTTAAATACTTCGACCGGCTTAACCATTGTCCTGACCATGGCCATGTTATTTGCCCTTATATTTACCCTACAAAAAGTTAGAAAATCAAACTAGGCTGCCATGACGAAGCGTTACTTTATCAGTGCCTGTCTGCTTGGCCAGAAAGTTCGTTATGATGGACAAGACTGTCTAATCAAAGAAATCGTTGAGCAGCTCCTTGCTCAGCAATATGTCAGCTTATGCCCAGAAGTTCATGGCGGCTTGGCCATTCCACGCCCGCCCGCTGAAATTCAACAGGGTTCTGGACTGGATGTACTTCATCAGCAGGCATCGGTCTTGGATAGAGAGGGAGAAGATGTATCACAGGCCTTTATACAGGGTGCTTATGCGGCCTTAAAAGTTGCGCAGGATTTTCAGGTTACAGACGCGATTTTAAAAGCCAACAGCCCTTCATGTGGTAGCCATCTGATTTATGATGGTTCGTTTACGGGAAATAAAATTCAGGGAGATGGGGTTACCGCAGCCTTATTTAAGCAGCATGGTATAAAGGTCATCACAGAGGAAGAGTTTCTAGCAAATTTATCCAGTTTGAATTCTTGAATTTTTTGATCGCTGTCCGAGAAGCCCTATACTCAGCCATTCTAAAAACAACAGCTTATTGATGAATATCCAGACCATTGATCTTTTGACACGCTACCATATTTAGGCGACTCAACGTCTGACGGCAGCACTTGAACCTCTCTCTGATGAGGACTTCTGTAAGGACTGCGGTCTATTTTTTCAAAGCATTTCCGGTACTTTCAATCATTTATTGCTGGCTGACCACTTATGGTTTTCCCGTTTCTATCACGGGTTTTCACCGATACTACCTTTAAATCATATTCTTGAACCAGATCGTACGGCCTTGCTCAAACGACTCAATCAAAGCTGTCTGCAATGGCAAAGCTTAGGCACTGCTTTAAATCAAGACCTTTTAAATAGCTTAATCAGCTATCGAAGCTCGCGTGGCCAAGCTCTGCAACTTCCTTATGCTGCCACATTAATACACGTTTTTAATCATGCCACCCATCACCGTGGGCAAATCACTGCTGCCCTCATAATGCTAGACTACGCCTCGCCTGAACTGGACATGATATATATGCTTCTAGATAAGCAAAACTCCTCAACTCATTGATGTACCAGACTTAATAAAAATGCCGCGCCCGCAAATAAGACCGCAAAACTCCGATTCATCACCTTTTGCTGTTTCGCTGAACTAAGTAAGCGTAAAACTTTGGCAGCAAGTCCGGTATAACCGGCCATCACAATCAGATCAATGATAATCATGGTTGCGGCCATAATTACATACTGAATCCATTGCGGTTTGGACAGATCCAGAAACTGCGGCAATACAGCCAGCAAAAATACAATCGCTTTGGGATTACTCAGATTGACCAAGAAACCGTTTAACAGCAATTTTCCGGCTGATTTACGGGCCAGTTCATGCTGAATCTGGATAGATTGCACTGGTGCTTTCCATTGTAAAAAAGCCAGATAAAGTAAATAGATAACTCCAAACCATTTCACCAGCAAAAATGCCCAAGGTGTTGTGGCAAAAAGCACTCCTGCCCCGGCTGCTACAATTGCAATTTGTACCAGCAAGGCCAGCTGTAGGCCCAGCGCATTCCAGTATCCCTGACGAAAGCCATAATTCAAGCCACTCGACATGGACGCAATTGCACCCGCACCCGGTGAAATACTAATCACCCAGCAGGCCAACATATAGGCAAACCAAACTTGATAGGACATGACATAGCTCAGTAGCAGTTTTGCCGAGTATTATATGACTTTTCCAATATCTTCAGGTCAAAATCCTGGTGAAATTCAAGTCGAATACTATTCACTCTGTAGCGATTCAGGCACAATAGTTTGATTGAAAAACAGAAATTTATTACAGGATTCATGAATGTCTGCCCAATCTGTAATTTTGCCATTACCCTCAGATCATGCTCGTTTTATTGTGCTACGTCTGCAAGATTTAAGCCTTGAAGAACTTAAACAACAATTAGAACTGTTATTTAGTACCCGTGACCGTTTGATTACCCAGCATCCTCAAGCACAAATTAAAACCGCAGTCGCTTTTGGCCCTGAGCTTTGGTCACGACTTTATTCACAAAGCCCTGCCGGCTTTCAACAGCTTGAGCCGATTCAGGGTTCATTTGACATGCCAGTCGTACCTGCAGATGTTCTGATTCATATCGCCAGTGCACGCGCAGATATCTGTTTCGCTTTAAGCCAGGCTTTTTTTGAAGGCATCCGTGACAAAGTTCATGTTCTGGATGAGCGTGTCTGCTTCCGTTATTTTGATGGCCGTGATATTACCGGTTTTATTGATGGGACAGAGAACCCGCAATTTCCTGATGACCGTGCTGAGGTCGCTTTACTCGGTGAAGATGCAGGCATTTTCCAGGACGGTTCATTCATTTTCGCACAGCGTTATGCACATGATCTGGAAAAATGGAAAAAGTTAAAAGTTGATGCCCAAGAACAAGTGATGGGTCGTAGTAAACTGGAATCCATCGAACTGGAGGATGAGGTAAAACCTGAAAATGCGCACGTTGCACGTACTGTAGTGGAAGATGAGGAAGGTGAGGAAATGGAAATTCTGCGTCATTCTCTACCTTATGGTGATGGCCGTGGTGACCAAGGTCTATTCTTTATTGCCTATACCAAAGACTTAACCATTATTGATGCCATGTTAGAGCGCATGTTCGGTACCTCTGGCGATGGAATCCATGACCGCTTGCTACATTTTGTAACTCCAATGGATGGCGCCTATTACTTTGCACCGAGTGAGGAGTTGCTGGAAGAGGTGTTGGAAGGGTAAGAATAAAAAAGCCGGCGTAGGTCTGATTTTTATAAATATTTGAATTAATTAAATAACCTGAATCGCAGATAAGAAATTCACTTAAAAAAAAGGTGGCTGAAAACCATTAGGGAGTTACCACACCACCTACGCCTTCAGCCACCATGTTCCATTTCACATATTTCTTCTGCATCATTGATGATTTTTTCAGAAATTTGAAGCAACCTATTGGAATTTTTTAAAATACAGCAACAAACGTTTGAGAATGGGATCTTTTCTTAGCCTCGCTCTTTAGTGAGGCTTTGATGTTTCTAAAGCTTTCATTTTCCTGTACGCATGCCTTAAACTGCTTGTGCAGTCACTTGTACATACCGCACCACGCCGTCCTGATAAAGCTTAGCGCAAAGCTTCGCAGTCATCTGAATTTTAAAATCATCCAGCACTTGCGCTTTAATGTTTGGTTTGGATTTGTTTGAATTTAAAGTTGTTTCAACATAATTCGCAAAGCCTGAAAATACGGCTTCAGTCAGATCTTCAATCTGAATATTTTTAAATTCAAATTGGGTTAGACAGTCCTGTAGGACCTCTACACTCATTAAGTCGTTTAAATTCACATCAGCAGATTTAAGCAGCAGCTGATATTGACGTTGTTTAAATGGACTTAAATATTCCCAGTTTTTGGTCAGGACCAGATGATGAAAACCGATTCGTGCATTTGAATTCAAAACATTGCGAAGCTGCGCCAGGAATAACGGCACAGGGCTATGATAGGCCGCATCCAGACTAAGCACGACATCAAAACGCTGGGGCAATTGCATGTCTTTTAAATGCAGAAAAGATGTCTGATAAATAGCATTTAGCTCGGGAAGATGCTGTCGAATATTGCTGACATAAGCAGGCTGTAACTCGACACCTGCCAGATACTGGACCTGATACTGCTGTTGCCAATGCAGCAAACTGGCTCCCTGACCACAGCCCAAATCAAGTAATTTATCTTTTGAATTTAAATGGACGGCTTGCGCCAGATGGTCAGCCAGATGACGGCAGGCCGTGACATAATCCTGCTCACCTGCCTGCCAATATCCCAAATTGCTCCAGGGCAACTGTGCCTGATCTCCCAACAATGTTGCCTGAATGGCATATTTATGTTGAGGAATAGCTTGACGCAGTCGCTGGAGCCATTTCATTTTAGTAACCGAGTTGTGGAGCAACCTCTACTTTAGGTTTGAGTCCTTTAAATGGCAACGGCGCACCCAGAATTTCTGCAATTTTCATTGCCGAAGTTACGGCCGATTCCAAAATCGGCAAGCCGTCGCATGACCAGGAACCACAGAAGAAGACTTTACGGTTCAATTCCAGATGGCGTTGCTGTAATTCCTGATTTAGGGCGACCGTATTGGCATCTACCACCGCACGGGTCAGCTTCACCGAAGAAATGATTTTTTTCGGATCAATGTCAGTGACTGGACGCCAGGTCTGAAATACCGGAGACTTACCCACCAGGGTCGGTTCAATGGCATTCAGCCAGATGGTAAACTGCTGACGGGTGAACTTACGGTCCATCATATAGCTCAGTACAGCCCAGTCTTTACGCTTCGGCGGCATCACGCTGCTATCGCTATGAATTACCAGCTCACCCTGTTCAAACTTAAATTTCTTTAACAGCGCAATGTCATCTTTGAATTGTGACTGATCGAGAAATTCTTCAATATGCACGGTGGGTGTTGCCACCACCACCCGGTCAAAACTTTTTACCAGACTGGCTGAATTCTCTACCAGTACCTTGTCATCCTGCTGCTTGATAGACACAATCCGTGCGCCGCTTTCGATTTCAATGCCTTCAATCAGTTTATCGACCAGCGCTGGCGTGCCGCCCTGTAGACGCAGCAAGGCATCCCCATCGGTCAACTGACGCAGGAAGGTGAGTAAAGGTTTGGCTGGCCATTCTCCGATGGTTTTCGGATTACAGGTACAGATGGTATACAGTACCGGCATCACCGCACCATGCCAGAATACTTCCTCGATTTCGTTACGGTTAATAAATTCTGCCAGGCTGATGTCCTGATGATCGGATTTAAAAAATTTCGTCAGCGCTGTTTTGAGTTGCAACAGGCCTTTGACCAGTCGCCAGCCATATTGCTGGATCCCTTTACGGTTATTGATAATTGGAATATTGCCAATTCGGCTGCGTGAAGTGGTTAGCCAGGTTTCGGTCCGGTCTTCAAATAACCAGCTACAGGCCATGTAGGTACGTACCGGATAGGTTTTAATGCCCAGATGAGTGGCCAGGCTCAGCGTATTCTTCCACAGATAAGGATTCATCACACGTAAAGGGGCATCAATCAAGCCACCTTCAAACTCGAGGCTATGGCTGTCCATGCCGCGACCCTGAAGCGCTTCAAAGATGGTGATATGATGTCCTGCGTCCTGAAGAATTCTGGCTGTAGCCAGTCCGGCCATGCCACTACCAATTACTGCGATATCCAAGCTGATCATCCGTCATTGAAAAACTGAAAGAAATTATGAACCATGCACCCGGCAAACAGGTTATTAAAATCTTCCAGAATATTTTTTTTTCGTAAACCTCTATTAACAGAAATTTCCATGATTTTTTATCCCGCTCAGCACCTTGGAATAATTTTTAAAATACGACTGGTTATCTTTATTTTTAATTTAGTTATAAGAAAAAAATATTTAAAAACATATGTTTTTTTTAACCATTATTTTAACAACCGGTTTACAAAAAATCCGCTAAGTGTATAATGTAGCCATTATAAAACTATAAATTCATCCAGAAGTATCAAGATGGATTTATAAGAAAATCACTCAAAACAATAAAAACTACAGCGCATAAAAAGATCAAAGCCTCTGCAAAAGCAGAGGCTTCTTTGTTTTCTGGACTGAAATATCTTTAGCTCTTCACGGGAATTTTACCAAAGCGGCCCTGATTGAAATCTTCAAAGGCTTGAATAATTTCAGCTTTATTATTCATTACAAATGGACCATGCCCCTGGATTGGCTCATTGAGCGGTTCACCACTGAGCAGCACAAACTGGCTGTCCTGATAGGCCTGTAACTGAATCACAGAATCACTGTCACGGGCAAACATAACAATGGAACTGTCCAGCACTTTTTGCGCGCCATTCACCACCAACTCCCCCTTTAACAACACCAGTAGAGTGGTATGGTGTGCGGGTACATCGAGGAAGGTTTCATATTCTGCTTTTAGCTCTCCGTCCCATACATTGATCGGGCTGAAAGTTTGCGCAGGACCATGATGTCCTCCATATTCCCCTGCAATCACCCGGATATGCCCGGCCTCATGGTCCATTTCAATGCGTGGAATCTCTGCTTGGGTGATCGCCTGATAAGCCGGCGCAGTCATCTTGTCCTTGGCTGGCAAGTTCACCCAAAGCTGTACCATTTCAAACAGGCCACCCTGCCGGGCAAAGTCTGGAGAATGGAATTCCTCATGAATCACACCAGCACCTGCAGTCATCCATTGCACATCGCCTGCCTGAATCGTGCCGCCACCACCACTGGAGTCCTGATGTGTGACCTCACCCTGATAAGCGAGGGTCACCGTTTCAAAGCCACGATGTGGATGTGAACCTACACCGCGCTGTACCGTCGCGGGATCAAAATGGTAAGGCGCAGCATAGTCCAGCAATAAAAATGGGCTGATGGCCTGACCTAAGCGGTCATAAGAAAACAGGTTTTTGACTGGAAAGCCGTCACCTACCCAGTGCATGTGCTGGTTACGGTACACACCGATCACTTTTTTCATCTTTTCACTCCTATATAGACGATAGGATAAACATATGCTTATTTTAAGCATTCGCCTGCGCCCAAGATAGAGTGAGATTAATATTCAGTATTCCAAATATAGGACAGTGATATCTTTAAATAGCTAAAAAACTTTCTATAAGTCTTTAAAAACAATAGAAATTAGGCTTTGTCCTATTTTAAGATTAAGCTTCCTGTAACCTGGGCTTATTTTGTCTCATTTTCATGACTATTATGGAGTTCAGGGACGTCGGCAATACATAGCTCAAGCCGGTGTCTCCAATACTGAATAACGAGGAGTATAAAAATGGCTAAGCCCTATGTACGTTTAGACAAAGACAATGCAGCTGTTCTGTTAGTAGATCATCAAACCGGTCTGCTCTCTCTGGTGCGTGACATTGATCCGGACAAATTTAAAAACAACGTGCTGGCACTGGCTGCCGCTGCAAAATACTTTAATCTTCCTACTATTTTAACCACCAGTTTTGAACAAGGCCCGAATGGCCCTTTGGTCCCAGAACTGAAAGAAATGTTCCCCAGATGCCCCGTATATCGCCCGTCCTGGCCAAATCAATGCCTGGGATAATGAAGACTTCGTGAAAGCGGTTAAAGCAACCGGAAAAAAACAACTGATCATTGCAGGCGTAGTCACTGAAGTATGTGTGGCTTTTCCTACGCTTTCAGCACTCGCAGAAGACTTTGAGGTTTTTGTCGTCACAGATGCTTCGGGTACATTTAACCATCTCACCCGTGATTCTGCTTGGGATCGTATGTCTCAGGCAGGTGCACAGCTTATGACCTGGTTCGGTACTGCATGTGAATTGCACCGTGACTGGCGTAACGATATTGAAGGTCTGGGGGCTTTATTTGGCAATCATATTCCTGACTATCGCAACCTCATCAACAGCTATAACCAGAATACTGCAGCAAAATAATCCCATCGAGTACTTAAAAGCGGCCTTCGGGCTGCTTTTAAGCACACTGATCCTTGTTCCGATCAGAAGAGATGCTTTGGGAATTCGTCTGACTTATCCTATGCTATAACTTTGAGATGAATTCAATATGCCAGGCTAATACATGCATTCATTTGATGACTATTATTATTTTTATCTGGTCGTGAAACATGGCGGCTTTAGTGCAGCCAGTGAAGCCGCCAATATCACCAAGTCCAAACTCAGCCGGCGCATTCTGGACCTTGAAGCACAGTTCAATGTCACCCTAATCCAGCGTTCCACACGCCATTTTAAAGTTACGCCCTTAGGTCAGGAATTCTTTCAGGAATGTGAAAAGATCATTCATCAGGTCGAATGCGCGCACAGTGTCCTGCTGAAACAGAGGAGCGAACCGCAAGGCCTGATCAAGCTCAGCTGCCCGTCACTCATGATGCACTATCAGGTGCGCAGCTTATTAAATGATTTTTTACAGACCTATCCTCAGGTTCAGGTAGAAATGGAGCTGACCAGCCGGCGTGTCGATGTGCTGCATGATGATATTGATCTGGCAATTCGTACCAACTTTCAGGCGAATGAAGACTCCAGCATTGTGGTTCGTGATGTGATTAAAACCACGCACTGTTTAATCGCCAGCCCAAGTCTGCTAAAGAACCGCCAGATTGAGTCTCCGGCAGATCTACATCAATTTCCAACCATCGTTCTGGGCACACAAAAACCACACCACTCTTGGCTTTTACAGCATATCAGCGGTCATGAACAAATCGAAATCCCCTTACAGCCACGTATTAAAAGCAATGATTTAGCCGGAGTATATTATTCGGTGATGGATGGCTTGGGAATTGCCGACCTGCCTTATTTAACCGTTGAAAAAGATATACAGGCAGGCCGCCTGATACATATTTTGCCCGAATGGTGTTCCAATATGGGCACTGTACAACTGGTCTATGCCTCACGCAAAGGACAACGTCTGGTGATGGAAAAGCTAATCGAACATCTGATACAGGGTTTAAGAACTACCGCCACCCAGCATAACGGCTATATAAGCTGAGTCTTTTACAGCCTAAATAAAAAAATCCAGCCTGTATGGGCTGGATCTTGGCAGTTAGATCGAATTGATTAGATTTTACCGACCAGGTCAATTGAAGGAGCCAGTGTCTCTTCACCTTCTTTCCACTTCGCAGGACATACCTCTCCGGGATGGGCATACACATATTGTGCTGCTTTGATCTTACGCAGCAGTTCCTGGGCATCACGGCCAATACCACCGGCATTGATCTCAACGATCTGGATTTTACCATCCGGATCGATCACAAAAGTACCCCGATCTGCCAAGCCTTCAGCTTCAATCAGCACATCGAAATTTTTAGACAAGGTCCAGGTTGGATCGCCAATTAATGGATACTGGATTTTACCAATCACATCCGAAGTATCATGCCAGGCTTTATGAGTAAAATGAGTATCGGTAGATACGCCATAGATTTCCACAGCCAGCTTCTGGAATTCAGCATAGTTATCCGCCAGATCACCTAATTCGGTTGGACACACAAAGGTAAAGTCTGCAGGATAAAAAAAGACCACGGACCATTTTCCTTTCATGTCCTGCTCAGACACTTCAACAAACTGGCCGTTGTGATAAGCAGTGGCCTTGAATGCTTTGACTTCAGTATTGATTAAGCTCATTCGATTTTCCTATCTATTGCTAAAATTGTGTATTCATTCGATACAGCTAGAATACAGAAAACCAATCAATAGGAAAAACCGCAAATTTCCATAAAAACTATCGGATTTTTAGATTAAAATTTTCTATTGAATATTCAATTTTTATTTATTTCTTCAATAATAAAGAATCCCAGCTTTGTACGGGAAGCTATTTAAATTCCCGCCTTCTTTGGAAAGTTTTATTTTTAAGGCCAGGCCAGTGAGCGATTCTCCACCTAAATAAAAAAGCCCACCAGATTGGCAGGCTTTTGAGCGGATCATCTACCGGTTTTCAGTACTCAAAATGGATATACACACCAAAATAAGATTAATACATATATTTCATTAACTTATATCATTATGTGATGTATTTTGTAAAAATTCAATGAGAAATTGCTTAAAAATTTACACTTTCTTATTTCACTAAAAATTTGCTGATAACTAATAAGTTATGAAAACAAATATATTAAAGTGGAACGTAAGCCTGAGCTAATACACTTTACTATTGCTTCTGAACTAAGAACTCATTTAGCTCTTCGATTGTTGATCAATCCGAACTTTTTTTGCTCATTGGCTCATTCAATTTATCAATGCTGAGCCCATACTTATGGGCATTGTATTGCCACACCACAAACTGTTCCAACAACATAGCATTTTCTTTTTCCAATCTTGCATTCTTAGCCTCCAAAGCCTCAATTTTAGTTTGAGCAATTTTCAGACTAGCAGGTAGTTTATTCGTCTTATTAGTATTTACATTCAAAGCCTTAGATGGCTTTTTACTTTGGTCATAAGCATTCTTAATACGAGCGTATTTCTGCAATGTTTGACGAGTTGGTGCAGGTACAAGTTCTAACTGTAATTCAATAGCCTTACAGAGCCGCTCCCATGTTAATTTCTCATCTAAAGACCAATAATCAAGAAGCTCGACAATATTTTCAATGTCTTTGTCAGTTAAATGCTGTGCCATATCAAATCCATAAATCCATTTGCAATGCAGGACTGAGCAAATGTGGTTCATCCTCTATCTTTTTCCGTTGAGTATTCTCAATAACGGGGATACGTTTACGACCTGCTTTTTGATACGCTAAATCAAGATGTGTAACATCTTCCGAAGGCGGCAAACTTAAAGGCGTTCCATCAAGAATGTTTGAATCATCTAGTAGGGCAATTAACTGTTCACAACGTTTAATCGTAAGCTCTCTAGTCCCCAACCAGACCGTTGCACCAGTAACATTTTTACTAACAGCTTCCTTATCCTTTGCCCATAAGATTTTTTCTTTTCTAAGTCGATCTTGAAGCCGTTTTTTCTTTTCTTCATCCCCCTTAATACAGACATGTTCCGTACAATTAAGACAATTTCTATACTTTAGGCAGGGTTCATCAATATAAGAATGTGTACAAAGTCCAAACTCGGTAGTGTGCATAGACAATGTTGTTTTGGTATTTAGCTCTTGTAGAGTTCGAGGTGTAGCGATCTGAAATGTAAATGTACTATCAGTATTTACTGTACCAACCTCATTTTTCTGCATCTCAATTAAGCCAAAATTACGATCTTCAACCGAAGTGTGGTCATATACTCGATTTTGCTTCATATCAGCTCGCCCTGACCATTTAGCGAGTAACATGCTATCCATTCCATTGGTATTTGCTATCGTATTGAGAAGATGCCTAAATTGATGGGTAGACACACTGTAGTCACCATATCCCCATCGTTGGAAAATGGATTGAACATTTGTTAACTCATCACTTCCTTTTTTCTTTTTTTTGGTAGGAGATAAGTCTTCATTTATAGTATCAATATGAGGCATCCATAATTCTGACAAAATAGTTGGTTTAACCTTGTCAAATTGGTTTGCAAAACAACAAAATAAAGCTTCAGACCATTTAACCTGTACGCCATTACCTGTTTTAAAAGGTACGTAAGGAAAGCCATCTGGCAGTCTATTTCGCAATATGATATTTAAATCGTTCAGGCAGACTTCATAATCGCCAATAGGAATATCACGAGTTTTTAAAAACTGTTTTGCACTTTTATTTGCTTGACTGTCATCATATTGCGACACATCAAACCCCATTGCCAACAACACTTCACTACGTTTTAATAACTGATCATCAGGCACTTTGGGACAAAGCTCATGTCTCGGAAATTTATCACTTGTCTCAAGCAAATATGCTAAATGTCTAGACTTTTCTGACATCTTAATCAAACGTTTAATAGCCCGTTTGACCGTTGGAATCATGACACTCGGAATGAATTTAATGTCATACCCATAATTTTTCTGTGCATACCACCTGATACCTAATACTTTCTCAATATTAGAACCATCTGCCACAAGCCCTAAACTGCTCTTAGAAACCGTTTGGACTTCTTCCTCATGGATACAATTATGCTTTAAGAAAAATAGCTCTGATGCTCGTTCTGGAGCAGCTAGAAGCAAACTCACAGCACTGGTGACAAAAATATCTCTACCTGACAACTCTGAATCCTTTCGAGAGAAAATATCAGCTAGAGCAAAAATAGCATCCTCATCAGGAAGTTTAGAAGCTCGATGTTCCTCTGACTCTGCATCTAACACAATTGATTTTTCAGAAGGCTTTTTAATTGGACTTTTCCAATCTGGTAAAGCTAATATTTTTAATTGGCGAAGAAAGTCTAAAAGAATCTTTAGCTGTCTACCCACATGATAAGCAGAACTTGCTTTATAGTTTTCCTTTGCATTTTCAGCAGCTAAGTCAAAATCAGCAATAATCAATTTAGTTAAATCAACTTCACCATATCGGTCTAAGCATATTTGTTCTATGGCCCGAATTGAAAGAATCGTATCTTGAGTTTTTAACTTACTGTTAATTCTTTGATACTTAACATAGGCTTTGGCAAATTCTAGAATTGAATGATGCAAAAGATTTTCAGGTGATCTATCTTTGGATGAAATACCTGTTTTGACAAAGTTTACTTCGCCTTTCCAATAATTCTCATCAAATTTAATATCTTCATTTAATTCAGATAATTGTTTAACAAAATCAATAAACTGCTTAATTTCGGAGTAAGGAGATTGGATTTTGTCAGATGGAAAATATATTAAATTATCCATGGTTGAACTCCTTACAAGCATCCATAACTTGCTGAACGGCAATAATTGTACGGTCATTCACGGCAGCGACTTCAAGGCTACAACCCATCGCAATTAGATCATCTCGCTCTTTAATTAATTGCTCTAGAACCAAATAATGAGGTGCATTTGCCCAAGGCATAAACTTGCTACATAGATAACATGCGATTGGTGCATAATCATTGCAGTATTGATTTGTACCACATGAACCAACGTCACAATCTTGTTCTACAGAAGAAATTCTATTCGCGTCTTTAATTTGTGATTGGGCTTCAATCTCATCTCTTACAACTTTCCCCTGAAAAGCATCTGCATATTTGCGTAAACTATCGTCCATTATAGATGATAGTTGCTGTGCAATTTCGGGCACACTCTGCACATAACAGTGAGCATTTTGCGTATCATGATGATCTAACAACTTTGCAATCACATTCACACCCGCTTTCTGCCTAGCTGCATTTGTTCCAAGCGTATAGCGAAATCTATAAGCATTAACAAATATTGGATCACCTGTTTCCCTTGAACGAACACCAAGCTTTCTTACCGCATCTTTTAACTTTTGAGTTAATTGAACCGTAGGCAAATGAATAATTTCTTTTGGCAAAATTTCTGAAATTTCATGCCGATTTTCCCAATCCAAATTAACCAATTTCTCAAAATCATAAAATAGCGGTAGCTCTGCAAACTCTTGTTCAGATAGCTCTCGTTTTATTTCTTTACTTAATTTCTGCTTTAAAATTCGAGTATGCTCAAACAATATTTGTACGATACTTTCACGAATTCCTACTTCACGAAAAGCATAACGAAATCCACTAGCACCTCTTATTTTAGCTTTTGGAATATTGAGTACATGAACTTTTTTTTCATCCTTAAACTTATACTTATCGGTCTCGTATAAGTCTTTTACTTTTAACCCAGCAATTTGAATTGGTCGTCTACCAGTCGCACAAAAAACACGAATTAGAGCAGCCTCATAATAGGAAATCTTATTTTCTGCTAAATATTCATTGGTTCTAGTGATAATTGTTTGAAATTCAAATGGGCTAAATGGACCTTCATCTGGATCAAGGGAAAGGACTGCTGCTCCTTTTTCATTGCCACTCAATCTCCATGAATCCATTAGATCGTAAACTTCATCATCTACTGAGGAATAACCCAAATCATATAGTTTCTTCAAAAAGACTCGTAGCATAGCTACTTTGTATTCATCTTTTTTTGCCGAATAAAAATTTTTATAATTTAAAAGACCTTTAATTGAAAAATGATCCTCTCCTGTAATATCAAAATATTTACCAATATATTCGCACATGTTTGCTGTATGTGAACTTGAACTATACTTAGCAAAATGAACCAAAGTCATGACTACATCAGATTGGACAGAAAACTCAAAATTTCGTATACGAGAGATATCTATAGTTTTATTGATATCTAATACCCATTTCTGATCATCGATACTAAACTCATAACCTTTGAATGAGGTAAAAGTATTTTGCGACTTATCTAAACTATCGATTCGAATTGATTTATTCATTCTCATCCTCAAATTTTTCTTGGATACTTAAGCCAACCTCTACGGCACGCTTATTCTCTGCACGTCTTGAATATCTTCTTGCACTTTGTGAGTTAGGTATCCACCCCATCAGATACGCACGATCTCTCTCAGCCTGGTCTTCTGTTATTTTTCCAGATTTAATTAAAGTCTGAACTTTATCTGTATATTTATCATTCCATGTATGCCTAAATGCATGTGCATGCACATTGAATAAAACGACTTCAGAAATTTCTGAAAAGATTTTATCTAGAGCTTTTATTGATAAAGGTTTACCTTTATTTGATAAAATCAAAAAGTCTGTTAGCTCTGCATGCGGTATGGCTGATCTATAATTTAAAATGTAAGTTTCTAATTTTTTCTTTAAGTTTTGATTGACTGCAATTGATCGACTTCTAGTTTTAACCAACGGTTGATATAGCCTAGAATCACTTCCATCATGAGGATTACGCTTAATAGTAAGATACGACGTACCACCTTGAGAGGGTGTTATATCTGTAATTTTTAAATTTAATAATTCACCTTTACGACACCCAAGATATAAAAACAAATAGGTAATCAGCTCATTTCTATAAGTAATGTAATCTGAAGTCCAAATACGGTTCTGATTATCAGGATCAACTGCCTTTAAAATTTTATTTAGTTGATCAGTATCAAAAGATTTGTATTCAGCCTGAATATCCATGGACTTACGAGGTCTACGAGATTTTAAAAACTGCTTTGTACTTGTTATTGCAGATGAATGAAGATGCGTCTCAAACCACCCAATATATTCGGCAAAATTAGTTAACCGCCGATATATCAATTGTTTGGATACATAGTCCTGAGTAACAACCAATTTTGCTCTAGCTCGCTCTTTGTTATTACTTTTTGGAAAACTTATGATCTTTTTTTTTGAAGCTGTCCCGCTTAATCGGCTACGATTGAAACTGGTTAAATTTACTAAAGCTTCGATTTCATCTAATTTTAAAAAATCTTTATTTTTAATCCTTTGTTCCAAATCAATTCCTAACTTATCCAATAACTGAAACAGCAACTTAATATCTTCTAGAATAGCTGTAATAGTATTGATTGATTGACCACGATTTCTTAAATGAATGATCGTATATAAATTTGGATAAGTCATAGGAACACCATCACTATTCAAAAGAACAGCGAATCTCTCACCACCACTCATTACAAATCTTTTAACAAACATCATGGCTTTATTTAACAAAATATCTAAGTATTAAATATCATAAATCATAAGTAAAAAAATTTACAGAACCATTTCTAGTATCTGTAAATTTCTTTTGTAACTAACTACTAATAAAGAATAATTTTATAAACTTTACAAAACATGGTCTCTAGTAGGTGTCAGAACGGTAAATCATCATCTAGATCGGCCGCAGGTGCCGGAGTTGGCGCCGGCTGTGCTTTGGGTGCAAAGCCGCCCGGGTTATTGTTGCCATACCCCCCACCCTGGTTGTTATTGAAACCAGCTTGCTGTGGCGCTGAACCATAGCCACCTTGCGGGTTATTATTGCCATAGCCGCCCTGATTATTGTTAAAGCGCGGCTGGTTAAAACCATTGTCGCCCTGTTCACCTTGTTGGCGTGCCGAATCTAGCATCTGCATTTGTTCGCCACGGATTTCTGTTGTATAGCGTTCCTGACCATTCTGATCGGTCCATTGACGGGTACGCAATGAACCTTCGATATACACTTTAGAACCTTTGCGCAGGTATTGTTGTGCAATTTCACCTAAACGGTTGTGCAGCACAATACGGTGCCATTCTGTTTGCTCTTTACGCTCACCGGTATTTTTATCTGTCCACGAGTCGCTGGTTGCTATCGAAAACTGTGTAAGGGAGCCCCCATTGGGGAAAGTTTTTGTTTCAGGATCTCGACCTAAAGTACCAACCAAAATAACCTTATTTACACCACGCATGAGATCTGTATTCCTATTTGTATCTATTTTACTTTATAAGAGTTATGTTTAAATGGCTACCTCTTTACCTAACAAGTGCGTTAATTGTTGTCGCGAGACTTCATTAACCTGCTGTTTGTCGACCTTGACAAAGGCCACTTGCTGTTCAGACATCACCACAACCTCTTCAATACCACGAATTGCCAAAAGCTGAGAAGTCCATTCGTCTGTTTGTCGGGTCTCCGGTAAACGAAGTACCAGTGAGGAAAGATAACGAGGTTGTGCCAATCCAAAACTCATCAATAGCCAAATTATAGCAATTGCCGATAAGATACTCCAACCCAGCAACGTATTGTTCAAAAGCAATAATTGACCACCAATCACGCCACCAAAAAATGCACCCAAAAACTGGCTACTGGCATTGACGCCCATTGCGGTGGCTTTGGATTGAATCGGGGCTGCCTTGGACAACCAGGACGGCAACAAAGCTTCCATCACGTTAAAGGCAATAAAGAACAGGCCCAGTCCGGCCAGCAATATATATTTGGATTCAAAACCGAAAATCAGGATCAGCAGGCCCAAAATAATGCCGCCAATTGCCGTCAGGAAAATACCGCGCATCTGACGGTATTTCTCTGCGAGTACAATACTTGGAAACGCAAAAAACAGGCTGATCAAGAGTAAAGGCAGATAGACCCAACCATGACTCGACAACGGTAAACCGCCAAATTCGATCAGCTGTGAAGGTACATAGATAAACATCGCAGTGAGCAATAAATGCAGGGTGAAAACTGAAATATGCAGACGGTTCAGGTCGCCCATTTTCAGCACCTGTTTTAGCTGGGTCAGATACCCCTGCTGGAAGTTTTTATGATGACGGCTGACTTTAGGTACCATCAACAGCATGGCGATTGCAGCCAGTCCCATAATGGTCGTGACCCAAAACAGGCCAGAGATACCGACCAGTCCGGTCAGCCAAGGCCCCAAGCTAAACGCGACCACAAAAGACAGGCCGATACTCATGCCCATTACTGCCATTGCTTTCATACGGTTTTCTTCACGGGTCACATCGGCCAGCAAGGCCATGACCACAGCCGAGACTGCGCCGCCACCTGCAATTGCACGTCCAATGATGACTCCATAAATGGTGTCGGACATGGCGGCAACCGCACCGCCCAGGGCAAAAAGCAACAGGCCCAGAACCACCAGGGGTTTACGGCTATAACGGTCAGCGATCAGGCTAAACGGTATTTGCAGCAACGCCTGAGTCAGGCCATAAATACCAACCGCCAGACCGATAAGCGCAGGCGTAGCATATTCATATGACTGCCCTGCTACTGAAAATACAGGAATAATCATAAACAACCCCAGCATGCGCAGCGCAAAAATACTGCTCAGGGCAAAGGTCGAGCGACGTTCTAAAGCATTCATCATAAATTCAGGCGATTCAGCGAATTAATCTTGGTGCACAGATTATAGGACATTCCATCCCCAGTAAGGCATGATTTTTATTTGAAATAAAAATCAGCAGGGGCTGAAAAGCAAAAAGCGCAGCCAGAGCCACGCTTTTCAATATCAGAATTCCTTATTGATGCAGGGCACTTTCTTTTTTCTTATATTGAATAGAGGCAATGACAGCCCAGACAATAAAGGCCACCCCAATCAGGCCAGTCACAATTTCAGGAACATGCAAGCCGGTTCCGCTGGCAATCATGATAAAGGCCAGAGCACCAATTGCATAATGCGCGCCATGCTCCAGATAGATATAGGCATCCAGTGTGCCTTTTTCTACCAGATAAATGGTCATTGAACGGACGAAAATCGCACCAATCGCCAGCCCCAGCATAATAATGACCACATCAGAGGTGATGGCAAAGGCTCCGATCACCCCATCAAAACTGAAAGAGGCATCCAGCACTTCAAGATACAGGAAACCACCAATACCGGCTTTGACCACACCCGTCGGTACGCCATTTTCATCATGACGAATGGCATTGCCCTGTTCATCAATTTCCGGCTCACCGCCCAGTAAATGACTGAGGACCTGCACCCCAATATAAATCACGATGCCCCAGATTCCAGCCATGGTCACTGCCAAGCGTTTATCTTCTACCACATTGCCAGCCATAATTAACAGCACCACCAGGGCAATAAAGACCGACATGGCCGGAACACTAGCCAGGTTGGCAAGACGGCGTTCCAGCATTCTGAACCAGTGCGTGTCTTTCTCTTCATCCAGGAAGAAGTTCAAAAACACCATCAACAGGAAAGCGCCACCAAAAGCAGCAATCTCCGGATGATGGGCCATCAAACGCGCCGAGTATTCTGCAGGATTATTCAGGGCCAGCCGTACCACTTCCATAAAG
Source organism: Acinetobacter sp. 10FS3-1 (assembly GCF_013343215.1). Lineage (NCBI taxonomy): Bacteria > Pseudomonadati > Pseudomonadota > Gammaproteobacteria > Moraxellales > Moraxellaceae > Acinetobacter > Acinetobacter sp. 10FS3-1. Next base: position 2,792,299 of record NZ_CP039143.1, read on the forward strand.
CCCATTTCCGCAGTCACCGCGACAATGGCCACAGGGAAGATTAAACGCATACCAAATACGGCAATCAAAATCCCTATAGTCAGGAATAACATTTTCCAGAATGGATCCCATCCCCGTAGGACTGAGGCATTGACAACCGCGTTATCGAAAGATAACGACACTTCCATAATCGCTAAGATAGCGGTGATGGCAAGCGCTGTGAGCATGGTTTGCAAGCCCGCTTCCGGACCATGGGTATAACCCCAATAAGCAGACAAACCAAGACACACGATCGAGAATGCGATTGAGAAACCAAAATGTTTCAACATACATATCGACCTTGAATCAATTAAATAAGACGTATTTTTTCAGTAGAACTGCAATACGGACACAATAAACTGTGCCAATTATGAAACTTTTGTGGCCCAAACCAAAGCACTTCCTGTGGTCTTTTGTATTATTTTCTCAAGGCAGCCTCCCTGGTCTTTTAAACAGCCGGTTCTTTGCTATAGTGCTGCATGGCTTAACTTAAACTGCTAAGGATTTCAGCATGAGTTTTTCACAACAGGTTTGGCAACGTAATCTTGCGCTCTACCAAAAGACACTGGCTCTGCCGTTTAACCAGCAACTGGCACAGGGAACACTCAGCCGTGAGGCTTTTAGTCATTATGTGATTCAGGATGCGCATTATCTGCTGGCTTATGGCCGTGCCTTGGCTGTCTGTGCGGCGAAAGCGTTTGAAGCCGATGATGTTATCCAGTTTAGTGAGGCGGCTAAAATTGCCATTGTGGTCGAACGCAGCCTGCATGATGGCTTTATGCAGGATTTTGGTATTAGCAAGGCGCAGTTTGAAAATACCCCGCTGACACTGGCTTGCCATCATTACACTTCTTATTTACAGGCGGTGGCCTGGGCAGAAAGCTATCCGGTGGTGGTGGCTTCCCTGCTGCCGTGTTTCTGGATTTATGCAGAAGTGGGCAAGGACATTATTGATAATGCCGCCCCGAATAACCCTTACCAGGCTTGGATTGATACCTATGCCGGTGAAGAATTCCATACCGCAGTGCGTAATGTAATTAGCACTATTGACCGTATTGCCGAGCGGGTGGATGCCGATACACTGGAGAAAATGCATCAGGCTTATACCGATGCGGCCCGTTTGGAATGGCTGTTCTGGGAGAGTGCCTTTGAACAGCGCCAATGGCCAGGTCTGGATGACGTGAACTAAATTTTCGTTTCTAAAATCCATCCAAAATGCCAGTCAGTGAACCATTGACTGGCATTTTTATTCATCAAGCGATGAAATATGCACAATCGCCGTTCTCCCTCACTTACAGTTTTTCTTTATCTCCATATTTCCTCTGCTGTTAAGCCTCTCAATCACCGCAAAAAACTTCCTCTTCTGATACTCGCAGGTCTTGGTTTTGATAATTTTTTTTAGTTTCGTTCCACTTGCTGGGAAGCTTGCTGGGTCTTTGCTGCAATGGTCTGTTTGCTCTGGATTTTTTGAAGAAGACTATACTCAATTTTTGAAAAATCAACTCAACTTCTAGGGCCCACTGCTTCATGATATTCCGCATGATATATGCTTTGAAAAAATCAAATCCGCCTCACTACCCTACCTGCCAAGCGAGCAATGAGCAAAAATTAACCACAATCAAGCACTGGTCTTTATATAGTGGACGTGACCAATATCCGACATAACTTGACGTTTAAAATACTTTTATTTGCACTTGAACATTTTTCATTCGGTATCATATAAAGGTTTTTGATGAATATTCTAGGATCATTGCATGAGCCAAAGCCACATCCGTATTCGAGGTGCACGTACCCACAACCTGAAAAATGTGAGCCTTGATATCCCACGCGACAAGTTTGTGGTGATTACGGGACTGTCGGGTTCAGGCAAGTCCTCACTGGCTTTTGATACGCTCTATGCCGAAGGCCAGCGCCGTTATGTAGAATCCCTGTCTGCGTATGCGCGCCAGTTCCTCTCCCAAATGGAAAAGCCGGAAGTCGACTCAATTGAAGGCCTAAGTCCCGCCATTGCGATTGAACAGAAATCCACCAGCCACAACCCACGTTCAACGGTCGGAACAATTACCGAAATTTATGACTATTTACGTCTGCTCTATGCGCGTGTCGGTACACCCTATTGTCCTGAACATGATCTGCCGATGGTCGCGCAAACGGTCAGTGAAATGGTCGATGCGGTTAAGGAACTGGAAGAAGGTACTGCACTGTTATTATTAGCGCCTGTGGTGCGTGAACGTAAAGGCGAATACACTGCCCTGTTTGAACAGCTGCAAAGCCAGGGCTTTGTCCGGGCCCGTGTCGATGGCGAGATCATGGAAATTGATCCACCACCCGAGCTGGATAAAAAGAAAAAACATAGTATCGAAGTGGTAGTTGACCGCTTTAAGGTGCGTGATGACCTGGGCAACCGTATTGCCGAGAGCTTTGAAACAGCCTTACGTCTGGGTGGAGATATCGCGATTCTATCCTGGATGAAAGATGAGCATGAGGATCGGGTATTTTCTGCCAAGCACTCCTGTCCGGAATGTGAACGCGCAGTGGCCGAACTGGAACCGCGTCTATTCTCCTTTAACAACCCTTTTGGTGCTTGCCCGGTCTGTGACGGTCTGGGGACACGCAGCCATTTCAGTACGGAGAAACTGATTCCGAATGCAGAGGTCAGCATCAGCCAAGGCGCGATCCGCGGCTGGGACCGTCAGCGTCCTTATTATTATGGCATGCTGCAAAAAGTCGCCGAGCATTTTGGCTTTTCTCTGGATACTCCTTGGGAAGAGCTGGATGCCAACACCCGAAAGAAATTCCTGTATGGAAGCGGCAAGGAAAAAATTGACCTGAGCTATATTGATGAACGCGGCCGCCGTCATAACCGGGTCATGCCTTTTGAAGGCATCTTGCCCCACCTAGAACGCCGTTACCGTGAAACAGAAAGCAATTATGTACGCGATGATCTGGCACAGTACCTATCGAATGCCGCCTGTGATGCCTGTGATGGTTCACGTCTGAATGAAATCTCGCGTAATGTGAAGATTCTGGACAAAACCATCGCCGACATTACCCGCATGTCGATTGGTGATGCCGAAAGTTATTATCAGAGCCTGAATCTGGAAGGTGCCCGTGGTGAAATCGCGGACAAGATTTTCAAGGAAATTCGTGAACGTCTGCACTTTCTGGTGTCAGTCGGCCTGAATTATCTTAGTCTGTCACGTTCTGCCGAAACTCTGTCGGGTGGTGAAGCACAGCGTATCCGTCTGGCTTCCCAAATCGGTGCCGGCCTGATGGGTGTCATGTATGTTCTGGATGAACCTTCGATTGGCCTGCATCAGCGTGACAATGATCGCCTGTTACAAACCCTGATCCGTCTGCGCGATCTGGGCAATACCGTACTGGTGGTTGAACATGATGAAGATGCAATCCGCGCCGCTGACCATATTATTGATATTGGCCCGGGTGCCGGGGTACATGGCGGATATATCATTGCGGAAGGAACCTATCAGGAACTGGCAGAACACGAAGATTCCCTGACTGGAAAATATCTGTCTGGCAAACTGAAAATTGAGGTGCCAAAAAAACGCATCCAGCCCCCTAAACCGGAAGAACAGATCAAATTGATGGGCGCCGCCGGGCACAACCTAAAGAAAGTCGATCTGATCCTTCCGTTGGGCATCATGACCTGTATCACCGGGGTATCCGGTTCAGGTAAATCGACCCTGATCAATCGAACCCTTCTGCCCTTGGCAGCAACCCAGCTCAATGGTGCGACCACGCTGACCGCTGAAAAGTTTGATTCAATTGATGGCCTGCAGTATCTGGACAAAGTGGTCGATATTGACCAGAGTCCGATTGGCCGTACACCACGTTCAAACCCAGCAACCTATACCGGCCTGTTCACGCCGATTCGTGAACTGTTTTCACAAACACAGGAAGCCAAAGGTCGTGGTTATACGGCGGGTCGTTTCTCGTTTAACGTGAAAGGTGGACGCTGTGAAGCCTGTGAAGGAGACGGGATGATCAAGGTAGCAATGCACTTCCTGCCAGATATGTATGTGCCCTGTGATGCCTGTCAGGGCAAGCGTTATAACCGTGAAACGCTGGAAGTGAACTATAAGGGCAAAAACATCTCAGATGTGCTGGAAATGACCGTCGAAGATGCCATGCATTTCTTCGATGCCATTCCGGTGATTCACCGTCGTCTGGAAACCTTGCATCAGGTGGGATTGGGTTATATCCGTCTGGGTCAGTCTGCGACCACTCTTTCTGGTGGTGAAGCGCAACGGGTGAAACTGGCGCGGGAGCTGGCCAAACGCGATACCGGTAAAACCCTGTATATTCTGGATGAGCCTACTACGGGTCTGCATTTTCATGATATTGCCAAGCTGCTGGACATCCTGCATCAGCTACGCGACAAGGGCAATACCATCGTGGTAATTGAACATAATCTGGACGTGATTAAAACTGCCGACTGGGTCGTGGACTTAGGTCCTGAAGGCGGCTCGGGTGGTGGTATGATTGTCGCGGAAGGTACGCCTGAACAGGTCGTGAAAGTCAAAGCTTCACATACGGGTAAATTCTTGAAGCCGTTGTTAAAGTGATTTAGAAAGGGCTCATAAGAGCCCTTTTTTATTCTTTTAATCTTTTTATGACATATTCAATATTTTTTTGTCTTTCAGGGCTAGATACTTTTACCTCCTCATCAAGTACTTCAAATATTAAAGTATTAATTTGTGGCTGTAATTCAACACTGATTTGCTGACTAAGTATCTTTTTTAAAACGCCTAATGTATGAAATTTTTTAAATCTTTCATCTTTTAAATCTTATTAAGAATTAATTCTTTCCAAGCATTTTTAGTTGTAAGCGGCTTTGTTGTATACAGTTTTAAAAGATAAAGTTCTCCTAGCTCACTCAAACTTAAGTGACAACTTAGGTGTGAGGTTGACCTGATTCTATAAATTTATTTAAGGTGGCTATACGTGCATGAATCTCATTGACTGAGCTACTGAAGTGTCTTGCGCTCCGTTTATCTCCCTACCATTTTATGCAATACATTTTAGTGTCTACCGAACTATGTCGATGCTACCCCAACTACTTTTCCCCATCCTTTTTCCTAAGTGTTTGCAGATTTTTAATAATTCATTTCTATCTAAAAATTCCGATTTTTGTCTTTCTAGGGGTTTGTATTTTTTCTTGGTGGAATTATGACAGGTGCTTGATGATCTGAAATGAGCTATCGGCAGTATTTTATATCATAAGCGCTATTGGGATAGATAGAATCTATGCCTTCATCAGAGGATGATTTGATCAAGTCAACCACTGAGTACCTGTGAATCGCTGATATCGTTCGGGGTGAGTTGAACTGCATCTCTTTGCAGCGTTTTAGCATTTATACCAAGGTGAAGCTGAGGCCATAGGCAACGATATTCAGGCTGAGGTTTCTTCTGTTTCCATTCACTTTCACCTAAAAACTCTAGGCCAGTAGAATCTACAAGCCAATGAAGTCTATCACTACATTTTTGCTAGCTGATCGCAATATCAATTTTTGTCTTGTACGAAGTGTGGAATAATTTGGTGCTGTCCCACCGAAACCGTCAAAGAGAATCGAAATAGCAATTTGATCACTAAACAGCATTGAATGGCTGTATCGGTATAGCTTTGATTTCATCCGTGTTTACCTTATGACTGGGTATTCCCTTGGGTCTGAAGATTAAAATTTCTCTATCTCTCTATTTCAGGCCTTCGTAGTTTTTAATTTTTTACTGGGCCTTAAAAAAATAGCTCAAGCTACCACAAGAGGTTTGAGCAAAATTCAATTTAAAAAAATTAAATAAACTTGTTTTTAACCTATTTACACCTGCCACAATTAAGTGCATAATGCACCGCATTAGGGCGAGTTAAATTATTCCTCAGCAGATTTTTTGATTTACCCGGACATTTTGGCGAAAAAACCTCAATTTTCTTTGAAGATTGAGGTTTTTTTTTGTTGTTTATTGATATCTCGCTTTTTGATCTGGTAAAAATGAATCATTTTGGTGCGTTTTTTATTTTTTCATAAAGAAGCTTTGTAGGCTTATTTGCCTTCTATTCATAAATTTAAAATAAAAAAAAGCCCAACCTTGGGGAAAGCTGGGCCGATAAAACGAAAAAATTGTGGAGAATCAGTCAGAATCCTATATAAGTATGAACCATGACCTGATTTCTCTATTATGTGCGATTTCGCCTGCAAAGTAAAGCCTATTATTTTAGTCGGATTTAAGGTTGTCCACCTTCATTAATAGTGACATTTATCACAATAAATTAAAAAACAATGATCTAAATAAATAATTAACAGAAAAATTGTCTATTTAAAATACTTGGACTTTTTATCCTCTATCCTCTCTAAAGCAGAAATTTAAAATTGTTTATACCAATCAAAATTAAAATTTAATCGTTTTTAAGAATAATTAAATCTTCATGATTTAGCTTTTTTTATCATTTTATAAGCTGAACCCTAAGCATAGCTTGCTGTAATTAAAGGCAATTTTAACCTAGCTGAAACATGTTTAAATAAGCAGACTTTTACACAAAATTAATACAATTTTTTAATCGTAAAAAACAAGGACTTAGCAGCTGATTGACTTAATAAATTGTTACAATACAATAGCTCCCCTGTTGTATATCTTCTGTAACTAAACGGTAAATATCATGAAAAAACTCGGTTTAGCCACTGCTTTATTATTAGCCATGACCGGCGCTCAAGCATATCAATTTGAAGTTCAAGGTCAGTCAGAGTTCATCGACAATACTGTTAATGACAAAGATTTCACTGGTGCTGTTCAAGGTACTTACTACTTTAAAAATGTAGATGCATCTAAAGGTCCTTTAGCTGAAGCAGCTTTCTTAAACCAGGCATCAAATGTTTCTTTAGCATATACATATGGCGAATACGATGTAGACGCTGATTTTAAAGACCAAGTTTCTCATACTTTTGGTGCTAAAGCTGAAGCTTATGTTCCAACTAAATTTGTTCCTGCTTATGCAAGTGCATCTTATAGCCACACCATCACTGATGGTAAAGGCGGTCAAAAAGATGACCAAGGCGACCGTTATGCATTAGAATTGGGTGCTGTACTTGCACCTAACTTCTTGGTTGCTGTAGGTTATACTAGCGTCGCTGACCAAGTTTCTTATGACGCATTCAACATGTTCAACAATGGCGTTGTGAAAGCAGCTCTAGAATCTCAAACTATTAATGAAGACCAGGATGCGATCACTGCACGTACTAAATATGTAGGTGCAATTGATGGTACGAACATGTCAATTGGTTTTGAAACTGGTTTAGTATATGGCGAAGATACTGCTTATAACTTAGGCACGACTCTTTTCCTTAACCCTGCTTTAAGCGTGGGCGCATCTTATATGGAATCTAGCTATGCTGGTTCTCCAGACAAAGCTTGGGGCGCGAACGTAAACTACTTCATCACTCCAGCGGTTGCAGTTGGCGCATCTTATGTAAATGCGAATGCTGAAAGCGAAGCGCGCGATACACAAACTGTAGGCTTAAATGCTAAATTCCGTTTCTAATTTCTGATTAGACGTTGAATAGAAAAAAGGACGCTGATGCGTCCTTTTTTTATTGGGCGAAATATTTATTCTGGTGAACGAATCAGGCTCAGGAAATGCAGATGACGCTCATATTGATCAATGATGTCCTGTAGTAAATCTTCCTGTGTCCACTCCATTACATCATAACCCTGCCCACCTTCTTTTAAAAAGACTTCAGCCTGATAAGACTGGTCATCCTCAAGCTCGGACATAAAAGTGGGACTGATCATTTGTGTCATTACCACCTGATAGATAAAATTCATCTCATCCTGATGGTCGACACGCAATTCAATTCCCTCCTCCAGCGCATGAATCTTGACCTGTATTTGACGGCGTTTCAGCTCGGTCTGAAAACTACCAAAAGCCTTGCTTGCTGTAGTATCAATAAATGCCTGCACTTCGGCCTTGCTATGCGGATAATGCATAATCAGTCCCAGCCTTTGCTGCCAGCTGCGCGGATTTTGAATCGCACGCGGCGTAATGCGTGCAGCCTGCACAGCATGCATTTTAATTACATCCAACCTCAGTGCTTTAAGTAGTCCCCAGCAAATGAGCAGCATAATCAGGGTAAAAGGCAAGGCACTCATGATCGTGGCAGACTGTAAGGCCTCCAGACCGCCGACCAGCAGCAAGGTAATCGCCAGCAAGGCCATCACCAAAGTCCAGAACAGACGTTGCCAGACCGGTGATTTTTCAGTTTTTGCTGTCAGATAATCAGTGACTAGTGAACCAGAATCGGCTGAGGTCACAAAGAACAGCATCACCAGCAAGGTTGCCACAATACTGGTGACAGAACTAAAGGGTAAACTGCCCAGAAATTCAAACAGTGCGACCGATGAATCACGCTGCACCGCTTCAAGCAGACTGGTATTGGCTTCATGAATAATACTATGCAGGGCGGCATTGCCCATAAAGCCCATCCAGATCAGGGTAAAGCCTGTTGGGATCAATAGCACCCCAACAATAAATTCCCGGACTGTGCGTCCTTCTGATACACGCGCAATAAACATGCCCACAAATGGTGACCAGGAAATCCACCAAGCCCAATACATGATGGTCCAGCCTCCAATCCAGCCGCTAGGCTGATAGGCATACAGGTTAAAGGTCATGCTGAACAGATTGGAGACGTATTGGCCTGTAGCCTGAATTGTGGTCTGTAAAAGATAAATACTTGGACCAGCCAAAAATACAAAAATCAGCAACAGCAGGGCAAGCAACAAATTCAGCTCGGCCAGACGCTTCACACCTTTATCCAGACCAAAAAACACTGACAAGGCGGCCATGCTACTGACCACAATAATCAGGACAATCTGGGTACTCGGCTGCTGCTCAATACCAAACAGATAATTCAGGCCCGAGTTGATCTGGGTTACCCCGAATCCCAAGGTGGTGGCGACACCAAAAATTGTGCCGATGGTGGCAAAAGTATCGACTCCATCTCCAATTGGTCCATAAATTCTGTTGCCAATCAGTGGATATAAAGCGGAACGGATTTTTAAGGGCAAATTATGCCGGTAAGCAAAATAGGCCAGTGCCAGACCGACCAGGGTATAGACGGCCCAGGCATGCAGCCCCCAATGGAAGAAAGTAATTCGCATCGATTGCTGGGCAGCCGCCAGTGTTTGAGGCTCACCAATCGGTGGCGTGACATAATGCATGACCGGTTCTGCAACGCCAAAGAACATGAGTCCGATACCCATGCCGGCGGTAAACAGCATCGCGAACCAGGAACCACTATGATAGGCGGGCTGGCTATGATCAGGTCCAAGCTTGATTTTCCCCATATCGGACAGCGCAATATAAATCAACACAATCAGGAAAATAGCCACGGATAACACATAAAACCAGCTAAATGAAGAGGTAATCCACTGATTTAACTGTTGCGTGAGTCCTTGAAAAGTATCCGGCGCAAAGAGTACCAGTCCCAGAAAAATGGCAATAATGACCACGGTACTGACAAAGACATTCGGGTTGACATTAGCCAGCCAGGAAGATGGTTTGGAAGACATATATCCCTCTTTTTTTCAATCTATGGAAAGAGCGAGAGACTCAAATAATTATTTGCAAGTAAAAACTATGAGAGAAATAAATAGAGTGTATTGATAATTCCTGTAGCTCGGCAACAACGCATATTCTTTCTGCTTTTCGCGCCAAGCATTTATGAAATATCAATAGACCCTAATATAAAGGCAGATAAATAAAATCAATTTGAATCCGGCCTTATTTTAAAATAGGGTGAAAAATAAAGCCGTCAGCTTAATGTAACAAGAAAATCAAACCTGTCAGGCTTTACAGAGCGGTGTTTTTATCCTGTTTTTGCTATTTTTTCTTGGGGGGGATATAGGCAATATATTGTAAGGCAATCAATCGTGAAACGATCAGCGCCAGATACATCACCCCAAAAAACATCTGGATAATTGCCAGCATACGGGCAATCGGGCTAACCGGCATCAGGTCAGATAAACCGGTGGCGGACTGGACACTAAAACTCAGGAACAGTAAATCCAGCCAGGGTTGATAGGCATGTAAATCGGGATGTGCAAAACTGTAGGGCACCAGCAACTGGCAAATGCTATATAAAAAGGCAAAGCCCCAAGCCAGCAAGGTAAAGACTGCCCCTGCGGCAAACAGCTCATCTTTGGTCAGATAACGATCATGAAACATATAGCTCAACAGGCCATAAGCTGCACTAAAATAAGCACTGGCTTCAAACAGGTTGGCCGTGATATGAATCCAGTTATCCTGGATCCCCAAAGCAATTAAGGAAGAAAAGAAAATCGCACCTGCGACAAAGGTCAGCCCTAAAATCGTAAACATCGGGGTCTGTCGAATGACTTTGGCAATGACCAGCAGCACCAGAACTCCAAGCACCCAGGTAACAGCACGATAGGATACACTTTCATAGGCCAGCACCGATAGGATCAAAATCAGCAATTGCAAACAGAGCAGCCATGCAGATGGCAAGTGCTCAAATGTTGCCCAGAATCGTCTTAATGCCTGCTTCATACTGCCCTTCTTCTTGGAATTCATATTCGCAATTTAATTATTATCAGCCTCAACATAGCATGCAGCAGGTTTATGAGTGTTTAACAATTTGTATGAAAATTACTGAAAACCGCTCTACGCCATGCTTTTATTTTTTTGCCTATAAAGTCGTTGCGAAAAAAACTGACTGTATTGCAGGCCATAAAAAAAGCCCCGGATGGGGCTTTTTTAGGATGAACCGATCTTAGTGATCAGAAGCACCCGAGATACCGATACCGGTTTGTGAACGTACAAACTGGGCATCGAAAGCTTTGCGCTCTGCTTGTGCCTGAGCTGAGTTATCTGTGACTGAGAACAACCAGCAGCACAAGAAAGACAATGGCATTGCAAATAATGCAGGACCGTTAAATGGAACCACTGGAGTATCCGAGATGCCTAAAGTATCTACCCATACTGCTTTAGACAGCACAATCAAGGTTACTGCGGTTACCAGACCTGCAACACCACCAATCACCGCACCACGTGTCGTCAAGCCTTTCCAGAACATGGACAATACCAGTACCGGGAAGTTGGCACATGCCGCCACCGAGAATGCCAGACCGACCATGAAGGCGACGTTTTGTTTCTCGAACAGAATCCCGAGAATCATCGCGAAGATCGCCAGACCTAAAGTTGCAAGCTTAGACATACGTAGTTCAGACTCAGGCGTAGTTTGGCCTTTCTTCAACACGTTGGCATACAGGTCATGCGAAATTGCTGAAGCACCAGACAGGGTCAGGCCCGCAACAACCGCAAGAATGGTCGCAAATGCTACTGCAGAAATGAAGCCCATGAACAGGTCGCCACCCACTGCATCAGACAGATGAACCGCCGCCATGTTATTACCACCTACAAGCTCTAACTTGCCAGTGATCGCCATTTTCGCAACATCCAGGAATTGCGGGTTATTCGATACATACAGGATCGCACCGAAACCGATAATAAAGGTCAGCAGGTAGAAGTAACCGATAAAACCTGTTGCCACAACCACTGATTTACGTGCTTCTTTGGCATCTTTTACCGTGAAGAAACGCATCAGGATATGTGGAAGACCAGCAGTACCGAACATCAGCGCCAGACCTAAAGAAATCGCATCAATCGGGTTAGATGCCAGGCTTCCTGGACCCATGATTTTGGTTGCATCTGCCAGGCTCAGGTCATGTACTTTTGAATACACGCCAATCGCCTGTTCAAACATGTTGGTAAAGCTGAAGCCTACGCCTTTCATGACCATGAACGCCATGAAAGTAGCACCAGACAGCAGCATGACCGCTTTAATGATCTGTACCCAGGTCGTTGCCAGCATGCCACCGAACATTACATAGGCCATCATCAGCAAGCCGACAATCACCACAGCAAGGTTATAGTTCAAACCGAACAGCAGCTTGATCAGCTGACCTGCACCCACCATCTGGGCGATCAGGTAGAAGGCTACCACTACCAATGAACTCATGGCGGCTAAAGTACGCACCGGTTTTTCCTGTAAACGGAAAGACACTACGTCAGACAGGTTATATTTACCCAAGTTACGCAGACGCTCTGCCACCAGGAATAATACGATTGGCCAGCCCACCATAAAACCAAGTGAATATAACAAGCCATCAAAACCTGACAGGAATACCATCGCAGAAATCCCCAGGAAGGAGGCTGCTGACATATAGTCACCGGCTATCGCCAGACCGTTCTGGAAGCCGCTAATCCCACCACCGGCAGTATAGAAGTCCTTGGTATTTGTGGTTTGTTTTGCTGCCCATTTAGTAATGAACAGGGTAGCCCCCACGAAAATCACAAACATGATAATCGCGTGCCAGTTGGTTGCCTGCTGTTCTGCTGCGCCTAAATCCGGACCAGCCATTGCCATCCCTGAGCCGACTGCAGTTGCAGCCAGGGCAATTAAAGAATTCCATTTCATCTTAATGAGGTCCTTTTTCATGAGCAATTGCTTCTACTTCACGTATTGCTTCTTCAGTCAATTGATCGAGACGGTTATTCGCGATATAGGAATAGACGCCACATAAGATAAATGACAGCACAATGATGCCCAGACCCAGTGGAATCCCCCAAGTCGTCACTCCACCTGAAATAGAAGACAAAAGAAACTCTTTGTTATAGCCAACCAGCAACATGAAGCCCACATAGACAAACAGCATAATGCCCGTTAAAGTCCAGCTGAGTGTGCTCTTCTTGCTAACCATTTCTTTGAATTTTGGATTCTGTAGAATTCGATCTACCTGTACCTCATCCATCGTTGCACTCCTGTAGCCCAACCGTGGGCTGATTATTTTTAATTCGAATTATTACTGTTGCAAATTAACAAGAATTGTGGCGTCTTGTAATTAAGACTTTGGTCGTTAAAAAATAATCAATTTCAACTGTAGCGTTCACGATGCGCTATTATAGGGCCAGCTTCAGTACACATCAGGCTCTATGAACAGTTGGCTCATCATAGGGGTGCTCGCCCTCTATATCGCATTACTCTTTATCTGCGCATTTTACGGAGAAAAACATACCAGCCGGTTCAGCACCCGTGGGCGTATGTTGTTGTTCAGTTTGACCTTAGGGGTCTACTGTTCATCCTGGACCTTTTATGGTGCGACTGGAGCGGCGGTTCGTGAAGGCATCATCTTCCTGCCAATCTATCTTGGTCCGCTGCTGTTTGTCGCAATTGGCTACGATATCTGGCGCCGCCTAGGACGGGTACGCCAGCACCATGCCATCTCCTCGATTGCCGACTTTGTGGCCGCCCGTTATGGTAAAAGCGGCCCTCTCGCCTCACTGGTCACCATTCTGGCGGTGATTGCCATTATTCCTTATCTGGCCTTGCAGCTACGTGCTATTGCACTCAGTGCGACGGTTATTCTGGAACCTTCCTCAGGTATGAGTAATACTACCAATGGCGTGCTGTTCCTGACAGGTATTCTCGCCATTCTGGCCATGATTTTTGGTACCCGGCAGATTGCCAACACCGAACAGCACGGCGGCCTGATGCTGGCAGTGGCTTTTGAGTCGTTTGTCAAACTGTTTGCCTTGCTGGCGGTCGCCTGTTTCTTCATGTTTGAAGCACCGGAGAACCTGACCCAGATCAGTCATGATATCAGTAGCACTTTTCATGACGTCCAGGTGTTCGGCGTACCGGAAAGTTTCTGGACGCAAACCCTGCTGGCTGCATTGGCCATTATCTGCCTGCCACGCCAGTTTCATGTGGCCGTGGTAGAACTGCGCGATGAAAAACATATTCGCGGGGCACGGCGCTGGTTTGCAGTCTATTTAATTCTGACCACGGTGGCGATTATCCCGATTGCCAGTTGGGCACTACATGCCGCTCCCCAATATCTGGCCATTCCGGATGTCGCCGTTTTATCTTTACCGCTCAGCTATAATCAGGACTGGCTGACCTTGCTGGCTTTCCTCGGCGGCTTCTCGGCCTCGACCGGAATGCTGCTGGTGTCTTCCGTTGCCCTATCGATCATGCTCAGTAATGACCTGATCATGCCGGCGCTGTGGCGTTTTAAACTGCTGTCGCGGCATGACAAGCGCTTACCGCTGGTCCTTAAATTTACCCGCCGGGTCTGCATTCTCGCCGTCATGCTGATGGGCTTTTTGTTCTTCAACTTCTTTAATGATATTGATCAACTGTCGGTCTTCGGGCTGCTGGCTTTCAGTGCCGTTGCGCAGTTCGCGCCTGCCCTGATTGGTGGTCTGTACTGGCGTGGTGGCAGTAAGCAGGGCGTATATGCCGGCTTGCTGACCGGTTTTGCCCTGTGGTCCTATACGCTGTTGCTGCCAACGATTTTACGCAGCCTGCCAGATCGCTATCAGCAATTTAGTATAGATTTCCTGACCCAAGGACCTTTTGGCTGGAACTGGTTACGTCCCGAAGCCCTGATTGGATTTGAATCTTTTGATCCTCTGACCCATGGCGTGGTCTGGGCACTGGGTCTGAATACCGTGTTATACATCTGGATTTCACGCATGTTCCGCCCAAGTGTGGCAGAACAGATTCAGGCCGAAAGCTTTTTCTATTATGAAACCAAGCCCTTGCCGTCGCAAAGTCCGATGACTGAGGTAAGCTATTCGCATCAGGATGTTGCCCGCCTAAAAGTGGGTGATTTGCTGACCCTGGCAAAAAGGATTACCGGTGAAGTGCCGGCTGCGCAGGCATTCCAGCAGTTCTGTACACAAAATAATGTCGAACTCAATGAAAATAGCAGTGCCAATGGGATGTGGTGGCGTTTTACCGAACAGTATCTGGCCGGCACGATTGGCGCCGCATCAGCACGGACCTTATTGACCACCGCTATGGTCAATAATGGCCTGGCGCTCGGCCAGGTCGCAAATATTCTGGATCAGGCCTCCCAATGGCAGCGTTTTAACCAGAACCTGATTATGACCATGATTGACCATATGACCCAAGGGGTGAGTGTGGTCGACGAAAACATGTGTCTGGTGGCCTGGAATAACCAGTATCTGAAACTGTTCGATTATCCAAAAGATATTGTCTATGTCGGCTGTCCGATTGCTGACCTGATCCGCTATAA
The DNA here is from genome assembly GCF_013343215.1 of Acinetobacter sp. 10FS3-1. Taxonomy (NCBI): domain Bacteria; kingdom Pseudomonadati; phylum Pseudomonadota; class Gammaproteobacteria; order Moraxellales; family Moraxellaceae; genus Acinetobacter; species Acinetobacter sp. 10FS3-1. Next base: position 2,807,452 of record NZ_CP039143.1, read on the forward strand.
CGCAGAACGCGGCGAATGTGGTCCAGGTTCGGTGGAAGAGCATGTGCGTAAACGGATTCACTGGATGCGCGTCGGCAGTGCACATGAATTTGAACGGATCCGTAAAGATGGCCGCGTGATTCAGATGCGTGGTAATCCGATTGAAGGCGGTGGTTTCGTAACAACCTTTGCCGATATTACCGCTTTCCGTGAAAATGAAGCTGTTCTGGAAGCCCGGGTCCGCGATCGCACCCAGCAGCTCGCCGATGCCCTGTCTGAACAGCAATTAGCGCGTGAGCAGGCAGACAAGGCCAATATGTCCAAGAGCCGCTTTATTGCAGCTGCCAGTCATGATCTGCTACAGCCCATGCATGCCGCACGCCTGTTTAGTACGGCGCTGGAACAGAGCATCCAGAATGATGAAGACCGTAAAACCTTACAGCAATTGGATCGTGCGCTGCATGGGGCGGAAAGTATGCTCTCTGCCCTGCTGGATATTGCCCGGCTGGAAGGCGGTACGATTCAGCCTAAACGTCAGGCCTATCCATTGCATGATCTGCTGAGTGATCTGGAACTCCAGTTCAAGTCAATTGCAGCACAGCGCGGGATCAAGCTCAGTGTGCATGATGCCCAGTTCTGGATTGATACCGATCCGCAGTGGATTCGTCGGATTATCCAGAACTTCGTCAGCAATGCGCTACGCTATACTGCCAAAGGTAAGGTGGTGGTCGGTGTGCTGCGTGCCAGTGAAAAACCCAATCATATCCGTATCGGGGTATGGGATAGCGGCCCGGGGATTGCCGAAGAACAGCGTATCAAGCTGTTTCAGGAATTCGAGCGCTGTGGACACGCTTCTCCATGGGGCGAACAAGGGCTGGGACTGGGGCTGGCGATTGTACAGCGCATGACCAGTATGCTGGGCTATCCGGTGCATGTCTATTCCACATATGGCAAAGGCTCCTGTTTCATGATTGAAGTCCCGGTAGTGGCTGCACCTCAAGTGGTGGCCACCCCCGTACAGGCAATACCATTAAAGTCCAAGGCCTTTAAAGTCCTGTGTCTGGATAATGATGAAGCTATTCTGGAAGGTATGTCGACCCTGCTCACCAAATGGGGCTATCAGGTCTTTAAGGCCACCGAACCGGAACAGGCCATCGAACTGATCCATCAGGAAAATATTCAGGTGTGGCTGGTAGATCAGCACTTGAACCAGGGCAAGATCGGTCTGGACTTTATTCTGGAACATCGTCAGCCTCAGGTTCCGGTGGCACTGATCACCGCAGATTCAGATCCGGAATTGCCACAGCGTCTGAAAGAGTTAAATATCGTACTGCTGAAAAAACCGTTAAAACCAGCCTCCTTACGCTCGTGGTTATCCGGCCTGAAGATTTCGGATCATTAACTCACTCGCTGGCTAAGTTTTCCTTCCCAGCCATTTCGCAGGATGCCCGTCTTCCAATCTGGAAGATGGGCATTTTTCATACACACCTTGCACATAACTTTACTCAATATGCAGAAAAAACAGGCAGATGTGCCAAAAGCACCAAAATTGCGAAAATTTGACCCGATCTATTGATCAAAAAGTTCATTTTAATTTTCACTATGGCAAAAGTTACCGAACCCCTTGATTCATAGTCGCACACTTGGTTACAAAAATATAAGCGACTGCTTTTTATAAACTTTTTTAGAAAAAACCATTGAATAAAACTTTGGTCTTATTTTTCACCTAGCCAGCTTGGGCCTAAAAATAGAGAATTGAGAAACGATCAGTTTCCATCCAGTCCATCCTTTTCCCCCTTCTTTGGCAGCTGATCCACTTGCACTGCATAGGAGCTCTTACAATGAAACTGGTAGATGAACATGTTGCTCATGACCTGAATCAAACCCAGCAATTTCACCTGCGTTATGGAGTCAATGCTTTATTGCCTCCGATTAACTGGTCACAAGTGTTTAAAGACAGCAAATTAGATGACAATCCATATCAGGCTCTGGAAACTCTCTATCAAAGTGCTGTTCCATTGGCATTACAGGTCTTTGATGAGCTACATTTTGATGTATTTGAACCCTATGCCTATAAACCCCAAGGTCTGGGTTTGTTTGAACGGCTTGCCGAACAGGAAAACAAGCTGATTCAGTCACTTGAAACCGAAGTACAAGATTTACCTGCAAAAACACGGCACCAGATCTGGAGCATGTTGCTGCGTGGCGGAGCAGTTTTGGTGTTTAAAGCCTGGCTGGGTAAAGTCAAAAATGATAGCGACTGTCTGGACACCCAGCAGTTTGATGAACTCTCTGATTTGTTATTTATCAAAACCTGTCCGCATGAACTTGCTGAACATTTACAGGTCAATCCGAATGCACAGGAGGATCATATCTTCTTGATGTATGACAATGAAGTGTATCTGGACCGTTTTAACAGTCTGGAGACCGCCGCACTCTTTGTAGATCTGGGCGTCTATGATGCGACCTTCCTGAGCCTGCGTGATGACCGGATTGCAGAATACCTGAAGTCTAAAGGCTATGTGACCCAAGATCAGATTGATGAATTACAGTGCGCCCTGAACCCGATGTTCTGTACTGACCTGACGCAAAAACAGGACTATATTGCTTAGTTTTTTTAACTAAAACTTCATGCAATAAACTGATCGAGCTTTAAAAAATTAAGGAGTTTATTGACTAAACTCCTTAATTGGATACAGGTGGTCTTTCCTGCGCTTAAACACCCAGTCAGGCAGATTTACATTTTCTTTTCGTCAATATTGAGGGCATTGATCGCCAATACGGCCTGGGTCCGGTTTTGTACCCCCAGTTTGCGGAAAATTGCGGTTACATGCGCTTTAATGGTCGCTTCAGAAACATCCAGTTCATAGGCAATCTGCTTGTTCAACAAGCCTTCCGCTACCATCATCAGAACACGGAACTGCTGAGGTGTCAGCGACTGAATACGTTCTGCCAGTGCAGTTTCATCCGCAGCACGCGGATCAAAATTGACATTGGCGGGCAGATTTGGCGGCAACCAGATTTCCCCTTCCAGCACTTCACGGATGGCTTCACCAATATGGCTTGGGTGTGCAGACTTCGGAATATATCCCATGGCACCATGTGCAATAGCCCGCTGGATAATACTGACTTCTTCATGTGCAGACACCACAATAATCGGCAAGGATGGATATTGGGCGCGTACATGAACCAGGGCTGAGAAACCCGATGCTCCTGGCAAGTTTAAATCTAGTAGGACAAGATCAGGTTCAGGACCGTTTTCCAGACGTTCATAAAACTCATTGACTGCCGCAGTTTCATGAATCTGCGCCTGTGGCAGACTATAACGAACCGCTTGAATTAAAGCATGACGAAACAGTGGATGATCATCAACGATTAAAATATTCATAGGACGTGAGAAAGATCTTGTACACGGTAGTTCCTATTCTAACCACACAAGCCGCCAGAAGGATATGCGAGAGGCTATAATTTTTAAAATAATGGTGGTTTTTCTTTAAAATTCTCACATTGTTGAGGGATTTTACTCAATCTTGCATTCTCAGCACTTTTGTATACCCGGTTTATTTTTGCTCTCTCAGACTGGACTGAGTTCAATATAAATAGAAATTTCAATATTTTATTGCGTTACTTTTCATCCAATCTCATTTCTATACCAATGTCTCAAAATCGGCTTACTTTGCAGTTTTTATTTATTTTATTTTTACTTTATCGTGATGAATCAAGTGATCCCGAACTTGACTCTTGCTTAGTATCGCAAGATGAATATTCATCAGTCCGAATCTTTGCCGATGAGGCGCATGTCTGGCAGTCTGCACTATTTTCTAAAACGAAAGCTGGAGTTCAGACCATTTGGCCTACTCTGCCCTCTCAAACTAATCTGTATTCGGCAGGGCTTAGGCTTGGCAAATTACATGCCTCGACCCGCTCCCAAAGCGGACAGAAACCATACTTGAAATAAAAATACCGGCAGATGATGCCGGTATTGCAACGATTCAATTTAGACCGTATTGCGCTGTACTTCAGTAATCAGCTGATCAACCACCTGCGGTTCGGCTAGGGTCGAGGTATCGCCCAGACTGTCCAGCTCATTGGCGGCAATCTTTCTCAAGATACGGCGCATGATTTTTCCTGAACGGGTTTTAGGCAAAGCAGGCGCCCAGTACAAGGCATCCGGTGTGGCTACCGGTCCGAGAATTTTACGTACCCAGCCCACCAGTTCATGTCGCAGTTCTTCTGTAGTTTCAGCATCAGCCTGTAAAGTCACAAAAGCACAAATTCCCTGGCCCTTAATCTCATGCGGCATTCCGACCACAGCAGCTTCGGCAACGGCTTCATGCGCGACCAATGCACTTTCAATTTCTGCGGTTCCCAGACGATGTCCTGAGACATTCAGTACATCATCAACGCGGCCGGTAATCCAGTAATAGCCATCTTCATCACGGCGTGCACCGTCACCAGTAAAATAGGTCCCGGGATAGGTCGAAAAATAGGTTTCAATAAAACGTTCATGGTCGCCCCAGATGGTCCGCATCTGTCCCGGCCAGGAGTCTTTAATCACCAGATTCCCCTCTGTGGCACCTTCCAGCTCATTGCCATCAGCATCCACAATAGCGGGTTGTACCCCGAAGAAAGGACGGGTGGCTGAACCTGGCTTCAGGTCAGTTGCGCCCGGCAATGGGGTAATCATAAACCCGCCTGTTTCGGTCTGCCACCAGGTATCAACCACCGGACAGCGGCTTTCGCCCACCACGGTATAATACCAGTTCCAGGCTTCCGGATTAATCGGTTCACCGACCGTTCCCAAAAGTCTTAAACTGCTTCGATCACTTTCCCGCACATAGGCATCTCCTTCACGCATCATGGCGCGGATAGCAGTCGGGGCCGTATAAAGCACGGTCACATTGTGCTTGTCGACAATATGTCCGGTACGCGCCCAGCTTGGATACTGAGGCACCCCTTCAAACATGACGGTTGTTGTACCGTTGGAAAGTGGGCCATAGAGCACATAGGAATGTCCGGTAATCCAGCCTACATCTGCCGTACACCAGAACACATCATCCTGTTTAATATCAAACACTTCACGGAAGCTGCAATCCACGTAGGTGAGATAGCCACCCGTGGTATGCATGACCCCTTTGGGCTTTCCGGTTGAACCGGAGGTATACAGAATAAAGAGTGGATCTTCTGCATTCATCGGCTCTGGCGGACAGATATCATTCACCGACATGATTTCCATGTGATACCAGAGATCACGCCCGGGCTGCAGCTCAATCGGGTTACCTGTACGATGCACCACAATCACATGCTGTACCGATTCAGTGCCACTCATTTCCAGGGCGGCATCCACATTGGCCTTCAGTAGAATTTGCTTACCCCCCCGCATGCCCGAATCAGCAGTAATCACGATCTTGGCCTGACAGTCTTCAATCCGGCTGGCCAGTGAATCCGGTGAAAAGCCTCCAAAGACTACACAATGCACCGCACCAATCCGGGCACAGGCCAGCATGGCAATCGCGGCTTCAGACACCATTGGCATATATAGCACCACACGGTCACCTTTTTGGATCCCATTTTTTTTCAGTACATTGGCAAAACGGCAGGTCTCATCATGCAGCTCGGCAAAGGAAATTATCTTGTGGCGAGATGGATGATCGCCTTCCCAAATAATCGCCGGTTTATAAGGATGTTCTTTCAGATGGCGATCCAGACAGTTGGCACTGACATTCAGCTGGCCATCCGCAAACCATTCAATTTTAAAATTATCTTGGTCAAAACTGGTGTTTTTTACCTGGCTAAACGGTTTGATCCACTCCAAGCGCTTTGCCTGTTCGGTCCAGAATTCTTCTGGATGTTCAATGGATTTTTGATAACGTTCGAAATACTGCGTATCTGTGGTACGCGCGGTTTTTTTAAATTCTTCTGGTACTGGATAGATTTCTTTCATTATTCACGTCCTTGATTTTGCTCTATCTCATCACGAGAGGTTAATAGTATTGTATTCTTGATTATTTTTTGCGCATAAAGTCAGTAATAGCTGCTTATTTCAAATCCGACAATCATGCTTTCGTCGTAGAATACTTATTTAAATTCAATCATCATCATGCCAATTACAGTGATGCAAGTCTGAGTGAAGAAACTGTTCTTCAAAATAAAGCACTATTTACATCCTACTGCTTAAAAAAGAAATAAAATAGCGCTTCATCTCCAGATTTATCTTATTCAGATCAGGATCTTACCCATGAAATCGTCAGCGTCTTCCCCTCCTCCTTTATCCGTAGCGGATCGTCCCTTATCTGTTCAGGGACGATTTGGACGTCTCAGCTTTATTGCCTGGTCCGCATTTCTTCATTTTATTTTTATCTTGAGCAGTCTTGCGCTAGGTTTAGGTATGGATATTGTGAACTTTATGTCTGTCTCGACAGATCCGTTCAACACATTTTCCCTGTACCGCCTCTCCAATCTGTTTGCGCTGCTGTTGCTGGGGCTATATATTTATTTTGCTGTGGTCATCACCATACGCCGTCTGCATGACCTGAATGGCAGTGGCTGGTGGACTTTATTATGTTTGCTACCTGGGGTGAATATATTGTTTGGGCTTTATCTGCTACTGGGTCCGGGCACTACAGGCAGTAACCAATATGGCCCGCAGCGCTTGAGTCTGGTCTGGGAAAAGATTTTAGCCTGGCTGATGATTATTTTTATGCTGCTTGGCCTGTTTGCTGTTATTGCCCTGTTTTTCTACCTCGGAAGTGGAGAGGCCAGCCAGATTCCTGCAGACGTCATGCAAAAAACCACAGAATATTTTTAAAGCAGATTCAGTGATATTTGTATATATTTCTGATTTTTTAACATGACAATAATTAATTTTCAGCTGAACATCAGGCAGAATACCCCAAAATGAATACATGGAATCTTTGTGGCTGAGCAACAACATACCTTAAATCAGGTGACGGAAGGCACCACAGAACTGTTACATCAGGCAACTGAAAAAACGGCCCAGACCGTGATTGAGCATACGGCCAAATATAATGATGCTTATGCGACCATCGACAAGATTATGGAGAGTTTCTGGGAGCGTGTGCCTTATTTTTGTATCGCGCTGGTGGTGATTGTCATTTTCTGGCTGTTGTCGAAAGTTTTCAAATTTTTCGTCCGCAAAACCTTGGAAAACCGCTCTTATACCCGACAAAATCTGGTTCTGGTCCTGAACCGGGTCGGCAGTACCTTTATTATTTTCTTTGGGATACTGATCGGGCTGGTAATTGCGGTTCCCGGCTTTACCCCCGGGCAGCTGCTGAGTGCACTCGGCGTCGGCTCGGTCGCCATCGGTTTTGCCTTCAAGGATATTTTCCAGAACCTGCTCTCGGGTGTACTGATTCTACTTGGTGAGCCATTCAAGATTGGCGATGATATTATCGTCAATGGGATGGAAGGGACGGTAGAAGATATTCAGATTCGCGCGACCTTTTTACGTTCGCCCGATGGCCGCCGTATCGTGATTCCCAATGCAACGGTGTATACCAGTGCTGTGACCGTCAATACCGCCTATACCCGGCGCCGCTGTGAATTTTCGGTCGGAATTGGTTATGAAGATGATGTTCAAAAGGCCAAAGATATTATTAACGCGATTCTGGATAAAGATCCGACCATCCTGAGCCAGCCTCGATTTAGCGTCAATGTCATTGCTCTGGCCGATTTCTCGATCACCCTGAAAGCGCTCTGGTGGGTCGATACGACCGAAACTGGAACCGGAACTTCAATCAGTACCGTACAGGAACGGGTCATTCAGGCCTTTGCCGAGCAGGATATTTCAATTCCTTATCCGGTACAGGAAGTCAAAATCTATCGCGGTGAAGGCAATGACGACGCCTCAGCTCGTGCCAAACAGCCGACCTAAGACATAGGGAATAGCCGTTTCAGTACGCAGAATCCGGTTGCCCAGGCTCACCGCCTGGCAGCCATTTTTAATCAGCAAATCCACCTCATACGGGATAAACCCCCCTTCCGGCCCAATGATAACCGTGCAGGGATGCTGAATGGCAAATGGCATCGGCTGATCTGCATAAGGATGCGCCACCAAAGCTGGGCGCTCCGTATCAATCAAGCCCGGCAAGACATCTTCCACAAAAGGCTTAAAGCGCTTATATAGCTCAATTTGCGGGGCAACCGTATCGCCGGCCTGCTCCAGCCCGAGTTCAATATAATGATCCAGCTGCTGTAAAAAAGGGCTTTGCCAATAGCTTTTATCAACGCGGTAACTGTGTAATAAAATAATTTTTTCCACCCCCATCGTCACAGCATCCATCACCAGACGGCGCAAAACCTTGGGGCGTGGCAAGGCCACAATCAGTGTCACTGGCAATTTTGCAGGAATCGCCTCTTCCTGAAGTGGCTTCAACAGGACCACTGTTTCAGAAATTTCGACAATTTCTGTTAAATAGCGTTTCCCTTCCCGGATTCCGACTTTGAGCGTATCGCCTCTCTGCACATCAAGATGTTGCCATAAATGCTCCAACTGCCGTTTTGAGCGAATTGACCATAGTTCAGTTTCGGTTTGACGCGGATCAAGCAGGACGATATTCATAAAAAATCTAATTCAAAATAAAAGCTGAGCTTTAAAAAGTAAAATCAAGGAAGGGATAAAAATCCTGCAAATCAGTATTAGATATCACAAGTAGGTGACAGGGGTCGCCTGTTTCACGGTACTGCAGGGAGGCAACATCAATACAATAAAGGATTTTTGTTACTTTTAGCCCGAACAAAGTAAGTAAGATAGTCACTTTAAAAAGTAAATATCCAGCCAAATCGAATCTGGCTTATTCTAGGACTGCCTGAAATAAAGCGCTATAGCGACTTATTGGCGTGTAGGCTTTTCCCATAGGTTGGACAGCAAAAGTAGGCAAAACACTTTTATTAGGCTGATGATACTTCACTGTATCCCTGCCATCTTGCTAAATCCAGTATCTGTTATTTATTAAGCTAAATTAAAGATACTGATCAATCACCTGAATATGTCTTTCAAGCGAACCCTGATTCTGCTGCAGTATTTTCTGTGCCTGGATATTCAAAGCCTTAGCTTTTTTCGAATCTTCAAGCAATTCAATCAACACATGAGCTGCCTGCTCGGCATCCTGCACCACTTTTACTGCATCCGCCTGTATAAACTCATCCACAATTGTCTGAAAATTAAAATAATTCCGACCTAAAATAGTGGCGACATTCAGTGCAACCGGTTCCAGAATATTATGCCCACCGCCGGGCTCATTCAGAGAACCTCCCACATAACAGGCCTGACTCAAGGCATACCAGAGCCACATTTCGCCCATCGAATCCGCCAGATAGACCTGCGTATCGAACTCGACCTGTTGCCCCAGGCTACGGCGCTGAGTGGTTAAACCCAGCGATTGCGCCGCCTCAAATACTTCATCAAAACGTTCCGGATGCCGTGGGACCACAATACATAACAGTTGAGGATTGGCCTCCAAGGCAGGCTTTAGGGCTGCCAGCAGCTGCTGCTCTTCCGGAGCATGGGTGCTGGCCAGTGTCATGATCTTCCGCCCTTGCAAAGTCCAATCCCGATTCATCTGCTGCGCCTGATCAAAAAAGACGGCGGGTGCAGAAATATCAAATTTGATATTCCCCAAAACCCGGGTTTTTTCGGCAGCCATACCCAAGCCGATATAACGCTGCTGGGTGGCGATGTCCTGAGCCAACAGACCGCTCAACTGCCTTAACATCCCCCGGGTCAATCCCCGGACTTTGGCATAGCCTTGAGCCGACTTTTCAGATAATCGGGCATTCAGCAATAAACAGGGCACTTTAAAGTTCGGTGCCTGATCAAGCAAATTGGGCCAGAGTTCCGTTTCCATCAATAACAGCAGTTTAGGCTGATAGAGCTGATAAAACTCGCGAATCAGGCGTTTCTGGTCGGCCGGTAAATACACCGCCTGGAATAATTCCAGATAAGGTACTTTTAAAAATAAGGATTTGGCTCGCGCCTGTCCGGTCTTGGTGGTATTGGTAACCAGAACCGGGTGGCCAAGCTTCAAATAATGCTCGATTAGGGGCTGGGCTGCATTGGTTTCCCCTACCGAGACCACATGAAACCAGATCGTCTGTAAATTTTTCGGTGGTTGAAAAGGACCGAAACGTTCCAGCAGTTCTTGTTGTAATTGCTCAGGACTGGTCGCACGTTTACGAATACGGGATCGATAAAGCGGTTTAACCAGAGATAAGGCTGCGTTATACCAAAAAGGAGTAGCCACACTGCCTCCCAATAGAGATTTAATCGGCAAAATATAACAGAGCCACATCGACATGTTAATCAGTGTGACTCATTTTCCAGATTATGCCGTGGTGCTGAATATTGCTGTTTCTGTCAAAGCAGGATAGTCAATATAACCTTCAGCGCTCTGGCTACCGATCATATTTTCAAAGTTCAGCTCATTGAGTGGTGCATTCTGAACCAGACGCTCATATAGATCAGGATTGGCAATATAAGCTTTCCCAAAAGAAACCGCATCTGCCTTGCCTGAAGCCAGCAGCTCCACCGCATCTTCCCGGTTTAGGCGCATATTGGCAATATAAGGTACCCCATTGGAGCGCTGTTTCATCTCCTGCGAAATACTGTCTTCAGCCAGATATTCACGGGTAAAGAAGAAAGCAATCTGACGCTGGCCCAGCTGCTCCATGACATAGCCAAATGTTTCACGTGGATCATCGTCACCCATATCATGTTCATCACCGCGTGGTGCCAGATGTACCCCTACCCGATCTGCGCCCCACACTTCAATCAGCGCATCCATCACTTCCAGCAGGAAGCGTGCCCGGTTTTCAACTGAGCCGCCGTATTCATCTTCACGCTGGTTGGTCTTGCTTTGCAGAAACTGGTCAATCAAATAACCATTCGCGGCATGTAATTCTACCCCATCAAAACCGGCTGCTTTGGCACGAATCGCTGCCTGCCGATATTGTTCAGTAATTGCATGAATTTCTGAAATTTCCAGTGGACGCGGCAGTACATAAGGACGTTTTGGGCGCAGCAAACTGACATGACCTGTCTGCTGGATAGCACTGGCAGAGACTGGTGTTGCCCCATTTAATAAGTCCGGATGTGACACACGCCCGACATGCCAAAGCTGGGCAACGATTAGACCGCCTTTGTCATGAACTGCCTGAGTAATCCGTTTCCAGCCTTCCACCTGAGCATCATTAAAGAGTCCGGGTGTATTTAAATAGCCATTGGCTTCTTCGGAAATCACCGTGGCTTCAGAAATGATCAGACCTGCGCTGGCGCGCTGTGCATAGTACTCTGCCATCATGGGCGTTGGAACACGATCATCACTTGCACGGCTCCGGGTCAGGGGCGCCATAATGACACGGTTCTTAAGTTTTAACGCACCCAGCGTTACCGGAGAATTTAATTCAGCCATCGTTACTCCCACCTGCTTGATTAGAGGTGTTGTTGTATATATTCGACAAACTGCTGAATTAAAGTTTCATTACGCGAAAAATACGACCATTGCCCATGCTTGGTTGCAGAAATCAGGCCTGCCTGTTGCAGCACGGACAAATGATTGGACATGGTGGACTGTGACACCTGGCCTAAACGCTCAATCTGGCCTGCGCAGACCCCACGTTGAAAATAATCACACTCTTCCGCAGGCAAATATTGCTCGGGTGACTTTAACCACTCCAGAATCTGCCGACGGGTCGGATTGGCCAGGGCTTTAAAAATGAGATCAAAATCCATAAGCACATCACTATCTGGAGCGCAACCAAACTTTATTCAACATCCACCCCATTATATCGCATTTTTTCGATTTATATATCGAAGAATATAGATATAAGAGTTATAGCCTGTAAAAGTCTGATTACACTCGCTTTTCAACCGTATCTTAGAGACCCTGTTTCAGACTCGCTTCGATAAACTTGTCCAGATCACCATCCAGTACAGCCCCCGTATTCGAGGTTTCTACACCGGTACGTAAATCCTTGATGCGCGAATCATCCAGTACATAAGAGCGGATCTGGCTGCCCCAGCCAATATCTGACTTGGAATCTTCCAGTGCCTGCGCAGCTTCATTACGCTTGCTCATTTCCAGCTCATAAAGTTTGGCACGGAGCTGTTTCCAGGCATGATCACGGTTGGCGTGTTGGGAACGCTGGTTCTGACACGCCACCACAATTCCGGTTGGCATATGGGTCAAACGTACCGCAGAGTCGGTCTTGTTAATATGCTGACCACCTGCGCCCGATGCACGATAGGTATCGGTACGTACATCTGAGGGATTAATATCAATTTCGATATTGTCATCGACTTCCGGAGAGACAAATACCGCAGAGAATGAAGTATGACGGCGATTACCGGAGTCAAATGGGGATTTACGTACCAGACGGTGCACACCCGACTCAGTACGTAACCAGCCATAGGCATACTCACCTTCCACACGAATGGTGGCAGATTTAATTCCCGCCACATCTCCGTCAGACTCTTCCATCAATTCTGCTTTAAAGCCATGACGCTCAATCCAGCGCAGGTACATACGCAGCAAAATCGACGCCCAGTCCTGAGCTTCTGTACCGCCTGAACCGGCCTGAATCTCGACATAGCACGGATTTGGATCCATCGGGTTATTGAACATCCGACGGAACTCAAGCTTGGCCAGCCCCTCTTCAGCAGCATCCAGCTCGGCCTGTACATCCTCAAGCATTGCTTCTTCATCGGCCTCAACAGCAAGATCCAGCATAGCCTGAGCATCTTCAAGCTGGATGGCCAGACCATCCAGTACATTTAAAACATTCTCAAGTTCGCCTTTTTCTTTGGCCATGGCCTGAGCGCGATTCTGGTCATTCCAGATCGCCGGGTCTTCTAATTCACGCAGGACCTCTTCTAAACGCTCTTTTTTCAGATCGTAGTCAAAGATACCCCCGTAGTGTTTGACCACGTTCGTTCAAGTTTTTTAATTGGTTTAGATACGGATTAATTTCCACGCGAATTACTCTCAGTCAAAATTAGGCATAAAATTTTTAGTTTATTATTATATCACACTCTTTTTAGGCAATTGAGCCAGCTCTTCGCCCAAGCTCTTGAAGATGGACAGGTTTTATTCTGAATTGATCTTGCTGTTAAATTTGGTTTATTTTTCACAAAAATAAAACTCACTATCTTGCAAAATATAGAGTCAAAAAGCTGCTTATCTGCCCCCTAAACCGATTCAATTTCAATATCAAAGCTCCATCCCAAACTGGATAAAAAATCAGCACTTTTAACACCTTCCACAATATCCACACAATTTTAATAAAACAAAACAATTAATTTTTATTTTTTATATTCAAATACTTATTAAAATATACTTACACAAGATTACATTAATCACATTATGGTAACTTTCATAAGATTGACGATTGTTCGAATTGCTCTAGACTGAAAGTTGTAACAAAAGATTATTAAATTAAGCCCTAATTCAGAGGGGAGTATCCGCATGAAAAAACTAGCAATCACTTCAGCACTACTTTCAGTATTCGCAATCACTGGTACAGCGGCTCATGCTTATCAGGCAGAAATTGGTGCATCAGCAGGACTTATCGATCCTGATCATGGTGGCTCAAGCGGCTCTTTCGGTGTTGATGGTACCTATTACTTTAATCCGGTCCAAACACGTAATGCACCCTTAGCCGAAGCGGCTTTCCTTGATCGTGCCAGTAACGTCAGCGCTCAATATCAATATGATGAAGTGGGTGATTCTGAAGCGCATCGTTATGGCGTAGGAGCAGAATATTTTGTACCGAATTCAGACTTCTACCTGAGCGGTAACATCAATGGGCATGATCTTCAAGACAACGATGATTTGGATAATGATTTAACCACTTATGCTGCAGAAGTCGGTTATCTACCAGCACCTGGCCTGTTAATTGCTGCCGGTGTAAAAGGCTGGGACAATGATGATGATGACGGCGTAGATCCAACATTACGTGCAAAATATGTTACTACGCTCAGCAATGGTAAAGATATTAATCTAGAAGCGGGTGCAGCTTTTGGTGATCTGGATGAATACAATCTGGCAGCAGATTACTTTATTGATAAAACCATGAGCGTGGGTGTTGATTATCAGAATAATGATCTAATGGATCAAAATGAATTTGGTATCAATGCGCGTAAGTTCATTAGCCAGCAAGTCAGCCTGGAAGGTCGAGTGGGCTTTGGTGAAGCAGGAAATAACGACTACAACAAATTTGGTGTAGCAGCAAAATACCGCTTCTAAGCTAAACCCTAATCCAGTTTTTATAAAAAACCCATCCTCGGATGGGTTTTTTGCGTTTCCAGACCGTATTTAGATCTTTTTGGTACATTGACTGAGCATCTATTATCTGTACAATTCGTTACAACTGTTCATCAAACAGTCATATTTTTATAACAAAGAGAGAAATCTAAATGCTTAAGAAACTTACTCTTGCTACAGCACTTATTGCTAGCCTAGGAACCGCTCACGCTTATCAAGCTGAAGTGGGAGGTACTATTGCTCTTGTTGATCCAGATAATGGAGATACTTCTACTGGTTTTGCAATTGATGGGACTTACTACTTCAATCCAGTTCAAGTTAAAAATTCGCCTCTTAATGAAGCAGCATTTTTAAATCGTGCAAGCAATATCAATGCAGCAGTTTCTTATATTGATTACGATTTATTTGATGTCACTACATTTAATGTAGGTGTTGAATATTTTGTTCCAAATTCAGATTTTTATGTAAGTGGTAACATTGGTCAATCATCTACTGATACGCCAATTGGTGATGATGATACAACTCTGTACTCAGCAGAACTAGGTTATTTACCTGTTCCTGGTCTATTGGTTGCGGTTGGCTTGGCAGGTTATGACAATGATGCAGGCGATGATGTCGATCCAACTTTACGTGCAAAATACGTAACACAAGTGGGTCAATACGATATGAACTTTGAAGGTGGCGCAAGCTTCGGTGATCTAGATGCGTATAACCTAGGCGCGGACTTATACCTCGACAAAACTTTCAGTGTTGGTCTAGGATTCTCCGATTCTGACCTAGAAAATAGTGATGTATTTACTATTCGTGCGAAGAAATTCTTTACTCAACAAGTTAGTCTAGAAGGTTCAATTGATTTTGCTGATGAAGGCAATATCTTTGGCGTACGTGGTGCCTACCGCTTCTAATCACTGCGATTAAAAGCAAAAAAACCGCTCATTGGAGCGGTTTTTTAATTTCTTGGATTCTCAAATGAAGTGCAACAGAGATTAAATTTTGGGAAGGAAGCAAGATGAGCTAGCATTTTGCTTCCGACCGACCAAAGTCAAAGTTGCATCATGAACTATACTCATCTTACTCAAGAAGAAAGATATCAGATTTCTACATTGTTACGTGAAGGTTTTTCTAAGCGTTATATTGCTTGGAGGCTAAATCGCTCACCTTCCACTATTTCCAGAGAAATAGCACGCAATCGAGCAAGGAATGGTTACTTCGCTCAACATGCCAATAAATTAGCTCGCAGACGGCATTGTCCTAATCCTAAAAGAATCTCTCGAGAGGTTTGGGCACAAGTTATGGCTTACCTTGAACTTCAGTGGAGCCCCGAACAGATTGCTTCTCATGTTTCAGTCAGCCTGCATTCCATATACAGGTTTATACAGCAGGATAAAAGCAGAGGTGGTGTGCTCTTCCGCAACTTACGTTTCAGAAATCAAAGAAAGAGGAAATATGGCTCCATTGAGACTCGTGGCCAACTGACAAACCGCAAAAGCATTCACGATCGACCTGCTGAGATTGAGCAGCGCTCTCGCTTTGGTGATTTGGAAATAGATACGATAGTTGGCAAGAACCACCAACAATCCCTGGTTTCAATTGTAGATCGGAAGACAGGTTATCTTTGGCTGAAAAAGTGCAGTACGCGCAAGGCTGAGGAAGTTTGCCAGGCTACGATCAGATTATTGGAACCGATCAAAGCGCACCTAAAAACAATTACCGCGGACAATGGTAAGGAGTTCAGCCTGCATGAGTATGCTGCTCAGGAATTAGATGTCGACTGGTATTTCGCTGATCCCTATAGCGCCTGGCAGCGAGGAACAAATGAAAATACGAATGGATTGATCAGACAATATATTAGAAAAGGCAGTGACTTGAATGACTATACGGATGCATACATTGCAGAAATTACTCAGCGCTTGAATCATCGCCCAAGAAAAAGACTCGGCTTTAAAAGTCCGAGTCAGGTATTATGGCAACAACATGGTGTTGCACTTCAAATGCTAATCTAAGTTTTATTGCTCTAAGTGCAGAATCCGCATTTGCAGACTGACATTACCATTAAAGATATTTTTATCCAGTTCGTACACCAAACGCACTTGATCTTGCATCGGATCAAAACAGTATTTATCAGCAGCATTAAAGGCAATCGCATCGACCACCTGACCATTGTTCAACGCCACACGCAGTTTTAAATGTATATCCTTGAGCCAGCGATAATCCAGGATCTTAAAGACCCCATCAAATACTGGTGGCGGAAATTTTTGTCCCCAAGGAGAAATCGTCTCCAGCAGTTCAACCGTTTGCAGGTGGAAGTCAGCCGACGCCAACTCACCATCTGTCCAGAGTATCGCCGTAAACAGGCTTTCATCCTGACTGGCAATCAACTGTTCAAAGACCTGTTTAAATTCAACAAAATGCTGCTTTTGAATCGTCAGACCTGCCGCAGCGGCATGACCACCGAAATGGCTGACCAGATGCGGATACTGTTCAGCCACCCGTTCAATCATGTCGCGGATATGAATGCCTTCAATCGAGCGTGCTGAACCCTTGATATGAATGCCGTCATCGTCGGCAGCAAACACGATACTTGGCCTGTGGAACTGTTCTTTTAAACGGCCTGCCACAATTCCAATCACGCCCTGATGCCAGTGTTCTTCAAACATGATTAAGGCTGCAGGCAGTTCGGTTGCATCTAGCTGGATTTTTTCCAGCTCAACCAGCGCTTCCTGCTTAATTTTGCCTTCTACCTGACGCCGTTCCAGATTGAGCTGATTCAACTGCTCCGCCAAAGGATAGGCCCTCGCGAAATCAGATGCGATAAGACATTCTATTCCGATGTCCATGGTTTCCATACGACCTGCGGCATTAATCCGCGGTCCCAGCACAAAGCCCAGATCCTGTGCTTTTAAAGTTGCTGCATCGCGGCCAGAGATTTCGAGCAAGGCACTGATTCCCGGGCGACACAGCTGCTGTTGAATACGCTTCAGGCCGGCATCGATTAAAATCCGATTGTTATAGTCTAAGTTTGCCACATCGGCATAGGTGCCCAGCGCAACCAGATCCAGATAATGGGTAATAACAGTAGAAGATTTACCTGACTTCTTACGCTGGGTAGAAAGATTGGCCAGCACATAAAATGCCACCCCCACCCCTGCCAGTGCCTTACTCGGAAAATTACAGCCCAACTGGTTGGGATTAACCACCGCTTCTGCAGGCGGTGTCGGCTTGGTCGTTAAATGGTGATCGGTAATGATGACCTGCATGCCATGCGCTTGGGCCTGCTTCACTCCCGCATGGCTAGAAATGCCGTTATCTACGGTAATCAGTAAATCCGGTGTGAATTTGGCAAAGGCCAGATCTGCGATCGCCGGAGTCAGACCATAGCCATACTTGAAACGATCCGGCACCAGATAATGCACATCCGCGCCCATATCACGTAGTGCCAGCACCATAAGAGCAGTACTGGTTGCGCCATCGGCATCATAATCACCAACAATTACAATCTTCCGCCCGGTATCAATGGCCCGGTCTATTATTTGGATCGCTTCAGGCAAGCCTTGCATGGTCGGAGCCAGCAGGTGCTTTAGTTTTAGTTCGAGCTCCTGTTCAGACGCTACACCCCGACGTGCCAGAATATTAGCCAGAAAAGACGGTACGCCCTGAAAATTTTCAGGACGTGCCAGAAATGGACGTTGTTTGATTTCAGGTTTTGACATGATCAAGGCATTAAACGCTGTAAAGTCCAGCCTTCCTCGGTTTGAGTATAACTGAGGCGGTCATGCAAACGGTTGGGCCGGCCCTGCCAGAACTCATAATAATCGGGTTGCACACGATATCCGCCCCAAAATGCCGGCTTATCCAGCTGTTCCTGATTTGCCAGCTGATCGTGCAGATCCCAGAAACGTTGCTGTAATGTTTCCCGGTTGGCAATCGCGCCACTTTGCGGCGTACTGACATGCGCAGCGATCTGACTATCACGCGGACGTTTATGATAATAATCCGTAGACTCTTCTTCGGCAATTTTCAACACACGGCCAGAAATCCGAATCTGACGCTCCTGCTCCTGCCAGTAAAACAATAATTCGGCATACGGATTTTCTGCCAGATCTAGGCCTTTTTGACTGTCATAATTGGTATAGAAGTCATAACCAGCCTCAGTTGCACCACGTAGCAACACCGTACGTACATGAGGGCGACCCTGTGCACTTGCCGTAGCAAGCGACATCGCATAGGGTTCATGCAAATGCGCTTCCAGAGCGTGGTTGAACCATTGCAAAAACTGCAGATGCGGATTTGGATTGACGAGGTCTTCGTACAATTCACCCTTTTGATAATTCAGACGCAGTTCACTGAGATCTTTGATTACATCAGTCATATCATCACCTTGTTAAGCTGCATGCTGACGTACAGCATCTGCCAGCGAATGAGCCAAAGTATTTACTTCTTCCAGGTTCTCGCCTTCGACCATCACCCGGATCACAGGTTCTGTACCGGATTTACGAATCAGCAAGCGTCCACGGCCTTTCAGCTGTTCTTCAGCTTTGGCAAATTCAGCGGCCAGTTCAGGGACCGCATAGGGGTCGAACATCGCCTGTAAACGCACATTGACCAGGACATTTGGCAACAGTTGAAAATCAGCCACCAGTTCATGCAAGGCTTTTTTCTGCTCGACCATGACGGTCAGAACTTGCAAGGCAGCAATAATGGCATCGCCTGTGGTGCTCTTGTCCAGAGTCAGAATATGGCCTGAAGGTTCGCCTCCAATAGACCAGCCATTTTCTTCCAGACCTTGCAGGACATAACGGTCCCCGACCTTGGCCCTCAAGAATGGAATATTGGCTTTTTCCAGAGCCAGTTCCAGCGCCATATTGCTCATGAGTGTACCCACGATCCCGGCCGGTTTTTTCGATGCCTGAGTCGCCAGGATATACAGAATATGGTCACCATCAATCAAGTTGCCTTGCTGATCCACCAGTATGACTCGGTCAGCGTCACCATCAAAGGCAATGCCCAGATCAGCCTGGTGCTCCACGACTGCTTGTTGCAGGCTTTCAGGATGGGTAGAACCACAATCTGCATTAATATTCAGACCAGTAGGCGTGTTGTGGATCGCAATCACGCTTGCACCCAGCTCACGGAACACTGCTGGTCCAACGTTGTAGGCCGCGCCATTGGCGCAATCTACCACTATCTTTAGTTCATTCAAATGCAGATGGTAAGGAAAAGTCGATTTACAGAATTCGATATAACGGCCATTGGCATCTTTGACCCGTACACTTTTACCCAAGTTGGCGTTATCTTCAATTGCCAGCTCTTTTTCAAGCTCCTGATTAATTTCATCCTGTAGGCAATCGGGCAGTTTTTTCCCCTCACCCGAGAAAAATTTAATACCGTTATCAAAATAGGGATTATGCGATGCGGAAATCACAATCCCCAAACTTGCGTGCAGGGCACGAGTCAGATGGGCAATGGCAGGGGTTGGCAAAGGTCCGAGCAAATGTACGTAGACCCCAGCAGCATTTAGACCGGCTTGTAGTGCTGACTCCAGAATATAACCAGACAAACGTGTATCTTTACCCAGGACCACCAATGGTTTGTTTTTTTGGCTGTAGCGCTTTAATACTTTCCCTGCCGCAAAGCCCAGTTTCAGGGCGAACTCAGGAGTAATGGGCAATTCACCAAATTTTCCGCGAATACCATCGGTACCAAAATAACTCATGTTTTGTCTCACTTCTTATCTTAGCGGGTGATTTACATCATCCTTTTTTCATTCTGCAACACTGTACACCAAAACAAAAAAGCCGTCATGAATATGACGGCTTTTTTAGCAACCACCCTGCAGGAAAATTAACCTACACGGTAGTTTGGTGCTTCTTTGGTAATTGTCACATCATGCACATGCGACTCAGACATGCCGGCAGACGTAATTTTCACAAACTTCGCATTTTGACGCAGGTCTTCAATCGTTTCTGAACCGGTATAACCCATTGAAGAACGCAGACCACCCATCATCTGATGTACGATATTGCCCATTGGACCTTTATAAGGTACACGGCCTTCAATGCCTTCTGGTACCAGTTTCTCGGCACCAGCTTTAGCGTCCTGGAAATAACGGTCAGCAGAACCTGTTGCACCCGCCATTGCACCCAGTGAGCCCATACCACGGTATGCCTTGTAATAACGGCCCTGGAAGAATTCAACTTCGCCAGGAGCTTCTTCAGTACCCGCCATCAATGAACCGACCATGATTGTACTTGCACCCGCACCAATCGCTTTGGCCATATCACCAGAGAAACGGATGCCGCCATCTGCAATCAATGGAATCTGATCTTTCAAGGCACTCGCCACAGAATCAATCGCAGAGATTTGTGGCATACCAATACCCGCAACGATACGTGTGGTGCAGATTGAACCTGGGCCAATACCGACCTTCACAGCATCCGCACCCGCATCCAGAAGGGCCAGTGCCGCATCACCTGTTGCGATGTTACCGCCAATGACCTGAACTTGTGGATAGTTGGCTTTCACCCAGCGTACACGCTCAATTACACCTGCAGAGTGACCATGTGCCGTATCTACTACAATCACATCAACGCCAGCTTCAATCAGGGCTTCCACACGGCTTGGTGTTTCGATCCCCGTACCCACTGCTGCACCGACACGTAAATGACCCAGATCATCTTTACAGCTATTCGGATAAAGCTCGGCTTTACGGAAATCTGTAACGGTAATCAGGCCTTTTAATTCCTGCTGTTCGTTTACCACCAGGACTTTTTCAATACGATGCTGTTGCAGTAAAGCCTGAATATTTTCTTTGGACTCACCTTCTCGAACCGTAACCAGACGATCCTGACCCGTCATAATATTGCTGACAGGCTGTTCAAGATTCGTCTCAAAGCGTGTATCACGACCTGTAACGATCCCGACCACTTTGCCATTTTTAACAACAGGCACACCACTGATATTATTCGCCTGAGTCAGGGCAATCAGCTCACGTACTGTCGTTTCAGGGGTAACTGTAATCGGGTCTTTCACCATGCCTGCTTCGAATTTCTTCACACGGCGTACTTCGGCTGCTTGTACAGCAATATCCATATTCTTGTGCAGAATACCGATACCACCATTCTGCGCCATAGCAATGGCCATACGTGACTCAGTCACCGTATCCATAGCTGCAGACACAAGAGGAATATTCAGGTTAATGCCGCGAGTCAGGCGTGTCTTTAGAGAGACATCTTTTGGGAGGACAGTAGAGTAGGCAGGGAGTAATAGGACATCATCGAAGGTTAACGCGTCTTGAACGATGGTCAACATAACAGTCTCACTGGTAATTTCCGTGCGCTATTATAAACAAATCTTGCCCTAAATTTCATTGTAATTGCGAAATTTATTCGTCTCAATCTGTACTTATTTTTAATTATCTGACAAAAATATTCAATTTTATTGTTTAATCAACGGGTTAATTATTATTCACCACCTCTAGACTGGCTTGAATTTTAAAACCAGCAGGACCTGAATCCTGCTTTTTCAGTTGGCCGCTGTATTAGCCAACGCGCTCGAAACTGTCGTCATTTTCTGCTTCATCTGCCCCAATCTGGATAAAGGGAATCATATTGTGTGCCAGACGGGCCTTATTGCACTGGGCATCAGCAACTTGTACCTCTTTGCAGGAAGAACTGCGCAGCTCATACATGCCACAGCTGACCTGCTCACCCACCGTGCCTTCAAGGGCAATGCAGCGCGGATTATTCTGATTGGTTCCAGCCATACAGGAATATACTGCAGTCACCGGTTCTGTGTAGTGCTCCGGCATCGGAATCCCCTCTGCCCAATAAAAAGAAACCCGGAAATAAGCGCAACATGCGCCGCAGCTCAGACATGCATCCTGTGTTGGAACTTGAGATAACATTTCGTATAAATTCTCGTCATCAATTTTTTTTGTGAAGAGAAAATATAAAAAATGTTGTTTTTCCACTCAAGAAAAATTTTGTATTTTCTTGCCCTATTCAGGACAGGTAAATACAGTCTCGTCCATCAGGTCCGTGCCGCATTCCAGAGTTTCAATCCAGTCCAAGAACTGCTTGATCTGCTCTTTTCCAACAAATGGTGTGCCATGCTGCGGTACGATCATTTCCACATCCATCTTGCGCACCATATTCACCCATAAACGGATGATCTTGTTATTACACATATAGCGCTGATGGAAAGCTTTCATCTTTGGAATATGTGCGGCAAAATTTTCCAGCGGCCGAGATGCATCCTCCACCATCGAGGCCCCCATATCTCCCGAGAATAAAATTTTTGCGATCGGATCATAGAACTGGAAGTTTCCAACCGAATGCAAGAAATGTGCAGGAATAGCCACAATCTTCGACTGGCCAAGCGTAATCACCTGACCATGATCTGGCAGTTCTACCAGACGATCCAGCCAGTTGCCTTTCATTCGCTCACTCATAAAGGCCGAGTTCAGATGCGGTAAAAAGCGCGCCCAAAGCTTAGAGGCCACCACTTTGGCATCGGTATATACCAGCCAGCGCGGCATGGAGGTAATAATATCCGGGTCCTGATGCGAGGCCATCACATAATCCAGATTGGTCAAACGGGTGTATTTGTTCAGCTCCATGGTCAGCGGAACATAAGTTAAATCACCGCCTGGATCCAGCACGGCAGCGCGCTCATTGTCCAAAATCAAAAATTGATTGGCCTGGACACCTTCGCCTTTAACAAGACTGGTAAAACTAATACATTTATGTATCCCATTATCAAACAAGACTTGCGATGTGGTGCGCTCGAAGGCCATTCATAATCCCCAATTTTTAAAATTTAAAATTACTTTTTCTTAACTCGTATAACATATAAGGAATAAGTTAAACTTACAATCAAAAAAACTCGACAGATCACTTTATTTATCAATATTTTGAGATAAATTTGGCAATAAAAAATCCTGAGTTTTCAGCTCAGGATTCATACAACTTTTGTTGGGCCTAGAAAAAATAATGCTGGACCAGTGTGCCCACCCCGATAACCAGAAAAATCGCCGCGCCAATTTTATGAATCAATTCAATTGGTAATTTATGTGCCAGCTTGTCTCCAATAAAAACAGCCGGTGCATTGGCCAGCATCATGCCTAAAGTAGTGCCCAGCATGACCCAGAAAACACTATCGAAACGTGCTGCCAATGCAACAGTCGCAATCTGGGTTTTATCTCCAATTTCTGCCAGAAAAAATAAAACAAAAGTTGCCCCAAAAACGCCAAATTTTTGCCATTTATTGATACTGTCGTTTTCATCTCCCAACTCATCGGGAATAAGCATCCAGACAGCCATCGCAATAAAGCCGATCGAAACAATCCATAACAGGATTTCAGGTCCGATGACTGTGGTGACCCATTGCCCCAGCACAGCAGACAGGCCGTGATTAATGAGGGTCGCCAATAAAATGGCAAGCAGGATGGGAGCGGGTTTTCGAAAACGTGCAGCAAGAAGTAGTGCAAGCAGCTGGGTCTTATCGCCCATTTCGGCCAAGGCAACAATAACAGTCGAAAGCAGGAATTCGTACATGTGATTTTTCTCTGGCTGGCATGTTTTACCGATGACTTACCGCTCCTGCCAGCCAAAATGTGCAGAGGGTAAATCAAAGGTCTTGCCAACAAAAGAAGCTTAGAAAAGCTGATTTGGTGTTTTGCTATGATGACCATGCCCGTTTTAGGACAAATATGTTGACCATCACCCTTTGAACTTGCGTCAAAGGCGGCTACTCCCCAATGAAGTGCTGTGATTATAAGCAAGAACTGGCTGTTTTACAAATTAAAAACCCTGCCGAAGCAGGGTTAGTGTTTTAAGCTATGCTCTAGAGTAACAGAGTACGAATATCTTTTAACAACTGGGTCAGCTTATGGGTAAAACGGGCGGCATCTGCACCATTAATCACACGGTGATCATAGGATAATGACAACGGTAACATCAGGCGTGGATCAAAACCTTCTCCGTTCCAGACCGGCTGCATGGTAGCTGGAGAAATCCCCAGAATAGCCACCTGCGGCCAGTTGACTAATGGTGTGAATGCCGTACCTCCAATTGAGCCCAGACTGGTAATGGTAAAGTTTGCCCCCTGCAAGTCTTTTGGAGACAGCTTCTTGTCACGGGCTTTCTGACTCAGCTCACCAAGCTCGACTGCAATCTGCTTAATGGATTTCTGCTCCGGATGACGCAACACAGGTACAGTCAAGCCCTCAGGGGTGGCGACCGCAATCCCCATATGAATTTCGTTACGCAGCAATATCGCTTTGCCCTCATCTGACAGGTGAGCGGCAAACTCACGCTCTTCTTGTAGCAGGTGTGCTACTGCCTTGATGATGAATGCCATAATAGTCAGGCTTAAACCTTCTTTCTTAAAGTTGCCTTTCAGTTCATTACGCCATGCTTCAAGTTCAGTAATGTCAGCTAAGTCGAACTGCGTCACTTGCGGAATATAATTGTTGAGTGACAGCTGTGGAATAGATACTTGCTGTAATCGCGTCAGCGCCTTCTCCTCTACCCCACCGAAAGCATCAAAGCTTGGCAGCTTTGGCAAGCCAGACGCCACGGCAGCAGCTGGCGCAACTGAAGCGGTTTGTGGTGTAGTCAAACGCATTTTCACATAAGCCACTAGGTCTTCTTTCATCAGACGTGCATGCGGACCGGATGCCTTGACATCGGCCAACACCACGCCCAATTCACGTGCCAACTTGCGTACAGCAGGACCTGCATAAACTTGAGCATTGGCAGCATTCTGTTCTTTGGTCAGCTTGTCTGCATTATCAGACGTCGCGACTGCTTGATTAGAAGATGCAGCTGGCGCTGGTGCTGCATTTGTAGCAGGCACTTTTGATTCTTCTGCTGCTTTTGCTACTTCTGCCTTGGCTGCAACAGGAGCAGCTTCTGCTTGCGCTTCAGCTTCAATCGTCAGCAGTGCAACGCCTTCAGAGACATTTTGTCCCAGCTCAACATGAATGGCCTTGATCGTGCCTGCGGCTGTGCTTGGCACTTCGACTGTGGCTTTGTCCGACTCAACCACGATGATGCTCTGGTCTTTTTCAACCGTATCACCGACCTGAACCAGAATTTCAGCCACAGCTGCTTTATCGACACCTAGATCAGGTACCATCACTTCCACATCACCAGCAGGTGCTACTGAAGTTTGCGGCGCTTCGACGGCTTTCTCCTGAGTTTCCGGTTGAGTGACTTCGGCTTGAGGTGCTTCTGTTTGTGCCTGCGCTGCCGAAGTCGCAGTTTTCACTTTAAGAATCACCACCCCTTCTTTAATCGTGTCGCCTTCTTTGATGTCGATGGACTCTACTGTGCCTGCAACCGTACTGGGTACTTCAACTGTTGCCTTGTCTGATTCCACCACCACGATGCTTTGATCGAGCTCAATTTGGTCGCCGACAGACACCAGAATCTCACCGACAGTGGCTTTTTCTACACCAATATCTGGAACCTGAACATCGACCACTTCCGAGCCTGCTTGAGCCTCAGGCGTAGCAGACGTTTTTGGCTGATGCGATGCCAGCTCCTGCATGAGCTCTTGATCCGGCAAAGAGGTTGGGGTATTTTCTGAAGTTTTTTGAGTAGCATCGACTTTTTGCGACTCAACCACATTTGAAGCATCATCTTCTGCGGTCAGTTCAATCAGGAGAGTACCTTCAGTAACTTCATCACCCTGATTCACCAGAATATTTTTAACTATTCCCGCTGAAGTACTGGGCACCTCAACCGAGGCTTTATCAGATTCCAGCAAAACAATACTTTCATCAATTGCAATGCTATCCCCTACTTTGACCAAAATCTCGGCAACCGTTGCCTTGTCCACCCCAATATCAGGAGTCGTAATTTGCATGCTTAGTTCTCCTCTTTATAATCAGCCACAGGATGTAACTCAGGCGTGATCTGTGGTGCCCAAGCGACCGGACGGTCGGTATCAAGTTCAAAGCTGGAAATCGCATCCTTCACTAAACGTGCATCGACTTCGCCTTCATCCGCCAGTTTTTTCAAGGTTGCGACCACAATATGAGCCGCATCGACACCGAAATAACTACGCAGATTGGCACGCGTATCGGAACGACCATAACCGTCGGTACCCAAAGCAACAAATGGACGGTTATCTGGAAGATAAGCCCGGATCTGTTCGCTATATGCGCGCATGTGGTCGGTTGCTGAAACGACAATACCGTCTGTACCACGCAACTGTTTGGAGATCCATGGCTCTTTGGTCTCTTCTGCCAGTGGATGCAGGCGATTGTATTCTTCACAGGCCATGCCATCACGGGCAAGCTCATTAAAGCTGGTCACGCTATAGACATTGGAATGAATCTGATATTCCTCACGCAGAATCTTCGCTGCCTTGATCACTTCACGCAGAATGACCCCAGAACCTAGCAGCTGTACAGTGGCTTTCTCATCTTCCTCAAGCAGGTACATACCGCGCTTGATTCCTTCTTCCACGCCTTGCGGCATTTCAGGATGCTCGTAGTTCTCATTCATCACGGTCAGATAATAGAACACGCGTTCCTGATTCACATACATACGCTTCAAACCGTCATGCACGATCACAGCCAGTTCATAACCGAAACATGGGTCATAAGCAACACAGTTTGGAATGGTGCTGGCCAGAATGTGTGAATGACCATCCTGATGCTGTAAGCCTTCACCGTTCAGTGTGGTACGGCCTGCGGTAGCACCCAGCAAGAACCCTTGTGCCTGTGCATCGCCTGCCGCCCAGGCAATATCACCGATACGCTGGAAACCAAACATCGAGTAGTACATGTACATCGGAATCATTGGCAGGTTATTGGTTGAATAACTGGTGCCCAAAGCTGCCCAGGCGCTCATGGCACCGGCTTCGTTAATCCCTTCTTGCAACATGTGACCATCTTTGGCTTCACGATAATGCATCAGCTGTTCTTGATCTTCCGGAGTATATTTCTGACCATGTGCCGCATAAATACCCAACTGACGGAACATACCCTCCAGACCAAAAGTACGTGCTTCATCCGGTACAATTGGTACCACGCGGTCTTTAATTGCTTTCTCTTTCAGAAGTGCAGAGATTAAACGCACCATGACCATCGTAGTGGACTGTTCTTTGCCATTTGAACCCGCCAGCACCGAATCAAATACGGAAAGCTCAGGGATCGCCAGTTGTTCACTATCCTTACGACGTGCAGGCAGATAACCACCCAGCGCCTCACGACGGGCTTTCATATATTTGATTTCAGGAGAATTTTCACTTGGACGATAGAATGGCACTTCTTCCAGCTGCTCATCGGTAAAAGGAAGATTGAAGCGGTCGCGCACATATTTTAAAGAATTGATTTGCATCTTCTTGATTTGATGTGTTTTATTAACCGCTTCGATTTCCTCTGACAAACCATAACCTTTTACGGTTTTCGCCAGGATCACGGTCGGCTGACCTTTGGCAGTACATGCTTCAGCATAAGCGGCAAAAACTTTGTACGGATCGTGACCGCCACGGTTCAGATTATCAATATCTTCATCGCTTAAATCTTTCACCAGCTCTTTAGCTTCTGGATATTTACCAAAGAACTTTTCGCGTGCATAAGCACCACCTTTCACCTGGTAACGCTGAAAATCGCCATCCACCGCTTCTTCCATCACGGCTTTCAGTGCGCCAGACTTGTCTTTGGCCAGTAACGGATCCCAGTGACGGCCCCACACGACTTTAATTACACGCCAGCCTGCACCGCGGAATAGCGACTCAAGCTCCTGAATAATCTTGCCATTCCCTCGCACCGGACCATCTAGGCGTTGCAGGTTACAGTTCACCACCCAGATCAGGTTGTCCAGTTTTTCACGACCAGCCAGAGAAATTGCGCCTAAGCTTTCCGGCTCATCCATTTCACCATCGCCTAGATAAGCCCACACTTTACGGTCTTCTTCTTTAATCAGCCCCCGGTTCATCAGGTATTTCTGAATATGTGCCTGATAAATGGACATGATTGGCCCCAGCCCCATCGAGACGGTCGGGAACTGCCAGTAATCTGGCATCAAATACGGATGAGGATAACTCGGTAAACCAATACCACCCACTTCGCGGCGGAAGTTATTCAGATGCTCTTCAGTCAACCGGCCTTCCAGGAAAGAACGCGCATAAATACCAGGCGCACAGTGGCCTTGGTAATAAATCATGTCGCCGCCAAAGTGGTCACTGCTGGCACGGAAAAAATGGTTAAAGCCCACATCATACAAAGTTGCTGAGGAAGCAAAACTGGCCAAGTGGCCACCCAGGTCATCACCACTCTTGTTGGCACGTAAAACCATCGCCAGCGCATTCCAGCGAATCAGGGCCCGAATACGACGCTCCATGTCCGCATCGCCCGGCATGGCAGGTTGTTCTTCCACCGAAATCGTATTTAAATAAGGAGTATTCAAGCGCTGGATAGGAACATGCTTTGCAATTGCACGCTGATAAAGTTTTTCTAATAAAAATGCTGCGCGCTCGGTGCCTACATGTTGTAAAACCGAATCAAAAGCCTCTTGCCATTCTTGGGTTTCTTGCGCGTCTGTATCGCCATAAAACGCCATAATTCTACCGTTCCTAAAAGCCTAACCTAATTACTTATATGTATCATAATTTAGACTTGGGCAGGTATGGCCCTAGCTGAATGCGCCCTAGAGCTACTATTTAGCAGCTAAATACCTATTGACGTTTTATTACACAATACAACAAAAAATGGTCAATAACGTGCATTTAATATACTGCACGTATCATCTCAGATGATAATATAAAACATAAAAGCGATGAGCCTAAAGTTTCCTCAATTCGATTTATATATTGAAGAACTTTGAGAGCTAACCGCTTTTTGGAGGCAGAACGAACTGTAAGTCAGATTAAGCTAAAACAATCGAGTCAAAGACTTAAGGTAACATTGCCAAATAAGTAGATGGATTTTTACGCTGACCGTCTTTAACCACTTCATAGTGTAAATGCGGACCCGTACAGCGACCTGTACAGCCAACGTTTGCAATATGTTCACCTGCTGTTACGCGATCTCCCACGCGTGCAATCAGACGCGATGCGTGTGCATAACGAGTGAGGTAACCATTGCCATGATTAATTTCCACATATTGACCATAGCCTGTACCCCAGCCTGATTTGGTCACAATACCCGGACCTGTGGCATAAATGGGTGTACCGCTTGGCGCTGCCAAATCTAAACCTGAGTGATTTTCAGCACGTCCTCCCATGGTACGACCGCCATAGTTTGAGCTTACACGTGCATTTGGAAGGGGATGGGCAATTAACCAGGAATACGGATTGCTGACAGAAGCTGCTCTGGATGGAGCCGAAGAGCGACCATATTTTTGTGCAATGGTTTGATTATTCAGCTCGACAGGCTTTTCACGCAGCTGAATATTTAATTTGGTCTGAGCAGGAACATCAATGTCATCTGGATGAGTATAAGCGCCCTGTGCAAGAGTACGCGTCAATTGCTCGATACGATCTGTTGAGCTATTTTCCTGACTTAAGTCCACCAAGTCTGCGAATGCTACCGAAGCAGCCGATGCCGCTAAAGAAAATGCCAACAAAATACGTCGCGTATGCATAAAAAACCTCTCTAAACTGCTTAATCGAGTTTCTTGAAGCTCTCTTCCTTGATATCCACTTTAAGAAGCGCATAAGATTAAGCCATAAACATGTAGGAATTATGTATATGTCAGAACCCGTCAACGTCTTTCAAAAAACAAGAAAACAGATCAAAACAGGAAACTTTACGTTTCTCTCAACCCAAGTAACTGCATGGCAGAAACTTACGAAACTCATACAACCCTTATTGCCTCAACCGGAACAATGGCAAGTTGCTTGCTATCAAAATGGTGTGTTAACAATTACTGGAGAGAACCAAGCCATGATCAGTCAACTGGCTTATCTTCAAAAACAGTATGTTTCACAACTCTCTCAAATAAATGAATTAAAAGATTTAACTAAAATTCAGGTCTGCCTGCGAAGTCCTGTGCAAGCGGAGCCGGTACTAGAGAAATCTAAAAAAACTTTAAATCCGGAAACACAAGAATTACTTCGTAATGCTGCCGACTTTATAAGCGACCCTAAGCTTAGCCAAGCTTTGTTACGTTTGGCAAGCAATAAAAAGTAACATCGCAATTAAATGTAATAATTTTGTCGCTGAAATTCATGTGACCGCCATCACAATAGCATTATTATTTTTTTACACACTAACATAAAGACAACGACTTATGTGACTTGGACATAGGGGATTGGACATTGAGTTGCGTCATCAAATGTTACAATTTCATAGCAACCTGAATCGCTTTTTACATTGCGTAAAAGCTGATTATTTAAGGCATGGCCAGATTTATAAGCATCGAATTTGGCAATAATCTGATGCCCCAGCAAGTATAAGTCTCCCACTGCATCCAGAATCTTGTGACGCACGAACTCATCCGAGAAACGCAAGCCTTCTTCATTAACCACCCCGGTATCATCTACACCAATGGCATTTTCCAGGCTGGCACCAAGTGCCAGATTATTGGCTTTCAAATAGTCCAGATCTTTCATAAAGCCGAAAGTACGCGCTTCACTAACTTCATAGACAAAGGTTTCTGTGGAGAAATCGATACTGGCAGACTGATGCTCTTTTTTAAAGGCAGGATGATCAAAATCAATGGTGAAATTCAGCTGAAAACCTTCGTGTGGACTAAAAACTGCCCGTTTATCATCCAGCAAAGCTTCTACTGGCTTGATAATTTTGATGAACTTCTTTGGCGCATCCAGTTCTTGCAGACCGCCCTGCATGAGCAGATAAATAAAAGGTCCTGCACTTCCGTCCATAATTGGCACTTCGAAAGCTGAAACTTCAATAATCAAGTTATCAATTCCCAGCCCCGCAATGGCACTCATCACATGTTCAATTGTGCCCACCTTGGCATTTTCCTGCACCAGGTTAGAACACATAAAGGCTTCTTGGATTAATAAAGCATCAGCAGGAATGTCGACCGGCGGATTCAGGTCAATACGACGAAACACAATTCCCCCATCGGCATGGTGCGGCACAAAGTTAATCATGACTTTCTGCCCACTATGAAGACCGATTCCGCTCGCTTTCACGATACGTTGCAGGGTACGCTGTTTCAACATGCTTCTTTCATCTGTTCATCAACAAAACCGCTATACGTTAGCATATTTGGCCATTGATAAAAAACAAAAGGTGGCCTAAAAGCCACCTTTTATGTGCAAACATCGTAAACACATACTGTTACATGTTATTTACGTTGTTGATTTTTAAGATAATCCTGAATACTCATTGGGGTAGGACGCGGACTGGAAACTGAAGAAGTATTCACCACTGCCGCTCCTTCTTGATGCTGGCGCTGAATCGCAGGAACATCATCATCTTCAACTACAGCCTGTGGCGCAGCATTTGGGCGTGTAGCCTGTGCCGTGCTACGTTTTACCGGTTCTACCGAGTCAGCAGAGTTACGTGTTAAACCCGTTGCTATCACAGTCACACTAATTTCATCACGCGCATCCGGATCAAATACCGTACCATAGAATACCTGACCTTCGTCCAGATCAACGATCTGGTTCACTACATCTGTGATTTCCTCAATTTCACCGAAGGTTACATCATCCCCACCAGTCACGTTAATCAGGATACCTTTAGCATTCATGATCGTCACGTTGTCAAGCAATGGGCTGCGGATCGCCTGCTCTGCTGCCTGACGCGCACGGTTTTCGCCACGGCCCAGACCGACACCCATCATGGCATAACCACGGGTGCTCATAGCGGTTTTCAAGTCGGCAAAGTCAAGGTTAATATGACCTGGACGCACCACTAAATCAAAAATACTGCGTACTGCATTGAGCAGGACATCATCGGCTTTTTTATATGCATCTTTCATTGAAATATCACGGAAGACTTTCAATAGACGCTGGTTGGGAATAATGATCAGGGAGTCTACATGCTGCTCTAGCGCCTCAATACCCTTTTCGGCAGATTGCAGACGGCGTTTACCTTCAAAGTTAAAGGGCGTGGTCACCACACCTACCGTCAGGATACCCATTTCTTTGGCAATCTCAGCCACCACCGGTGCTGCACCCGTACCTGTACCACCGCCCATCCCGGCTGTGACAAATACCATATCGGTACCTTCAAGCTGCTGACGGATCAGTTCACGGCTTTCTTCTGCTGCTGTCTGGCCGACTTGCGGATTTGCACCAGCACCAAGACCTCGGGTACTTTGCTCACCCAGCTGAATCTTGAATTCGGCTTCCATGCGGTCAAGCGCTTGCTTATCTGTATTTGCACAAACAAACTTTACGCCCTGGATATCTGATTGCAACATGTGCTGAACAGCATTACCACCCGCGCCACCTACACCAAATACAGTGAAACGGGCTTGACCATTGCTATCACTATGATCGTCTTCAAAAAATTCAAATGAGGCCATGACCTATAAAATTCCTAATTCATAATTGGCAGTCACTAAGCCCGTACACTGCCTTAATCTTAATAAAATTGTTTTTAAGAATGCTGCTCAAGCTTAAACTTGTCAAGTATCTGCCCGATTAGCTACAACTTCTCAACAATATTCACAAAAAAAGTCGACTTAAAAAATAGACTTCAAAGTATCGTTAAAACCAAACCAAGCTCTTTTGACACGTCGTGCCAGTGATAATTGTTCTGCTTCGTCCGGTTCAACAATGGTATCTTGCGTATCGCTCTGGCTAAACATCAGCAAACCTGCTGCCGAGGCATATTGCGAACGGCGTAGTGCAGCCTGATGCTGCTCATCGGCATAAACCTGGACTGGCGGATTACCCAGATGCGCTGAGACGCCCATACTGCGGCGGACGAAACTCACCATGCCTTCAATATGACTGGCATCTCCGGTTAGTACCACACCATGATACAGGCCTTGTAATGCACCGCTATTCATCAGCTCCTCGCGAACCATGCCTATAATTTCTTCATAACGTGCAATAATAATTTCTGCCAGTTCAATCCGACTAATGGTCTGCGGGCCATCAATCCCCTGGAACTGGATCATATGTTCCGGCTTCACCACTTTCAGATCCACGCAGCCATATAACAATTTAAGGCGTTCGGCTTCTTCCGTGGTAGTTTGCAATACGGCAGCAATGTCACGGGTAACATGTTCTCCGCCACGCTGGAAGGTATGCGTTAAAGCCAGACGCCCATCCAGATAGACGGCAATATTGGTGGTTCCTGCGCCAATATCTACCAGGCATACGCCATATTCCCTTTCATCCTTAAGCAGACTGGCTTCAGCTGTCGCCAAAGATGAAATCACCATTTTTTCTACCCCAATATTGGCCCCTTTTAACGCGCGATCAATATTCTGCATAGTACTGATTGGCAACATCATTAAATGGTAATGTCCGACCATTTTGTGTGCAGACATACGGATCGGATTCAGTACCCATTCCGGGGAATCATCCAGCTCAAAGCCGAGCGGCACCGCACTGACCAGATAATAGTCTGAGGTGACATGACTGGCTTTGGCCAGTTCTAGCGCCCGCACTACTTCGCTGGTGGTAATCGAGTGTTCGCTATTATCGATATTCGTACGGCCTGATGCATAAAAACTTTTTAATTCCGCACTCGGAATTGAGACCCAGGCAGAGTGGACACGACATTCGGCCATATCTTCTGCTTCTTGTACGGCGTTTTTAATGGCGGTAATGACTTTATCGAGACTAACAATTTTCCCTTTATTCATGCCTCGGTTACGAGCGGTCGCCATACCAATAACTTGGATATTGTCTGGCGCATGTACCTTACCAATCAAAACTGAAACTTTGTGTGTCCCAATGTCAATCGCCACAACCGAGGGAACAGCTTCATTCATTATTAACTACTACCATTACGTGTTTGTTAGATTTATGGCTTTAAGGCCTCTAATTTTTAAAGCCGATCATTATGGCTTTAGTGTGACCTAATTCTCAACGCCCGTGTCATTAATGGTTACAATAAAGTCACCATTTACAATTTTAGGAGGTGACGAATTTTTCCACTGAATAGCCAATCCATTACGATAGCGCAGGTCGATGGCAGAAATTCTGGACCACACCGGCTTTAAATCACTCTGAGCCAACTGGCTCAAACGTTGCAGCTTACTCATGGTCTGGTCTTTGTCAACAATGACGCGCAAGCCGGAATCAAATTGCATAAACCAGGTCATTCGTTCGGTTAAGTAGAGTTCTTTTAGACGAATACCCTGGGGTAAGAATAACTGATTAATTTCATTATAACGGCGCATCATGGTATTGGCATGTGTAGAGGGCCCATGCAGCAACGGTAACTCAGAATAATTTTTTGGCGTGACTTCCGAGAAAATGATACCACTGTCACTCAGCAGACGTCCGGTACCCCAGCGCGCAATCGCATGATGCGGCATGACCCGTACCCGAATGGCATCCGGCCAGGCACGTGAGACCACCACCCGATCGACCCAAGATAGTTCCAAGGCCTGATCACGGATTTTCTCCAGATCTGAACTAAAGTAGTTTTCGGTCATCAAGGGTGCAATATGCTGCATGACCTGGCGTTCCTCAGCCGCTGAACGGGTGCCGGCCACCTTTAGTTCAGCAGTTTCGGCATGGGTCATTACATTATACAGCCCAAAAATCCCGCAAGCCAAGACCACCAATGCCACCAACAAGAATACCCAGCCTCCGAAGTTGGTCAGCTTTTCTTTGGGCGTTGGTGGCTTATCGTGAATTGACGTAATCGCAGCACGTTTACGGCGCATGGATGCAGGAAGTTGAGCCATAGTCTAGTATGCCGTACCGGTTAAAGTCTGTTCCAGAATCGCGACACAGAGCTCATCAAAACTGTAGCCGATTGCTGCTGCTGCTTTAGGCACCAGAGAATGGCTGGTCATGCCCGGGACAGTATTCACCTCTAGCAACCAGAAATTGCCTTGTTCATCCTGCATCGCATCAATACGTCCCCACCCGCTTGCACCCACTGCCTGAAAAGCACGAAGTGCCAGCACCTGCAAGTTCTGCTCTTCTGCTGCTGTCAAGCCGCACGGAATGCCATACTCCACATCATTGCGATTATATTTGGTTTCATAGTCGTAAAAAGCCACATCCTTAGGAGGCTGCAGGCGAATGACTGGCAGAGACTGTCCATTGAGCAAAACAATGGTAAATTCACGTCCTGTAATCCACTTTTCTGCCATGACCACTGCATCGTGCTCAGTCGCTTTCACAATAGCTTCGCTAAAGTCTTCAATTTTTTCGACCTTACTCATGCCGATACTGGAGCCTTCATGCACCGGCTTGATAATCAGCGGCAGACCCAAAGCTGCCACAATTTCTTCAGGATTCGAGTCTTTGGTCACAATACGATAAGGTGCTGTCGGCAGCTCCGAACCCTGCCAGACCTGCTTGGTCTTGACCTTGTCCATACCGATGGCAGAACCCTGCACCCCTGTGCCGGTATAAGGCACATTTAACCATTCCAGCGCACCCTGAATCTGACCATCTTCACCACCGCGGCCATGCAGCACAATAAAAGCACGATCATAATTGACCAGCTCTGTGATGCTACGTTCCTGCGGATCAAAGCGCTCAGCATTAACACCTGAACGCACAAGTGCCTCAAATACAGCTGTACCACTATCTAGAGAAACCTCACGCTCTGCAGATTTACCACCCAGCAATACGGCTACTTTTCCAAATTTTGAAGCATTTGACACGTTTATATCCTTAAACTTTTTTCAATCTGATCTATTCAATCTCGCCACATCAGACGGATTATTTTACATATAAATGATTCTGGGCAAGTTCGAGCGAGATGGCTCCCACATTACCTGCGCCTTGGGTTAATAACAAGTCATTTGCTTGCAAGACCTTGTTCATCACCTGACTCAGATTCCCCTCAACCGTATCGATTAAAATTGGTTCAACTTCACCGCGTAAACGGATACTGCGCGCCAGGGCACGACTGTCAGCCCCCACAATCGGCTTTTCTCCGGCAGGATAGACATCCAGTAATAACAGCTGATCGACCTGTGACAATACATCGACAAAGTCATCAAAACAGTCACGGGTACGGCTAAAACGGTGCGGCTGGAACATCATGACCAGACGGCGGTCCGGGTGGCTTTGACGTGCAGCTTTAATGGTGGCTTCCACTTCTTTGGGATGGTGACCATAGTCATCGACCAGCTGGACATCACCACCGTCGATCTCAAATGCGCCTTGCACCTGGAAGCGCCGACCGACTCCACTAAACCCTTCCAAAGCACGGCAAATTGCAGCATCAGAGACCCCCTCGTCCGTTGCAATACCAATCGCGGCCAAGGCATTCAAGACATTATGCAGACCGGGCTGATTGACGGTAACGTCTAAAGGTTCACGGTCTTTACGCAATACGGTAAAATGCGTACGCATCCCGTCCTGATTGACATTGACTGCACGAATGTCGTTATCTTCATTAAAACCATAGGTCAGCACCGGACGCGCAATACGCGGCATGATTTCCCGGATATTGGCATCATCGCCACACACCACGGCCAGACCATAAAATGGCAGCTTATGCAGGAACTGAATAAAGGTATCTTTGAGCACATCGAAACTGCCCCCATACGTATCCATATGGTCGGCATCAATATTGGTCACAACGGCTGCCATGGGCTCAAGATGCAGGAAAGAGGCATCTGATTCATCTGCTTCTGCCACGATATAACGGCTCGCACCCAAAGCAGCATTGACCCCCGTCCGGTTCAGCAGACCGCCAATCACATAGGTCGGGTCCATGTTTTCTTCAGCCAGCATGCAGGTAATCAGACTGGTGGTGGTGGTTTTGCCATGGGTACCTGCGACTGCAATCCCATGACGGTAACGCATCAGTTCACCGAGCATTTCTGCACGGCGCACTACCGGAATACGATTCTCAATCGCCGCCTTAATTTCCGGGTTTTCCTGGTCAATCGCTGTAGACACCACGATGACATTGGCACCCTTGATATTGTCCGCTATATGGCCGATATAGACCTTGATGCCATTTTCTTCCAGCTGAGCGGTGGTTTTAGACGCTTTAATATCTGAACCAGAGACTTTATAACCCTGGTTTTTGAGTACTTCCGCGATCCCGCACATGCCTGCACCGCCAATCCCCACAAAATGTATGTGTTTGATACGGCGCATTTCCGGCACTTTAATTAATTTCTTTGCTTGTTCAGCTGGCGTGGTTGGAGACATAATTTACTCGGATTACAATTCTTGAATGAAACGGACCACCTGTTGGGTCGCATCGGGTTGAGCCTGACAACGTGCTTTGACCGCCATCTCCATCAATAACTGACGGTTCAGCATCGACTCTAATAAGGTTGTTAAACTTTCTGGCGTCATACTGGCCTGCGGACAGATTTTAGCTGCGTTCAGATTGGCCAGGAATTTTGCATTTGCAGTTTGATGGTCATCAACGGCACTTGGTAATGGCACAAAAATCGCCGCCACACCGGCAGTTGCAATTTCCGTCACCGTTAGGGCACCCGCACGGCAGATAATCAGGTCGGCATCACTATAGGCCTGGGCCATATCTTCAATAAAAGGCTGGACGTCAACCTGCAGATGAGCCGGTGCATCGGCATAACGTGCCCGGGTCGCCTCGGCCTGATTCTGGCCACACTGATGATAAATATTTAAAGGCATCTGCAACTGTTTCAGGGCCTCGGGTACCCGCTCATTTAAGGCCTGTGCCCCCAAAGAGCCGCCAACAATCAGAATCCGTAGCGGCTGACCGGC
This sequence comes from Acinetobacter sp. 10FS3-1, assembly GCF_013343215.1. Taxonomy (NCBI): domain Bacteria; kingdom Pseudomonadati; phylum Pseudomonadota; class Gammaproteobacteria; order Moraxellales; family Moraxellaceae; genus Acinetobacter; species Acinetobacter sp. 10FS3-1. The sequence goes on from NZ_CP039143.1 coordinate 2,845,506, forward strand.
TTTTTCCCGCTCCTGATAACGCCAGGACGGATTTAAAATTTCGGTAATTTCCTTACGTACCGGATTGCCTGTGGTTACCACTTTGGGTTGTGCCGAGAAAGTCTCGGGAAAGGCCTGACATACAGTTTTCGCCATACGCGATAATTGAGTATTGGTAAAGCCAGCGACCGCATTCTGTTCATGAATGAGCACCGGAATCCCCAGAAGACGTGCCGCCAGTCCCCCCGGTCCGGCCACATAGCCGCCAAAGCCAGCGACTGCATCGACTTTCAGACGCTTCATATGCTGCATGGCACTTAAAGTGGCTTTTAAAATTTTAAAAGGTGCCAGGGCTTTACGAACAAAACCGTTACCACGTACCCCTTGAATATCAATTTGATAAATAGGAATGTGATGATTTTTTAATAGACGGTTTTCCATGCCTGCCGGAGTCGCCAACCAAGACACTTGAATGCCTTGTTGTTGTAAGTCTTTTGCAACGGCTAACGCTGGAAACACATGTCCACCCGTACCTGCGGCCATCATCATGACATGTTTAGGCTGTTTTTGTTGAGCGTCAGTCACGGTCTAATTCTTCAATACTAAAAATGGAACAGGAAATCTGATTTTAAGCAATCAATTGTAATCACAATCGTCAGGCCTTGAAAGGATATTTACTTTATTTCAACACGCCTTTAATTGTTTTTTTCATGCGAATTGAAAGTTTAAACTAGTTTTATTATCAGGTCTGCACTTTTTCCTAGACTTCAGTGAAGTATCATAATCATTTTAAACTATTTTCTGACGAAGAGAGTTATAGGTATAAAGAGATGATGACTTGGTTCTGCAAGGTTTTCTCTGGACAGTTGATCCTCTTTGTCGTCCTAGTGACTTGCTGCGGTAAGGCTTAAAAAAAATATAAATTTCGTTCACACTTCATGTTCTTCATACGTCATCAGTTTTTCTCAACTCACTCCTCGATTGCTTATTGTTGGCAGTTCATACATAGATTACGCGATAAGCTAAACCTGAGCAGATGGGGCATAAAATAAAGAGACTAAGATCAAGTTTCATAGCGAAATCTGAGAGAGTTTTAGTTACAAGAACAAAAACAAAGCATCGCTTGGTGCACCGCCCAAGAGAATGAGCATAAATGAATTGCCAACAGACCCTAAATGGATTAACGCATTAGCGATGTCAACACTATAAATTCGTGATGTATGGATTATTTTGGCCGGCTATTTGGCGGCCGTATATGTAGGCAACTTCTCTGCAGTCATTCCCATTCCTCAACAGGATTTAGGCCGGAGCTTTACTCAGGCCGGTTTCTCGCTGGCTCTGGCACAGGGCGGGCTATTGGCTCTGGGAGTGAGATATTTGCAGAGAAATTGCGCTTCAAACACGGTCTAGTGCTGGCTTTGATCATTTAGGCGGAACAGTATGACAGGAGGCCAGATTCAACCAAACGCAGCTTTATAATTTTTCTGCTTTATTGAAGGGGTCGGATTTCTTAGCCTTGCTGTATACGCACCCGCTATTTTAAAACGCATCCGCCCACCGGATACACTGAATTTTAACAGGGCCCATAATTACAGCTAGTCTTACCCCTGCTAGGCATATTAACAACGCTGCTGTTAGTGGGGTGAGTTAAGCGCTCTGCCCAATAAAAAAAGAGCCTGATTTCAAGCTCTTTTTAAGTTCCTAGATTCGCATTTAAATTTGACTGGCCCGACCGGCTTCAAGTACGGCAAACAGATCGTCCGCAATCGACGTGCCAAACTGGTCATCAATCTCACGAATACAGGTGGGACTGGTGACATTAATTTCTGTGACATAATTACCAATCACATCCAGTCCAACAAAAACCAGTCCTTTTTCACGTAAAAATGGACCAACTTTCGCTGCAATGGCCTTATCATGGTCCGTAAGTGGGCGGGCTTCTCCACGGCCGCCTGCAGCCAGATTACCGCGCACTTCCCCATTTTGTGGAATACGGGCCAGACAATACGGCACCGGTTCACCATCAATCATTAGAATACGCTTATCACCATCGACAATTTCCGGAATATAGCGCTGTGCCATAATCGGCTGGGTGCCATTATTGGTCAGCATTTCAATGGTTGAACCAATATTAATCCCATCCTGATAAAGACGGAAAATTCCGGTGCCTCCCATCCCGTCTAGCGGTTTTACAATCACATCCACATGCTGCTTCAGGAAATCACGGATCAGACTTTGCTGTGAAGTCACCAAGGTAGGAACCTGCAGTTCCGGAAATTGGGTCGCAAACAACTTTTCATTACAGTCACGTAAGCTTTGGGGCTTGTTGATAATCCACGCCCCTTCACGTTCTGCCTGCTCCAGAATATAGGTGGTATAAACAAAGTTCATATCGAATGGCGGGTCTTTACGCATTAACACCACGTCATAACTGGCCAGCGATTCTTTTTGTTTTTCGCCCAGCTCATAATAGTGCCCATAGTCTTCAAACACCTGTAGCGGTGCGATCAGGCCAAAGGCTTTTCCCTGATCGATATATAAATCTTGCTGTAATGCATACCCTAATTCATGCCCACGGCGTGCCGCAGCCCATAGCATCGCCATAGTGGAATCTTTTTTCAGGTTTACATTTTCGATGGGGTCCATCACAACAAGTACGCGCATGTGTCTATGCTCTTTTTAAAAATGACTTGGCGAGCAGTATAGCCTGTGTGAATTCTTTTGTTTATGGTGATTTTGCATGACTTGTTTTGTATAAATACAAAGAGTTCTTGGGATAAAAGGAAAGTAGCAATGCAGCAGGCAATTATCGGCTTTCACCTAGATGAAGATCATCACTGGGTGGCAGAACTGGCATGTGGGCATGGGCAGCATGTACGCCACAATCCTCCCTGGCAAAACCGGCCCTGGGTAATGACCGAGCAGGGCCGTCAGGAAAAACTGGGGCTGCTCTTAGACTGCAAAAAGTGTGAGGAAACCGGCTCAATGACTTAAGAGAAAAGCCTAAAATCTCTCTCCCCTGCCAAGGCTCACAAAAATCATGCAATTCCAGATTTGCTAATTTGCAGAACTATGCTTATGCTTTTATGGCTTCAGTATGCAGCAAGATAAGGTCAATGTTCGGCACACGGTTTGTAAAACAGCTCTGGTTGATGCTGCTGATGGTATTTGCCATCGGCTGGAGCGGCGTGTCTGTAGCATCGACCAAAACCATGCACCTGATCTTGCCTGCTGAAACCACCACTCATACAATGCCAATGGCAGCCAATCATGAGTTTCTGGATTCAGCTCATGAACCGCAGGCCTTTGCCTCGAGCCATTGTGACTCTGGAATCGCCACGCACCAGGACTGTCTGGATTGTGGCTATAGTGCCTGTCAAAGCCTGATCACGGGCTTAAATATGCATCCGCCTGAACTGCACAGCTTTAATATCCAGTTCGCAGAAAAAACCGCCCTCCCCATTTATAGCGCCCAGCATCTCGCCGGTTACTGGCAGGAAATTTTACGTCCACCCAAAGCTTGATCCTGATTTTTTAAATTTTTTATTAAATGAAGGATAAAGTTATGTTGATTAAATTTTCCCAATACCTGTGTCTGGGCATCTCGCTGATGTCGCCGTCTGCCATATTTGCAGCCGTGAAAGAATATCATCTGGTGATTGATGAAAGTCCGGTCAATCTCACGGGTAAAACCGTGCAGCGGATTAGTGTCAATGGCCAGTTTCCTGCGCCACTGCTTGAGTTTGAAGAAGGCGATGATGCGGTGATTCATGTCAAAAATAACCTGAAACATCAGGATAGCTCGATTCACTGGCATGGGCTGCTTTTGCCTGGCCTGATGGATGGTGTACCTGGATTTAACGGTTTTCAGGGCATCAAGCCCAAGCAGGAATTTACCTACCGCTTTAAGGTTCGCCAGCATGGTACTTACTGGTATCACGCCCATTCCAAAGGTCAGGAACAGGACGGCTTATATGGTGCTCTGGTGATTTACCCCCAAGCCCAAACAGCGCTTCCTGCACATGAAAAAAACGAACGCGAATATGTAGTCATGCTGTCAGACTTTCATGAACAGGGCAGCCAGCAAATTCAGAATAACCTGAAAAAATCGGCCGAGTATTATCAAAACCAGCGTGAAACCCTGAGCGATGTCTGGAAACAGGTCAAACGTGATGGCCTTAAAGCAACCTGGTCGGACCGCAAAATGTGGAACCAGATGCGCATGCTAAAAACCGATCTTTCAGATGTCACGGGTTATACATTTTTGGTGAATGGAAAAACCCCGCAACAAAACTGGACAGGACAATTCCAACCGAATGAAAAAGTCCGGCTACGTTTTATCAATGCCTCCGCCATGTCTTTCTTTGATGTGCGTATTCCGCATCTGAAAATGACTGTGATTAGTGCAGATGGCCAACCGGTACAGCCAGTAGAAGTCGATGAATTCCGTATCGGCACGGCAGAAACTTATGATGTGGTGGTCGAGCCTACAGCTGCCCATTACCAGATTGAGGCTGAATCTATTGACCGTTCTGGTTTTGCGATTGGTAGCCTGCATAATGCTGCATTTTCAGCCAATACAGCGATGCATCTGCCAGCTTCACGCCCACGCGCTTTACTCACAATGGAAGATATGGGGCATGGCCAGGAACACAGCAACATGCAAGGCAGTGAACACTCGTCTATGCAACATACTGTAGCTAACGCTGATCAGAACAGCCCAGCAGCACATGCACACAGCCAACACAGCCAACACAGCCAACACAGCCAACATCATGATGCTCCGGCTTCTGCCCCAGAATCACAACCGGTCTATGGCTGGGCCAATGCCTCCACACCTGTTGGGCATAAAGCCTTGCAATATAGTGACTTAAAATCCCTTACTCCCCAAGCGGATACCCGCCCCGCAGAGCGTGAACTGGTCATTCGTCTGGGTGGAACCATGGAGCGCTATATCTGGACCATCAATGGTAAAAAGTTCAATGAGGCAGAACCACTGCAGGTCAAGTTTGGTGAACGGATCCGCCTGAAATTTATCAATGACAGCATGATGGCGCATCCCATGCATTTACATGGCATGTTTATGCAGCTGGAAAATGGCCAGTCTTCCTCGATGATGCCCAACAAACATACGGTAGTCGTACCGCCAGGCAAAACGGTGACCACCTTATTAACTGCTGACGAACTGGGAGAATGGGCAATTCATTGCCATCTGCTCTATCACATGAGCGCCGGGATGATGAACAAGCTGATTGTGGCGCAGGTCGATGACACTATAGCATCAGCGCCCCCGGCTTCCCCGAAGTCCACAGTTAAACTGGCAGCCGAGCAAGGAGAGAACCATGCACACCACTAACCTCTTGTTAAGATCTATGTTAAGCACTGCCCTTAGCTTGGCCAGTTTCGCCACCATGGCAGCCAATGAACCTCATCATCACGGGCAGACAGCTCATGCTCCTCTGGTCACCTTACCACAGCAACCTGAAAGGCAGCCGGCGATCAACGCTTCGGATAGCACACATGATCACCGTCAAGAACACGGTGGGCAGATTTATAGCCGGCTTGTACTGGACCAGAAATGGCAACTGAACTCAGATGGGGATGGCGCATTAAAATCAGACAACGAACTGCGGATCGGGACTGATGAAAACAAGTTGGTACTCAAACTCCATGCAAACAAGGCCGAGTCTGCACAGGCTGAATATGATGTCAAGACTTTATATAGTCGCAACATTTCAGACTTCTGGGATGCTCAGGCCGGCGTACGCTATCGTCAGGAAAATCTGGCTGCTCCTTCTACAGGCCAGCAGGTAGAACGTCTGGATGCTGTCTTTGGCTTGCATGGCTTGGCGCCCTATTTTTTTGAAACCGATGCATATCTGTATATTGGCGAAGATGATTTTGTCGGTCTCAGTCTGGAAACAACGCGTGATCTGCTACTCAGCCAGAAGCTGATTATACAACCTTATGCCGAACTGGATGTGGTGCTGCAGGATCAGGCACGCAATGCCAAAAAGACTGGCCTAAGTCACGCGGTTCTTGGGCTGGAGACCCGATATGAAATCAATAAAAAAGTCATGCCCTATGTAGATATTGCCTATCAGTACGCTAAGGGAGATGACAAAACAGCCTGGCAGGATCGTACAAACTCGGAACAAGGCTGGTGGTATGGCGCAGGCCTGAGAATGATCTTCTAAAGCCATCAGATAAAGGATTTAATCTGAGTTAAGTAGCACAACGATTTCCGCAAAGTTCACAGCTTTCACTTGTTTTAATAAAGTTTTAAATTAGATTGCTGTGAACCTAGCGCTATTCGCTGTGCGCTTAGGAGGCTGTCAAAACTTTCGATCCTACTTAGGCCCATGATCATACTGCTGAAGTATGCAACAGCGCGTGATCAAGACATCGCTGAGTCAATTGGAATCCCTCACCCTAGATTTGAGAAACACGATCAAATCATAACCAGCGACTTTTTAGTAGATACACATAATTCAACAACACCTAAACTTACAGTCCAAGGCACATATTCAAATACTCTCAATGCCCTACGTGCAATAGAAAAGATAGAATGAAGCACTGTCTGATTAAATGGCTCGGCTCGCTTTTGCCTAGCTTTCAAATGTACTAGTCATATAGATATCAAAGAATGCTTAGTTTCTCTAAACTCCGAAGGTGAAATCCCCATCCATTTTTTAAAAGCACGTGTAAAATTGGTGGGTTGTTCATAACCTAAATATTCGGCAATTTGCTGAATGCTCATATCGCTTTTCGTCAGTAAGTCTTTTGCATCGTGTAATCTAATTTCATCCAAAAGACTGGAATAGGTTGTCCCTACATTGTGTAAGTTTCGTTTAAGTGTACGACTTGAAACCGCCATACTTTCTGCAATTTCCTCTAAACTTGGATAACCTTTTCTTGGCGTTAAAATGAGTTTAGACTTTACTTGTAAAGTTATATCACTGATTTTACTGACGAAATATTGCTGCTCGATTTTACATTGTTGCAATGCTTGCTGATAGGCAATTGGATCGGCCATGTAGATTGGTATATATAACATTTCCGTTTCAAAATGAATCATATTATTCGGCTGATTAAATTGAATAGTGGGGAGCATCTGCCGGTATTTAGCGTGATAGTGGGGTTCAGACCAGTCAAAGTCTATACCTACTTTTGAATAATCCTCATGTGTTAGAAACTTAGCAGCCTGTACAGCCCCGATCATTATGCATTCATAAAAAAAACGTCTTAATATAAAAATTTGCTCCGCCTGACTCGCCATGACAGGATGTAATTCTGTAATTTCTAAAGAAGACTGATTTGGGTTCTCATGAAAAGTAATTTGATAATGTCGCAAACGCATCGTAAAAAACTGTAAAACCAGCTCAATGGCCTGTTTTAAATTCGCACAACTCATCAGGGCAAATCCCATAGGACCATGAGCTGTCAACCGAAGTGCTACCCCATATTCATAACCCAGCCCATCATGATCAGTGAGTTGCAGACTTTCCCAAACCAATCGTGACCATTGTCTCGGGGTAATTCTATCCTGTAGTAAAGCTTGGTGTGGAATTCTACTTTTTCTGAGCAGGTCGGTACTGTCTATCCCTTTTTTCGCCATGATTTCAAGCAAAATAACAGCATAGGAAACTGGAATACTGGCACTATTTAGAAGAAAAGGATCTTTCATCTTTTTGCTTTTAATTTTTTTGTCCCAAATTGATCAGTAGTATGGCTCAAGTCCATCTCACGCTCAAGTTCTGTTCGATGAATACTCTATCTATTATTTTGAAGAGATATTCTTATGGCACTGCCAAAAGTAAATTCAGATTTTAGAGTGGTGATTACCGGTGCTTCATCAGGGATTGGTGAGGAGCTGGCCAAACAATTTGCAAAAATGGGTTATTCATTGCTTCTGGTGGCTCGTCGCGTTGACAAGCTTGAACAACTGGCCCACAGCCTGAAACAAAAACACGCCGTCGAAGTCGATTTATATCCATGTGACCTGGCTGATCGTCAGGCAAGAAGTAAATTGAAGGCGTTTTTAACTACCATTCAGGTTTCAGTTTTATGCAATAACGCAGGCTTTGCGACCTTTGGTGCCTTACAGGAACTCGATCCTGAACGTGAAGCAGAAGAAGTAGAAGTTAATGCCGTCACCGTCCATGATTTAACCATCGCTGTACTCCCCCAAATGATTGCACGTAAATCAGGTGCAATCTTAATTGTAGGATCAACCTCTGGACATCAACCCACACCGACCAACGCAACTTATGCAGCAACCAAAGCCTTTGCAAACTCATTTGCTGAATCATTACATAGTGAACTAAAAGGCACCGGTGTCAGTTGTACTTTACTTGCCCCGGGACCGACCCGTACAGAATTTACCGAAATAGCAGGCATCAGCAAAATTGAGGCGGTCGGTGGTCAACTGGTGTGGGTCAGTGCTGATCGCGTGGCAAAACAGGCCATTGAGGGCATGCGCTGTAATAAACGTATTGTGATTCCGGGCTTACTGGCTCAAGTCCAAACTGTTGGCGGGCGTTATACCCCCCGTGTGATCTTATTGCCGATTCTCAAACACGTTTTTTCGAGATTAAAATCATGAAGCAGTTTATTCAGGATATAAAAACGCCTTTGGCATTGGCCCGTTTAGGCAAGAAAATTTACCACAATGCCCAATATCTGACTGCGGTGGTTGAAGTCGATCCGAAGAAAATAGCGAAATGGTTACCCTCTGGCATGACTTTGGCAAAACCCTATCGTGCCGATCTATTCTGCGCTTATTTTCCTGACAATGTGTATACAGGTGCCTATCACGAGGCCGGTTTATTTGTGCATATCAAGGTCGGTAAAAAATACGGCATTTTCTGTCCGTGGATGATTTTGGACGACGACAGAGCGATGATTATTGGCCGTGAGCTGTTAGGCTATCCGAAAAAAATCGGTGAAATCGACTGGCACAATACGGGTACACATATCGTCACCAAAGCGACACGCCGAGGCTCTACTTTAATTGAAATGAAGGCGGAGTTGGGCGCTGTATTAGCTCATGCCCCGCCCATTTTAGGTTTACCACATCGCAATATTTCAGGCGGTTTAGGCTTAGGCATTCCCAAAGAAATCCGTTTTACTCCCATCGAACATCCTATTGAAGTCCGCCAAGTCAAAATGCAGCTCCAATTCAATGGTAATGAGAATGACCCATTGCATGATATGGGGTTGGGAAATGTGGTTGAGGCACGCTTACACCGGGTGGACTTATCGGGTGGTTTTATTCCACCGATCCAGCTGCCACGCTTAAGAACACCGCTGTTTTTACTACGACAATTTAACCCACGTATTCTTTGAAAAAAACGACTATAAACAGGTGAATTTTATGAATCAGCATGCAAAAGAAAATGTAGAAGTTAATGTTCTGGCCCAACCGTTAAAACTGGCATGTGGGATCAGCATTCCAAACCGTATTGCAAAAGCAGGCATGAGTGAGCAATTGGCTGATCGTTTTGGGGTACCGACTACCGATTTACAGCAACTCTATGCAGTATGGGCAAGAGGCGGTACAGGTCTGTTGGTCACCGGCAATGTCATGATTGACCATCGAGGTCTGGTTGAGCCACGTAATGTCATTCTTGAAAATGATCACCACTTACAGTCGTATCGTTTATGGGTAAAAGCGGTACATGCCAATGGTGGCAAAATCATTATGCAGATTAACCATCCCGGGCGTGTTGCGGTGTTACCTTTGCTGAAACGTCCTGTTGCACCATCAGCTGTAGGTTTAGACCTGCCTGCAATGAATATTATCCGTATTCCAAAAGCCATGAGCGAAGCTGAAATTTTGGAACAGATTCAACGCTTTGCTAAAACTGCAAAATTGGCAATACAAGCAGGCTTTGACGGTGTGCAAGTCCATGCAGCGCATGGTTATCTGATTTCGCAATTTTTATCCCCCTTGGCAAATAAACGGACCGATCAATGGGGCGGCACTGCTGAAAATCGTCGTCGTATCCTGATTGAAACTGTACGAGCCGTTCGTAAGGAAATTGGCGCTGACAGGATTTTAAGCGTCAAACTGAATTCCGCAGATTTTCAAAAAGGTGGATTAAGCCAACAGGAATCTTTAGAAATTTCGTTAGCTCTGGAAGCAGAAGGCATTGATCTTCTCGAAATTTCAGGCGGGAATTATGAATCACCGGCACAATTGGGTTATGCAGCGGACCGTCAGGCACAAAAAGATGCTTATTTTGTTGATTATGCAAAAGCGTTGAGGCAGCAAAGTCAGCTTGCCTTGATGCTTACGGGTGGAATCCGTCAAAACAGTACCATGCAGCAGCTGATTGCCGAAAATATCGTTGATTTGATCGGTATGGCACGCCCTTTTGCAATGCAACCGGATTTGGCAAAACAGGTGTTGGCAGGTAAATCGGTACAAGCTCAAACCAGTGTACCCTCCATTGGTTATAAACCTGTCGATGCTTATTTACAGCTGGCTTGGCATGCGATGCAATTTAAGCGGATCAGCCAGGGTTTAAACCCCAAAGGCAGTAAGGGTTTGATTCCAACATTCCTACGCTTTGGTCCTCAAATGGGACTGAATATCCTTACACAAAAATAATAAAAGGACTTCACCATGAAAAGTCTGATTAGCGAAACGCATAGCATTACCCCCAGACGTCCAGCTTTTGATTTTTCCAAAAGCTCTTTACACTGGATCAAGGATGACCCGATTGCATCCAATATATTGAATGTGATTCATCCCATCACACCTGCACCTGAGCGTTGGTTCTGTCAGACTTTTCGTGAGGCTTTGCCTTATATTCAAGATGAAAAACTCAAACAAGCAGCCATTGCCTTTATCAAACAAGAAGCCAGCCATAGCTACGGTCATACCTTGGTCAATCGCCAGTTGCACATCGTTGAACAGCATTTACAGGATTATCTGAAACTGCTCGACTGGATTTTTGATGACATGATCGGTTCTAATCCCTTGGGGATCAAACTTAAAAATGAAAAATTAAAAAAACACTGGTTAAAAACCCGTTTAGGGATGGTTGCAGCCGCTGAACATATAACGGGTGTGTTGGGTCACTGGGTATTAAATGCGGAAACCCTTGAAAAATCTGCGATAGAAATTGAACTGTTTAGGTTATTACAGTGGCATGGTGCAGAGGAAGTCGAACACCGCGAAGTTGCTGATGCCATGTTTAGATCTATGAGCAATAGCATTACATTGCGAACAGCTTCAGCCGTTTTTATATTTCCACTTTTTTCGATACTCGCCATCCTGGGTATTTATCAAATTATGGAGAAAGATACTGAATTTCCTCAACCATTTAAAATCCGCGATTATTTACGGGCTGCACGTCAAGACCGTGTACCGAAAGCCCAGATGTTATTGAAAGCAGGTATGCGCTATTTTAATCCCAAGCACTCCCCCTTGAACGAAGGGAATACACAGCAGGCTTTGAACTTTTTGAAAAAAATGGGAAGCTAGTCAGCCAGTGAGAGCCTTAAGAAGGCTCTTTTTCTTAAGGTTTATACGGATCAACTCAAGCTATTGTATGACTTGGATGAGTATTGATTCGGTGATCAATCAAGGCAATATCACTTCTTATTCTTTAAAATTAGCTCAGCATGGTGAACTTCCAGAAAAAATAGAGATAGAATGAACGCTCTTCGAAGAATTTAACTATTGATTTCTTGTCTGAGTATGAAACTTTATTTTTTCTTCTCTTATTATGGAACTATAAATATCAATGCGACCAAGATGGCCCAGTATGAAAATTTATTATTCTCGTACAAGAAACTGGCCTTTTTCTTTCCATGGAGAATATAGAAATGACTAAACTGACCTGTTTCAAAGCCTATGATATTCGCGGTAAATTAGGGACTGAACTGAATACCGAAATCGCCTATAAAATCGGCCGTGCCTATGGACAGATTTATCAACCTGAGACAGTGGTGGTAGGTTGCGATATCCGCTTAAGCAGCGAAGACTTAAAACAGGCGACCATCCGTGGCTTAAATGATGCAGGGGTCAATGTGCTGGATCTGGGGATGACCGGCACGGAAGAAGTCTACTTTGGCGCGTTCCATCTGGATGTACAGGGTGGGATTGAAATTACCGCCAGTCATAATCCGATGGACTATAACGGCATGAAACTGGTGCGTGAAAATGCTCGTCCAATCAGTGCAGATACCGGCCTAAAAGACATTCAAGCGCTGGCCGAGAGCAACCAGTTTATTGAAACTGCGACCAAGGGCACGGTTCAGACATACAATATTCTGCCTGAATTTATCGATCACCTGATGACTTATATTGATCCGGCCAGTCTCCGTCCGATGAAGCTGGTGGTCAATGCCGGCAATGGGGCTGCAGGCCATGTGATTGATGCCCTTGAAATCAAGTTTAAAGCGCTCAATATTCCTGTTGAATTTATCAAGATCCATCATGAAGCTGATGGCAACTTTCCCAATGGTATTCCTAATCCAATTCTGGTGGAAAATCGTGCCAGTACCCGTGATGCAGTCATAGCCCATGCGGCAGATATGGGAATTGCCTGGGATGGAGATTTTGACCGTTGCTTCCTCTTTGATGAAAAAGGCCAGTTTATTGAAGGCTATTATATTGTCGGTTTACTGGCACAGGCCTTTTTGCTCAAACAGGCGGGTGAAAAAATTGTGCATGACCCCCGTCTGGTCTGGAATACCTTTGATGTGGTCGACCAGTATCAAGGGACTGCAATCCAGTCTAAATCAGGCCATGCTTTTATTAAGGATGTGATGCGCGAATACAATGCAGTCTATGGCGGTGAGATGAGTGCCCATCACTATTTCCGTGATTTTGCCTACTGTGATAGTGGCATGATTCCCTGGTTGCTCGCCATCAGTGTTGTCTCGGAAACCGGAAAATCTCTCTCTTCCTTGGTGGAAGAGATGATTGCCAAATTCCCGTGTAGCGGAGAAATCAACTTTAAAGTCGAAGATACTCAGGCCACGATCCAAAAAATCTTTGAACATTATGCTGAGCAAAAACCTGAAATTGATCAAACCGACGGAGTCAGCCTAAATTTTGGTACCTGGCGTTTTAATGTCCGGGCATCCAATACTGAACCTTTATTGCGTTTAAATATTGAAAGTCGCCGTGATCAACAGCCACGCCCGATGCAAAGTTATATTGATGAACTGACCCAGCTGATTCAGGGTTAAAAAAATGGGAGCTTTATAGCTCCCATTTTTTATTCCAGCCAAGCTTTTACCGGTAGCCTTCTGGATTCTGCTTTTGCCAGTTCCAGCTATCTGCGAGCATATCTTGTAAAGATAATTCAGCCTTCCATCCCAGCTCTTGATAAGCGCGCTGGCTATCAGCATAGAAACTTGCCAAATCACCCATACGTCGTGGTGCAAACTCAAATGGAACTTGAACCTGGTTCACTGCTTCAAAAGTGTTTTTGATTGCCAATACTGAAATAGGCTGACCCGTACCAATATTCCAGGCACGGCAGCCTTGATGTTCCAAACGGTTCTGGATGGCCAGTACATGGGCTTTGGCCAAATCCACCACATGAATAAAATCACGTTCACAGGTTCCATCAGGGGTAGGATAATCTTGACCAAAAATAGCCAGTTTGTCCCGACGACCCACCGCCACCTGCGTCACATACGGCATCAGATTATTGGGGATTCCTTGAGGATCTTCACCGATCTTCCCGCTTTTATGGGCACCCACCGGGTTAAAATAACGCAGCAAGGCAATCGACCAACGCGTATCTGCAATTGCAGCTTTCTCTAGCATCTGCTCAACTACGAGCTTGGTATAGCCATAATTATTATTCGGCATACCTATTGGCATCTCCTCCTGATAAGGAGAAGGGTTATGCTCTCCGTAGACGGTGGCTGATGAACTAAACACCAGCTTAAATACACCGGCGCGCTGCATGGCCTGCACCAGGCTGATGGATCCGGCAATATTGTTATCGAAATAGGCCAGTGGAATTTGCTGGCTCTCGCCTACCGCCTTTAAACCGGCAAAATGAATTACAGCATCCACGGGATTGTCCTGAAACAGCCGATCGAGTAGCTGGCTGTCTCGAATATCGCCTTCAACAAATGTCAGATTTTTGTGCGTCAACTGCTGGACACGTCTTAAAGATTCAGCAGAACTATTGGATAAATTATCCAGCACAATCACTTCATGACCGGCAGTCAATAACTCTACGCAGGTATGTGAGCCGATATAACCCGCCCCACCCGTCACTAAAATATTAGCCATGCTGCTTTCCTAATAAAATCTGAATTAAACCTTGAGTCGAACCATCCAGACCCTTCAAATCCGTCTGCTCCCCATTCAGGATCGGCAGGAGCTGATTGGCAATCTCCTTGCCTTTTTCGACGCCCCACTGGTCAAATGGATTAATATTCCAGAGCACCGACTGCACAAAGACTTTATGTTCGTACAAGGCAATCAGCATCCCCAGACTATAAGGATTAAGTTCCTGTAATAAAAGCGTGCTGCTAGGCTGGTTGCCTTCATACTGCTTGTAGCTTGGCAGGTTTTGCAGCTCGGTCTGATCCAGAGCATCATTGCCAAATGCCAATAAGCGCGACTGGGCCAGACAGTTAGACAGCGCCAGATGATGCTGTTCAATTAAAGACTCTGCATTATCTGCATAAGTAAACTGCTGGCTGTTATAACGCTGAATGGGTGCAATAAAGTCACAGCTGACCGCTTGGGTTCCCTGATGCAATAACTGATAGAATGCGTGCTGGGCATTCGGTCCGACTTCGCCCCAAATAATCGGGCAGGTATCCAGTTGCACCTTGTCGCCGTTGCGTTGAATCGATTTCCCATTCGATTCCATTTCCAGCTGCTGTAAATAAGAGGCAAAATATTTTAAGCGTCCGTCATAAGGCAGAATCGCATGGGTCTGAATATTCAGAAAATTGGTATTCCAGGCCCCCAATAGTCCCATCAGCACCGGAATATTCTGTTCCAGGGGCTGATACTGAAAATGCTGGTCCACTGCATAAGCACCGGCAAGCAGCTGTTTAAAACCCTCGACCCCAATGCTTAAAGCAATAGGCAAACCGATACAGGACCAGAGAGAATAACGGCCACCGACCCAATCCCATAACAGTAGCTGGTTCTCTGCTGCAATCCCCCATGCGGTCATTTTTTCAGGCTTGGTGGATACCCCGATAAAATGATGCTTTAAAATATAAGGATGCTGTCCCAACGCCTTTTCCAGCCATAAACGCACCGTCTGGGCATTAGATAAGGTATCAATCGTTCCAAAAGACTTGGAAGAAATAATAAACAGGGTGGTTTCTGGACGCAGCTGATGCAGCAGATCTGATAACTGACTGCCATCCATGGTCGAAACGAAATGTACATTTAGCGGCCGGGCAGACGGATATTTAAAGTCGGACAGGGCATGCGTCACCATCAATGGTCCCAGGTCTGATCCACCGACGCCAATATTCACCACATCCTGAATGACTTCACCCGTGGCACCACGGCGCTGTCCTGCATGAATCTGCTCGACCAGCATATACATGCGGTCCAGTTGTTCATGCACTTCTGCGGCCTGCTCGGCATGTCGCGAATCGTTTTTGGGCAGGCGTAAAGCCCAATGCATGGCAGCACGCTGTTCAGTATAATTGATGCTCTGGGTTGAAAATAAGTCTCCAATCCAGGAGCGCAGATGGTTGGCTTCTGCCCATTGAATCAGGTGCTGCATTACCTGCTGATTGATCCGGTGTTTACTATAGTCAAAAATGACCTGTTCAAACTGCAGGGAATATTGCTTAAAGCGTGTCGGGTCCGCTTCAAACAGCTGTCTTAAATGTAGCGATTCAATTTCATTTTTAACCGCATAGAGTTTTTTATACAGATCTTCAGTTTGAGGATTTTTCAGCTGATCTAACATTAGCGTCCCACCCCGATATAGTTAAAACCACGTGCCTTGCTATAAGCAGGGTCATAGAGATTACGTCCATCCAGAATCAGGGGATGTTGCATCAGTTTACTTAAGTGCAGATAGTCCGGACTGCTGTATTGTTTCCAGGCAGTCAGCAAACACAGGGCATGTGCCCCTTCAGCGGCCTGATATTGATCCTCACATAAAATCAGGTCATCTCGTGTGCCATATCGAGACTGGATATTGGCCAGGGCTTGAGGGTCATGCAGTTGCACCGTCACCCCCTGTGCCCATAAGGCTTCCAGCATGGCATGCACCGGAGACTGCTGGATACTCGGGGTATTTTCCTTAAAGGCAGCCCCCCAGATCGCAATCACTTTGCCTTGTAAATCTCCCCGGAAATAATTCCACAGCTTGCGAAATAAAAATTCCTTCTGCTGCTCATTAATTTCCCAGACCTGCCCCAGCAACTGGCTCTTCACTCCCGAGTCTGCTACAGCATGGGTGAGCGTGCGGATATCATGAGAAAAGTTTTCACCGCCAAAGCCCACGCCCGGGAACAGGTAGGCAGCCCCAATCCGGCTATCTGCGGTCATGCCCTGACGGACCTGCTCAATATCAATGCCGAGTTTTTCGGCAACCCGGGCCAGATCATTCATATAACTGATGCGGGTCGCCAGCATGCCGGAAATACTGAGCTTGGTAAATTCTGCATCGAGAATCGGCATAAACAGGTATTGCTGGGCACGCGGAAATAGAGGTCTGAGCAGTTCTTTAATTTTGAGCTGCACTTCTTGACGGTCACAGCCTACAATCAGTTGGCTGGCCTGTACAAAACTCTGTACAGCATTACCTTCCTGAATAATATCAGGCAGATAAACCCAATCATCATTGGGAAGAGAGTGCTGAAAGCGCTGTGTGCCTTGTAAGCCCAAGGTAGATGCATTAATCATCAGTTTCGGATGTGCAAAGCAGGCATGGCTTAAGGTATCGACCACCTGGAGGGCCAGTGTTTCTTCAGTTGGATTAAAACTCAGAAAAAACACATCCTGATTAAAATCCAGATGCTGAAAGTCACAATAATTTAAAAACCGGGATTGCTCCTGCTTTTGGAGCAGAAAATTTAAGGACTCATCCTGAAAATTCGGCGGCGGTTCATCGGTTGTAAAGCTATTACACCACACCACCTGATGACCGCATTCAGACAAAAGAGCAGCAAATACCCCTGAAAACAGCGTTCTTCCTAATATTGCGACCTTCATAATTTTCCTTTGTTATTGTGCAAGTTCCTGAATCAGTGCCTTAAACTCAGCTCCAAGTTGAGGATGATCAATCCCATAGTGTAAAACCGCCTTGAGATAACCCAGCTTGCTGCCGCAGTCAAAAGTCTGGCCTTGCATACGATAAGCTTCAACCGGATCGGTTTGCTGTAACAGGGCAATCGCATCGGTCAGCTGGATTTCATTGCCTGCACCTTTGGGAGTTTGCTCCAGCAGCTGCATGATTTTTGCCGGCAGAATATAACGGCCAACCACTGACAGATTAGAAGGAGCCATTCCGATGGCCGGTTTTTCTACAATCCCCTGCATCACGATGCTTTCGCCTTCTGCTGGCGAATGCGCGACATCCACAATGCCGTACTGGTCGACCAGATGCTCAGGCACAGCCTCGACCATAATCTGGGCAGCCTGTGACTGCTCATAATGCTGGATCATACGGGACAGGTCATTTTGTTGCTGCTGATCTTTGACCAGTACATCAGGCAGCAATACCGCAAAATCATCCTCGCCAATCACGGCTTTGGCACACAGGACCGCATGGCCCAGACCTAAGGGCTGCGGCTGACGTACACTCATCACACTCACGCCCGCCGGCAAAATTTCAGTAATTTCCTTCAGCAAATCGGTTTTCTGTTTTTGCGCCAGGGTGGTTTCGAGTTCAAAATTACGGTCAAAATAATTTTCAATCGATGCTTTGGAACTGTGCGTGACTAAAATAATCTGTTCAATCCCGGCAGCAATTGCTTCTTTCACCACATATTCAATTGCAGGACGGTCAACCACCGTGACCATTTCTTTTGGAATCGATTTACTGGCCGGTAAAAAACGGGTACCCAAACCTGCAACAGGTAAAATCGCCTTCTTAATCATATGGAATAACCTGACCTCAATATTTTAATTCACTTTCACTTCTTTACCACGTTGATAACCATCAACATAGTGCTCCAGCTGGCTTAATGCCCAATCAATATCCGATTGCACGGCAGTTAACGCATTAAAACGCTCAAAAACCTGCAACAATTCATCCAGAGGATACATTTTTTCATAAGAACGTAAAATCCGGCTGTGTTGTGTCACTTCGGTATTATCAGCATCAATGAGTAATTCTTCGTAAAGTTTTTCGCCAGGACGTAAACCCGAGTACTGGATTTCAATATCGCCCGCCTGACTGCCAGCTTCTCGCACTTTCAGGCCACTGAGGGCAATCATCTGACGGGCCAGATCCTGAATCCGTACCGGCTCACCCATATCCAGCAGGAAGACATCTCCGCCCTGCCCCAGCGCACCGGCCTGAATCACCAGTTGAGAGGCTTCGGGAATGGTCATAAAGAAACGGGTGACATCGGGGTGAGTGACCGTAATCGGGCCACCTTTGGAAATCTGCTGTTTAAATAATGGCACCACTGAGCCCGAAGACCCCAGCACATTACCAAAACGGACAATACTGATCTGGGTCTGGTCCTGTGCTTCCGCCATGGCCTGACAATATAGCTCGGCCATCCGCTTGGTCGCCCCCATCACGTTGGTCGGACGTACGGCCTTATCGGTTGAAATTAACACAAAGGTTTCAACGCCTTTCTTCACCGCAGCATTCACACTAAAGGCAGTTCCAACGGCGTTATTTTTTAAGCCTGCCAGCGGATTACACTCAACCAGTGGCACATGTTTATAGGCAGCAGCATGATAAACCGTTTGTACCTGATACTGCTCGATGACGCGTTCCAGTTTGGCTTCTTCTAAAACTGAACCCAAAATTGGAATAATTTCACAGCTGGCGGTGAGGCGTAACTCTTTTTCAATACTATAGAGGGCGAATTCAGTCAGTTCGTAAATCACAATTTTAGCAGGCTGATTTTTGATAATCTGGCGGCAGAGTTCTGAACCGATCGATCCGCCAGCACCAGTGACCATCACGACTTTATGCTTAATATTTTTTTCCAGTAACTCGGCCACAGGAGGTACCGGATCACGGCCTAACAAATCAATAATATCGATTTCCTGAATATCAGAAACGCGAATTTCACCATTGACCAGCTTGGTTAGCCCGGGAATTTCTGTAATTTTTAAATGGGCCGGTTCTAGAAACTTGATAATTTCACTTTTACGGCTACGCCCAACCGAAGGCAGGGCAACCAGAATTTCATCAATCCCCAGTTTAGCCAGACATTTGAGCGCAACCTGGGGCGTATAGACGGGTATTCCGCCAATATTCTGCCCACTTAAAGAAAGATTATCATCTATAAAAAATACCGGTAAATGCTCATCGGAACGGTACAAGGTGGCTGCCACTTGCTGCCCGGCATCCCCTGCGCCATAAATCGCAATTCGTTTTTTGGGTATACCGGACTGTAAATAGGAGCGCACAATCAGGCGAATTACCCCACGACTCAACCAGACCCAGGCAAACATCATAAAGCCAAACATCAGGGGGATGGATGTTGGAATAAAAGCATGGGTGCTATAAGCCAGTAAATACAAGCCTGTTACGGTCAGAATGGTCGCCAGCCCGAGTTTAACAATAAAAAATTCATTAAACGTACGAACAATAAACTGGTAGCTTCCGCTCACCAAGAGGGCCACGACAGCAATTGCACTTACCCAAAGCGCACCAAAAGGAATATTGGGAACCACTTCTGCGCCCAGATCGAACTGGCGAATGGCATAACATAGCCAGATCAGCACAGGGAAAATACAAAAATCAAGTGCTACCAAGAAGATCTTTTTGGCAGTACGAGGAGATTCGACTAAAGGTAGGATGATTGATTTCACGTGAGATGTCTTCTCAAATTTATTTATAAGTTTTAAGCAACTCTTAGCTAAAAAGCAGGCTAAAAGCTAAACAAATATATAAAATGCACTGTTGATTGCACATTTTATATATTTAAGCTGTTAAAAAGTTATATACGACTAATCACCTGACGAATGCTGTACTCAGATGCCTGAATATTATTTTCTGTTAAGGTCGGATGAACTAAAAACATTAAGCTGGTTTCACCCAGTTGTTGGGCATTCTTGAGACGCTCTTGAGGACGCCATGCGGTGCCATCAAATGCACGCTCCAAATACACTTCTGAGCAAGACCCACTAAAACATGGTACATCTAGAGCATTAATTTCTGCCATAATCCGGTCACGTGACCAGTCTGCGGGTAAAGCCTCTGTATGGACTTGCACATAGCATTTATACCAAGCATGCGTATAGTCAGCATCCGGTGTATGTACTGTAAAATAAGGGCTATCTTCAAAACAAGCCAAGATTCTTTTAGCATTTTCAGTACGTTTGCGCGTCCATTCCGGCATCTTTTTCAACTGGATACGACCGATTACCGCCTGCATTTCCATCATGCGCCAGTTGGTACCAAAGGAATCATGCAGCCAGCGGAAACCCGGCGGATGTTGTTTATTATAAATACTGTCAAAGTTCTTGCCATGGTCTTTATAGGACCACATTTTTTTCCACAGCTCTTCATCATTGGTGGTGACCATACCGCCTTCACCCCCTGTGGTCATGATCTTGTCCTGACAGAAAGACCAGGCACCGATATGTCCGATTGAACCGGCAGATTTGCCTTTATATTTCGCGCCGTGCGCCTGTGCACAGTCTTCAATCACATACAGGCCTCTATCGGCAGCCAGTTGCATGATCGGGTCCATGTCACACATCCATCCGGCCAGATGGACACAAATGATAGCCTTGGTATTCGGCGTAATGACTGCTTCAATGGTACGGCGCGAGATATTCTGTGAATCCAGTTCAACATCTGCAAAAATTGGATTTGCTCCCGCGGTCACAATAGAACTGGCTGAAGCCAGAAAGGTACGTGAGGTGACAATGACATCATCCCCTGCCCCGATACCCAGTGCTTTTAAAGCCACATCGAGCGCCACGGTTCCATTGGCCAATGCCACTGCATACCGGGTGTCTGCAAACCGGGCAAATTCTTTTTCAAACTCACGGCATTCCTGTCCGGTCCAGTAGTTGACTTTATTCGACAATAAAACTTGAGAAACTGCATCCGCTTCTTCCTGAGTAAAACTTGGCCATGGTTCAAATACAGTATTTAACATGATGTGTCCTGAATTTTTAAAATTGAAAAGCTTATTTTTTCTCTAGAATTCGTGCCGGATTACCGATCACCGTGACGCCCGGTGGTACGCTTTTGGTGACTACTGCGCCCATACCGACTACGGCACCCTTGCCAATCACCAAAGGTTTGTCAGGTGTACCCTGTTTGATCACGACACCTGTACCAATATAGGCATGGTCCTCGATATGGATATTGCCATTGCATTTCACCCCGGGAGCAAAGGTGACATAATCACCAATGATACAGTCATGCTCTACATAACTATATAAATTAGCATGAAAACATTTGCCAATCTTGATATTAGAGGTGAGGGTTACAAATGGGCTTAGGGCAGCACCTGGGGCAATCTCTATGTCATCCATACGCACGACATTATCTGCCTGAACCGTCCATAGCTCAATTGCATCTTGTTCAAGTTGTATCGCAATTTTTTCACGGATCTGACTATTGGCAATCGCAATGAGAACTGACTTTCTATCCGCCTTTAGATTTTTAAATGCTGCATAATTTAATGCTGTATGACCGTTAATCGCTATTTCTTCAATCAAACTGTCATCAATAAAATAGATTTCGGCATTTATATTCTGACGCTGTAATTGTTGGCGGGCCACAGGCATCAAGCTTCGGCCACAACCGGAAGCACCATAGACGGCATAGATTTCAGTCATGGTTCTTGTCCGTTTTTGTACCAGTAAATTTGCTCATGGTCGCTTCACCCTCGGCACTGATATCATCTTTTGCTAAAACTTTATGTACCGTTTTAAACATGATTTTAAAGTCGAGCCAAATCGACTGATTTTCGACATACCAGGTATCAAGTTTAAATTTTTCTTCCCAGCCAATCGCATTGCGGCCATTGACCTGCGCGTGACCGGTCATGCCCGGTCTTACATCATGGCGTTTGGCCTGTTCAGGGCTGTAAAGCGGCAGATATTCCATCAGTAATGGGCGTGGGCCGACAATACTCATATCGCCTTTAATCACGTTCCACAGTTCTGGCATTTCATCCAGACTGGTAGAACGCAACATTTGACCAAATGGGGTTAAGCGTTCACTGTCGGGCAATGGATTACCCTGCTCGTCCACAGCATCTTTCATGGTTCGGAATTTGATCATCTCAAAGGGCTTGCCATGTAAGCCGGGACGCACCTGGCGAAATAATACTGGCGAACCAAGATTCTTTTTCACTTTATAAGCTACAAAGGCATAAAGTGGTGAAAGCAGGATTAGGGCAATGGAGGCGATGATAATATCGAGAAGGCGTTTTAGCATTTAGATCAAACCCATTTCTTGCATCATATGTGCGTTTACCTGATGTACATCGTATTTATGAAGTGCGATTTCTCGGGAGCGACTTCCCATTTTAGCGATAAGCTCTGGCTGAAGAGTCAGTTTTTCCATTGCTTTTACTAGACTTTCCACGGATTTTACTTCAACCAGAAAGCCGTTATCGCCATCGGTAACAGTTTCACGACAACCTGGTGCATCCGTGGTTATAATTGCCCGGCCCATTGCCATGGCCTCTAAAACGGTACGGGGTGTGCCCTCTCGATACGACGGTAAGACATACACCGAGCTTTCTGCAATTGCAGGGCGAACATCGGATAGTTTCCCCCAGTAGTTTAATGTGTTACTGGCCAGCCAGTGATCCAATTCTTGCTGACTAATGGCCGAAGGATTTTCATCAATCCAGCCCACCAGATTAAATTCCACATGCGGATATTTATATTTGATAATTTTTGCTGCTTCGGCATATTCACGGACACCTTTATCTCCCAGTAAACGTGCAATCAGCAAGAAGGATATTTTAATTTTTTGATCAGCAGTTAGAGGCAAAGGCAATACATTGAAGTCGGCAACATTAACCCCAGAACCGTTCACTACCACTGTAGGCGTTTGAACGGTTAAAAGCTTTAAGTCCTGAAAAAGTTTTAAGTCATCCGGATTTTGGAAAAATGCCTTATGACTGCGCGACAATGCCTGTTGATATAAACCATGAACCAGTTTCTGGAAAATACTACGCTTAGTCTGAGTTTCTACATTTTGAAATGCATAGCCTAAACCTGTAACTAAGGCATACCGATTCGGTACTTTTGCGAGCCACGCGGCGAGTGTTCCATAGATCACTGGCTTGATCGTATAAGATAGAACATAATCAGGTTTGATTTTTTTTATGAGCGTATACATGCTTCCTAAGGTTTTTAAGTCTGCTACCGGATTAGTGCCTGTGCGTTGCATGGAAACTTCATGTATGCAATAACCTAAACCTAGTAGCTTTTCATGCTCGGCAGCAAATGAATCCAAATCAGGTGCAATAATATGGATTTTATAGCCTTGCTGGTGGATCGCTTCGAGCAACTTTCCACGAAAGTTTAAGACTGATGGAAGAAAACTGGAGATTATTAAGAATTTTTTCATTTAAAATCCTTCTCTACAATAGTTTTAGCTTGACTCCAGAACTTCATTCTGCGTTCTCTTAAGATTTGAGAGTCGTACTCTTTCGCCTTTTCATAATTTGCTTTACCTTGCTCATAACGCAATTGCTGTGAATGAATTAACATTTTAATTTTTTCAGCTAATTCTAGTGAGTTATTTGAAGGTACAAGAAACTCATCTGGTAATAATTCAGGAATGCCTCCAACCTTAGTTGCGACCGCAGGCAGACCTACACTCATAGCCTCAATTAAAGCGCGCGGTAGACCCTCAGTGCGACTAGGTTGAATATATAAATCCAAATCTTTTAACCATTTTAGAACAGCTTCTCCACCTGCAAGAGATCCATCAAAATAAATTTGACCAGCTATTTTAAGTTCCTTTGCCATTTCTAAGTAGTAATCTTTAAGTTTTCCTGACCCCAATATATGGAGTTGAACTATACAATCTTTTTGTTTAAGTAAATGTATTGCTTTTAATGCAGTATCTATCCCTTTATACTCATTATTAAAAGACCCAATTAAGCCTACTTTGATATTTTTTTCATTTTTTAAAGTATATTCATCTAAACTTAGGTTTAATGGTTTAATATTAACCTCAACATTAGAAGCATAAGTTTGTAATTTTTTTGTAGGATATCTTTTTTGTAAATCATACTGAGTCACATAAATAACTCCATCTGCTTTTTTTACAAAAAATTTATTGAAAGCTGAGAATATGTAAATGAAATATTTAAATAAAAAACCTACCTTCTTTTTCGAAGTAATGAGAGCTTCTTGAGGATCTCCAACTAGCTCTATAAAATATTTTTTCTGAAAAAATAAATTTAGAATTAAAACAAAAATACCTAAAAAACTAGGTAGTCTTACAATTAAAGTTTGCGATTTATTAAATTGTTCAATGATTATTTTTAAATTGATAAAAAAGAATCGGCCAAACACTGAAGAAAAACCTATACCTTTTACAGGATAAAAATATACATTTGAATTCTGTATCTTATTTAATTTTATACTTTCTGAGTTTTCAGTTTTTCTAGAAATAACATAAATCTTTCTTTCAAAAACATCATAACGTGAAAAAACCGAACTAGTAAATTTGCCTTCAGAATAAAATATACCATCGATATTAATAAACTTATGGTCGTGTACGTATATTATTTCTTTCATTTAAAACTCATTTTGTTTGATATTTTTTAGACATTAAGAAAAAGTAAAATAGCATCCAAAAAATACTTATTGTCCAATTTTTCATTAAAAATGAATCAAATAAAAATGATGGAATTGTACTCAACAAACCACACAACAATACCCATTTGTAGCCTTCAAATTTAAAATATTTAAAAAATGGAGATATTAACAAATATAAAACAATTAAAAGACCTATTGCACCTAATTCAACAAAAGACCAAAGTAAAACAGAATGAGGGTGAAATAATGTTATACCTTCTGAATGAACCAAATATACCCCATATAAATCATTTGGAGAAAAACTAGTTTCATAAATATACCATGGCCAAACAGAACCATAACCTGTCCCAAAAATTATATTAGATGTTTTTGAAAAAAGTATTGCTAAAGATGTTTCTAGATTTGATGTTCTGGCGAAGTCCTCTAAAACAATTCTATCTTTTAAAAAGAAAAGGCTATATGCCACAAATCCTAAAAAACCTAAAAAAACAGTGACAATCATTTTTTTAAATGAAAAATTCCTCATCATTAATAACATTAAAAATAACACCAGACATAATAATGCTGCTTTTGAACCAGTTAATATAATAAGAAAAATATTTATAAAAAGACCAATTCCAGATAAAACTTTAACTCTATTACCATACATTATTTCGGAAACAAAAACTGATATTACTAATAAAATTGATACATGTATAGTAGCTGCATTTCCTAAAGGTCCTTTTAATCTATTATACCCAGAATCTCCAAAAGGGAAATAAATAGCATACAAAAGAAATATAAAAGTCAAAAACCAAGACAAATAATAAAAAAACTTCTCATAATCAGCAATATCACTATAAATATATGCTATCAAAATAATAACAACAGATACTAATAAAGGATATATAACAAATATTATATTATTATAATCATGAAAAAAGATGGTAAAAAATGCATAAAAATAAAGAAGAATAAATAAGAATAAATATTTATTGACTAAAAATATCTTATTAAAGTTAAAAAAAACTATCGAAAATATAAAAAATAAAATTAATGAAAACTCTTTAATATAAACAGGAAATCCAAATAAGATAATTTCAGAATTATATGGATTTAAACCTAAAAAAATAATAAATAGTATAAAAATATAATTTTTTAAGTCATTCTTTTTTATTAAAATCATATTAAAAATCCATACTATAAATTTTATTAAAAAATAAAACATTATCATAAATTGAGAAATCAACTTCAATATTAGGATTTTTTACTTTGCTAATATTTTCAACCCATTCTTCAATAGACAATTTAATATGTATACAGTTCCCACAATTAACTTCCACAGGTACATTTTCTGAAACTATGGATAATAGATTAGCTGCTTGTGCTTCTACAGCAACTAATCCTAGCCCTTCCCATAAAGATGGAAATACAAAAACATCAAATACACTAAGCATAATAACAGGTACATCTTTACGTAAGCCTGTAAATATCACATAAGGTGTCAAGTCCAAATCTTCTACTTTTTTTTCAATTTCAGCTTTTAATGTGCCATCACCCACAAGAACTAAATATGCTTTTTGATTTGTTTTTCGAAGCTCAAAAAACATATCAATTAAAAACCTATGGTTTTTCGGCTCTTCAAACCGTCCAACATGACCTATTACAAAGGCATTGTCAGGTAAGCCAAAATCTTTTCGCATATTAACATTTTTATATTTTGGATCATATTTACTGATATCTATTCCGCAAGGAATGACTACACAGTTTTTCTTAGTCTTCCATTTTATTCCGTATAAGTTTTCTGCTGCCAAGCTGCTGACAGCGATTCTAGTTGTCGCAAACATTGATATTAAAAATTTCATAAATGAAAAATAGCACTTACGGATAAAAGAGTTATTTTTCTCTTTAAGCCTAGTATCACTATGACAATGACTAATTCTATTTTTTATACCGCACAAATAAGCAACTAATAAAACTAAACCACTAAAGGCATGTACATGACTATGTACGATGTCTGGATTTATTTTTTTAAAAGCTCGAAACAAATTTAATGCATATACAAATGGATTGGCAGAATATTGGCAATAATGAATTTGACTGCCTAAACTATAAATTTCATCATCATAAAATGCCTTTTCTTTGTGATGAACAATGAATTCATGATTAATCAACCCTTTATCAGTATTACGCAGCAAAGTCATCAACCATGCCTCTACACCGCCAGCATTCATTGCACCTAAAACATGTACAACTTTCTTAGACATCTTGAGTTAATTCCTGAATTTTTTTATAAGTAATAAATGAGCTGATTAGAAATTGCGAAACTGCAGATAATATTGTGGTATAAACAGCCCCAGTCAATCCATATCCAGGGATCAACAAATAACTATATATAATTGTCAGACATACTAAAATTAAAAAAATAGGCATTTGTATTTTTAACAATTTCAGACTTGTAAGCAAATAGCCATTTACTACTGAAAGGTAGGTAAATATTCCAGCAATCATAATATAGGGCAATAAATAAGCATATGCTAGATAATCATTCCCATATATAATTTTTATAATAAAATTATTTAAGAACAGAGATATAACTAAACCAACCACACCAAGAGATAATGCTATAAAAAATGCATTTTTTATTATTCTCTTTAATTCATCTATTCTTAAATCTCTATAAAATTCTGAAAAATTTGGACTCAAATACTGACACACTGAATTTATCACTATTCCACCTATGACAATGAAATAATACAAAATTGTATAAACGCCTACCAACTCCACATTTGAATAATGCTCCAAAAAATATCTTGGAATATTTGTTTGCAATGACACTAACATTACAGAAATGCCTAATGGTAATCCAATTTGCACAATTTTTTTTAATTTTTTATCAAAAAAATTAATTTCTCTTAAATAGTTTATATTTTGCCTAATATCCAATAAAACTAAGACAAAAAGGTAACCTATAAGTGTCGCTATAAGTGAATAAACTATATTGTGAGTTAAATAGAGAACACAGAAAGAAAGTAGAATTACCAAAACTGACTTAAAGGTTAAGGATCTACTGATAAATTTTGTTTTTTTATTGGCATTATAATAAGCATATATAATATCTGATACAGATTCACTTGCTTTTATCAATACAACAACAAGTACAATACTCAGTGCAAGATTATTTTTCCAATCAATAAAAAATAAACTTACAATTATTGCAAATAATATAGTCAGCAATCTTAATGAAAAATATTCTGAATAGCTAAATTTTCTTTCTAAATTCAAATCTGCAACAACTAAAGGCCGCAATTGCAGATTTGATAACATAAAAATTGGAGCTGTTATTGCTAAAGCATATGAATAGTATCCCAACTGTATAGGATTACTAAAATGAGTAAACATGATTAGCATCAGCCATTGAGAAAAGGCAAATAAAATATTGCCACTCAATAACCATTTTGCTTTATTTAACAAGCTCCACATAATATTAAGTTAAACTTTTAACATACCATGACATAGCAAAATCGATGCCTTCATCAATATGGTAGTTAGCCTTATATCCTAATAATCTTTCAATTTTTCCTACACTTGCTTGTGAATGTCGTACATCCCCTGCACGGAAGTCCCGATATACAGGCTCTTTAGTATAAGTCACACCATTTTCATTTAGCGCAGCTTTAATGGCATTAAACAAATCATTGAGTGTAGTACGATCTCCGACTGCCACATTATAAACCTGATTTTTGGCTTCATCATTTTGCGTAGTGGCTGCCAGAATATTGGCCTGCACTGTATTTTCAATAAAACAGAAATCACGGCTGGTTTCACCATCACCATTAATGAATACATCATCACCAGCAATCATAGCTGCGGTCCATTTTGGAATGACTGCAGCATAAGCACCATTTGGGTCCTGACGCTTGCCGAAGACATTGAAGTAACGCAAACCGATGGTTTTAAAGCCATAGGTTCGGGCAAAGACTTCAGCATACAGCTCATTGACATATTTGGTGACCGCATAAGGCGAAAGTGGCTTGCCGATATTTTCTTCAACTTTAGGCAGTGCCGGATGGTCACCATAAGTTGAACTGCTGGCGGCATAGGTAAAACTTTTGACTTCTGCATCTCGTGCAGCTGTCAGCATATTTAAAAAGCCGGTAATATTGGCTGCATTGGTGGTAATCGGGTCAGCAATTGAACGCGGTACAGAACCTAAAGCGGCTTGGTGCAAGACATAGTCCACACCTGCACATGCTGTCTGGCAGTCTTCAAAATTACGGATATCACCTTCATAAAACTTGAAGTTTGCCCATTGTTCAGGTGTCACCAAGCTCTGCACTTCATCCAGATTATGCTGATGCCCTGTGGCAAAATTGTCCATACCCACTACATTTTGGTTCAACGTTAACAGGGTTTCCAGTAAATTCGAGCCAATAAAGCCTGCCACACCGGTAATTAGCCAGGTTTTTGGTGCTTGTTGTAATTGCTCGCATACAGTTTGATATTGGCTCATGTTTAGGGTCCCTATAAATTACAGACGAAGGTCAGATTCAGATTGATCCAGTACATATTTTAAGTCATATAAAATATGTGCCGACTTACCCAAGGCACGTAATGCATCTACACCCATAGCTTTAAACTGATCATGTGCAACCGCCAAAATCACCGCGTCATACTGACCCTGCTCCAGGTTTGCAACTGGAGTAATCCCGTATTCATGTTGGGCTTCGCGAGCATCCACCCATGGGTCATGCACATCGGCAGCAATATTGTATTCTGTCAGTTCATTGACAATATCAATAATTTTGGTATTACGAATATCCGGGCAGTTTTCTTTAAAGCTTAAACCTAAAACCAGAACCTTAGCGCCTTCGACCTGAATTTTTTTCTTGATCATGGCCTTGACCAGCTGGGTAACCACATAAGCCCCCATAGCATCATTCAGACGGCGGCCTGCCAGAATAATTTCAGGGTGATAACCGATAGACTGTGCCTTATGAGTCAAATAGTATGGATCGACACCAATACAGTGTCCACCGACCAGACCTGGACGGAATGGCAGGAAGTTCCATTTGGTACCAGCAGCCTGCAAAACTGCTTCGGTATCAATTCCCATTTTATTAAAGATCACCGCCAGTTCATTAATCAGAGCAATGTTGACATCACGCTGGGTGTTTTCAATCACTTTTGCCGCTTCAGCCACTTTAATACTGGTGGCTTTATGTGTACCTGCCTCAATCACCAGGTTATATACCTGATCGACAAACTCGGCGACTTCAGGGGTAGAACCTGAGGTAATTTTCAGAATATTGGTCACACGGTGCAGTTTATCGCCCGGGTTAATCCGCTCCGGACTATATCCAGCAAAGAAGTCCTGATTGAACTTCAGGCCTGACACTTTTTCCAGAACAGGAATACAGGTCTCTTCAGTCGCACCCGGATATACGGTGGACTCATAAACCACCACATCGCCTTTTTTAAGCACCTGACCAATGCTGGTCGAAGCCTTAACAAGAGGAGTTAAATCTGGCTGTTTAAAATCATCAATAGGTGTAGGCACAGTCACAATAAAAAAGTTACAGCTTTTTAAATCTTCTAAATTTGCTGAATAACTCAGCTGATTGGCCTGTTTGAGTTCTTCTGGAGAAACTTCTAAGGTATGGTCTTGGCCACTTTTAAGTTCATCAATTCGTTTTTGGTAGATATCAAAACCGATTACAGGTACTTTTTTCCCAAATTCAACCGCAAGTGGCAAGCCCACATAACCTAACCCAATCACCGCAATTTTTAAATCTGCAATAGATAGCATTTTAACGCCTTATTTATGTACTGTACTTATGAAGATTAAATCTTTCGGCAGGAATACTAGCAGAAAATCAAGGAATTTCTATGACGTTTTATATTCATCCTCTTGAAAAGCCAATTATGATGTAGGCTTTTTGTGAAAATTCACATAATTCAATTTCACTTAGCGCCATACTCACTTTTCTCATTATTATGCTCACCCGAAGGGTTTGATCAAACAGGAAAATTGATTACAAAATGCTATATACCTATTTGACAAGTTCGGTAAAATAGCCGCAATTTATTTAAAACTTTTTAAAAAATTTAATAATGGAATTTCGTGTGCAACACTTTCAACTGGCTATTTTATTGGCATGTGGCATTGCCACCAC
Source organism: Acinetobacter sp. 10FS3-1 (assembly GCF_013343215.1). NCBI lineage: Bacteria > Pseudomonadati > Pseudomonadota > Gammaproteobacteria > Moraxellales > Moraxellaceae > Acinetobacter > Acinetobacter sp. 10FS3-1. The sequence continues at coordinate 2,876,547 of NZ_CP039143.1, forward strand.
TGGCTGTGCGGTCACCTCTGGCCTACAAACTTCTGACCTGCCGAGTGAAGGTATCTATCAGACCGAGGCCGGCACTCGAGTGAATGTCATTCGACTGACCCAAGATAATTTATTTGCGCTTCAGCCTGCACAAGCCAGTCCAGCCCATTTGACTGCCTTATTTAGTACACCGCATAAAAACTACCGTTTAAGCTCTGGCGATATTCTTTCTATTTATTTATGGGCCTATCCTGAAATTACCCCTCCTACCAATACCATCAGCAGTGAAAAAGCAGTCGAGTCGAATGGTTATCAGATTGACTCACAGGGTTATATCCAGTTTCCGATTATTGGTCGCTACAAGGCCGCTGGCAAGTCACTTGCTCAGGTGAATTCAGAACTGCGCAGCCAGCTTGCACGCTATTTAAAAACCCCCGATGTCATTGTACGGGTCTTGTCTTATCAAGGTCAGCGTTTTTCAGTACAAGGCAATGTGATGCAGGGCGGTCAATTCTATCTCAGTGATCAGCCGGTCAGTGTCTATACTGCACTGGGTATGGCAGGTGGGGTAAACGCCCAGCAAGGCGATAACGCCTCAATCAGCCTGGTACGTCAGGGGCGTACCTATAACTTGAATACAGTGGAACTGGAAAAAGCAGGTCTGTCTCTGCACAATCTGCTGATTCAGCCCAATGACACCCTGTATGTGAACAGCCGTGAAAACCAGAAAGTCTATGTTATGGGTGAATCTGGTAAAAATCAGTCTCTCCCAATGCGGGATCAGGGCATGAGCCTGAGTGATGTGATTGGGGAAAGCCTGGGCTTAAATCCCCTTTCTGCAAGTCGCAGCAAAATTTATGTGGTGCGTAGTGCCTCAGACCATGCCATGACCGAAATCTATCATCTAGATTTGAGCAGTATTGGTGACTTTGGTCTGGCCAACCAGTTTAAAATGCGCAGCAATGATATTGTCTATGTCGATGCATCAGGTTTGGCACGCTGGCAACGTGTCGTGAACCAGATTATTCCATTCTCAAATGCGTTGTATAATCTTGATCGTCTGGGGCAATAATGCAGTTTCGTAATATTCTCGTCGTGTGTATTGGTAATATTTGCCGTAGTCCTATGGCGGAGTTTTTTTTAAAACAGGAATTTCCTGAGTTGACTATTCATTCAGCAGGAATCTCAGGCATGGTCGGCTATCCGGCTGATGCAAAGGCTCAACACTGCATGCAGGGTTTTGACATTGATATGCAGAGTCATGTTGCCCGAAAGCTGAATAGCGAGATGGTCAAACAGGCGGATCTGATTTTGGTCATGAGCAAAAACCAGCAACAGTATATTGAAAAAACCTGGCCTTTTGCCAAAGGCAAAACTTTCCGTTTGGGACATTGGCAGTCAAAAGATATCGCCGATCCTTATCAACATGATCAGGCATTTTTTGACAGCACCTGTCAGCAAATCCAGCAATGCGTTGCTGACTGGAAAAAACATATTTAATTTTTTGAATGACAATTATGAGCCAAAATACCAATACCGAAGACACTATTGATTTAAAAGAGTTATTTTTCTCTTTAATTGCTCAATGGAAACTGATCGCCCTCTGTGTACTGCTGAGCTTGATTGCAGCACTCTTCTATTTAAGAATTACCCCCAACACCTATGCGGTAGATGCGCTGGTACAGGTGGAAGATAGTAAAGGCGCTTCTGCTGCCCTACTGGGTGATTTATCTACTATGATTGAGCAGAAGTCCCCTGCTCAGGCAGAAATTGAAATTCTAAAATCCCGTCTGGTTTTAGGTTCAGTAATCAACGACCTCAATTTAGACGTGGTGATTGCAAGTGCAGAAGATAACACCTGGAATCGCTTATTAAAAAAACATGAATATGATGTGGAATATTCCAAAAAATCTGTTCTTTTCAAGGATAATCAGCAAAGCTTTGATGTACGCCAGTTTCAGGTCCCTGCCTACTTTAGGGACAAAAGCCTGCTGTTAACGTTCGGAAACAACCAGTATAGCCTGACTGATCCAAATACAGACGAGACTGTTTTTTCAGCTCCACTGAACCAGCTTAGCCAGTCCCAGTCAGCATATGGCCTATGGAAAGTTGCGATTTATAGTCAGGATCATCCAGCAGCGAGTTATTATATCCAAAAGCAGAGCTTGCCTGCTGCGGTACGAACGCTGTTGAATAATTATTCGGTGGCCGAAAAAGGTAAAATGACCGGTGTACTGGGACTGAGCTATCAGGGTCAAGACAAACAGCATATTACCCAAGTCCTGAATACTATTTTATCGGCTTATAGCCAGCAGAATATCGAACGCCGCTCTGCTGAATCAGCTCAAACCTTAAAATTTCTGGATGAGCAGCTTCCCGAGTTACGTCAAGAACTGGATGTTGCAGAACGTGAATTCAACCAGTTCCGTCAGCAATATAATACCGTCGATGTGACCAAAGAATCTGAATTATATTTAACTCAAAGCATTGCGTTAGAAACTCAAAAAGCGGAACTTGAACAGAAAGTCGCTGAAGCGTCTGCACGTTATACGGCAGAACATCCGGTCATGCAGCAAATGAATGCCCAGTTAGGCGCAATCAATAAAAAGATTGAACAACTCAGCAGCACCTTAAAGCAGCTCCCGGACTTGCAGCGTCGTTATTTACAGCTTTACCGTGAAGTAGAAGTCAAACAGCAGCTATATACCTCGCTGCTCAATTCCTATCAACAGCTGAATATCGCCAAAGCCGGTGAAATTGGGAATGTGCGGATTGTCGATACTGCAGTGGCGCCCATTGAACCCATTAAACCGAAAAAGCTTCAGATCCTGATTTTATCAATTTTCCTGGGCGGTTTTCTCGGAACCCTGCTTGCTTTGCTGCGCAATATGATGCGTTCAGGAATCAAAGATGCAGCCCAAATTGAAAACGAACTGGATCTGCCGGTTTATGCCACTGTTCCTCGCTCACTGATTCAAGAGAGTCGTATCAAACTTCTGAAGAAGAAAAAGCATATTCCAATTCTTGCGGTGAAGGATAGCGGTGATATTGCCATTGAAAGCCTACGTAGTATGCGTACTGCGATTCACTTTGCCCTCAGCAGTGCCCAGAATAATATTATTGCCCTGAGTGGCCCTGCGCCTGAAATCGGTAAGTCCTTTATTGCCGTGAACCTGGCCACGATTCTGGCACAAGGGGGGAAACGGGTATTAGTGATAGATGGTGATATGCGTCGTGGCTATTTACATAAGTACTTTAATGCCGAGGTACAGCCAGGTTTAGCTGAATTGTTGAATCATCAAAATAACTACGACGATGTCGTTCAAAGTGCAAGCGTGGAAAACCTGTTCTTTGTGACACGTGGTAAAAGTCCGGTCAATCCGTCTGAACTCTTAAGTACAGCACATTTTAAAGCTTTTCTGGATCAGGCCTCGGCCAGTTTTGATCATATCCTGATTGATACCCCACCTGTGCTTGCAGTGACTGACGGGATTATTATTGCGCAATATGCGGGTGTAAATTTATTGGTTGCCCGTCATGCCAAAACACAAATCAAAGAACTGGAGATCACGGTGAATCGCTTTGAACAGGCCAATGTCAAAGTCAATGGTGTCATTCTGAATGATGTACAAAAAGCCAATGGTGGTTATAGTTATGGTTATAACTATGCCTATGCTTATACCGCAAATAAAGACCAGGACTAATTCAGTCTAAACTTAGATTTCACATCCTGCTTGAAGCAAGGTGTGAAATCATCCTCTATTACATTTATTCCAAATGATCATTGTTGAAAAAATCAACTAAAAACCCTATCGTGGTTACAGTTTAAAACTCCTGAGAATATACAAGAATGTTTAAATCAAAAACACTGCTTGCCAGCTTGGCATTAAGCTCCTCACTGACCTTTGCCCAAGGCATCGTTTTAAATGACCAAGACCTGCGCACCGATTTAAACTGGTTAAATCAGCAAGGTGTGATTCAAATCAGCACGTCAACCTGGCCAATGAGTGGTGATGAAATTCAACGCGCCCTTTCTCAGGCAAAAATCAGCAATAATAATCAGCAAAAAGTCATTGATTCTGTCATGGCTCATTTGAATGCCAGTAACCAGTTACTCAAAGCATCCCTGTTTGCAGAGACAGATCAAAAACATCTTCCTCAAGCCTTTGGCGACCAGCAAAAAGCTCAATACCAAGCGGGTTTAGAATTAAATGCAGGCAATCAGAATTGGGATGCCAGACTTCGCGTGAATGCAGAAAAAGATCCGCAGATTGATCATGATCAAGATGTGAATGTTGAAGGGTCTTATATTGCAGGTAAATTATGGAATCAATGGCTGATTGCTGGACAGATTCCGACCTACTGGGGACCCGGTCATGATGGCAGCTTAATTCGGGGTGATGCCAGTCGTCCGGTATATGGTGTGACCATGCAGCGTGCCGAGCAGAATGCTTTTGCCAACCAATGGCTATCCTGGATTGGGCCTTGGCAATATCAAGCCTTTGCCGGACAACTGGATGACTACGATGCTGTACCTGATGCTAAATTAATTGGCTTACGTGTCACCGCACAACCTTTACCCTATTTAGAGCTGGGTGCATCGCGTGCTATTCAGTGGGGAGGTGAAGGACGACCTGAAAGCCTGAGCTCACTTTGGGATGCTTTTGTCGGTAATAAAGACAATGGCGGCACAGGTGAACCTGATCCATCCAATCAAATTGCCGGTTTTGATGCGCGCTTAAATCTACAACCGCTGGTGCACGTCCCAATGGGGATGTATGCACAATATATTGGTGAAGATGAAGCTGGTGGCTTACCAGCAAAAAAAATGTATTTGGCTGGGGTCGATTATTCTTCTAGCTATAAGAATATGCCCTTCCAGCTATATACCGAATGGGCGGATACCCGTACCAATGGCAAGGCCCGAGGTGTTTCCTATAATCACAGTGTATATACCGATGGGTTTTATCAGCATGGTTATCCCTTGGCACATGCGATGGGTGGGGATGGTCAAATGATTTCAGTAGGCGGTGATATTCGTTTCGATCGCCTCAATCGGGTTAATGCTCGGGTGCTGTTTGCCAAGTTGAATGAATCTAACCGAACTACCAATTTAGCTTTTCCAGTGCAGGATGAATTAAAAGCTGTTGATGTGAGCTGGACCCATTATTTACGCCCCGATATTCCTCTGAAATTAAATGGCTGGATCAGTGATTCAGACCTCCATGGCAATGATGGCGGTGCCTCAATTGGGATTGAATTTCCTTTAGAAAAAGGCTTATTTTCCTACTAGGTTCTTGGCAAAATATAATTTTGGTTGGGCAATCATTGTGTCTAGACATTCTCCAACCATGATTAAAATCCAAACAATTAAAAAACCGGCAATTGCTGGTTTTTTTATCTTTTATTTTAAACACAGCGGGTGCATTTGCTTGCTAAAAATCCACGCACTCTACAAGATTTCTTAAAATTTTCTGCTAAGATGGAATGAACTTCAATGATAACATTAGATTGGAATAATACATGAGTAAGGCCTTACCGATTGCTGTCGCTGTTCTTCTGGGCGGTGCCGCGCTAGTACCTGTTTACTATGCATCTCAACACCCTGCGACCCAAACCACAAAAGCATCTAAAGATGCCTCTGCGGTTGCCAAAATCAGCTATGCACTCGGTTATGAAGTGGCCCATCAAACGCCACCTGAACTTGATATTAATAGCTTTGTGACCGGTGTACGTGAAGGACATGCCCGTACTGCACCGGCTTATACAGAAGAAGAATTACAGGCGGCTTATGAGCAGTTCCAGAAAGAAATGCAGGAAAAACAGCTGAACAGTGCCAAAGAAGCCCAAGCTTCTAGCGATACTTTCCTGACTGAAAATGCAAAAAAACCGGGGGTCAAAACCACTGCTTCTGGCCTGCAATATCGGGTTACTCAGGAAGGTAGCGGTAAATCTCCGGCAGCCAGCTCGGTGGTAAAAGTTCACTATAGCGGCAAACTGGTCGATGGTACGGTATTTGACAGCTCAGTTGAACGTGGTGAACCTATTGAATTTCCTTTAAATCAGGTGATTCCAGGCTGGACCGAAGGCCTGCAACTGATGAAAGAAGGTGGTAAAGCGACCCTGTATATTCCTTCACAACTGGGCTATGGTGAACAAGGTGTTCCGGGCACCATTCCACCGAATAGCACCCTGATTTTTGATGTTGAACTGATCGAAGTAAAATAATACGGTTCAGGGAGGGCATTGGCTCTCCCTTATTTTTGAGATACTAGAATGAAAATACAATTTAGTCTTGCTGCGCTGCTGTTATGCTCGAGTAGCCTGTATGCCAAAGAAATTACAACAAAAAGTACCCAAGCCGAACAGGTCGGCTATAGCTTTGGCTACCTGATTGGACGTAGCAATATTGACGCCTTGCAAGGGATTGACCTAGATGCGTTTAGCCAGGGATTAAAAGCGGCGGCGGCTGGCCAGAATGCCAGTATCAGCGATGAAGAGATGGCACGAGTACTCAGCCAGTTCAAACGCCAGAGCGAAGCCAAAGAGCTGATTCAGCTAAAACAGCAGGCAGATGAAAATGCCAAGATAGGTCAGGCTTTTTTAAAAGAAAATGCGAAAAAACCCGGAGTGAAAACCACCAAATCCGGTCTGCAATATGTAGTGCTACAGGAAGGCAAAGGCAAGTCACCGACTGCCAACAGCAATGTTCGGGTGCATTATGAAGGCCGTTTACTGGATGGTACGGTGTTTGACAGTTCGATTGCCCGCACCCAGCCTGTGGTATTTCGGACGACACAAGTTATTACCGGCTGGACTGAAGGGCTGCAGCTCATGAAAGAAGGTGCCAAATACCGCTTCTTTATTCCTGCGGAACTGGCCTATGGACAAGTAGGTTCAGGGGATGTAATCGAACCAAATAGTACCCTGATTTTTGATATTGAACTGATTGAAGTCATTAAATAAAAAACGTCTGTACTTAAAAAATGAAAAGGCCGAATTTGCATGATTGGCTTTTCCCTTTGTTAAGCGTAGCCATGAATCAATCTGCTGTTTTCATGTCATCTTCACATTAGTTTTGCTATTTTTATGCTTTAATCAATGTACTTCACAAGAATAAAGGAGCTGAGTATGGCCACCATCAAGACTCGCGAAATTCACTATACTGCTCAGGATGGGCAGTCACTTATTGGTTATTTTGCTGCACCTGAGGCCGATATTCCTGTCGCTGGCGTTATTGTGGCACCCGAATGGTGGGGACGGAATGAATATACTGAACAGCGTGCCCGTGAACTTGCAGAACATGGCTATGCGGCCTTGGCCCTTGATATGTACGGCGAGAAAAAAGTGACCACCCAGTCTGATCAGGCCTATGAATGGATGATGCAGACCTTTGAAGATCCGGATACCATTGTTAACCGTGCTGCGGCTGGCTTACAAGTACTGGCTGAACAGGCTGAAGTCAATCCAGAAAAACTTGCTGCGATAGGTTTCTGCTATGGCGGTAAAGTGGTGCTGGATCTGGCACGTTCGAATGCGCCGCTCCAAGCAGTTGCAACCTTCCATGCCAACCTTTCACCTAAGGCACCGGCGCAGGAAGGCCAGGTTCAGGCCGAAATTTTAGTCATGCATGGTGAGCTGGACAGCATGGTCACGCTGGATGATGTGGCAAGCTTTAAACATGAAATGCAGCAAGCCAAAGTGGCGCATGAAGTGATCGTGTTTGAAAATGCCAAACATGGCTTTAGCAATCCATTGGCCGATGAACGTGCCCAAGCCAATGCTGTCGATCTGGGCTATAACGCAGAAGCAGAAAAGCAAAGCCTGGCTGCCATGTATGAGCTACTTGCGCGTCGTTTGGGCTAATACCTATTTTGCTGACGGTGTCCCTACCCGGCTTAAAACAGGATTAGGGAACCGGCCTTATGCTTGAAGAATATAAAATAAATCCGACCAGAGGAGATACTCATCATGACTGAAGCCCATTGCCCTTATTGTGATTATGATGAATATGATGTCATTGCCCAAAATGAATATAGTGTGGTCATTCCGGAGCCGCATTCATTGTCTAAAGGCCATTGTGTGATTATTCCACTGCGTCATGTCTCTTCATTTTTTGAAGTCACCGATAAAGAACGAAAAGCCATGATGTCTTTACTGGAACAGGCACGGAATGAGCTGAGAATTCGCTACCAGCCTACCGGTTTTCATATTGGCTTTAATGATGGTGAAGTCTTTCATGAAAAGGTGGATCATCTGCATATTCATATTATTCCACGTTATGAAGATAAGGCCTTAAAGCTGGATGAACGCTGGGGTATTGAAAAATAAAGCTTTAATCTCTGCTAAGTGAACGCTTCGCGAAGTGTTCACTTTGATTCTGCCTTTCATTGCTTTGCTTTGTTTCAAGCAGCACAGTTTCGCTGACTTTTCATTTTCAGCTCCCGCTCTTCAGTTATACTAGGCATCATTTCCTTTCCCCCTGTTTGCTTTCATGTTTGTATTTTCAAATGCCCTGTTAGAATGGTTTGATGTGCATGGCCGTCATGACTTGCCTTGGCAGACCGCAGATGATCCTTATAAGGTCTGGGTCTCTGAAATTATGCTTCAGCAGACTCAGGTGAAAACCGTACTGCAATATTTTGAGCGTTTTATTCAGCGCTTCCCGACTGTGCAGGACTTGGGTACAGCGTCTTGGGATGAAGTCGCGCCTTACTGGGCCGGGTTAGGCTATTATGCCCGCGCCCGTAATTTATATAAGGCAGCCGGCATGGTCACGGTACAGGGACATTTCCCCGCTACACTCGAAGAATGGATGGCATTGCCCGGAATCGGCCGCTCAACCGCCGGTGCCCTGATGTCTTTGGGCTTACGCCAATACGGCGTGATCATGGATGGCAATGTCAAACGGGTGCTGGCACGCTTTTTTGCCATTGAAGATGACCTGTCCAAATCCGTTCATGAACGTGCCCTTTGGCAACTGGCAGAACAGCTCTGTCCTGTGGAACGGAATCATGACTATACTCAGGCCATTATGGATCTCGGTGCAACCATCTGTACCCCTAAAAAGCCTTTATGTCTGTATTGCCCGATGCAGCAGCATTGCAAAGCGCATCAGCAGGGCCTGGAAAATGAATTACCCTTTAAAAAAGCCAAGAAACCCGTTCCTGTCAGATCGGCTCAGGTCCTGTTGATTCAGGCAGATGCAGAATGGCTCTGGCAACAGCGTCCTAATAGTGGGCTGTGGGGTGGGCTCTGGTGTCTGCCAATTATTGAAACTGAACATGAACTTGAGCAGCGCTGCCAACAACTTGGCTTAAAAAGTGTCATTCAAAAAGTCCGGATCAGTCATAGTTTTACCCATTTCACCTGGCAGCTTGAAGCAGTCATCTTTATGGTCGAACCAGACCAGCAGGAGCATCTGTCGCTTGAGCTGCAAGGTAGCTGGATGAGCCCCGAAGCGGCCATCCATGCGGGTATTCCGACCGCCATGAAAAAATTGATTTCTACCGTAAATCTATGACATAGTCTAAAGCAGGAAAAACCATACTGGCCTTATTTAAGGATGAAGATCTTGCGCCACTCCCTTGCCTTCTGCTGGCTATTGCTGAGCATGTTATTTTTGGCGGCCTGTAGTAGTGCCCCGAAACACCCTTCTGCTGCACAGCTAAATCCTGCGCTGATACAAAAGCTGAACGGCATGCCGCTGCCCGCCTCCTTGCCAATTCCGGTGGATCGAATCCGGGCATCAGAACTCCAAGATACTTGGGGGGCTTCTCGTAGTCGCGGTCGTCTGCATGAAGGGATTGATATTTTGGCTCCACGTGGAACCAAAATTCGCAGCACGACACCGGGGCTGATTGCAGATTTACGAAATAACAATTTGGGTGGTAAAGTAGTCTGGATTTTGGGTCCCAGCGGGACCTGGCATTATTATGCGCATCTTGATGGTCATAAACATGGCTTGAAAGTCGGTGATTATGTCAAAAAAGGCGATGTTATCGGTTATGTCGGTAATAGTGGCAATGCTCGCCATACCGCACCGCATCTGCACTATGGCCTTTATCTGAATGGCAAAGGGCGTGGTGTGGTTAATCCCTACCCCTATTTACGTTAATTTTAGGAAATTTACATGTCAGAAGCGTTGATCAACCGTCTGGTCGAATTTGCTGAGTCAGGCAATCAACAAAAAATTGTATTGAATGGTCAAAGCTATCAGGGCTGGGTCATGGAAATTACTGAAGAAGCGCTTCTGATCACTACGGGCTATGCAGACAAAGCCGGCAAAGACATGTGGATTCAGTTTGCTGATCTGGCACAGGCAGAACTGTCCTACTGGGATAATCAGCAAGATCAGTGGACTGCATTTAAACTGTAACAATCCTTCAAATCACGGATAGGACTCGAATTTAAAAACCCCAAGGACTAGAGCGCGCTGGAGGTGGGTACATGCAACCCGGAACTCTAGTTCGTATGTCCGATCAGACTCACATATTCTGCTTCATCGCTGTTCAAGAATCTTCTTTAATACCAGAGCATGATTTTTCTCTTTATCTTGAGCAGCAGTAATTAAAGTAATATCTTTTTCTTGAGCTAGACTTCTAATTTTATCCAGCTGCGCAGTTTGACTTTCTAGTTCTTGCTGATACTTCTGTTGAAACTCATCCTAATGCTGCTCCATATCTTCATGAAACCATGTTCTCAAAGCATTTGATGGGGTGATGTCTTTGGCCCAGATATCAATTTTAGCCTCCTCCTTTTTTACCCCTCGTGGCCACAATCGGTCAATCAAGACTCTTAAACCATCCTGAGCGGAAGCTTCGCTTTGACATCCTCCCCGACCTAAAGGACGGAGATTCCTCCTGCGAGACGCTCATGTCCAAGCGCAAGAATATTCAGTGCGGAATTTATATCCCGATCCCATGAGCTACCACACTCACGACACTGCCATTCTCTTATTCCTAAGCCTGTTCTACCTTTCGGACTACTGGAACGTGAGCCACAGCACGAACACGTTTGGGTGGTATACGCTTCATTGACTTCTTCATACCATACTCCTGCGTTCTCGCATTTATACTTGAGCATGGTTCTTAATGTTGTCCAACTTGCATCTAACACTGACTTAGCCAATCTAGTTTGTGCTAATGCTTTGGCATTCACATTGCCAACAAAGATTGCTGCATGTTGATTCACCAATTTATGGCTGAATTGATGCAGCATGTTTTGACGTATATTTTTTATCTTGGCGTGAATAGCTTTGACACGTGTCTTATTTTTTGCACGTTGTGCAATGCCAAGTTTTTGTTCATATTGTCGATAGATTTTAGGCGCTTTCAACTTTACGCCATCGGAACAAGTCGCTAAATCATTTAAACCTAAATCTATGCCAATTGAGGTTTTAGCAGTACTTTTTTGAGTTTTAATTGAATCAATCACAAGGCAAACATACCAACGCCCACGACTATCCTCGACAAACGAGCCTGTTTTAACATTGTATTTGCTTAGCCCGTAACTATCCCATAGTTTGAATTGATGCTTACCATATTGAACATAGCCATCAGCACATTTGATTGCTACTTTCTTGAATGGTATCCATCCTAAAGAGCGTCTAGCTGATTTTTTATTGCTGACACGCCATTTTAATTTTGCTTTCTTGAATTGCTTGCGTCTTGTCACTAATTCTTCTGCAACTGCCTGTATGGTTTGGCTGTGCAAGTTACATTCTTTGGATGCACCTTTTGTATATTTTGAAATATCGTATGCTGAAAAGAATTTTTGTTTTCTTTGCAAGTGTTTAAAACACAAATCATTGACATAATTCCAGACAAAGTTCACCTCTAATGCTAGTTGGTCTAGCATCTTGCAATGTTTGTCTTTTATGCGTAATTTAAGTGTCTTCATACTTAAAAATATATTTGGTCTATGAGTAATATCAAGAGATTAGAACAGGTCGCCACTGCGTTTTCAATATGCACGTACATTTAGTCTTTGTGGCTAAATATCGTAGAGATGTTTTTACTAAAGCGATGCTCAGAACGATGCGTGAAGTATTTGAACGTGTCTGCTTAGACTATAAAAAGTCGTATTTTATTGCTTAAGTTCCCAAAATGATTTAATCCTGAAAAGAAGTTTTATGCAGTTTAGTTAAAGTGTAGCCTATTGAATCATGACCAAAGCAAGCCGGATTAAAGGCAATTTGGCAGGTATTTGGCAACGTTATTATAAAAATCAGGAGCGTCGCATGACCCTTCAACGCTGTAGCTGGTGTTCCAATGATCCGCTTTACATGGCCTACCATGATCAGGAATGGGGACAAGCGCTGTATGATGAAAAGCGTCTGTTTGAGATGTTGTGCCTAGAAGGCCAGCAGGCCGGTCTGGCCTGGATTACGGTGCTCAAAAAACGTGAAGCTTATCGTCAACATTTCTTTCAATATTCCATTCAGACTATCGCGTTGTTTACCGAGGAACAACTCCAGAGCAAACTTGCAGATGCGAGCTTGATACGGCATATCGGCAAACTCACCGCGATTCGTGACAATGCCCGCGCCTGGCAACGCCTCTGCCAACAGGGCATCCATATGGTGGACTGGCTGTGGTCTTTTGCCGAGCCAGCGCAAACCAGCCATGATGTTCCAGATTATCGGCAAGCACCTGCACAGACCAACCAAAGCCGGCAGATGTCCAAGGCCTTAAAACAGGCAGGTTTTAAATTTGTCGGCCCGACCACTTGTTATGCCTTTATGCAGGCTGTCGGCATGGTCAATGATCATGAAAATCACTGTGACTTTAAAATCCTATCTTCCCCTTCCAATAAGAGCTAAAAATATGTCGAATACCATTCAAGCCTATGCTGCCATGTCTGCAGGTGCCGCACTGGAACCTTATCAGTTTGATGCCGGTGAACTGCAACCCCATCAGGTCGAAGTCCAGGTAGAATATTGTGGTCTCTGCCACTCTGATATTTCAGTGATCAATAATGACTGGGGTTCTTCCGTCTATCCGGTGGTGGCCGGACATGAAATCATCGGCACCATTCGTCAGCTGGGTGCTGAAGCCAAAGGGTTAAAAATAGGCCAGCGCGTTGGCATTGGCTGGACTGCAGAAAGCTGCCAGTATTGTGATCCGTGTCTTTCAGGTCAGCAGGTCTTGTGTACGGGTGGACAGGTGGCGACCATCGTCGGTCATGCTGGAGGTTTTGCCGATAAAGTACGTGCCGGCTGGCAATGGGTGATTCCGCTTCCGCAGGATCTGGACCCAGAAAGTGCCGGCCCGCTGCTCTGCGGCGGTATTACGGTCTTTGACCCGATACTCAAACATCAGATTCAGGCCATTCATCATGTGGGGGTGATTGGTATCGGCGGTTTGGGGCATATGGCAATCAAGCTGCTCAAAGCCTGGGGCTGTGAGATTACGGCCTTTACTTCCAGTTTGGATAAAATAGAGGAGCTGCATGCCATGGGCGCCGATCATGTAGTCAATAACCGTGATCCTGTCGCCATTAAAGCGCTGCGAGGTAAATTTGATTTGCTGCTCAGTACGGTCAATGTGACCTTAGACTGGAAGGCTTACTTGGCGACACTGGCACCCAATGGCACTCTGCATATGCTGGGTCTGCCTTTGGAGCCGATGCAGATTTCCGCCAGCTCTCTAATTGGAGGGGCTAAATCCGTCACCGGTTCACCAACAGGCTCTCCGGCGGCCTTGCGTCAGTTGCTCCAGTTCGCTGCGCGTAAAAATATTGCCCCTCAGATTGAACTTTTCCCGATGTCGGAGATTAATGCTGCAATTGAACGCCTGCATTCTGGCCAGGCACGTTACCGGATTGTACTCAAGGCCGATTTCTAATTATTTAACGCAATAGGCCACGATAGAATCATCTGACATACAGACTGGAATCATATCACTCGCCAAAGCGGATTGTGACAGCAGTGGTATATTCCAGCAGGCCTCGCACTTGAGTGGAGAGCAATTTAGTTCAATTTCGCTCTTTGATTAAAATGATCCATCACCTCTTCACTACATAAGGATCATCATATTCAAGAGCAATACAGCATTCTGTTGGGTATGCCTCTGGGACTGGCTGGGTGTTCCATATACCAGCTCTCTAAGCTATCAGTTTATTTCAGAATGAGATTCAACTCTTCCATCTAAAGCCTGCTTCAAGCAGACTTTTTTTTATGGCCTGTTTAACGCAAAGCTTCGGGTAAAACAGAGCTGGATACAGGTTTGGCAAGCTCGGTTTTCATCTTTTGTAGCATCTGATAAGGCTGCTGCTGGACAAACATATTCACGAAAGTCAGAGGAATGGAACCTTCCGGATTGGCATAGCCATAAGTCGAAACCTTGACTTTATGATTGCCTAGCTTCTGGAAAGTCCAGTCACCCTGATAATCGGTTAAACGAACATAGTTTGGATTTAGGGCATAGCCAGTTGAAATCGCCTTATTCCTGATGGTGATCTGACCATTGGCATTCTTGATCATTTTGCCCTGTACCACCAGGTCGCGGTCTTTGAGAGGAAAGGGAAAATCCAGCACCATATACAAGGTAAAATCACCTTTGATGTTGTCGCGTGACAAGAGCTTGATACTGCCCATATAGGGAACCCATTTCACTGCCTGCTCGACATCCAGAATCAGGGAAACTGCTTTCTCAATCGGTACATCATAGGAGGTTTCAGCTTTATACAAAAAGACCGGGTGACGTTCATCTTGATAGGTCCAGACCTTGATATTATTTTTATGAATGGAGAGTTTGGCATTGTCTATAGATTTTGCCTGTGCCATGGCAATGAATGCCATAGCACAGCACGTCAAGATCATTTTTTGCATTGTAGGATTCATCTTATTTTAGTTTTAATCTTTTTATAAATGATTTTGACGGATTTTTAAACCTTTATATCGTTAAAACCCAGCACATCTTTCATATCATATTTGCGTGCTTCACGACCCACGACCCATGCTGCTGCACGTACCGCCCCTGAAGCAAAGTTCATACGGTTGGTGGCTTTGTGGGTAATTTCTACACGTTCCCCTTCGCCAATAAACATGGCGGTATGTTCACCGACAATATCACCGCCACGAATAGTCTGGAAACCGATACTTTGACGTTCACGCGGACCCGTATGTCCTTCACGATGATAAACCGCATCTTTTTTCAGATCACGGCCTAAAGCCTCTGCAATCGCTTCACCCATCATCAAGGCCGTACCTGACGGTGCATCGACTTTATGACGGTGATGCGCTTCAATAACTTCGATATCTACGCTATCCCCAAAAACTTTGGAAGCCAGTTCAAGGAGTTTAATAGAAACGTTTACACCGACTGAATAGTTGGCTGCATATACCACCGGTGTTTCTTGTGCCGATGCATCTAAGTAGGCTTTTTGCTCGTCATTCATCCCGGTCGTGCCAATCACGATGGCTACACCATGTTCACGGCAAATTTTTAAATGCTGGACTGTGGCCGCAGGCGCAGTAAAGTCAATCACGACGTCACAGTCCTGAACGACCTCTTCAAGATTGCCTACGACTTTGACGCCCAGGCGGCCCACACCCGCCAGTTCACCGGCATCCGCACCGATCAGCGAGCTTTCAGGGCGTTCTACGGCAGCGGCCAGTTGATAGCCGGCTTCATTAACCGCCTGAATAAGAATGCGTCCCATACGGCCGCCTGCACCTAAAATCCCAATGCGTGGTGTCGCTGACATAACCTAGTCCTGATGTTAAATTTAAAATTATTCTTACTATAGCAAAACTCGTCCCTAACACTAAGATTGATCGTATAAAAATCAATGAAAAGAATGCAAGAGACTTACAAGAGAGGGTAAGAGGTGGCAAATATAAAAAATAGTTTAGGGAGCAGGGTAAAAAAACTGCATAAACCTGTCGAACAATGAGCAAAGAGTCAGTATGCAAGCTGATAAATCTATCAAAACACCCAGTCGGTCGTGACTGGGATTTTTTATTCACCTTAAGACTATGAGGTATATCTTAGCTCGGCATTTGCAGTGAAATACCCCGTGGTCGCCCTAATACCTGACCCGAACTTTTCAAGCTAAGTCTTTTTATTCGCCCATGATTGTTCTATTCTGAAACGCCACTTTTCTCAAACTGTTAAGCTCTCCCCCGTTATCAAAATCATGCCACACTACTTATGAGATTTGAGTTATTTTTTCCATCCAGTCAAGGCAGATACAGGGATTCGTTTTATTAATTCCACCGAGCTGGTTATTTGCCCTTATTTTCAAATGAAAAGACATCGTGGATTGAAAAACTTAGCCAGTCGGGAGAAAAGTACTGAGGGTGGGTTATACTGACTTCAATTATATAAAAATCTATTTCGGCATTACATCAAAAAATGTTCATGGTGTTGCTGTACTTAAGTCTCTACCTCAAGATTCAAGCCAAGACAAATAAAATCAACTTCCCTCTAGCTGAACCCTCTAAACTTATAATTGATGCATTTCATAGCTGAATACACCTGTTTTTAATGAGGGTTCATTTTAGCCTTATGGGTTAAAAATTAAAGTAAATGGCCTAATTTTTCACCCATTTTCACCAATGAATTAGCTTTAAAGGCGGCATCCCACTGCATTTTGTTTTCTTCAAACAGGATAATCGCTGTTGAGCCAAGATAGAAACGTCCCAGTTCAGCGCCTTTTTCCAGAAACAGGTTATGCTGGTTCAGCTCAATGCGGCCGGAAGGTTTCACTTTACCGGTCGCCACCGTTTCAATACCCGCCACAATCATGGCACCAACAAGCACCACTGCCATCCGGCCCACTTCGGTATCGAACAGGCAAACCATGCGTTCATTACGGGCAAACAGTCCCGGAATATTTTCCGCAGTCACCTGATTGACTGAGAACAGCTCGCCGGGGACATATAAGGTTTCAGTTAGAGTTCCAGCAAATGGCATGTGCACACGGTGATAATCGCGCGGTGACAGATATACAGTAGCAAATTGACCATCCTTAAATGGTCCTGCCAGTTGCGGATCAGCGATCAGGGTTTCGACGGTATATTTCTGGCCTTTGGCCTGAAACACATCGCCATTTTCGATTTTGCCCAATTGGGAAATGGCGCCATCCGCAGGCGATACAATACTGCGAGTATCGGTATCTACGGCGCGAATACCTGCTTTTAGGCCACGGGTAAAAAATTCATTAAAAGATTTATATTTCAAGGCATTGGCTTGCTCTGCAATACTCATATCAATGCCATATTGTGCCTTGAACGCCGCAATCGCGGCATTTTTCACAATCGGGTTTTCACTGGCGGCAATTTTACCCACCACGCGAGACAGACGATGCTGCGGCACCAGACCTTGTGCCTTAATAAATAATTGTTGCTTTAAACGCGATGTGATGCTCAAGACAGCACCTCCCCTGTAGCGATTGGACTATCGAGGCGGTTGCCCCATTCACTCCACGCACCATCATAGACTTGGATTTTCCAGCCCAGTAAACGGCCCAGAATATACGCCAAACCTGAACGATGATGTGACTGACAATACACCACAACCGGCTGATCCAGATCAAAGCCAAGTTGTTCCAGACGCTGTCGGGTACGTGGTAAGGGATGTAATTTTAAATGATTTTCACGGTTAAGGGCAGTACTCCATTCAAAATGACGTGCTCCCGGAATATGACCGCCGCGTCGTGCAGCCAGACGCAAGCCGGTATATTCATCTTCTGTACGGCAATCCCAGATCTGAATCTTTTTATTTTCAACCAGTTGCCTTAAGTCTTGATAGCCAATCTGAAACTCGGCCTTATTTTCCAGCTGGACCGGAAGCAAATGCTCAACTGTGAGAAATTGTTCCTGCCTAGAAGAAGTCGGTAAGCCAGCCCCCAGCCAGGCATGAATTCCGCCATTGAGCAGACTGGTATTTTCAAAGCCCAGACAATGCAGATTCCACAGCAGACGACCGGCCCAAGCACCGCCTTCATCATCATAAGCCACCACATGATGCTCTGGAGAGATATTCAGATAACCGATCAATGCGTTCAAACCTTCCAGATCTGGCAACAAGCCCATCGCATTTTCTTCCTGACGCAGCAGAAGTTTAGGCAGCAAGTGCAAAGCATGCGGAATATGTAATTGTTCATATACCGAGGCCCGACTCAAATCGACAATACGAAGTTTTTCATTACCCAGATGTGGAACTAAATCTTCAGCCTCAATCAGCAGGCCAAAATTAAATGCGGAAGCTGTCATGGTTATCATCAATAGAATTGATCAAGTCTCTGTGATCTTAACACAGCTCACTTTTTCACTAATGTGGTTTTTCTAAAGATCCTTAGCATCATTTTAAATAAGCTACAGTTGAGGCAAAGCACCCCAATAAAAAACCGTCTGGGTTCAGACGGTTGTAGAAAATTTTAAGCAGGTTCTGCAATATCAAAGACCTGGCGCAAATAAGCCAGGAAAGTATCGTTATCGGTCATGGTCTTGCCCGGACTGTCGGAAATTTTAGCCACAGACTGACGATTACACTCCACCAGCTTCAGTACAATATTCAAGGGGGTCTGCCCCATATCATTGGTCAAGTTCGTCCCGATTCCAAAACTGACCTGAAAACGGTTCTTAAAGTACTGGTGCAATTTCCAGGCTTTTTCCAGATTCAGACCATCACTAAAGGTCAGCATCTTGGTTTTACTGTCAATCTTAAGCTGCTTATAATGCGCATACGCTTTATCGCCCCATTCATAGGGATCGCCACTGTCATGACGCAGGCCATCAAATAATTTGGCAAAGTACAGATCAAAATCACGCAGGAACGCATCCATGCCGACCACATCGGTTAAAGCAATGCCTAGGTCACCACGATATTCCTGTACCCAGGTTTCAAGCGCTGCTTTCTGGAAGTCACGCAGACGTACGTCCAGCGCCTGAAAGGCTTGCAGGAATTCATGCGCCATGGTGCCAATCGGGGTAATGCCGAGTTCTTTGGCCAGCAGCACATTACTGGTGCCACGGAATACATGCGGCGCAGCCTTATTAAATTCTTCGACCACATGCTTTTGCCAGGCAAAACTATAACGACGACGCGTGCCAAAATCCGAGACCAAAAATGGTGGATCATTTGGGTCCTGTGCAGCATCACACTGCTTTAACAGTTCAATTTTGGCGGTTAAGCGACGTTCACCTTCGGCCAGCACCTCAGGGCTACGAATACGGCTGAAATACAGTTCGTTGACAATGGCCAGTACGAAAATTTCAAACATCATCGCCTGTACCATCGGACCTTCTACAATAATGTCCAGACGGCCCTGACTGTCAATGCTGGCCTGAATAAAACGGCGTTTCAGCTGGAACAGTTCCAGATAGTCAACAAAGTCACTTTTGATAAAACGCAGGCCACGGAGATATTGCAGCTCATCTTCTTTAAATTTAAGCTGACACAGCAAATCCAGTTGATGATTCAGATCATCCAGAATATCCGTCAGTGGATATACCGTCTCTTCCAGATTACGACAACGGAAATGATAGACACTATGAGTTTGGGGAAACTTGTGCAATACCACTTGTAGCATCGTGAATTTGTACAAGTCAGTATCTAACAAAGATTGGATGATTGGCGCCATAATGAAGAGAAATATCGCTGTGCTTTTCTGCATTAAAGCATAAATATTTAGGCAAGATTGCAGGATTTACGTACAGCTAGCTGAATTATCGACAAAAGTTTAACAAAATAAAATGGCCCGGCAGCAGTTATTCGGCGCCGTTCTGTAATGCCTCCTGTTGCTGAATGACGCTCTGCAACTGCTGTTGCTGACCAATTCCTTTGGCAGATTCAGCCGCAGCTTTTGCTCCCGGTTGTTCAGTTTGAGCATTATAGTCGACTTGGCGCAGCTAACTAACAATCGCAGATTCCATTTTTTAAACAAGGCTTCCAGACGGCAAGGTAAAGTCAAAAGCGAGCATACAATTAAAGAGTTTAAAACTCAGAATGGAGATTTTTATAGAGGCCATTCTTGCTACAATCACCTCCCTCCATATAGTTATCGGTTTATAGGTGAAATGCGCGCTTTATTGCAACGGGTTCTGGAAGCCAAAGTCGTGGTTGAGGGAGAAATCACAGGTGAAATTGAACAAGGTATTCTGGTTTTTCTGGGTATAGGTAAAAATGACAATCTGGAAAAAGGCAAAAAACTGATTGATAAAATATTGAAATATCGTTTTTTTGATGATGAACAAGGCAAAATGGGCTGGAATATCAGTCAGGCCAAAGGTGGTTTACTTCTGGTATCTCAATTTACCTTGATGGCTCAAACCCAGAAAGGTTTGCGTCCGGATTTTGGTCCGGCCATGCCGCCGACTGAAGCAAAAGCTTTGTATGAGCAACTGGTAGAATATGCCCAAAGCCAGTTTGACAATGTACAGACCGGTATTTTTGCGGCAGACATGAAAGTGCATCTGGTCAATGACGGACCAGTGACCTTTAATTTAGAAGTTGAATAATGTGCAGCATAAAGAAAGAACTTAAAGTTACCCCGGCTATGGATAGATCATTATCAACTTGGTTATCCTGATCTATTGTTCTTAATGTTTTTCCTTGAGAAACTCTGTTTCAGGGTCGCGCTTGATTACTTTGATCTCTTCCACACCAGGGGAAGAAGCTTTGCTTCTTAGCAAAAGTTCTTTCAATATCAGAAACCCATATATAGACCGTAGAACTATTTTTGCTTATCCGGTCTCAAACGGTTGCCAATAAACCTTAGCCATCTTCAATATTTTTCAACGCCATAAAAAATGCCAGCCATTTTTAAATCGGCCAGCATTTCCTGTCTTTTAGAATTTTTTAAATCTTATTTACCAGTTTTTTCTTTAATAAACTGACGTGCCATTTTCACTTTCTCTTTAACAGGCTTTGGCAGTTTTGGTGGAATCATTTTCGCCACCTGGTTAAACCAGACCAACAAACTAAAATCACCTTCCATCTTGATGGTACCGCTTTGCATGCCGGTCATAAAGGCAGTAGGATCACCTTTCATCAAGGTTTTAACCCCCTGCTCGCTGTCAGCAAATTGCAGAACAAAATCCGCCTTTTCTGCATCACCTGAAACTGTATCAATCTGACCATTATTCACAATGATCTGACGTGCAAACCCTTCATCTGTGCCAATCTGGATACGGAATTGACGCTCATGGACCAGTTCAATAAATTTCGGGCTGGTACGGGCCAGCTGCTTCATACGTAGCGCAAGACCGGCAACCAGCAAATCTAGGGGATCTGTACTGAGATCGACCAGAGGAAATTTGAGCACAGGAATGGAGGACAGTTTCATGGAGTTATGCCTATTTTAATTGTATGAAAATTGAAAAATATCCTAGCATACATCGAAGCCAGGCTGAGGAATGACTTTGTATCATATTTCTAACTTGACATCCTCTCCGCCTTAAAAGAGGGAGATTCCTACAGCTAGACGCTTATGCCCAAGCGCAAGAATGTTCTTTGCAGCATTAATGTCCCGATCATTTAGACTGAGACATTTTTTATTACTGCATTGCCATTCTCTTATTCGCAAATCTATCCTACCTTTCGGACTACCTGCGGTGATCTCACCGCAACACGAACAAATTTGGGAGGTGAAACTTTCATTGACTTCCTCAAACAATACGCCTGCGTTCTCGCATTTATACTTGAGCATTGTTTTTAGTGCTGAAAATCCTGTGTCTAAAACAGATTTCGCCATTTTAGTTTTTATAAGTTTTTTAGCACTCAGATCGCCAATTACAATCAGCGCATTTTCTTTAACAAGCATGGTGCTTGCCTTGTGCAAATGGTCTTTACGGCAATGTGCAATCTTTGCATGTAATGCACGTACACGCTTTTTATTCTTTGCTCGTTGAGCAATACTTAGTTTCTGCTCATATTTTCGATAAAATTTAGGGTTGGAAATCACTGTACCATCTGAACACGTAGCAATATCTTTTAAACCAAGATCAATGCCTATGGCTTTGCTGACTGTCGGTTTATTTTGCTTCAGTGAATCCACTACAAGGCACACATACCAACGCCCACGACTATCTTCAACAAATGAGCCTGTTCTAACGCTGTATTTACTTAACTCATAGCTATCCCAAATTTTGAATTGATGTTTACCATATTGAACATATCCATCAGCGTATTTGATCGCTACTTTCTTAAACGGTATCCATCCAAGTGATCTTCTTGCAGATTTCTTGTTACTCACACGCCATTTAAGTTTTGCTTTCTTGAACTGCTTTCTTCGTGTGACTAATTCTTCGGTGACAGCCTGAATAGTTTGGCTGTGCAAACCGCACTCTTTAGATGCGCCTTTGGTGTATTGGGCAATATCAAATGCAGATAGAAATTCATCTGTTCTTTTTAGGTGCTTAAAACTTAAATCATTCACATAATTCCAAACAAAGTTCACCTCAGATGCTAATTGAATCAGCACCTTTGCGTGTTGGTCTTTAATGCGAAGTTTAAGTGTTTTCATGTGCTTATTTTAATCATAATATTTTAAGTAGAGAACAGTAGGGATATTTGATACGACATCTAATGTCGTATGGCTTAAGCCAGTCGCTTATATTCTCGTGCTGAACCACGAGGTTTTACGCTCCTAGTGATAAAAAAATGCACCCAGCGGTGCATTTTTCTGTGTCTTTCTGGCGACTTAACGACTGGATAGCTGCTGTTGGTCATCCTCATACACCGGCGTATGTTCGATATAGCGGCGTTTAGCCAGCGCACGTTCTGCACGGCGGTCCTCCCGCAACAGCAAGAGGGTGACAATGGCCATGACAATCGTCAGTGCAGTCAGGTAGCTATAGGTCATCGGGAGTTCAAACAGGGCTTGTGTCCCGCTGCGAATCATTTCGATCAGACCCCAGGTCAGCATGCCCGCAGCCATAAAACTTAACCAGCGACGATAAGGCGAGAAGAACACAGCAAGCACAGCCGCAGCGACTAAACTCAAGCCTACAATCGTTGCCAGATTCGCTGTTACCATAAAAACCCCTCCATCCAACAAGATAATGTATACGTTGACCAGCTCACACTTCTAAGCATTGAATTCTGTTAAGTCCATCAAGTGGAATATATTGATTTGAATTTCTATGTCAGCATTATGATGAGTTTTTAGCATAAGAAAAGTCCCATTCTTCGACTTTACGACATACTTTGTCGCGATATTATTTTGTCATTACATTTTTTATTTCCATCGTTTTTGTGGATCAATGACTGTGCCAATGTTGGCGTGTCATTACAAAATCATCGGGGCTGTGCTTGGCTTAAAAAATTATTTTTTCCGTTTAAGCGGATTGCTGTTTTTCTATGCGACAGGTGCAAAAAGCAGAAAAAAAGCCCGCACAGAAATGTAAAACGCGGCCCTAAGGCCGCGTTGCTTAATAAAATTATTTAAGCACGGTTCAGATCTTTATCATGCATGCCGAGTAAATACAGCACACCGTCCAGACCGACACTAGAAATGGCCTGTGTCGCATTCTGACGAACAAGGGGCTTAGCACGAAAAGCCACGCCAAGACCTGCAATCGACAACATTGGCAAGTCATTGGCCCCATCACCCACCGCAATGGTCTGCTCTAAAGAAATCCCCATTTCATCTGCAATCTGCTTTAATAGCAGTGCCTTACGGGCACCATCTACAATATGGCCTTTGACTTCACCGGTAACCTTGCCATCCCGAACATCCAGACAGTTGGCATGTACTTCATCAATCCCCAGCTTGGCTTGCAGATATTCTGCAAAATACTGAAAACCACCCGACAGAATAGCCGTGCGATAACCTAAAGCTTTTAAAGTTGAAATCAGGCGCACTGCCCCTTCCGTGACTGTCAGGCGTTCGGCAATTTTCGGCAATACTGCTGCATCCATGCCTTCTAGCAGGGCAACACGGGCGCGGAAACTTTGCTGGAAGTCCAGCTCGCCCTGCATGGCACGTTCGGTAATTTCTGCAACCTGGGTGCCAACACCGGCTTCAATCGCCAGTTCATCAATGACTTCCTGTTCAATCAGGGTCGAGTCCATATCAAAGCAGACCAGACGGCGGTTACGGCGATAAGCATTATCTTCCTGTACCGCAACATCCACATTCAGTTCATTCGACAGGCTCAGGCAGGCTGCACGCATGGCCGCAGCATCCAGCATCTGCCCACTTAAACCGAACTGGATACAGGCACGTTTTGGACCTTTGCTGGAGCCATCCAGGGCGGGACGGCCGGAAAGACGTGTGACCGTTTCAATATTAAAACCCTGACTGGATACAATATGGGTCACAGCCTGAAGATGAGAGGCATTTAATTCCGGAGCCAATGCCGTTACGATATAACGTGTGCGTCCACCTTCTTTCACCCATTGCCCATATTCAGCAGTAGAGATCGGTTTAAAGCGCACTGTTAACCCGATATCATGTGCTAGAATCAGGATTTCCTTCATGGCTAATGCTGTTGCAGTCTGGTCATTAGACGAGACCACAATTCCTAAGGTCAGTTGATTATGAATGACCGCTTGTCCTACATCTAAAATTTGTAAGGAATGGGCGGACAAAACCTGCATTAATCGTGTAAATTGATTAGGCTGGTCGGGTCCTAAAAATGATATAAGAATGATTTCTTGCATGAATTGACTCGGGTCTGATCTGAGCGACAACAATTGTTAGAATCATAATCGAAATTGAACAGAATTGCCTTGGAAGTTTAAGTTGAATGCGCCTAGACAAGGGCTATTTGCTAGCCTACTGATTGTAAGTTTTGCTTTACATACCTTTTTACTGGTATTGGCAACCACTCACCAACTGAATGACAACCGGGCCAGTCAAGGGCAGCTGATGACCAGTCAGCTGGTCACTGACAGCCTGGCAGAGCTTGAACCGGCCAACCGTGTTTCCTTGGCGCTTCTGGCCAATCGCTATGCCACCAACCCCAGTGTAACCTCTATCCGTATCCTGGATGCGAATGGTCAGGTTCTGGCCACTGGCGGACTGACTAAAACTCGTGAGGGTGAAGTTTTTGTTCGTGATGCCCTGCAAAACGAGAAAAAAGTAGGGGTCATTGAAATCACCCTGATTGAGCCAAGTATTGGGGAAATCCTCCGTACCCAATGGCTGGCGATCCTGTTCTCTTTCGTCATTCATGGCCTGCTCTGGGTAGCCTATCGTGCAGTAGCGCGTCCAAGCCGGACCGAATATCTGGCGCGCATCAACAATGAATCCCGCCTCAAGTTTGAAATCCAGAGCCTGACCCAGGCACTGGAGCAGGAAAAGCACAATGCCGCTTTGGCGATTGCCCAGGCTCAGCAGGCTCTTAAACACAAACCCAAAGAAAAAGAGCAACCGGCGGTGGTGCTGGATCATGACAGTCTGTCTTTGAACATCCAGTTCTATGATCCAAAACAGTTACTGGATAGCGTCAATAAAACTGTGTCTGTGCCTTATTTCAATCTGTGCCAGATTTTCCTGAACAAGGCCACTGAGCTCTGTGTACAACATTACAAGCTGAACAGTCAGGATATTTCTACCGTACAGAAATTTAATGAAAAAGGCGCAACCATCAGTATTGCAGCAGACAAACCGGATGCCTTGGCCTGCCTGACCATGATCAGTGCTGTATTTCAGCTGCTTTCGGAGGTCTTGTATAAACGTTACCGTGAAGAAAAGCGTTTTGTCCTGCAAACCCGTAGTGCCATTTCATCAACTGTGGAGGAAATGCAGTTGAATTCGGTACAGGCAGCCGAACGTCTGGTCCAGCAACTGATGGCCAAAGAAAGCGCCCTGCATGTTCCAAATAGCTTACTGAAAAATATCTCGGATCATTTTGAGCTGGTCAGCATGCCTAATCCAACCAATGTACTGACCCGTCATGCTTTTGTAGTCAATGGCATGGATGCTGAAACAGCCGAGCTGGCCCAAACGTTTAGGACTGAAATTCTAAAATCCAAGCAGTCCAAAGCATCATAATAGCAAGTAAAACACTTCCTAAAAAAGCCATATAGCGTTGTATATACGGCTTTTTTAATGGGAAGAAATACTTATCAGAAACTCAAGTTTCTTGAAAGGATGATGTTCATCTAGTCCAGCTTATGGGTGGTTGTTTCAGCCTGTCTTGACGCCCAGTAAGTCGCCAGAGCCGGTCCAGAAATATTGTGCCATAAACTGAAAATAGCACTCGGTACAGCAGTGACCGGAGACGCTGCAAAATGAGTAGCAGCCAAAGCCACGCCCAGCCCGGAATTTTGCATACCCACTTCAACGGCAACGGCACGACAGTCTATTTCTGCCAGCTTAAACAGGCGGCTGGCCCAATAACCCAGTAAATAGCCCAGTCCGTTATGTAAGGCCACAATTCCTAAAATCATCAAGCCGGATTCCAAAATCTGGGTTTTACTGCCGGCAATAATTGCAGCCACAATCGCCACAATCGCCAGTACTGAAACCAGTGGCATAACCTGAATATAGGCTTCGACCCTGGTCTTTAACACTGCCCGAACCATCAAGCCCAAGAAAATTGGAAATAACACCACCTGCAAAATTGAGATCAGCATCGACCAGGCATTGATCTCAATCCATTGACTTGCCAGCAGATAAAACATGATCGGTGTCAGAATTGGTGCCAATAAGGTTGAAACTGAGGTACAAGCCACCGACAGCGCCGTGTTGCCTCGGGCCATATAGGTAATGACATTCGAGGCCGTTCCTCCCGGACAGCAGCCGACCAGAATCACACCGACTGCAATTTCAGCAGGAAGCCGGAACAACTGACAGAGTAAAAAAGCCAGCCCGGGCATTACCAGAAACTGGGCCACAACGCCAATCGCGACAGCCTTCGGACTCTGCAAGACGCTTTTAAAATCGCCCAAGGTCATGGTCATGCCCATACCAAACATGATCAGCCCCAACATCCACGGAATATAGGCACGTAACCAGACAAAGAGATCCGGCAGCATCAAGGCAATCGCTGAAAACAGGATGACCCACAAAGCAAAGGTTTTTTGGACAAACTGGCTAAATTGGAGCAGTGCTGACATGGGCTAATCCCATCAATAACAAAGAGAAAAGGTATCGCTTGATACCTCGACATTACAGGCAGTCTATACAGATTTCTGAGCTACTTCTATACAGCCAAAATCAGGCTGCATCCAGTATATCTTTTAGATAAATCCGTTTAACGCCCTGTGCCAGCATGTCCTGCCAGGCATGTTGCAAGGAACCGTTCAGATCAATACCCTTGGTGGCATCAGCAATCACATAGGCATTAAACCCCAGCTTGCGGGCATCCATCGCGGTCCAGGCCACACAAAAATCTGTCGCAATCCCGACGATAAAAACCGTATTAATATGACGTTCGCGCAAATAACCCGCCAGACCTGTAGTGGTTTTTTGATCTGCTTCTAAAAAGGCAGAATAGCTGTCGATCTGGCGATGAAATCCTTTGCGGATAATCAGTTGGGCCTGAGGCAGATGTAAATCCGGATGCAGCTCCGCATCTGGAGTACCCTGCACACAATGGCTTGGCCACAACACCTGAGGACCATAGTCCAGCTGAATGGTCTGATAAACCGCTTTACCAAAATGATTGCTTGCAAAAGAAATATGATCTGCCGGGTGCCAGTCTTGGGTCAGGACAATATTGTCAAAATACTGTCCCAATCGATTGATATTTGGAATAATCTGATCTGCATGTGCAACCGCCAGATTGCCTCCCGGTGTAAATCCTCGCTGTACATCCACCACGATTAAAGCTGCATTGTGCATTATTTTTATTCCTTAAAAACTGAATTTGCACCCCAGCATAGCCTAAAACGAAAGAAATTTTTTACTCTCTTTACTAAAATAGAATAACGGCCGATGCTGAAAAAACTGCTGCTGGCAATGATTTAAATATGTAATCAATCCCTGTGTTTTATCCAGTCAAAATGAACATAAAAAAGCCTGCATGTGCAGGTTTTTCAATAGCGGCTGATCAAACTTTAGTGCGGTTGACCAGAATCAGCATACATACTGCCGAGATCAGAATACATGGAATCGCTGCCGAGATGACCCCTGCGGCACCAAAACCTGCTACCAGAAGCTGACCTGCAATCGCAGGCCCAAGCATTGCGCCAACCCGGCCTACAGCAGAAGCGCCCCCTACCCCTGTACCACGCACTTCAGTTGGATACACAATACTCCCGAAAGCATACAGTACACCCTGACAACCAATAACGAAGGCACCGGCCAAGGCTGCTGCTATATACATCTGGTTCAGTGAGCTGGCACCATTCAATGCCAGCAAACCTGCCAAAATGCCACCATACATCAATACAATCACATAGGCTTTCTTCCAGCGATCCGTCAACATACCCAGAATGATGGTACCAATGGTCGCAGTTACCATGAAATAGAACTGGGCT
Source organism: Acinetobacter sp. 10FS3-1 (assembly GCF_013343215.1). NCBI lineage: Bacteria > Pseudomonadati > Pseudomonadota > Gammaproteobacteria > Moraxellales > Moraxellaceae > Acinetobacter > Acinetobacter sp. 10FS3-1. The sequence goes on from NZ_CP039143.1 coordinate 2,904,911, forward strand.
GTTGAACCATTCTTACGAGTAAAGCCCAGTTCCATAAACAGTGATGGCAACCAGCTCAGCATGATATACACCACCATCAGGGTAAAGAAGTAACTCACCCAGATACATACAGTACGAAACAGGTTATCCGAGTTAAACAGGTCCTTGAAGGAGCCTTGTGATGCTGTCGCAAGCTCTGTAGCCGTTTTGTGCTGCGCTTTTAAATATTCCTTCGACTCCGGCAGAAACCCCATCATGAGTGGAATTGCAATAATCGGTAATAAACCACCCAGATAGAATACGTTTTTCCAGTTCGCCCCAAATTCAGTTGCAGCCACTAAAGATAAAATGGCAGCACCAACCGGCATACCGCAGTACATCAATCCCACCGCACGCCCACGATTTTGTGGCGATACAGCTTCAGATGCCAGAGTAATCAGAATCGGCATGGCTCCACCCAGACCAGCGCCTGCCAGAAAACGTACGGCCAGCAAGCTATGAAAACTGTTGACCCATACGGTACATAAGGTAAAGAGAGCAAATATTGCTGTCGACCAGATCAGGACTTTCTTACGGCCAATACGATCTGCAAACCGACCGCCGACCAGTGCACCCGGCAATAAGCCTAGAATCCCTGCACTAAAAAACACCCCCAATTGTGAACTATCAAGACCAAAATGCTCACGTATACCCGCTGCAGCAATCCCTGCTGCCTGAATATCTAAGCCTTCAATCACGGCAATCAGAAAACAGATCGCGACCGTGACGATGGCATGCTTATTGTCTGATTTTTCCATTGGAATATCCTTGTTTAATCAGCGTTCAAAAAGAGAACCCATCATCTATGAGTGGCCAATTAGAATTAACTATCAAAAAGTTGAACGCTTTGGTTGGATTTCCGAACAGGAGAAATTTTGATGACTTTCGCATTGCTTGCAATAAAGTCTTAAAAACGATTAATTAAAGTTATATAAAATTCAGTTTCTTATCTATAAGACTTATAAATCAGCCCTAAGATTTAACCAGTTAGAAAAATAAATGATTTAAATTTAATACTTTAAACAGCTTAATCAGACGTTATTTTTATTTAACAGGCTCATTTTCCGCTCTATTTCTATATTTTTCACATCTCAATTCATCGAATATAAATATTAGTTCATATCCAAGTACAATTTTCTATTAAAAAAAACTTAAAAAATCAGAAGGTTGAATATTTTTATAGCAGTATTTTAGTCGCAGGGTTATAAAATAAATCGGTCAGAAAAAGCTTTATAGCAAGTTTTATTTACCTTCTATCTAGCTTGAATGGGCAGTCAAACACCTCTTCTCAGCTCTTGATTGTTTTACATAGGCTTTGTATAAAGAATCAGTGGCTTTGACTAAAGCATATTGTTCTTATGCGTTTGATCAGTCATAATTTGCATAAGCAATATTCAATTCAGCCCAGATTAATTGAATTTGTTCTCAATCAGAATACAAACCCATCCAAATTTATGTTTTCTCATTCTCTTCGGATGGACAAATAGGATAGTTTTTCAAAATGACTCAGCAAGCACAGACCACTCAGGGTTCCATTGTCGCAATCGTCACCCCAATGTTTGAAGATGGCAGCGTAGATTGGAAGAGCCTCGAGAAGCTGGTTGAGTGGCATATTGCAGAGGGTACAAATGGAATTGTCGCCGTAGGTACTACCGGTGAAGCCTCTACGCTCAGCATGAGTGAACATACGCAGGTGATCAAAGAAATCATCCGTGTGGCAAAAAAACGTATTCCTGTGATTGCGGGTACGGGGGCAAACTCGACCCATGAAGCCATTCAATTAACCCGTGAAGCCAAAGAACTGGGGGCTGATGCTGCCCTGTTGGTGACACCTTATTATAATAAACCGACCCAGGAAGGCTTATACCAGCACTATAAGGCGATTGCTGAGGCAGTTGATCTTCCACAGATTCTTTATAATGTGCCGGGCCGTACAGGCGTAGACATGGCCAATGAAACAGTGATTCGTCTGGCAGATATTCCGCAAATTGTGGGCATCAAGGACGCAACCGGTGATGTTGCGCGTGGTGCAGCCCTGCTTGAGGGCCTGACTGGCAAGAACATGACCGTCTATTCAGGCGATGATGCAACGGCTTATCAGCTGATGGGTCATGGGGCTAAAGGTAATATTTCGGTGACTGCCAATGTGGCACCCAAAGCCATGAGTGAAGTCTGCGCGGCTGCACTTCAAGGCGATATGGCACGTGCTGAAGAGCTGAATTCGCAGATTGCAAATTTACACAATATTTTATTTTGCGAATCGAACCCGATTCCTGTGAAATGGGCACTTCACGATATGGGCTTAATCGGTACAGGTATTCGCCTGCCATTAACCCCTCTTGCAGAACAATATCGCGCTCCGCTTCATGAAGCACTGGTTGTAGCGGGCGTCATTCAATAAAAGAGCACAATTATGCATTTACGTTTAGGACTTACCTTCGCACTTTCAGTATTGGGTCTGGCAGGTTGTAGTTCACTGGCCTTTAATAATGGCACTTTAGATTATAAAGAAACGACTACTCTCGAACCCTTACAATATCCTGAAGGTGCCATGGTACGTCCTGCAACGCCATTGTACCCTGCTCCTATTGTAGATCCGCTGGCGATCGAGCATGCGCCCAAGCTGGAAAACCAGCGTGCGAACCGTTTTGCCCTACCACGTCCACCTGCTCAGAGTATGGATTCAACCCAAACTGATGTAACTGAGACGGCTCCGATCGGAAAACCACAGCTGGTTGTGGATGGAAATCAAAATCCACTACTTAAAATCGATGGAAATTCTGCTACAATCTGGCAATACACACTTGCTACCCTCAGCAGCCTTAACTATTCCATCGTTGGCCAGAACCCAAATCGTCATGAAGTGACGATCAAAGTCGACCAGCAGACCTATGTATTAAGACTATCTCCTGTCGGTTCGAGTCATAACCTCGCTGTGTTCAATACCGATAACAGTTTTGCAGACCGTGAAAAAGCCGCAGAACTGCTCAATCAGATTTACCAAAATTGGCCAGCCTAGACAGTTCTAGGCATTTTTTTTTGTAGAAGGTTCCCTCATGTTAAAACAAACCTTGCTCTATACTGGTAAAGCGAAATCTGTCTATACCACGGACAGCTCAGACCACTTGATTTTAGTTTTTCGTGACGATGCGTCCGCATTCAATGGCGAAAAAATCGAACAACTAGATCGTAAAGGTAAGGTGAACAACCGTTTTAACGCCTTCATCATGGAAAAACTGGCCGAAGCGGGTATTGAAACCCATTTCGAAAAACTGTTAACACCGAATGAAGTTCTGGTCAAAAAACTGGACATGATTCCGGTAGAATGCGTCATCCGTAACTATGCCGCGGGTTCTTTATGCCGCCGTCTGGGTGTAGAAGAAGGTAAAGAGCTGACTCCACCAACATTTGAATTGTTCTTTAAAGATGATGCGCTGGGCGATCCAATGGTCAATGAATCGCAAGCGATTGCTTTGGGTTGGGCCAATGCTGAACAATTGGAAAAAATGAAAGAATTGACTTATCAGGTGAATGATGTGCTCAAAGCATTGTTCGATGCTGGCAATATGATTCTGGTGGATTTCAAGCTTGAATTTGGTGTTTTCCATGACCGTATTGTGTTGGGTGATGAGTTCTCTCCAGACGGTTGCCGTCTGTGGGACAAAGACACCAAGAAAAAACTGGATAAAGACCGTTTCCGTCAAGGTCTTGGCGGTGTTGTAGAAGCTTATGAAGAAGTTGCGGCACGTTTGGGTATCAATCTTGAAGATATCTAAGCCCTAGCTGAAGCTAAGCTTTAAAAAACCGGACGATCAGTCCGGTTTTTTTGGATAAGATGATCGGAAAAAATAATCCTGTTGATAAAAATCATTGTTTTTACTTTATATAACGTTTCCATTAAATTTTTTATAGCAAGCTAAACCAGAATTCTCAGAGCGTTCAATCGCTTTTTAGCCGACCAGATTTCCCCCTCCCCTCGAGGAGGTTATCTCCCCGAAAAAAACATCCTGTTTTCCGCCCAGTTCACCTCAAACTGGGCTTTTTTTAACTATTGCTGCTGTTCCTGCTGCCAGCGGCGCTGTTGCAAACGTTCCGCTTCCACTTCACGCTTATTACGTGCCGATTCATACAATTTGGTGCCTTTTAGCTCAGGCGGCAGATAGTCTTGCAGAACAAAATGTTCCGGATAATGATGCGGATAGAGATAATCCACCCCATAACCCTGGGCTTTCATCAGTTTGGTCGGCGCATTGCGTAAATGTAAAGGCACTGCAAGATTTGCGGTTTTTTCTGCCAGTTCCATAGCTTTGTTAATCGCCAGATAGGTACTGTTACTTTTGGCGCTGGTCGCCAGATATACCGCACATTGCCCCAAAATAATCCGGCCTTCCGGCATGCCAACAGCCTGTACCGAGCGGAAACATTCACCAGCCAGCAACAAGGCATTTGGGTTAGAATTGCCAATATCTTCTGAAGCTGCAATCAGCATACGGCGTGCAATAAAGACCGGGTCTTCCCCGCCTTTGAGCATGCGTGCCATCCAGTACAATGCAGCATCCGGATCACTACCACGGATCGATTTAATAAAAGCCGAGACCAGATCATAATGCTGCTCACCGGACTTGTCATAACGAGCAATATTCTGCTGTGCGACTTTGACCACCACTGCATTGGTGATGATATTTTCCTGCTCAGCTTCAAAAGTGCTGGCCACCAGATCAAGCAGGTTCAGTGCCTTGCGTGCATCGCCTGCGGCAAACTGGATCAGGGCATCAAATTCTTCAATCTGCAGATAACGTTCTTTCAGGAAACTGTCTTTTTCGATGGCCTGGCCCAGCAGGGTCTGAATCGCTTCAGGACTAAGTGCATTTAAGGTATAAACCTGACAGCGTGACAGCAAAGCACTGTTGACCTCAAATGAGGGATTCTCGGTGGTCGCACCAATCAGGGTAATCTTGCCTTTTTCAACCGCATTTAACAGTGCGTCCTGCTGGGATTTATTGAAACGGTGAATCTCGTCAATAAATACCACCGGTGTAAGCAGGTCTCCTGTTTCGGCAATCAGCTCCCGTAGTTCTTTGACTCCGGTATTCAGTGCAGACAAGCTAATAAATGGCCGATCAACTGCTTGCGCCAGCAGCAGGGCAATCGTGGTTTTTCCGACTCCTGGCGGTCCCCAGAAAATAATGGAAGGCAAATGCCCCTGATCAATCATTTGGCGTAAAGGTGCATTTTCCCCCAGCAGATGTTCCTGTCCGATAATTTCAGTAAGGTCACGTGGCCGTAGGCGTTCGGGAAGCGGAATATGGTGGTCTGACATCGGATAATAGGCTCAACATAAGAACTGATTTCATTCTAACATTCGCAGTTTTGAATCCAACATTCAACGTTAAAACTATAAAAGATTCGTCAGGGTCTGTTGATCTTCCATCAATAGATCGCGCGCTCTGCTAAAACTGGGGCAAATGAGGCGTGAAATACAGGGAATAACCAGACTGCCCAGTTTCATAACGTAATCTGAGCCAGTATCAGTGCTATAAGCGCAAATGAAGCAGCATCTTGTTCAAAGCCCAAGAGAAGTAATATATTTTTTAATTTCCAATCCACGCATCTATGGAAAAGCAAGCAAATTAAAGCTAGTAAATTATGAATTAATTACATTGTAACTTCCATATTGTTTTATTCTAATTAAAATAATCGGAGCAACCTCGCAGCACACTTTTTAGAGGTTATGGCGGTGAATGCATGAAGCCTGGCAAATCTAGATCAATACCTGCAGAAGCTACGGAATCCCGGGTTACTTCTGTTGGGCTATTGCATTCGTCCAATACCGTTGCCATACAGCAATTCATTGATGATCTGCCTCATCCCCTTTGGGTGATGAGCAAAGACCAGCAGCAGTATTTTAATACAGCCATGATCGAGTATCTGGGTATCAACCTGAATGACAGCCACCACCTCGACTGGCATCATTTTATCCATAGCGATGATTTGCAAGCTGTTCTCGATAAGTGGCATATAGCGCTCAACCAGCAGCAGAATATTGACATCCAATGCCGTATCCAGCAGCCTGAAGGCAATTACCGCATATGTAGGCTGAAGATAAAATACTGTCCTCAGCCTGAACATCTGCTGCAATGGTCCATTTCCCTGACCGATCTACAGGACTATGTTGAACTTCAGCAACAGCTCGCTCAGAGCGTACCTCGCCAGCACAACATGCCGGATGGCCCGGCAGGAAAAACCGGCCAGATCCATCATTCTGGCCATCAAATCCTGAGGATTGATCCGCTCCCGCAAAATGACCGGTGTACCCCGGCCAAGATCGGCCAGCAGACGTGGGCAGAACTGCAATTGAATAGCGTGAGTAAACGCGATGAATTAACTGGCCTATATAATCGTAATACCTTCTATCACACTTTCAAACAGGTCTTGTCTCAGGCCAAACACCAGAACAAGAAACTCGGCTTATTGCTGATTGACCTGGATTATTTCCGGCATATTAATGACACGCTGGGGCATCTGGCGGGAGATCATTTGTTGCATATTCTGGGTCAACGTTTCCAGAATTGTTTTGCTGCCAATACACTGGTTGCCCGTCTTGGCGGTGATGAATTTGCAGTGTTGGTCCAAGATCTGAAAAGTGAGGAACAGCTGATTGCGACGGCGCAGCTGGCCTATCAGCAGCTTAAGCAGCCGGTGGGTTATCTGGGACATAGCATGCGCAGTGCGATGAGTATCGGTTGCGCCATTTATCCGCGAGATGCCTTAAGTAGTTCCAATCTATTAAAGTCTGCCGACATTGCCCTGAATGATTTAAAAAATAGTGGTCGTGGCGGGATCCGTATGTTTAATCAGGAAATGTCGACCTCTCTAAACCAAATTACCCAACAGCTGACGCTGGCCCGCAAGATTATTCATGCCGATCAGATTGTGCCTTATTATCAGCCCAAAGTTCGGCTGTCAGATGGTGCAGTCATTGGTTTTGAAGCCTTGTTACGCTGGCAGGACCGGCACCAGCAGATCCAGCTGCCCTCGGATATTTTTGGTGCCTTTCAGGACTATGAGCTGGCTTCGCGGATTAGTGAAACCATGCAGCTTAAAGTCTTTGCAGATATGAGCCGCTGGCAGGCTCAAGGTCTAGAACTCTTGCCGATTTCAATCAATGCAGCACCAGTTGAGTTTCTGCGCGACAACTATGCCGAAAAACTGCTGGCGCGTCTGGCCAGATTTGATATTCCAACCGATAAGGTCGAACTGGAAATTACCGAACAGAGCCTGTCAGAAAGTGGTGCCCATTATGTGGTCCGTGCCTTAAACCTGCTCAAGCAGGCCGGGATTCATATTTCACTGGACGATTTTGGCACCGGACATTCATCGCTCACCCGCTTGCAGGAATATCCGGTCGATTGCATCAAGATTGACCGTAACTTTGTAGAACGCATGAACATAGATCCGTCTGCCTTGGCCATTGTCAAAGCCATTACCCAGATTGGTTCGAGCATCTCGCTGGATATTCTCGTGGAAGGCATTGAAAATACCGAACAGCTAGATACCCTGATGGGTTGTGATTGCCAGATCGGACAGGGTTTTTATTTTTATCGTCCCATGTCCGGCGAGTCAGCCCAGCTGCTGCTACGTTCCACTGGTTAAAAAGCTGAACCTTGCAGTCTAGCGTACCCAGCGGACTATATATTCTTCAATTTCATCTTCGTGTATATCAGTCTCGCTCAGACAGCGACCCGCGGCAGATTTTCTGGCCTGCAGGATAGTTTGCCGTGAACCCGTATTCAGATAATGCCAGGACGGCAAACTCTTGCCTTCATTTACACGGCGATAGGCACAGCTGGACGGCAGCCAGTGAATCTCTTGCAATTTTTCAGGCGTGAGCTGAATACAATCTGGCACATAGTCCAGACGGTTGGGATAATCCGAACAACGTGCCGTCTGACAGTCCAGTAGCTTGCAAGCCACCTTGGTATAGGCGACTTCTGCCGTTTCCTCATCTTCCAGCTTGATCAGGCAGCAGAGTCCGCAGCCGTCACAGAGCGCTTCCCACTCGGCTGAGGTCAGTTCAGTCAGGGTATAATGTTTCCAGAAATGCGGACGCAGAACATCAGACATAAGCAATAAGTATGGTAAAAGTCAGCTTATTATACCAAGTCTCAACAGACGAAATGCAGCGGGCGTCTCTTATTATCAGCACGTAAACTATTGTTAAATCATAGACAGTTCATCAACAAAACACTAACAGTGCCAAAAATTGATTATTTCTATACTGATTTTGAGAATAAAAACACATGGAGAATATTATGTTTCGCTGGGCTATTATTTTTGCTGTGATCGCCTTAATTGCCAGTTTACTCGGTTTTGGTGGAGTAGCCGGCTTATCTAAGGATTTCGCGATTATCTTACTGGTAATTGCTGTTATTCTTGCCATTGTTGGTTTTCTTTCTCGCGGCAAGGTCTAGCGACTGAACAGTGCCAAGAAAAAGTAACTTCAAAAAAACAAGAGCCATTTGGCTCTTGTTTTTTTTATAGGTTAAATGGACTTAGGGTTTAAGATGACGGGGTCTAAAGCCCACTGCTAATAGTGCTACTGCATAGGCCAGCATCCCCACCAGACAGAGGATAAGTACTTCCACCACCCGCATCCAGGCGGAAACATCCGCATCATACCAAGTCAATGCATAGCCCAAGGCCGCAATCATTACTGCATTGGCAAACAGAAATTGCAGGAAGATCTTTTTCCAGTGAGCGCCAAAGCGGAAAATATTGCGTTTGTGCAGGTAGAAATAGAGCAGGCCCGCATTTACCATAGCCGAACCAGTCGAGGCCAGTGCCAGCGCCATATGTTCAGCTTCCCAGTTAATCAGCTTGAACAGGCCAATAAACACCACGTTTAAAATCGCATTGGCTGCCACAGCCATCAGGCCAATCCGGACCGGGGTACGGGTATCCTGCTGGGCATAAAAACCAGGTGCAAAGACCTTGATCAGCATAAAGGCAATGACCCCACCACTCATACATTGCAGGGCCAGTGCGGTCATCTGGGTATCTTCAAAAGTGAACTGACCGCGTTCAAACAGGGCCTGAATAATCGGGGTCGACAGCATGAACAGCGCAATACTGGCCGGTAGACCCGCCATAACAATCACTTTGGCAGCCCAGTCCATCATTGCTTTGAATTTTTCCGGATTCTGCTCGCTATGCCGCGCCGATAAAGAAGGCAGAATAACCGTACCTATCGCCACACCAATTAGCCCCAGCGGCAGCTCGGTCATACGCTCGGCACTGTACAGCCAGGAGACTGAACCATCCTGCATAAAGGAAGCCCAGATGGTGTTCAGCAGCAGGTTAATCTGGGTGACAGAGACTCCAAACAAGGCCGGCAGCATCAGTTTCATGATGCGCTCCACACCTTCATGTTTAAAATCAACTTTAGGCGGAATCAGCAGCTTTTTACGCCATAGTTCTGGAATCTGCAGGGCCAGCTGTAAAATACCGGCAATAATCACGGCCCAGCCCAGTGCCATAATTGGCTCGGCCATATACGGGGTAAGCCACAAGGCACCGGCAATCATGGCCACATTTAATAAAACCGGTGCAAAAGCTGGCGTGGTAAAAGAACCATAGGTATTTAAAATACTGCTGGCAAATGCCGTCAAAGACATGAATAGCAGATAGGGAATAGTCAGCCGGAACATGTCGGTGGCCAGCGCGAACTTTTCCGGATCACTATGGAAGCCCGGTGCATAAACATACATCACTGCAGGAGCAGCAATAATTGCCAGCATAGTCAAGGTGGTCATTACTGTGGCCAGACAGCCAAAGACCCGGCTAATCAAAATCTGAACTTCAGCATGGGCCCGACCGGTTTTGTATTCGGTCAGGACCGGAATAAAGGCCTGGGAAAAAGCCCCCTCTGCAAACAGTCGCCTGAAAAAGTTCGGAATACGAAAGGCCACCACGAAGGTATCAAAATCTTTACCGGCACCAAATACATTCAGTAAAACCACATCCCGGATCAAACCCAGAACCCGTGACAACATGGTCATTGCACTGACAATCACGGTCGAACGCCAAAGCGCCATCCTATTCACCTAATCTTAATTTGTGGCTATTGTAATCAAACTCGGGAAAGAAGTTTATGACTTAATCCCCTGACTCTGCAGCGTTGATTGCTGTTTTATAATACTGGAGCTGACTGCGGAACCCAGCCCAGTCAAAATACGGTCCCGGATCGGTCTTACGGCCTGGGGCTATATCTGAATGCCCGGCAATATGCTGCTGGATTTTAGGATAATGGGCTTGCAGACACGCCGTAACCTGCACCAGAGCAGCATACTGTACCGCTTCAAACGGCAGGTCATCGCTGCCTTCCAGCTCAATTCCGATTGAATAATCATTGCATTCTTTTTTGGCCAGATAAGTCGAGCGCCCGGCATGCCAAGCCCGATCCTTAAAATTGACAAATTGCAGTACTTCACCGGAACGTAAAATCAGCAGATGGGCCGAAACCTGCATCCCTTCAATGGTTTGAAAATACGGATGCACAGAGCAATCCAGTTGATTCTGGAAAAACTGTTCAATATAAGTACCGCCAAATTGCGACGGCGGCAGGCTGATATTGTGAATCACCACCAGCTGAATCTCGGTCTGCTCGGGGCGTCGGTTAAAATTCGGAGAAGCCAGCTGACGTGCGCCCAGCAATTGCCCATCCTTGATGTGAAACTCAGCCGCCTGTTGCATAATCCTGTCCTGTTACAAAATAAAACCTGCAATACCAGGATTGCAGCCCGCCTAATGCTAAAACTTTCAAAGGCAAATCTCAATTCATCCTCATGGCGGGGAGGAAAAATCGCTTATTTTTATGTAACAGTGTTAAGATAATGCGCAATTTTTCACGGCTAAAAAAGATACGGAAATACTCATGAGCATATCTCAGGCTTTGCTAGAACAGTCGATTCAGATCAATATCCAACAGGCCTTATCGGAAGATATCGGAGACGGCGACATTACGGCCCTGCTCACTCCTGAAGATGAACAGGCCACTGCCACCATCATTAGCCGTGAAGATATGGTACTGGCTGGTCAGCCGTGGGTGAATGCCCTGATTCATGCCTATGACCCAAAGGTTGAAGTGACCTGGCTGAAAAATGACGGTGAACGGGTAGAGGCCAATGAAGTCTTTTTAAAGTTGGCCGGTTCGGCACGCAGCCTGCTGACCGTGGAACGTCCTGCCCTTAACTTCATCCAAACGCTTTCTGCTGTGGCGACCAAAACCGCTTTATATGTCAAGGAACTTAAGGGTTTAAATACCAAATTGCTGGACACCCGTAAAACCTTGCCCGGCTTACGGATTGCTCAAAAATATGCCGTTACCATTGGTGGTGGGCAGAACCATCGTCTGGGTTTGTTTGATGCCTTTCTGATTAAAGAAAACCACATTATAGCAGCAGGCGGCATTGTTCAGGCCATTGCCAAAGCCCACAAGATTGCCCCAGGTAAATTGGTAGAAGTCGAAGTGGAAACCTGGGATGAACTCAATCAAGCCTTGGAAGCCAAAGCGGATATTGTGATGCTGGATAACTTTAGCCAGCAGCAGATGATTGAGGCGGTGCAACATGCCGCAGGTCGTTGTAAGTTGGAAGCTTCAGGCAATATTACTATTGAAAATTTACGTGAAGTGGCCAGTACCGGCGTGGATTATATTTCTATGGGCGTTTTAACCAAAGATGTGAAAGCCATTGATTTATCCATGCGCTTTAATGCCTAATTCATAATACAACAAAAGGGGCCTAGGCCCCTTTTATTGTTCTTAAACTTCTATTGTCGATATAAGCGTATCCATAAGATGGCACGATACTGAATGTTTTAAATGGCACTTCCCATAAATGGATCAGAATAGCTGTCTTTGCCAATCTCCAGACGGCCAGCAAAACGACGCTGGAACTGCTCATCCCCCACGATGCTGACACTAAAGTCATACCAGCCATATACAGCCGACATATCTAAAATCAATTCGTTCTCAGTCGCGGTAGTAGGGATTTTCCAGGTTTGTCCATCCAGATAAGCATTGGCTTTGACCAGCAGATCTACCGCCTGCTGACCATCATGTCGTACTTTAAGATAAATTTTCGGGTCACATTCCTCGACACAGATCCGAATCTCAGGCAGGGAATTTTTTTGTGCAGGCTGCTTGAGATCCCCCACGAAGGCCCGATGGAAACCATTTGGCCCCAAGACCCATAAGTCATATGCTCCATCGACCAGCGCCCAGTCATCATCCAGCTGCTTGCCTGCTTCGACCATATAACGTCGTGGAATCGCGTTTAAATCCAGTTTGTTATAGACATGGAATACTGCCGCTTGCTGTCCGGTGTTGGAAAATAGCAGTTTCACTTTATTTTCACTGGCCAGGACTTTGGCACTGCTGTGTAAAATATAAGGCAATGCCCGAGAATAGCGGATACCCAGCTCCTGCTGAGGGAAGTTTTGTGTAGATGGCACCGGAACTTGCGGCAATTTTTGCTGTATTGCCCGAATCGCATCTGCTTCCGCCTTGGTCTTTTGCCCAGCCAATTTCGGCAAAATATCCATATTCGGGGTTTTAAAGTTAAATGCAGAGGTCAAATCTCCACACACCGCACGGCGGTAAGGACTGATATTGGGTTCTTCTACCCCAAAACGCTCTTCAAGAAAACGAATAATCGAAGTATGGTCAAAAACTTGGGAATTTACCCATCCTCCTCGACTCCATGGAGATATGACATACAAGGGCACACGAACCCCAGGTCCATAGACGCCATGCCAAAAGTTTTTATTTTCACCATCTACATATTGCAGCAGCGGCTGACGGGTTGAACCTTCAATGCGTGGATGGTTGAAGTATTCAGAAGAAATCAGATCATCATCTAGGGTAGTTTTACCATGGACTTTAATAATTTCCCCGTGCTCATTAATTTCACGTGAAGGCGCAGAAGGCGAAGGCATATGGTCAAAAAAACCATCATTTTCGTCAAAATTGACCAACAGTACGGTTTGACTCCAGATCTCAGGATTTTCAGTCAAAGCATTCAGCAATTCCTGAATATACCATGCCCCTTGTACTGGGCTGGAAGGCCCCGGATGTTCACTATATGCAGCCGGTGCCACGACCCAACTTACCTGAGGTAGTTTTCCATCCACAATATCCTGCTTCAATTGTCCCAGTAACCCTCCATCATGGGGCATGGTATTGGCAATGCCTTTATATAACGGCTCCTTGGCATCAATGGCTTCATCATAGGCAGGACAGACAGGGTCAGAGTGGCTGACGGGCTTGCCCGACTGCTCATTGGCGCGGCGGTATTGTTTAAATCCGGCCAGCGGGTTGTCTGTAAAGTTGTCCGGCATATTTTGATAGACTTTCCAGCTCACTCCGGCTTCTTGCAGGCGTTCAGGATAGGTTGTCCAGTCATAACCCTGTGCAGATGAACCTATCCCATCAAATTCATTGACTACACTGGCGACCCCTGCCCCGGTAGGCCCATTGGTTCCTGTCCAGATAAACTTACGGTTTGGATTGGTTCCCGCATGCATGGCACAGTGATAAGCATCACACAGAGTAAAAGCATCCGCCAAAGCAAACTGGTATTCCACCTCTACCTTTTTATAGTAGCCCATTGACTGGGTCTGTTTATGTTCTACCCAGTTGCCCATCCGGCCTGTATCCCATGCCGCTTGACCATCTACCCAAGAGTGTGGTGTGCCTGAAACCCGCTGTGCATTTCCCAGACTGCTATCCAGATGATAAGGCAATACTTTATTTTTTTTCTTGTCATACTGTTCCCAGACTTTACGACCATCCGCCAGTGGAATCGTAAAACGGTCGCCAAATCCCCGGACGCCTTTTAAGGTACCAAAGTAGTTGTCAAATGAGCGGTTTTCCTGGGTCAAAATGATCACATGTTTCACATCTTGAATGGTTCCGGTTTCAACTTTGGCATCTACCGCCAACGCTTTTTGAATACTTAAAGGAAAACTGGATAAGGTAGTTGCCCCTAATAATGTTTTTGCTGAATGAGTTATAAAGTCACGACGGTTCATTTTCACTTTCCTCTGATTTATTTTAATTAAGGCGCGCAATGCACTTTGCAGCTTGGTTGCGGTGATGGAGGAGAGTTGCTCTGACTGTCTTCATCATTATTACAGGCACTGAGCAGGAAGCCCAAACCCAGCAAAAAAGTGAGAGAAAGTAAACGCATGGAAAATTCCTTATATTTTATGCGCCCCCAGAGATAAACAATAATTGTGACCCCAAGATGATACTTTGCTTACAGAACCATGACAGATAAAAAAAGCACACCCGAAGATGTGCTTTTTATTGAATAAAATAAATAACTTACCAGCCCAGTGCTTCCTGCTGTTTCTTGACCAGTTCCTGGATGCCTTTTTCGGCCATTTCCAGCATGGCATTGGATTGTGCACGGGTAAACGGTTTATCTTCCGCAGTTCCCTGAATCTCAATAAACTCACCAGCCTGAGTCATTACCACGTTTAAATCGGTCTGGCAGTTAGAATCTTCTTCATAGCACAGGTCGAGCAGGACTTCATCTTTATAGATGCCCACTGAAATGGCAGCCACCAAACCTTTGAGCGGATCTTGCTTGATTTTTTTATTTTCCAGCAAAACATTCATGGCATCCACCAAGGCGACCGCAGCACCGGTAATTGCAGCTGTACGTGTACCGCCATCCGCCTGAATCACATCACAGTCCAGAGTAATGGTATTTTCACCCAGCTTTTTCAGGTCAACCATAGAGCGTAAGCTGCGTCCGATTAAACGCTGGATTTCCTGAGTACGGCCGCTTTGCTTGCCACGCGCTGCTTCACGGTCACTACGGGTATGGGTCGAACGCGGCAACATGCCATATTCAGCAGTGACCCAGCCTTGTCCCTTGCCTTTCAGGAAACGAGGTACTGAATTATCAATACTGGCCGTACACAGCACCTTGGTATGACCAAATTCAACCAATACGGAGCCTTCCGCATAACGTGTATAGTTACGGGTAATTTTTACTTCACGTAATTGATCTAATGCTCGCTGGTCGATACGCATAATAAGTCCTGCTGTTGGCTAAAAATAATGGTGGTCAAGTATAACAGAAGCCTTCTCCCAAGATCAGGACAGCAAAGTAATCATTTACAAAATCAAATTATTAGCAGTATTTCAGCCTGAATCGGCTCTGATTGGGCAGATGCGGATAACCCTATGATTGAATTTTATTTTTGCTACACTGCACGATCCGCCCAGGAAGTTTTCTATGTCTTTACGTGAAGAACGCAAGCAGCAAAGTCGTCAGGCGCTGCTGGACGCCACCTTAGTATTGAGCAGTCAAGGCCGTGCTTTTAGCAGTATCAGTTTGCGTGAAATTACGCAGGCTGTGGGACTGGTTCCGGCCGCGTTTTATCGACATTTCAAAAACATGGACCAGCTCGGACTGGAATTGCTGGATCAGGCTGCACTGCATATTAAAGGGGTGCTGCACCAGCTCGGACCGACTGATTTTTCCCTGAACCAGCTAGCTGACAAAGTCGAACTGTTTTTTCAGAAGGTCGATGCGTATCCCCAAGCCTGGATATTTTTAAGTGCAGAACGTTGGGGGGGCTGTATGTTTTTACGTCAGGGAATCGAACGCGAGATTCATTATCTGGTAGAAGATTTGCTGCATGGCCTGCAACAGATTCCAGCGCTACAGCCGCTCCAGTCGCCGGTTGAACTGAGGGCGCTGGCCCAGATTCTGCTGCCTTTGGCACTCAACTGGGCCATGGACTGGATTCATCTCCAGACCCAGATCCATCCAGCATCAGATCAGGCAGCATTCGCGCATTTTAAAGCCCAATGCCTGACACAGCTGCAGTTATTGTTCTGTGGCGTTTTATCCAGTCCGTCTACGCGCACAACAGACCTTCAATAAAATATAAATTTTGGAAGA
The DNA here is from genome assembly GCF_013343215.1 of Acinetobacter sp. 10FS3-1. Lineage (NCBI taxonomy): Bacteria > Pseudomonadati > Pseudomonadota > Gammaproteobacteria > Moraxellales > Moraxellaceae > Acinetobacter > Acinetobacter sp. 10FS3-1. The sequence continues at coordinate 2,920,909 of NZ_CP039143.1, forward strand.
TCTAAAAAAACCTGCATCTGGATGCAGGTTTTTCAATTCAATCAGGACCGGCTTATTTGGCCTTACGTTCCTTGTCTACCAGGTAGTTCACCACTTGAACCACTTTTTCACTATCGCCTTGCACCACATATTTACCATTCACGGTTACGGCAGGCACACCACTCAACTGGTAAGCAGCAGCCAGATTTTTAGCCTGAGCGATTTTTGATGAGATCGGGAATGATTTATAAGTGCTGTTAAATTTTGCTTCAGGAATACCATAACGGGTATAGAATTTTGCCAGCTGTGCCTGTTCCAGAATTGGCTGTTGCTTGGCGTGAATATCATGAAACAGCTGCAAATGCGCTTTCTGGCGAACCCCTAAAGCCTCAGAGGTATAATAAGCACGTGCGCCCTGCTCCCAAAGCGGATTCATAGCCGCCGGAGTACGTACAAAACGCACATCTTTAGGTAGTTTTTTCAACCAGGCTTGCAGATGCGGCTCAAGCGTATAACAGTGACCGCAGCCATACCAGAAGAATTCACGTACTTCAATTTTCCCCGGTTTTTCGACTTTGACTGGATTTGCCAGAACTTGATAGTCCTGACCTGCCACAAAATTGGCCATGGCACTGCCGGAAAATGCCAAAACAGATGCGGCTACAGTACCTAAAATAAATTTTTTCATTGGGATTATCGTCCTCTAAATCATTATCTTTAGTTTATGGGTTCACTATAAAGCAATTATGCCGTGTTCGTTTTTATTCTGTGAACTTTTTTACGGCTTTTATCGCTTTTTTTGCCAGAAACGCTACACTAAACAAGTGTACTGATTTACAAGAATTTAAATCAGTTTATCTGGCCCTATGGCAAATTAAATTTTTACATAATCACAACTGATTGAGGTAACACCGATGTCGCAATTGAATGTTGATCCACAAGAAATTGCCAAGTTTGAAGCATTTGCAGCTATATGGTGGGATCAGCATTCCGAGTTCCGCCCGCTGCATATGATCAATCCCCTACGCTTGAACTGGATTGATGAACATGCGGGCGGACTAAGTGGCAAGAAAGTGCTGGATGTGGGCTGTGGTGGCGGAATCCTGTCCGAAAGCATGGCACGCCGTGGTGCTGAAGTGCTGGGAATTGATATGGGTGAAGCCCCGCTAAATGTAGCGCGCATTCATGCCGAGCAGGAAGGTGTCAGCAATATTGAATATCGCCAGATTCCGGTGGAACAGCTGGCCGATAAGCAGGCAGGTCAATACAACATCGTGACCTGTATGGAAATGCTGGAGCATGTGCCGGACCCGGCTTCGATTATCCAGGCCTGCCACAAACTGGTCAAACCTGGGGGTCATGTCTTCTTTTCGACCATCAACCGCAATCCGAAATCTTATCTGTTTGCCATCATTGGTGCAGAATATATCCTGCGTATGCTGGCCAAGGGCACCCATGATTACAGTAAATTTATCAAGCCGTCTGAACTGGCTCATGACATTCGTAACGCGGGCTTAAAGCTCAAAGACATGACCGGTCTGCACTATAATCCGCTGACCAAGCGCTACTGGCTCGCACCAAATGTCGATGTGAACTACATGGTGTATACAGTGAAAGAAGCAGCAGAGGCGACCCCATGAAAGCAGTTTTATTTGACCTGGATGGCACCCTGATTGATACAGCTGCCGACTTTATCCGCATTATCCAGCAGATGTGCCATGAGGCAGGCCGTCCATTGGTCGATGCCGAGCTGATCCGGGCGCAGGTATCTGAAGGCGCTCGGGCCATGGTCAAGCTGGTTTATCCGGAGCTGCAAGTGGAAGATCCGCTGCTTCAGCAACATCGCCAGCGTTTTCTGAACAGCTATGGTGCAGAAATTGCCGTCGACACCGATCTGTTTGCAGGCATGTATGCTCTGCTGGAAGAGCTGGAAGAACATGAGATTCCGTGGGGCATTGTGACCAACAAACCGCGCTGGCTGAGTGAAGCGCTGCTCAAGGCACTCAATCTGACCGAACGCTGTGCCGTACTGGTCTGCCCGGAAGATGTGACCCGGACCAAACCGGATCCGGAGCCGATGTATCTGGCAGCCCAGCAGATTAATATTGTGCCTGAAGACTGTATCTATGTCGGGGATCATCCTCGTGATATTGATGCTGGCCGTCATGCCCGAATGTATACTATTCTGGCGGCCTATGGCTATTTACCACTGCAATACAAAGATGACTTAACAGCCTGGCAGGCGGACTATATAGTGAAGGATGTGCCTGAATTACATCAGCATATCCAGAAACTGGTATTGCAACAGCACAGTGTGCTGTCCTGAGGGCTAAACATCTCTAAAACGCTGAACAATAACAAATAAGGAGGTAGATCATGAAATATTCAGAATATCAACCTCGCCCCGATCTGCTGAAAGATCGTATTATCCTGATTACAGGTGCGGGCGATGGCATTGGTCGTGCAGCCGCAATCAGCTATGCCTTGCATGGCGCGACGGTGGTACTGCACGGACGTACCCTGAACAAGCTTGAAGTCATTTATGATGAGATTGAAAGCCTGGGTGCACCACAGCCAGCCATCCTGCCCCTACAGTTATCCAGTGCCTCCGAACGGGATTATGAAGTGCTGGTCAATACCTTGGACCGCCAGTTTGGACGTCTCGACGGCATTCTGCATAATGCCGGTATTCTAGGTGAACGGGTAGAACTGGCGCATTATCCGCAAGAAGTCTGGGATGATGTGATGGCCGTGAATCTGCGTGCGCCTTTTGTCATGACTCAGGCGCTGCTGCCGCTGCTGGCCAAATCCGAACATGCTTCTGTGGTCTTTGCCAGTTCAGGGGTAGGACGTGAGGCACGTGAACGCTGGGGCGCTTATTCAGTCTCCAAGATTGCCATTGAAGCAGTCAGCCAGCTATTTGCCAAGGAACAGGTCCATCCCAATATCCGCTATAACTGCATCAACCCGGGAGCAACCCGTACTGCAATGCGCGCCAAAGCCTACCCGAATGAAGATCCGAAGACATTACCTACACCGGACTCTATCATGCCGGCCTATCTTTATCTGATGGGTGATGACAGCTTGCACATGAACGGTCAAAGCATTGATGCCCAGGACTGAGCAGGAATAGCCATTTTCTGAGAAGCCAATGCCTGCATTGGCTTTTTTTATTCTAAGATGAGTATTTGAACTTAGCCTGCTACTAAGCTTAATTTAAGCTACCCCACATTCGGGCGATTATCTTATTGACCGGTCTGGCAGCAACCCCCTCTGACCTGTTTTTTCAAATTAAGTCGAAACTTGCATCATATTTCTACCCAAGCCTTGCCCTACAACAGGAAGTCGATCCGGAACACCCGATCTTCTGAGCAGTATCCTGACGCCGATTTGCTGCAAATTCCCCTATACTAGGCCGAACAGATTCTGATGTGAGTATTCCATGACTGACTTAAGCAATATTACCGTGACCCCTCTCGAAGATGGCATGGTCACTCTCCTGATTGACCAGCAGCCAATTTCTGCCAAATATGGCATGAAGTTTGAAGCCAGTATTGTTGACGATATTCAGGCGCTCCAAAACGGCCAAAAGCTGAAACTGTTCGACCAGTTTGTGTTCTCGCATACCGACCTGAATTTTGAACATTCTTATCATTACGTCACTGGCCTCGAAAAACAGGAGGAGCGTTATCAGGTGGCCAAGCATTTTGTGTACCGCATTAAAATTGAAGGTCAACCGGACATTGAGCATGTGATCAGCAATCAGGGCAAGGCCATGACGGCGGAAGATGTACGGACTTTTATTCAGGCCCATCTTCAGAAATCTCTGAATGATTATACCGATTTAAACTATGCCTATTGAGCCGGATCAACCCTGAGTTAACACAAGAGTACTTATCCCGATAAGGACTCTTTTTTTTGCTTTTCTATTTTCATTATATATAAATCGTATTTTTGAATTAATTTTATAAATTTAAATGGTTTTACAAATAACTATAGACCTTATACACTGTTTTTATTGAAAATTAGTTAAGAGATCAAAGCAGATGAAAGATCAAAAATCGAAGATCGAGATGATTCGTCATATTGAAAGCTTACAACTATCTGACGCCTTGATTGTGGCGCTAGAAGATACAAGACAGGCCGAGTCGATTGTGGAAGCAGTTCAGTTTCTGCAAGGTTTAAGCCAACAATGGAACTGATCAGCTCAATGAATTAAATACAGCGAAATCGAAGTCCCCTGGCTAGATTTTACTGGGTTGAATCAGCAGATAGAAGGAGTAGATCTATGCGCATTTGCCTTGTTCAAAAGGAGATGTTAGGGTGTGAATATCTGAGCTATCAGACAACTATAAGCTATTCTAACATGAAGCAAAATCACGGCATGATCATAATTTCTCAGCATTTGTTATAAAACATCTGCCAGGTCTTCACAGTTTCTCTGCAATTTTTCCGTACATTAGTCACTATAGAAAATGAACAAATTAAGTGAGGGTTCAACATGAAAAAGGTTTTGGTAGCGTTCGCGATCTCCTGCTGTACATTCATGCTGACCAATATTGCCCATGCAGACCCTCATTTTGATGATGAACCACGGACAGAATCACGCGGCCATGGCAAAAAGGCGCGTCAAGATAAGCATGACCAGTATGATAAACGCCGTATGCGTGAAGAGCGTGGCGTACAACGCTTGCAGCAATTACGCTGGCAACCGGGTTATGTGATGCCGCAGCATTATCGGGGTAATGGTTATAAAGTTGAATACAAAAATCATAGCCTGCCCAAACCGGACCGCAAGCAACAATGGTACAAGGTAAATGACGATTATATTTTGGTAAATTCTGAAACCAACAGTATTATCCGGATCATTACTGACTGATCGAAGATAGCCGACTAATCTTCTAAAAATCCCAACCCTGTTGGGATTTTTTTATTTGATTGGGCTTATATTTTGAGGGGCTGTAAAGTTTGCCGGTTTTTTATCTGTTTTTCTTCTAAATTTCTTCATCAATTTAACAATTTCACTCAATGAGCCTCACGCTTTCTATCCACTTATTCGTTAATTTAACTTCATCGAAAACAGATATAAATTCTTTAGGTAAAAGCCATGAAAAAAGTTTTAACTACCCTCGCGTTATCCCTTAGTGCTCTGGTTGCAACTTCTGCAATGGCAGCACCATCCCATTATGATTCACCTTACCATTCGCAGCCGTCTAAACCGGCACCGCACTGGAATTCAAAAGACCATAGAAAATGGCAGGATGATCGCCGTCACCATAACCGTATGGTCAACCCGAGCCGTGACTGGCGTGTAGGTCAAACCCTGCCACGTCAATACGATTCAAAACGTTTCCAGATCAGCGACCGTGAAGCACGCCGTCTGCCTAATACCGGCCGTTACCAGCAATGGTACAAAGTAAATAATGACTATGTACTGGTGAACGAACGCAATAACAAAATCGTCCGAATTATTGGCTAAACGCGCTCCATTTTCTGCTCGTCTTGCAGACACCTGAAGCCCGGCTTCAGGTGTTTTTTTGTCTCTCTACTTCCACTTCATTTTTTTTTCATTAGAATCAAAGAGAATTGTATATTGAAATAGGCCCGGGCATGAACTCAGCAGACACTTCGCAAAGTACCACATTGCAATATGTGCACTGGTTTCGCCATTCTGCGCCTTATATCAATGCCCATCGTAACAAGACCTTTGTGATCATGTTTGATGGCGAAGCAGTTCTGGATAAAAATTTCCAGCATATTATTCATGATATTGCCCTCTTACACTCTTTGGGCATTCGTCTGATTCTGGTACATGGTGCACGTTCACAGATTAACCAGAATCTGGCCAGCTGTGGCCTGCATACACCTTTTTATCAGCAGCGTCGGGTCACTACCCGCGAATCCTTAAATTGTGTCCTGAATGCGGTGGGGTCGATCCGTTTACAGATTGAAGCTCTATTGTCGATGGGTCTGGCCAACTCGCCTATGTATGGTGCCCGGATTGACACGGTGTCAGGTAACTTTGTGACCGCCAAGCCCTATGGTATTCGTGAAGGGGTCGATTTTCAGTTGACCGGTGAAGTCCGTGCCATCGATACCGATGCCCTGCAACGCCATCTGGATAATCATAATATTGTGATTCTAGGCCCAACCGGTTATTCCACCACAGGCGAGGTTTTTAATCTGCTGGCTGAAGAAGTCGCCACTAACACTGCTATCCGTTTAAAGGCGGACAAACTGATTATTCTGGGAAAACAGCATGGTCTGCTCGATAGCCAGGGTCAGCTGAAACGTGAAGTCACCCCGCAGCAGCTAGATGACTACCTTGTTCCGGCCAGTCAGGATGAACAAAGTATGGCCATGGTACTGCAATTAAAAGCCGCACAGGAAGCTTCCAGAAATGGGGTCAAGCGTGTCCATCTGATTTCCTATAGTTATGATGGTGCCCTGTTGGAAGAACTGTTTACCCGGGATGGCTCGGGCACCATGATTACCGATGCACATTATGAAGAGGTTCGGATGGCCAATATTCAGGATGTTGGTGGTCTGATTCGCCTGTTACGTCCCCTGGAAGAAGAAGGGATTCTGGTTTACCGTTCCCGCGAACGTCTGGAAAATGAAATTGGACAGTTTGCCGTGATTGAACGGGATGGCATGATTCTGGCCTGTGCAGCCCTGTATCCGATTCCGACCACAGGCAATGAATTACGTTCTGCAGAAATTGCCTGTGTCGCGGTAGATCCAGCGTACCGGCAATCCAACCGGGGCAGTCAGATCCTGCATTATCTGGAAGGTAAAGCCAAAGCCCTCGGAATCCAGCAGCTGTTTATTCTGACCACCCGTACAGCCCACTGGTTTCTGGAACATGGTTATGAACCGGCCTCAGTGGATGATTTACCGGACGCACGGCAGGCTTTTTATAATTATCAGCGTAGCTCTATTGTTTGCAAAAAGTCACTTTAAGTGGCTTTTTTATTGCGGCTATCCACTAGGCTATTGACTGCTAGTCATCATTTTATTTCTAGGATAACCAGCAAGAAATTGCATTTTCATTCAAAAGAACACCGGAAAATAGAGTTGAACTCTCGACTACGGCCAACAGCCAGCAGGTCTCAATGTCGTCAGCTTCTCTGTCGCTCAAGCACGGCCTATTTTGCTCGCAGACCTAGGGGGGGGTAAATCAGTCAAACGCTCTCAAAGCTAAGCTAGTTCTGGTATCGAAAAGGCGTTAGCCTCTAGTCAGTTTAGGAACTGAAGTTGCATCAAGGCTGAAGTCCATGATCTGTTATTAAATGACAGAAGCGAATAGTCGAGCTTTGGCGCCAGCCACCCCCCAAAAAAGTATCTGGCTGACTAAACTGGAACCGTGGATACCACATATGCTGCTGATCTTCTTAACCCGAGTTTCTGTCCTAAAATTCAAACTGATGTTGAGTGTTTAAATGTATTTTAAGAGAGTATTTAATAATATTGGCCGAGTATTTTAAACAGGTTTCATGATTTGATTTGCACTTTTTTCTTAATTAATTTTAAATAATCTTTCCCATAGCGGCTTAAATCAAACTATTATATTAATTAAGTGATAATTTAAATAATTTCATACCCTTAGTATTTTAATCATTGGCGCGCGAGTCAATGCTGATTACATCGCTTATCTACAGAATAAATCATCATGATTCAAAAAATTAGCATTGTAGTTGATGCACAAATCTGATGATTTGACGTACAATGAAAAATCCCCCTTTTTAATTGTTTTAATATTACTGATGGAACAAAAAAAGAGTACTCAAAAACGCAACCAGCTGCTGAATGCTGCACTCGATGTCTTTTCCTTATATGGTTTCAATGGCGCAAGTCTGGATGAAATCGCACAAATTGCGGAAATGCATAAGTCGAATATTTTCTACTATTATGAAAATAAAGAAGCACTGTATGTTGAGGTGTTAACTACAGTTTTACAAAAATGGCTCGCACCCCTGCAAATGCTAGAGGCTGATCTGGAGCCAGAAGAAGCGATCACCAATTATTTGATGCAAAAAATTGAGGTATCACGTACTCAACCCAAAGCCTCGCGCTTATTTGCCTTGGAAGTTATTCAGGGAGCGCCGCATATTCTGGAAATTCTGAAAGGACCGCTAAAAAAGCTGGTCAAGCGCAAAGCCAAAGTCATTTCAAACTGGCAGGAACAGGGCAAAATTTCTAAAGATATTGATCCTGAATTACTGATTTTGAATATTTGGGCCTTGACGCAAAACTATGCTGATTTTGCCACCCAGATAGAAATGATCACAGGCAAAACCCTGCGGAATCGTAGCATGCACCAGCGTGTGGTCCAGCATACTGTCCACATGATGCTGTATGGTGTAATTCCCCGTAATGAAGCCTGATTGTCAGGGCTTGAATTGATTGGCATACGACCATAATAATTATGGTCGCCGACCTGCCGTTTATTTGATTTTTTGATATAAAGATAATAACTTTTGAGCACCGAGCAATAAGTTGTCTTCCCAGTCGAGCGGTGCTGTGTCATTGGCGCCATCAGTAATGTATTTCACCGAAATCAGGCGTACGTCCAGTTTTTTGCACACTTTGGCCAAGGCATAGCCTTCCATATCGACCAGTTGACAGGCAACTTTGGGCTGTCCTGTTGCAAAGCTGTCTCCGGTTCCGCAAATGCCCTGCGGTAAATCGGTGAAAAAAGGTGCCAGCTTGATTGCACCGGGAAAGTGCTGATCCATGGGGGTAATGCCCACTTCAAACCCGAGTGGCGATACATCCATATCGCGCTGTACAAATTGGCTGACTTCGACCAGTTCATGGGCATCAAAATGGGAACTGCCCGCTGTCCCCAAATTGATTAAAGTCTTGCAGCCGGTTGTCTGAATCACCTCAAAAGCTTTAAATGCCGCATTGACCTTACCAATACCGCTGTAATGCACCTCAATTCCTTCTGCCTCAAACAAACCCTTGGATTCGCTGGGCAAGGCCATAACCAACGCATGCTCGGACATAAAATACTCAATTTCAGTTTCTATAGATGGCCGCTATTAAAAAGTAAATACTTGAACGCTGCAAATAAAAAAACTGCACCTTTTCCAGACCATTTTTTATATTTGGGTCAGGTGAGATGAATGAACGCTTGAGGAGACCAAATGTGTGATTCCTGTTCCTCTTTTAATGCAATGTTCAGCCATCACATCTGGACCCGGGTAAAGCAGACTCACCCTCAGGCCGGTGTCATAGCAGTAGGCGCAATATTCTGCTAAAAATGTTCAATAGTTCAAAATAAAAATCCGGTTAATGGCTGATGCTATCGGTTGAAGTAAGCGTGATATTTGAAGGGCTATATGTGGGCATTGAGATTATTTTCAGCATCATCCGCTCTAAGAAAAATGGAGTGGATTGTTGAAATACAGCGATTTAACTTATTTCAAAAGAATTTTAACGAAAAACTTTGCCTAAAAACACAACAAGACGAAAGCTAAAGATTATGGCAATATATAGCCTCTTCACATTTTAAGCACCTGATTTGCCCATGAAGCTGCTCCGTCTTAATGCCTTAACGCCTCGAACTGAATTAGCCAAAACTGCCGTGACCATTGGTAATTTTGACGGCGTGCATTTGGGGCATCAGGTCATGATCAGGCAGCTCAAAGCTGTCGCAGAACAGCACCAGCTTAAAACAGTGGTAATGATTTTTGAGCCACAACCTCTTGAATTTTTTAAAGGTTATGAGGCTCCACCGCGTATTTCCTCCTTACGTGAAAAGGTTGAGTATCTAACTGAACTTGGGGTCGACTATATTGCGGTGGCGAAATTCGATGAACGCTTTCGCAGCCTGAGTGCAGAAGAATTTGCCACGATTTTAAAAGACAAACTCAATGCCGATCATCTGGTCTTAGGTGATGATTTCCATTTTGGTAAAAACCGTCAAGGTAATAGTGAGTTTTTACGTGAATTTGGTTTTGAGGTAAGCAATCTCGATACCGTCGTGCTGGATGGTGAACGTGTCAGTTCCACCCGCATCCGTCAAACGCTACAAGCTGGCGATCTGGCACAGGCAGCCAAACTCTTGGGACGTCCCTATAGCATTAGCGGACGGGTGCAATATGGCGATCAAATCGGCCGTACCATTGATTTTCCCACGATTAATGTCCGCCTGAATCGGCATAAGCCGTGTCTGCATGGTATTTATGGTGTAGAGGTGGTGTGTGAAACAGAATCCCTGAAAGCCAGAGTCCAGGCAGCAGATGCCAGCAAAACCGGTATTACCGGCTATAACCCGACAGCTCTGTTTGGCGCAGGTCATGTCGGCACCCGTCCAGCCATCCAGCAAGCAGATCCGGAATGGCGATTAGAAGTACATTTCCCTGATGTTTCTGCTAATCTGTATGGCCTGTTAATGCGGGTGACATTCTTAACCTATTTACATGGCGAAAAGAATTATCCTTCGCTTGAAGCCCTAAAAGCTGGAATTGATGATGATGTCGAGAAACTGCTTGAGTTTCGTCGAAATCACCCCACATTTTCCTTTTAATATCTCATATTTTTATTGTAAAACGTGTCTGTTAAAACAACGGATTAAATTGGAAGACAACTTGCATGAGCGATAAGCAAACTCCTGAAAATGCAGTGGATTATAAAGCCACGCTAAACCTCCCAGGTACTGACTTTGCAATGAAGGCAAATCTGGCAGTACGTGAAGCGAAATGGTTAGAAGAGTGGTATGCCGACAACATTTATCAGCAGATTCGTGCGTCGCGTATTGGCAAGAAAAAATATGTGCTTCATGATGGCCCTCCTTATGCCAATGGCCAAATTCACTTGGGCCATGCGGTCAACAAGGTCCTGAAGGATATTATCGTTAAAAGCCGTGTAATGGACGGCTTTGATGCACCGTATGTACCGGGCTGGGACTGTCACGGCCTGCCGATTGAACTTAAAGTCGAAGAAAAAGTCGGGAAAGTCGGCGTCAAAGTTGATGCGGCAACCTTCCGTAAACACTGCCGTGAATATGCGTATACCCAGGTCGAATTACAGAAAAAAGACTTTATCCGTATGGGCGTGTTTGGTGACTGGGACAACCCGTACCTGACCATGAACTTCAAACAGGAAGCCGATATTGTTCGTTCACTCGGTGCGATTGCCAAAGCCGGTCACATCGAACCGGGTCTGAAACCGGTGAACTGGTGTCTAGACTGCGGCTCAGCATTGGCTGAAGCTGAAGTTGAATACGAAGATAAAAAATCTGACGCCATTGATGTCGGTTTTACCGTAGTGGATTTAGCGGATTTGTCTGCACGTTTAGGCATTGAAGTTGCTGATACAACTGATATCGTCATCTGGACCACCACACCTTGGACACTGCCGGCCAACCAGGCGGTGGCAGTGCATGCCGAAATTGAATATCAACTGGTCAAAGCCCGCGGCGAAGAAAAAGCAGATCAAAACTTCATTCTGGCAAAAGACTTGGTTGAATCTGCAACAGAACGTTATGGCTTTGGCACAGTCGAAGTTCTGGCAGACTTTACCGGTGCAAAACTGGAAAACCTGCAATTACAGCATCCTTTAATTGCTGAACGCCAAGTACCGGTTATTTTAGGTGAACACGTGATTGCCACCAGCGGTACCGGTGCAGTACATACTGCGCCTGGCCACGGTGTCGACGACTATAAAGTCGGCTTGCAATACAACCTGAAAGTGGATAACCCGGTGGGCGGCAATGGTGTGTATTTACCTACTTCACCTATTTTTGCAGGTGAACACATCTATAAAGCCAACCCAAAAATTATTGCTGCCCTTGCTGAGAGCCAGCAACTGTGGGCCCATGTGCCGATCAAACACAGCTACCCGCACTGCTGGCGTCATAAAACCCCAATTATCTTCCGTGCTACACCGCAATGGTTTATCAGCATGGATGCCAAAGGCTTGCGCTCAAAAGCATTGAATGCAATTGAAAATGAAATCAGTTTCGTGCCGGACTGGGGTAAGAACCGGATTGAAGCAATGATTGAAGGCCGTCCAGACTGGTGTATCTCACGTCAGCGTACTTGGGGCGTGCCAATTCCATTCTTCGTGCATAAAGACACCAATGAACTGCATCCACGTACGCCTGAGCTGATTGAAGAAGTCGCTCAACTGATTGAAAAAGAAGGCATTGATGGTTGGTATAACCGGGATGCTTCTGAATTCATCGGCGCCGATGCAGAACACTACAATGCGGTCCGCGATACCCTAGACGTGTGGTTCGATTCTGGTACAACGCACTTTGCCGTGCTACGTGAACGCGAAGAACTGACTGATCCTGCTGATTTGTATCTGGAAGGTTCAGATCAGCACCGTGGCTGGTTCCAGTCTTCATTGCTGACCTCGATTGCCATCAATGAACGTGCACCCTACAAAGGTTTGTTGACGCATGGTTTCGTAGTTGATGAGAAAGGCCGCAAGATGTCCAAATCTTTGGGCAACATCATTACCCCGCAAGACATCATTAAAGATATGGGTGCAGACGGTTTACGTTTCTGGATTGCCTCTGCCGACTACCGTTATGAAATGACTGCCGGTAAAGAAATCTTTAGCCGTGCATCTGATGGTTACCGCCGTATCCGTAACACCCTGCGTTTCTTATTAGCCAATCTGAATGGCTTTCAACCGTCAACAGATGCCTTGCCAGTTGATCAATTGATCGCGCTGGATCAATATATTCTGCAACGTGCGACGGACGTGCAAAAAACTATTCAGCAAGCCTATGAAGATATGAATTTCCATATCGTGACCAGTGCATTGACTAACTTCTGTATCAATGACTTGGGTGGTTTCTACCTCGACATCATCAAAGATCGTCAGTACACCACCAAAGCCGATTCACAGGCCCGTCATTCGGCGCAAACTGCGTTGTATCATCTGGTCCAAGCCTTTGTACGCTGGATGGCACCGATCTTAAGCTTTACTGCGCAAGAGGCGTGGCCTCTGATTCCAGAGCAGGCAGAAAAATACGTGTTTACAGCGGAATGGTATAAGATTCCAGTGGCATCAACTGCCAACCTGATAACAGAAGCAGAATGGCAGACCCTGATTTCGGTAAAATCTGCGGTGAACAAGTTTATTGAAGCTGCACGCGGCGCGAAAACTGTAGGTTCAAACCTGTCGGCCAAAGTTGAGCTGTGGGCCAATGATGAACTGAAAGCGGTCCTGGATAAACTGGATGATGAACTGCGTTTTGTTCTGATTACCTCGCAAGTGATCGTCAACGACTTTGATGTTGCACAGGGTGAAGCTTCTGATCTGGCAGGGCTGAATGTAAAAGTTTCAGCTGCCGATGGAGAGAAGTGTGTACGCTGCTGGCATGTACTGCCTGATGTGAATACCCATGTGTCACATCCAGGTCTCTGTGGTCGTTGTATTATTAACCTTCCAACAGGCCAAGGCGAAGAGAGAAAATATGCCTAATCCACAGCATAAAAAGGGCTTATTCCAGTTCTATCCGCACAATTTGTGGTGGATCGGACTGGCAATTCTGGCCATTATTCTGGATCAATGGACTAAATGGATTGCCGTTACGCATCTGAATTACGCAGATCCGATTCCGGTGCTGCCCTTTTTAAACTGGACATTGCTGCATAACTATGGCGCTGCCTTTAGTTTTCTGTCCGATGCAGGTGGTTGGCAACGTTATTTCTTTACTTCACTGGCAGCTTTGGTGTCTATCATTTTCGTGTTCTGGCTGATGCGTATGCCTAAACACATGAAGGTATTACCCTTGGCTATTGCCCTGATTCTAGGCGGTGCCATCGGGAATCTAATTGATCGTATCTATTTGGGTTATGTGGTCGATTTTATTCACGTGTATTACCAAAATAGCCATTTCCCTGCTTTTAATATTGCAGATAGTGCCATTACTTTGGGCACGATTCTGATGCTGATCGATACGTTTTTCCTGGAAAAACACCGAATTCAACGTGCACAGGCGCAACATGACTGATTTTATTCATCCTAACGAGGAAACTCGTGTTGAAGACGGCTCTAAAGTCGAGCTTCATTTTTCGGTCGCTATTGAAAATGGCGTAGAAATTGACAATACCCGCAGCCGTGAAGCACCGGTAAGCCTAACGATTGGAGATGGCAATCTGTTACCAGGCTTTGAAAAGGCCTTGTTTGGTCTGCGTGCCGGTGACCGCCGTACGGTCAGTCTGCCACCAGAGGATGCTTTTGGTCCATGGAACCCGGAAAATGTACAAAAATTCGATACCGTCAAGTTTGGCGAACGTCCAATCGAAGGCCATATGATCGAGTTTGAAGACAAGGCTAAAACTACCCTGTACGGTGTAGTAAAATCGGTCAATGATGATATTACCGAGGTGGATTTCAACCATCCACTGGCTGGCAAAAATATTACGTTTGAAGTGGAAATATTCAAGGTCACACCTGCAGGCCAGCAGGGTGTCAAATTGATGTAAAACTTCCCTCCTTCTCTAATATTTAAAAAAAGCTCCTGAAGGAGCTTTTTTTAAAATCCATACAAACTTCTGCTACTGCATCTTGGTAAAATCGATTAGGGTGGCACTCTCTCCTCATAAGAAAAGGAAAAACCATGAAAATCTATATTATTGTGGGCAGCATTCGTGAAAGCCGTACCGCCATTAAAGTCGCTCACTGGGCCTTAGAGGAAATTAAAAGCCAAGGGTTTAGCACGGTAGAAGCTGAAATTGTCGATCTAAAAGAATGGGATTTACCTCTGTTTGCTGGTGCCAATCTGCCTTTGACCGGAATTTATGACCAGCCTAAACAGCAGGATTGGGCCGATAAGATTGCACTTGCTGATGCCTTTATTTTTATTAGTCCGGAATATAATCATGGTTATAGCCCTGCCCTGAAAAATGCACTGGATTATCTCGCTAAAGAATGGCAAGGCAAACCTGCTGCCTACGTGAGTTATGGTGCCACCAATGGTTCACGATCGATTGACCAGATTCGCCAAGTGGCCACCCAGCTCGGTATGATAGATACCAATGCTGTGATCGAAATCCGTGACATCTTTAACCGAAATAAGGATTATTCTTTCCAAGGCAATCAGTTTGATACTAAAAACCTGAAATCTGCACTGGATAAGCTGATTCAATATGTCAGTGCTTAAGTGAATGGTCGATGCCGAACTCTGCTCTGACCTACCACAGTATTTACCAAACTGCAGTATTTAGCAGAGTAAGCAGAGACTTATATTGAGAACCTACCAAGACAAGGCGTCTTGCAATAACAATAAAAATAGCACTAGCAAAAGGCTATGCAGTATCACAGCAGTGATCCTTCAAAATCTGAAAAGGCCCTAACAACAGTAAGGGCCTTTTTCTTTGATCTTGAGAGTAGAAAAGGTATTTTCGCCTTCAACAGGAATAAGTTGAGTGGTGAAGCAGATAGCTGATACTTGAGTATCGAAAATATCATTAGTTTTAAAAAAATTAAGGTGTTTTCATCTTGAGCAGGCCCGCTCGCTGACCATCTTCAATTACCCACAAATGACCTGCCTTAGCCTGAATAACACCGCGTATACGCTGTTTCATATCCAGACGTTGGACTTCCTTCACTGGAGACTGTGCAGTATCTACCACAATAATGGCTTTAGAAGACAAACCACTAATAATGGCTTTATTTTTCCAGGCTGGAAACATATTGCCTGTATAAAACAGCAGATCTGAAGGAGAAATCACAGGCGTCCAGTCCAGCACAGGGGCTTCAAATTCCGGACGGGTATGGTGATCAGGGATCGGCTTACCATTATAATGGTCGCCATTCGAGACCAGAGGATAACCGTAGTTTTTACCTTTGATCACTTTATTCAGCTCATCTCCCCCCTTAGGTCCCATTTCAATCACCCAGAGTTTCCCTCGTGGGTCAAATGCCATACCTAAGGGATTACGATGCCCTAAGCTCCAAATTTGTTGTGCAATCGTTCCCTGACTCATAAATGGATTATCTTTAGGGATAGATCCATCATCATTCAGGCGAATTATTTTGCCAGCATTGGATTGCAGATCCTGTGCGGGATCAAATTGCTGGCGCTCACCAGAACTGATCCAGAGTTTACCATCCGATCCGAATAACAGACGGTGCGCATAATGCCCCTGTCCTTTAAATTTAGGTACTTGAGTCCAGATACGCTTCACTTCTGTCAGCCGGTTTTGATTTAAATCCAGCCGGCCACGAATCACCACTGCACCATATCCGCCCTGTCCATGCTCGGCATAACTGAGATATATCCACTGGTTCTTGGCAAAATCAGGATGCAAGGCAACATCGCCCAAACCACCTTGTCCACCATAAGCGACCTTGGGAAGATCTTGAATCGTTTGGCTGTTACGATTTTTTGGATTAAACAGCTTTAATTGTCCTGCTTTTTCAGTGATCAATAAACGCTGATCGGGCAATTCAACCAAGGCCCAAGGTTCATTAAACTCCGCAATTTTTTCGACTGTGTAGGACGGGGAAACCGTAATGGGATGAGCAGATTGAGCAGCATTGGACCTTACGGTAGCAGAATCAGTAGCTCTGCCTGAAGGTGAAGGATTCTCTGCATGGCAGCCTACCAATACTAAAGCACAGCAACTGATCAGACATTTTCTGTAAACCTGTACCGACATTTTATATTCCCTCTTTTAGTTTTTATCTTGGCTTTTAACTTAACACTGAAAATAAAAAAAGAGCAGCGAGAACGTTAATTAGAAGACCTGGCAGATTGATTTTTATTTTTCTTTTTATAAAAAAATAAATCCCCCTGCTTTTTAGCAGGGGGATTTTGAATAATGAGCTGGCGATGACTTACTCTCACATGGGTAACCCCACACTACCATCAGCGCAAAGAGGTTTCACTTCTGAGTTCGGGAAGGGATCAGGTGGTTCACTCTTGCTATGGTCGCCAGCACAACTGTTTATGGACTTGTTCGGGTCTTATCTGACTGCTTTTGCAGTGTTTGCCTTACTTGGTACCAAATAGAATACATTAACAGGGATATCTGAGTTGAATATTGTCGTACTAACGAGCTTCTGAATCAAGCTGTTTTTCTGGATATCGAATCAATTGCGCTTTATACAACAACTGTTTGGGTGTTGTATAGTCAAGCCTCACGAGCAATTAGTACTGGTCAGCTTCATGCATCGCTGCACTTCCACATCCAGCCTATCAACGTCGTAGTCTTCAACGGCTCTTTAGGAGACATAAAGTCTCGGGGAAATCTTATCTTGAGGTAGGCTTCCCGCTTAGATGCTTTCAGCGGTTATCCCTTCCGAACATAGCTACCCGGCGATGCCACTGGCGTGACAACCGGTACACCAGAGGTTCGTCCACTCTGGTCCTCTCGTACTAGGAGCAGATCCTCTCAAATTTCCAACGCCCACGGTAGATAGGGACCGAACTGTCTCACGACGTTCTAAACCCAGCTCGCGTACCTCTTTAAATGGCGAACAGCCATACCCTTGGGACCTGCTTCAGCCCCAGGATGAGATGAGCCGACATCGAGGTGCCAAACACCGCCGTCGATATGAACTCTTGGGCGGTATCAGCCTGTTATCCCCAGAGTACCTTTTATCCGTTGAGCGATGGCCCTTCCATACAGAACCACCGGATCACTAAGACCTACTTTCGTACCTGCTCGACTTGTTGGTCTCGCAGTTAAGCGCGCTTTTGCCTTTATACTCTACGCGTGATTTCCGACCACGCTGAGCGCACCTTCGTACTCCTCCGTTACTCTTTAGGAGGAGACCGCCCCAGTCAAACTACCCACCAGACATGGTCCTCGTCCCGGATCACGGGACAGAGTTAGAACCTCAATATTACCAGGGTGGTATTTCAAGGATGGCTCCATGGCAACTGGCGTCGCCACTTCAAAGCCTCCCACCTATCCTACACAGGTAAGATCAAAGTTCAATGTCAAGCTGCAGTAAAGGTTCACGGGGTCTTTCCGTCTAGCCGCGGGTACACCGCATCTTCACGGCGAATTCGATTTCACTGAGCCTCTGCTGGAGACAGCGCCGCCATCATTATGCCATTCGTGCAGGTCGGAACTTACCCGACAAGGAATTTCGCTACCTTAGGACCGTTATAGTTACGGCCGCCGTTTACTGGGGCTTCGATCAAGAGCTTCGCTTACGCTAACCCCATCAATTAACCTTCCAGCACCGGGCAGGCATCACACCCTATACGTCCACTTTCGTGTTTGCAGAGTGCTATGTTTTTAATAAACAGTTGCAGCGGCCTGGTTTCTGAGGCTGCCAGCAGCTCAAGGAGCAAGTCCTATCACCACCGGCAGCGTACCTTCTCCCGAAGTTACGGTACCATTTTGCCTAGTTCCTTCAGCAGAGTTCTCTCAAGCGCTTTGGTCTACTCGACCTGACCACCTGTGTCGGTTTCGGGTACGATTCCTGTGTAACTGAAGCTTAGAGACTTTTCCTGGAAGCATAGTATCAGCCACTTCACCAGTAAACTGGCTTGCTATCAGTTCTCAGCATAGAGCACCCCGGATTTGCCTAAGATGCATGCCTACAACCTTTCACCTGGACAACCAACGCCAGGCTGACTTAACTTACTCCGTCCTCTCATCGCATTACACAGAAGTATTGGAATATTAACCAATTTCCCATCGACTACGCCTCTCGGCCTCGCCTTAGGGGTCGACTCACCCAGCCCCGATTAACGTTGGACTGGAACCCTTGGTCTTTCAGCGAACGGGTTTTTCACCCGTTTTATCGTTACTCACGTCAGCATTCGCACTTCTGATACCTCCAGCAGACTTCTCAATCCACCTTCATCGGCTTACAGAACGCTCCCCTACCACTTACGCATAAGCGTAAATCCGCAGCTTCGGTACTATATTTTAGCCCCGTTACATCTTCCGCGCAGGCCGACTCGACTAGTGAGCTATTACGCTTTCTTTAAAGGGTGGCTGCTTCTAAGCCAACCTCCTAGCTGTCTATGCCTTCCCACATCGTTTCCCACTTAATATAGATTTAGGGACCTTAGCTGGCGGTCTGGATTGTTTTCCTCTTGACTACGGACGTTAGCACCCGCAGTCTGTCTCCCGGATAGTACTCATTGGTATTCGGAGTTTGCATCGGTTTGGTAAGTCGGGATGACCCCCTAGCCGAAACAGTGCTCTACCCCCAATGGTATTCGTCCGAGGCGCTACCTAAATAGCTTTCGGGGAGAACCAGCTATCACCGAGTTTGATTAGCCTTTCACCCCTATCCACAAGTCATCCCCCGGCTTTTCAACGACGGTGGGTTCGGTCCTCCAGTTAGTGTTACCCAACCTTCAACCTGCTCATGGATAGATCACCCGGTTTCGGGTCTATACCCAGCAACTAAAACGCCCTATTAAGACTCGATTTCTCTACGGCTCCCCTATTCGGTTAACCTCGCTACTGAATATAAGTCGCTGACCCATTATACAAAAGGTACGCAGTCACCGAACAAGTCGGCTCCCACTGCTTGTATGCATGCGGTTTCAGGATCTATTTCACTCCCCTCACAGGGGTTCTTTTCGCCTTTCCCTCACGGTACTGGTTCACTATCGGTCAGTCAGGAGTATTTAGCCTTGGAGGATGGTCCCCCCATATTCAGACAAGGTTTCACGTGCCTCGCCCTACTCGACATCATTATCTAAGCCCTTTCGTGTACAGGACTATCACCCACTATGGTTGCACTTCCCAGAGCATTCCACTAAAACTTAGATAACTTAATGGGCTCTTCCCCTTTCGCTCGCCGCTACTGAGGGAATCTCAATTGATTTCTTTTCCTACGGGTACTGAGATGTTTCACTTCCCCGCGTTCGCCTCAATAACCTATGTATTCAGTTATTGATACCTACCTTATGGTAAGTGGGTTTCCCCATTCAGACATCTCCGGATCACAGGATATTTGCCGCCTCCCCGGAGCTTTTCGCAGGCTATCACGTCTTTCATCGCCTCTGACTGCCAAGGCATCCACCACATGCACTTAATTACTTGACTATACAACCCCAAACAGTCGTTCATCCCTACAAGCAGGATGAGCAACATGATTAACCAATCTCTCAGTCAATCACACAGTTGGCGTTTGTGCACTTAAGCACTGTACAGCTTCAATTAGATTCATATACCAAAACGCTTGATTCAGTTAATTTCGCTAGTTCTCATTTCAAGTACAGTCATTAACAGGTAATAAATTACTGTTAACTTCCGTTCTATCTATGAGTATGAACAAATTATTTCAACTCAAATATATGCTGTTAATGATTTTTCTAGCCTTCGTCAGGTCTAGAAACTGTGATAAATCACAGAGGTTAACAAGTATAAACTTACTAAGCTCTATAATCTATGGTGGAGACTAGGAGAGTCGAACTCCTGACCTCCTGCGTGCAAAGCAGGCGCTCTACCAACTAAGCTAAGTCCCCAGCTTATCATTTAGATTTAATGTTTCTGATTCTCTGTCTTACTCTGCAATTGCTTGCTTCGTCAGTAGTGGTGGGTCTGACAAGACTTGAACTTGTGACCCCACGCTTATCAAGCGTGTGCTCTAACCAACTGAGCTACAGACCCTCAGATACATCAATGAAGAACAACTTGTTGTGGATTCTTACCAATCGTCAATCTTTCGTTAAGGAGGTGATCCAGCCGCAGGTTCCCCTACGGCTACCTTGTTACGACTTCACCCCAGTCATTGGCCACACCGTGGTGAACGTCCTCCCGAGGGTTAGACTATCCACTTCTGGTGCAACAAACTCCCATGGTGTGACGGGCGGTGTGTACAAGGCCCGGGAACGTATTCACCGCGGCATTCTGATCCGCGATTACTAGCGATTCCGACTTCATGGAGTCGAGTTGCAGACTCCAATCCGGACTACGATCGGCTTTTTGAGATTAGCATCACATCGCTGTGTAGCAACCCTTTGTACCGACCATTGTAGCACGTGTGTAGCCCTGGCCGTAAGGGCCATGATGACTTGACGTCGTCCCCGCCTTCCTCCAGTTTGTCACTGGCAGTATCCTTAAAGTTCCCACCCGAAGTGCTGGCAAATAAGGAAAAGGGTTGCGCTCGTTGCGGGACTTAACCCAACATCTCACGACACGAGCTGACGACAGCCATGCAGCACCTGTATCAGAGTTCCCGAAGGCACCAATCCATCTCTGGAAAGTTCTCTGTATGTCAAGGCCAGGTAAGGTTCTTCGCGTTGCATCGAATTAAACCACATGCTCCACCGCTTGTGCGGGCCCCCGTCAATTCATTTGAGTTTTAGTCTTGCGACCGTACTCCCCAGGCGGTCTACTTATCGCGTTAGCTGCGCCACTAAAGCCTCAAAGGCCCCAACGGCTAGTAGACATCGTTTACGGCATGGACTACCAGGGTATCTAATCCTGTTTGCTCCCCATGCTTTCGCACCTCAGCGTCAGTATTAGGCCAGATGGCTGCCTTCGCCATCGGTATTCCTCCAGATCTCTACGCATTTCACCGCTACACCTGGAATTCTACCATCCTCTCCTATACTCTAGCCCCCCAGTATCGAATGCAATTCCCAAGTTAAGCTCGGGGATTTCACATCCGACTTAAAGAGCCGCCTACGCGCGCTTTACGCCCAGTAAATCCGATTAACGCTCGCACCCTCTGTATTACCGCGGCTGCTGGCACAGAGTTAGCCGGTGCTTATTCTGCGAGTAACGTCCAGCACTCCTGGGTATTAACCAGGGTACTCTCCTCCTCGCTTAAAGTGCTTTACAACCAAAAGGCCTTCTTCACACACGCGGCATGGCTGGATCAGGGTTCCCCCCATTGTCCAATATTCCCCACTGCTGCCTCCCGTAGGAGTCTGGGCCGTGTCTCAGTCCCAGTGTGACGGATCATCCTCTCAGACCCGTTACAGATCGTCGCCTTGGTAGGCCTTTACCCCACCAACTAGCTAATCTGACTTAGGCTCATCTATTAGCGCAAGGTCACAAGTGATCCCCTGCTTTCCCCCGTAGGGCGTATGCGGTATTAGCGCTCCTTTCGGAACGTTGTCCCCCACTAATAGGCAGATTCCTAAGTATTACTCACCCGTCCGCCGCTAGGTTCCAGTAGCAAGCTACCTTCACCCCGCTCGACTTGCATGTGTTAAGCCTGCCGCCAGCGTTCAATCTGAGCCATGATCAAACTCTTCAGTTTAAAATCAGTAGTGCCTAAAGGACACCAATCTTGGCTCATCAATTTTCTGACAAATTCTCTCAAATAAACTTCGAGTAATTTAAACCAATCAATCAATGATAATAATTTCGATCAATCAACCAGTAAAAATCCACACAAGTTGTTCTTCATAATCTCTTAATGATCTCTCTAATACCTCGTCAGTATTAGATGCTGGACTTCGACAATCCCAAACAACTCAACGCTTCGCGCTTCGTTCGTTCCGGCTATCTCGTCGGTATGGGGTGCATTCTAGAGGATTTCTAAAGCTTTGCAAGCCCCTATTCAATATATTTTTCACGTATGTTTCTTTTTTCTACGAAAACGGTGTAAAAATTGGTTTTTTATCTAAATTTTAAGCATTTTTTTGCCTATAAACCCACTAATACAAGCTTTGTTTTTATTTTCACCCTATTTACTTAGAGCTAATTACGATCAAAAATCCTCGCCCTTCAGCTTTTTATCCGGAATCTCCCCCTTGAGTGAGCAGTTTTCCAGCATCACTTCAAAAATAAATTAATTTATTTGAAAAATAAGCTCTCTATTCACTTTAAAAATAGGCTGCCTCTTGAATTTCCTGATGAGGCTTTATATTCAGAGCTTTTTTCTGTAGTGCTCTAGAAGAAATCTGCCTAACTCTTAAATATTCTTCCTCGTGTGGATTTTATTTTTATAATCTAATTTTTATGACTCTTTTCATTCAGTTAAATGAGTGAAACTTTCTCTACCTATGTCCCATGTCCATAAATCCTGCCTTGATACGCTTTATGCTCTCCCAGTTAAAACTGTTATAAAGAAGCGATAAAAAAAACAGCTGTATTCCTTAAAATAGAGTCAATATCACTTTAAAAGTAGAATAACTATTCTTTAATACAAATTTACGTAAAGAAAAATTTTAGCCCCGGAACATATTTTTCATCAAAAAAACATCTTCAGCAGGATATGCACTCTTGGTTTTTTGGGAGGCTTAAAAACATGCTGCTTTTCTGAGTTTTCCAGTTGAAAGCTATTTTTGGTATTTTGACCCATTCAATCAGCCAGTCAATTAACGGCTGGCGATTTCAAGACACGCTCACTCTATATAAGCTCAGAAATGAGATTTAAGAAAATAAAAAAGGAAGAGATCTCTCCCAAAACCTCTTCCTTGAATTGAATCTTTACCCGATCCAGTATGTCATTGTTATTGTTATTCGCTAATTGCTTAAAAAGAACCCTGTACAAGAGGCTTTCCAAGTTATGGGGTTATTTATGTCCCATTACCCTCTAGATGCGCTGTAAACCAATTCTCTAGACGAATAAATCTTATACACAAAAATATTCAAACGCAAGCGGTTTGGAAAAATTTAATTCTTGTTTTTATAAGGTTTTTTTGAATTTGCTTATTTGAATTTTAGATATAGCGGACAACAAAAAAGCAGACCGGAGCCTGCTTTTATTTTCAATCACTTATAAATTGCATCAGTCCGTAAAAATCACTTTGGCAATCGCTTTTTTGCTGGCCTGAACAATTAAAGTCAAATTTTCTTTTACTGAATACGAAGCATCTACCTCTTTCCAGTCGACTTTAACTGCACCACGTGCCACCGCATCTTTGGCTTGAGCCGCATTTTTTACCAGACCCGCTGCACGCAGTATGGAAGCAATAAAGATTTCACCCCCAAATTCAGAACGAGAAACAGTAATTTCAGGCGTACCTTCAGGCAGCTCACCTTCCGTAATCAAATTGCCCGCACCTTTATGAGCATTGGCAGCCGCTTCCGCCCCGTGGAAACGCTCTACCAGCTCAAGTGCCAGAATTTTCTTCACTTCTTGCGGATTACGGCCTTCAGCCACTTCTTTTAACAGCTGCTGAATCTCTTCAATCGTTTTAAAGCTCAGTAGATCGAAATAACGTTCGATCAGCGCATCCGGCATGGACAGCACTTTTTGATACATGGCACCTGGTGCATCAAATACACCAATATAGTTGCCCAGAGATTTAGACATTTTATTGACACCGTCCAAACCTTCAAGGATAGGCACTGTAATACACACCTGTGGCTCTTGATTATAACGACCTTGTAAAGTACGCCCCATCAACAGGTTAAAGGTTTGATCCGTCCCGCCCATTTCTACATCAGCTTCAAGCGCAATCGAGTCATAACCTTGTACCAGCGGATACAGAAACTCATGAATAGCGATTGGCTGGTGGCTATTATAACGCTTGGTAAAGTCATCACGTTCCAGCATACGTGCTACAGTTTGCTGTGAAGCCAGTTGAATCAGGTCTGCCGCAGTTCTTTGCTCAAACCACTCAGAGTTAAACACCACCTTGGTTTTGTTTGGATCAAGGATCTTAAACACTTGTTCCTGATAGGTTTTTGCGTTTTCTAATACTTGCTCACGTGACAGTGGCGGACGTGTTGCACTTTTTCCACTTGGGTCGCCAATCATTGCGGTATAGTCACCAATCAGGAAAAACACCTCATGTCCCAGGTCCTGAAACACTTTTAACTTATTGATCAGAACTGTATGCCCCAAATGCAGGTCGGGCGCAGTCGGGTCAAAACCCGCTTTAATTTTTAAAGGACGATTCTGCTTTAATTTTTTAAGCAGATCTTCTTCAGAAATAATTTCATGGGTGCCTCGCTGAATGAGAGCAAGTTGTTCTTCAGCCGGTAGGAAATTTGACATCACAAAATCCAAATACATCAGTTATTCAATTTGTACGATATACTATCACTTTTTCAGCATATTGCAGGCTTAAGAATAACCATGACAGCGATCTATATTGGGGTAATGACCGGCACAAGCATGGATGGTGTCGATATTGTTGCTGCTTCTTTTGATCCTCTTCAGCTTCATGCCACCCTTACTTTAGCATTTGATCCCGACCTTCGGGATGAGCTGATGGCCCTGACCTTACCGGATGACAACGAAATTGACCGGATGGGCAAAGCAGATGTGGCGTTAGCCCAGATGATTGGTCATGGCATTAACACCCTGATTGAAAAAAATAATTTGGACAAAGCCTGGATTAAGGCAATTGGTTCGCATGGTCAGACCATTCGCCATCGTCCCGAGCATGGTTTTACCCTGCAAATTGGCGATCCAAATATTATTACTGAAATTACCCAGATTCCGGTGATTTCTGATTTTCGTCGTCGCGATCTGGCCGCAGGCGGTCAGGGTGCTCCCCTGGTACCAGCCTTTCATCAGGATCTTTTTCAGCATGACACCATTCACCGGGTGATTTTAAATCTGGGCGGGATTGCCAATGTCAGTATGCTGCCTGCCGGACAACCCGAGAAAGTATATGGCTTTGATACCGGCCCCGCCAATATCCTGATGGATGCCTGGTGCCAGCGTTATACCGGCCAGCCTTATGATGAAAATGGCAATTGGGCTGCTTATGGCACCCCGATCCGTAGCCTGCTTGACCGTTTACAGTCACATAACTATTTTTCTAAAGAACCGCCCAAAAGCACCGGACGTGAAGACTTTAATCTGGAATGGCTGGATGAGCAGATTCTGGACTGGCGCAGTGACCTGGACTACGATGAGCTGGAAGATACACCGGAAAATATTCAGGCCACGCTAATGAAATTGACCACACGTGCAATTAAAAAAGCCATTTACCGCTCGGGACTGGAGACTGGTGAAGTCTATGTCTGTGGTGGCGGTGCCTATAACTCACACCTGCTGGAACAGTTACGCTGGCGCTTGCGCAAACATGAATGGAGTGTACAAACCACGGCTGATTTAGGCCTCAGTCCGACCTGGGTAGAAGCCACAGCGTTTGCCTGGCTGGCTATGCGTTTTATAAAACAGCTGAGTGGAAATTTACCTGCTGTTACCGGAGCCACGGGGTATCGTGTACTAGGCACGATTACATCCACCTAAATTTATAAGGATTAAAAGCCCCTTCTCCCTTTAGGAGAAGGTGAGGATGAGGGAAAGTTTTATAAACCCCTCTCCCTGAGAAGCATGCTTCGCAAGTCTCCTGCAAGGAGAGGGAAACCAAACCACAAATGAAGATCTAGCTTAACGCATCATCAGCTTGGCATTTTCATTCCGGAAGGCACGTAAAATCTGCTGGCCAGCTCGTCCTGTCGGATTGAGCCCCAAACGGATTTGCTCCTGACGAATAGCCTGTCGGGTTTTATCGCCAATTAACCCATCGACTGTACCAATATCATGACCACGATTTAACAGGAATTGCTGAATTTCACGGCGCTCCATACGTGAAGTGCCCGGATCATCTGTCGGCCAGGCAGTCAGCAGACCACCTTTGCCCTGTAAACGATCAGATAAATGTGCAATAGCCAGTGCATAGCTTTCGGCCGCGTTATAACTATAAATCGCATCAAAATTCTTAAATACTAAAAATACCGGACCATTTGGACCTGCCGGTGCTAACAGGCCAGCCTGTGAAGCCTCCGATAGATTGCCCTGCACTAAAGCTGTACCATCGGCACGTACAAGACCACGGTTTACCCAACTGCCAAGTGATTTTTTATTACGTCGGCCTTCACCAGAGACTGACATATTTTGCGGAATTTTCACCTCAAAACCCCATGGCTGACCGGTCTGCCAGCCCCGCTTGCTTAAAAAGTTGGCGGTTGAGGCCAAGGCATCGGGAATACTTGACACCAGATCACGACGACCATCACCATCAAAATCAACTGCAAGCTCATTATAAGTCGATGGCATAAACTGAGTATGACCAAAAGCACCCGCCCAAGACCCCTTAAGCTGCTCTTCGCGCACATCACCACGCTGTAACAGCTTCATGGTGGTAAAAAATTCACCCTGGAAATACCCTTGGCGACGGCCTTCACAACTCAATGTGCCCAAAGACTGCAATAAAGGATATTTCCCGGAAATATCACCAAAATTACTTTCTACTCCCCAGACCGCTACAATAGTTTCCGCTGGTACACCATAAACTGCACTCACCCGGTTTAGCACATCACGATGCTGTTGTAGCTTTTGCCGGCCGAGCTGAACTCGTTCTTCATCCACCAAGCCAGATAAATAGTCCCAAATTGGGGTTGAAAATTCAGGCTGATAATTCAGCTTTTCAATTACCGAATAATCTGGGCTTAAATGTTGCGTATAACGGTCATAACTTGCGCCACTCACCCCCTGTGCAATCGCCCGGCCGCGCAAATTCGCCAAACAGCGTTGAAAATCATTTTGAGCTGCATAATTTACTGGATTATTTGAAATAACTGTCGAAGCAGAAGACAAATCAGTCGGCGCGACACGTTGTCCATTAATCACCAGTTCGGCCTGGGCCTGGGAGGCAGCCAAAAGCAGAGAACCTATCGAAAGTGCAAGCCGTTGCATAAAACCCCTGAATATTTAAATTTCGAATTATTACTTCTACCTTAACAGCTCATCTTTAAATTTAAAGCAACAATAGGTAAATTTAAATTCATATTTTCTCCACTTTTAAATTCATTTTTTAGTTTTTAAATTTAAAATCACTTATCCATAAGCAAACTTTAAATTCAAACCCCAACACTCTTTGAATTCAAAACTGAATTTCTAAAAATATTTTTAAATTCAAAAGATATTGCGGATAAATTACATTAATAAACAAAGCCCTGTATCTCTTAAGTCTTTAAATATCTAACTTTTTATTTTTAAATTCATTTTACAGCAATCAGGCTGCTTTAAATTCAGAACTTTAAATTCATTCACGGCTATTTAAATTTGAATTCATATTTTTTTGAATTTAAAACCAGGTTTGAATTCAAAGCACAGTTTTAAATTTATTGTTTTGAATTTAAATTCAAAGCGCAAGACCGGTTTTAAATTCCCCTCAGCCTTAGACTTATCCACAGCACAATCTCAAAAGATGAACATCGAGCAGAGTTCAATTTAATCATTGCCGGTCTATTCAATTGCTCGGTTTATAAGCAATTAAGTTAAAAAGTAATCCAAGCAATAGCAGGGGGATTGAAAAGAGGCGCAATCATGCCTGAAAGCAGACAAATAAAAAAGCGACCACAGATGTGATCGCTTTTTTTATCAGCAAGTTAAAGTTTAGATGGTCATATCTTCGCTCAATGCTAACGGATTCGGCAAAATTTTCGCCAATTGGCGGCATAACCCGGGCAGTTGACTGCTGTCAGTGGGCATTAAGGTGATATGGCCAATCTTGCGGCCTTCACGTTCTGACTTGTTGTACAGATGCAAATGCGCGCCGTCCAAAGCCAGTACTTCTGCAGATTTTGGATGCTGTCCAATGATATTTACCATCACCGTTGGACGTATCACTTCAGTAGAACCCAAAGGCAAGCCAGCTACTGCACGGATATGATTTTCAAATTGCGAGCAGACTGCACCTTCAATCGACCAGTGGCCTGAGTTATGCACACGTGGCGCCATCTCGTTTGCATATAAGCCTTTCTCTGTCACGAACAGCTCAAGCGTCAACACGCCAACATAATTCAAATGATTCAGCAGGCGAGTGATGTAGTCTTGCGCGACAGGTTGCAAGTCGGCACTGTGGGGTGCAGGAACAATCGAGTGTGACAGAATGCCATTGTGATGATGATTTTCTGCCAGTGGCCAGGTTTTGACCTCACCGTTTTGACCGCGCACCGCGATAATCGACACTTCACGCGAGAAGGTCACAAAACTTTCTGCAATCAGAGAACCCGCAGGGCCAAGTTCAGCCCAGGCCTGATCAATTTGTTCCGCGTTACGCAATACAAACTGGCCTTTGCCATCATAACCGCCTGTAGCCGTTTTCAATACAATTGGCAGACCGAGTTCAGCAACCGCAGCTTTCAGGCTGTCCAGTGAATTCACCGCTTTATACGGCGCGACCGGAATGCTCAGCTCATCAAACAGGGCTTTTTCAGACAGACGGTTCTGTGCAATGGCCAGAGCCTGACGTGGCGGATGCAGGTCTTTGTTTTGAACCAGTATATCGACATCTGCCAGGGGAGTATTTTCAAACTCCAGACTGAAAACATCTGCACTGTTGATGAAGTCCTGTAAAGCGTTTTCGGCTTGAGTTGAAATCACCCGACCCAACGCTTTCGATGGGCAGTCGGCAGATGCTTCAAAGAAGGTACATTGAATATTGAGTGGCAGGGCTGCTTGCGCCATCATCCGGCCTAGCTGGCCGCCACCAAAAATACCGATGGTTTTATCCATGTGTGTTGTCCCGTGTTCAGCCTGGCTTACATTTGACCTGGAATATTGTTGCTTGCGACTTTTTCAGTCTGTGCTGCACGGAAATCTGCGACATTTTTAGCGATGTCAGCACGGGTTAAACCTAAAATCTGCGCTGCCATAATGGCCGCATTGGTTGCACCGGCAGGACCAATTGCCAGTGTCCCTACCGCAATACCCGCTGGCATCTGCACGATAGAAAGCAATGAATCTACACCGTTTAAAATTGAAGATTTTACCGGTACGCCGAGCACCGGCAGATCGGTTTTCGCCGCACACATACCTGGTAAATGTGCTGCACCACCCGCACCTGCAATAATCACCTGGATACCGCGTTCTCGTGCTGCTTCCGCATATTCAAATAAACGGTCTGGGGTACGATGCGCAGACACCACTTCCGCTTCAAATGGGACGCCAAGTTGTTTTAACATATTGGCAGTGTGTTCGAGGGTAGCCCAGTCTGACTGAGAACCCATGATGATTCCAACGAGAGGAGTGTCTTGTGAAGCGGCCGCATTCATTGCAATGTTTCCAGAGATAATTAAGAGAGATAAATCTCGACGAGAGCCAAGCTTTAATAAGAACTCACTATTATAGACCGAAATTTCAACTTCATAAAATTTAACGGTCAAACTAAGACGCGATTTTGATGGTTTTTATCAGATTTAAAATAACTGACAGAAAATCGCCGGGCAGGGGAGTCCCGGCCAAATAGGGCTTGTAAAAATAAATCCTGATTTTTTTGTCATTGTAGAGCAGGGTTTTGATGAATTCATACAGAGGATTAAATGGAGTACTTGCAAAAAATAGACTGTTTAAGCTCTGAATCATTTTGCCGCCCCTATTTACAACAGGCGCCAGCCTGATCAGTCGGGTAGAGCACCTGGCGCTTTCTTCTTTACGCTAAATAAGAGCCATAAAGAAAATTTAGATTTTAGATTTTAGCATTCAAGCCAATACTGAGCGGAAAGCAACAAACTGGATCAGGCCAAGCCGCAGGGCGAAGGCTCTGAAGACGGACCAAATAAAGGTAAGTTTTGAATATTTTTAACATATAGAAGGACTTCGGGCTGAAGCCTTTATCAGCTCCTATTGGAAGGCTATATAAAAAAATCTGAGTAAACTATGGACTGACTGATATTCAGATCATAAAAACCGTTTTAATAGTTAAGCACTACGAAATACAAAATAGATACAGCCACACAGACATACCGCTGCCCATAGATAGTCCAGCTTAAAAGGCTGCTTGAACAGAAAAATCATAAAAGGCACAAAAACCAGCAGAGTCACGACTTCCTGAGTAATTTTCATTTGTCCCACAGCCAGCCCCTGTTGCGCCAGCAATCTGGTTGCCGGAATCATCAGGCTATATTCAAACAGGGCAATGATCCAGCTCAACAGGATCGCTTGCCAGAGTGGTGCATCATGCGGCAAAAATTTAAGATGACCATACCAGGCCAAAGTCATAAAACAGTTGGCAATCACCAGTAGAAAGAGAGTTGGTAGCATCTGCACGCACCCTGTAAAACGATCCAGCTTATTTTACGGTTTATTGAGCCCAAAGGTAGGCGGGGAAACTTGAAATTTTTCCTGACTTTGTCGCTAAAACCGGATTAAAAAAATCCCACAGGAATGCTTGAACTTTGACTATCTTTTCAGTCTAAGCCTTGCTATCGTTGCTTGCAAATCGAATAAATCATGGCAACAGCACCTCTACAACGTGATGTGTCAGGCAAGAATGGAGTGAAGTAGATGCATCTGCATATTTTGGGTATTTGTGGCACCTTTATGGGTTCACTAGCACTATTGGCCCGCGATTTAGGACATCAAGTGACGGGTTCAGATGCGAATGTCTATCCACCCATGTCTACCCAACTGGAAAATGCAGGGATCAGCTTGATGCAGGGCTATGACCGTAGCCATTTACAGCCGCATCCGGATCTGGTGATAGTCGGCAATGCCATGAAGCGCGGCATTGATGCAGTAGAATATATGCTGAATGAAGGCTTGCCATATATTTCAGGTCCCCAGTTTCTGGCAGATCATGTGCTACAAGGCAAACATGTGTTAGGCGTTGCCGGGACACACGGTAAAACCACCACCACCACCATGTTGGCCTGGATACTGGATCAAGCCGGTTTAAATCCGGGTTTCCTGATTGGCGGCGTACCTTTAGGTTTTAGCGAAAGTGCACGTTTAGGGGGCGGCAAATATTTCTGTGTCGAAGCAGATGAATATGATTCCGCCTTCTTCGACAAGCGTTCCAAGTTTGTGCATTACCACCCTAAAACGGTGATTTTAAATAATCTTGAATTTGACCATGCCGATATTTTCGATGATCTGGCTGCCATCCAAAAACAATTCCATCATTTGGTACGTACCATTCCCAGTGAAGGCCGCATCATTGCACCTATCACTGAAACCCATATTGATGAAGTGCTGGAAATGGGCTGCTGGACTCCAGTGGTGCGCACCGCTTTAACTGCCAATGACACTGCAGAACTCTATGCCGAACAATTGGTCGCAGATGGCTCACACTTTAAAGTGCTACAACATGGCGTGGTAAAAGGTGAAGTGAAATGGAACATGACCGGACAGCATAGTGTGGCGAATGCCTTGGCCGCCATTGCTGCGGCAGAACATGTGGGAGTTTCTATTGACAGCGCCTGTCAGGCCTTGTCGAATTTTGGCGGCGTGAAACGCCGGATGGAATTACTGGATACTGTAAAAGGAATTGAAGTCTATGATGACTTTGCTCATCATCCGACGGCCATTGAAACCACTTTAGAGGGTGCGCGCAAAAGTCTGGGGAAACGCAAGCTGTGGGCGATTATTGAACCGCGTTCAAATACCATGCGTATGGGCAGCCATAAAGAGGGACTGGCACATTCAGCCCGTTTGGCGGATGAAGTCCTCTGGTATCAACCTGAAGGTCTGGACTGGGATTTACAACCGGTAATCGAGGCTGCACCCAACAAAGCCAAAGTCGTAGGTAGCCTGG
The DNA here is from genome assembly GCF_013343215.1 of Acinetobacter sp. 10FS3-1. Lineage (NCBI taxonomy): Bacteria > Pseudomonadati > Pseudomonadota > Gammaproteobacteria > Moraxellales > Moraxellaceae > Acinetobacter > Acinetobacter sp. 10FS3-1. Next base: position 2,953,244 of record NZ_CP039143.1, read on the forward strand.
AGGATATTATTCAAACTGTGCTCACTGAAGCAGGCGAGGGAGACGCCGTAGTGATTATGTCCAACGGTGGTTTTGGCGGCTTACATCAGAAATTGATTAATGCCTTAAAAACCGGATAAACAGATTTGAAAAGCCCGCTTTGCGGGCTTTTTTATTTTTAAGGGTTTTTAGGCGGCGACATCCTCAAAACTTTTCTCGCGTTTAAATATCACCTCGACATAAGAACAGGTCGGTACAATTTTCAGTTGTCGGTTACGGGCAAACTCCACCAATACATCCAGCAGTTGTCGCGCTACCCCTTGACCGCGTAAACACTCATCGACCCAGGTATGATTGGCAATAATTTGATGTTCTCCTCGCCAAATATAACTGATTTTGGCAATCGGTTGACCCGCCTCATTCAAATGAAAAAATTCACCTTGCTGGCCATTATCGCTATGTTGAAACTGCATCGCTTACCTTCGTTTTTTTAATTAAACCGCTATCAGCATACTTTAAAATCCCTGATTTCAATATTATCTAAAGGTGAATAGGAAACAAAAACAGACTTTATAAAAACTTCACACTGCATCTGCTACTTCTGGCTCTATATTGTCTGTATTTCAATCATAGATGATATGTCAATTATCCCCTCACAGATCACCAGATAGGCAGTAGGGAAGAGTTAAGCATGGTCAATCATCAGAGCTTCAAACAGGCAAGTAGCGCAGCTGGATTTTACTGAATTGAACTTAGAAACATTTTTTTCAGGCTTTCAACTTAACAAGTGGCCCCGTTCCCCCTAAAATTTAAGCTCAATACTCATCGTCACGTCCTATGTCATCTTCTGAAATTTCGGCAAATCCTACCCGCCAATGGGTATGTGTCATTGCTTTAGCCTGTGCTGCGTTCATTTTTAACACCACCGAATTTATTCCTGTCGCCTTGCTCAGTGATATTGGTCAAAGTTTTTCAATGTCTCCTACCCAAGTGGGACTGATGCTGACCATTTATGCCTGGATCGTGGCTCTGTTATCTTTACCGATTATGCTGCTGACCAAACAGATTGAACGGCGCTTGCTGCTCAGCACATTATTCGTGGTTTTTATTCTCAGTCATGTGCTGTCTTATTTTGCCTGGAGCTTTGAAATACTGGTCATGAGCCGGATAGGTATTGCGGTGGCCCATGCTTTGTTCTGGTCCATTACCGCCTCGCTTGCGGTTCGGGTGGCGCCCAAAGGTAAAGAATTTCAGGCACTGGGTTTGCTGGCCACCGGCACAGCGATGGCGATGGTACTCGGTATTCCATTTGGACGCATGATTGGGGAAGCTTATGGCTGGCGCAACAGTTTTGCCCTGATTAGCATCGCTGCCACTGTCATTTGCCTGATTCTGGCCAAAACCTTGCCTTTACTGCCCAGTGTGAATTCTGGTTCTTTAAACAGTTTAAAAATTCTGGCCAGACGCCCGAGCCTGATGCTTGTCTTTGCACTTACCGTGATAGTTATCACGGCACAATTTACCGCTTATAGTTATATTGAGCCTTTTTCCCTGACTGTTGCCCAGTTCAGCTCGGCACAGACCACGACTTTATTGTTGATATATGGCGGTGCAGGCTTTTTAGGCTCTTATCTATTTGGCCGCTATGCTCCCAAATTTCCAAAAATGACCATTCCATTTTTCAGCTTCGGGATCATGCTGTCCATGCTGCTATTATTGCCTTTATCCACTACAGTCTGGGGACTGAATCTGCTGTCACTCTTATGGGGCATGAGCATCATTGGTTTTAGTCTAGCCCTGCAAGCAAAAACCCTTAACTTGGCCTCAGATGCCACCGATGTAGCCATGGCCATTTACTCAGGTTTATATAATGTCGGTATTGGCGGCGGTGCCTTAGTCGGAGGCTGGGTTAGTGCAAGCATTGGGCTGGAGTATATTGGACTGGCCGGCGGCCTGCTTGCGGTTTTGGCTCTCTTATTGGCGCTTATTTTGGTGCGACAAACGGATTTTATTCATCCCCCAGTCTCCAGATAAAATTTGCGTAATTTCAATAAATATGAGATTCTTCACTCTCTTTGGAGTTGATCCAAAATAGAATTGAGTAGAACAAGGGGAGTAGCCTCCTCCAAACGTTTAACAATTGCGGTTCAACTTGTAAAACGTGTCAGAATATCGTCATTACACTTTGCAAAAAGTCGGTATCTGAGCATCTTGCTGCCACACTTTTAATGGGAAGTGTAAAGGTAAGATGTAGGCAAGACCTTGATCATGTTGGTATAGATGTTTTTCATCTGACAACAGGTCAAGGTTTTTTTATGGCCAATTGTCGGATGTGGAGGATTCACATGGAAACAATTGGTACGCTCTGGCTGTATCTGGCTTTTTTCAGCATCGTTCTGGTAATGCTGTTTATTGATTTTTTAGGCTTCAAACAAAAACAAGGTCAGGAGGTAAAAGTCCGGACTGCGGCCTACTGGAGTATTGCCTGGGTCAGTGTCGCGACCTTATTTGGTGGCGGTTTATGGCTGTATCTGGAACAGACTGCAGGTACGGCAATTGCCAATGCCAAGGTCATGGAATACTTCGCCGGTTATCTGCTGGAAAAATCTCTGGCAATTGATAACGTCTTTGTCTGGCTGATGATTTTTGCGGCTTTCGCCATTCCACCCGCGCTGCAGCGTAAATTGCTGCTTTACGGCGTACTCGGTGCGATTGTCCTCAGAACCATCTTCATTTTTATTGGCGCCTGGTTCGTGCAGGAATTCTCATGGATTTTATATATCTTCGGTGCTTTCCTGGTGTATACCGGCTTTAAATTCCTGCGTGGTCAGGATGAAGAAGAAGAAAGCAATATTGAAGATATGGCGATTCTGAAATGGCTGCGTAAACATATGCGCATCACCCCGCAGCTTGAGGGCGACAAGTTTTTTATCCGTAAGGATAGTTTACTGTGGGCAACGCCGTTATTCCTGGTCTTGCTTCTGGTCGAAGCCTCGGATGTGATCTTTGCGGTCGATTCTATTCCGGCAATTTTTGCTGTCACGACCGACCCCTTCATTGTCCTGACCGCCAACCTGATGGCGATTTTGGGTCTGCGTGCGATGTTCTTCCTGTTATCGGGTGCAGCATCCAAGATGCATTATCTGCCTTATGGCCTCGGGATTATTCTGGTCTTTATCGGCTTTAAAATGCTGATGCTGGATGTGTTCCATATGCCAATCTGGATTTCACTGAGCTTTATTGTGCTTGTCTTGACGATCACTGCGATCCTGTCGATTCGTCACAGCAAGAAATACAACGAAACCACGCTATAAAAACAATCCTCAAAAAAGCCTGCATCAGCAGGCTTTTTTATTTTCAGATGACCTGATCACAGCTGCGGCTTAAGCTTGATAAACGCAGTCCACAGGGTCACGTTATAAATCATCTGAAGTAGGTTACAATCTGTTGAAAAAAGTAAAAACACAGGTGTTAACATGTCTTCTCATATTGCAACCACAGCGGTTCGCGGTCGCTTCCTCGACATCCAGAATACCGTTGCCCAAGCACGTGAAATTCACGATCAGGTGCGTTATCTAGAAGATGGCTTGCTCATCAGTGAAAATGGCCAGATCCGGTGGTTTGGCCACTGGGAAGAAGGCCAGCATTATCTGCCAGACGGGTTAGAGGTCAGCCATTATCCGGAGCAATTGATTGTACCGGGCTTTATCGATACCCATATTCACTTTCCGCAAACCGAAATGATGGGTGCTTATGGCGAACAGCTGCTGGAATGGCTGAACACCTATACTTTTCCTACCGAAATCCAGTTTCAGAACCCAGCCTATGCAAAGAAAATTGCTGATTTTTTTGTTCAGGAATTATTAAAAAATGGAACCACCACGGCACTGGTTTTCTGTACCGTACATCCGCAATCTGTAGATGCGCTCTTTGAAGCTGCTACGGCACAGAATATGCGCCTGATTGCCGGTAAGGTACTGATGGATCGTCATGCTCCTCCCGAGCTCTGCGATAGCCCTGACACTGCCTATCGGGACTCAAAACAACTGATTGAAAAGTGGCATGGGCAGGGGCGGAACCTGTATGCAATTACCCCGCGCTTTGCCCCAACCTCGACTCCCGAACAGCTGGAAAAAGCAGGGCAGTTGAAAGCAGAATATCCGGATGTCTATGTTCACACCCATCTTAGTGAAAATCACAATGAGATTGCCTGGGTCAAAGACCTGTTTCCAGAACGTAAAGGGTATCTGGATGTCTATCAGCATTATGGCCTGACCGGGTCAAAATCGGTATTTGCGCATTGTGTACATCTTGAAGAATCCGAATGGGATTGTCTGCATCAGACCGATTCAGCAATTGCCTTCTGTCCCAGCTCCAACCTGTTCCTTGGCAGCGGCCTGTTTCCCTTGAAAAAGACGTGGGACAAAGAGGTGAAAGTCGGACTAGGGACCGACATTGGGGCAGGGACTTCATTTAACCAGCTGCAAAGCCTGAACGAAGCTTATAAGGTCCAGCAGCTACAGGGCGAGCAGCTTCCAGCTTTCGCAGCCTTATATCATGCCACCTTAGGCGGAGCCAAGGCCCTGAGCCTGGAGGATCGATTGGGCAATTTTAATATCGGTAAAGAAGCCGATTTTGTGGTATTGGAACTGAATGCCACTGCGCTTCAAGCACTACGCCAAAGCAAGGCGCAAAGTATTGAAGATACATTTTTTGCCCTGACCATGCTGGGGGATGACCGTAATATTGCAGCGACCTATATTTATGGACAAGCCCGCTATGTCAAAGCCTAGAGCGGATACCGCTGCTGGAAAATCGCGCCGTCGCAGGCTGCTGCTCTGGTCAGTGATCAGCGTAGGCTGTGCAACACTCTTAAAAAGGGATACGGCTTCCACCAAAACCTGATTACATTTACAGCCGATGAAACAGGTGCATCTCAGGTTCGGATGTATTAAAATTAGTGAATATTCAGGTGTTGCAAGTCAACACCTTTTTTATTTTTCAATTTTCAGGTATCTACCCATGACCGTTCAAATGAGCGTAATGATTTCCGCTGAAGAAATTCAAGCTAAAGTCAAAGAGCTTGGTGCTCAAATCGATGCACACTATGCCAATAGTGACAAAGAACTTGTGCTCATCGGTTTATTACGTGGCTCAGTAATTTTCATGGCGGACTTATGTCGCGCGATTTCCAAACCCCATGAACTGGATTTTATGACTGTATCCAGCTACGGTGGCGGTACAATTTCAACACATGATGTGAAAATTTTAAAAGATCTGGATGGCGAAATCCGTGCTAAAGATGTGCTGGTGGTGGAAGACATTATTGACTCGGGTAATACCCTGAGCAAGGTACTCGACATCCTGCAAACACGTGAACCGAATTCAATCCAGCTTTGTACTCTGGTCAGCAAACCTTCACGTCGTGAAATTGACCTAGACGTCCAGTTCCTCGGTTTTGAAGTGGAAGATAAATTCATTGTCGGCTACGGTCTGGACTATAACCAGAAATACCGTCATTTACCGTTTATTGGTGAAATCGGTCTCTAGGATTGCTTGCCAAAAGTGGCGATTGCCACTTTTTGTGCGGTAGGATTCAGCCCATACAGGCACAAAAACACTACACCCTGTTGCAGGACTCAACTTTTTTCTGTTTTTTGTTTACCTCAGTATGATGAATACATGATGTAAAAACAAAGACATGATAATAAGGAGCCTCCTCATGTGGACACTTATCGTTGCTATTGTGATTGGTTTTGTTGCGGGCCTGATTGCGCGGGCAATTCATCCCGGAGATGATAAAGCAGGTTTTATCGTCACCACTTTATTGGGTATTGCTGGCTCTTTACTGGCGACCTTCGGTGGACGTATGTTGGGGCTGTATTCAGCCGACTCTGCGGCAGGTCTGATTGCGTCCATTATCGGTGCTGTGATTATTCTGTTTATTTATAATATGGTCACGAAACGTAAAACGGTGTAAATCTACACGGATATCGCCCAATACTAGGTAAAAAAGCACCAAATCTGGTGCTTTTTTATGGTCTGTATCTAGAGTCTGTTACAGAAACTTATAAAGTAAATTCCTTAAAAATCTGTTCAATCTGCTCGGCCGGATAAGCCCCCATCACCTTAAAACCATTGGAAAAAATAATGGCGGGTGTCCCATGAATGCCCAGCGTCTGCGCCAGTTGGATATTGCGCTCGACCGGATTGGCGCAACTTTTTTTACTTTTAGGCGTGATGCCTTTAAAAATCAAGTCTTCCCAAGCTTGCACAGGATGGTTTTCACAATATAGCTGCTTGGATGGCAGGATCGACTGCGGCTTTAACGGCAGAATAAAAGTATAAATCGTAACATCTTTCAACTTTTTCAGTTCTACCTCCAGCTGTTTACAATACGGGCAATAGGGGTCAGAAAAGATCGCAATCTGACGTTTACCCGTCCCTCTTACACTTTTTAAAGCATCCTGTAAGGGCAATTTTTTCCAGTCTATACTGTTTTGCTGGACCAACAGGTCCCGGCTCAGATTATGCTGATCCTGAATACGCAACATTGAGCCTGCAATCAGATGCTGGGCATCCTGATTCAAATAGACAATCTGACCCTGCATGGAACCACTGTAAATACCCTGCATTTCAGTTGGCTGGATATTTTCAATTTTCAGTTTTGGATGTTGTTGGCTGAGGTTTTTTTTCACTGTCTCTACATTTGCCATAGTGAAAGTTGAAGCCAAACTGAACAGGGTCAATACCAAGGTTGTTTTAATCATATTTTTGCTCATTGCTCTAAAATTTTTTCCAACTCATTCTACTTAAAAACCATGCCAAAATTCTGACCTTTGCAATGGCTCTTAGCTAAAGTCTACAGATTTCCCACTTCATGTTTCACGTTTCACGTTTCACGTTTCACGTTTCACGTTTCACGTTTCACGTGGAACATCGGTTTCATTAAAGAGAATTGATTTCTACCGAAATCTGTACAATTTCCGCATCAATCACCAGCTCCTCCCGTGCCTGATCGACATTGAGACGGTTATTGATGGCTAGAGTCAACTACAGGAAAATTTGCCTTTCCCATTTCCCGGACATATCAAAAGCGGTAATTTTTCCCACTAAAAATTCTGCAATCATTTCTCGTATTTCCTTCATCCTTGGATGCTCGATTTCTGCATCCCATACAGTTTCCCAGGTTCTCTCGCTAAACCTCAAATCACCATTGGCATGGCCTTGGTATCCTGAATAGCAATCGGTTTAAACAGTCATTTACAGATTGAAAAGCCATAAATAGTGCCACAACCAGCAAGAAGACGGCACTCCGATCAGCAGCCGAAATTTCAATTTTCCAGCTGCCAAAACTAAAACGGTGATCTTGCGCATCATATCGAGCGCAACGGTAAGCAAAATATGCCAGCCCCAATGCCCACTCATCAACCAACCCTCTGCAAGTAAAGCCATAGAATTGTAAATCCAGCCACCGAACTTCTAATAGCATGATGACTGTCATTAAAATGTTGGCCAGTAACATACGTTTTTTGTACCAGTGAATTATCTTCATCACACTGATGTGCCTGTATTCAGGTCAGTCGGACTTTTTGCACATTCTTCATCCTAGGGTTTAAATATATTCCCTCCACCGGATATTTATTTTTTAGAGGATTGTGGTGAATCCCTTCAAGAAAATAAAGTTATCAATTTTATCAAAAACTTAAAATTCAATATTCTTACTATTAAACAAGTTTTGCATTAGCGGCAGACCCATCCAGTATTAATGTTTTACAATAGGGAGTAGCCATTCAAGGGACAGTGAATGGTTTAATAAATGAATTAATCAATTTCATTGATACCATCATGGGCTTGGTGAACAGGCCAATCTTCCTCCACTGGAACTGGATGAATTTTAGAAAATTATTGAAGGTGTATATTTTTAATATCTGGCTACTAAAGTAGAGAATGGAGGAAACCTGCACCAGCTTAGGAGGAGCATCTTTCTCATCTAAATCTTATACGCTTTAAGACAATACAAAAAAAACAGCCTGATTCGGCTGTTTTGATCTGCGCAATATTTCATTGCCTGGCAAAGCTGACATTATTTCCCGATACAGAATGACCCAAATATTTTCCCCAGCAAATCATCTGCGCTAAAGTCACCGGTAATTTCCCCCAAGGCATTTTGTGCCAGTCGCAGTGACTCCGCGACCAGTTCACCTGCGTTATAAACCACCAGTTGCTCACGTGCTTCAGCAAGATAGTGCTGGGTACGCTTCATTGCGTCTAAATGGCGGGTACGGGCAATAAAGGTATCCTCTTCAGGCTGGAAGCCTGCATGCTCTGTAATCGCCTCTATCAGCGACTGTACGCCTGTTTCCTGCTTGGCAGACACAGTAATATGGCGGAAGCCTTTTAAATCTCCGATTTTTGCCTCTGTACCGGTTAAGTCGGCTTTATTACCAATCAAGATTAAACGTTTCGGTTCGATATACTCTGCAAAATATTCTTGAGCCAGTTGAAGCGGATCTTCACCTTGGCTCAAGTCATAGACCAGCAGCAGTAAATCCGCCTGTTCAATCTCTTTAATGGCACGGCGAATCCCTTCTTTTTCCACAATATCACCTGTTTCCCGTAAACCGGCGGTATCAGTCAGAGTAATCGGTAGTCCATTTAAAGTAATTTTCTCATGCAGAACATCGCGCGTAGTGCCGGCAATATCGGTCACAATGGCACGTTCAATTCCAGCCAAGGCATTCAGTAAAGAAGATTTACCAGCATTGGGCTTGCCGGCAATCACCACCTGTAGACCTTCACGCAGCAACTGTCCCTGACGTGCAGACTGCTGTACCTGCGTCACGGCAGTCGAGACTCCATCCAGCAAGTTTAAAATTTTGCCATCTGCCAGAAAATCAATTTCCTCTTCCGGAAAATCAATCGCCGCTTCCACATGCAAGCGCAAATGGATCAGCTGTTCCAGTACTGCATTGACTTTGGTGGAAAAAGCGCCCTGTAAGGAACGTACCGCAGAACGTGCGGCTGCCTGTGAGGTGGCATCAATCAGGTCTGCAATCGCCTCGGCCTGAACCAAATCCAGTTTGCCATTTTCAAAGGCACGCATGGAAAATTCACCGGCTTTGGCAGCTGTTGCGCCCAGCTCCAGCAAACGGCCCAGCAGGGCATTCTGGATCACCGGACCGCCATGACCTTGTAACTCGACCACATCCTCACCGGTAAAGGAACTCGGGTTAGGAAAGCAAAGCACCAGTCCCTCATCCATCACCTCACCGGCAGCATCATAAAACTGGCGAAAACCGGCAAAACGGGCATTGGGTAAGTCTTTCTGGGTTAAGGCCTGCGCAATCGCATAGGATTTTGGACCTGACAGGCGAATTACCCCCACACCGCCACGCCCTGGGGGAGTTGCAATTGCAGCAATCGTTGTGGTTGGGTTAAGCATAAAATTCACCTGCAAGGACTCAAAAGGACAGCCAAAAAAAATCCGCCTAAGATTACCATCTTAAGCGGATTTATTCAGCCCGTCAGTACAACTTAGTTGACTGGCGTTGCCTCATCGCGTTTGGCACGCTCTTTGGCCACGGCTTTATTGATCAAGGACTGCTGCAAGATCGTGATCAGGTTGTTCACAATCCAGTACAGAACCAGACCTGCCGGGAAGAACAGCAAGAATACAGTGAAAATGATCGGCATAATTTTAAACACTTTCGCCTGCATTGGATCAGTAGGCTGTGGATTCAGCATTTGCTGAATATACATTGTGGTTCCCATGATTAATGGCAGGATGAACCATGGATCCATCGCAGATAAATCCTGAATCCAGAGCAGCCATGGGGCATGGCGCAGTTCCACAGATTCCATCAGGACCCAGTACAAAGCCAGGAAAATTGGCATCTGCAGTAACAGCGGTAAACAGCCCGCCAGTGGGTTGACCTGCTCACGCTTGTACAGCGCCATCATTTCCTGAGAGAAGCGCATCCGGTCTTCACCGAACTCTTCTTTCATACGTTGCATTTCTGGTGCAATCACACGCATTTTCGCCATGGAGCGATAGCTCTTCGACGATAAAGGCCACAGGATCAATTTGACCAAGATGGTTAATAAAATGATCGCCCAGCCCCAGTTCCCCACCAGACCGTGGAAGAATTCAAGTCCGACAAACAGCAGTTTGGCAATTGGCCATAACCAGCCATAATCTACAGTCTGATTCAGACCCGTAGCCAGGTCTTTCAGTTCTGACTGGATTTTTGGACCGGAATAGAAGGTCGCATCAATTTCAGCAACCGTACCCGCCGGCACCGTGAAAGTTGGTGAAGTAAAACCGATGATGTTCATGTCATCAGTAGACTTGCGTGATTCAAGTTTCGCGCTATAGGCTTCGCCATTGGCTTGGGTCAGTTTCAAGTTACCCGGTACCCATGCACTTACAAAATAGTGCTGTACCATTGCAACCCAACCACCCTTGGCTTCAGTGCTGAGCTTTTCTTCAGTAAAGTTGTCAAATTTCAACTTGTTATACTGCTCATCTGGTGTTCCCCAGGCACCGCCCAAGAAAGTCCCTAGAGTGAAAATCCCCTGATCCGACTTGCCTGGATCTTCTGAATTATCACGCTTGATCTGACCAAACATCTGACCTTGCCAGGCTTGACCGCTACGGTTAATCACCTTGTGATTCACCACGACTGGGTATTCACCTTCGATAAAGTTAAAGGTCTTGATAATTTCTACACCATCAGCCGTTTTAAAGACCATCGGTACAGACAAGACTTTGACCGTTTCGCCGGCTTTATTTTTGCTGGCTTTGGCATCTGCCAAGGTATAAGTGGTTTTTTCCAGCTCATACATTGGACGGCCATTGCGGCTGCTATCCGGCCCATTCAGACCGATCAGACCTGACTGAGCAACATAAGTCCGTTTCGCATCGCTTTCCAGCATGACGAAAGGCTCATCACTGTCTTTGTTTTTGTCATGATTGAGTAATTCAACACGAACAATATCACCACCTTTTGGATTGATCCAAAGATGATAAAGGTCAGTTTGTACTGAAATAAGCTGCTGACTTACAGGTGCTGTAGCATCCGTAGCTTGCTGCGCTGGTACATTTGCTTGTGGCACATCAGAGGTTGCACTAGCAACCTGATTATTTGGCAAATCTGCTGATACTTCCTGCGAAACCACCACAGTTTCCTGCTTCGGTTGGGTTTCTGCATTTCCATAATCTTTTTGCCAAGCCAAAATGAGCAAATATGCGACAACAAACATGGCTCCTAGAATTGCAATCCTGGCCCATTGTTGCATATGTATTACCCCAAGTGGTTAGAGTGATTTTGGTTCATTAAACGATCACGAAAGGGTACAGCAACGTGAAGCGTTTGAGAATCTATTTGCTGAAATGAAATAAAACGAATCGCTTTCAAAGGCACAGGATCATATCCTGATCCACCCCAGGGGTGACAACGACAAATACGTTTAGTCGCCAACCACACACCACGTCCAGCACCATGTCGATGGACTGCTTCCAGAGAATATTGTGAACAGGTAGGAATATAGCGACAGCGTGGTCCCAGTAAAGGACTAATCGCAATCTGATAGAAACGGATTAACCAATGCAGTAAACGTACCATTGGCGCGCTCTACTTTTGTGGGGAGGGAGCTGTTTTTGTATGCTTTTTGGCAAGACGGTTCAGTTTTTGCCAAGCAAATTGTAATTGCTGATGCAGTTCAGCATTCGGTACGCTATCGATCCCCATTTTGGGCATCACCACAATATCCAAATCACTGAGTTGCTGCTGATGCAGGCGAAAACTTTCGCGAGCGAGTCGTTTTACTCGATTTCGTTCATGCGCACGGCGCACTTTTTTCTTAGCAACAACTAAACCCAAACGGCTGTTCGGCTGTTCGGACGGTTTTGCAAGAAATAAGAAATGGGGTTGATGCACTTTAAAAAGCGCACCATCAAAGACACCTTTATAATCGGCAGCACAGCGTAATCGTAACTCTGTGCCAAAACCATAAAGTGCTGTCATAACACCCAAAGTCGGCAAAGCCTAACTGATTAAACAGTTAAGCTGTGACGGCCTTTTGCACGACGGCGAGCTAATACTTGACGACCAGCTTTAGTAGCCATACGAGCACGGAAACCATGAACGCGTTTACGCTTTAATTCAGATGGTTGGAATGTACGTTTCATCTCGAAACTCCCAAAAAGATCTTTCTATGAAGGTCCGCGATTTTAGTGCTCATTGCTTAAGCTGTCAATGTAAAACAGGTTTTCTTTTCAAATAAGTTCTCAAGGCTAAGTCGCTTTGAGGAATCTCATAGATTAAAAAAATCCCTTGCTTAAAAGTTATACACAAATTAAGTTGTTGTTATTCATTTGAATATAAGTTATTAACATTTATATCAACACGGTTATCCACAATACTGTAACAGGTTTAAATTTGGATTGTGGTTTTGAATTTAAATTTAACCGAATTATGTTTATCCACAGAAAAGTCGAATCTTATATATAAATTCAAATTTATAAATTTAAATTTATTACTATTATGGAGGGGTTTTTCTGTGGAAAAGGTAGTTTTATTCTAAATAAACATAAACTTAGGTTGTGGGTAAAACTGTTTCTATTAATTTTATACTTTGTGGATAACTTTGTGATATATTTTATCCACAGCTTGCGGATAAACTTATCCACACCAGCCTTTTAAATTTAAATTTATCCATTTTGGACTGTTTTTGCACAAAATCTGCGGAAATAGCCATGACAGATGTGGATAACTTGGTTAGAATGGCGGCCCGCTTTGGCCGTCGCCATCTTTTAAATAAACAATGGAATGAATAGGGGATTCAC